>JAHJUE010000023.1 GCA_018829205.1 Bacteroidota bacterium
ATTCTTATTTATACTATTTTCAAAAAAAATATTGATTATATACCTAATTACAATCAAGCTTTAGCCGTTAATATATGATGAATTTTTATTTATAATTTTTTCTATATTTTTATTGACTTTTTACACAGTACCTTTGTGGCATTTGTTCTTCTGCCACAAAGGCACTAAGGCACAAAGAATATTAATGTTTAATCTGTATTTTTTTGATAAAGGTTTTTTATCCGTCTTATTTTGTTACATTGGAAAAATCTACACCTTCAAATAAAAACTAAAATAAAAGATAATTCAATTGGCACACAATATGATATAAGATGTCCGTTAACAAACGGAGATAATAATGTTTGAAGTGGTTAAAGGAAATGAAGGCGAATATAAAATCCTAAATTCGCGGTTAATTTATCAGCGTACTCTTGATAGTTACGGTAAGCTCACAAATAAAAATATTGTTCATTTTACCCCGGAAAGTATTGAGAATTCCGAAGACAAAGATATTGTAAAATTCAGGCTTAACAATTTTTTATTCAGCGAAATTTTATACAGCGTAATTGCAGATTAATTTAGTCTGAAATTCTAAAAGATACTCCTCCGCTTATCAACCAGTTTGTATCATTACCGTTTAAGTTTATTCCTGTTGAGGCGTCCAGCTGAAAATTTTCTGAAGCTAGGTATGTAATTCCCGTATCAAATTTATAGATTGGATCTACTCCTCTAATAATAACTCCGTAAATTTCTGCAAAGGATCCAAACTTTTCATTTAAACCTATCCCGATTGCCGCGGAATAAAGATATGTTGTTTCTTCGATGAAACTATTCCATTGTCCTCCAAAATTTATTCCCGCAGAAATATTTTTTGATAAATCTTTTGAAAGTGAAAATATTATTTCCGGTTCAAATTTTTCGGGCGAGTATGCATTTTCTCCTATTGGTAAATTTAAATGTGCAAGTATGGCAAAATCAATTTCTTTAACAGGGAATAAATATTTTGTCCCAATAAAAAACTCTCCAAAACCGGAATGATTAAAAATAGGATCGGCGTCTGTTTTGAAATAACCGCCGCCAGTTCTTAACTCAAATGAGCTGCTTAAGCCGTATCGCAATAAAGTTCCTGCAATTGCATATTCATTAATACTGATATTTTCGTAAATGCTTTCGTGAGTAGTTCTATCGAAAGTAAATCCGGTTTCAACTTGAAGCCAGCCTTGTGGGACAATGGCCGCAGATTCAGTTTGATCAGGCCTATCGGTAATTAACTCAGGAATATCCTGAGCTAATAAATTTATGTGAAAAACTATAAATACAAAAATTATTAATAATCCGGTTTTCATTTTTATCCAATTATAATTCTATAAACTTGCGCAATAAAGAAACATAAAACAAAACCCATAACAATAGGAAGTAATGCTGAAACTATTGTCCATTTCATACTTTTTGTTTCTTTATAAATTGTAAACAAAGTTGTTGAACACGGATTATGCAGAAGACTGAAAATCATTAAGTTAATTCCTGTCAATAAAGTCCAACCCCCTGCAGTTAAAATATCTTGTGTAGCTGATGCTGATTCCAATTCAAACATTACCCCTGCGCCCGCGCCAGCTCCTTCAATTCCGGCAGTCATAACAGTAAGCATTAGTATTGTAGGAATTACAATTTCATTTGCCGGAATCGCAATAATATAAGCAAGCATAATTACACCGTTTAAGCCGATAAATATTGCAAAAGGATCTGACCAATTGACAAATATTTCCGCAATTGATAATCCCTCAAAGCTTACATTTCCGACGAGCCAAATTACAATACCGGCAGGTACGGCAAAAACTAAAGCGCGCCAAAGTACAAAAATTGTTCTGTCAATTAATGAAGTATATAACGTCTGCAGTATTCGGGGCGGACGGTAAGGAGGCAATTCCAAGCTAAATGTTGAAGCCTCCCCTTTTAATACTGTTTTTGATAATCCCCATGAAACAACCAGACTTAAAAATATTCCGAAAACGGCAATACCAACTACAGCTCCTGCGGAAACCACGCCCGCAATATGCGCAGGTACGGCTGCACCAATAAATATAGAGGCAATTAAAATTTGAGTCGGCCAGCGTCCGTTGCATAAAGCAAAATTATTAGTAATTATCGCAATTAGTCTTTCGCGCGGGGAATCAATAATTCTTGTAGCGATTACTCCTGCCGCATTACAACCGAATCCCATGCTCATAGTTAAAGCCTGTTTACCGTGAGCGCCGGCTCTTTTAAATAAATTATCCATGTTAAACGCTACACGCGGAAGATATCCGAAATCCTCAAGCAACGTAAACATCGGGAAAAAAATGGCCATCGGCGGAAGCATAACACTTACAACCCACGCCATAGCAAGGTATGCGCCGTCAATCAATACTCCGTCAAGCCACCAAGCTAATCCAATATATGCCGAAAATTCTTTCAGAAGAGGATGAACATCATCCAGCAGAAGAGATGCAAGCATTGCCGAAGGAACATTAGCTCCTTCAATTGTAAGCCAGAATACTACCGCCAGCATTACAAACATTAAAGGCAGACCAAATATCCGGCTTGTAACAATTTTATCTAGTTTCTGTTCCCAGCCGGTATATTCCTTTTTCCCTTTTTTTAGCACAGATTTTTTCGCAATTACAGCTGCGTCCGCATAAATTGATTCCATTAATGTATCATGAAAATTCTCTCCAATTTCCCAACGCATATTATTTGCAGCTGCCAACAAAGATTCTTTTTTATTTATTTCAATTCCGCTCATTTTTATTCTCTATTTTTATTAAACAGCTTCCGGCAATTCCGAAACTGTATTTTGTTTTCTTAAAGTTCCAAGGTCGCCGTTTTTAACGGCGTCTATAATTCTTTGATCGCCTTCTAAAAGTCTTAATGCTATCCAGCGTGAATTTGGCAGTTCAGGATATAATTCAGAAATTTTAATCGAAAGTTCTTCCACAGATTTATTTAATTTTTTTGAACCTGCAGTAATTCTATGAGGTTTACAAACAAATTTTCCGGTAGCTACTTCATTTATCATTTTAAGCAATTCAGGAATACCTTCACCCTGACGGGCTGCAGCAGGTACAACCGGAATGCCTAATTCTTTTGAAAGCGCACGTACATCAATTTCAATATTATGTCTGCGCGCTTCATCAATTAAATTAAGACAAAGAACCGCGCGATCGGTAATTTCCAAAACCTGCAGAACTAGATTTAAATTTCTTTCAAGTCTTGATGCGTCAACAACAATTACTGTAACATCGGGTTGACCGAATAATATAAAATCTCTCGCTACTTCTTCATCTGTACTTGTTGAAAGCAATGAATAGGTCCCCGGCAGATCAATAATTTTGTATTTTTTATTATCAAATTCGTAACCGCCTTCGGCGCGGGTAACAGTTTTTCCCGGCCAATTTCCGGTATGCTGACGTAATCCTGTTAATGCGTTAAACACCGTACTTTTGCCTGTATTCGGATTACCTGCAAGCGCGATAACATAATCGGAGGATTCCATATTAATACCCAGTTTTTTCAAATTGCCCGGATTATGAGCCGGACAAACGGCGCAATTGTGCGCTGAATTTAAATTAGACATTAATTTAACTCCTCTTCTTTCACATACTCTTTAACATAAATTAATTCAGATTGGCTTTTTCTTAATGCTACAGTAGCACCTCTGATAAGGTATGCAACCGGATCTCTTCCGAAACTTTCCATTTCAACCCGAACTTCAGTTCCGGGCACAACACCAAAATCCATTAACCTTCTTCGCTGCTGCCCTCTGCATTTTCTTGATATTCCGGCAACAATTCCTTTTTCACCGATTTTTAATGAGGATAATCTTTTAAATTCTTCTCTTATTTCTTCGTGCTTTTCAATTTTTTTAACTGTAATATTTGACGCAAAAACCGGCGCTAAAATACATTCCTCATCATTGGCAATAAATTTTATTCTTTCTTTATTTGATTCGAGCATTCTAATTTGTTTACCTCTGTATAAATTTTCCGCTACAAGCTGTTTATAAATTTCCCCGGGCTCATCTTCAATATGCGTTATAATTGCAAACTCACCAGGAGTTAATGAATTTAATGGAATCCCAGGAACTTCCATTATCTCGCCTGATGCCGAAGGTATTGGATCGCCGTGCGGATCAATCATTGGATTGCTTAGCTGAGCGGCTAGTTCATTAACTTGCAAATCGGTTAACAGATGTTCTTTATCTTCGGCAATAATATGCCAGTCTTTTTCGTGAACGCTTGTCTCATCTGCCAAATATCTTTCGAACAATCTATGCACCCTAATAACTCGTAATGCATAAGAACGGCCGAATGATGATAAAACTACATTATCGGTTCCATGTTCTATTAAATCCATTTTGTGAAGTTTGGCTATAAGGTTAGCGGCTGCATCTGCCGAGATTGATAGATTTCCCGCTATACTGTTAAGTGAACATGTTAAATTTTTTGATTCGCAATCATAAATATGTTTTAACGCGTCTTCAACTAGTATTTTTTTTGAATTTCTTTTCCCGCGTTTTATGAAAGCATATAATCCTTTTTCAGGCCAAAATATCCATACAACAAAAGCAAGGATTAAGAATGATAAAAATAATACTAATATTTGGTTGTACACATCCGCCTCTTATTTTAAAATTGAAACCGAAACTTTTTCTGCTACTTTTTCACTTAATGAATGATTAGTTCCATTAACCTGAACAATTATAGAATTATCAAATGAAAGTTTTTCTATAATTTTAATATCCTGATAAAGAAATAGATTTAGTTTTGTCAAATATTCAATCAATTCACTGCTTTCATCAGCAACTCTAAAAATTTTATAATTTTTACCAACCGTTGCTTCTAAAAGTGAAACTAAAACCGGCATTTGAGGAATTTCACCTTTTTCATTTGGAATCGGATGACCATGCGGATCAAATTCCGGGTAATTTAAATGCTTGTCAATTTTATTTATTAATTCTTCAGAAGTATTATGTTCCAGTTTTTCAGCTTCATCATGCACCTCGCTCCATGACAGTCCCAATACCTTTATTAGAAAAACTTCCCATAAACGGTGTCTGCGTATTATCTGCAGCGCTATTTTTCTCCCTTTTTCGGTAAGTTCTACACCTTTGTATTTCTCATAATGTAAGTAACCCTGTTTTGCAAGTTTCCTTGCCATCTCGGAGGTAGCCGCGTTTGTTATCTCAAGTTTCATTGCAACCTGGGATGTGGATACACTTTCTCCATATGTTAAATTCAAACTATAGATTGATTTTAAGTAATTTTCTTTTGAAATAGTCGGCATTATTAATCTTAAGCTAATTTTGTTTCCAAGTTAAGCATGCCTAACATAAAAGTCAAGCATCCTATCAAGAAAAAATACATGATATATTTATATATTATTTTTTAGTTAATTTGAATTTACAAATCATAATTCATGTATATCACCAAATATTTTTTTAATTTTGTATTTTACTTTTTAATTTTTGAAAGGAGAATTGATGTCTGTTATTTTGAAAGAAAATGTTATCGATGCATTAAAAAATGTTAATGATCCGGATTTACATAAAGATCTTGTTACATTAAATATGGTGAAAGAAATTACTGTTGAAGGGAAAAATATAACAGCAGTAATTGAATTAACGACTCCGGCTTGTCCGCTTAAAGATAAAATTCAATCAGATTGTGTTGCCGCAATAAAGAAAGAAATTCCTTCGGCAGAAAATATAAATATAAAAATGACCTCGCGTGTGCTTTCGCACAATAATGATAAAAAATCAGCTATTTTGCCCGGTGTTAAAAATACTATTGCTGTTGCCAGCGGTAAAGGCGGTGTCGGGAAAAGTACTGTAGCTGTTAACCTTGCTGTTGCTTTAGCAAAAGACGGCGCAAAGGTGGGACTTATTGATGCAGATATTTACGGACCCAGTATTCCAATTATGCTTGGAATTGGGGAAAAACCTAAAATTTTTCAAGATACCGATTCACAAAAAATGATGCCTCTTGAAAATTTCGGAATTAAATTAATGTCGATTGGATTTTTAATTGACGATAGCCAGCCAATAATTTGGCGCGGACCAATGGCAAGTGGTGCTGTAAAACAATTTATGAGTGATGTAAATTGGGGCGAATTGGATTATTTGATATTTGATCTTCCTCCCGGAACCGGGGACATACAGCTTACATTGGTTCAAACAATCCCTTTAACCGGAGCGGTAATTGTTACAACTCCTCAGCAAGTTTCTTTGATTGATGCACAAAAGGGTTTGCAGATGTTTAATAGGGTAAATGTTCCGGTGTTTGGTATTGTTGAAAATATGAGCTATTTTATTGCGCCCGATACTGGCAACAGATATGATATATTCGGTAACGGCGGAGGGGAAAAATTAGCATTGGAATTAAAGGTTCCATTCCTAGGAGGCATTCCTATCGATCCGAGAATTCGTGAAGGCGGAGATAAAGGGAAACCAATTGTTTATGATATCCCGGATTCTGAAAATTCTGAAAAAATAATGGAAATTGGGCGAAATCTTGCGGCCCAAATAAGTATAAACAATATTAATTCAGCCAATCAAAAAGTAGAAATACTTTTAGGCGATGATTAAAAATCGGAGAAAAAAATGAGCGATACTTTGAATCAGAAAGTGTTGAATGCTCTTGAAACTATTCGTCCGTACTTAAAAGCTGACGGAGGAGATGTTGAACTTGTTCAAATTACTCCGGACGGAATAGTTGAAGTAAAATTAACCGGAGCTTGTGTCGGTTGCCCGATGTCTCAAATGACATTGAGAGCCGGTGTGGAAAGAGCTTTAATTCGTGAGGTTCCGGGAATAAGAAGAGTTGAAGCGGTAAGTTAAAAACTGTATTTATTTAATGTCTCTTAATTATTGATAATAAGGGTTTGCTATATGCGTAAAAAAGTTATTGCGGGAAATTGGAAAATGAATAATGATTTATCACAATCGGTAAATCTAATCTCAGAAATTAAAAATGCCGTTGCCGGAAATGCTGTAAATGCGGAGATAATTGTTTGTCCTCCTTTCATTTCTTTGGAAACAGCCAGCGCCCTGGTAAAAGGAACAAATATTAAACTTGGCGCCCAAAATATGTATTTTGAGGAAAACGGAGCTTATACCGGAGAAATTTCAGCTTCAATGCTAAAAAGTGTAGGATGTGATTATGTTATTTTAGGTCATTCCGAACGAAGAGCAATATTCGGCGAGACTGATGAAATAATCAACAAAAAAAATAAAAAAGCACTTTCGGCAGATCTATTACCAATTTTCTGTGTCGGCGAAACGCTTGAGCAAAGAGAAAACGATATTACAAAAAAAGTAATTGAGGATCAGGTCAGAAAAGGATTAAGCGGGATTTCCGAAGAAGAGATAAAATCGATAATTATTGCATATGAACCTGTTTGGGCAATTGGCACCGGGAAAACGGCAACACCTCAGCAAGCCCAGGATGTTCACGAATTTATTAGAAATCTAATAAAAGAGATGTATTCTTCGAAAATTGCTGAAAACATTATAATTCAATACGGCGGTAGTGTAAAACCGGATAATGCTGAAACCTTGCTTTCGCAGCCGGATATTGACGGCGCATTGGTCGGCGGTGCTTGTTTAAAAGCTGATTCATTTTTTGAAATTATAAAATCTGCTTAATTTTTGCTTAACGCCTTAGGATACAAGATTCCGGATGCTTGAATATTTAATTAATAAAGATCAAGTTACCGGCATCTTGTGCCTGTATTTAATCTCCTAACTTGTTGTATTCTATAAATTTGCACAAATTTAAACAGTTAATTTTCATTGATTTCCCCTCGTTTATTATGTATATTTAGGGTCTTTATTTTTCCCTAATTATATCTTAGAGTAAATGAAAAAATACTTAATTCTTGCCATTTTCGTACTTTTCTTTCTGCAGCTTAATGCTCAGATCAAAATTAAAGAACTTCCGCCTTATGACCTGAAAATGATTGATTCTTCTTTTACCGAGGCAAGCTCTACCCGTAATTTAATTACATTGCGAAACGATTGGAAAATTTTCAGCCCCGATTCACCGGAAAATAAAACCGATATTTCAATACCTTCCGCATTTGAAGGCGCTGAAAATATGATTTATGAACGTGAAATCAACTTTACGGACGAACAAATTATAAATAATGTGCTCGAATTGGTCTTTTTGGGAATTAACTATTCGGGTGAAATCCTTATAAACAACAAGTTAATTTACAAGCATTCTGGCGGTGAACTTCCTTTTAGTATTGAGCTGCCTAAAGATATTCTAAAATTCGGTTCTCCGAACAAACTTACTATTAATCTGCATTTTAATCTTAATTCGAGAAATACAATTCCTTTCAAATCAGGATTTTTAGCTCCTGAAAATTACGGCGGGATTACAAGAGATATTTATATAAGACTTATTCCCCTTACAAATATTAAAAAAGTTGATGTATTAAAAACCAATCTTAATAACTTGCCAAAAACTGATATCGAATTCACATGTTCATTTGAGAAATCAAAGAATTTTAAAAAAACTAGCACAGATTCTGATAATTATTCGGTTTCCGCAGTATTGGTTGACAAAAACAATAAACTAATATCCTCAAATAAAAATTTAGTAATTAATTTCAACAAAAATCAGCGAGCTAATTTAAATTTTAATTTATCGTTAAACGATACAAAATTATGGTCCCCTATTTCACCGGATTTTTATAAAATTTATATAAAATTATATAACAATGAAATTCTTATAGATGAAACAATGAAAACATTTTCACTTTATGAGTTTTCAAATTCAGGCGAAGGAATTTTATTAAATAATCAGCCTTTCAGCATAAGAGGCACAACTTATTTAGGATCTTATAACAGAACCGGAAATTTGGTTTCATATCAGCAAATAGAAAAAGATTTAACAAAAATAAAAGAAACCGGATTTAATACTGTCCGTTTTTCTAAAATAATTCCTCATCCTTATTCTCTTTTTCTCTGTCAAAAATTAGGACTTCTTGCATTTATTGAACTTCCGTCAAATTCTATTCCCGAAAGTTTTATTGAAGGTGATAATTTTACAACTCGTGCCGAAAGTTTTTTAAGAGTAATGCTGAATGATTATTCCAAATATTCCGCGGTTGCGGCAATAGGTTTAGGCTCTTCGCATATATCTTCTTCTGAAGTACAAATAAATATGCTTAAAAAGCTTTCATCATTTATAAAAAATAATTACCACTATTTTACATATGCTTCTTTTTTAGGATATCCCAAAACTGAAATTGAAGATTTAGATTTATACGGAATTGAAATTTATTCTAAGTCTGCCGAATCCTTAAGAGAAGGGTTAGCAGGATCAATTAACTCCTTAGGTAAAAGCAAAATCTTTTTTAGCGAAATTACTTATCCTTATTTTAAAGGAAGCAAAAACGGTTACGATACGCCGAACTCAATTGAAGCGCAGGCAAAATTTCTTAATGATTTAATAGGATTTTCGAAATCATTAGAAATTAGCGGGTATTTTATCAATTCTCTTTTTGATTATAAAGGCGCATACTCTTCTTTTTACTCCGGTTACAATAATAACAACATTTATAAAATTGGAATATTGGGAAAAGATAAAGACGAAAATAATATTGCTTATAAAACTTTAAAATATAATCTGGGTGAAGGAGAAAGAGTTACCATACCTATTGGCACTAAAGAAAACGACTCACCTTTATTATTTATTCTATTTGCTTTGGGTCTTGCTGTTCTTATGGGCATTATAATGAACTCGAAAAGAAAATTCAGGGAAGATTCCAGCAGAGCATTAATGCGTCCGTATAATTTTTATGCCGATATAAGAGATCACCGGGTACTTTCAGGTTTTCATACTTTTTTTCTAATGTTTGTTCTTGCCGGTTCGCACGCTCTTCTTCAGGTTAATATTTTATATTATCTAAGAACAAACATTCTTTTGGAAAAATTAATTTTATCTGCCGGCAGTTCAATGATTGCAAGTTTGGTTAATTACCTTGCCTGGAATCCTACAGAAGCATTTATATATTTATTTATTTTTTCTCTTCTGCTTTTTGTTTTGATAAGTCTTTTAGTAAAAACTGCATCATTGTTTCTTAAAACCAGGGTAATGTTTTCGAGTATTTATTTTGTCGTTGTTTGGGCATTTCTTCCCTTCGCACTTTTACTGCCTGTTGAATTAATTTTATATAAAGTCCTGCAAAACGGAATTTTTAATTATTACATATACGGATTTCTTCTTGTATTCAGTTTATGGATATTTCAAAGACTTCTTAAAGGAGTGTTTGTAATATTTGACGTTCCTGCATATAAAGTATATTTGTTTACATTTATGATTGTTGTTCTAGTTTTAGGAACAAAATTAATTTATTTCCAACTCAGCGAATCAACAATTGATTACATCATTACCTCAATTAAACAATTTCAATTGATGTAAGGAGAATTTTTGCATTTATCAAAATTAGAAATATTCGGCTTCAAGTCGTTTGCAAATAAAACCGGGTTGTCATTCTCGAGAGGTATTACAGGCATTGTGGGACCAAACGGATGCGGTAAAACAAATATTGTTGATGCTATCCGCTGGTGTCTTGGCGAACAGAAAAGCTCTACCTTAAGAAGCGATAAAATGGAGAACGTCATTTTCAACGGGACTAGAAATAAAAAACCGATGGGAATGGCGGAAGTATCAATTACGTTTTTAAATGACGACGGCAAACTTCCTTCAGAATATTCTGAAATAACAATTACAAGAAGAATTTTCCGATCCGGCGAAAGCGAATATTTGTTAAACAAAAATATTTGCCGGCTTAAGGATATAACAAATCTTTTTATGGATACCGGTATGGGCACCAACGCATACTCGGTAATCGAGCTTAAAATGATTGAAACAATTTTAAGCAGTAAAGCCGAAGAAAGAAGAAGAATGTTCGAAGAAGCCGCTGGTGTTAATAAATATAAACTCCGCAGAAGACTTGCATTAAAAAAACTTGACGAAGTTAAATTGGATTTAACGCGTGTTAACGATATTGTAAGCGAAGTTGAAAAAAATGTTCGATCGCTGGAAAGACAAGCAAAAAAGGCGGATAAATATAATCAGGTTCAGTCCGTGCTTCGCGAAAAAGAATTGGATCTTGCCGAAAGAGAATATTCTCTTTACGTAATAAATAAAAATGAAGAAGAAGAAAAAATTAAGGATTATACTCAAAGAAAAGAACAAGTTGATATTGATATACGCATAATTGAAAATGAACTTATTGTTTACCGAAGTCAAATCAACCAGGTTGACGGCGAACTGCGTCAAAAGAGAAATGAAATTTCCTTACATACTGAGAAACTACATACTGCGCAAAGAAATGTTTCAGTATCCGAAGAAAGGCTAAAATCTCTTGAGTCCAATCTTGAAAGATTTACAAAAGAACTGGAAGAACTGCATTTTCAAATTGAAGCTTCCGAAGACTCAATCTTCGACAATCAAAATAAACTTGATGAAATTATTTCCGATATTCAAAAATCCGAATCAGGTATAACAACTAACGATGATACAATACAACAAAGAAGAAACGAAGTTGAAGAAAAAAGAAAATCGCTTAAGGAATTTAACGACGAAGCCTTAAAGATAGATAAAGAAATTTCATCAAAACAAAATCTTTTGGATAATGATCAGAAATCATTAACAAAAGCAGATGAAAATGTAAACAGGCTGAATCAGAGAATTCAGAAAATCACAAATGATATTGCCAAGACTGTTGGATACCTTGAAGAATTGTCAAATGAAAAAAATGACGCCGAATCTAGATTTGAAGAATCTGAGAATATTTACTCCGAGAAATTAAAAGAAAAAGAAAGACTGGAAAAACTTCTGTCGGAATTAAAAAATAAAGAACTTGATGAAAAAAGTATGCTGAACGCGCTTAAGGATAAAATTGATTTTCTGCAGACTTTAATTACAAACTTGGAAGGCGTATCGAAAGGTTCTAAAGTTTTAATTGAAAACTCAGGCTGGACAGAAAAAGAAAAAACTCTTTTTGCAGATGTGGGAAATACAGACGAGAAATACCGTTTCGCACTTGAGGCGGCGCTTAAAACAGTGCTTAATAATTTGTTAATTGAAAATTTTGAAGAACTTCAAAATGCAACCGCTTATTTAAAAAATAATGACCTGGGTAAAGCTTCATTCTATTTATTAAACGGATCGGACAACGGGAACAAATCTTTTCTCGAAAAACTAAACAGCTACAGCATAAAAAGAAAAGCGAAAAAAATTGAAAAAGAAGAATCATTTTTGGAATGGACTTTTGCTCTTGTAAAAACAGAAGATAAATGGGAGCCATACTTTAGAAAAGTACTTTCAAATACCGCGGTTGTTAAATCTCTTGAAGCGGCAATCGAACTAAGTCATAAATATCCCGGTTACAATTTTACAACACTCGAAGGCGATATTGTTCAAAGCAGCGGAATTGTTGAAGCTGGCTCTTCCCCTAAACTTGATGAAACCTTGTTCGGAAGAAAACAACTACTTGAAAATCTTAAAAATGATTTTCCCAAGTTTCATGCAAATCTTGAAAAAATAAAAGAAGAAATTTCTTCAACTGAAGAGCAAATTTCTTCAATCGACTTAAAAACAATATCAGAACAGGGCAAATTAATTCTAAATGATATTACAAACCTGGAAAAACAAATATCCCAATTTGAGTTTGAAAAGAAAAAAGCTTCAGAGGAAATTGATAAAGCCCAGCAGCAAATTCAGGAATACGCAAAAGAGTCGAACAATCTTAGGGACGAAATAAATAATTTTATGTCCCACATTGACAAATTAAAAGAACAAAAGCATAACTTCGATTACAAAATTGTTGATTATGAAGTTGAGCTTAAAAATTTTGAAACGGAATTTAATAATCTTGTTGAAACTCACAATCAGAAAAAACTTGAACTTGAAAGACTGCGCGGGCAGCTTCAGAATACAAAAAATATAATTCACCGCGCGGAGGAAAATAAATCGAATATTCTTTCAACAATTGAAAAACGCCAAAACGATATTACCGAAACCTCTTCTGAAATAGAATTAATAAAAGAAAGTACTGAAGATACAAGACTTGAACTTGACGAGTTGAATTATGAAAAACAAAAACTTGTAGAGCAGGAAAACCAAATTGACGCCAAATTAAAGGCAATAAAAGAAGAAGCCGCAAAATTTGAAACTGAGCTTAGTAAATTCAGAAGTGAACGGCAGGAAGTATCCGACTTTATACACGGAGCCGATGTTAAACTAAACGAAATTAAATTCAGATTAGAAAATTTAATCGAACATATAAAAGAAGAATATTCTACAGATCTTGAGTTTAAAGAATTTGAAGACAAAGATTCATTTGATTTTAAAGAACGGCGTAATGAAGTTCACGGTTTAAAAGAACAGATCAAAAATCTTGGCCCAATTAATCTTCTAGCTTATTCCGAATACGAAGAAGAACGCGAAAGAATGGAATTCCTGCAGGGTCAAAGAAACGATTTAACTAATTCGGAAAAAGATTTAATAAGAACAATTAATGAAATTAATGAAACCGCGCAAAAATTATTCTCGGAAACATTTCAGGAAATTAAAGCAAACTTCCAGAAAATTTTCAGAACATTGTTTGATCCCGGTGATGAAGCCGATTTAATTATTGAAGAAGGTATTGATCCGCTTGAAGCTAAAATTGAAATTATAGCTAAGCCAAAAGGCAAACGCCCAACTTCTATTGAACTTCTTTCAGGGGGAGAAAAAACCTTAACAGCAACGGCATTGCTTTTTGCAATTTATCTTGTTAAACCAAGCCCGTTTTGTATCCTTGATGAAGTTGACGCGCCTTTGGATGATGCAAACGTTGACAGGTTTACTAAATTAATTAAAGAATTCAGTGTACAGACACAGTTTATTATTGTTACACATAATAAACGTACAATGGAATCATCGCAAAATATGTACGGCGTAACAATGCAGGAAGAAGGAATTTCAAAACTTGCAGGTGTTCATTTTGACGAAGAAGTATCACAAAATTAATTATGAATTTTAACGAAGAAAAAATATTTAGAGTTTTTGTTGATTTCGACGGGACAATTACTAAAACCGATGTCGGCGAAGCAATGTTCGTGAAATTCGGAGATGAGAAAAAAGCAAACGAAATAATTCAGCTCTGGATAAACAAAAAATTGTCTTCTGTACAAACATGGCATATGCTGTGCGATACTGTTAAAAATTTGGACTTAAGAGAATTTGACGAATTCATTGATTCAATTGAGATTGACCAGTCATTTAAAAGATTTGTTGATTACTGTAATGCCGGAGATATTTATATTTCAATACTTAGCGACGGTCTCGATTATTATATAAATAGAATTTTGAAACGGGAAGGACTTGAAACTGTTTCAGCTTATACGAATGAATTAACTTTTGATTTGAACAATAACCTGATTCCTGTTTTTAAATACACCGATGAAGAATGTTTAAATTGTGCGAACTGCAAGCGCAATCATATTATTAATAACAGCAGCGATAATGATTATACAATTTATATCGGAGACGGCTGGTCGGATACCTGCCCGGCCCAATTTTGTGATTTTATATTCGCTAAAAATTCACTGTTAAAATTTTGTGATACAAACAGAATTTCATACTTCCCTTTTAAAAATTTTGATGAAATAATTTTAAGAATCGAAGAAATGAAAAAAAAGAGAAGATTAAAAAAACGCCATCAGGCAGAATTAAAAAGACGGGAAGTTTATTTACAAGGATAAAAAATGAAAAAATTTGCGACAAAGGTTTTTAAATACAGAAGTTATACTCCTATTCCATTCTTGATTGTAATGGTAATTTTTCAGCAGGCAACTCCGTTATCGCTTATTGCCGGTTTTATTGTTGCTTTATGCGGGGAACTAATTAGACTTTGGGGCGTTAGTATTGCAGGAAGCGAAACACGCACAACAGGACGAGTGGGCGGAACATATTTAATTGTCACCGGACCGTTTGCTTATGTTAAAAATCCATTGTACTTGGGAAATATTCTTTTGTATATGGGAATAGGCATAATGTCATGGGCCCTGTTCCCTTATTTGCAAATTGCCGCCTTTCTCTTCTTTTATTTTCAGTATTATATTATAATCGGTGAAGAAGAAGGATTTTTAAGAGAAAAGTTCGGCAAAGAATATGACGAATATTATAAAGCTGTTCCAAAATTATTTCCAAGATTTACCCCTTTTAAAAATGAAGGAATTGAACAGCCTCCGTTTAAGTTGCACATGGGTCTGCGTTCGGAAACGAGAACTTTACAGGCATTTTCTGCTGTCACAATAATTATCATAATACTTTATTTAATTGGATAGCAGTGAATAAAAATTTAATGATAATAGCGGGTGAAGCCTCCGGCGATCTGCACGGTGCTTCACTAATAAATGAATTAAAAAGTATTGATGCCGGAATTAATATTTTCGGAATCGGCGGCGATAAAATGATTTCTGCAGGAATGATCGCTCAGTTTCATATAAATGAAATGGCATTCCTGGGATTTGCCGAAGTGGTAAAACATATTCCGTTTATTAAAAAAGTGCAAAAATCATTATTAGAAAAAGTTGCCGAAGAAAAAATAAAAACAGTTGTTCTTATTGATTATCCCGGGTTTAATTTAAGTATCGCAAAAAAATTAAAAAAAACCGGAGTTAAATTAATCTATTACATATCCCCTCAAATTTGGGCGTGGGGAAAAAAAAGAATTACAAAAATAAAATCGCTCATTGACAAAATGATTGTCGTCTTCCCTTTTGAGGAAGTGATGTATAATGAAGCGGGAGTAGACGTTTGTTATACCGGTCATCCGCTGCTTGAAAGAATTGCCGAGTATGATTTTTTATCTAAAGCAGAACTAATTGATAAATTTAAACTTGATCCCGATAAAGAATTATTGCTGCTTATGCCCGGAAGCAGAAAACAGGAAATTGAAAAAATTTTTCCCGATTGCATAAAAGCAGCTTCATTAATTTGCGGGAAATTTAATATGCAGACTGTTATTGCCTGTTCCGAAAATATTGAAGAGAACATTTTTGACGAATTTACCGGTGTTTATAAATTCACGATTGCAAAAGGCTACACTTATGATTTCTTAAAACATTCTAAATTCGGAATTATTAAATCAGGTACATCTACTTTGGAAACAGCATTATTCCAGCTTCCTTTTATTGTTGTGTATTCTACAAGTACTATTACTTATTGGATTGGACGAATGCTGATTAAGCTTAAAAATATTGCCCTTGTTAATATTGTAGCTCAAGAAAATATAATTGATGAATTAATTCAAAAAGATGTTAATCCTCAAAATATTTATAACCATGCTGAACGAATTTTAAACAACGAGAAAATTTATTCTGACATGAAAATTAAATTAGGGGAAATAAAAAACAAACTGGGCGAACCGGGCGCATCTAAAAAAACCGCCCAAATTGTAATTGATTTTTTGAATGACACTAAAAGAGATTAAAAAAATTGTTTTAAGAAATTTCGGCAACATGTTTTTGTTCTTTGCCGTTGATGTTCTTTGTAAATCATTACGCGTTAAAATTGTAAACAGCGAGGCGGTCCAAAAATTAATTGCTGAAAAGAAAAATTTTGTCGTTGCTTTCTGGCATGGATCAATGCTGCTTGGATGGTTTCTTCATAGGAATAAAAATTTTGCCGCGCTTGTAAGCAAAAGTAAGGACGGGGATTTGCTTTCGAACGTACTTCTAAAGTGGAATTTTAATGTAGCGCGGGGATCCAGTCATATTGGCGGCAAAGAAGCGCTGGATATTTTATTAAAACAAGCAGCCGAAGGTTATTCAATTGCGATAACTCCGGACGGTCCGACCGGCCCAATTTATAAAATGAAAGCCGGCGCGGTTATTACGGCTAAAAAATCGGGTATCCCAATTATTTTATTGGGAATTGCCCACAGCAAAAAGAAAAAATTAAAAAGCTGGGACGGATTTGAAATCCCGGGATTTTTAAGCCGCTCGGTGGCGGTTTACTCCGAGCCCGTTTATATAAATGCCGAATTAAGTTATGATGAAACATCATTAAAAATTGAAGAGTGCGAATTGTTATTAAATAATTTACAAAAGAAAGCAGAAGATTTGTGTTGAATTTTTTTAGGGTGATTTTATCGCCTTTGTACATTGTATACGGTTTACTGATTAAAATCAGGAATTATTTCTTTGATAATGAATATTTCAAATCAATTGGGATAAATGCAAAAGTTATTTCTATTGGTAATATTACTGTGGGCGGATCGGGTAAAACACCCACCGTAATTTATGTAACAAATATTCTTAAAAATGCAGGAAAGAAAGTTGGCATTTTAAGCCGCGGATATATGCGCAGTTCTAAAGGTTATTTACTAGTATCCGACGGAAAAGATCTTTTAACAGATGTGCAGAAAAGCGGTGATGAAACCTTTCTTGTTGCCGAAGAATGTAAAGTTCCGGCAGCCGTTTCCGAAAAAAGAGTTGAAGGAGCCGTAAATTTTTTAAAAGATGTTAACCTAGATACTATTGTTTTGGACGACGCTTACCAGCACCGCTGGATTAAAAGAGATTTGAACATTTTGATATTCGATCAGCGTTTTATGCAGAAGACCGGGAGTATGGATCAAAATCTTCTACCATTGGGAATTATGCGTGAACCTTTTACTGCGGTTGACCGTGCTGATATAATAATTGTCAACAGAAAGTTTAATGAGAAAAAAGAAATTCCTTCTAAACTTAGAAAATATTTTGAAGGAAAAAAAATATTTACAGGCTATTATGAAACTGCAGGAATTTATGATGTGAAAAATCATCAGCATTATGAACTCAAAGAGTTTCAAGGACAAAAAAGCTTGGTGGTATGCGGTATTGCAAGACCCTATTCTTTCTTAAAAGTTCTGGAGAATAACGGAATTGATTTTACAAATAAATTGTTGTTTAAAGACCATAAAAGATATTTAAATAAGGAAGTTGATACAATTAGAAAAAAATTTTACAGTTCTAATTCACATTCTGTTTTAACAACTCAGAAAGATGCGGTGAAATTAACACAGTATTCAAAAGAACTTGACGACATTGATATATTTTATTTAAAAATAGATTTAATAATTGAACAAAAGGATGAGTTTAATAATCATCTTTTGGGAATTTTTAAACAATAAGAAATAGTAATACTAATTAAAATCCGGAGGTAGTTTAATGGCTAAGAAATCGGAAAAGTATGTTTATTTCTTCGGCGGCAATAAGGCTGAAGGGAAATCCGAAATGAAAAACTTGTTGGGCGGTAAAGGCGCAAACCTTGCCGAAATGGTAAATATAAGTTTACCTGTTCCTGCAGGATTCACAATTACAACTGAAGTTTGCACTTATTATTATGCAAACAACAAAAAATATCCAAAAGAACTTAAAGAACAAGTATTAAAATCTCTCGCAAAAGTTGAAGGAATAATGGGAGCCAAATTCGGCGACCTTAAAAACCCTTTGCTTGTTTCTGTTCGTTCCGGTTCACGTGCTTCAATGCCCGGCATGATGGACACAATACTTAATTTGGGTCTTAACGACAAAACTGTTCAGGCCTTAATTGAAAAAACAAATAATCCTCGCTTTGTTTATGATTCTTACAGAAGATTTGTTCAAATGTACGGTGATGTTGTTTTAGGTTTACAGCCTAAAGATAAACATGACAGAGATCCCTTTGAAATAATTCTTGACGCAAAGAAAAAAGCAAACAAAATTGAAAAAGATACCGATTTAACGGCCGAACATTTAAAAGAATTGGTTGCTGAATTTAAAGCTGCAATTAAAAAACAGACCGGCAGCAGTTTCCCCGAAAATCCAATGGATCAATTATGGGGTGCAATCGGCGCCGTATTCAGTTCTTGGATGAATGAAAGAGCTATTGTTTATAGAAAATTAAACGATATTCCCGCTGATTGGGGAACCGCGGTCAACGTTCAATCAATGGTGTTCGGAAATATGGGCGAAGATTCAGGCACCGGTGTTGCTTTTACACGCGATCCTTCAACTGGCGCTAACAAATTCTACGGCGAATACTTATTTAATGCTCAAGGTGAAGACGTAGTTGCGGGTACACGTACTCCGCTTCCGATTGATCATTTAGAAAAAGATGACAAAAAAGCATACAAAGAATTAACAAACATCAGATCTATTCTGGAAAAACATTATAAAGAAATGATGGATGTTGAATTTACAATTCAGCAGGGAAAATTATGGATGCTTCAGTGCCGTGTTGGTAAAAGAACCGGTTTTGCCGCGGTTAAAATTGCAGTAGATATGGTAAGAGAAAAACTAATCGATAAAGAAGAAGCTTTATTGAGAATTCAACCCGATCAGTTGAATCAATTACTAAGACCTATTTTTGACTTAAAAGAAAAATCAAAAGCTGTTGCAAACGGACAATTATTGGCAAAAGGATTAAACGCCGGTCCGGGAGCTGCATGCGGTAAAGTTGCATTCACTGCCTCAGATGCCGAAGAAATGGCGGCAAAAGGAAATGAAGTTATTCTTGTTAGAATTGAAACCTCGCCAGAAGATATTAAAGGCATGAACGCCGCGGTTGGTATTTTAACTGCTAAGGGGGGTATGACCTCTCATGCGGCTCTAGTTGCGCGTCAAATGGGTAAGGTATGCGTTGCCGGATGCGGTTCATTAGAAATTGACTACAAAGCCGGAAAAATGACCGTTGAAGGTACAAAACATATTATTAAAGAAGGCGATTATATTTCTATCGACGGTACAACCGGAGAAGTAATTGCGGGACAAATTACAACCAAACCTTCTGAAGTTGTTCAAGTGTTGATCACAAAAGAAATGGACGCTAAAGATTCCGATGTTTATAAAACTTATAAAGATTTAATGACATGGGCAGATAACTATAGAACAATGAATGTAAGAACAAATGCAGATCAACCGGATCAATCTGAAAATGCCATATCATTCGGAGCTGAAGGTATAGGTTTATGCAGAACCGAACATATGTTCTTCGGTGAAAACAGAATTCTTGCCGTCCGCGAAATGATTCTTTCAGAAAATGAAGCAGGAAGAAAAAAAGCTCTTGCTAAATTACTCCCTCATCAAAGAAAAGATTTTGCCGGAATTTTTGAAGTAATGAAAGGCAAACCTGTTACTATAAGAACATTGGATCCTCCTCTTCATGAATTCTTGCCTCATTCAGATAAAGAAATTGCGGAAGTCGCAAAAGCTTTAAATATTACTCCTAAAAAAGTAAAAGAAAAAATGGAAGCTTTAAAGGAATTTAACCCTATGCTTGGTTTCAGAGGATGCCGTTTAGGTATAAGTTATCCTGAAATTACAGAAATGCAGGCTAGAGCAATTTTTGAAGCCGCTGTTGATACCGCGAAAAAAGGTATTAAAGTATTTCCTGAAATTATGATTCCTTTAGTAAGCCATATAAATGAACTTAAATTGCAGGAACAAATTGTAAGAAGAGTAGCTGCCGATGTTTTCAAAGAAAAAGGTAAAAAAATAAATTACCTTGTCGGTACAATGATCGAATTGCCGAGAGCTGCTTTAACTGCAGACGAAATTGCTACCGTGGCTGAGTTCTTCAGCTTCGGTACTAACGATCTAACTCAAACAACATTCGGATTATCCAGAGACGACGCGGGAACCTTTCTTCCCAAATATATCGAGAAAGATATATTACCGAGAGATCCGTTCGAAAGCCTCGATCAATCGGGTGTCGGTCAATTAGTTGAAATGGGAACTCAAAAAGGACGCTCCGTTAATCCTAACCTAAAAGTTGGAATTTGCGGCGAACACGGTGGTGAACCTGAATCTGTTGAATTCTGTCATAGAACCGGATTAAATTATGTAAGCTGTTCACCATTCAGAGTTCCGATAGCCAGACTTGCGGCTGCAAGAGCGGCATTGAGAGATAAAAAAAACAAACCGGCCGCAAAAAAGAAAATAAATAAAAAGAAATAATAATAAACGAAGCGGCGGATTTTTTCATCCGCCGCTTTCTTAAAAATGTAGTATGTATTTAGTATAGGAGCATAAATGAAATTATCAGATTTCAAGTATAATTTGCCAAAGACTGCGATTGCAAAATTTCCCGTAACACCGCGCGACGCTTCAAAGCTTATGGTATTGAATAGAAAAACACAGGAAATTGAGCACAAAAAATTCTCCGCTGTAGTTGATTATATGGAAAAAGGAGATGTGCTTGTAGTCAACGAAACTAAAGTTATGCAGGCTCGACTTTATGGAAAAAAAGAACGTACAAATGCTAAAATTGAAGTTTTCGTTTTAAGAGAACTGAATAAAGAAGAAAACATTTGGGACGTTATTGTTGATCCGGCACGTAAAGTAAGAATTGGCAACCGAATTTATTTTAACGATAAACTATGGTGCGAAGTAATTGATAATACAACTTCTCGCGGCAGAACTGTTCGTTTTAATGAAGACTCTGGGGACATATACAGTGCGATAGAAAAAATTGGCTTAACCCCTCTTCCTCCTTATATTAAAAGAGAACCTGTTGCTAAAGATAAAAAAGACTATCAAACTATGTTTGCCGAAATTGACGGCTCTGTTGCAGCCCCTACTGCAGCTTTGCATTTTACCCCCGCTCTCGTAAAAAAAATTGAAAAGAAAGGGATTAAAATAGCTAAAGTGATTCTTCATATAGGACTTGGAACTTTCAGACCGGTTGAAGTAGAAGATTTAACCAAACATAAAATGGATTCTGAATATTTTGAAATCCCGGATGATTCAGCCGAAATAATCAACAAAGCGCTTATCGGTAAAAAAAATATATTTTCTGTAGGAACCAGTACAACAAGAGCATTGGAAAGCAGTGTTACAGCCGAAGGATTTGTTAAACCGAATTACGGATGGACTGATAAATTTATTTTCCCTGCTTATGACTTTAAAATTACAAAAAAACTTATAACTAATTTTCATCAGCCGGAATCAACATTACTTATGCTGTCGGCCGCTTTTGGTGATTATGATTTTGTAATGAAAGCTTATAAAAAAGCTCTTAAAGAAGGATATCGCTTTTTAAGTTACGGCGATGCAATGCTGATTATATAATATGAAAACTTACGCAATCATACCGTCGGGCGGCGATAGTAAAAGATTTGGCGGCGAAATACCAAAACAATATGTAAAAATAAACGGTAAAGAGATTATTGTTTATACTATTGAGTTATTTCAAAATTGCGAAATGATTGATGAAATTATTATTGCGGCTAAAAAAGAATATTTTGGTCTGCTGTATGATTTGAAACAGAAATATAATTTGAATAAAATATCCAACATTATTGAAGGCGGAAAAGAAAGACAGGATTCTGTATATAAAGCCCTGTCTTCCCTAACCGCGGATACCGAAGATCTTATTGCAGTTCATGATGCTGCGCGTCCGCTTCTTTCAAATAAAATTTTAGCAAAAGCTTTAAATGAAGCAAAAATTTCCGATAGTATAGTCGTTGCAATTAAAGCAAGAGATACATTAATAAAAGGAAATATGTTTGTGGAGGAATATGTGGATCGTAATAATATTTATTACGCGCAGACTCCCCAGATTTTTAAATATAAAATCTTGAGCGATTCGATGAATAAAGCTTACAATGAAAATTTTATTGGAACCGATGAGTCAATGATTGTTAAAAAAGCAGGATATACTGTAAAAATTATTGAAGGCGATTTAAAAAATTTTAAAATTACAAATTCTTCCGATATAGACTTGTTTAAGTCCATATTATCAAATTAGGATAATGCGATATTTAATCATTGTTTCTTATTTTTTATTTCTATAAGTTTTTTTATGAAATTTCGGGTTATAATATGCTAAATCTACTTTTCATCTTATTTTTGTCTTATTTAGTCGGCTCTATACCTACAAGTATAATAATGAGCAAGCTTGTAAAAAATATAGATATCAGAAATTACGGCAGCGGTAATGCGGGCGGATCAAATGTGTTTCGTGTACTTGGATGGAAATACGGAGTTTCAGTTATTCTGCTTGACGCATTTAAAGGAGTTATAGCCGTAATCTTTATTTCAAGACTTTATTACGGAAGTTTTCCGTTTCCAAATGCGACACCGTTTGATGATTTTACTTTAGTTCAATTTATTGCCGGTATTGCAGCAGTAATAGGACATGTTTGGACAATCTTCGCCGGATTCAAAGGAGGCAAAGGAATTGCAACTGCGTTAGGTTTTTTAATTACTATAATTACAATCGATATGATTGTAGCTTTAGGTGTTTTTATACTTGTTGTCTCCATCTCTAGATATATTTCACTTGGCAGTATGTTGGCCGCTGTTTCAATTCCATTTATTATGGTTGTTCGAGAGAATATATTCGGAGTAGATATTCAGAGTTATCACACAATACTTCCGTTCAGTGTGGCAATTGCGTTTTTTGTAATTTATACGCACCGCGCAAATCTCAGCAGGCTTTTAAACGGAAACGAAAACAAAATTACTTTTTCGAAAAGTAAATAAATATATTAAATGCGTATTTCAGTTTTAGGTGCCGGAGGTTGGGGTACTGCCCTATCAATTATTCTTAATAGTAACGGTCATAGTGTTACCCTTTGGGAATACAAAAAGTCCTACGCTAAAACTTTAAACAAATCCAGAATAAATAAAAGCTACCTTCCCGGTATTACAATCCCCAAAGAAATTACGATAACGCATTCGCTTGACGAAGCCTGTGAAAAGCAGCATATGATTGTGCTCGCAGTTCCCTCGCAGTTTTTAAGAAGCGTTATCAAACAATTGAAAAAGTATGATTTTAAAGACACAACATTTGTAAGTGTGGCTAAAGGAATTGAAACAGGAACACTTTTTACGGTTTCTCAAATGATTCATGATGAGCTGCCGAATGTTGATGAAAATAAAATAGGTGTGTTATCCGGACCAAGTCACGCAGAAGAAGTTGCTAAAAAGGTTCCAACAGCAGTAGTTGCCGCTTCAAAGGATGAAGAAACATCCAAAGAAATTCAATCCGCATTTATGACTTCATTTTTTAGAGTTTATTCATCAACTGATATTCTTGGAGTAGAACTCGGCGGCGCGCTCAAAAACGTTATGGCAATTGGAGCCGGAATTATTGACGGAGCTAATTTCGGCGATAATACTAAAGCTGCTATTATGACAAGAGGTATTGCCGAAATTTCAAGAATCGGAACCGCATTAGGAGCAAAACCGGAAACCTTTGCCGGACTCTCCGGAATGGGAGATCTTATTGTTACATGCATGAGCCGGCATAGCAGAAACAGGTTTGTAGGTGAACAAATTGGAAAAGGTAAAAAGTTAAAAGACGTTTTAAAATCTATGCAGATGGTTGCAGAAGGAGTTGAAACATGCCGCTCCGCTTACGAACTTGCGGTAAAAAACCATATAGATGCCCCAATTATTAACGCGGCTTATAATATTTTATATAATGATAAAGACCCTATCAAAGCAACATATGAACTTATGACCCGCGAAATGAAATCTGAACATTAAAATAAACCAAACATTCCCTCAGCCTTTCTTAATCATTTAAATTATCTTTTATTATATTTTTTCTTTTGATAAAATTTTCCGGAATTTTTTCTTTATTCTTCTCCTCAATTTTTAATTTAATTGGTGAAGACGGCAACTATTTTCTTTATATTTCTAAAAATTATTTTTTAACTACTTTTCTTTAAATGGAAAACAGCCTAAATACATCCGTACAATATATAAAAGCAGTTGGACCAAAGCGTGCGGAGTCATTCTCTCAAATTGGAATTAATAACGTACGCGATTTATTATTTTACTTTCCAACTCGTTACCTGGACCGCAGCACACTTATCTCCTCAATTCAAGTTTTAGAATATGTTAGAAACGGATATGAAGGAGAAGTTACAATTGTAGGAGAAGTAATCTCATCGGAAGTTATCAGATACGGCAAGAAACAATTATTTAAAGTAAAAATGAAAGATAAATCCGGTGTTTTTGAATGCGTTTGGTTCCAGGGAATTAAATATTTTAAAGACAGTTTCCAAACCGGAGTTTTTTTTGCCGTTTCAGCAAAACCGGTAGTTACCCGTTACGGACATATCCAATTTGTTCACCCGGATTTTGATAAACTCGCATCAAATGAATCCACAGATTTTTTTAATACTGGAAAAATTATTCCTTTCTACAGATTACCTAAGGAACTAAAAGCAAAAAACATCGGGGATTTTAGTTTAAGAAAAATTATAAACAACGCTGTAGAAAATTTCGCAGATAATCTTGAAGAAACTTTACCTTTCGATTTAATTAATAAATACGGTTTACCTGACCTTGTAAAAGCCGTTAAATCAATTCATTTTCCTGACACTATTGAAGAATTAAACGAGGCTAAAAGGCGTTTTAAATATGAAGAATTATTCTTTATCGAAATTCTTGTCGCTTTAAGGAAATATTTTATAAAAGTAATAATAAACGGTATTCAATTTAAGATAAAAGCAGAACCAATAAAAAAATTCTTAAATACCCTTCCTTTCGAATTGACCCGGGATCAGTTAAAAGTCCTTAATGAAATTAGAAATGATATGGAGAAGAAATCTCCGATGAACAGACTTTTACAGGGAGACGTAGGAAGCGGAAAAACTATTGTGGCTTTAATTGCAATGCTGATTGCTGTGGAAAACGGTTTTCAGGCCGTTATAATGGCGCCTACAGAAATTTTAGCAAACCAGCACTTTATAAATATTTCAAGATTACTTAAAGACTTCAACATTAATATCAGTCTCTTGCTGGGTGGTCAGCAGAATTCCAAGAAGAAGAACAATCTTAAAGAAATAGAATTAAACAAAGCTGATATAATAATCGGGACACATGCACTTCTGGAAGAAGGTGTCATATTTAACAGACTGGGCTTGGTAGTAATTGACGAACAGCATAGATTTGGTGTTGCTCAAAGATCAAGATTGATTCGAAAAAGTAATTCGCCCGATGTACTAATTATGACCGCTACGCCTATTCCAAGAACTTTATCAATGACTGTTTACGGCGACCTTGATGTATCAATTATAAAAGAAATGCCAAAAGACAGGAAAACAATAAAAACTGTGCTGAGAAGTGAAAATAAATTAAAGGAAATTTACCAATTTGTTATTGATAAGTCGGATGAAGGATATCAGACATTTATTGTTTATCCGCTTGTAGAAGACTCGGAAAAACTTGATCTTAAATCCGCCGTAACTTATTACGATAATTTACGCGAAGGATATTTAAAAAATCTGAATGTCGGACTTCTTCACGGTAAAATGAAATGGAATGAAAAAGAAGAAATAATGAAACGATTTGCTCAAAAAGAATTTGACGTATTGGTTTCTACCACTGTAATTGAGGTAGGAATAGATATTCCCGACGCAAATATTATAATTATAAACGAAGCGCAAAGATTCGGACTTTCGCAGCTTCATCAGCTTAGAGGCAGGGTAGGAAGAAGCAGTCAGCAGGCATATTGCATATTAGTCTCAAATATCGACCCAAAATATGCAGAGAAGCAGTTTGCCTTTAATTTTGATTTCCTGTCTGCTTCACAAATAGAAAAAAACAAGGCTGCTATAAGACTTAATGCAATGATAAGAATCGAAAGCGGTTTTGAACTTTCCGAAATTGACTTAAAGTTAAGAGGACCCGGCGATATTCTCGGCACAAAACAAAGCGGATACCCAGATTTTAAATATGCAGACTTAATAAGCGATACAGAATTAATTATTACGGCAAAAGAAGATGCATTTAAAATTATAAACGACGACCCGGCTTTAGAAAAAAATGAAAATAAATTAATTAGGGAAAATTTAGCTCACAACTACAAAGAAAACCTAAAGTACTCCAACATAGCATAAACAAAGGGCGAAACACACTTCTCTGCATTTTTAATATTTTTTTCTCCTAAAAAATTATTTTTTGGTTAGAAAAATATTTTTTAAGCTCATTGTAAATAAAAATTTATTAATTATATTGCAATAAATTTTTTAACGGAGTATTCATTAATACACCTGCTATAAATAAAAAATTAAAAGTTGCACTAACATACAATGTAAGGCCCGAAGAAACCTTCGTCAGCGATAACATTTCCATTTATAATAGTTCAGCACAGCAGAAAAAATTTCAAGATACTTATGCTGAGTGGGATACTATGGAAACAATAAACGCAGTTAAAACGGCTTTGGAAATTTATCACGATGTTATAATGATTGAAGCTAATGCCGATGCATTTGAAAAACTAAGAAACGCGGATATTGATATTGTTTTTAATATTGCAGAAAATGAAAACGGTATAAGCCGTGAAGCACAAATTCCCGCGATAATGGATATGTTGAAAATTCCCTATACCGGCTCGGATCCTTTAACGCTGGCAATATGTTTAGATAAATCCAGAACAAAAGAAATTCTCTCCTATTACGGCATTAAAACTCCAAAGTTTCTGCTTATACAATCAATCGATGATCTTCAAAACTTTTCCATTGATTTTCCGGTTTTTGTTAAACCAGTTGCCGAAGGATCGAGTAAGGGAATTTTTAATTCTTCTTACGTTTCTAATTTTAACGAACTTGAATACGAATCGAAAAAATATTTAACCGAATATAATCAGCCTTGTCTTGTTGAGGAATATTTACCGGGCAGAGAATTTACCGTTGCAATGCTTGGAAACGGAAATGAGGCACAAGTGCTTCCGATAATAGAGTTAAATTTTGAAGACCTCCCAGATAATATGCATCCGATTTATTCATTTGAGGCTAAATGGATTCTCGATACTAAAGAAAATCCAATGGACATTTACACATGTCCCGCTAAAATAGATGAAGAACTCAGAACAAAAATTAATGAACTTGCTCATAAGTCTTATAATATTTTACGCTGCAAAGATTGGAGCCGTCTTGATGTAAGATTAGATAAATACGGTGAACCTAATATAATTGAAATTAATCCTCTCCCCGGAATTCTCCCGGATCCGAAGGATAATTCATGTTTTCCAAAAGCGGCAAGATCAGCAGGCATTGAGTATGATGAATTAATTAACAGAGTTCTATATTATGGGGCTAAGCGGCACAATTTATTATGATAAGAAAAGAAAAAGTACTTATTTGTTATAACGAACCTGCAAGTATTTATGAAAACTACTTAGGAAAATCTTCCGAAAAACAGGAAGAGAAAATAGATCTTTCCGAGAACGAATTTGTCGCTCAAATCGACAACATAAAAACAGCTTTGGGAAAGAACTTTGAAAATGTAGATGTGCTATCAATTGGTAAAAATATTCCTCTTGCCCTCACCAAAATGAAAAAAGCCTCTCCTAATATTATATTTAACTTTGTTGAAGCTATCGACGGAAACGCAAATTATGAAAGTTATATCGCCGGTATTTTTGAATTGCTGCAAATTGAATATACAGGCAATAAAGCGCTTACCCTCGGAAATTGCCTTAATAAATCAAGAACCAAACAAGTTCTGCAATCATTCGGAATTAAAACACCGAATTATCTACTGGCTTATTTAAATAAAAAAATTGAAGAAAAAAAATTCAAACTGAATTTCCCGGTTATATTAAAACTAGGTAAAGAAGACGCTAGTATTGGCATCTCGGAATTTTCCGTGGCATATGATTTTAACTCGATGAATACCCAGCTTAATTTTCTATTTAAGAATTATAAGCAGGATGTTCTAATTGAAGAATATATTAAGGGAAGAGAAATAAACGCTGCTATACTCGGTAATAGAATATTACCTCTCTCCGAAATTACATTTAAGAATTTGCCCAACAATCTGCCTAAGATTGTTACCTACGAAGCTAAATGGTCTGAAGCCAGTGTTTATTATAAAAATACTGTCCCGGTTTGTCCTGCAAAACTAGATGAAAAAACAAAAATTAAAATAGAAAGAATGGCGCTTGACGCTTTCTACGCTATGGATTGCAGAGACTATGCCAGAGTTGATTTTAGGCTTAGCAAAAATAATACACCGTATGTAATTGAAGTTAACCCGAACCCTGATATTTCTAAAGACTCCGGTTTTGTAAGATCGGCTGCGGCAGCCGGCATTACTTACGACGAGGTACTTTATAGGCTCGCAGAGTTTGCATTAAAAAGGAATGACAATGATATCCAGACTGCATTCGAAGCACAAGAAGCAGTTGAAAACTCTTATTGATGAAATTGATTTATTCAGTGCTGAAGAAAAAATTATTGCATTAGAATTAATTGAAGATTCTTTAAATAAACCTGAAGAAGATTATTATAATATTTATATTTACGAAGAAAATAATATTGTTTTAGGTTATCATTGTACCGGACATAGAGCATTAACCGACGGAGTTTTTGATTTATACTGGATAGCTGTTAAACCGGGAATTCAAAATAAAGGGATTGGTAAAAAACTACTTGAACATGCGGAAAATTTTGCGAAAGAAAATAAAGGCAGACTGATTTTAGCGGAAACATCATCAAGAGAATGTTATGCGGGAACAAGATCGTTTTATATTAGAAACGGTTATGATACGGTTTCCTTAATTAAAGACTTTTATTCTGTTGGTGATGATTTAGTAATGTTTGGCAAATATCTAAATAAATAAAGGAATACTAAATGGAATTATGGCAGCAGATGATTCGTGACAGTATTCATACTGTTGATCAGCTTGTTGAGAAATTTAATCTCGATAAAAGCGTTGCTGAACAACTTGATGAATTCTTTCAAGCAAGGATTAATCCTTATTATCTCAGCTTAATTAGATATCCGGGAGACCCAATTTGGCTTCAATGCGTACCCGATAGAATTGAGCTTGAAGATATTGAAGGAACGGAAGATCCTTTGCACGAAGATGAAATGAGCCCTGTTCCCAATATAACACATAGATATCCCGACAGATGCTTATTTCTTGTAACAAGTCAATGCGGTATGTATTGCCGCTTTTGCACAAGAAAAAGAAAGGTCGGAGATTCAGATAAAATTTCAATGAAATCTCTTGAATCCGCATTTAACTATATTGAAGAGCATAAAGAAATCCGCGATGTTGTTCTTTCCGGCGGCGATCCGCTTATGCTTACCGATTACCTGCTTGAAAGAATATTGAGCAGATTGAGAGAAATTCCGCACGTTGAAATAATTAGACTAGGAACAAAAATGCCTTGCGTACTTCCGCAAAGGATTACTCCTAAACTTTGTGAGATGATTAAAAAGTATCATCCAATTTATGTTAATACTCATTTTAATCATCCATGGGAAATTACCGAAGAAAGTAAAAAGGCATGCTCAATGCTAATCGATGCTGGCTGCCCGGTTAATAATCAAGCTGTTCTTATGAAGGGCGTTAACGATAGTTCCGAAGTTATGAAAGAACTTCTTCTGAAATTATTAAAAATGCGAGTGCGTCCTTACTACCTATATATGGCTGATGAAACCAAGGGCGCAAGCCATTTCAGAACTTCTGTGGCTAAAGGATTAGAGATAATGGATAATCTTCGCGGTCACACAAGCGGACTTGCTATTCCCCACTTTGTAATTGACGCTCCCGGAGGAGGTGGCAAAATTCCGCTGCTACCTAAATATGTACTGCATCAGGACGAAGACAAAATTATTCTCAGAAATTATAAGTACGAAAATTTTGTTTATAAAGAATACAAAGGACCCGGATTTCCGAGCATGTCCGATGAAACGGAAGATATTAGAAAAGTTAATATTGAAATTTCAGATAGGAAAAACGGCAACGGTACCAAACCGAAAAATTTTGATGATGCAGATCTAATTGAAATTCCGGAGTTTGAAATTAATAATAATTAGTAATTACAACTTATTGAACAAATTAAAAAAGGGGGAACAATTTGTTCCCCTTTTTTAATACTTAATAACTATTTAATAATATTATTCAGCAATTGAAATTAAATCTTCTTCTAATGATTCATCGGGTGTTTCAATAATTCTTCCTATTTCTTTCTCATCCCTATAAAAAATGAAGGTTGGAACGTATTCAATATTTAATCCTTCTGTTTCATTTTCAATCCCCTGTTTCTTTCTATCAACAAATAATAATTTGATTCTATCATCGGGGAAATTTAAAGAATCCAATATTTTATAAAAACGCGGGACTTCTCTTCTGCTGTCTCCGCACCAAGTTCCAAGAACAATAGTAACATTTATATCCGCTAATTTATCAGATACATCATCAATATTTTTGATTTCATAATTGGAATACTCTTCATTAAACCAATTTACGAAACTTGAATCTTCAAATATAGTTCTATTACAGTATCCGACGGCCATATTCCGATTAGTTCTTTCATCAATCGTAATTTTATTCTGCGCAGTTATTACGGACGTAAATAAAAACATAAATATTAATATCTTCATTCTATTTGCCTTCATTATGATGAGGTTTATTTCTAACGTCTAAACCCCAAAATAGCTTATTCCTCAATATTTCAAAATAATTTGTCGAATCGGTATGCACCAATTTTACGCCTTTTGCTTTTTTGCATACCTCAACAATTAATGGAGGTGAGAAACTATAAACTCGGTTGCCGTCGCAATTAACCTGAACGGAAGTATGATGAGATTCAACCTCAATTGAAATTTTCTGTTTGCTGGAAAGAACAAGCGGGCGCATTGTTAATGAATGCGGTGAAATAGGGCTAAGAGTTATAACATCGCTTTTGGGGTTAACAATAGGTCCGCCTGTTGATAATGAATAACCGGTTGAACCCGTCGGAGTCGCGATAATTACACCGTCTGCCGAAAAAGTTGTTACATATTCATTATCTACTTTGATAGTCATCTGAATCATCTTCGGCCAGCCGCCTTTATCAATCACAATATCATTTATCGCGAACATTTTTTCTTCACTTTTATAATTTGTCCATCCTTCCAGTGCCATTCTTTCTTCAACTTCATAATTGCCAGTCCGCAAATCTTCAATAAATTTATCAAGGCTTTTCATATCGAACTCAGCGAGAAACCCCAGTTTTCCGAAGTTTAATCCTAACATAGGAATATTAGATTCTCGAGCTTCAAATGCAGTATTCAGCATTGTGCCGTCGCCGCCAATTGATATTAAAATATCGCATGACTCGCTTAATTCCTTATGTCCCATAAATTCTGAATTATTAATTGATTTATTGAATTTCATTTTAAGTTCTTTTAAAGAATTGCTTAAGACGTATTCAATATCATTAGCGCTGAGTTTCTGAATAAGTATTGTAACTACATCAAGAATATCTTCTTTAGAAATGTTAGGTATTAATCCAATTTTCACTTTTAATCACTTTTTTTATTAAAAATTAGAATCCTCTGTTTTTTCCTGTAAATATCTGTATAACGGTATCAAAAATAATTCTTATATCCAAACCGAAAGTCCAGTTTTCGATATACCAAATATCATATTTTATTCTTTTCTTTGCACGCAGTTTATTTTCTTCGTAATCGTCCACGTCCCCTCTAAGTCCGTGTATTTGAGCCCACCCCGTAATTCCCGGTTTAACCCTATGGCGCAGTTTTATTTCTTCAACAAACTCGCTGTACATGTCGTTAAATGGAATTGGGTGAGGTCTTGGACCGACGACGGACATATCACCTTTTAAGACGTTCCAAAATTGCAGTATCTCATCAAGATTAGTTTTTCTTAAAACAGATCCGATTTCGGTAATTCTGCTGTCTCCCTTGGTAACAATTTTATTCGATTTATTATCAAGTGACGATTCCAGTCTCATTGTACGGAACTTATAACATTTAAAATGTTTGTTGCCGGTACCGACTCTATCCTGCAGAAATAACACAGGCCCTTTAGATGTAAGTTTTATTAAAATTGAAATTACAGGAAACAGCCACCACAAGACAAATACAATCACAAAAAAGGAAAATACAATATCAAAAACTCTCTTTAACAATCTCCATTGAATTTCATCAAGCGGATTGTTGCGAACGGTAATTATAGGGAAGTCGCCAAAATAATTAATTTGAAATTTGCTGGACAGGAATTTAAAGTACTCAGGAATTATGTAGGAGTTAACTGCGTTTTTATCACATATCTTTATTGATTTTTCAATATACTCTGAATATATGCTTGGAATTGCGATTACAACATCGTTTATATTATTTGTCTGAATAATTTCTTCAATCTTATCAAAATCTCCCAGAATATTTTCTCCGTTTGAACCATCAACCGAAATATATCCGGCAAAACCGAATCCGAATTCGGAGTTGTTTTCAATAAATTCTTTAAAGGACTCGCTTAATTCACCGGTACCTACAATTAGTATTTTTTTTAATAAACTATGTTTCTTCCTTTGGCTGAAAACCCATTTACGGACGGAATATTCTTTTGATAGTACAAGAAACCATACAAAAGCAGAATTAAATAAAATGAAATTTCTTGTAAAAAGGTCTTCTTTAACGGAAAAAATAAAAAGTACAGAGAATAATAATTGAACAAAAACAACTTTTGATACTTGAATTATCTGCAGACTGAAGGGACGGTAATTTAAGTCTTGATATAATCTAACAGAACGGGAAGTAAAAAACCAGATCAAATTCAGCAACAGCAAAAGTATAAATATAAAATTTCTATCAAGTAATATTTGTAATGATTGAGCAAGAACCCCGGCCGCCAAAAAGGAAATATTAATAATAATTAGATCAGAGAATATTCTTAGACTTTGAATAGATTTTTGATTTATCAACATAATTGCAACCTGTCAGCCAAATATTAATTCTAATTTCTAAATTGCCCGTATTTTGTTTCAACAAATTCTTTGATATTAATTTCGAAATTTTTTCTTGAAAAACTTTCCGCATGTTTAGATATTTCAATTGGATCAAACTTATCTTTATTTTGCTCAAAATTGTTGACGGCATCAATAATACTTTTAGTATTCTGTTCATCAAAGAGAATTCCGGTTTTGTTGTGAATAACAGAATCGGAAGCGCCGCCAATTTTATATGCGATTACCGGAGTTCCGCAAGCCATTAACTCTACGTTTGTTATTCCGAAATCTTCTTCCGCGGCAAATACAAATGCTTTGGCCTTCATCATATATTTTTTTAATTCTGAGAATGATTGATGTCCTAATAGTTCGATATTTTTACCGGCCGCTGCTTTAATTTTATTCATGTCAGGTCCGTCTCCAATTACAACTAACTTTTTATCGGGCATTTGCGCAAAAGCGTTTACAATCAAATCAACTTTTTTATAAGGAACGAACCTTGATACAACAAGGTAATAATCATCTTTGTTGCTTTCAGTTTCAAATTTATCGGTATCAACCGGCGGAAATATTACTTCCGAATCTTTACCGTAAATTTTTTTTATGCGTTTCGCAACATGATTCGAGTTCGCGATAAAATAATCAACCCTATTGGAAGTTGTTGAGTCCCACAATCTTATTTTATGAAGCATTCTTTTAGCAATATAACCTTTAAATCCTTTATCCAAATTTGATTCTTTCAAGTACTGGTGGTATAAATCCCATACATAGCGGATTGGAGTATGGCAGTAACAGATATGGAGCTGATTTACGCTCGTGATTATTCCTTTTGCAAACGAATGGGAGCTTGTTAATACTACATCATTCCCGGTTACATCATGCTGCTCAACTGCAAACGGGAATAATGGGAAATAATTTCTGAAATGTTTCTCCATAAAAGGGAATTTTTGAAGATAACTGGTTTTAGAATTTTTCCCTTTTAAAATTATTTCTCTATGTTCATCATTTAAGAAATCGAACAAAGCATACACATCAGCATCAGGCCATAGGTTTGTAAACGACTCAACGCATTTTTCAGAACCCATATAATCTAAAAACCATTCATGCACAATTGCTAATTTCAAACTAAATCCCCTTAAGTTCTCTTATTTATGACACTATAATATAAATTTTCCGTCTTCTTTACCATAGAATCCAATGTGTAATTCTTCATAATTTGATCGACTGCATTTTTTGAAAAAGCGGAGAATAAAAAACTATTATTTATGATTTTAATTAAACAATCTGCAGCGTCCTCTGGTTTATTAATATCATAAAGTAAACCGTTCACCGATTCTTTAACTACATCTTTATTACCCGCAACGTTTGAAGCTATAACCGGAAGTCCAACCGCCATTGCTTCCAGAACAGCCAAAGGCAGACCTTCCCAGCGTGATGTTGAAAGATAACAATGTGATTTTAATAAATAGTACTGAGGATTTGTGACCGCACCCCAGAAAACAAAATTATCACGTACCGGACTATTTTCAATTTTACTTTTAAGTTCTTTTTTCCCTTCCCCTTCGCCTAAAACATTTATTACAAATTCTTTTGTTTTGAGTTTTGATCTCAAACTAAGCGCAATTCCAAACAGCAATCCCGAATTCTTCGCATAATCAAAACGGGTAATTGTTATTATGTTAAATTTTTCATTTTGGCTCAAATGAGTATTAATCCTTTTCTCCGTAACCTCAACGCCGTTTTCAATTAATTCAATTCTATTTGAAACGCTAATTTTGTTTTTAAGCATTAATTCTTTTTCACTTTGAGATACTGCTATAATTTTTGAAGTGACGATTGATAATGCTCTCTCGAAAATAAGATATAAATTTCTTTTTAAGAATCCGTAACTGCCGATGTGCAGACCGTGAAAAGTATGGATGCAGCTTCTTCCGGATAATACGGAAATTAATCTTCCGTATACGCCCGCTCCTTTTCCATGTGAATGTATTATTCTTATTTTATTTTTCTTAACTACATAAATAAGTTTTAGGAGTGCAAATAACGATATTTTCCTGTGAGGTATTTTAGTAATTCTGCTTCGTCCCGCCAGCCTTGAATATTTTTCATAGTAAGGGAAATCATCAGGACAAGCGAAATAATTTTCAAATTCGTTTGATAGATATTTTGCGAGTTTATATAAGTGTTCCGGTCCGCCGCCAAAATCAGCCCTAACAGTAATGAATAGAATTTTTATTTTTTCCTTATTCAAAATTTTAGCAGCCTATTTTTCCGGGTTACAGAATTTTCCGCAAGCAAGTATTTGAGATGCTGCAATGCGGGATTATATGTTTATTATTAAAGCTATTAGAAAAATTGTAAAATCGAATTACTTTAAAACAATAAATAAATCTAGTAAATAATCAGGCTTTATGTTTTTCTTTATATTGAAAATAAAATGCGAAATTTAATCCAGTTATAAACCAAATCATAGTAATTATTTCATGATCGCCGAAATTCCATTCCGTTAGTCCGGCTACTAAAAATGACACAAAGCAACCGATTGCGCCTAAAGAAAATGAAGAAGCAAAAGGTATATTCTTAAGGCTATTAAATATTTTTATATTTTCGATAAATATTTTCAATAGTAGCAGAGCGACAATAATAAAACCGAAAGCTCCTAATGTTGCGAGTAGATGAACGTAATTATTATGTAAATGACCTTGGATTTCTTTATCATACTTTGATTTGTATTTTATATACAAACCAGCTAAATCAATGTCACCCACTCCAAAAATAGGATTATCCTTAAATATTTCCCAGCCGGCAGTCCAAAGTGATATTCTTACAGTATTTGAAGGAAGGTATGGATCGAATATACTGGCTAATCTACTTCGTTTCACCTTTGTGAGGAATAAATTATTACCCTCATATGAAATTGACTGAGGTATAAAACCAGCTTCAATTTTTGAGATTATTTTCAATGAATCGATTATATGTTTATCAATATCGTAAATTGTACCGTTTGCAGTTACGGCAAATAATTTTTGTTCTTCTTGATATAGATTATATATTTTTTCATCGCCGGCATATTTAATATCCAAAGTTTTCTGAGAACTAAAATCATACTTTTTAATTCCGCTTTTGTCGGAAAATAATAATTCATTGTTGAAAAGTTTTATAAAATTCAGGTTACCTTCAATCGGCGGAGAATCAATAATTTCTGCGGGCAAATAGTTATTAAGTTTATAAATTTTTAGTTTTCTGTCCGTTGTAACAAGAACCATTCTTAATGAATCAATTTCAAGCAGAACGTTATTATTAATCTGAGGGAACCTTGTGCCTTTTTTATCCGCATCGAATACAGTTAATCCGCTGTCGCTGTCAAGCACATACAAATAATTGTTTCTGATTTTATAATCCCGTGTATATCCGGGCGACAACAATTCCGCATCAGTCTCAAATTGACCGTTTATATTTTTATTAAGGAGAATAAACCGTGTATCTATTAAAGCCGCGCAATAAAGACTATCGTTCCATTTCAATAATTTTACAATAGGTTCCGGCAGCTCTAACTTGTTAATAATTTTATTCCCGGAAAAAGTTATTAGTCCATTTTCATAATCCGATAAATAATATTTCCCGCCGTTATCCGGTAAAATATCGGAAGCTCTTCCTTCTGTATCAAAGGAAGAAGATTCGCTATAAATATTTGAATCATAGTTGTATATATAAACACTACTTCCATTTTTTGCCGAAAACACCAAGTAAACCAATGCAAGTACTACAGGCACCAAGTACAAATATTTTTTTCTAATCAATAATATAAAAACAATTCCGGCGGCTACTCCAAGCCATCCGGTCCGTTTATAAGTGGCTGCTAACGCCGCAGCCGAAATAATAAATCCCAATAAAATTATAATCTTATTTTTATAACTTCCCTTTTCATTAATTAAAAAAGCGAAGAGAAAAATTACAGTAAAACTTAACAATTCCGAAGTTGTGATCGGATACTGAAAAACCGAAGGTCCCGAGCCGGTTATACTGAATAATCCTGTAATAAAGTATTGATATGAGTTAAATAAATAAATTGCCGCGCTAATAACGGCAAAACTGATATAAATTTTGAAGAATAATTTCGTTTTTTCTTTTGAATCCGCGGAAGCAATTATAATATATACTACAGGGAGCAGTAATACTCTTTTTAATAAATTATTAAATGACTGCGGCAGGTTTTCAGAAAATATAGTAGATAATATTTCGGCTGAAATAAAAAGAATGAAAAATATTTCCAGTCCATTTTTTTTAAAAGCGTTTTCTTTTAATATGGATGATTTAATAACTATAAAAATCAGCGCCCCGTAGTAACCTAACTGGTTTACAAATATGGAATTAGTTAAACTGGCTAAAAATACTACGGTAAAAAATAATATTATGTTATCAATTAATTTGATCGATGATACATTTTTCAAATTACAATCCGTTAATTAAACTGCATTTCGTATAGTTTTTTATAAAGACCATTTTTTTCTTGAATAAGTGTTTGATGATCGCCGTCTTGAATAATACGGCCTTGATCCATTACAAGAATTCTATTTGCGTTTCTTATTGTGCTTAAACGGTGAGCAATTACAAAGGTAGTTCTTTCTTTCATAAGTCTCTCAATGGCTTCCTGAACAAGCAACTCCGATTCGTTGTCCAATGCGGAAGTAGCTTCGTCAAAGATCATAATAGGAGGATTTTTCAGCAAGGCTCGTGCAATAGAAATTCTTTGTCTTTGTCCGCCGGATAGTTTAGTTCCTCTTTCGCCGATTATAGTTTCATATCCGTGAGGCAGTTCAAGAATAAAATCATGAGCATTAGCGGCTTTAGCGGCTGCGATAATTTTTTCTTCGGGGTAATCTGTAAACCCGTATGCTATATTATTTATTACTGATTCATTAAACAATACTATTTCTTGCGTTACAATTCCCATTAATTTTCGGAGATCTTCAATTTTAATTTCTCTGGAATCAATTCCGTCAAATAATATTTGTCCGCCAGTCGGATCATAAAATCTTGGTATTAAATCTACGAGAGTAGATTTTCCAGCGCCGCTGCTTCCAACAAGTGCAATTATTTGACCTTTATTTACCTCAAAATTTATATCGTTTAGAATAAGTTCATCCGAATCGTCATAATGGAAAAATATATTCATGAATGAGATCTTAGAATTAAAGGTATCAATTGAAACGGCATTTTGTATGTTTCTAATTTTAGGTTCTGTTTCCAATATTTCAAATATTCTGTCGGCCGCTGCGCTTGATTCCTGAATTTTATTATTAACACTGCTTAATTCTTTTACGGGAGGCATGATGCTGAAAATCGCGAAAAGAAATCCGAGAAACTCACTTGCTTTTAAAGTGCCTTCCTGTAAAACAAGATGACCGCCGTAATAAATTATTGCAACACCAACAACCACACTTAAAAATTCTGTAATAGGAGCGGCGGCGTTTCTTATGCGCACCATTTTTAGTACAGTTTTTCTAAGCTTGTTTGTTTGATTTATAAACTTTTTGTTTTCATAATTTTCCATGCCGAATGCTTTAACAATTTTGACACCGGAAATAGTCTCATGAAGAATCGTTGTTAAATCGGCCATTTTTTCCTGTAGTATTGTACTTTGTTTTCGGAGAATTAATCCAATCCATGAAATAAAAAACAATGAGAAAGGCAGAACTGCAAAAGAGAATAATGTAAGTCTCCAGCTTATTGAAAAAGCTATTCCTAAAAAAACAATTATTGTTAACGGTTCTCTAACAAGATTAAGAAAAACGGTTGACACACTAGTCTGCACAACATAAACATCATTAACAATTCTTGAAATTAAATTACCAGTTTTCTCACCTTTAAAGTAGCTCATAGGAAGTTTATGTAGATGTTTATAGGCTGCATCTCTTAAATCTTTTATAACTCCCTGTTCAACAAAAGCGAGAAAAAATGCCTGGAAATAAGCGAAGATATTTTTACCCAAAAACGCAATAAAAATCAACAAACAGATTTTTAAAAGAACCTCACTTTGATCGCCTGAAAAAATATAATTTTTAATATCTTCTGTAAAAGATGTAATTTGTTCATTTAATTCCGGTGGAATAATAATACTATCATTAGCGTTATCAGATTTTTTTTCGATAGAAATGCTTTCGGTACCACTATTAAAAAGGGTTTCAAGCAAAGGTATGGTTAAATAAACAGAAGCTCCGTTAAGCAATGCATAAAGAACCGTGCAAATTATAGAAACGCCCAAATGTTTCCAATACGGCTTCACATAATTAAGTATCTTATAATATGTTTTCAATCAATAACCGATATATTCTGATTTAATATAGTTTAATCCGCAGCCTCCGTAAACCGATAATGTATCGAAGGGCATACGCTTTTTATAGTTATAAATAATTATCTGCGAATCATTAAGATTCCAGCTATCAAATATAAGCAAATCGCCGTGTACAATAAAATTCAGAGCCCCGCTGTTATTAAATTCTTTTATTATCGAAGCCCCATCAGTTTCGATCAGCAATAATTTAGAATCTTCATCATTGGCAGGATTCTTAAAACTAATCATTAAATAATCTTCATCCCTGCTCCATTCAATTTTCCCAGGCTCCAATTCCGAGGAAAAAACAAAATCTCTTTTGTTCTTATCATAATTATTCAGGAAATAAGAAATTGAAGAATCGCTTCCTTCGGCTTTTAAGAAATATTTTCTATTTGGGGAAACAAGCCTAGGAAGAGGTAAACGCGGCACAGGATATCCGTCATTTAAAATATTATAGATTTTTTCACTCGATTCTATTTTAACGCCTTTCGCATTGTATGTGTTTTTAATCTGTATTAAATCTGAAGTATTTGTAGAATCGAGTATATTAAAATAAACATTGTAATACCACGAGGAATCAAATTCAGAGAATACTTGAAGACCTTTTCCTATTTTTTCAAGTCTTTTTATTGTATTGTCATAAATATTAAATTTATATACGCGTACATCTGTTATATAAGGAAATCCGGCATCACGTCCGTAAGTAAGCGCTGTATAAAAATAAGCAGGACTAAAATTCTTTGGATAAGATAAGTTTAATATTTTCCTACCCCATTTGCTCCAGATAATTCGCTTCTTCTTTTTCAGCAGATCATATTTAAATAAAGCCGGTCTGTTAAAATCTTCTCCTAGAAACGGGACATAGCGGTATTCATCATAAACTTTTACACTATCGCCATAATAAATTGAATACTCGCCAATTAGAGAATCGCAGAAGTAATTAAAGGCTTTTTCTCCCGCCGACAGCGAAGAGTTAAAATATCCTATATTTATTGTGTAAAAGTCATCATCGTTAATTAGAAATAGCGAATCGGAAATTATATTTTTGAGATGATTTTTTAATGAGTCGGCTTGATAAATATTTAATTCATTACTTATCCTGATCGAATAAGGTTTTGGTATTACATAATTAATTTTGCTGTTATCCGAACAGGACCAGATAATAATTAAAGCAAGAAGATACAATAAATTTTTTTTAATATTCTTTTTTTTCACGCGATGTTCTTTATTAAAAGAAACATTTTTAATATATAATTTACAACGGAGAAAAAATAATCCCATAACGGACTATATATAAATAAAAATAATATGAAAGTCCCGTAAAAACCCAGACTTAACAGTTTGGCGGTATATTTGTTAGGAAATAAATCATATAATATGTGCGAACCGTCAAGAGGAGGAAAGGGCAATAAATTAAAAGCGAAAAGAAATATGTTAAAAAACACGCCGAACCATAAAACATTTTTTATTAATTCAAAACCATCCGGAATTAAATTATCAATTAAGGCAAAAAATAAAAAGAATAATACTGCAAGAACAAAATTTGATATTGGCCCGGCTGCAGAAACCAAAGCATCGTCTTTAAGCGGATCCTTAAAATTATTTCTGTTTACAGGAACAGGTTTAGCCCATCCGATTAATGCAAATCCCGATGCAAACGCCATAATAGGCATAAGAACACTGCCTACAAGATCAATATGTTTTAACGGGTTTAATGTCATACGTCCGAGATCTTTAGCCGTTGAATCTCCTTTTTTATTTGCGGTATATGCATGCGCAAATTCATGGACAGCTAACGACACAAAAAATATAGGTAGAAAGTATAAAAATGAAATAAGGCGCTCACTAACTTGAATATCAGGCATCTTCTTTTTCCCTTGGATGAAAATCTCTATAAACTTGTTTTATATACTCTCTATCAATATGCGTATAAATTTGAGTTGTTGATATATCTGCGTGTCCAAGCATTTCCTGCACTGCACGTAGATCAGCCCCTCCTTCCAGCAAATGAGTTGCAAAAGAATGGCGGAATGTATGCGGGTGCACTTCTTTTTCTATACCGGCTTCTTTGGTATAATTATCAACAATTTTCCATACGCCCATACGCGATAGTTTTGTTCCCCGGGAATTGAGAAAAACAAAGTTGCGGCTTTTGGATTTATTCTCTAAATAAATCCTTGATTTCATTAAATATTCCCGGCACCATTTAATTGCGCTGCTACCAATGGGCACAATTCTTTGTTTTGAACCTTTGCCCAATACTCTTATAACTTCATCGTTAAAAAATAAGTCGCTTATCTTTAAGTTAATTAATTCCGAAACCCGCAGCCCCGAAGAGTATAAAATTTCCAATACAGCTTTATCTCTCAAACCTAATTTATTGTTAATGTCGGGCAGGTCCAATATTTTATCAATTTCATTTACAGATAAAACAGCTGGAAGTTTTCTTGAGATTTTAGTTGAAGACAGGTTTTCCGCAGGGTTTTTTTCAACATATTTATTTTTGAACAGATATTTGAAGAAACCTTTAAGAGAAGATAAATATCTAGCCGTTGTTGAAGAACCAACTCCTTCTTCTTTCTGATTTTGAAAAAACGAAACAATAAGATCTGAATTAACATTGTTCCAATCTTTAATTTTTTTTTCTTCTATAAATTCCAAAAATTTATTTAAATCTGTTCCATAAGAAGCAACGGAATTATCGGACAGATTTTTTTCAAGCTTAATTACGCTTAGATATTCTTTTAAGAAGTCTTGCATTATTTATCGGAACTGCCGTTCTCAATTTCATCTTGTTTGGGATATCGAATTCTTTTATGATGCTGTACAAGAAGAGTTTTCAAAAATATCTCTTTAATACGTTTTAAATCTCTCAAAGTAATCGGAGAATTATCCAGCTGCCCGTCATTAATTCTAATTTTAAAAAGATTATTAATTACATTTTCAATTTTATTAACTTCGGGATCAGTCATTGAGCGCACTGTAGATTCACAAGCATCTGCAAGCATTATCAAAGCTGTTTCTTTTGAATTTGGTTTAGGACCGGGGTAACGGTAATCTTCAATATTAACATTTTCTTCTCCGTATTTTTCTTTGGCTTTTTCATGGAAATAAGAAACGCTCATTGTTCCGTGATGCATTGGAATAAAATCTACGATTTCTTTAGGAAGATTATAACTCTTAGCAAGGTCAATTCCTTTCTTTACATGATTAATAATTAATTCAGCACTTTTTTCGGGAGTTAGTTCTTCATGCAGGTTTTTATTATCGAGCTGATTTTCAACAAATACCTCGGGTTCAATTGTTTTGCCGATATCATGATAGTATGCACCCACACGCGCAAGTATCGGGTTAGCATTTATTTCCGCGGCTGCATTTTCAACCATAGATCCAATTGTCATTGAGTGCGTAAAAGAACCGGGGGCGTTTTGAGCCAGCAGTTTTAATAACGGAGTATTAAAATCTGACAATTCAAGTAAGGTTAAATCGGTGGTAATTTTAAATATTCTTTCAAAGAAAATAATTAACCCGTATGTTAACACAGCGCTGAATAAAGCGTTTACGGCAGCAAACCCCGCTTGAATTAAAAGTTTATCAATCGATTCAAAACTTTCAAGTCCGAACGCGGCAATGCTAATAACATATCCCAATAAAATAAAAAAGAATGAACGGAAGATTTGATTTCTATTTTTTATATCGCGGACTGTATAAGCTCCAAGTCCGCCGGCGACTATATTCATAACCGCGAAGACATAATCATTTCCTCTTAAGGCGCCTGCAGTTAAAGCAACGATAATTGTTGCATAAAACCCGACGCGCGAGTCAAAAATTATGGTTAAGAGCATTGATGCAACCGGCACAAAAACCAACATTTCAACGGGCAGATTAACTTCAATCCGGAAAACTAAAAAGGCAATAGAATTTACAAATAGTATAACTATTGCGATTAAAAGTATTTTAAAATTATCATTATATATTTTTTTTCTGAAAAGATAGATATAAATTATAAACAGGGTTAATATCGCAATAATGTGAAGAAACTTACCTAGGTTTTGTGCAAACCTTCCCCAAAAACCTGTTTCTTCTCCTTTTGCAATTCTATAAGAATCAATTTTAGATTTTATATCTTTGGTAATCCTGTCATGCTTTGCGACTATTCTTTCATTCTCGTTAACTATTCCCTCATTTCTAGGGATTCGGTCTTCCGCAATTCTTTTTGCTTCAATTGTCAGCGAGTCATTATAAATATAATCGGGGCGTATAAAATGCCAAACATACTCATTAACCGCGCCGTTTAATTCTTCATTTCTACTAAAATAGTTACTTAAATAATTAGCAATAAAATTTTGAGCGGTAATGTTATCATAAAAACGTGAGCTCGGAAATATTCTTTCAATGCGTCCTTCGCGGACAGAGATACTATCGCGCGGAATATTGCTGTAGCTAATATTTAGAAGTCCCTGCCTGTATATTCTATTTACAAGCAACAATGAAATATCAAAAACATCTTTCATTTTTTTGCCTGAAGAAGAAGAAAGAATGTTTTCTCTTTTCCTTAAATTTTTAAAGGTATCAAATGAAGATTGGTTTAAGAATCCAATATTGACCTGCTCGCTATTACCCGAAAGTATCGCTTGATCAAGTAAATCTAAAAATCTTCTGTTGTAATTTTTTAACGTGTCATTAACGGCCTGAGGGATTTCATCGTTTTTCTGAAAAATCATATGAATATTATCTGAAGCCTGTTTCTTCTGCCTTTCATATAATTCAGTATCTTTCAAAATCTCAAATGTTGTTGAAGCAATTAAATCATCCTGAATCCATATTGTACCGACAGAAACGTCTGATTCTATTGATTCACCTTTAGGAAACATCAGTACAATAAGAATAATAGTTACAAGAACTAAAAGTACTTTAATTCTGTTACTTGTTTCAAGTCTGTTTTTTTCTTCGGAATCCATATTATTTTTTCGCTTTTAATATCATTTCTAAAAATTCTGCCGTACCGTCTTCATTGTTGTTTCTTTCGGTAATATAATCAGCCATTCTTTTAATTTCCGGCACAGCATTCTGTATTGCAGCTTTAACCGCTTTTGTTTCAAATAAAGATCTGTCATTATACCAGTCACCCATAACAGCAGTTTCAGATTCCTTTATTTTCAAATATCTAATTAGTCTTTTTAATCCTTTGCCCTTGGATGAACCTTGATTCCGGATTTCAAGATTATAAATATCATGTGAATGAGCTTTATAATATACGGAATTTAACCCCCAGCAATACGGAAAGCTAAGTTTTTCTTTTACCGCTTTAATGCTATTTTTATAATCTCCGGTAATAATAATTTCAAGCGTATTATTTAAATAATTTTCATAAGATTTAACTTCTACAAACGCAGCACCAAATTTATCGGTAATACTCGGTATAGCTGAATTATTTTCCGTGTAATATATTGCGTCTGCGTGACATAATGCAATATTCATCGAATTTTGGTCAGCTAACTGAATTGCTTTCCGGATATGCTTTTTACTTACACAAGATTCAAATATAATATTATTATCCATTGTTTTAATCATACTGCCGTCAAGTGTAATCAAAGGAACTTTTAATTCGAGAGTTTCGGCATGATGAACCATTGCGCTGTATAGTCTTCCGGTAGCAATTGAAAAATTGACTCCTTTCATCTGCAATTTTTTAATCAGGGAAATCGAATTAATTCCAATTTCATTATTTTCATTAAGTAAGGTTCCGTCGAGATCAAATACAACCAGTTTAATTTTTTTTAAGTCTGCTTTTCCAATCATTTTTATCCGCGTAAATAAACAATAATTATAATTATAAAGTGATAACAGGGTTAACAAAATAAATGAAAATTATTAAAATATTGCAGCAATATTTGTTAGTTGTTTGGTCGGTACTAATAAAATTTAACTGGACTTATTTTCTTTTAACGAACTTAATAAAGAACCGACCAAAAGTGTAGTAGCTACACCGATTAATGTAAACCAGGTCCATGCTACCAACTGTAAAGATATTACTGTAATCATTATAAAAATTCCGGAGGCAAAACCGGCAAGTGCATCTTCCTGTTTTGCTTTTTTAACAAATAATCCAAGTAAAAATGTGCCCAACAAACCGCCGTAAGTAAATGAAGCGATACTTAAAGCCAGTTCAACCACTACCCGGGAAGAATTCATAAAAAATATTGCCGATAAGACTAATAATACAGCCCACATTAAAGTAAATAGTCTTGATACTTTTAGATCCTTTTTATCATCTGTAGATTTTGAGAATGGTTTATAAAGATCCAGCATTGTAGAAGAAGAAAGAGAACTGATAGAACCCGCAAGCGTAGACATGGCAGCTGCAAAAAGTCCGGCTATAATAATTCCTGATATTCCAACAGGCAGCTGTTCAATTATAAATTTCGGAAAAATTTCATCAGCTTTTAGATTTAATTCGCCGTAATAAGCATAAAGCGCTACGCCAACGATTAAAAAAAGTATAAATTGAAATATTACAATAATGCCGCTACCGATTATCGCTTTTTGACTACTCTTTAAATCTTTTGTTGAAAGGAGTCTCTGCACTATTAACTGATCGGTACCATGCGAAGCCATTGATAAAAATGCTCCGCCTAATATTCCTCCTATTAAGGTATAAGGCTGAGCAAAAAATCCAGAGATCCCGGAATCAAAACCAAAATTTATAAAATTTAATTTATTTGCCGGAATTGCAGCATCAACTACAGATTGCCATCCGTTGGGAAGATAATTATTAATTAACAAATAACCCGCAATTAAAGCGCCGCCTATATATATAAACATTTGAATTACATCAACCCATATTACGCCTTTTAATCCTCCTGTTGTAGTATAAAGCAATGTAACAATGGCAATGATAATTATTGCAGTCGGGTAATTTATATCGAGAAGTAGTTTAAGAGGAATAGCCGTAGCAAAAAGGCGAACACCGTCGGCAGCAGTACGTGTAAATAAAAATACGACTGAAGCAAATGAGCGAGTTTTTCTTCCGAACCTGTTTTCAAGATATGCGTATGCAGTACTTAATTCGCCTTTATAATATTGAGGAAGAAAAAATACCGCGATAATTATTCTTCCAATTAAATAACCGATAGTTACTTGAATAAAATTCAAATTTGTTAAATAAGCCAGACCCGGAATTGAAATAAAGGTAAGTGTGCTGGTTTCTGCGGCAACAATTGAAAAACATACGGCCCACCAGGGTACAGAGCTTGAACCAAGGAAATAATCTTTTACGGATTTCTGTTTTCCTCCGGCAAAAACACCAAAGACGGCAACACCTATTAAATATAGGCCAATTATAATAAAGTCGATGCTTTTGTCCACGAATTATCCCTAGAGGTTTTGAAGATCTTGAACTGCTTCTTCAACCGTATTAAAGATTGGCAGAATTCTGTCAAGTTGAGAAATTTCAATAAGAGTTCTTACATTTTTCTGAGGAGCGGCAAGTCTTATAAAGCCGCCGTTTGATTGAAGAATTCTAAAAGCAAGAAGTATAGAACTTAAACCCGAACTATCGCAATATTCAACAACCGAAAGATCGATAACCAGCTTTTTAATTTCTTCAGCTGTAATGAGAATAGTAAATTCTCCTTTTACTAAACCGGCAATTTGAGCATCAAATCTTTTTTCGTCCAATTTGAATATTCCAATATCGCCGATTCTTTTCAGTTCAAAGTTTATGTTATCTTCCATTTTACCGCAGATATTAATTATTAAATAATGGTTTAAATTTATTACTTATTATGCTAAGTTCAAAACATCTGAAGTGAATTTAACAAATTTCTATATGAAATTTCAGAATTTATTTCATCGTTTTGTATTTGAAAATTATAGTAATTATCCGAATTTTCCTTTTGAAATCCGACCCTGAACTTAGAATTATAATAATTGGACATTGCACTGCAGAAGAGATTTTCTTCACGATTTAAATCCATAATAATATCAAATGTTTTCTTTTCGCGTTTGTCCAAATATTCTTTCATCGGCAGATATAATTTTGATATATCCGTAATCTCGTATGAGATAATTTTATATTTATCTTTTTGAGGAATTGTATTTACCCGAACAGCCTGGCAAAGTATTGTTACATTTTTATTTTGCGTTTCCAAATATTTAAGAATTTCAAATGTAAAATTAAGATCATGCTCGTTCGAAGGCATTATAATTAAAAAGCTCAGCGATTCTTTAAAGAAGTTATTAAAATTCACTTCACCGGAACCGCTTGTAAATTTTTTTATTATAAGATATTTCGCGATTCTTTTTTTTATTGATTCAAACATTTTAGTTTTTCTCAATTAGTTTTGAGAATTCATCTTCAGAAATAATTTTAACTCCCAGCTTCTGTGCTTTTTCAAATTTTGAACCGGGATTTTCTCCGACAAGCACATAATCTGTGTTTTTGCTTATACTCGAAGTAACCTTGCCACCGCTGCTAATAATCCTATCCTTCATTTCTTCCCGAGAAATAGAAAGTGTTCCCGTTATAATGAATGTTTTTCCGTCAAGCAGGTTTGATACTTTTTCCTTTTTTTCGGAAATAAACTTTAACCCGGCTTTTTTCAATTTATCAATTGTCTGAATATTTTTTTGAATAGAAAAAAAACTATTTAAACTTGCGCTTACACTCGGACCAATATCATGGACTTCTTCAATTTGTTCAATGCCTGCTTTCATCAAATTGTCAATAGATTCGAAATGCTCAGCCAATTTTTGAGCAGCTCCAATACCAACATATCTTATTCCCAAAGCGAACAGTACTTTAGGAAACGGTTTTTCCTTACTTTTTTCGATAGCCTCAATTAAATTAGAAACACTTTTTTCACCTAATTTTTCTATCTCTATTAATCTGTCTTTGTGATTTATTAATTCATAAATATCAGCATAAGAATTTAGGAAACCCAAATCGACAAACTGATTAATTAAAGACTCGCCAAGTCCTTCAATATCCATTGCGTTGCGGGCGGCAAAGTGCTGAATTTGCCCTTTTACTTTTGCAGGACACAAATTATTTTCGCAATATATCATAACTTCGTTTTCAGGCTTGTATAACGGCGAAGCACAAACCGGACATTTATCCGGAGGTAATGTAAGCGGACTGTTCTTTTTCCTTTTATCAAGAATTACCGAAACAACTTTGGGAATTACATCTCCTCCTTTTTCGATTAGGACCGAATCTCCACGGCGAATATCTTTTCTTTGGATTTCCTCGATGTTATGAAGAGTAGCCCGGCTTATCGTAGAACCCGCAAGCAGAACCGGTTCAAACTCCGCGACCGGCGTAACGGCTCCTGTACGACCGACCTGCCATCTAATTTCCTTTACCGATGTTTCCGCCTGTTTAGCTTTAAACTTATATGCTATTGCCCAGCGGGGCGATTTCGCAATACTGCCCAATATCTGCTGCTGTTTAATAGAATTAACCTTAATCACAACTCCGTCAATTTCATACGGAAGTTTTTCTCTTTTAGTTTCCCATGCATTACAATATTGAAGAACCTCATTTATATTATTACAAAGATTGTAATTAGAATTCACTTTAAATCCCAGTTTTTCCAATACTTTTAAGTTTTCAAATTGGGTATTAAAAGATGTATTCACGGAGAGCAGTGAATAAACAAATATATCAAGGGGTCGTTTAGCAACAATTTTAGGGTCCTGCATTTTTATAGTTCCGGCCGAAGAATTACGGGGATTAGCAAATAATTTTTCTCCCTCGGATTCGCGTTCTTCGTTCAGTTTTCTGAAAGCTTCCACTTCCATATAAATTTCGCCGCGAACTTCAAAATCGATGAGACTATAATTGTCCGTGTTGCTTAAATTCACCTTAAGCGGAACGGAGCGAATAGTTTTAACATTTGCTGTAACCTCTTCTCCGGTTGAACCGTCTCCGCGTGTCGCAGCTGTTTTAAGAATTCCGTTTTCATATTTAAGAGAAACTGAAACACCGTCTATTTTTAATTCAGCTACATATTCAACAACTTCATTTGACGGGAGTCCCTCTTTAACTCTTCTGTCAAAATTTATCAATTCTTCTTCGCTGTATGAATTTGACAGACTCAGCATAGGAATTTTATGTTCAACAGAGTTGAATACCTTTGTTAAATCGGATCCAACCCTTTGAGTAGGCGAATCGGGTGAAATCAAATTCGGGTTTTCATTCTCAAGATTTTCTAATTCTTTATAAAGCTTGTCGTAATCGTAATCATTTATAGATGGGTTAGCGAGCACATAATAATTATAATCATGTTCCCGAATTTTATTCCTGAGAATTTCAATTTTCTCTTTTGCGGTGTTACTCATTTACTTTTAACCGGAGAGCTTTCTAATGTTTGAATGCCTTTTCTATTTATTAAATAATTACGGATTGCGCCCGGCGGATTATCGAAATCCAATTTCTTTCCATTTAATATTAAAACTAATCCGCCGGCATTTCCAGTTAATAATTTAAATTCTCTCGCAGCTTTAAAATCTTTTTCTCTTTGCGGTTTAAGTATATACTCCTGTTCGTCTTTTCCGTCAACTAATATTCTAATCCACGAAGTATCAACTGTAGTTATTTTTAGCGAAATGCTGTCAACTTTTTCGGCCGGAACAATTTCTTCGGAAGGCGCTTCAAATCTTTCTTTCGATTCTTCAAGCACATCCTGATATTGATTTTCTTTTAGTATTTCGGGTTCCGAGTTATTACTTATTATATATATTACCAACGCCAAAATGATTACAGATGCAACCGCTACAATACCGATAAGCAAATTATTATTTTTCTGCGGGACTGAATCTTCAGGTCCTTTTAAATTTTCGGAAGTATAGATTAATTTTTTAATTTCACTTTTAATTTCTTTTTTAGATTTTTCTCCTTCCTCGTCACGAGTTGTTTCAATACCATAATTTCCCGCAATAGCCATTTCATATTTTTTTATTGTTTCCGCGGGATCAAGTTCAATTGATTTCGCATATTCTTTAATAAAAGCGCGCAGGTAAACCTGAGGCATAACATCAAAGTTGCCTTCCTCAATTGCGCGAAGGTATTTAATATCTATTCTGGTTCTATTATGGATTAATTGTAGTGAAATCTCTTTCTTTTCCCGATGGCTTTTGAATTCATCGGCAAGTTTTTTGATTGATTCAGTAGGCATTTTAATCTAGGTTTAATTATTAAATTAATTAATTCTTTCTATTTTGGCTGCAAATACTCCGTCCATCAAATGTGTATGAGGAAAAGTTTGAATACATCCGTTGGCATCCAATAGATTTTCGTCAAATAGTCCGTTTGCTTTTATTAATTTAAAATCAAGATTATCATTTAAAAATTGAGAAACTACATCAAAATTTTCTTCATGTTCAATAGTGCACGTGCTATAAACCAAAATCCCGTTTTTCTTCAAAAGTGAAGCGCCTTTTTTTAATAATCTCAATTGAATTTCAGCAAGTTTTCTTATCTCTCCCAGGTCACGTTTCCATTTGATATCAGGTTTTTTCGTAAGTGTTCCTAGTCCAGAGCAAGGGGCATCTATTAATACTCTATCAAATTTATTTTCCTCTTCCTCAATATTTAATTCAAAAGCATCAACAGCTTGCGATTCAACATTTTTTGCGCCCATTCTTTTAAGGTTGGATTCCAAAATCTTAAGTCTGCTTTCAAATTTGTCAACCGCAACAATAGTCCCGGTGTTTTGCATAATATCAGACAAATAAGAAGTTTTACCCCCGGGAGCCGCGCATAAATCAAGAACCTTCATACCCTGTTTAGGGTCCAATAATCTGCAGGCAAAACCGGTACTTTCATCGTTAATACCAAAATATCCTTTTGCAAAATATTCCCAATCCGCAATGTTAGTTAAATTCGTTAGACGAATAAAATCCTTGTTATAACTTCCGTCATGAAATTTAAGATCGACTTTTTTAAGAAGAGATTTAAATTCTTCATGATTAGTTTTTAAAGAATTAACACGCAGGGTTAGTCCTGGTTTATTATTATTCGCAATTAAAAGTTCTTTAGTAAAATCTTCGCCAAATTGTTTAATCCATCTTTTTACAAGCCATGTTGGATGAGAATAGTATGCGGCAAGATACCCTATTAAATCATCTTCGGGTTTAGGATAACGAATTGATTCCTTACTTCTAATAATATTTCTTAAAACAGCGTTTGTTAAATCGGCGGATTTTTGTCCTTGAATTTTTTTCACAAAATCCACAGCTTCATTAACCGCCGCGTATTCAGGCACCTTATCTAAAAAGAGTATTTGATAAAGTGCAACGCGCATGGCGTTTTTAACATTTGGAATACATTTGGAGAACTGACCTTTATAGAAACCGGTAAGAATCCAATCAATTCTTCCCAACCATCTAATTACGCCGTGAACAATTTCAAAAAGCAACGATTTATCCGCTCCGCTAAAGTCGGAATTCTTCAATTCAATTTCGAGCATTTTATCAAGGTACGCATCCGTTCTGTCAATTCTATTAAGGACTTTAACTGCAACCCCTCTTACACCCTGGTATAGGTTAAGTCCGCTATAATCTTTTACTTCATCCATATATTCAATATCCGGGAAATTCTGTAATTTATTATCAACCGTAAGATAAAAAAAATAAAACTATTTTGATAAAAAGATTGTCGATCATTTATTAAAGGAAAGTAAGCAATAATAATTTATGATTCTTTTTAAAACAAAAAAAGCTGCAATCAGAAATGATTAGCAGCTTTTTAAGAATTTAAATTTTTTATTGTGCAGATTTTTTAGAGTATTTTTTATTAAATCTTTCAACTCTGCCTGCAGAATCAAGAATTTTCTGTTTACCTGTAAAAAACGGATGCGATTGGCTAGAAATTTCTAATTTTACCAAAGGATATTCTTTCCCGTCTGTCCATACAATCGTGTCTTTTGTTTCAACAGTAGAACGAGTTAAAAATGAATAGTCAACGGATACATCCTGAAAAACAACAGGTCTATAGTTTGGGTGAATTCCTTGTTTCATAACTTCCTTTTCCTCAAAAATTTAGACATAGAATATAATAATCGATGTCTTTAAAAACAAATATTTTCCGAAAAACATCTCTTTTTATTTAATTTATTCTGTTTCTTGGGCTTTCTGCAAGGAATCAAGTCTTGCTTTTTCAAGCATAGCCTTTTCCTTATTAAGGTTTTTTCTCACCAAAAAACCGTCAAAATCGAAATAGTTCCCATAAGCTGCAAGCTGAGATCTGCTTTGACCCTGCAAACCGTTTTGTCCGACATAATTATCAAGATCAACACCTTGTTCAAACGGATATGGTATTTTCTCCTTTATCACCACATCATTCGGCTGAAAAACAGCTACATATGAATTCTCTGTTTCTTTTGATTTAATTGAAGCAGAAGATTTTTGATTTGGCGATAAATTATTCTCAGCTATTCCAGATGTAGAATTAATTATCATTGTATCAGGAATATTTGAGATAAGTGCTGTTCTCAGAGGCGGATTTGTTAAAAGCGGATTATCAAAATCTTCATATTCGGGATTAAAGACAAAGAAAATCAAAACCGCGGAAAAAACCAAGGCAGTAGCGGGAGCGTAAATCCATGCCCATCCAATCTTGTTTTCTTTAAATTTGGCCGCATTATAATTTCCGTTTTGGATTTTTGTAAGAAGATTAAATTCAAAATTATCGTCGGCCGTAACTTTAGGAAGATCTTGAAGCATTTTTGTTAAATCTTTAAAACGTGGGTCTTCATCGTTAAAATTGTAGTTTTTTTCTTCCATAAGCATCCTTAATTATATATGTCTTTTAATAAATGTTGAAGTTGGGTTCTGCCCCTATTAATTCTTGATTTTACAGTGCCGATAGAAAGACCTGTTATTTCGGCTATTTCTTCGTATGACAATCCTTCTATATCTCTAAGCACCACAACTTCTCTGTAAACGGGTTTAACCTTCATTAATGCCTTTTGAACAATCTCCCCTTTTATTTCACTGTCGGCCGCTCTATCGGGAGCTACAAATTTTTTATCTTCTATTTGAATTGTTCTATCTTCATCATCATTTGTAAGAGAAAGAATTGTTCTTCTTCTTCTTCTTTTCAGCTCATTTTTAGCAAGGTTGCCGGCAATTGTATAAATCCATGTAGAAAATTTAGCGAAAGATTTATAAGAGTCCTTATTCAGATAAAATTTAATCATTGTATCCTGAACAATATCGGTACATGCGTCTCGGTCGCCGACAAATCTGTAAACAAAATTTGTTAAAGGATCTTTAAACCTTTTCACTAAAATTTCATAAGCTTCAAGAGTATTGCTGTCTTGAAATACTTTAATCAGTTCTTCGTCTGTAAGATTATTAAGGTTCTGATTCAATGTGTTTTATACTCGGATAATTATAAAAGGTTTCAAAAATTTTTAATCAATTTTAGTTATTCATAAAGCTAAAATCAAATTTATTTAAATGTTTTCTTGTGTTGTCATTTCGGTTATAAGAACAGCAATTAAGGTTTTAGAATCGATTGATGTAGTTTTTAAAGTAATATCCGCATTCAGTAAGGCTCTCGCAGCTTGAAGCAGCCTGGAATCGGCTAAAAAGAATTTAGCTTTTTTACAATTTATATAATAATAATAAGATACGTTGGCTTCTTTTGCGGCTTCATTATCCGGGGTTCTTTTTTTCATCAAATCCAAAATTTGAGCTAACGTGGTAATAAATTTTGTAAGCATTGAAATTATAAATACAGGTTCTACGCCGCTGTCAATCAAGTTATAAGCTATTTTTAATGATTTTTGTTTATCGCCTTTTCCTAACGAGTCCTGCAGGTTAAAAATCGTAAATTCTTTTGTTGAAGAAGTAAGCCGTTCTATAATTTCTTTTGTAATTTCTTTACCTTCGCCAAGAAAATCATAAAACTTTGTCATCTGCATTTCGAGCAGACCTTTTTCTTCCCCAACTGTATCAACAAGTATTTGTGCATTGTCCAATGAAATAATTAGTTTTTCTTTTTTAGCCTGTCTTACAATCCAGTGCACCCATTCATCTCCGCGCAATTCTTTAGCTTCGAACAGGTAATTTTTCTTCAGCATTGTTTTGTAAGGTTCTTTAAGAAACTCCGTAACTTTTCCGTAATTAGCCAAAACAAGAATTGTAAAATCGGCAGGACCTGCTAAATAGGTTTCAATAGATTTTCTATCGGAAAGTTTTTCAAAATTTTTTACAATAATAATTCTTTTCCCTGAACCGAACGGGAAAGAGGATGCGAGATCAACAACCTGGTTAACAGAATAACCTTTTTCACCGTTAATCACTTCCTTGTCAAAATCTGAAGATATAAATTTGTCCGTTTCTTTCTGTATAGTTTTAATTGTCTGATCAATTGTATATGAGTCATCTCCGAATAAAAAGTAAACGGGGAGTAAGGTTTCTTCTTTAAGATACTTCTGAATATCGTGTATTGACGGGATTAATGGTTTTGAATTACTCATCCGATTTTTTATTCCGTTCAAATTTTACTGCGTTATATAAAAAATAAAATAATCCGCCCCAGACAATTCCGGCAACTACAAATAATGTTATAATTCCTTCTAATTTCATACTTAAATAACTGTTTTTCTTACAAGTGTTTTATTTATAGTTATAAACAAGGCAAGCACCAATCCCCATTGAAACAAGCAGGTTCCGGCGTTTTCAACATGAAATGGGTTCCACCATTCAGGGTCCCATGATGCCGAAGAAACAAGCCACCATGTTAACAATACCACAACTTGAAAAGGGATTAAAAATGCGATTACAAAATTATACCATTTCCCGATTTTAATATCACTCCCCTCGGCATTAATAATTTCCGTTCTGAATTTATCAACTCCGTAACGAATTATAGAAAATGAAATAAATGCGCCGCTTAAAATTAATCCCACTCCCCACACCCAGTCCTGATTAGTGAAAAAATCCATATTTAACGCCGACGGAATCCCGAATATAAATCCCATTAAGCCAACGACCGCTATGGCCTTTTTTCTATTAAGTCCGAAATCAATAAATGTTCTTGTTGATAATTCCATCATAGAAATAAGCGAAGACATTGCCGCAAATGACAATGCCAGAAAAAATATTCCGGCGAAAAATGTATTAACCAACAAACTGGATGAGATTTTACTGAACAATAAAGGAAGATATATAAATGTTAATCCTGTATTTGCTGGACCTGATTGAGAAATCTGCGTCATAGCATCAACCGAACTTAACGCGAATACAGTTGAGAATATTGTTATTCCGGCAATAAGCGATACCGAATTATTTCCAAAACCAATAAGCGCGGCATTTAATGAAATGTCTTCATTTTTTTTCATATAAACAGCATAGGTTAAAATTAGTCCCCAGCCTGCCCCTGTATCCCAGGCGTTTTGAGTAAGTGCGCTTAGCCAAACTTTGTAATCTAATATGTATTCAAGTTTAGGAGTAAAAAAATATTTTATACCTTCAAAAGCATTTGGCAAAGTAACAGCTCTGAATAAAAGGATTAACAGTATTATCAATAAGGAAGTAACAAGAAATTTATTTGTTTTTTCAATACCATTTACAACTCCGCGGTAAATAATAAAAGCCCCGATAAGCATTGCAATAAAATGGTATAATAGCGGAAATAAACTTTGCGAAAATACATTCCAATATTCAAGATGATCAGTTGTATTAAACAAATTGCCTGAAATCGCAGAAACAAAATATCTTATACACCATCCGGTAACAACACTGTAATAAAACATAATTGCCGTGGTAACAACCGCAATAAAAGCGCCCATCCATGCGAACTTATTACCCGCCGTTTTTGCTATTGCGCCTATAGGACCAAATCTTGTCGATTTACCGATCGCGAATTCGGCAATAATTAATGGTATCGACCAAATTAAAAGAAATATTACCCAGGGAATAAGAAAAGAACCCCCGCCGTTTTGAGCCACAATTCTTGAGAATCGCCATATGTTGCCTGTACCAACGGCAATTCCTAGAGCTGAAAGTATCAATCCCCAGCGGGATGTAAAAAATTCTTTTTGCTTCATTTATTAATTATTTTTTTTCTCTTTTTTCAATTGTTACGCTTTCCATTACAACTTCATTTAAAGGTTTGTCGTAAGGTTTTGAAGTTTTAACCTTGCCTATACTTTGTAAAACATCCATGCCATTTATAACTTGTCCGAATACTGTATGTTTGCCGTTTAGCCAGGGAGTTGGAACAAGCGTAATAAAGAATTGGCTTCCGTTAGTATTTGGTCCGGCGTTTGCCATTGATAAAACACCAGGTTTATCGTGCATCAGCGAAGGATTAAATTCATCTTTAAATGAACCTCCAAAATAGCTTTCACCTCCCGAACCGGTACCTGTAGGGTCGCCGCCTTGAATCATAAAATTTTCAATTATCCTATGGAATGTTATTCCGTCGTAATAATTATCAGTAGCAAGTCCAACAAAGTTTTTTACAGTATTCGGAGTTTGATTCGGGTATAATTCTATTTCCATTGTACCCATTCCTGTTTTAATTACAGCAACAAGCATTTCGTTTTCATTTAATTTTAATAATTCTTCCAATTTAGCCTCTTTATTATTATTTGATATGTTTTTTTCTTCGGGTTGTTTTTTTTCAGTTTCATTATTACTGCATGAAATAATGGTAAGCGTAAACAATAATAATAGTATTTTTTTTAGCATTTAAGATCCTCCTAAAATTTGGGCGATAAAATTTACATCTTATAATAAAAGCTTACTACGAAAATTAAAAACATTCGAATGAATGAATCTTAATTCGTTTATTACATTCATTCAAAAAAAAATAATATATAAATACATAATCAGGGGAATGTAAATCTTATGGTAAAATAATATTATTATACAATAGGATTAAAATCAACCCGCCGATTATTATCCTGTAAAAAATAAAAACAAAGGTAGTATTTTTTCTTAAAAATCTAAGCAGCATCTCAATTGTTAGATAACCTGTAACTCCTGCAGCGGCTGTTGCGGCAATCAAATTAATAATTCCGCCGTAATCAATAAATTCAAGCGATTGATAAAATTCAAGCAGCCCGCTTCCCAGTACTGCGGGTACGCTTAAAAGGAAAGAGTATCTTGCGGCGGTTTCTCTTTTAAATCCGAGAAATAATCCAGCGGTAATGGTAGTTCCCGAACGCGACGAACCAGGTATAAGAGCAAGCGCTTGCGCAAAACCCACTATTAATGAATCTTTCCAAGTTAGCTCATTTAATTCTTTTTCAAACTTTCCGATTTTTTCTGCTAGTCCTAATATTACTCCAAGTGCAATAAGACTAGTGGCAATCACATATAAATTTTTTGTAAAAGCACCTTCAATAAAATCTTTAAATCCTAATCCGATTATAACGACCGGAATTGAACCGATAATAATATACCAGCCCATTTTGGAATTATTTCCCTGCTCACGGAATTTCTTTTTCTCAATTAAATTTTCTTTAAGAAAGTTTATCAGTATATCCCATAAATCATTCCAGAAATAAATTAGAACCGCCAAAAGTGTGCCTAGCTGGACAACAGCAATAAATGATGTCCAATGTTCCGGATTTTTATCAGATATTAATCCCATTAATTTTCCGGCAACCGTAAGATGACCGGTACTGCTGATCGGGAGAAATTCCGTAAGACCCTGTATAATACCAAGTAATACAGCTTCAATAATGCTCAAAATTACCTCTTAAAAAATATATGTTACGCCCAGTTTAACTCCGAATGAAAGTGAATTTATATTTACATTTTCCTGTAGAGCGTTATTATAAAGTTTTTTCCCGTTTGCTTCCGGTTCTCCGGCAATATCATAACGCATATCGGCGGCAATATTGGCGTAAAAATTTCCCCCGAGAAGTGTATTGCCTTGCGCTTTTAGAAGTAGCCCGAATCCGTTTGAATTATAGGTTGTATGATTTCTTATAAATGGAAGTTTTTCATCAAGTTTAATAAATCGTGGTCCGCCTCCGCCGCCGAATTTAAAATTATAGCCAAAACCATTTATAACATAATAGGCTATCAAGGACGGTTTAAGATGATCGTAACTTAGCTCATAATTGCCCGATAAATTTTGTATATCGGTATATGAAAAAAACATCATGTCATATTCCAATGCAAGCTGAAAGGATTCCGAAATTGCATAACTCCCTTCAATATAAAAATCGATTGCCGAATTAAATGTACTTAGGTTGTTTCCGTTCTGAGCAAAATTTACGTTAACATAATCTTCAACGGAGGAATTATTAACAAACCCAATACCCATTCCGGCTGTAAGCTCGACTTGCGCATTTAAATTGGTGCATATAAGTAGTAGAACTAAGAAATACATTTTTTTCATTTTTCATCCGGATTAAATCTTAGCACACTAAATAATGTTTCTTTTTTATTTCCTTCGGACACGTGTCTGTTATTAATAAAATATATAAAGAAAACTGTTGATAAAATAAAAACAAAATATGAAATGAAATGAGTAAGAATAGCGTATGCAGAAGCAATTTCTTCATCGAAGAAAAATAAATTTGTAAGGACTGAAATTACAATAAAATGATAAGAACCGGTTCCTCCGGGAGTAGGAATTACAATACCGAATGCGGCGATAGTCATAACGATCCAAGCAGTGCCAAAAGTAACTGTCTGCATTTCATTCATGTTAAGCATGTAAAACCCGACAAAAGAGTTTAATCCGTAAACCAGCATAACAACAACAGTTAAAAATATTGTAAGAAAATAGTTTTTGAATCCTTTAATGCTTGCGAATCCGTCAATGAGCATATTAAAAATATATGATAATTTATCGGCGGCTTTTCGGGATATTTTGCTTACTAGTTTTAAAGTAATCAGATAAAATTTTTCTTTCTGCCAAACGAGTAAAACAATAAATGCAATCACAAAAAAAAGAGCAGCGAATCCCAAAAATATTGCGGATTCAAGCCAAGGTACTTCTTTATAAAGATCGCCCGAATAGATAGTTACACTTATTAACACCGAGAACCATAAAGCCAGCACATCAAGCACTCTTTCGACAATTACAGTACCGAACATAGACGTACGCGAAAGTTTTTCCCACCTGCCCAAAAACAATGCTCTGTAAATTTCACCAAGACGCGGTATAACACAATTAATACCGTATCCGATCATAGTCGCGCCGAAGAGATTAAAAGGTGAAGCATTCGGTTTAATTGAATGAATCATGTATTTCCACCTGTAGGCTCTTACAACAGGGGCGAGCAAAAATATTACGATAAAAATAATAATCCAGAAAAACGAAGCTTTGGAAACAAGCTCGAGCGATTTGGATAGTTCAATATTATGAAACGCAAAATAAAGAAAAGCGGCTGATAAAATAATTGACAAGCCGAATCCAGTATATTGTTTTATTTTACTTTTTTTTTCATTATCTAAAGTCAATTACTTTACAAGCCTCCGGAGTAATAAATACAAATTCAGCATCGCTTAAATTTTGATTCAATTTAATATTTGACAATTCAACAAAATATTCGGATCCGCTTGAATCTAATATTTTAATTTTAGTAAGAATGTAATTTTTATCTATCCATAACGTTGCGGATTCAAATTCCAGATTGTTATTTTTTGGCTTAAGACTTACCGCATAAAATTTACTATCCGAATTCTCTTTTAACAAATTTGAAGTGCAAAGTTCCGGGTAATTATTAATTATATCATCTAAATTTAGAAAGGACTGGTTTTCATCAATTTTATTAATTACCACCCTATTCAATCTTTTATCGAAATTCCAAATTGATATACCGTCTGAAACCAACAAAATATTTTTCAAATCTATTTTGAACTTATTCTTTTTTTTGTAATAGAAAGTTCCCGATAGAGTTAGCTCGCTGTCGTCAAATGATTTGTTTGTCGTTTGCTTAAATGATGATTTAAAATCTTGGACGGTGTTAAATTTATTCTGCAGATTTTTAATTACCGATAACGAATCCAACGCATAATTATTTATTGCAATAAATAGAATTGCAACAATAAAAAATAACTTCACTATAAACCTCTTAGAAGAGTTTCTAATTGTTCTTCAGTTTCAATTATAACTTCGCGGGCTTTGCTTCCTTCTGAAGGGCCAACTATACCAGCTTCTTCGAGCTGATCAACAATTCTGGCAGCTCTTGAGTAACCAAGTTTTAATCTCCGCTGAAGAAGCGAGACGGATCCCTGCTGATGCCGTACAATAACCCTAGCGGCGTCTTCAAACATTGGATCGATATCGGCTAAGAAATTTCCTTCGGCTGCTTTTTTCTTTTCGAACATTGAAGGAAGAAAATAACGTTTTGAATAACCCTGCTGAACATATATAAAATTCGTTATTTTTTCTACTTCTTCGGTTGAAATAAATGCGTTCTGAATACGAATCGGCTTCGGCATTCCGCCTGGTAAAAAGAGCATATCGCCTCTTCCTAATAATTGCTCGGCGCCGTTCATATCAAGAATTGTCCGCGAGTCAATTTTAGTTGCAACTTGATAAGCTGCTCTAGCGCTAAAATTAGCTTTAATTGTTCCTGTAATAACATTAACTGAAGGCCGCTGCGTAGCAACTATTAGATGTATTCCTACGGCACGCGCGAGCTGAGCCAGCCTTGCGATAGGTTCTTCAACTTCTTTTCCAGCTGTAATCATTAAATCCGCAAGTTCATCAATTATAACAACAATATAGGGCATCTTGTAATGAATCATTTTTTCCGTATCCTGAGGTTTACGTTTAGGATCGGAAATTTTTGTATTGTAGTCAATAATATTTCTTACGCCTGCTTTTGCAAGTTTATCGTAACGTCTTTCCATTTCATATTCAACAGCCTTAAGAGCAAGCAAAGCGTTAGTAGGACTAGTAATAATTTCTTCATCAAGATCAGGAGATACGGCAAGGTAATGTTTATTTAGCATCTTATAAAAAGAGAGTTCAATTTTTTTCGGATCGATTATCACAAATTTTACTTCGGATGGGTGCTTAGCATAAAGGAGGCTTGTAATCATCATATTAATACCGACACTTTTTCCCGCGCCGGTAGATCCAGCAATTAACATATGCGGCATTTTTGCAAGGTCGGTAATAAAAACATCACCTGAAATAGTTTTACCGAATGCGAGCGGAAGTTCTGCTTTGGATTCTTTAATTTTCGCTAATACTGTTCTTGCAAAAACCGGAGAAGCTTCGGCGTTTGGTATTTCCACACCTATCGCGCTTTTACCGGGTATAGGCGCAATAATTCTAATTCCTCTTGCAGCAAGGGCCAGAGCAATATCATGTTCCAAACTTACAATACGACTTATCTTAACTCCGGGCGCCGGAACAATCTCATAAAGAGTAACAACCGGTCCGGGAGTTACTGATATATCCTCGATTTTAATATCAAATAAGGCAAGTTTTTCTTTTAATAATTCGGCGTTTCTTTTTAATTCTTCTTCGGGAATTTCTATTTCTTCCTGAGCTGGTTTATCAAGAAGATCAATTTTAGGGAAATTATATTTTAGTTTTTCTTCCCATTGATCCGGTAGATGTTTTTCCTGATGATAGTCTATAGGTTCGTCAATATCGGCTGCATTTTTAAGTTTATCTTTTTTGCCGCTATCTGATTTCGACTCTTCGGTTTTCGGAGGTTCCGGTTCAAGTTCTGCTTCAAGAATTTTCCCAGGTTCATCTTGTTTAATAATTCTGATTTTAGTTTCTTTTTCAGGAATAATTTCAGATATAGATTCATTATCAGGGTTTATAAATTCTTCGGGCTGAATTGTTTGTTTAAGGCTGTCCGTTTTTTTCTTTTTAGAATTTTTTCTTCCGAATATTCCTTCTTTTTCAGCTTCTTCTTCATGTTTAATTATTTGTATTTTTGTGTCCTGGTCTTCTACTTCTTCATCTTCGGTAAAAGCGCCTCGGAACAGACCTGAAATAAATGAAAGTATTTTACCAATTTTTATATCGAAAACAATAAAGAAGGAAACAAACAAAAGTGTTGATAAAAATATTATGCTTCCCAGTCCGCCTAACAAACGGCCAACGCCGGCGCCAAAGAATCCGCCGACTTTACCCGATAGTTCGTTTACATCCGTAAGAACACCAAGTTCAAATCTTAAAACGCCAAAAAATGTTGAAAGGATAACACCGAGAGAAATTAAAAAGTTTGTTATATAGATTACTAATTTATGTTCGGAATTTCTGGCAATTGAATAACCCCAGATAAACAAAATTACTGGGAATATAATTGCGAAATAACCGATAGTAGAATTAATAAAGAAATCTGAAATATAGGCGCCGAATATACCCAGCCAGTTATGTATACTTTCGGCTCGTTTTAGAAATTCGGAATCAGATGAGAATACTTTAAAGAGATCGGTAAATCCGAACGTTAAATTTGCCTGATCAAATCTAGAATAAGAAAGTATACTTAAAAATATCAACAATGAGAATAACGCAAGAAATATTCCTAATAACTTCTTCTTTTTTTCTACCGAAACAATGAAGTAGTTAGATTCCGCGGATTCTGTTTTTTTTATTTTTCTTTTTGCCATTAAAACGAATATTAAAATTAATTTATTCTATAAACATGAAATGAAAAATATAATCAGCTTTACAAATACAAAAGAACGTTTAATAAATTGAGTGAATAATTAAATTAATAAGTTTTCCAATAAGTCAGTCCTGCTAAAAAAATTAACAAAATCAATTTAACAATTACTCCGGTTTAAATTCATTGTCTTCTTCTTTAAATATTTTAATAACACCTGAGTAATAAAATGGAATAACATCCGATACCGAGAACTCGGCGCATTCATTTAAATCATCTTCAAATCCGTTGCTTATTAATTTTTGTCCGTGCTCAGATTTTTTCAACATTTCAAATATACTGTCTCCGGAAGAATCATTTAAAACAACACTGGCTTTGGCCGCGTCAGTTAATTCAACATCATTAGAAACATCACAAATTTCATTAATTAATTTCCCGGCGCATACTGTATCTTCAATGCAGAACATTCCGTTTGAACCGGCGCATAATATTTCAATATCATTATTTAATTTTGCCAAATGAGCCGCAACGGCTTTCAAATTTTTGAACGAACAGATAAACAGGTTTTCTGAGAATTTTGCTTTAACAATAGCTTTTGAACCGTTTGAAGTATATAATATAATAGATTTACCTATAACTGTTTCGCTATTATATTCTGAAGGAGAATTGCCCAGATTAAAACCTTCAATTTTAGTTGTATTTCTTTCACCGCCAAGAAGAGTTTGTCCGCCGAATGCATTTCCGGATACCTTCATTGCAAAATCTACAGATATTACGGGGATAACTTCTCGGGCGCCGTTTTCCAAAGCCGTAATAATAACTGTAGTAGCTCTCAGAACATCTATTACAACAGTAGTTTTTTTCGAAAAATAGAGTTCATCAACATTATGCGGTGAAAGAAGTACATTAATTTTCATTTTATTTTTTCACAAAAGGAAGTTTAACAATTGTTGCGGGAATTTCTTTTCCCCTAATAAAAAAATTAACTGTATCGTTTTCTTTTGCGAATTCAGTTTTTACGTATCCCATTGCAATTGGTTTTTCAAGGATCGGGCTAACTGTACCGCTTGTAACTTGTCCGACAACCTGCCCGTTAACCGTTAAATCATAACCGTGCCTAGGGAAAGCTTTTTCTTCTGTAGTAATAGGCACTAATTTTCTTTTTAATCCTTCTTCTTTAACTTTGATCAACACATCCTTTGCAATAAAATTTTCTTCTTTTTTAAGTTTTGTAATCCAGCCAAGTCCCGCTTCAAGAGGGTTTGTATTTTGGTCAATATCATTTCCGTAAAGACAATATCCCATTTCAAGTCTTAATGAATCTCTGGCGCCTAAACCAACAGGCTGAATATCAAATTCTTTTCCCGCATCAAAAAGCGCATTCCATATTTTTTCGGCGTCGGTTTCATTTCCTTTAAAATACAATTCATATCCTAATTCACCTGTATAGCCGGTACGCGAAACGATCATATCAACACCGGCGCATTTTGCTTTAATGAAATTATAATATTCCATTGTAATTTCCGAGTCGCATATTTTCTGAATTACTTTCTGCGAATTCGGGCCCTGTACGGCAAGCAATGAATATTCATCGCTTTCATCGTTAAGCTGTGCCCCGAAAATATTATTCTCTTTCATCCAGTTAAAGTCTTTGTCTTTATTGGATGCGTTAACAACAAGAAGATATTCTTCATCCGATATTTTGTAAACAAGAAGATCATCAACAATTCCGCCGTCGGGATAACACATTGCAGAATATTGAACTTTACCAACGGTTAATTTTGAAACATCATTAATTGTAATATACTGCACAAAATCAAAAGCTTTTTCACCTCTAACAAATACTTCGCCCATATGCGACACATCAAATACACCAACTGAATTTCTGACTGCTTTGTGCTCCGCGATAATTGAGGAATATTGAACCGGCATTTGATAACCCGCAAAATCGACAATCTTAGCACCAAGTTTCTGATGAACATCAAACAGCGTAGTTTTTTTCATTTTCATCTCTAGTTATTTTGTTTTTTCCAATCACTTAAAAATTTCTCTAATCCGATATCGGTAAGAGGATGATTAAATAATTTATCAATTACACTAAAAGGAAGAGTAGCAACATCGGCGCCCATCTTTGCTGCTTCAACAACATGAAGAGGATGGCGGCAGCTTGCAACAAGCACCTCGGTTTCAAAACCGTAATTGTCATAAATCTGAATAATTTCTTCTATTAAATACATTCCGTCAGAACTAATATCATCAAGTCTTCCAACAAAAGGGCTTATATAAGTCGCTCCGGCTTTGGCCGCAAGCAATGCCTGCGAAGCAGAGAAACATAATGTTACATTTGTTTTAATTCCTTTATCCGACAAAGCTTTAACAGCTTTTATACCTTCCTTTATTAAAGGTACTTTAACAACAATATTAGGATGTATTGCTGACAACTCATCAGCTTCTTTCAGAATCCCGTTTAAGTCAGTAGAAACGACTTCCGCGCTGACAGGTCCGTCAACAATTTTAAGTATTTCATTTAAAAGAGTTTTAAAATCTTTTCCTTCTTTTGAAACTAAAGACGGATTAGTTGTAACGCCGTCAAGAATTCCCATTGCCGCCGCTTCTTTAATTTCGTCAATATTTGCCGTATCAATAAAAAATTTCATAGTATTCCCTTCCGTTTCAATTATAATATTTATTGGTTATAAATTAATATAAAAAAAACTGATTTTAATGATAGAATTTTACAAAAAATATTTTATGCTAATTCTTCAGTTATATCTTCACCAGTTTTGGCATTAATAATTTTAAATGACTGGGGACTAATTTTTTCTGTTTCCTCAATTTTAATATTCAGAAAATATTTAAGTCGGAGTTTTATATGTGTTGAAATCATCCCTTCTTTCAGTTTTTTTCCTAAGGACGGATGCACACGAATTATAATAGCTTTTTGTTTTCCGGTTACCTTAAATCTTTTCAGCCATTCTTCAATTTCGTAGATAAGGTTTGATTTCTTTATTAATAATCCCGTCCCTTCGCAATAAGGGCATGCTTCGTGAGTGGACTGCATAATATTTTCACGGATTCTCTGCCTTGTGATCTGCATTAATCCGAATTCTGTCATAGGCAGCAATGCAATTTTAGCTCTGTCTTTTTTAAATTCTTTTTTCAGCTCGTCAAAAATTTTCTTTCTGTTTTTATCATCTTCAAGATCAATAAAATCGATAACAATTAATCCGCCAATGTCGCGCAATCTTAATTGACGGGCAATTTCACGCGCGGCTTCTAAATCAGTTTTAAGAGAATTTAATTCCTGTTCTTTTTTCGCAGCGTAACGTCCGCTGTTAACATCGACAACATGCATTGCTTCTGTATGCTCAATTACAATATGCCCGCCTGCAGGAAGCGGAACCTTTCTGCCCATTAAAGTTTTTATCTGCTCTTCGATTTTGAATGCTTCGAAAATCGAAACTTCTTCTTTATAATGTTCAATTCTTTCGAGAAGTTCGGGCTGGAAAAATTGGAGGTAACTTTTAATTTCTTTATATAATTTTTTTGAATCGATAAAAACCTTTGTTACGTCGGGCGTAAATAAATCTCTAATAACACTTATAGTTGTACTTAAGTCTTTATAAACTCTTGCAGGAGGATCTTTCTTTTTAACGGTTTCCTGAATTTCTTCCCACGTTTTAATCAGAAATTTAATATCGCCTGCCAGCAGATCTTCGGGCTGGTTTTTCGCGGCAGTTCTAATTATTAATCCGCAATTATCGGGAAGAAGTTCTCTTGCCATTTTACGGAGTCTTCTTCTTTCTTTATAATCATAAATCTTTTTTGAAACTCCGATTTTATTGTCAAAAGGAAGCATAACACAAAATCTGCCCGGCAAAGAAATTGCTGAAGAAACCCTAACCCCTTTGTCCTTAACCGGTTCTTTAATAATCTGGATTAATATATCCTGCCCTTTATGAAGTTTAGGAATTGATTTCTCTTCGTTTCCTTTGGCTTGCGGTTTTCTGACAACATCGCCGTTTTCATCCTCATCATCTTCATCAATATCCCTGTCGTCTTCATCAATCATTTCGGTTAATGCTTCTAGCCTGTCGCCTATATCCGAAAAATGAAGAAATGCGTCATGCTTCATTCCGATATCAATAAAGGCCGCTCTTATTCCGGGAAGTACTCGTGCAATTTTACCTAAATATATATCGCCGACCATTCTTCTTTTTTCGGGATGATCAACAAAAAAATCTACCAATTTGCTGTCTTCGGTAATTGCAACTCTATTCTGCGATGCCGAAGAATTTATTATTATTTCTTTATACATTTTTATTACTCAAAACTTTTATTAATTAGTTCAAATTCCTTTTCTTCAGCCAGCCAGAAAAGTACTTTGTTTTCAAATTTTTTATGTACGTTAATTAAATCTTCTTCCGGAAAATAATTATTAATAATTTTTTCCGAATGCTCATAAATAAAATTTATTACTGAGGCGCTGTCCTTAAAAGAAAATATATTATCAAGAAAATTATTAATCCCGTTATATTTTCTGAAGTACCAAACAACATTTTTCTTTATCCGGTCAAGTGCGTTATTTTCACCGAAGTCCCGCACAAGAAGTTTAATATGTCTAATTGCCGTATCTCTAACTTTAATAATATCCGGTTCTCCCGGGTCAAATCCTTTTTCAACTATTGAATTGTATCTTTCAAAAAGGAAAGGATTTCCCAATGCGCCTCTGGCAACCATTACAGAATCGCAGCCCGTATCTATTTTCATTTTAACAATATCTTCCGGTTCAAAAACTGAACCATTGCCTATTACGGGAATTGAAATATTATCTTTAACTTTTTTCAGCCATTCCCAATCAGGATTTTCCGAATACCTGTCAATCTTTGTACGGGCATGGACAATAATTAAAGATGCTCCGTTATCTTCGGCCGCTTTTGCATTATCTAAAACATTAATGTTTTTTTTATCTTTACCCAGTCTAATCTTAATTGAAATAGGAACACCGTTAGCGCCTTCAACCATGCTTTTAACAAGCTTGCCTATAAGTTTAGGATCATCAAGCAAACTGGCGCCCATATCATGCTTAGTAACCTTACTAACAGGGCATCCGCAATTAAGATCAATTAAATCCGGGGAATATTTTACGAGTTCTTTTACGGCATTTTTTAGAATAACCGGATTATTGCCGAGAATTTGAACTCCGACCGGCTGTTCATTTCTGCTGAAAACAAGCCGTCTTAATGTACCAAAATCATTTTCAATTACTCCTCTGGCGCTAACCATTTGAGTAAACGTTAAGCCGGCGCCGAATTCCTTCGCAATTATTCTGAAAGGATGATCACTTACATCCGCCATAGGAGCTACAAATAATTTTTCCCCTAAATCTATATTTCCGACTTTCATTTAATACTTTCTGATAAAACAATATCATTATGTTTAAAAACAAAAAATGCTGAATAAAAAGTATTCAGCATTTTTCCGCAAAAATTATTTAATCTTTTTGCTCTTCTTTTTCTTCTGTCATTAAAACTTTACGGGAAAGGCTGAACTTTCCGTTTTCAATTTTTAACAGTTTAACTTTAATTTCGTCTCCTACTTTCAATACATCTTCAACTTTATCAACGCGTTTCACATCAATTTGCGAAATATGCAAAAGGCCTTGCGTTCCGGGTAAAATTTCCACGAAAGCACCGAATTCGGCCGTCTTCATAATTTTACCTACGTATGTTTTACCTACAATAGGAACTTCCATCATTTTTCTAATATATTCTTTTGCGTTTCGAGCGCTTTCGGAATTTACACTGGCAATACTTACAGTACCGTCTTCGTCAATATTAATTTCAACTCCGAAATCTTTTTGGATACCCTGAATAACTTTTCCGCCGGGTCCAATCAATGATCCGATTTTATCGACAGGAATTTTAGTAGATAATAAAGTCGGAGCAAAAGATGATATGCTTTCTTTAGGTTTGGAGATAACTTCGTTCATTTTGCCTAAGATGTGCATTCTTCCTTCTTTGGCTTGATGAAGAGCTTTTTCCATAATTTCAAAAGATATTCCTTGAATTTTTATATCCATTTGGAATCCGGTTATACCGTTTTCAGAACCGGCAACTTTAAAATCCATATCGCCGAGGTGATCTTCATTTCCCAGAATATCTGAAAGAACCGCAAATTGATTTTCTTCTTTTACAAGTCCCATTGCAATTCCGGCAATAGCGCATTTAACGGGTACGCCGCCTTCCATTAATGCAAGCGATCCCGAACAAACAGTAGCCATTGAAGATGATCCGTTTGATTCCAAAATATCGGAGTTAAGACGAATAATGTAGGGGAATGCAGCTTCATTAGGAAGAATATGTTTCAATGATCTTTCTGCAAGATTGCCGTGACCAACTTCTCTTCTTCCTGTACCGCCGAATCGGCCAGTTTCACCAACGCAGAACGGTGGGAAGTTATAATGAAGAAGGAAACGTTTTTTGTATTCTTCATGAAGTCCGTCAATTATCTGCTCATCGCCCTTGGTTCCCAAAGTAAGAGTCATTAAACTTTGAGTTTCGCCTCTTGTAAATAAAGCGGAACTATGAGTTCTAGGAAGTACGCTTAAGTCAATTGAAATAGGGCGTATTTCAGTAGTGGTTCTGCCGTCGAGTCTTTTGCCTTCATTCAGAATTCTTTTGCGCATCAATTCTTTTTCAATATCATGAAGAATTTCTTTAATTGTTTTTTCCTGCTCGGGATATTTTTCGGCAAGAGCATCCAATACTTCTTTATTCAGTTCATCGTTTTTTGAATAACGTTCTTCTTTAGCAAGAACTGCAGATACGATTTCCGAATATTTATTGTAAGCCAAATCTTTAACATCTTTAACCAATTGCTCATCAACAATTTTAGATTCGACTTCCATTTTAGGTTTTCCGCACGCTGCCTGCAGTTCTAATTGAAGCTGAACAATTCTTTTAATTTCGACCTGCGCAAATTTAAGAGCGGCCAGCATATCTTCTTCGTTAACTTCTTTTGCTTCTCCTTCCACCATCATAATTGAATCGGCAGTACCGGCAACAATCAATTCCATATCGCCTTTTTCAATTTCCTGATGAGTAGGATTAACAACAAATTTACCGTCGATTCTACCCACTCTAATTTCTGCAATTGGTTCAAGAAAAGGGATATCAGAAATTACTAATGCAGCCGAAGCGCCAATTGCGGCAACAATATCTGCATCATTTTCACCGTCGTAAGAGTATACCAATGCAATAATTTGAGTATCGTTTTTAAAATTGTCAGGGAATAAAGGTCTAATAGGTCTGTCAATTAATCTGGAGCTCAATATTTCTTTTTCAGTGGGTCTTCCTTCTCTTTTAAAGAAACCACCCGGAATTTTTCCGGCTGCAAAAGCTTTTTCTCTGTATTCAACAGAAAGCGGAAAATAATCCAAACCTTCCGCGGCTTTATTTGATGCAACAGCCGTAACAAGCACCATTGTATCTGCATAACGTACCATCACTGAACCGTTAGCTTGCTTTGCGTATCTACCTGTTTCAATCGAAAGTATCTTTCCGCCAATCTCAATTTCTTTTGTGTATATCATTAAATAATCCTTTTATTTTCTTAAGTTAAGTTCTTTTATAATTGCTCTGTATCTTTCGATATCTTTACTGCGCAGATAATCAAGCAATCTTCTTCTTTTACCAACCATCATCATTAAACCTCTTCTTGAAGCGTGATCTTTTTTATGCTCAGAGAAATGATCGGTTAAGTTATTAATTTTTTCGGTAAGAAGAGCCACCTGCACTTCTGCAGTGCCGCTGTCATTTGCGTCTTTACCGAATTTTTTAATTATTTCTTCTTTTTTTTCTTTTGTTAAGTTCATTTTACTGCTCCTTATTATTATTTCGATTAAACCCCAGAATAACCCGGGATTAATTAACTAATTTATTTATAATTTCTACCGCGTGTTTTTTATCTTTTTCAATTTGATTTACAAGTTCTTCTTTTGACGAATATTTTTTTTCGTCACGAATTCTTTTTAATAATTCCAGTTCGATACTTTCACCGTAAATATCTTTATTAAAATCAAACAAATGCACTTCAATAACCGGTTCGTCCAGATTCTCAAATGTCGGTCTAACGCCTATATTCATTACTCCGAATACTGTTTTACCGGCAATCAGGCTCCTTACCGCGTAAACGCCGGTTTTGGGAATAAGTTTTTTTTCATCAAACAATTGAATATTAGCTGTCGGGAACCCTAACGTTTTTCCTCTTCCGGCACCTTTTACAACTTTTCCGAAAATGAAATAATTCCTGTTTAAGTATGAATTAACTTTATCCAGATCGCCGTTAATTAATGCATGACGAATTTTTGTACTGCTTACAATTTCATCGTTAATAGTTTTTGCTGAAACAACAGTAAGCTCAAAATTATGTTTATCGGCAAGCCGACGGAAAGTAGACTCGTCGCCTCCTCTATCTTTACCGAATTTATGGTCATAACCGATTACAATTTCTTTAGCGCCGATTTTGTCAATTATCAAATTTTCAATGAACTCTACAGAAGTCTGCCGTGAAAACTCTTTAGTAAAATTAACTATCAATAAATTTTCAACACCAGAGTTTTCAAATACTTTAATTTTCTCGTTAATAGGTGTTAAAATTTTAATGCCGTTTTCCTTTGATAAAACTAATCTAGGATGCGGCTCAAACGTAACGACAAAGGTTCTGCAATTGTTTTGTTTAGCTTTATTATTAAGAACATTTAATATATTCTGATGACCAATATGCAGACCGTCGAAAGTACCTATTGTTACTGCAGTATTTTCATCTTTTATAATTTCGGAAATATCGCGAAAAACTTTTATCATAAATCAATTTCTCTTTAAGAATCCTTCCAATAAAATCAGGCTGCTGTAGTTTTTTCCGCAATAGTTCTGAAATCATTTATTTCCAAAGCGTCATCAACTTTATAACTTCCGATAGCGGTTCTTCTCAAACTTTTCAAATAAGCTCCGCAGCCGAGTTTTTTTCCAAAATCATCCGCGATAACACGAATATATGTTCCTTTAGAACACACAATTTCAAAATAAATATCCGGCAAATCGGTTTTTAATATTTCAAACTTAGAAACCGTAACATCTCTAAGTTCTCTTTTTATTTCTACTCCTTTACGGGCGTATTCGTAAAGAGATTTACCTTTATGTTTAATTGCCGAATACATCGGCGGCATTTGCTGAATATTACCAAGGAATGATTTTCTGACATTTTCAATATCATCACTCCCTATTCCTATTAAACTTTTTTCTTCGCTGAATTCAGTTTCCGCATCCATTGAAGCAGAACTTTTACCTAAAGAAATTATACCCGTATAAGTTTTTTCACTTTCCTGGTATTTATAAATCTCTTTAGTTTTTTTTCCGGTACAAATTATCAGAAGTCCGGTCGCTTCCGGATCAAGTGTTCCGGCATGTCCTACTTTTTTAACATTTACAGCTTTTCTAATTTTATGAACAACACTGAAGGATGTTAATCCTTTCGTTTTATCAATCAGAATAACTTCTCCAGCAAGGAAATCTAAATCGGAAAAATCATTCGTTGTTTTTGTTATCATTTTTATGAATTTCTTTAAACAATCCGTCCATTTTTTCTACATAGTCAAGTGTATCGTCAATATAAAAAGCCAGGTCAGGTATAAATCTAAAATTTTTAATTCTTTGAGCCAGCTGCGACTTTATAAATCCTTTTATATCGTTCACCTTCTGCAGAAGCTCATCTCTTTTCTCTTTATTGTAAATTGAGATATAAACTTTCGCATTTTTTAAATCCGGACTAACTTTAACGCTAGTAATAGTAATAAGCCCTAAAGAAGGGTCCTGAATTTTATGAAGAAAGATTAAACTAATTTCTTCTTTTACAAGGCTCGCAACTTTATCTAATCTAACAGACATTATTGTTCTAACTTTTTCTTAGTTTCAATTATTTTATAAGCTTCAATAATATCGCCGACCTTAATATCATTAAAGTTCGCAATATTAATACCGCATTCATAACCGGCGTCAACTTCTTTCACGTCGTCTTTAAATCTTCTTAACTGAGAAAGTTCGCCTTCATATGCAACAATTCCGTCGCGTACTAATCTGATTTTACTGTTTCTTGTAATCTTGCCGTCGGTTACATAACATCCAGCAATAGTTCCAACCTTAGGAACTTTGAATGTATCGCGAACTTCAACGGTGGCAACCATTTCTTCCGAAAGAACAGGTGAAAGCATTCCTTCAAGAGCTGATTTAACTTCGTTGATTGCATCATAAATAACATTATATAATCTAATATCTACTTTTTCCGCTTCGGCCAATTTACGTGCGTTTAAGTTGGGACGTACATGGAAACCAATAATAATCGCGTGTGATGCCGCCGCTAATAAAACATCTCCCTCTGAAATTGCGCCCACGCCTCTGTGTATAACTTTAACGGCAACTTCTTTATTTGAGAGTTTCATTAATGAATCGGCAAGAGCTTCAACCGAACCATCAACATCGCCTTTAACAACAAGCGGTAATTCTTTATAGCCGCCCTGGCTGATTTGATTTGCAATTTCGTCAAGTGTAATAAGTTTGATTTGACGCTGATCCTGTTCACGTTTAAGCTGCTGACGTTTAACGGCAACTTCTCTTGCTTCGCGTTCGGTATCAAGTACGATCAACGAGTCGCCGGCCTGGGGAGTACCTTCAAATCCGAGTACTAATACCGGGGTTGAAGGATCAGCCTGGCTTACTTTATTATTTCTTTCATCAAACATTGCTCTAACACGGCCGTGATAATTACCGGCAACAAATATATCTCCTACTTTCAAAGTTCCTTTTTGCACAAGTACAGTAGCTGTTATACCTCTTCCTTTATCAAGCTGAGATTCAACTACCGTACCGCGGGCATTTCTATCGGGGTTAGCTTTTAATTCAAGCAGCTCGGCTTCGAGAGAAACTTTTTCCAAAAGCGTATCTATATTAATACCTTGCTTAGCGGAAATTTCAACACTCTGATATTTACCGCCCCATTCCTCAACAAGAACATTTCTATCGGCAAGCTGCTGTTTGATTTTTTCTATGTTGGAGTTTGGTTTATCAATTTTATTTATTGCAATAATTATAGGTACGCCGGCTGCCTGAGCATGATTTATAGCTTCGACAGTCTGCGGCATAACTGCATCATCTGCCGCTACAATAAGAATTACTATATCCGTAACACTTGCGCCTCTGGCACGCATAGCCGTAAAAGCTTCGTGGCCGGGAGTATCGAGGAATGTAACGTATCTGCTATCTTCAAGCTGTACTCTGTATGCGCCTATATGCTGTGTAATGCCACCGGATTCGCCGGCGACAACATTTGCTTTTCTTATATAATCAAGAAGCGATGTTTTACCGTGATCAACGTGCCCCATTATAGTTACAACAGGAGGACGAGGTTTTAATGTTTCTTCTTCATCTTCAAAATCTTCAAGCACTTCTGCTGTAAATTCTTCCTGGAATTCAACTTCAAATCCGAATTCATCAGCAACCAGTGTAATTGTTTCGGTATCAAGTCTTTGATTAATTGAAACCATCAATCCAAGTCCAATACATTTTTGAATAACTTCACTTACCGAAACATTCATTAAGTTCGCCATTTCGTTAACGGCAATAAATTCGGTAACCTTTATAGTAGTTTTTGAAGCTGCTAGTTTTTCTTCTTCAATACGTTCCTGAATTTCAAGTTTCTCTCTTCTTTTTTTCCTTTTTGCGCTAGCGCGGTCGCCTACTCCCGACTCATCCATACTCATCATTGTGCGTTTAATCGCAGCTTCAACTTCTTTTTTATCAACTTCCTGCTTTTTGGCTTTACGTTTTTTCTTTGCCTTAATTATTTCTTCGGGACCGACTTCAGCTTTTTTCTTAGCTTTTAATTTTTTCTTTTTCTTTTTCTTTTTAGCTTCTTCATCTTCAGCCGCGGAAGTAGAAGTGACAGCAGGTTTTGCGGCATCTTTTTTATCAACGGGTTTTTCAGGAGCAGGTTTTTTCTTCCCGGCGTCCAGATCCATTTTACCAACAACTTTTAAACCTGTTTTTCTATTTCTTAAATCTCTTTCGGCTTGAGTTTGGTATGAACCTTCTTCAGCAGGTTCCGGTTCAACAACTTCTGTTTTTTCTTCCTCTACTGTTTCAGTTTCAACATCTTGCGCCGGAGAATCATCAGCAGATTGAACCTCTTCTACAATTTCAGGTGTTTCAGTCTCTTCAGAAACTTCTTCGGTAACTTCTGCGGTTATTTCTACTGGTTGTACTTCAACTTGTTTAACTTCCGGAGCAGTTTCTTCTTCAGTTTCTGTTTTATCTGATCTTTTCTTATTAAAATCTGATATTTTCTTATAATGTTTTTCAGCTTTTTCAATATCTTTTTTAAACTTTATCTGAATATCGGCAAGCATATCATCAGTAAGAACGGACATATGAGATTTAACCTTGTAACCTTTCTCATTCAAGAAATCGACTAAAGATTCAGTTGCAAGATTATATTCTGAAGCATATTTGTAGATTCTTAATTTTTTTTCTTTCGTATTTTCCGGCATATTAAAATTACCTGCTTTTTTAGATTAACTTTATTCTTCTTCTTCAAATTGGTTCTTAATTATTTCTATGATTTCTTCAGCTTTGCCTTCAGCAAGACCTTCAATTTCTTTAAGTTTATCAACACCTGCCGAAAGAACTTCAACGGCAGTATCATACCTATTGTTAATCAATAAATCAACAATCTCAGCGCCTAATTCTTCTTTAAGATCTACTAATTCAATATCATCTTCATATTCGTCAAACGGTTTTTCTTCACGAATAACGTCAATATCATAACCGGTAAGTTTCATTGCCAATCTTATATTAACACCGTTTCTGCCAACAATAAGTGAGACTTGATCGCTATCTGCAACTACGGTACATTTTTTTTCATCCTCATCCAAATCAATCTGTTTTAATTTAGCCGGAGCCAACGCCCGCTGAATATATGTTAAAGGATCTTCCGAATAATTAATAACATCTATATTTTCATTATTTAATTCGCGCACAATTGCGTGAATTCTTACGCCTTTCATACCAACGCAGGCGCCAACGGCATCAATTCTAGCGTCTTGCGATTCAACGGCGACTTTTGCTCTTTCGCCCGGTTCGCGCGCAATTCCTTTGATTTCAATTACGCCGTCATATATTTCGGGAATTTCTATTTCAAATAATCTTCTTAAAAATAAATTATCTCCGCGGGAAATTATTATAACCGGTCCGTTCTGAGTTTTTTTAACTTCTTTAACAACGGCGCGGACAGTATCTCCTTTTCTATATCTTTCACGGGGAATCTGTTCATTGCGGGGCAGAAGCAGTTCATTTTTATTGTGATTAACTAAAACATCATTTCTGCGGACCTGGTAAATATCACCGACAACTATTTCACCCTGCATATCGCCGTATTCATTAAAAATAATATCTTTTTCTATTTCACGGATTTTCTGATTTAAACTTTGACGCGCAAGATTTATAAGTCTGCGCCCAAAAGTTACGAGTTCCAGTTTTTCAACAAAGTCTTCGCCAACTTCAAGTTCTTCTTCATTACCTTTTTCATTAACTTCTTCAATACTGATTTGTCTGTTCGGATCTTCAACTACATCAACAATTTCTCTTTCAAGAAATATTTCTATATCGCCTTTATCCATATTAACAACAACATCAAAAACTGCTTCGGGTCCGTATTTCTTTTTAACCATAAGCCCGAAAATTTCTTCTATAATGCCGGCAAGAACGTCTTTATCAAGACTTTTTTCTCTTACCATTTGAGAGAAAGATTCAACTATCTCTGAATTCATTGTATTCCTCCGTGATCAAAAACTAATTAAAACTTTTGCTGTCTGTATAGAGTTAAAATCAATTTCTATTTCAGATTTAGGGGATTCGAAAATTAATTTTTCACCATTAATACTTTTTAACTTACCATTAAAAATTTGTTTTTCTTCGCCGATAAGATATACCACTTCAAAATTTCTGTTTAGATGTTTTTTGTATTGAATGAGAAATTTTAACGGTCTGTCAACACCGGGAGAAGAAACATCGAGCCTGAAATTTGCCGGTAATAATTCCGCGCTTTCAATTATTTCATTGATTTCTCTGCTGATTTCGGAACAAAGTTCAATTGTAACTCCTTGTTCGTTATCAATATAAATTTCGAGCACGGGTATACTATGACTTCCTCTGAAGACAGAATCTACCAACAAACAACCGTATTTTTGTACGGTTTGCGCTATTTTTTCTTGTAATATTTTCTTTTTTTGATCCATACAAACAAAAATCGCCCTTTAAGGGCGAATTAGAATGCTTAATTTAACACTTATATTTAGAATTAGCAAGAAAAGTTTATTTATTTATTTTCATAAATAATTGTTTAATCTTTAACCGGATTACGAATAAATTCATTGGAATCTAGGGATAAAGTTACTCCACCTAAACACCAAACTAATTGTTTCAAATAGCTGCGCAATAATAAGTACTAGTAATTATTTGTTATTCCTATTGGTATTAAGGAAACGAAATTAAAAATAAATTTATTCATTAATTTTACTTTGGTTCATAGAAATTTCTAATTACCGTTAAATAACCGCAAGTTTCAGAATTTTGGAAGCTCCTATATCAGGCATATCAATATAAATTATGTATAATCCCGGAGGAATTCTTCTCCCCCATTTTGTGAACAGATCCCATGTAATAAACTGGTTATTGGTATTTTTATTAATTGAGTTCATCAGTTGTCCGTTTAAGTTGAATATTTTTATAACGGCATTTTGAGGCAGATGCGATATTGTAACATAATCAGGATACTTTAATAACCCGGTTGACTCAACTTTATAATAATACGGATTAGGGAATATATTTATTTCATCTGAATCGACAACTGCTTTATTTTTATCGAATGATACAGCTGTAGTTGAAAATTTATAAATATCATCGTCAGAAAGGTAGTTGAATGAATCAGATCCATTTGATTTATTATTTATTTCCAAACTTACTCCGTCGAAAGTAATATTTTCGGATTGCTCAATTTTTATAAACATACCTGAAAATACTTGTTCGTTTGTATTTTCATTTGTGATAATAATTTCTAAAGAATTATCGTTACTACTATTAAAGTTAATTATGTAAGAATTTCCGCTTAATTTTTCAGGAGAAATGACGGCAGCATTAAGCAGCGCGTTGCCGGATCCAAATGTATGTTCAATATTCAAGTTCTCACTAACTTTAATTGGTGAAGAAAATCCAGGACTGTAACCTCTTGGTCTTATTGAAAATATTTCAGGGAATGATTCCGTTGATTTGAATCCGGATATTATTTCACTGTTATAGGTATAAGAAGCAACACCGAAATAATACTCCTTACCGTTTACAAGTTCGGTATCATTTATATAATCCCGGTTGATAATTATATTTCTTAAAATTCCCGAGTCCGAACCAAACTGTTCAACATTACCATCCGCATCAAGTATTTGAGTAATCCCGTCTATAATATCAAAAGTAGCAATCCTAATAGCATTCTTTGTTTCTTCTGCAGGGTAAGAAAACTGGTATACATTATAACCCTGAAATTTATACCCTTTTTTCTCAAAGGTTTCAACCTTGTTAATTAAATCGGCATTGCTTCCCCATGCAAGTCCAATTGCTTTATCCATTTCATAAACTTGAACGCTTGGATTGGATATTTCCAAACCTGTAATAAAATCCGAATCATATAATAATTGAGCGTAATCGGAATATTGTTTAATAAGCGATACTGCGGTTATTGAATTAACACCGTTAGTTCCGCCGGCGGCAATATGCGCGTAAATAACTTCCTGAGTATCCCCGGGAGCCATTGTAAAAGGTCCTGTTCCAATACCCATTCTTCTATCGCTTGGTTCAATATCAATTCCGTCAATCCATCCCGTACCTGCAACCGGATTACCAGAATAAGGAAAAGTTGAAGATCCGCCTCCGAATCTTTCGGGAACTAAGAATTTGTCTCCGGTTCTTAAATTGCCCTTCATATATTCATACCAATCCATGGAGCCGAGATCGTAAACTCCGTAAACAGGATCTCCGTAATTTGGAGGGCAGCATTTAAACAAGTAATGAAAAGATGTCATTTCAATATTTTTCATCCCATTAATTTTATTCCCGAAAAATTTAGCTGATTCATCCAGCGAAGCGGGTGTTTTAGGACCCTGCAGAATTTTGAATCCGATAGCAGGCGCCTCATTTCCGTAAGTCGCGTCAAAATATGATGAATTATACGCGTAGCCAAGATTTGAAATTGTATCGCAGCCAACAAGATCATCGCCGGCATCTCCAATATCCGGATCCATCCAGAGCGACAAATACATATCCTCAAACGGAACATTACTTTTATTTATAATTACATAACGTCTGAACATCATATTATCGGCCGGAGTATTATTTGAGTAACCCCAAAATGTAGCCTGCATTTCTATACCCAGCGGAGGCGAACCGTAAAGTTCAAAAGTAAAATATGAATCAAGATCATTTGCAACATACCAAATTGTCTGATCAGCACCTGGAATGCCCGGAATATCAATATCCGCATTATAAAATCCGTCATTATTAATATCCTCGAAAGGCGCGCCGTCATTTGCGGGCCATTCATTCCAATCCTTTATATATTGATCTCTTATTTGTTTGGCCGAACCTTGCTGGTCATTTATTTCAGCGCTTACATCAACATTTTCCCGGTTATTTAAATCCGCAAAATCTCTTCTAACCCTGTAAATCCTAACATTGTCTGCGTTAAAATTTTCAGCTGATCCGTCCGGTAAAATTTTCCCGCCTACTAATCCTTGCTTAAATGTTGAACCGCCGACTCTAACCTGACCGTTATATTTAGCGCCCCAAACCAATCCGGAGCTAAAAACAAGTGCTTTTCTGCTGCCTTTTGGATATTCAAAACCGGAACCCTGCAAAAGATTAAAATCCGTTCCGCCGTCATTATAAATAAAAGTTGAAATATTATTGATGTCAAAAAATGTAAAATCCGGTTTTCCATTAATCTTCCGGGAATTATTATCTTTTTCCCCTTCGCTAAAAACAAGGTTCGCCGAAAACGCTGAAATCAGAATTATAATAAGTACATGTTTTTTCATTATATATACCAAATAAAGATATTAAGGAAGCATAAATATATTTAATTACTTAGCACTGACAAGGCAATAATTAAGCAACTATTTAATGATTTTTTAGACGTGCCGAATTACCGAAAGTAATAAACGGAAACATTATTGTGCATTAATTTATCAATTGTTTTTTAAGAAGAGTTCACATACTATTAACCAAGTAATTTCCGGGGGAGGAATGCAATCATTTAGATACATCTTATTTTTGCTAATTACTATTGTTCTAACCGGCTGCAATGATGAGAAACCAAATGAACCTGATAAAAAGTTAGATACGAATTTTGAAAACAGGACATATTTATTATCTGTTCCTGAAAATTATGATGTGAATAATCCGTCCCCTTTAATTTTTGCTTTTCACGGATTTAGTATTAATGCCAATGATACGCAAAGACTAACGGATTTGGACGAACTCGGGAAATCTGAGCGGTATATTGTTGTATATCCCAACAGTATTGAGGATAAAGGATATTGGACAGACGGGTGCGGCTGTTACGGATTGGAAGAGCAGGGGGTTGACGATATTGGGTATGTTGATTATTTGCTGAATAAAATAATGAAACAATATTCGATTGATACTTCCAGAGTTTATGCTTTAGGCATTTCACAGGGAGCTTCGTTTGTTCAGCATCTCGCCTGCAAACGGTCTGAAATTTTCGCTGCATTTTCTTCTTACATCGGAAGCATGCGTGAATTATTGGCAAAAACCTGCTCGCCTCAAAAACCTGTTAACATGATTATAATGAACGGTACGCTTGATCTGGACGCTCGCTGGAACGGTTTAACAAACAGTTCGTTTGCGTTTTTAGCAATCCCCGATCTATTTAAAAAATGGGCGGGATTCAACGGATGCACCGATTCGCTATCTACTGTAAATCTTCCCGATAAAGTAATTCAAATTGATGTTGAAAGAATTAGATACGAGGAATGTTCATCAAATAAAGAATTAGTTTTATACAAAATCTTGAGAGGCGAACACTTACTTTATAGAAATCCGGAATTTGATTTTTCGGTTGAGACAATTAATTTTTTCAGCAAACATAAATTAGATGAATAGAATTATAAATTATATAAAGAATATTATGAAACTGAATTATAGATTTTTCAACATTGCCTTATGTTTAATAGTTGTATTAAGCGGATGCAATAATGAAAGTAATATCTCTGAGCTCCCCAACTTCGACAACACAAATTTCGAAGACAGAACATATATAGTACATCTTCCTAAAAATTATAACGCGAATAAACCGGCGCCGCTAATGTTTGCAATTCACGGCATTGGTATTGACGCTGCAGGCACACAGCAGTTTTCCGGTTTCGATCAACTAGGAGAAGATGAAGGATATATTGTGGTATACCCAAACAGCTACGACGGTTTCTGGAGCGACGGATGTAATTGTCAGTATGTTGAGCAGATTGGAATTGATGATGTTAAGTTCATTGATTTTTTACTTGAAAAAATGAAAAAGCAATACAACATCGACACTACAAGAGTATATGCATGGGGCTGGTCGCAGGGAGGAATACTTGTAAATCAGCTTGCGTGCAGAAGAGCGGAAGTATTTGCGGCATTTGCCTCATATGTAGGAACAATGCGCCTTCCTGTTGCTTCGGCTTGTTATCCGAAAAAACCGGTTAACATAGTTATGTTTAACGGAACTGACGATAAGGACGTAAATTGGGAAGGTCTGCCAAATACCGAATTCGCTTTTTTAGCAATTCCGGACCTGTTCAAAAAGTGGGCGGGATTAAGTAATTGCTCAGGTGAGCCGGTTTCAGAAATGTTTCCGGACAGCGTGGATCATATAGACGTTGAAAAATTAACTTATGAAAACTGCAGCGGTGCAAAAGAAGTTGTGTTATATAAAATTATAAGAGGAGTGCACGCTTTGTACAGGAACAAAGAAATTGATACCTCCGAAGAGACAATTAAATTTTTTAATAAACACAGACTTAATGATTAATTTATTTTAGAAGAACCATTTTCTTAACTTCTCTAAAATCACCGGCGGTTAATTGATAAATATATACTCCGCTTGAATACACGGCGGCATTAAATGTCACTTCATATTCTCCGGGCGGCTGACTTGTATCCAAAAGTTTTGCTACCTCTCTACCTAGAATGTCATAAACAATTATTTTTACGGGAAGATTTTTCACCCCGAATACATTTTCCAAAGGAATTTTATATTTAATTTTTGTTGATGGATTAAACGGATTAGGAAAATTTTGAGATACCGTAAATTTATTTACTAATGATATTTCGTTCAAATATTCATTTATTGATTTTGTTGAAAACTCGTATTCATCAACTCCGGGTTTTACAAATTTGCCGGAAGTAATTCTAAAAATTGTCCCTGTCTCAGGCAGATCCTGATTAAACGGAGGTTTGCTGCCGCCATTATGATTTACAAGAACAGTTCTAGCCATTATTTCATAACCGCCGAAATCATATGTTCCTTCATTCATATTCACCAAATCAAGTTCGGATACAAATTTATCATAGCCAGTTGTACCCGGAGTAGTGTCATCCGGCCTTATCCAGTAAATCCAATCTGTGAATGGATCATTATCACCGCCGGATACGGAATGTTCATAATTTCTCGAAGGATTGGTTGAAGACTGCCCCCAGCTTTCAAGGTTAAATGTAAAGTCTTCTCCATTATCTATCATCCATGGAATAATTCTATAATCATCGCTAGGATCATCAGGCGTATTGATTCCAATACACCAAAGTTCAAACGGAACTTCTACAACAGCTCCGTCCTGATATGCTCTTACTGAATATGATTTCTGTCCAGTAAATCTCATCTCCCAATCATAAGGTGAAAGTCTGTCTTTATCATCGCCGCGAATTGATCTCTGTTTAAAAGCCTCATATGAACCTCTGGTACCGCCGTCGAAAGTACCGCCGTTATCACCGGTATGGAACATCCATTCACCTTCTCCAACTTGCTGGCGCTCTGTCGGCCTTGACCCAGGGAAACCTTGAAACTCAGCTGCTGCGCCTTCGGGGGGATCTAACGGTCCTAATTGATTAGCCACAACCTCAAAATTTGTAATAGGCTCGGTTTCATTTTCAATTGAAATTTTTAACCCGTCGATTGTTAATAAATCCGGTATCGAGTAACTGTGCGGGGATGGAAAAGTAGAATAATGTCTTGAGAATTTTCTGTCGGATATTAAAATCTCATTCGTATTTAAATCCGTTAAATTCCATCTCACGGTATCTTCAATAGAAGAAAACCAAAATTTATATTTATGTCCGGTTATTTTTGAAGGATCATCAATCTCAATAAACAGCTGTAATGTACCAATTCCAATTGTATGGTCTAATTCAATAATGTCCCCTATCTTGGGACCGTTATAATTATTTTTATAAACAGCCTTAAATACACTTGCTTTGGATTCAATTGTTTTATTATTTGCAGCATCATAATAATATGCCGCGACACCGAAGTAATATTCTTTGCCGATTATAAAATCAGTATTTTTAATATAGTCATTTTCAATTTCTATGTAATTTTTAATGCCTCTATCATTCCCATTATAAACTATACCCTCAATCGGATATCCGGATGATGTGTCACTAACAGTTCCGAATATATCTTTAATACCGTCCTTCGTATCAAATAGAGCAATTTCTGTCCCGGCATTTTTTAGAATAATATCGTCTGACAAATATTGATAAACTCTATATCCTTGAAATTCATAATTATCATATTTATTGTTTTCAGAATTATTATCCCATTCAAAATAAATATTATCACTAATCCCGTTATATGTATCCGTAATTGCCGGAGGTTCAATTTCATATTTAAAATCTTCAGAGGTATTAATCAGCGAGCTGTAGTATCTAAGAAGTTTCAGACTCTCCCACCGGTTATTCCCAACAGCCGCAATCTGCGCATATATTACTTCCTGAGTATCGCCGGGGGCCATTTCATAAGGTCCTGCAGAAGCAACAAATACCCTGCATCCAGGCGGATGAAGCTGACCGTCAATCCACCCTTCGTTTTTAATCGGATCACCGGCTAAGCAGAACGATGTTTTAATACCTGTATTAGGATCTACAAATTCCTGACCGGTAGAACCGATTTTCCCCTGCATAAAATTATACATTGAAAGTGTACCGTATTCATAATCTCCCAGCCTTGGATCATAAAATACCGGATCGCCGCAAACAAACACAGCGAAAGCAGTATACCCTAGGTTTTTCTTCCCATAAATTATTTGTCCATTTCTTTGTGCAAAATCATTATTACTTCCGTTTATTATTGGTCCCTGAACTAGTTTAAACCCAGCGGCCGGTACAGGTTCACCATATACATAATCAAACTTATGATCAAACTCTTCACCGTTATAAACATAAGCCAGATCAATTGTTGTATCGCATCCTGTAAAATCATCTGTTGCGTCTCCAATCTCGGCGTCTGACCACATTGACGCGTACATATCGGTTATTGTTTTTCCGCTTTTATTAATAATTATATATTTTCTGAACATTGCATTTGAGAGCACCTCACCGTTCTTATATCCCCAGATAGTTGCCTGCATTTCAATACCAATCGGGGGAGAACCATATAATGATTTTGATACTTGAACATCGATATCATTGCATACAAACCATATAGTCTGATCCGCACCAGGGACACCGGGAATATCAATCTCAGGTTCATAAGTACCATTTAGGTTTTTATCTTCAAATGGAGCCCCATAAATCGCAGGCCATTCGATCCAGTCTTTCTCATACTGTTCAAAAATATCATGCTGTAAATTAGATTCTATATACTTGGGATTAGGATAGGTGTAGGGAAAATTTGTTTGAATTAAAATATCTCCGCTAAGATCCGCAGTTAAATAATATCTTCTCACTCTATAAATTCTAACGTGAGGCAATTCAGTATCCTCGGCAACACCTTCGCTAATTATTCTTCCCGGAACCTGGCCTTGATTGTATGTTGAACCACCCACTCTAATTTCACCGTCAACTTTTCCGCCGTATAAAAACCCGCTTTGAAAAAAGGAATGTTTATTTGTTCCTTTGGGATATTCAAATCCCGAATTACCGTCAGGGACAATATCTGATTTACCGTCATTTTTGAAATATGTAGATATATTATTGATGTTAAATATAGCGTATCCAGGCTGGCCGTTGGACTTATACAATTTTTTCTGCCGATATCTTTGATCTCCTTCGGCATTCAATTGAATTGATGAAGTGAGGATTAAAGTTATTAGCAATAAATATTTTAATTTTTTCATTTAAGAATCACCATTTTTTTCACATTCCTATAATCACCAGCACTTAACATATATATATAAACACCGCTGGAATAATTAGATGCATTAAAATTTACTTCATAATCTCCCGGCGGCTGCATTGTATTAACAAGAGTATTAACTTCGCTTCCGAGAATATCGTAAACAATTAATTTTACGGGAAGATTTTTAACTCCGAATACATTTTCCAACGGTATTTTATATTTAATTTTTGTAGTCGGGTTAAACGGATTCGGGAAATTCTGTGAGAGTGTAAATTTATTTTCGGTTGAAATTTCACTAAGATAATTTTCAATAGATGTAGTAGTAAATTCATATTCATCAACACCCGGTATAACATATTTACCTGAGGTAATTCTAAATATTGTCCCAGTTTCGGGCATGTCCTGATTAAACGGCGGTCTGCTCCCCCCGTTTAAATTTATAAGTACGGTTCTTGCCATTACCTCATGCCCGCCATAGTCGTAAGTACCATCATCATTACTAACCAAATCAAGTGTGGATACAAATGTATCATAACCTAATGAACCCGGAGTTATGTTATCAGGATTAATCCAGTAGATCCAATCGGTAAACGGATCGTCATCACCGCCGGAAACCGAATGCTCATAATTATTATCAGGGTTTGTTGATGCCTGTCCCCAGCTTTCGAGGTTGTAAGTAAAATCTTCCCCGTTATCCAGTATCCATGGTACCATTCTGTAATCGTCACGCGGATCATCGGGCGAGTTAATTCCAATACACCAAAGTTCAAAAGGAACCTTTACTAAAAGTCCGTCCTGAAAAGCTCTAACAGCCCAAGATCCTTCAGAAGTAAAACGCATTTCCCAATCATAAGGTATCAATCTATTGCGATTGTCGTTACGCAATGAGCGTGCCTGAAAAGCACTATAAGAACTTCTGTTCCCGTTGTCAAAAGTACCACCGTTATCGCCTGTATGGAAAAGCCAGATTCCGTCTCCTTCCTGCTGTCTGTCCGTAGGACTAATACTCGGGAAGCCTGCTTCCGGAAGAGCGCCCCCTTCGGAAGGTTCTAATTTTCCAGATTGATTAGCAACTACTTCAATATTATTAATTGTTTCGGGGATCCCCTCAATATAAATATTCAAACCCTTTGCTTTATAATATTTGCCATTACCCCGGTAATAGTGATAACTATTATTATAGTTTGAATAAGTTAAAAGGTTTTCATTTTCAATTATAATTTCGCCGGTTTGCAAATCACTTAGATTCCAATTGATAGAATCGTACTGTGCAGTAAACCATATTTTATAATCGTGTCCTGTTATTTCTTCAGGATCTTCAACTTGTACAACTAAGCTTAATGATCCTATCCCTTTTATCTTATTCACAATAATTGAATCTCCAAATTTAGGGCCCGAATAATTTTCCTTATAAATTGCCGAGATAGTACTTACCGGAGATTCAAGAATTTTATTTTCATTTGAATTGTAATAAAAAGCCGCAACACCGAAATAGTATTCCTTGCCGACAATAAAATCGGTTTTATTTATTTCATCTTTTTCAATATCAATTTTGTTTTTTATTCCTGAGTCGGTGCCCTTATAGACCACGCCGTATATCGGATATCCTGAAGATGTGTCGATCACAGTTCCCGAAATTTCTTTTATCCCGTCCTTCTTATCGAAGACAGCTATTTCTTTCCCGTTAGTATTAAGTATTACCTCATCAAATTTATATTGATAAACCCGGTAACCCTGGAATAGGTAATTATCATAATTTTTATTTTCTGAACTATTATCCCATTCAAATGATATTTCGTCATTAATACCGTTATAATTTTTAGTTATAGTTGGTGAAGATACATTGAAATTATAAATATCCGCCGAATCAATTACACTGCTGAAAAATCTCAGTAGTTTGATGCTTTCAAATCTATTAATTCCAAGCGCGGCTATCTGGGCGTAAACAACTTCCTGAGTATCACCGGCGGCCATTTCAAAAGGTCCCGCGGATGCAATCATTCTTCTGTCGCCCGGCGGATGGAGCTGCCCATCAATCCATCCTAAATTATTTATTGGATCGCCGGCCAAACAAAATTTTGTTGCAAGGCCGGTATGCGGATCAATAAACGGCTGACCTGTTATACCTATTCTTCCTTTCATAAGGTTATACATCTGCAGTGTACCATCATTATAGTTGCCTAATCTCGGATCCGTAAATAACGGGTCTGAACCTATAAAAAAACTAAATGAGGTATAATCCAGATTCTTCTTACCTTTTATTGTTCTGCCGAGTAATTTTCCAGTGTCTTCAATATTACCGTTTACTAAAGGTCCCTGCAATAATCTAAAACCCGCAGCGGGAATCTGCTCCCCGTATGTTGCGTCATAATCATCACCGTTATAAACATATGCAAGATTTATTGTAGTATCGCAGCCTACAAAATCTTCCGTAGCATCTCCTACATCAGGATCTGACCACATTGTAACATACATGTCGTTTATATATTTACCGCTCTTGTTGATAAGCAGATACTTTTTAAAAAGAGTATTAGCCAAAACCTCATTGCCTTTATAACCCCATGCTGTCATCTGCATTTCAATTCCAATTGGCGGAGAGCCGTAAAGGACCTTTGAAACTATCGGATCAATATCATTACAAACAAACCAGATTGTCTGATCGGCTCCCGGAACACCGGGGATATCAATTGACGGTTCATAAATTCCATTTAAATTTTTATCTTCAAAAGGGGCCCCATAAACTGCCGGCCATTCATTCCAGTCTTTTTCATATTGGTCCCTTGCCTCCCTGGCGCTTACAAGTTCGCCGTTCAGCACAGCTGTGTTATAATCCTTTCTTACCCTGTAAATTCTTACGTGAGGAAGTTCCGGATCTTCGGCAATACCTTCACTTATAATTCTCCCCGGCACCTGTCCCTGGTTGTAAGTTGCGCCACCGACTCTTATTTGTCCGTCAATAATTCCGCCGTATAAAAACCCGCTTTGAAAAAATAAATGTTTATTTGAACCTTTAGGATATTCAAAACCTGAATTTCCATTAAAGTGTATATCAGCTTCACCATCATTTTTAATGAATGTTGAAATATTATTGATATTAAATAATGTGTATTGAGGCTGGCCGTTGGACTTATACAATTTTTTCTGCCGATATCTTTGATCTCCTTCGGCATTCAAAATAGAAACCAAAGAAATCAGAAATAAAAAAACAATAGAATTTTTATAATTTCTCATAATTAAATTTTCACTTTTTTTTTAATAAAAGTCAGGTACTTCTGTCCCTAATATTACAGCTAATTTTAACAGCTTAACTTTTCCCAAATCGGGCATTTCAATATGAATAATAAACAGGCCGCTGGCTACAAGAACATTATGATCATTCTGGAGATCCCATAAATAATATTGGCTTGGGGAATCCTTATGAAGCTTCCTCACTAAATGTCCGGCTAAATTATAAATTCTTATAACCGCTCTTGCAGGCAGATGATTTATCATTACAAAGTTGCCGAACTTCTGCGTCTCCATTGGGTTATAACCATAATACGGATTCGGGAACACGTTTATTTTTTCCACATCTGCTTTTGCAGACTCTTCACTATAAATTACATTTGGAGTTGTAAACCTGTATAAATCACTTTCAGTAATTGGATCGCTTTCATTTTGTTTAATTATAATTCTTATACCGTCTGCAATTATATATTCATCGCTTCCGGATAAGTTTCCTTGATTTGACAATATAGTTATGTTTTCAGTAACATCATCAAGTTCCCATATAATTTTATTTTCATTATTTTTTCTAAAACTTATTTCATAATTATGTCCGTTTACTTCTGCCGGATTAACAATTATTATATCAACATCCGCCGAAGCGCTTCCTCTTACATGAGCAGGTTCAATCTTATCGCCGGTTTTAGAATTATATTGTATTCCCGGATTGGATGTCTGCGGAATAACTTTAATTGGCTGAGAATAAATTTCATATGTATTTAAATACGAGTTATTGTAACCGTTATAATTATATGATGAAACTACATAATAATATGGTGATCCGTTATGAAGGTAATCATTACTAATATAGTCTTTATCAATTAATAGAAATCTTTCAAGACCGGTATCATTTCCGTTCTGGGTAATATTTGTTACAATTGAATTATTTTTTTGACTAAATGACTTCCCGAGAATTTTCCCAACACCGTTTATTTTATCAAATGTAGCTATCAGCTTATAATCTGAAATAGATGAATTAATTTCAGGAAGCTGGTAAACATTATATCCTTCAAATTTATAAATTCCGTTTGTGAAATCTTCGATAGCATTTTGTGAATGAACGTCCGGACTCCAATTTAAAACAATTTTCTTATCGAATGCCGTACCTGTTAACTTGGGAAAATGCGGCGCGGTAACAATATTATTTGCGTACCAAGAATTTTTAATAGTAGCGGCGCTAAGTTTTAACAACTCAACTGAAGAAAGATTGTCGATACCTTTATTTGCGCCGGCGGCAATTTGAGCATAAATGACTTCTTGAGTATCTCCGGCCGCCATTACAAAAGGTCCTGTATTCATCATAATTCTTCTGTCACCGGGTGTGTGGAGCATCCCATCAATCCATCCTGTTTTATTTATCGGGTCGCCGGATAATGCAAATTTAGTTACACCGCCACCTGCTTCAGGAGGAGCTATATAAGGTTCTCCGGTAAACGCTAGTTTACCCTGCATTAAATTGTAAATTTGAAGAGTACCGTTGTATTCTCTTAATACTGGATCGCCGTAAACCGGATCTGACCCGATAAAAAATGAAAAAGAACTTAACTCTAAATTTTTTTTACCGAAATAAATATTATTGTTCGCAAATCCTATATTTGCAGAACTGCCGTCGACCAATGGTCCCTGCAAAAGCATAAAACCTGCTGAAGGAATACTTGTGCCATATGTAGCGTCTCTTTCATCACCGTTATAAACGAATCCTAGACTTAAAGCCGTATCGCATCCAATAAAATCGTCAGAAGCATCACCAAGATCCGGATCGGACCACATTGTAAAAAACATGTCTTCAATATTCTTGCCGCTTTTATTTATAAGTTTATATTTTCTAAAAAGCATGTCGTTATACAGTTCTAAATTTTTATACCCCCATATTGTAGCCTGCATTTCTATACCTATAGAAGGCGACCCGTAAAGTAACTTGGCTTGGACTTCATCAAGATCGTTGCATACAAACCAAATAGTCTGATCAGCGCCGGGAACACCCGGAATATCAATTTCAGGGTTATATATTCCGTTGCCGTCCAAATCTTCAAAAGGAGCTCCGTAAATAGCAGGCCATTCGTTCCAGTCATTAGAATATTGTTCTTTAGTTTTTTGAGGCGAAACAACCTGAGTAATATTCACTCCCCATTGAGTTGTATCGCCATATTCAAATATACTATCATTACTTAAATCCGCTGTCCTATAATCTCTTCTAACTCTAAAAATTCTTACGTGAGGTAATTCCGGATTCTCGGCAACTCCTTCACTTATAATTCTACCCGGAACCTGTCCCTGAGAGTATGTTGATCCGCCTACTCTAATTTCACCGTTAATTTTACCGCCGTATAAAAATCCGCTTTGAAAAAAGGCCGCCTTGTTACTTCCTTTGGGGTAAACAAAACCGGAGTTGCCGTTATAACGGATATCAGATTCTCCATCATTTTTAAAATAGGTGGAAACATTATTTATATTAAAAAAAGCGTATTCAGGATGAGCTCTACTTATATTAGTTTTTTTTAGCTTTCCGGTATTATCACCTTCAGCATTAAGCTGAAATGAAAAACAAACAAATAAAACGGCGGCTAATATTTTTTTTGTTGATTTCATTTGATCAGCATCATCTTTTTAATTTCAACAAATTTATTGTTTACCTGGAGTCTGTAAATGTAAACCCCGCTTGAAAGTGTAACCGCGTTGAAGTCTTTTTCATAAACACCCGGATTCATCTGCCGGTTAATTAATGATGTCACTTTTTGTCCGAGTATATTATATACTTCTAATCTAACATTACCCGCTTCAGGCAGAGAGAATTTTATTTTTGTTGATGGGTTGAACGGATTTGGATAATTCTGTTCTAATTTATATTCATTGGGGAGTTCATTAGAATTAGCAAATGTTACATCGGCAGTCGGTGAATAGAATCTTACCTTATCATTAATTGTTACCGCTTTATTCATGTTAAATCTTATTACTGTCCCGGCCGGAGGAGGATTGCCGTCATTATCGTAGTCACAAATGGTTACTCTGCCAATTGAATAGGTCGATTCCGCATTTGCATTTTTGGCTGACGGATCTATATCAAAAGAATAATTATAGTATGCGCCCGGGCCGCCGGATTGAATACAAGAATTTGCAAATTCTAAATATCCATTTTCACCAGGTGTTTTATTAATTGGATTGTAAAAATATATTAAATCGGATGCTGGGTAACCAAGTACGTCTTCAATTTCAACTGCATAACGCCAATTCAATGGTGCGTCTGATAAATAATCATTAGTAGCAAGAAATGGTATCATTCTAAAATCATCAGAGGAATCATCAATTGTTCCGGATCCGATTGACCAAATTTCGAAAGGAACATTTGCTATTTGATCAAATTGAAACCACCAAAGTCCAAAATTATTACTGCTGTTTGAAAACCTTAATTCATAATCAGAATATAGATCAGTATATCGAACAATTCTGTCAATATCATCGCCATAAAGTGAACTTAAATAGTATCTATCCCTTGCTTCATTATTTCCGCTCCAATTTGGATCAAGCCATACTGTATTACCATGAAATTCAAAACCAAATTCATCCCAGCCTTCTTGAGGAATCGGTTCATCAGCATACTTAACCTCAACAATTCCCTTGCCGCCATTTTCAGCTCCTTGAGCAAATTTATAAACCTGAATTTCAATCCCGTCAATTATTGGATAGATACCATATCGCGAAGTATCGAAAGGATATTCATAAAATTCCATACCGGATAGTAAAACATGATTAGTTTTTTCATCGGTTAATTTCCATTTAAAGTCACCGTTTATTTCATCAACCGAAACTATATATCCATGTTCTTTTAATTCAGATGGATTCTTAATAACCGGTATTACTTTTATTCCTTTATTCCCGGCAATAGTTTGTGTACTTACCATTTGATTATATATAGGTCCCTCCACACCATCGTCGTAAACTATTTTCACGGGAGTAATTTTTCCTTCAATTGATTTTCCATCATGACTATTATAGTAATATGCACTTATACCGAAATTATATTCTTTCCCTCTAATAAATAATTCTTTTGATATTTCATCGGATTCAAATAAGAATGAATACTGCAAACCGTTATCATTTCCACTTTGAACAATACCCAGTTCAGGTTCTCCGGTTCCTGCATTCATTTTAATTCCTTCGATGGATTTTATTCCATTATCAATATCAAAAGTTGCGAGTTTTAATCCGTTTTCTATTAGCGGCTCCACACTGTATAATTGATAAACATTATATCCTTCAAAACTATATCCATTCCCAATATCTTGGTTTGATATATCGTTCCATTCTATTTGAATTCCATTTATATCTGATACGGTGCTTATAATTGAAGGTGAAAACTGTTTCGCATTTGAAATAAAATATGACAAGTCATCATAATAATCTTTCAAAAGATTCGCATAATATTTTATGATTCTAACTGCGCTAAGTCTATCTTTTCCTAACGCGGCGGTTTGTGCGAAAGTAATTTCCTGAGCTTCACCGGCTTTAAGTGTAAAAGGGCCTGAAGACATAAAGAATCTTGTGTCGCCGCATCCATATAATGTGCTTCCCAGCCAACCGGTTTCTGTCAACGGATCACCGCTTAAAGTATATTTTGTAATTTTCCCGTCAATTGGATTAATGATCGGGTCGCCTGATTTTCCTAATAGACCTTGAAACCAATTATACCACGCTAATGATCCATCAATATATTCACCCAATCTGGGATCAATATAAGGAGGACCTCCGCATACAAAATTTCCGAACGCGGTCATCGGAAGTAACTCACCTAAATCATTCCTAGGGCCCTTTAATATTTGAAAGGCCGTTGCGGCGGGTGCTTCTCCATATACATTATCATATGCTGCACCATTATAAGCATAGCCTAAATTCAACAAAGTATCACAACCGCCAAAATCATTTGTTGCTGAACCTACATCGGGATCGGCCCAGATACACATATACGTTTCATTTACATCATTTTCTGATTTATTTATCAGTTTATATTTTTTAAACATTACATTCTGCAGAAAGCTTTCGGTATTATATCCCCATGTAGTTACCTGAACTTCTAAACCAATAGGAAGAGAGCCATAGGAATTTTTAGTAACATTAGGATCTAAATCGTTTCCTACAAACCATAAGGTTTGATCAGCTCCAATTACTCCGGGAATATCAATTGAAGGATCATAAATCCCATCATTGTTAATGTCTTCGAATGGAGCTCCGTATTGGGCAGGCCATTCATTCCAGTCGCTTTCATAATTACTATAAACTTGTTCAACAGATATATCTTCATCCATAGCCTCATCAGATAAATCGGCAGTTTTGTAATCTCTTCTCACCTTATATATTCTAACGCTGTTTAAGTTAACATCTTCAGCGGATCCGTCTTCCAAAACTCTTCCCCCTTTTAATCCGGGATTATATGTTGATCCACCGACTCTAATTTCACCATTAATTTTTCCTCCCCAAAGTAAACCGGACTGATAAACCGCAGTTTTGCCTGAAAGTTTTGGGAATTCGAATCCGCCGCTAGGATTGCTTATAAGATTTAATCCATAATCACATTCACCGGAATTATTAAATATTGATGATATGTTATTAATATTAAACTTAGCACTGTGATTAAATATATTTGTTTTTGAAAGACTTTTTGTGTTATCAGGTTTGCATTCTTGAGCAGTAAGAGATGAAGTCCCAATGGTAAAAAATAGAATCGTAATAAATTTAATGTTATGTATTCTTTTCATCTTTTACCTCTATTTTAATAAAACCAATTTTTCATATCTATAAGTTTGCCGTAAACTGAAGGCATGGGAAAATATGTTATGCCGGCTTTCAGTTTGTATATCTAATAATGAATAAAATCATTTATAATTTGCAAATGCGGGGGATGCACTTACAAGCCCTTGGCGGAGGGATGCATCGCCCGCATAATAAAATAGAAAATTTATTTCCTGATCAAGAATTGTAATGATTTGAATAATTATTATGATCAATTACTACCTTAATCAAAACATAGTTTGAATTATTAATATTATTTTTTGTGCAATTTATATTGGTCATACCGAAAAGCATATTAAGAATAGCATGTACAAGCAGAAGCGCTATTATCAAAAAGAGTAATAGGTATCTATCGCTTTTTTTAAACGGAGTTTTACTTTTTGTCCGGGAATCATCCATAAATTTTTCTCCAATTTTGGAGTTTTTTCAAAATTGATTTTCCCCCCGGACTAAAAGTACATAAATGTCAAACTATTTGATATGACATATTCGGGTCATATGGATGTTTTAATATTAAATCAAGTTGGATGATTAGTCTTTATTAGAATAAAGCGTAGCTGCTTTTTCAGCAGAGCTGACAATTCCTTTTATTAACGAGGAACTGAATCCTGAATGTTCCATTTGATTTAATCCTGAAATTGTGCAGCCTTGAGGTGTGGTAACTTTATCAACTTCGCGTTCGGGATGACTTCCTTGTCTTAACAATAATGCAGAGGCTCCTTTTGAAGTCTGCGCGGCCATAAAGAGTGCATCTTCGGCATGAAAACCTATTTCAATTCCACCTTGCGATGCGGCACGAATAGCACGCATAAAAAATGCAATGCCGCACGCGCAGAGGGCTGTAGCAGGAACCATTAGTTCTTCTGCGATCACGACTGTTTTACCAACATTGTCAAAAATATTTACGGCCAGGTCAATACTTTCTTTTTCATTTCCGGAAATACACGTCATAGATTCCTGAATTGCGATGGCTGTATTCGGCATTACACGCACAACCGGAACGTCATCGCCGAATAATTTTTTTATTTGTTTAATTGATGCGCCTGAAACAATAGAAAATATTTTATGATTTTCGCTGTCAATTTCAGATTTAATTTCAGCGGCAAGTTCATTTAACTGCTGCGGAGTTACCGCGATAATTATCAGGCTGCTGTTTTTAACCGCTTCTTTATTATCGGTTGTAGTATTAAACCCTTCGTCGGCATATTTTGTAAGTGAATCTTTTTTCCTTTTTGTGCAGTAAATATTTGAAGCCGAAAATTTACCGGATTTTACAAGTCCCAATGCTATCGCCGAACCGATATTTCCGCATCCTAAAACAGCAATTTTAAGTTCCGATGTATTCATAATATTTTCCTATAAAATTATTTTTATACTTTTAAATTTTCACCTTCGCTGTTTGCGATTATTACAGCCCCGCAGCTGTCGCTCCATACATTTATTGTAGTGCGGCACATATCTAAAATTCTATCAACAGCTAAAATTAATCCCACGCCTTCAAGGGGCAGACCTACAGCGCTTAGTATCACGGTCATCATTACAAGTCCGGCCATCGGAATACCCGCGGCACCAATTGACGCCAGCAAAGCAGTCATAACAACAATTGCCTGCTGAAGAAATCCCAATTCAACGCCGTAAGCCTGGGCAATAAACATAGCAGCGACGCATTCATACAAAGCTGTTCCATCCATATTAATTGTCGCGCCCAAAGGCAGTGTAAAACTTGTTACTTTGTTTGATACGCCGGAATTATGTTCAACGGCTTCCATTGTTAAAGGAAGAGTAGCATTTGACGAGGATGTAGAAAAAGCAGTAAGCAGCGGCGTGGTCATTGCTTTTAAATGTTTAATAGGATTAACTTTTCCCACTAATTTTAACAAAACCGGCAAAGTAATTCCCGCATGTACGGCTAATCCTAATAATACCGCAAGCATATACAATCCCATTCTGCCTGCAACATCCATCAGGTCCGAGGTTTCGGCAACCTGCTGAGCTACAATTCCAAGAATTCCGAGAGGAGTAAATTTTATTATAAACATTGTTATTTTCATCATTACTTCGAAGGTGGCGTTAAAAAAATCGGTAAGCATTATTTGATACTTTCCTTCGATGCGGGTAATAAAAAATCCGAAAAGCAGAGCGAAAAAAATTATCGATAACATTTGTCCTTCGGTAAAAGCTGTAAATATATTTGTCGGGATAATATTAAGAAGTGTATCGCCGAAAGAGTTCCTCGCCGCATCGAGACCTTCAACGGTTTTGCTGAAACCAAGATCTGCTCCAACACCGGGTCGAATAATATTTACAAAAAACAATCCGGTTACAATTGCTAGTAAACTGGTTGTAAGGTAATAAGACATTGTTTTAAATCCCAGTCTTCCCAAATTACCCGCATTGCCAATATTAGTAACGCCTGAGATAATTGAACTAAGAATTAATGGAACGATTACCATTTTTAAAGCGCGCAGAAATAAATCCCCCATCCATGCTACATATTGAGTATAATCACTGAGTGTTAAACCGTATATTATCCCAAGAATTAATGCAATTAATATCTGCCAATGCAATTGTATTTTTTTCATGAATGTCCTTTTATTATTCAACTCATGTTCGATAATATTTCGTCACAAAGAGCGTAGCCTTTGCTTGTAAATTTAAGAAAATTATTTTTCTTTGTTATAAAACCTTTCTTAATTAAATCTGATATATATTCATTATTACTATTCTTCCATTCATTTCCGAAAAGATTTTCAAGTTTATCAAGATGCAGCCCCTCACCTCTTAAAGCTAGCATCACATATTCTTCCATCATTTGTTCATGCGATAGTTCTTCACTTCCAGCAACAACATAATTCATCTTTTCAACTGCTGCGATATAGAATTTAAGACTGGAATAGTTCCACCATCTTTTGTTATTTAAGAAGGAATGCGCTGAGGTACCGAAACTTAAATACTCTGAGTAATCCCAATAAGCTTTATTATGAATACACTCATAACCTGGCAAAGCAAAATTTGAAACTTCATATTGGTTAAATCCGGATGCAGTTAAAAAATCAATTGTTTCTTCGTAAAGTTCGGCATCATAATCTTCATCCTGCATTTTAACCTTTCCGTCTATTACCATCTTGTTCAGAATTGTTCCTTTTTCCAATATAAGACTGTATGCAGAAATATGTTTAATAGGAAGTTCAACTGCCCTTTGCAAATTATACATCCACTTTTCTTTTGTTTGTCCGGGAAGATTAAAAATTAAATCGAGACTTATATTTTCAAATCCCGCTTGTTTCGCCTTATTGATTGTATCTGCCGCAGTTTCGCTGTCATGAATTCTGGTTAAGAATTTTAATTCCTCTTTATCGAATGATTGAATCCCTACACTAATTCTATTAATTCCCGCTTTTTTAAATTCTATAAATTTATTAAGATCAACTGTGCCAGGATTGGTTTCCAAAGTTATTTCAGCATTAACACTTACATTAAATTTATTTTTTATATGATTTATTATCTCTTTTATATATGCAGGGTTCATTAGGGAAGGAGTTCCTCCGCCGAAATAAACAGTAAATAATTCTCTGTCGATAGAATAAATATTGGAATAATATTCTATTTCTTTCTTAATAGCATTTAAATAGTTTGAAATATTATCCGAGGTAATTATAGAATAGAAATCACAATAAATGCATTTATGATCGCAAAATGGTATATGAACATAACAAGCGGTTTTTTTCATATTATACTTTAAAATAAAAGAAAAGAAGTAAATCCCTGGAGGTTGATTTAACAACCTCCAGGGATACTATAGTTGAATTGCAAAGTGGTAACTTTGAAGGTAAAAAACAAGCGTCCTTCAAAATTCTAAATGACTTAGATTAAAATCCGAAAGAGATGCCAGCGCCTATTGTATTTACTTTAGCCATTTTGTAATCAACATTTAAATTAAGAACAGCCAATTTAAATGCGAGTCCTACGGTTAATGCAGAAGTATTCGCTCCTTCGAGATCAAAATTAATTTTCGCGGTCTGCGGTCCAACCTCCGTATCAAATTTATAATCGTATTGAATTGTAGTTTCTGAACTTTCAGTGGTTAAACTGGCGTAAGGTGTAATTGATATTACCGCTCCAAAAGTTTTACTTACATATACACCGAATTGTGTTGCTTTACTTTCAAATATATCGCCGACTTCGAGTTTCTGATAAAAGTAACCGACAGCGACATCAACAGGCAAAGGGTTGTTCATCCATATTCCGGGATTATGTATAAATCCGATACCGAACCAGCTGAACTTGCCGAGGTCTTGAATATCAATACTTGGAGTCCATCTAATCGCGGCATTTGTTCCAAAAACTGTTCCCACATTTAACTGAACGGCAGCCGATGGGAAAATAGAAAGTTTGTTTAGAAATCCTTTCACATCCTGTATTTCAGTTTTATATTTACCAACTTGCTGTCCTTGAATCGTAGCTCCGGGGAATTCTACATTTAAATATTCGTTCTCGCTTCCTGTAATAGTAGGGCCGGATAAATTTACATCCCATTCCTGACTTAGGATTTCCTGTTTCAGCGCGTTGTACTGCTGGCTTCCGGGGTTATATCCTGAATTCTGCAAAATTGCGTCTACCTGATCGGAAGTATAATTAAATTTTCCGGTCGATGAAAAATTCTGATCCGCTTCATCTAGCAACGTTCCTACGCCAATAACTCTTATATTTAGATTAAAGCCTAATAGCTGGTTTGGTACCTTTGTAACCCAGCCAGAGTTTAAATTAGAACCGAACGCATCAACGACAGGAGCAACATATTTTTTTGCAGCGTCGGACGATAAATTGGATAATGTTTCATCAAGCGACTGTGCTTTTACAGATGCAATTCCGCCGGCAAGAACTAATATCATCACAAGTTTTAATACCGCAAATCTATTTTTCATCTAACCTCCGTTAAATAATTATTTAGGAATGATTTAAATGTAATAAAAGAATTAGTTATAATAAATAATTTCATAACTTGACATAAACAGTAAATGAACTTAAATTAAATTCCATGTTTGTATAAAATGCCTTACCATAAAATTATCTTTATTTTTATTTATTTGTTGACACAGAACACTGATAATTTAGAATAATAAATTTATAATTACAAAAACCATATATTAAGTAGGAGTTACAATGATGAAAAAACTACTATTCATTATGCTTGCTGCATTTCTATTATACTCATCGCAAAATTTTGCTCAGGGTTTCGCAATAGGTGCCAAGGTAAGCACGCTTGGATTTAGTTTTGAGCTTGATAAATCCATCACAGAAAATATTAATCTCAAAGCAGGCGGAGCTTTTTTCAGCTACTCGCAAGACGGCGGCGGCGGAACCGATGACTACACCTATACCGCTAAACTGGATTTATCTTCATTTTTTATTTTAGCGGATTGGTTCCCGTTCGGCAATTCTATAAGAATTACTGGCGGCGCATTAATAAATTTAAATGAAGCAAATATTGATTTAGTTCCTACCAGTTCATATACGGTTGGCGGAGACGTTTACGCACCAAAAGATTTGGGAACACTTAGCGCTAAAGTAGATTTTAATTCATTATCTCCTTACATAGGAATGGGACTTGGCAACCCTACTGCCGGAGGATCGGGACTTAAATTTACATTTGATGTTGGCACTATTTATCAAGGTTCGCCGGGCGTTGATCTTTCAGCAACCGGTTTAATTGAACCTTCTGCGGCTCCTGATCAGGAAGCGCAGCTAGAGAATAATTTAAGCTGGTTTAAATGGTATCCAGTTGTTTCATTTGGTTTAATGTATAAATTTTAGTTGAGGAGAATTTAGATATGAATTTTAGAAAATATATACTGCCTTTTTTATTGATTACCGCCGCTTTATCATCAGCTTTAGTTATAAGCAGCTGCGATATTAAATCGCCTACAGAAGGAATTGAAGTACGATTAAATACAAAAACAAGAGAAACGCTAGTTAATACTTATTTTTACGACGCGAATACAAAAAACTCAATTTCGCAAAATGTAAAAGTTACATTCTCGGGAAGTAATGCTTCAAAAATTACCGACGAGACAAACGATCCAAAAACTGTTTTTACCGCTGAAAACGGTATACTATTATTCGGTATTAAGGACGGCACGGAGTTTTCGGAATCAGCTCCTTTTAGCGTTACATTAAAAATGGAAGCTTCGGGTTATGAGACAAAAACTGAAGTATTAAAAATAACTTCAAAGGGCATTCAAACATATGATATGTTTTTAGTAAATCCGGCTACACTTCCTCAAAACGCGGATCAGGGCACAGGAACAGGAAGTACCAATAATACAGGTACAACAACTTCAAACGTGCAATTAACAACCGGCGGAGGAACTACGGTTAATATTCCATCCGGCACGCAAATCACTACAAGCACGGGAACTCCGTTAACAGGAAATATCAGCGTAAACATTACAACAATTCCAATTACGGCACAAAATATTTATAATGTACCTCAGAACTTAGCAGTATCAACCACACAAACAATTGCTCCTGCAATTAGTATTGATTTAAGTATTACGGATCAAAACGGAAACAGTTCTAATAATGAAATTGAAATTTCTGTTCCTTTAGCAGATGGTATTGTAAATCCAAGAACCGGGAATGAATATCAAGCCGGTGATACCATGGGATTTTTCAGGTTTAACGCGACGACCGGTTTGTGGGAAAAAGTTGGCAATGGTACAGTTACCGGATCGCTTCCCAAAAAATCACTTCGTAAAATAAATGCCGGCCGTTATGTCGGCGGTGCAGTTGTTGCAGGAGCAGTAATCATAGCCGGGAATGATGAAACCAATTGTAGTGCAGTACTTACAGTGGCAAACATACCTTCCGGTTTCAATAATTCTTCTTTAAGATTTTTTAATGCCGAAGGAAATAGAATGAATCCATCAAACAGCGGATCAAACTTCTATTTTGAAATTCCTGACGGAGGAACAACAATTGCTTCAATAAGAATAAACGCGGATTTAAATGATCCTTTTAATACCGGGACTCAATTAGGCAGCAATATCGCTCTTTCATGCGGAAGTAATTCTACGTCGCTAAATTTTCCAAGCAACTTAGTCGGTGCCCAATTTGAGATTATAGGCGTATGTACTTCCAAAGATCCTGTTGTTGAAGTATTCCCAAATGCGTCTTTCAGTTACAGACAGGTCGGAACTCAAACATGGCAAAGCGGAAGTTTAGTAAACGGTAGAGCTACTATTACAGGTTTAGTCGTAGGTGCTTCTTATGAAGTAACAACATCTTACAGAGGCAACACCGGTAACGCGCAGGTAAAAATTACTAGCTCATCAATAATTGATATATTGCAAATAAGCAATCCTGAAAACCTTCTTTCACAAGAAGTAGATGAGACGACAAATCCTGCTACCGTAAAACTTTCAATTGATATTGGAAACGAATGTGATTAGAATATTTGATTTGTAACATGTTTTAATTATAAATTAAGCGGGGTTCATTACTCCGCTTTTTTATTAATGGCCCATTAATTCTTTCGCCCCTTTTAATCCGGCTTCAGTAATTTCATCCCCGCTGATTAATTTGGCTACCTCATTAACTTTTTCTTCTTCGGAAAGTTTTTTGATATTGCTTGTCACTCTTTCTCCCGTTTTAACCTTTTCAACAGCGTAATGCTGATCGGCCAGTCCTGCAATCTGCGGAAGATGCGTAATTGCAATTATCTGATGATATTTGGATAAATCCTTTAACGCCATACCAACTTTCTGTCCAATTCTTCCGCTTACGCCCACATCAATTTCATCAAATATAAGAAGAGGAAGTTTATCATTTTTAGCGAGAATAGTTTTTAACGCGAGCATAATCCTTGATATTTCTCCGCCCGAGGCAATTTTAGCCAATGGTTTAGGATCCTCGCCAAGATTAGTTGAAATATAGAATTCGACTTCGTCAATGCCTGAATTATTATAAATAAACTTTTTACCGTCAATTAATAAATAGTTCTCTGAGTTATTATCAGAAGTAATGTTGTCTATTCTTACTTCAAATTTGGAATCATTGATTCCGAGTTGAGTCAAATTAGTTTCAATTTCTTTTTTAATTTTATGCGATATTTTTTTTCTTTGCTGAGAAATTTTTTCCGCTGTAGTTCCGCATTCGGTTCTAAGTAATTTTATTTGTTTATCCAGTTCCGGAATTTTTTCCGAAAAACTTTCCGCTAGTTCAAACTCCTCGCCAATCTGAGCGCGGTATTTAATAACCTTTTCAATTGAACCGCCGTATTTCTTTTTTAATAAACTAAGCGCTCCCAGTCTTTGACGGACTTCATCAAGCCTTGTGGATTCCGTATCAATATTATCTCTGTAGCTTCTTAAAAAGTCGGAAATATCATTTATATTCGCGATAGCGGATTCGCATTCATTTTCTTTTTCCTTAAATGAACCGTCAATTCTACTTAATTCAATAAGTTGGTTTTGAATCTCGACCAGTCTGTCATATACAGTATCTTCCCCTTCATAAAGATTAGTATAAATCTCATTTGTTAAGTCAAAAAGCTTTGCGGAATTTTCAAGGATTTTTAATTCCTCAAATAATTTTTCCTCTTCCTCGTTTTCCGGAGAAACTTCGTCAATTTCTTTTATCTGAAACCCGTATAATTCCGCTTTTTCTTTAAGCGACTGTTCTTTTTTAAGTAAATTTTTCTTCTCACTTATTAATTTTTCCATTTCAAATTTAAGTTTGCCGAACAATAACAATTCTTCTGTAAAATTCCCGAACTCATCAAGCATTTCAATATGCGTCTCGGTTCTTAAAAGCGACTGATGTTCATGCTGGCCGTGGAGATCTACAAGAAGATTCCCGGCATCTTTAATTAAATTAAGTGTAACCGGACTATCGTTTATAAAACATCTATTAGAACCTTTTAGTGAAATTTCTCTTCTGATTATAAGTTCGTCCTCAAAATCTAGATCGTTTTCTTCCAAAAGTTTTTTAATTTTTTTATTATTAACAACATCGTAAATTCCTTCAACAATTGATTTCGAAGCTCCTTTACGAACTGTTTCCGAAGAAGCTCTTTCTCCCAATAATAAGCCAAGAGCTCCTATTAATATAGATTTCCCGGCTCCGGTTTCACCGGTAATTATATTTAATCCTTTACCGAATTCAACATTAATATTTTTAATTAATGCGTAGTCTTTAATTTGAAGTGATTTTAACATAATTTTGACATAACTAAATGAATTAATGGTGATCAAATATAAGCTGTTTTAAACTATATTTTAAACAAATTTTCTTTTTATTCGCAAATGTTTGACATTGGGGTTCAGTGTTTATATATTTGTCCTCTTAAAATTATTCGCTATGTGCGATATTTAGAATTGACATTTAGTTCTTATTAAAATAGAAATTATACCGCGGGGTGGAGCAATTGGTAGCTCGTCGGGCTCATAACCCGAAGGTTCTAGGTTCAAGTCCTAGCCCCGCTACAAGTAAGTAAAAAAAACCTCATACGAAAGTGTGAGGTTTTTTCTTTTTAAATAATTGGTGAGTGTAGTCCCGATAAAATCGAGACTAGCTCGGCGGGTTCTAGGTTCAATCCGCAGCGGCGGAATAACCCCGCTACTAAAGAAAAAGGCCGAGTTTTATTCGGCCTTTTTTATTTTTAAATATGTACTAAGTTTATGTTATAAAAAGTAAAGAAGGTCACAATTATACCGGATTTACAAACGATCTAAACAAGCGACTTGTTGAGCACAAAAACAAATCTCTTTCTTTTTGGACAAAGAAAGGAACAGGATAGAGATTAATATATTCCGAATGTTTTGAATCTAAGTCGGATGTTTGGAAATGGGAATAAATGGCCAGTAAAAATTATAACAATAAATATATTTTAAAATCAAACCGGCAGATAAATATTAAATGATGATCCAATTCCTTCCTTACTTTCTACAGTTATTTTACCTTTAAGCAATTCAATATATTTTTTTGTAATTGAAAGTCCGAGTCCGGTTCCCGGCCAGCCTTTAGTCGTTCCTTCGCTTAGTTGTCTGAATTCCTTGAATATTTTAGGAATATCTTCTTCCTTAATTCCTATACCTGTATCGCTAACTTGTATAAACGCGTAATTAATATTTTCAAGTTGCTGCAGACCTGTAATAATTTTAATCTCACCTGAAGCTGTGAATTTTATCGCGTTGTTAATTAAGTTTTCGATAACCGTATTCAGCATTTCTATATCTGTATTAATTAAAAAAGAATCCGAATGCGGATAAAAATTAAAATCTATATTCTTTAATGATACGGCGCCTTTAAAATTATTATAGGATTCTTTCAATAAAGAAATTAATTCAACAGGTTTAATTTGAATCTCAAATTTATCGGATTCAACTCTAGTTAAGTCCAAAACCAGACTAAGCGTATTTAAAAGTCGTCTGCCGGTTCTGTTAATACCTTCGGCCATTTCTTTAGTATCCGGATTTGTGAGTTCATTGGAAAGCAATTCTGAATATCCCAATATACCCACTAACGGGGTGCGCAGTTCATGGCTCATATTTGCAAGAAAAATTGTTTTGGCTTTGCTAACCGTTTCTGCCTGTTGTTTTGCGTCAATAATTTCTTGTTCGGCATTTTTTCTGTCTGTAATATTTTCATGCTGAATTATTAAATACATTATTTCATTATTCGAGTCAACTATTGGATATGCAATATTTGAGAACCATAATTTATCCTTTTTATTCACTTTAACATTCTGTGATTCGGCGGCCGATCCAATGTCAAAATTAACAATCCAAGTAGCGGGTTCACGTTTTTCCATTACCGTATATAAAATTTTATCAATTCCGTTTTTTATTATTTCTTCATCTTTAAATATATTATACTTTCGTCCTTCTATATCTTCCGATTTAACGCCGAAAAGTTCGGTTAATTTCGGATTAATTCTTAAACACCAGCCTTCTCTATCTAAAATCTGCGTGCTTGTTGCTGATTGAAGATACATCTGCTCAAAAAATATTTTCTGTTTTTCAAGCTCTAATACCGCTAATTTTTGTTTCGTAATATCTCTGAAAAATGATTGGTAAGTTCCGTCAGGCATCATTTTGGAATTCATTTCAACATACATTACCGATCCGTCTTTTCTAAGAATTTCTCTTTCGATTTTAATTGTTTGCCCTTTCTGAAGCAGATCATATCTTAAAGGTTTTGAATTAAGAATATTATTAGAAAACAAATCTTTCATATTCATACTTAATAATTCATCTCTCGAAAAGCCTGTCTGCTCAACGGCTTTATTATTTATAGTAATAAAGTTACCATAATTATCACCCTGAAAGAAAGCATCGGGCGCAAGTTCAATTAGCCTTCTATATTTATCCTCGCTGGATTTTAGCGCGCTTTCAAAAAGTTTTCTTTCGGCAATTTCTTTTTGCAGATCGGCTGTTCTTTCTTTTACAATTTCTTCGAGATTATTCTGATAATTTCGTAGTTCCTCTTGATTCAGTTTCAATTCATTTTCAGCAATCTTTCGTATTCTTATATTCTCCTGAAGAATTTTATTGTCTTTACGTTTTCTTAGATAGAAATAAAATGTTGCGGCCGATATTACAACTATTAAAAGAGTAAATCCTATAAGAGTTTTTTTAATAAAATCTTCTTTCTCTTTTTGTCTATTCAGCAGTTCAATTTCTTTTTCTTTTATATCCAGATCCTGCTTAATTTCCATCTCCGAGATTATTCTTTTATTCTCTTTGGAATAAATAGAATCCTTAATTTGCTGCGCTGTTTTAAAAGTCTCCAACGCGCTTAAATAATCTCCTTTCAGCTTATAAGTTTCGGATAATGAAAGAAGAAAATTTTTCCTCTCATCTTCGTTTCCGAGAACTAAAAATTTATCTACCGATTTTTTAAAATATTCAATTGAACTGTTCAGCAGTTCGTTTTTTCTGCCTGGATTTAAGGATTGATTTGATTCTGAAACGATGCTTAAATTTAAACTCCCTATTTGACCATACTGATATGCAATTCCGTATTCATCGCCGATTTCTTCCGCGTACTTCAAAGATTTTTTATAACATTCCAATGCTTTGGAATAATTTTTAAGAGCGGCGTGTACCTTGCCCGAATTTGATAGAATAATTGAATAATTATAATACTCTCCTAAGTCCTCAAGAATTAAAAGCGCTTCTTCTAAATATTCTAAAGCCTTCTCATTGTCTTTCAGTTCATAATAAGTGATTCCGATATTTCCTAATTGAATTCCGGTATTTTTACCATTTTTTAATTCTTTTTCTATTTCTAAAGATTGATTAAAATAACCCAGCGCTTTTTTATTTTCGTTAAATGCAGCATGCAGGATTCCTAAATAACTATATACTTTTGAAACACCTGCTTTGTCCTCAAGTTGTTGAAAGATTTTTAGCGATTTATTATAGTATTCAAATGATTTGGGAAAGTTTGAAATATTAAAATATGCCATCCCTAAATATCTAAGCGTATTTGCTATTTCATTCTGATCATTAATTTGGACAAAAATTTCCAAAGCTATTTCATAATTATCAATTGCTTTTCCGATCTCTCCCTTATATTTATAAGCCTCACCTAAATTGTTATGCGCTGCCGCTTCGCCAAATTTCCAATTTATATTATTTGATAACCGAAGCGCGGAATTAGCATATTCTAATGCTTTTATAAAATTATACTCTGAATAATTCCATGAGATTTCATTTAAGATATTTATTTTTACCGTATCATTATTTGCATTTGAAAGCGTTGAAATTAGACTGTCCAGAAAAGGATTTGCCTGCGAATCAGATAATGTAAAAGCGTAAATATTCCCGCATAAAATAGCAGTTAATAATGAAACCGTTATAAAAGATTCAAATTTATTCCGCAATTAAAACTCTTCCTATTTTTTGAAATTATCGAAAATAAATTACTAAAATTCAGCTTTTTGTTAAAATATTCTTCAATAATCTTTATTTTTCATACAAATTCGAAATAATAAAATATGGTTAAAATCTTGGTATTACTAATTAAGTTTAAGCATTTACCTGCGCGGTAATTATTAATCCCTTCTGCAACTAATTTTAAAAAGGAGCGTCTATACAATTATATATTTAAACAGAATGGGGGAATTATGTTTAAAAGTATTTTTAAGGTCGCATTCCGAAATTTACGCCGTCAAAAAGGTTATTCTTTTATAAATATTTTAGGTTTAACTATAGGACTTGCCATCAGTCTCATAATTGCATTTTATGTAATTGATGATCTTACATACGACAACTTTCACAAAGACGCAGATAATATTTACCGCGTTTTAACAACCGAATCAACAAATACAGGATCAATGACTTATTCAATTACTTGCGGCCCTTTAATTCCTGCCGCTAAGGAATCTATACCTGAAATAAAAGATGCAGTGAGAACTTTCGCGATGGGACGGCCTTTTGTTGCTGCGGGAGTTGTTCCTCAAAATGAAATGAACGCTAGTAATTCAATACAACTTCAGGGATTTATTACTGAACCGGAATTTTTTGATGTGTTCAGTTTCAAATTTTTAAAAGGCGACCGTGAAAATGCTCTAAAAATTTCAAACGGGGTTTTATTAACACCGAAAGCCGCTAAACAGTTATTTAACGACGAAGACCCGATCGGAAAAAGATTAACAGTTCAGTTTATGGGTCCCGGCAACGGAGAGGGACAGCAGGACCCTTATGTTATAGGTCTTATTGAAGAACCCCCTTTAAACTCCCATATACAATACGATTTTGTTATTCATATGCGAATTCAGAATTTTCCGCAGTGGTGGGATTCATGGGAAAATTTTAATATGCAGGCATATCTAAAATTAAACGAAGGCGCAGATGCATCCGCGGTAGAAAAGAAAATGGTTGAATTAGCCGAGGCTAATAACATGCCCGAAATTAATAAACCGAAACTTCAAAAACTGCTTGATGTGCATTTAGGTTCGGCCGATTACAGATACGATTTCAGCAACAGGGGCAAAAACGATAAAACCGTAGTTTACGCTTTGGCAATTATTGGGTTGATGATAATTTTAGTAGCCGCGGTAAACTTTATAAATCTTTCAAGCGCGCGCGCATCTAAAAGAGCACGTGAAGTGGGAATGAGAAAAGTAATAGGATCGAACAAATCAATGCTGATTGCACAGTTCCTGGGCGAGTCTGTTTTTATTACAGTTATATCTATGATCCTAACTTTAGCGATTATTGAATTAACATTACCGTATATCGACAACCTATTGGGTAAAACTCTGGAAATTCATTTTTTCTCGGATCCGCTTCTGCTGTTAAGTATGCTTATTATCGCAATTATTATTGGAATCCTATCCGGATTGTACCCTGCTTTCATTTTATCTTCCTTCAAACCTGTACTTGTTCTTAAAGGAAATTTTCAAAGAAGCGGTATAGGATCAGTTGTAAGAAAATTTCTTGTTCTTTTTCAATTCGCGGTAACTATTTCTTTAGCAATTGGTGTTATGATTATTCATGATCAAATTAATTACTTAAAATCCATTGATATGGGTTATAATCGAGATCAGGTTATTACCTCATTCGCTCCGCCTAACAACGGAGATTTATATGTAGACAGATTAAAAACACTTCCAGGAGTTGTAGCTGTAGGAAGATCAAGCGGAATATTCGGGAATGATTTTGGGAGATATGAAGTTCTTCCCGAAGGTGCATCCCGCGATCAAAGCGAAATGTTTCAAACTCTTTTCGTTGATGATAATTACTTAAATACATTAGAAATATTGATGGCCGACGGACGTTCATTCTTGCGTGATTTTAAAGCCGATACTAACGCTTCAATATTAATAAACGAAATTGGCGCGAAAAAACTTGGCTGGGATAATCCTCTCGGCAAAAGATTATCAATGGTTGAAATTGACGGCTCACTAACTACCAAACAGGTTGTTGGTGTTGTAAAAGACTTTCATTTCAACAGTATGAAAAGTAAAATTGAACCTCTATTTTTCCAGTTAAACACTCAAAATACATTCCTATTTTCAGTTAAACTTGCGGGCGGACAAATAGAAGAAACCATTGATAAAATCGGGAAAATATATGCCGAAGTTTATCCTAACAATAATTTCAATTTTCAGTTTCTTGATGACGCTTTCGATCAGCAATTCCAGAACGATAGGAACTTTGCAGCGAACATCGCCTATTTCTCCGGATTCGCTATTTTTATTGCATGTTTAGGTTTAATCGGTTTGGTAGCTTATTCTGTTGAACAGAGAAAATCCGAAATAGCAGTAAGAAAAGTATTAGGATCAAGTGAGGGAAAAATTGTTTTTCTATTAGCTAAAGAATTTTTGAAATGGGTGCTTGTTGCAAATTTAATTGCATGGCCTTTAAGCTATTTTGGTATTGGGTTGTGGCTTGATTCATTTACCTACAAAGTTACGCCAGGAATCACGCCATTTTTAATTTCAGGTTTCGCCGCAATGATTGTAGCGTTTTTAACTATGTTCTATCAATCGTTAAAAGCTGCCAGATCAAATCCTGTTGAAGCGCTTCGAAATAATTAAAAATTATTATATATAAGTCATCCTGATAAAGTTAACTGTTATTTAACGAACCCCTCTGATAATTAGAGGGGTTTTTTTATAATTATTTTTATTGCTAATTATTATCCATTGACTTAAATATTGATAGATAATTTTTAGCTGTTTGCAGAAAGTGAATAAAGTTAGAAAATATTCCCCATTCATACCGACCGGTAATTTCGACTCAAAATATATTTTAAACAAATCAATCAACAACTTCCTAATGAATTAAATAACAGGTGTTTTATGAAAAAGTTAGTTCTATTTATTTTTCTTTTGTTGCTAAACGCTGCAAATTTTTTGAACGCACAAGAAATTAAAGTGCATAATTTTGTAGGCAAACAGATTAAGGAAGCAATAGCTTATTATGGGAAACCGGTTCATCAGGATAATTCTATTCCCGAAATGATCAGCACTTTTTTCCAGCTTCTGAATAAAAGCTATATTTTTATTTCAAACGGAGATAGTGTATATCAAGCACAGGCTATAATTACTTATCCATCAAAAGATGAAATAAGAAACGCGGTTACTTCATTTATGAATGAACTTGTTCAAATAGAATTTGTATCAGATACAATTAGTACTGAAAAATATGTGTTAAATAAACCTGGATGTTCTATTGAAAATGAAATCACGGCATTAAGCAGCGGTAAATATCAGTTAAAAATTGTTGCTAGAAAAACTGAGAATTAAATATTATTTAATCTAAAAAACCCGGTAAATACCGGGTTTTATTTTAATAAGTTATATAACAAATTTACGGTAGTTTAGATTTTATCATATTAAAAATATAAACACCAGCTACTGCCCCTACAAGTGTAGCTACCGCAGCGCTTTCTCCGGCTCCTATCTGCGCAAAAATTGGCCCTGGACATGCGCCTGTTATTGCCCATCCAATACCGAAAATTATTCCCCCGATAACAGTGCCTTTATTTAAATCTTTGCCAGGGAATTCAATTTTTTCTTTTGTGAAACTTTTCATTTTAATTTTTTTAAGTATTAATACAGAAAACGCACCTACGGCAACAGCAGTACCAATTATCAAATACATATAAGGTTCTTCAAAAAGAAACATTTTCTGAATTCTAAACCAGCTAATAACTTCGGACTTCGTTAATATTACACCAAATATTATACCCGATAAAATTGATATATAATTATTCATTTATTTTCCATACGGTTAAAGAACAAAATAGTTTATAAAAGTGAAAATTAGTCCGCCGATAAAAAAAGAAACTGTAGCCGCAAGACTTGATTTTTGTAATAATGCAAGGCCCGTAATTGAATGACCGGAAGTGCATCCGTTAGCGTATCTTGTCCCGAATCCGACTAACAAACCTCCGATAAATAATTTTACTAATCCGGTTAAAGAATAATATTCCTCGGGCAGAAAATTAATTTCACCTGCGGAAAAATAATTTGAAGCAATAAATCCGCCTAGAATAATTCCGAGTACAAAATAGAACTTCCATTTATGTTCTTTGAAATCGTAATTCAGAAGGTTAACGGAAATTTTCTTTGGAATAACAAGAGAACATAAATGAATTAAAGAAGAGGAAAGACCGAACAGTTTGTTCCCGATAATTAAGGTTAATGGTACAAACAGTCCTATTGCAATTCCGTATATCATCCAATCCAAATTTTCAAATATTGACATTAAGTTAACCCTGCTTTTAAATTATAAAATAATGTTTTTATTCATTAACACTGAAACCATATTTTATATCAACAGATTTCCTAATAACCGCCGCGGCAGAACAATACTTTTCCATAGATAATTCAACCGCTCTTCCGGCTTTTTCTTTTTCAATATTTCCCGATAAATAAAAATGTATATAAATATTTTCGAAAACCGAAGGCGTTTTGTCTTTTTCACGTCCGGCTTCAACAACAATTTTAAATTCCTCAATATTCTGTTTTTGTTTCTTTAAAATGTTAACAATATCAATTCCGCTGCATCCGCCCAATCCCATTAATAATAATTCCATAGGACGCGCCCCCATGTTATGACCGCCTATTGCCGGAGCCGCGTCAATATTAACCGCAATGCCAGTCGATCCTTTGGCTTCAAAATGAAAATCTTTATCTATTCTATTAATTTCTATTTTCATAAAATTCCTATTTAGATTTCTGCAACGCTTGGGTTATATCTTCAATTATATCGTTTATATTTTCAAGTCCGACCGAAACTCGCACTGTCCCCGGATATATCCCGACACTTTTTCTTTCATCATCGGTTAATTTAGAATGAGTAGTTGAAGCCGGATGGGTTATAATAGTTCTTGTATCACCCAGGTTCGCTGTTTTAGAAGCCATATTTAACGCATCAATAAAATTCCTTGCACGATCGTAACCTCCTTTTAAAATCAGCGTTACAATTCCGCCTCCCATTTTCATCTGTTTTTTGGATAGCTCGTATTGGGGATGCGAAGCAAGCATAGGATATTTTACTAATTCCAATTCCGAATTGCCTTCAAATATTTTCGCTAATTCAAATGCGTTTGAACAATGTTTTTCCATCCTAATTGAAAGTGTTTCAAGACTTTTTGATAAAATCCATGCATTAAATGGCGAAAGTGACGGACCGGTTTGTCTTGCGAAATAACGGATTTCTTTAATTAATTCTTTATTGCCGACTATAACCCCGCCAATTACTCTTCCCTGCCCGTCAATATATTTTGTTGCCGAATGAGTAACCAGATCGGCGCCGTAATCAATTGGGGTCTGCAGATACGGGGTAGCAAAACAATTATCCACATTTAAAATTAGATTATGTTTTTTCTTAAGCTTACCTAAAAATTCTAGGTCGATAATTTCGAGTCCGGGATTCGAAGGAGTTTCGGCAAATATCATTTTCGTGTTTTCGCGAATATTATCTTCCCATTGTTCGGGTTTGTCGGCATCAACATAGGTAAATTCAATTCCCCACTTAGGCAGAATTTTTGTAAGTATTTGGTGGGTTGAACCGAACAATGAGCGCGAAGATAAAATGTGATCGCCTTTAGAAAGCAGAGAAGCGAATCCGGCAAATACTGCCGCCATACCGGAAGCGAACGCAAATCCGTCTTCTGCATTTTCCAGCTCGGCCATTTTTAATACAAATTCGGAAGTATTTGGATTTGAAAATCTTGAATAAATATTTCCTTCTATTTCATCGGCAAAAAGTGCTCTTCCGTGTTCAGCATTTTCAAAAAGGAAACTGGAAGTTAAATACAGAGGAACCGAATGTTCGTTGTGAATACTTTTTCCGGCTTGAGTTCGTATAGCTTTGGTTTCTTTCTTCATTTCTGCACCATTAAAAGTTTTTATAAAAAAAAAGTCCTTCAAGTTAATTTTGAAAGACTTTTTAAAAAGTTATTTCTAGTCTCTCAGCAATTTAAATTATTACATTTACAAATTTCATTTAGTATTGCCTGTATTATTTTCATATAGTAATTCATAATTATCACTTTACATTTTCTGAATGAAGTTAAGATTTTTTTAAGTGAAATCAATCAAAAAAAAATATTGAAAAATATTAATAATAATTTTTTAAAATTTGCTAATAGTTTTTATATTGAGATTAAGAATATGATAGAAAGTTTGCTCATTCCGGTTATGCCTTAGATGGTACTCCGGAAGTACGAGCAATAATCACAAGATGAGATACTCTTGTGGCATCCCTCCGGCAACGGAGGGATTTTTTTTTATCTTAAGGGTTTTCAATTATATAGAAATAATCACTGAAATCCGCTGTCGATTTTGTAACAGCATCCGCAATTTTTATTCTGTAATGGTGCGAATAGTTTAAATTAGCAGGCACAATCCAATCATAGGAAGATTGATTTTCAATTCCGGCTGCTATTGTCATAATTCTAATATCTTTTCTATACAATAAAATATCGATCTTAGATATGCTTTTTTCAACATCCCACCGTATAGTATGTCTTGTTCCGGGAAACCAATTATCCGAGTAAGCCGGAGAAGTGATTTTTATTAAACTTACATTATGTTCTTCATGAACCGGGCTAGTACTAAAATCAGGCACAATATTTTCCCGGCAGGATAAAAAAGCAACCGAGACAGATAAAAATATGATAAAACGGGAAATTAACATTTCCCCTCCTGCTGTTTTAAATTCATTTGAATATAAAAAACAAATAAAATATAGTAAAGCTTATATTTGCAAGTATTTCAAAATTTCAGCCAATTTCCTTTTCGTGCCTCGTAAAGTTTAATATCATTAAATTCATTCAGTATTTTATGTCCAACCCAATCAATTGCTTCGGGATCGCCGTGAATTAGAACAACATTTTCGGGTTTAAGTATTTTTACAATCTCAATTAAATCTTCTCTTTTGGAATGCGATGGAAAATAAAACTTTTCAACATTACATTTTATTTCAACAGGGTTTTCAATTCCAGCAATTTTTACAATGTCGCCTTTTTTAGAATTTGCAAAAACAAAACCCGGCGATTCTTCATCCATATATCCGACAATTACAATTCCGAAATCGTCATATTTTATCCAGTTTTTCATAAGTTCATATGATTTTGTACCCTTGATCATCATACCGCTTGATGCTAATACAATTCCCGGGTTTCTTCTGAATTCATTAAAGTCCTTTATTTCATATAAATTCAGCTGCGGTATATCCTTTAATTCAAAATTTTTATTTTTCCTCTTCACCTTGTATTTATGTTTGTCGTAAACCGAAGAAATCTCTTTGCTTAATCCGCCCGAATAAATGTTAGTTTCAATCAATAATCCTTTTTTCATTAGCCTGTTCAATATAGAAAGTAATTCCTGTGTTTTTCCGAGAGCGAAAACCGGGACTAAAACCGAACCTCCATTCGAAAAAATTTTATTCAAATATTTTGCGAGTCTTAGTTCTTCATGCCGCCAATCATTAAGAAGTTTTGAATCGGTTGCCCCGTAAGTTGTTTCTAAAATAAGAGTATCGATTTTTTCATCCGGCAGATCTCCTCCGTTTAATATTGATTGAGTTGAGAGATTTATATCGCCGGTATAAAAGAAGGATTTTCCGTCCTGAGTTTTAATTAAAATTCCAGCCGACCCTAAAATATGCCCTGCGTCGTAAAATTCGATTTCTAGTTCTTTAGTGTAAGAAGAAGCAATTCCATTTATATAAAATTTTTCGTTATAATCTTTTTCTCTTACGGTTCTTAAAAGCAAATTTATTTCTTCATGAGAATAAGGGACGATTAAATCATTTTCATTAAGCTGTTCTTTTAATATTCTTGAAGAATTATGAAGAGTTTTTTCGGCTATTTCAAGAGATTGTACAGTCATAAATATTTGCAGATAAGGATGATTTCTTATGAGAAACGGAAGCGAGGCAATATGATCCTGATGTGCGTGAGATATTAAAACCGCGTCTACATTTTCATTTTTAATAAGTTCAAAATCAGGGAGTGCATTTATACCTTTTTGACGAGGATGAAGACCGGAATCAAGAATAATCCCGGTTCCATTAATATTTATATAAAAACAACTTGCGCCTATTTCAAGAGCGCCGCCTAATGGAAGGAATTTTATCATTAAAATTAATTAGCAAGTATTGATTTGATCAATTATTTATAAAACTCGTATTCATATTCAATAATTAAAGCAGGTTTATCTTTCCCGTCATATCTTGTTTTTTTTGTCATCAAACCTTTTTCATCGTATTCAATAATATATTTATGCTGTCTTCCTCCTGCTGAATTAAACATCATATCAACGGTAACATTCCCGTTTTTATTATATTCAAATACTTTTTTCTGAAGAGGCGTTATTATTTCATTTGCATAGTAGCCGTTATAACCGTAAGTAGTTACTTGTTCAGGCTGGTTCGGATACTTTAAGATTTCTTTAGAGATATTTCCGCTTGAATTATATTGCATTGTTCTTTCGGCAGTTACTGAACCATTTTGATCAATTAATATAATCTTGCTTACTTTTCCTTCTGAATTATATTCTTTTTTTTCGCTCGACTTTTCACCTTTAGAACTTGTTCCAATAGTATTTATTAAAAGCCCTTCATCGTTATAATTATATATATAATTTATTTCATTCATTTTTGTTGTGTAAATTTCAGTCGATTCAACTAGTTTACCGGCTTCGTTATAAGTCATATTTCTTTTAAGCTGCAGGACATTATTCCTGTCAAAGGATTCAAACTCAATTAAATTATCATTATCATCGTATTTAAATTTCCATGTATAATTAATTTTATCAATTCCCCTATATACGGTATGTGTTAAACGTCTTCCTTTTTTATCGAATTCAACTTCTTCTGCAATTCCGCCTTCATCCATTAAATTTCCGTTAAGATCATATAAATAATTTACGGTTGTTCTTTTCTTTACGTTATTTTCTCCGGCAATTCTTAATTGATAATCTTCCGGGGTTTCGTCATTTCTTCTTGCAGAGGGATCATTATTAGGGGCGAATATTTCGGGAGTGTCTGATGTTAAGTTTTCCGCGTTATTTTTATTGTCTTCATTTTTATTCTCTTGTTTTGAATCGGCACAATTAAGTGCAAACGCCATAACAAATAATATCAGTATGTAATTTAAAAATTGTTTTAAGGTGTAATACATAAATCTCCTCTAAATTTCATTCAGATAAAACGTTTTTAATTTTTTGAAGTTGGTCTTCATTCAGCTTGTTCTGAAGCATCTCAAATAAAACTCTTTCTTCTTTCCTTATATGTTTTTCCAATAAAACGCCAAGATCATTTAATAACAATTCATCATGTTTATTTTCTTTCAGCGTCAATATAAAATTAATTATTTGTTTATGTTCTTCAATAAGTTCTTTAATTACTGAACTTATTTTAATATCTACATTATTAACTAGCGGAAAAAGTTTTTCTTCTTCTATTTCAAAATGATATTTTAGATTATTATAATAAAACTTTACGACATAATCCGATTTGCCGGTAACATCGGAAGGCAATCCAAAATATACAGGAGCGTCCTTCTTTATTAATTGCGCAATTATAAGACCTTCGTGGTGCTCGCGCGAAAGTGTAATTAAACTTTCGTGTCTTCTCATAAATTAAATGTTTCCTGCCTTTTGTCTTCTCTCCCGGTAAAGCTGACCTATTTCCGCGCCAATTACAAAAACAATTGAAGAATAGAAAATCCAGAACACGATAACGGTTATTAAAACAAAAGCGCCGTAAACTTTATTAGTCATTAAAAAATTTCTGACATAATAAACAAAAATAAATCTTGCAAGTTCCCATAAAATAGTAGCCCAGAACGCGCTTATAAGAGGAACTCTTTTCCCGAGTTTTTCATAAGGAATGAGGTAGTAAAAACTGAAGAACAGCCAGAAAATAATTAGTATAGTCACAAATGAAAGAAGTAATTCAAAAAGATCGCTAATTCGAAACATCTTTAATATTTCCAGCTGATCTGCTGAATCGACAAGAATGTTTATAACAGGCAAAATTAATGTTGATAATAAAATGAATAAAATTAAGAGAAGCACCATTCCGAAGTCTCTTAACAAACCTATCCATGCGCTTATATGGTAGGTAACTCCAAATATTCTGTTTAATACGGTTCTTAAACTGCTGAATAGCCAGGTAGCCGTAAAAAATAAACCTAACGCGCCGGTATAACCCGCAAGTGTTTTAAATTGTATTACTTCCGGAATTCTAGATAGTATAAATTGTTTAATATAAGCGGCCGAGGCTCTATGAGGAATAACAGCGTTTATAAACGTATTAACTTGATTTTCAATCCAGCTGATTTCAACTAAGTTGCCGAAGACGGAAATGATAAGCAGCAGGATCGGAATCATGCTTAACAACAATGAGTATGCAATTCCTCCGCCTGAAAGAAACACGTGATGAGAATCTAGTCTTTCAAGCAGACCGCCGATATAATGTTTAAAAAATTCAATAATATTTTTACAAGCCGGCAAAGGAATAAACTTCCTAATCCATCTTAAGATCTTAAATTTTGACATTCATTTTCCCCGGAATTGAAAGGTAATACAGATCCATCAATTTTTGTAAAGGGAAATCATATTTATTATTAATTTTTAATTCATTCCCGGATACTTTACCTATTATTGAAAAAGGAGTAAAACTTTCCGATGCTGCTTTTTCAAATTCATTCTGTTTATCAGGTGCAACCGAAACAATTACCCTTGACTGTGATTCAGAAAAAAGAGTAAAATCCTCTCTGCTTTTAATAGGAATTATTACATCGGCGCCGAGCGGTTTTTCTTCATTAATTATACAGCATTCGGCAAGAGCACAAATTATTCCGCCTTCTGAAATATCATGCGCGGATTTAATAAGTTTTTTACCAATCACTTCCAGAATTAGAGTATGTAAATCCTTTTCGGTTTGCAGTTCCATTCTCGGCGCGTTGCCGGTTACCTTACCATGAATAACTTTTAGGAATTCACTGCCGCCCATTTCTTCAAAATCGGCTCCAAGTAGGTAAATTAAATCCCCTTTATCTTTAAAATAAGAAGTTGTTATGTTTTCAATATTATCAATCAATCCAACCATACCGATTGTAGGGGTTGGATAAACCGCTGCATCAGGACTTTCATTATAAAAACTTACATTCCCTCCGGTAACAGGAGTATTAAAAAACCTGCACGCGTCACCCATTCCTTCAATGGCTTTTTGAAAAGTCCAATAAACCTCCGGTTTATAAGGATTGCCGAAATTCAAACAGTTAGTAATCGCTAACGGCACGCCTCCTGAACAGACAATATTTCGTGCCGATTCTGCAACAGCGATTCTTGCTCCCCGTTTCGGATTTAAATAAACATATCTACCGTTGCAGTCAGTTTTAACCGCAAGTGCTTTATTAGTATTCTTTATATAAATTACAGCTGCATCGCATCCCGGGCCAACAATTGTATTAGTCATAACCATTGAATCATATTGTTCATATACCCATTTTTTTGAAGCGATATTAGGGGAAGAAAAAACTTTTTCAAAAGCTTCTTCAATATTTTTAATTTTCGGTAATGAAGAAAAATCGAACGCGCTTGTTTCTTTAATATATTCAGGTTCTTTCGTTGCTCTTTTATAAACCGGAGCGCCTCCGCCAAGAACAAGATCATAAGCAGGAAGAACAGCTTTTACTTCCCCGTTATAATTTATATTAATTTTCCCTGTATTATTAACTGTTCCAATAATTTCGCAATGCAGATCCCACTTAGCAAATACCTCGCTTACTTTATCTTCAAAACCTTTTTTAACACAAACAAGCATTCTTTCCTGGCTTTCCGAAAGCATGATTTCATAAGCTGACATTCCTTCTTCGCGTAGCGGAACTTTATTTAAATTTATATCCATTCCAGAATTTCCTTTCGCGCTCATTTCGGAAGTTGAGCACGAAATTCCCGCGGCTCCCATATCCTGAATTCCTATAATCCAATCGTTCGCAATGATTTCCAAAGTAGCTTCTAGAAGCAATTTTTCTGTGAACGGATCACCGACTTGAACAGACGGCCGTTTTGCTTCCGACTTTTCAGAAATTTCTTCGGAGGCAAATGTAGCTCCGTGAATTCCGTCGCGGCCTGTAGATGAGCCTACAATCATAACCGGATTGCCTTCACCGGCGGCAGTTGCCGACGCGGTTTTATTAGTTTCAACCAAACCAACGGCCATTGCATTCACTAAAGGATTGCCTTTATAAGATTCATCAAAATATATTTCCCCGGCTACGGTAGGCACACCAAAACAATTTCCGTAATCGCCTATGCCTTTCACTACACCTTCAAATAGAAACCTTGTGCGCGCATCGTCAAGCGATCCGAAACGCAATGAATTAAGAGACGCGATTGGACGGGCACCCATTGTAAAAATATCTCTCAAAATTCCGCCTACGCCTGTTGCGGCTCCCTGATAAGGCTCAACGGCAGAAGGATGATTATGGCTTTCAATTTTGAAAGCTACCGCAAGCCCGTCGCCGATATCAACAAGTCCGGCATTTTCTTCTCCAGCGCCTACAAGCAGTTTACCGCCGTCACGCGGCAATGTTTTAAGTAAAGCTATTGAGTTTTTATAACTGCAGTGTTCGCTCCACATTACGCTAAACACACCCAGTTCAGTAAAAGAAGGAACTCTAGCAAGTCTTTCTATTATCAAATTATATTCTTCTTCAGTCAGCCCGTGTTCCAGAGCCAGTTCTAAATTTACTTCAGGTTCAGTCATAATTTTTTAACCGGATTTAATGAAATGATTTTTAAGCTTTCAATATAATACATTTGAAAAACTTATCGAAGCGGGAATAATATTTTGTTTGATATACTGCAAGCTTAAATCAATTACATGCTTTATTCGTTCATAAAAAGCAAATAGAATAAATATAAAAATTCTGCTTTAAAATAAAAAAGCTCCCATATAGGGAGCTTCATAAATCAAAAATCAATTTATAGCTTATAAAGGTTTAACTTCATTAGCTTGTAAACCTTTTGCACCTTGTCCGATTGCAAATTCTACTTTTTGACCTTCTTCTAAAGTTTTGTATCCGTCACCAATAATTGATTGGAAATGAACGAAAACATCTTCACCATTTTCTTGTGAAATGAAACCAAAACCTTTTGTGCTGTTGAACCATTTAACGGTTCCTTCTACGCGCTCTGCCATAACAGATGCTCCTATGTAAATTGTTTGTAAATTGTTTATTTGACAGAGCTTGAGTAAAAAGGAGGGATGATACAAGATTTATTCTACTTTTACATCTACTTCTACTTCTAAACTTACTGCCTTTGATGTAAATATATATAATAATTGCGGAATAACATAATTATATTTTAAAATATTGTTTAATTAAATTTTGAGGAACCTAATTTATGCGTTAAAATCGCATATTCTTAAAATTAGTCAAAATTATTTTATAAAAATGTTCTTAATTTTACTTATTAATTGCTCAAGTCTTGTTGCTTTCGGTTTTTCAGATTCTTCTTTTTTAAGATAATTAATATCCTTTCTGTCAAGAATTGTTTCTCCAAATTCATGGATAATTTCCTTCCGGTTTTTAATTATAGGGGAAAGATCTTCTTTTTCGATTTCATAAATTAAAGAGTCGCATATACATTCAATTGTTGCTGTTCTTTTTTCACCTGTAAACAAAGTCATTTCGCCAAAAAAATCCCCCGGTGATAGTTGCCCGACTTCAATTTCAATTCCTTTCTCGGAAACTAGTTTAGCTTTTAACAGACCTTCGGCAAGCACAAACATTGAAGATCCTTCATCACCCTGTTTTATAATTATTTCATTTTCATTAAACTCTTTGACTGCTAATTTCCCGGAGAGTAAAATAAGTTCTTCATCATTTAATTTATTAAACAGCTCAATGTTGGAAAGGACATTTTTTATATTTTCTTTAGTATCATGAAAAACATTAAAATTATACGAATTATCTTTTCCCAAATTAATTCCGGCATGAAACAAATGATTTAGTATACTGCTTAGTACTTTATCTTTTGCAAATTGAGGCGTGAAATTTTCCCAAGGCTCAATCCAGAAATAAATTGAAAATTCCGTTCCGTTTTCATTAATATTTTTTATTAATACTTCCGGCCGCTGCTCGGACAAAAAACCGTATTTAATTGAAGCATCTACTGCGCCGGCAAATAAAATTCTTTTTATTTTTTTAATCGGCAATGAAGAATTAATTCCTATTCTAACTTCAAACCTGCTTTGTTTACCGCTTCCATAGTAGTTTTGAATTATAAATTCATTCAAACCGGATTGAGGAACAATTACAATGTTATTCCCCTCGGTTTTTATCTTAAGAGTTTTCCTGTCGATATCTTCAACTTCGCCTACAATTTCAAGATTTGTTTTTGTGCCTATAAGTTTTATCCAGTCGCCAATATTAAAATTTTGAGTGTTGGATAAAAAAACCGATTTGAAAAAAGCTAAAATATTAGCGCGGATAAACGTTCCTAAAACAAGTATAATAACAGCAACCGAAAAAAGATTAAATGAAAACTCAAAATTAAAAACACCTACAATAACTATTATTGTTACAGTTATATAAAGGAACATAGATACAAAATCTTTGATTTTTAACAGGAAAAAATCACCGACAGCGATTTTTTTAATTCCTCCCCAAAAAAACTTATTAATAATAGCATTAAGCAGGTATGCCGTTGAGAACCAGAAAGTAATATTTACAATTACAAAAAATATTCGGTCCATCGTATAATAATTTTTAACATTTTGCGGCACATAAAACATATTCGACATAACAAGTAGAAGAGTTATAGAAAATATTATTAATGAAGGGGCTAGTTTAATTGTTTTTGGAAATTTCATATTTCCCCACAAAGAATTTTGAAGTGATTGTAATATTATAAAAAATACGAATTAAAACATTAACAAAATATTAAACTAGTATTGTTCATTTATTAATAATTAATTATTGTGCATGAAATAACAGTAAAGAGAAGTCAACAGGAAAAATTCAAAACATTTCCGTATCAACTAAACATTTTTATTCTTTATTAATTTTCCCTGACGTTTCTAAAGTTGATAAATAAAAAGATAAGGATGCCGTACCGTCCATAGTTGGTTCATTTGTTGAATAATCTCCAATGTCATCATGATATACAACCAGCTCCGATTGGAATTGTTTATATTCATCATCTTCAAACAGTTTTATGCCTATTAGGTTATTAAATATTTTGCCGTATACCGGTCCGTCGACTAATCCCCCTAAAGTCTGCTGGTATTCCAACGCAACTAGGGAAGAGTGCACGTGAGCCGGGTAATCGCCGTTTTCGGGAAGCCCGACAATCATACTTGTCCCCCAAGGATTACAACCGAAGAGCCAGTCTCTTAACGAAGCTTCCATTTCTTTGTATTTATATTCGCTAGTAATTTCTTCATATAATTTCGCTTGAGTTAGAGCAGCGGCAATTAAATTATTCGAGCACCAGATAAAAGGAATTCCGATAAAAAACGGGTTTGTTTTCCCCTTATTATAAATTTTTTCCAATCCTTTATTTAAATAATATTTAAACTCAGCAGATTTTTTATTCTCCGAACTTGCGGCAAGCAAATAATGCCCCAGATTAACAAACGGATACCATTGATAATGCCTAGCGGTATCCGCCCCCATCCATGGAGTAAAGGGTTCTATTTTTCCCCAATAGTTTGCCGCATCAAGGTATTCATTCTTTTTTGTAGTTAGGAAGAGTTGAGCAGCCGCCAATTCCAAATCGTCAACATAATTATCTTCTTCGTAAAAATACGGGGATACATTACTTGCGGTTTGAGCTACGCCTAAATCAGTCAATGCAAATTTATATGATTCTTCAGCTTTGATTATAATATTCTCAGCAAATGAGGGATAATATTTTTTTAATAATTCCGATCCCAAAGCAAAAGCTGACGCAAATTTAGCCGCAGAAGATGAAACGCCTGTTGAACGGTTTTTAAACTTCGCCAATCCCTGCTGTTTACCGGTAATAAAATAAACCGGTCTTTCTAAACCTTTACCGTAATTAACAGTGTCGCTGCCGGGAAGACGGAATCCCGCGTGGTCTCTGTCATCGGCAATTTGATTAAACATAACCCCGTATTCAGGATTCATTTTATTCAGCCAATCCAGGCCCCATTTAGCTTCATCTAAAATATCGGGAATTCCGTTTGAGCCTGTATCTCCATTAGCTAAAAATTCATCTTTATAAGCTGCCGGATTTTTTTTATAGGCAAATAATAATTGATATACAGCAGTCGCTGAAGTTGTAAGGTACTGTAAATAGTCGGATGCATCATGCCATCCGCCCGTAACATTAACATACGCAGAATCTTGTTCAGGGTTATCAACAATAAATCCGTCTCTTGTATGGCATGAATCTTTAAGCGTAGGATTATAACCGCATCTTTGCTGTCTCATATATTTTAGTATAAAATCTGCGGTTCCGTTATATACATCGTTTGATATTCTGAAAACCGACGATTTAATTCCATTAGCGGATATATAATATTTCCCGTTTGATATAAAATCGGAGAAATCGAGTCTGAAACTATTTTTAAAACTGCCGTACTTACCGAAGGACTTAATCTTTTTTCCGGCATAAACTTTTTTATCATTATCGGCATTAATAACTTCAAAATTTTCTAATATAATTTCTTTTTGGAGACTGACAAAAACAGCGTTTTTAACGGCATTATTCTGATAACCGAGCTGGTTAATTCTAATCCAGCTTTGCTGTGCAAATAATGAAGAATATGCGGTAAAAAAAAGAAGGACTATTTTTTTAGATATGTTCATTTGTACCTGGTTTTATTTAATTGAATTTTCCGCAAGAATGCCAGTTATTATTTTCGCTTAAAATAAATGTGAATTTAAATATCTAAATATTCATTCCAAATATTATAGAGTTCATATGTCGCCGCTATATCCTCACCGCAATATACTGCAATGTCCTTAGTTCTGCCTGCACGGTAAAGTTCATTGATATCCATTCCGGTTACACCTTTAGATTTAGGAGATTCAATGCCGAATGATCTGCAGTAAAAATCCAGATTAAATTTTTTTGTAATACCTTGGAACGTAAATTTTTCAAGCAGGTCGATATGAGTTTTATCGCTGTAACGGTTGCCCATGAAATTTCTTGTAGGTTTGATTTTTAGAATAGCCGAACGCAGCATTAAAAAAGGTATGTCAAAATTTCGTCCGTTAAAAGAAATTACCTTATCTGCTTTTTTAGCGTAATCCCAGAATGTGGAAATTATTTTTTCTTCGGGCAAAGATTTGTAAAAAATTCTTTTTTCTTCGCCGGTCCATTCTTCGCCTTCCTTACCTTCATAAAGAACAAGCGAATTACCAGTGTCGGTATTCAGCAAACCAATAGCGCAAACATTTGCAGTAAAAGGATAAAGATTTAAATAGCGGATTGCTTCATCAATTTTTTCTGTTTTAAGATCTTCGTTTTTTTCTTTTTCCGCGTATCTCAGAATATATTCGCGCTGCGATTCATCCAGGTTTTCAAATTCATAACCGACGGTTTCAATATCGATTATTAATTTCAATTTGAACTCCGTTTAATTTATAGTTCAAATTAAAAATATAAAAATTATTCATTACGCACAACATTTACCTGTTTCTCAAAATCGGTTACCGCGTCATAAAATTCCTGAGGAAGAGGAATAGATTTTTTAGTTTTTAAATTTATATGAACAAAAATTCCCGAACCGACTGTGATAATTTTTTTTGTGGCATCGTTTTCAATTATATGCTTAAATCCAAAACTCGAATTTTTTATAAATTCAACCCTTGTATAAACATTTAATTTGTCGTCAAATAAAGCAGGTTCAATATAGTTGACCTCGTTGCGGGCCATTATAAAAAACGAGCCTCCTTCCATAATTGAGTTTAAGCTATATTTCTTTTTTAAGTTTTGAATATATTTTACGCGTCCGTCTTCAAAATAGTTTAAGTAAACCGCGTTATTGCATACGCTCATCATATCGACTTCATGAAATTTAACTTCTTCTTCTATTTTGTGTCTGTAATTTGATATTTCCATTTTATACCCTTAACTAAATTCTATAAAAAATTTCTTAATCTTATTTGAAACTTCAAAAGAGTAAAAATAAGAACTTATGCCTGTTTCAAAATTCTTTGATTAACCTAAATTTTCACTAGGAGAATATCTTTTCAAAAACATTTTTTGTGTATTCAATATCCTCGAATGATACATCCATATGCGTTACAATTCTTAAAGTATTAATACCGCCGGTATTCAGTAATATACCGTTATCCTTACATTTTGAAATAGCGTCTTCACTACTCATATTTTTAATTCCAAACATTAAAATATTTGTTTCAACGGTTTCGAGATCAACCGTTAAGTTTTCCGATTTTGAAATAAACTCCGCAAGTGATTTAGCTTTTTCATGATCTTCTTTCAACCGGTCAATATTATTTTTAACCGCGTAAAGTGCAGCCGCGGCAATAATTCCGACCTGACGCATTCCCCCACCCCAGCCTTTGCGTACACGGAAGGCTTCTTTCATTAATTCTTTTGAACCGGCTATAACCGAACCAATAGGAGCTCCCAATCCTTTAGATAAACAAACAGAAACAGTATCAAAGTACCTGGCATATTCGGCCGGTGGAACTCCCGTAGCAACAGATGCGTTCCATAATCTGGCTCCGTCAAGATGAGTATAAAGTTTGTTCTCTTCGGCAAGTAAACGAATAGCTTTAATATTATCCAGCGGATATATTGTTCCGCCGGCTCGATTATGCGTGTTTTCAATTGCAATAGCTTTTGTACGCGGCATGTAGTAGGCATCACGCGGGCGGATCAAAGGTTTAATCTGTTCGGGTTTAAAAATCCCCCTTTCACCTTCAAGAAGGAAAAGAGAGATTCCACTTAAAGCCGCAGGAGAGCCTGATTCATAATAAAAAATATGAGCGTCTTTTTCGCAGATAACTTCATCACCTGGATTAGTTAATACATTTAAGCATATTTGATTTCCCATAACACCGCTTGGCACAAACAATGCCGCTTCTTTTCCTAACAATTCGGCAACATATTTTTCAAGTTCGTTTGCGGTAGGATCTTCCTTATACACATCATCGCCTACTTCGGCGTCGTAAATTGCTTTGCGCATTTCAAGTGAGGGTTTGGTTACAGTATCACTTCTCAAATCAACAATTCTTTTCATTTTATTTTTCTGTCTTTTTATGAATAAATTTAAGTGAAATTTTTAATTGAATAAAAATAAGTATAACTAAAAGCGAAACAGTCCAGCTTAAATATGGAATTAGGTAAGGATATTTTGTATAAAAGGTCATTTCATTTTTTATACCTACCATCTGTGTTAAGTAGGTTTGCGTAAACATTTCCGATTCAGACAATGTAAAACCAAGAGAATTAATAAAGCAGCTTATACCGCCGTTAGCCGCGCGTACAAGGCTTCTCCTGTTTTCTACTGCACGCAGAACACTTATTTCTTTGTGCTGATATGGCCCGCTTGAGTTTCCGTACCAGCTGTCGTTTGTAACCACAAATAATATCTGCGCGCCATTTTCAACAAACTTGGCTGTGAATTCCGGATAAACCGACTCAATGCAAATAACACCACCTGCTTTAATTTTGTTTTCATTAATTGATAAATTAAAAACTGTCTGTTCCTTTCCAACATTCCAGCTTGAGATTCCGACATTCCATTTTATCCAATCACCAACAAATGGGAACAAATCAATAAACGGGGCTTTTTCGCCGAAAGGCACAAGCTTGATTTTTCCGTATTTCTGAATTTCAGATTTTCCGGAAGTAAATAAAAAGATAGAATTATAGGAAGTATAAAAAAGTTCGCCGCCGCGTAATGGTTTCGCTTCGGGCGGAACGTTGGTTGTATCAAAATAAAATGTCGCGTCGGGCATGCCGGTCATCAAAAATATTTTGTTTGAATCAACAAATTCTGTTATTCTTTTAACTTCTCTTGAATAACCGCCTGAAAATAAATAAACGGGAAGAGCCGTTTCGGGCCAGAGAATTATTTCAGCATCTTCATTAATTGCTTTTTGGGAAAGATCAAAGTAAAGATTTATCTGCTCGTTTAAATTTCCCGCTTCCCATTTTTTGTTGGGATTTAAATCGGGCTGAACAACACCAATTTTAATTTTTTCTTCTGATTCAAGGAACGAATAGATTTTAATCTGCCCGTAAATAACCGGAACCGCCGTAAAAATAATTGCGGCGTATAAAAATTTAAATTCTTTTTTTGATTCTTTATAACTTTTATAAAAGAAAAATAAAAAAACATTAATAAAAATTATTATTAAAGATAGTCCGTACGCCCCAATGATATCTGCAATTTGTATAAAGGATTTGAAATAGGATAGTCCGTGCCCCAATGTAAGCCAGGGGAAACGTAATTCGAACACACTATAAAAATACTCATAAGAAACCCAGAAAAAAGGGAAAAGTAGAAAAGGAATTTTACCGCCGAATTTTTTCTTGCCGAAATAAAATAAAGTGGAAGGGATTAAAAACATTAAGGGATTATAAAACATCAGCATGGCGCCGGAAATCATTAAAAAAGTATCGGCTTCGCTTGTCCAGCCGCCAACCCAATAAATTGAAATTACGGTAAATATAAAAGCGAAAGAATATGTAAACCTGTTTATTTCTCCTAAGGTTTTTTTTGAATCTATTACAATAAAATACGGTATTAGCGCGCCGAACATTAAATACGGTGCGGGAACAGGCGGGAACGATAATCCCAGCAATAATCCGCTAGCCAAACAAAGATTAAGATTTTTCCTTCGTTCTTTTTTTTGATCGGGAGTTAAAACGGATTTATATCGTTTCAGAATATTCATTTATGAAATTTTCTTTTTTCTTATAAAATATTTTACCGCGAAAAATAAAATCACAATAAAAGTTATAATCAAAATAATATTAGAATAGGTTTTAAGATAAAAAACAATTAGGTCAACGTTCTGCCCTAAAATAAAACCGAGATAAATAATTATTGCGTTCCATGCGAAAGCGCTTAATGACGCGTAAAAGAAAGTCTTAAAAACATTAAGTTCATTTACGCCGGAAAAGAAACTAATAACCGACCTGGTACCGGGCAGAAATCTGTTCGCTACAATTAATTTATAGCCGTATTTATTAAACCAGGCGTTTGTTTTTTCAAGATCGTCGCGGTGTATAAATTTTATTTTCCCTTTACGAAGAATATTATTGCCGAAAATTTTACCTACATAAAACATAAGAACAAATCCAAGAGCGCTTCCTATACTTGTTAATACCAAAATCGGGAAGAAACCAATTGTTGTTGTAGCGATTAGAGTTGCGCCAATAATCACAACCACGTCGCTGGGCGAAGGCGGGAAAACATTTTCTATAAATGAAAAAGAAAATAAAATAACATAAATCCACAAAGGATCGAGGTTATTCATAAATGAAAGAATTGACTCCAACATCAGATTCCGTCTTTAGTAAGTAAAACAACCGAGTATACCTTTACACCGTTTTCAGTTCCAACAAATCCCATATTTTCGGAAGTAGTAGCTTTAACGGAAACTTGTTCAGCATTACAATCTAATATTAAAGAAATTGTTTCTCTCATTTTTAAAATGTGGGGAGCCATTTTGGGTCTTTCAATAACTATCGTAGAATCGATGTTTCCTAACTTATATCCTTTTCCAGTTATTAGTTTATAAACTTCGGCTAATAATATTTTACTGTCGGCATTTTTATATTTAGGATCCGTATCAGGGAAATGTTTTCCGATATCACCAAGAGCAAGAGCCCCAAGAAGCGCATCGCAGATTGAATGCAGAAGCGCGTCGGCATCCGAATGACCTAGCAGTCCTTTTTCATGCTTAATTTCAATCCCGCCTAAAATAAGTTTCCTGCCTTCAACAAGTTTATGAACATCGTAACCGAATCCTATTCTAAACATTAATATCTCACTTCAAAATCTGTAAATTCGTTATTATTTGTCAGCCATTTTATAACAGCATTTTTAACATGTGCCGAACGGGGTCCGGTTTTAATCTTATTAAATAATTCTTCCACAATTAATTTCGGACCTTCAACAACCGTAAGCACTTCGCCAGTAAATAAATTTTGTACAAAACCTTTTAGTTTTAATTCACGGGCTGCATGCAAAACAAAATATCTGAACCCGACTCCCTGCACAAGTCCGTTCGCTATTATTTCAGCTCTTACTATTTGCGTATCCATTTTTAATAAATAATGTATCAAACAATTCGGAAATTATTAATCCGGCAAATATTAATGCCGCGCCAACGTAACCCAAATTAGTAATTTTTTCATTTAATAAAAAGAAAGCGAAAACAGCGGCAAACACAGGCTCTAAAGAAAAAATAATTCCAGCTTTTGTGGGACTAATTAACTTCTGGTATTTTGTCTGCAGGACAGTTGTAACCAAGGTAGCAAAAATAGATGTGTAAAATAGTCCGAACAATAAGTAATTTGTGAATTCAATTCTAACATTTTCAATTCCCGAATAGGACCCGACAAATAAAAACACAAACGCTAAAAGAGCCGTTACGCCCATCTGCATAATTACTAATACCCAGAAATGATGAAGCTTTGTAAACTTATCGATATAAATTATATAAAGAGCGAAAAACAGCGCGCAAATTAAGGTAAGAAAATCACCAATTGTGAAATTTTCTTTAAATTCAACGAATATAGAAAATATTGAATTGGTATCGCTTGAAAGCAAAAGTATTCCCGTAAATACAAAAATCACTCCAATAATCGCCCCTAATGTTGGTTTTCTTTTCGCAATAATTATTTGAAGAAAGGGAACCATTACAACTGCAGAACCGGTTAAAAATCCGGACTTTGTTGCGGTAGTATATTTTAAACCAACGGTCTGTGCAGCGAATCCGCCGAATAATAAAAAACCTATGATCAGGCCGGCTGTAAATGCTTCTTTTGTAAATTCTTTACGGACTTTGAATAAAATCGGGAAAAGAATAATAATTGCGATAGAAAAGCGTATCGCTATAAATAGCATTGTAGAAATATCGTTGATTGATTCTTTAACAATTACAAAGGTTGCGCCCCAGAGTAATGTTACAATCAGCATTATCCCTTCACCGAAAAACCAGTTCCCGGAAAATTTGGCGAAACTGTTATTCATCTTTAATATCGTAACCGAAACTTCTCAATAAATTTTTGTTTGAACGCCATTTATTTCTGACTTTAACGCGAAGTTCAAGAAAAACTTCTTTTCCTAAAAATTTTTCAATTTCCAGCCGGGAATTATTGCCGATTCTTTTAATCATTGTACCTTGATTACCAATAACAATCGGTTTCTGAGTTTCTTTTTCAACAACAATTTCAGCTGAGATATAATCTTTTGATTTTTTATCGCGTTCTTTAAATTCGGCAATAATTACTTCAGTGCTGTACGGGATTTCCTCTTTTAACAATTCAAAAATTTTCCCGCGAATTATTTCTGAGACAAAGAATCTTTCGCTTTCATCGGTTATTTGATCATCCGGATAATATTTGGGATGAACAGGCAGGTTTTCTTTTATAGTTTCTATAACCGATTCGAGATTAAATTTTAGTTTAGCCGAGACAGGTATTATATTATTAAATAACTCTGTTTTTTCAGCTTTCGAAATTAATGCTTCCACAATATTTTTATCGGATTCATCAATTTTATTAATAATTAAAATTTTGGGGCATTTTTCGGCTCTTAATATTTTCTGAACAGTTTCATTTTCTAAAAGTCTGCTTCCAGACTTATCAATAGTAATATCAACGATTACCAATAATAGATCCGTATCTCTTACAGAAGAAAATACGAAGTCGAGCATTTTTTCCTGAAGAAGATATTCCGGCTTTAATATTCCCGGGGTATCCAGAAAAACCATTTGATAATCCGGTTCGGATAAAATGCCTACAATTTTTTTTCTTGTAGTTTGAGGCTTATTTGTCGCGACGGATAATTGTTCGCCAATTAATGCGTTCATTAAGGTTGATTTACCCGCATTAGGCAAACCTACAATTGTAACAAATCCTGCTTTTGTTTCCATTTATTTCTACTTATAAATATTAAGAAATGCCAATTAAAAAATTGGTTTTACGGAAGGCAATTTAAACAAATTATCGGAATTAATGGCTGAATCTATTAAGTTTTTCTTTAAAGTTTTTATGGTTTTCAATTAAGAAATAACCGCTAATTAATAATACGAATGTAAGCCCGGCGCCGATAAGAAGCATATTATCGTTACTTAGAATTGCATTAAGCTCTCCCAAACCGCCTGATAAAACCTCCTTGGTTTTCTGAACATATTGATTTTTTTCGGCAATAGAAGATGAGCCTGATTCTATTTTAGAAATTGAATAACCGAGAATTCCGGTAATAGTCAGCACAAAGAAGGAAATAATTGACACAAAAAAGTAACTGACTTTTTCTTTATGAAACGAAGAGACGGTAATAATTTTTTTCATAAACATTTCTGTAAAATTTACAGGCGCGCGGTTTACTTCCATTTTATTTAAGATTTCATCAGTAAGTTTAAGCGCTTTTAATTTATTTTGAGCTTCAGCATCAGTCTGAATTTCTTTCTTAAATTCAGCAAGCTCAACATCCGTAAGTTCGTTATCTATGTATTTATTTAATAATTCATCGTTTATCATATAACCTCCTGATAATTATGCTTTAACAGCAGATCACGCAAAGAGTTTCTCGATCTGTGCAATAGCACTTTCGCGTTTACCAATGATACATCCATTACCTGACTAATTTCGTTCAGCGACATATCGTCAATATAAAATAATATTAATACTAATGCATTCCGAATTGGAAGTTTATCAATCATTTTAAGCAAATAATCTTTCGGATTTGAAGTTGTTGAATATATTTCATTATCAAAATCACCAAGATCAAAATGCTCGTCAATTGACGACATCTCATGTTCAATTTTTCTTTTTTTACTGGAAAGAATTGTTAATCCCGTATTATAAGTAATTCTATAAAACCATGTTGAAAATTTTGAATCGCGCCTGAAACTTCCTAATGAATTATAAGCTTTTAAGAAACTATCCTGCAGAGCTTCTTCGGCATCCATTTCATTTCCTAAAAGTCTTTTCAGCAAGGAAAACGCTTTATCTTTGTACCTATCAATTAATAAAGAATAATCCCCCTGATTTCCTTTTAAAACTGAATCTATAATTTCTATGTCTGACAGTTTTTTCATCTGTTTATTCTATTATATTTTGCAGGACGGAAAATACATTTATTTTATAAATAATTATTATATGCTGTTTTTATTTACTGTTATGACAGGGATTTATTCAAAAGGTTACAGAAATTAATTAATATGATTTTTGTAACCTTTTCACTTACAAAGATAGTCTCAAGAAATGAACAAATAAATTTATCTTTATTTATTGAAAAAAGTAAAATATTATTTGTAACCTTTAATAAAATAATAAGTCAAAAGTTTAGAAAATAAATAAAGGAGAAATAAAATGAACGGCGGCGAAGTTTTTATACCAATAACAATGTTTCTAGTATGCGGAATAGTTGTAGTGACATGGCTTTATTACCGCTCGAAAGAGAAACAAATGATGATAGAAAAAGGAATGAGCTACGAACAAATGGTTGAATTCCTTAAAACTAAAAGAAATCCTTATACTGTTCTTAAAATGGGCATCGTAATTGCGGTGAGTGGATTTGGTATAGGCATAGGAAGCTACATTGGGGAAAATTACCAGCATGAAGGAATGGGCGGAATAGCTGCCTTATTTATAATTGTGTTTATAGGTTTAGGCTTTATAACTGCATTTTACGCTACAAAAAAGTATGAAGTTGATAACAAGCAATAATATTTCCTATCATAAAAAACCGACTTCTTTAAAGAAGTCGGTTTTTTTTATCAAAGAATTTTACGCCAATTCTTTCTCCTCAAGCCATCTTTGCGCATCAATTGCTGCCATACATCCTGTTCCCGCCGCTGTAATTGCCTGGCGGTAGGTATGATCCGCGACATCGCCTGCTGCGAATACACCTTCAACGGAAGTATAGGTTGAACCGGGTTTAATTTTTAAATATCCGGTGTCATACATATCAAGTTTGCCTTTAAAAATATCAGTATTTGGTTTGTGGCCAATCGCAATAAATAGTCCGTCAACAGCTACCTCTTCTGTTGAACCGTCAATTGTATTTTCAAGAATCGCACCTGTCATAATTTTGCGGCCGTTTTCTTCTTTTCCTAATACTTCTTTAATAGTTCTATTCAGCATAAATTTTATTTTGGGATTTTTCTGAGCTCTTTCGAGCATAATTTTTGAAGCACGGAATTCTTCTCTTCTGTGAATAACTAAAACTTCACTCGCGAATTTTGTTAAATATGTGGCTTCTTCCATTGCTGTATCACCGCCGCCAACAACAATAACTTTTAGGTTTTTATAGAAAAATCCGTCGCATGTTGCGCATGCCGAAACACCGTAACCCATATATTTGGATTCGCTTTCTATTCCCAGCAATTTTGCCGAAGCTCCGGTTGATACAATAACCGCGTCGGCCGTAACTGTTTCATTGTCGGTTTTAATTACAAAAGGTCTTTGCGAAAAATCAACTTCATTAACAATTTTAAATCTTGCATCCGCTCCGAATCTCTGAGCTTGCTTTCTCATAACATCCATTAATTCGGGGCCCTGAATTCCATGTTCAAATCCGGGATAATTTTCAACTTCCGTCGTAATCGTTAATTGTCCTCCGGGCTGAAGCCCTTCAAACACTACAGGTGCTAAATTAGCTCTGCCTGCGTATAATGCCGCTGTTAAACCGGCAGGTCCGGAACCAATAATTACCAGTTTGTGATGATTTTCTGCCATTAATAATACTCCGTATATTTTATTTACTTTAAATTTCTTGTTTATAAAATTATGCTTTTCACTCGACAATTGCTTTGTTTTTTCAACTAATTAGATTCATCAAAACTTAAATGGATTCTTTTTTTAACTTAACATTTTTTCACACACAGAATGATTGAGTGATTGGGTTATTGAAAATTCAATCAAACAATCATTCAATCAAACATTCTTCATTATTAATAATTAAGTTTATGCTATTTCCCAAAATTTATAAAGTCGGCGTTACGTTTTAAGCCTTTCAATTTTGTCCTTAATATCGGACTTTCAGCAAATCTTTGTTTAAATTGCTGGTCAGTTAATTTATCTATTTCGTCAAATCTTAATTCTTTATTTCCATTAGAGAAGAATTCTTTTTCATTTGTTTGTTTAGAAAATTTACTATTCCACGGACAAACATCCTGGCAAATATCACAACCGAAAATCCAGTTGTCAAATTTTCCGGAAAACTCTTTTGAGATTTCGCCTTTGTTTTCAATTGTTAAATATGAGATGCATCTGTTCGCATCAACTACGTATTCGTCAACAATCGCGTTTGTGGGACAAGCGTCAATACAAGCAGTGCATGTTCCGCAGAAATCTGCGATGGGTTCGTTGTATTCAAATTCATAATTCGTGATAACAGTCGCGATAAAAAACCAGCTGCCGTGTTCTTTGTTGATAACATTTGTGTGTTTTCCCATCCATCCCATTCCCGATTTTACAGCCCAGGCTTTATCCATAACAGGTCCGGTATCAACATATGTTTTAGCTTCGAAGTTCGGGTCAATGTTTTTTAAGAGAGCAACAAGTTTATCCAATTTTTCCCAAATTATTAAATGGTAATCTTTTCCCCACGCGTATCTTGAAACTTTGCCTGTTCCTTTTGAGTTTTCATATTTTTTATTTGTGTAATAATTTAGTCCAAGCGAGATTACGCTTTTTGCTTCAGGCAGAATATTTTTTACATCTTTTCTTTTTTCAAGATTACGCTGCATGTAGGTCATGCCGGCTTGGTAATTTCTCTTCAGCCACTCTTCCAATCTTTGACTTTCTTTTTCAAGGGTTTCAGCTTTTGAAAAACCGATTAATTCAAACTCTAAATCCCGAGCAGATTCAATTACATGTTGATTGGTTAGTTTCATACTTGAAGTTATGTTTTCCCTTTGTGAACTTTGAGTCTTCTTTGTGCGCTCGTATGTTAGTAATACGAAATAAAAGTTAATTTGTTCTAAAAAATACTGGCTTAAGGAATAGTAGAGCGGTTCGTGCCTAGATACATAAAACAAATGATATCGTCACAAAGAAATTACTCACTATTCTTTTTGAGCTTC
>JAHJUE010000001.1 GCA_018829205.1 Bacteroidota bacterium
ACCCAAAAGCTCAGGCAATTGGAGCGGGGTGTTAACCTACATGAGGTGGGAAGACCCTATACTGGGACTAAACAGTCGTGGGAATGTCGCGCCATATGAAGTCGGATGCCAAGTAATATATACTCATATAGATAAAGACGGCAAAACTATAGAAAGCAACAAAGTCTTTAAGACTGCTTCTGGACTTTCTGGTTTAGCACAGAATCCGGTGCAGCCTCATAGTATATCCAGACAAGCTAGAAGCTGTGAGGATTGTCATAATAATCCCAAAGCTTTGGGGTTGGGGGACGGTCTTTTGGATCCATCTTCTCAAGGTTGGTCCTTTAATTTCCCTTTGGATAAAATTGTTGACGAACAAGGAAAACAACTCCAAGATAACGCACACGATGGAGCTAGACCTTTTTCAAAAGAAGAAATCGATCGGATAAACAGATTGAATTTGTGTATAAGCTGTCATAGTGAAATGAAAGATGATCAATTATGGAAGAAAGTAACCGATATAAACGGATTTGCTAAAACTAATGAATTACACAAACAAATCCTTTCTAAAATTTTTAGGGAAAATGGTTATAATTTATTAGATAATGATTCTACAAATACAATTAATTCAAATGATTCTAACTCTGAATCAATAATTAAAAAAATGGAGAACTAAATGGAAAAATCTTTACCGAAAATGCTTGTGTTTATTTGTTTATTGTTTTGTCAAGTAATACAAGCACAAGAAATGAAAGAAACAGAAACTAAGATTAATTTTAACGGGTTTATTAGATTAAGAATGACCCAAGAAAACAATTTTAATTCTTGGTACGGAAATTTTTCCGATAAAAGCGATAACTTTCTTGACGCGAGATCATATCTGTCAATGTCAGTTACACATGGTCCTGTAATGGGATTCATTTCATTAGATGTTGCCGGAAATGATTTTACTGATGGGGTTGAATGGGGATATCCAATTTATACTCCCGGCGTTGATGAAGGTCCAGGATTTCAAAACAAATGGGATATTAACGTACGCCATCTGTATGTCCAATATAAAGGTCCTTTTATTGCTCAAATTGGTAGAATCCCAGCAGGTATAGGACATAATATAATTGCCCATGTTAATAGAGATGCGTTACGACTGATATTTCCAATTCAAAAACAGAAATTAATATTAGTAGCAATTAAAGGGGCAAATGATCGTTTGACGCTTCCTGAATCAATAACAACAAGAGCTAACGATGATGGCGCTGGAGATTTAAACGCATTTGTGGGAATATTTGCTTATGATTTTCCATCGTTATTAAATTCAAAAGGTCAGGTTTTCGCTGCCAAACAGCAAAACACAAGAGAAAATCCATTCTTACCTCAATATCCAGGAAAATTATTTTTAGGAATCACAAATGACGGAAAAATTGGACCTATCGACTATAATCTGGAGGCTGTTTCTTTAACTGGGGAAACTTCTGTTACACCAACATCAGTATTAAAAGACTATTCTGCTTACATGGCTTATTTAAAAGTAAAATATAATACTAGCGGTCTTTTTGCACCTAAAGCCGCTTTTGGAATGGGTTCAGGTGATGATAAATCCACTCCGAATGAGGTTGAAGATTTTCAAGCATTATTTTTAGATGAAGGCGGTCATAATTATACAAATATTTTTGCTGATGATATTCATGGTTTTAGATATACCGATCCCTTAAGTGTTAAATATGGCTCAGGTTTTGCAAACGTGACATGGTTTCAACTAGGAGTTGACGCAAAGTTATTAGAAAATAAACTAAATGTTGAAGCAACCTTTACAGCCTTAAAAGCAACAGACGCAAGAACAATTGGTAGCGGAATTTTAGGAACAAATACTGGAACAACCACATCAGATATTGGAACCGAAATAGACTTAAACTTTTCCTATAAATTAAATGAAAAACTTGGCCTTGAATTGAGAGCAGGCCATTTTATGCCTGGAGATATTTTTGGTGACCAAAATAATGTAACAAAAATTGAATTATTCACAGAATTTACTTTTTAGGAGCATAAAATGAATAACAAACAAAACAGAAGAGATTTTTTAAAGAAGGCTGGTGTTGGTTCCTTGGGAATTATGTTGTCAGGTAATTTGCTCTCTTTAAAAGCTTTTAGCCCAGTGATGGACGAAATGAAAAGCTATGATTATAAGGGTTGGGAAAACTTTTACCGCGACATGTGGAAATGGGATAAAGTTACTCGAGGTACACATCTTCTTAATTGTACGGGTTCATGTCCTCATTTCGTTTACTCAAAGGATGGAGTGATAATCAGAGAAGAACAGTCCGGTGATATGCCTCATTTAACAACAGTTCCTGAAAACAACCCTAGAGGATGCAATAAAGGCGCTTGTGCTGTAGATTACGTATATGGCCCCCATAGAGTAAAATATCCTCTAATGAGAGTTGGAGAAAGAGGTGAAGGAAAATGGAAACGAATTAGTTGGGATGACGCTCTTACTAAAATTGCTGAAAAATGCTTGGATGAAGTTCAGAAAAATGGACCTGATACTGTAAGTGTATATTCACCTGTTCCGGCAGTATCTCCTGTTTCATTTTCTGCCGGACATAGATTCGCACATTTTTTTGGTGGACACACTTATACTTTTTTTGATTGGTACAGCGATCATCCAGCCGGACTTACAATGACAACAGGTTTACAAGGTGATATGGCTGAAACTTCTGATTTTTATAATGCGAAGTATATCATCTTCTGGGGATCGAATTTTAATACTACCCGTATCCCTGACGCTCACTATGCTCAAGAAGCAAGATATAATGGAGCGAAAATTGTTAATATCTCTCCGGAATATAGTTCAACCTCTATACATGCGGATATTTGGGTCCATCCCAAACCTGGAACTGACGCTGCAATTGCATTAGCGATGGCAAACGTTATTATTCGTGAAAAACTATATAAAGAAGACTATTTAAAAGAACAAACTGACATGCCAATGTTAGTAAGAACAGATAACAATAAATTTTTACGCGAAGCTGATATTCTTGACGGCGGAAGCGATGCAAAATTTTATACATGGGATACTAAATCAAAAATGCCAGTATTAATGAAGGGTTGCTGGGGTGAAGAGCCTGAGAAAAAAGCCCCTATTCAACCTGGTTTTATGGGAAGAAATACATTTACATTTCCCAATGGCACTTTAGATTTGGGCATGGTTGATCCTGCTCTTGAGGGAATTTTTGAAGTTGAGCTTAAAGACGGAAAGAAGATTAAGGTACGCCCTGTTTTCGAAATATTCAAAAAAATTATAGAAAATGACTACACTCCTGAAAAGGCTTCCAAAATCTCCGGAGTAAGCGCAAAAACTATTATAAATATGGCAAAAGATTATGCCACATTGTCCCCTGCCATGATTGTAACAGGCGGCGGAACAAATCATTGGTATTATTCAGATCAAATTTTCAGAGCGTTTTTGTTTGTAAATGCTCTTACTGGCAATACTGGAAAACAAGGCGGTGGTGTTAACCACTATGTTGGTGAATGGAAAATTACGCCCTTAATTGGCATGGCAAAACTTGCGTTTCCGAAATCTCCAAAGAAACACAGATTTGTAAATACTGCAATGTGGGTATACAAACACGCGGAAATATACGAAGAACTAGCTGGAGAAAACCCTGATGCAAATAAATATTTTGATATGGCTTTATCTGAGAAAAACTATCCTATGTATCCAAGGAACGGTAAAGATCCTAAAGTATTTATTTGTTATAGAGGTAACTGGTTAAACAATGCAAAGGGGCTTCAGAATTGTATTGATAAGTTATGGCCGAAGTTAGATTTAATTGTAACGCTAAATTTTAGAATGGATTCGCAGGCTTTATACTCAGATATAGTATTACCAGCGGCACATTGGTATGAAAAACTTGATCTTAATATGACAGGCGAACATTCTTTTATCCAGGTTACAGAACCCGCTATTACCCCAGTAGGTGAAGCTAAATCCGATTGGGAAATATTCATGATGCTTTCAAAGAAAATTTCAGAAGTATCAAAAAAACGCGGTGGTGTTAAATATAATGATAAACAATTTGATTGGGACAGGGCATATTGCAATTTTTATAATGATTTTGTTGATAATGGCAATCTAGATAACGATGAAAAGGCTTGTAAATTTATTTTGGCAAACGCTCCACATACACAGGGAATAACCCTTGAACAATTGAGACGTTTCGGACCGCAAAGATTCAAACAAAATTGGACTTCTAAAATGGAAGATAATGTTCCTTATAGTCCTTTTAAAAACTTTGTTGAACTAAAAAAACCTTACCCGACAATGGTTGGAAGACAACAATATTATATTGACCATGATTGGTTCTTAGAGTTAGGAGAAGAATTACCAAAATTTAAAGCGCCTTTAGAGTTGGATGAATATCCTCTCAGTTTTAATACTCTCCATGGTAGACACGGAATTCATTCAACCTGGAAAGATAATATTTTAATGTTACGTTTACACAGAGGCGGTCCCTTGATTACGATGTCGCCAAAAGATGCAGCTGACAGAAATCTTGAGGATAATGATGTAATAAAAGCATTTAACAAACATGGAAATTTTATATGCAGGGTTAAAATTGTGCCCGGAGCCCAAAATGGACATGTAAACGCTTTTTGTTTGTCTGAACTCTATACAAACGCTGTTGGCAATTCACAAAGCCCGCTTCCTGTTAGAATGAATCCAACTGCCTTAGCTGGTGGATATGGGCAATTTGTTTTTAAACCAAATTATTATGGCCCCGCTGGACATAATCGTGACGTTAGAGTAGAAGTTGTTAAATACAACGGTAAATTAAATGATAGACTCGACAAAATGAAAATGTAATAAGAGCTTTAATTGTGCTCATAATTAAAATAATGATTTTATTACCACAATGAGGTAAAACATAATGGGACAAACAAAAAATAGTGAATTGAAGCGAATGCAACCAGATAAACAAATTGCATTTGTAACAGATTTAAATAAATGTATTGGCTGTCAAACTTGTACTGTTGCATGCAAAAAAATGTGGACAAGTGGTGATGGACAAGATTTCGAGTATTGGATGAATGTTGAAACACACCCCGGAAAAGGATATCCTAAAGATTGGCAGAAAAAAGGCGGTGGGTTTAAAGACGGAAAATTGCAGATCGGACTTTTGCCGACTTTAGAAGATTACGGTATTCCTTTTCAATTTGATTATACCGGCAGATTATTCGAGGGTAAACCTGGGCCAGTTACCCCTTCTCCTGAAGCAAAATGGGGACCAAACTGGGATGAAGATACTGGAGCTGGAATGTATCCGAACACTTATTATTTTTATCTCCCAAGAATGTGTAACCATTGCACTGATCCTGCTTGTTTAACCGCTTGTCCATCTGTGGCCATATACAAAAGAAAAGAAGACGGAATTGTTGTTGTTAATCAAGATCTTTGTTCTGGTCAGCTCGAGTGCGTTAAGGCATGTCCATACGGGGCAATATTTTTCAATCCAACAACTAAAGTGGCCGAAAAATGTATAGGATGTTTTCCAATGCTGGAAAAAGGAAAAGCCCCGATATGCGTGGGCAGCTGCGTTGGAAGAGCAAGATTTGTTGGATATCTTGATGATATGAACAGTGCAGTTGGTAAACTAATTCATAAATGGAAAGTTGCTTTACCTTTGCATAGTGAATTTGGCACGCAACCCAACGAGTATTTTATTCCACCTGTAAGCCCTTACAAAGAATCTAAAGAAGGAGAAATTACTTCGGAAAGAAGAATCCCCGATTCGCTACTTAAAGAAATGTTCGGCCCAAGAGCCATTGAAGTACTCGACATTATAGAAATGGAAAGAGAAAAACGGCGCAAAGGTCAACGTTCAGAATTGATGGATTTACTTATTGCACATACAAACAGAGAAATGATTAGCATCTAGTTTATTAAGAACCCGGGTTGTAGAATAACTTAATTCGGGTTCTAATTATTTTTTTTAAGATTTTTATTAAGGAATTGGTTTTATGACAGATTTACAAGATGTTTTAAGGGGAAAATTTGAATTATATAGACTGTTGTCATTTGGTTTTTACTATCCATCAATCAAATTTTATAATGATTTAAAAGAAAAATCATACTATACATCTATTCAAGAATCTATTGAAAAAATTCAAATCAAAACTGAAAATTCTGATGATTTATATAAAATACTTACTTTAGATGGCATTTCTTTCGAAGAATATGAATCGCAATTTATTCTTGATTTCGAAACAAACATGCCTCGTCCAAGTTGTTCCTTGCATGAACGACACTATTTAAAAACAACTAATCACGCTCAAACTCTGCTTGAATTAAAAGCTTTTTATAAAAATTTTGAACTATCAAAATCTGATGATTTTGATAGTATGGAAGACCATATAATCTTAGAACTAGAGTTTATGTATTTTATTACATTTAAAGAGTTACAGGCTATTCAAAACCGTCTCGATGACCAACCTTATAAAAAGTGTAAAAAGGACTTTCTAGAAAGACATTTAAAAAATTGGATACCAGAAATTGTTTCTAAAGCAAAGAAAAATGTCAAATCAAAATTTCACCGCAGTCTTTTGGAAATTACTTTAGAGCTTGTAGAAAATGATTTTTCTGAATCATTAAAATTTAATACTAATTAAAGGCAAACAAATGTTTGGAACATTAGGTTTTACAGAAATACTGCTTATTGTAATTGCAATTATTGTCTTATTCGGGGCAAAGAAAATACCTGAATTTGCCAAAGGTATTGGCAGTGGAATCAAAGAGTTTAGAAATTCAATTAAAGATATTGAAAAGGATATCAATCTTGAAGATTCTAAACTAAAAAATATTTTAAAGTAATTTAAATATATAGTCGTCTCCGAGCTTATTGTTTAAGAGCAAACAACTATTAACTCTAAGCCGAAAGGGTTTAATAAGAAATTATTATACCTCCCGAATCCTTAGTACAAAGGATGAATTGGAAAGGAGAAAAGGTAATTGTTGTTAGAGTTATAGGCTTTAACAAACTTAAACCTCATCTCCGGATGAGGTTTTTTTGTTTGAAAAAGATTGTTGGCAAAAGAAAATGATAAAACTCTTAAAAATAGAAAAATTGTCTGAAGGCAATCTTGTAAATACCTCGGTATTTGGGGCTATCTGGGGACTCGCTGAAGTTTCGCTCGGATCGTTTCTGCACGCATCAAAGATTCCTTTCAGAGGGGCAATTATGTCTTTGGTTGCGGTCTTAATTTTGATTAGCGCAAGATCGGTTTTAAAATACAAAGGCTCCTTGATTTTACTTGGAGTAGTGACGGCTACCTTTCGTCTCTTCCTCGGAGTAGGTTTTAATATCACTCCTTTTATTGCGATTTTCATGGAAGCACTAATAGCAGAGATTATAATTAACAGAATAGGATTTAATCGCTGGACATCAGTTCTTTCAGGAATATTGATTATGGTTTATTCGCTTTCGCACGGATTAATAATGCAGGCACTATTCTTAGGTGCCGATATTTACAAGGTTTATTACGAGATGATTTTAAAAGTTACAAATATGATAAGCCTGCCCGAGAATGTCGTATTAGCCATCATTTTCTCGATCCCATTTCTCTATATATTCATGGGGGCTATTGCGGGTTCTTTCGGATGGTCTGTAGGTAAACAAATTCAATTATTGATGGAGAAAGAATAATGAAATTTTTAATCCCGGTGATTATTCTTACGGTGATAATACTTCCATCGGAATATGTTATTCCGTTTGGAATTGTTGTAATGATTGGTTATGCAATGATTGATTCTTCGCAACTTCATTTATTTAAAAGAAAATCGCTTTATACTCTTTTCACGATTGTTGTGATAATTCAACCTATGATTTTAGGAAGCCCAACGAGCGAAGTATTTGGCGTTTCGTTTTCTGCCGAAGCATTGGTTCGCGGATTTGCTATGTTCATTAGAGCTCTGGTGATTATTTCATCGATTACGTACTTAAACCGAAACACAGAAAAAGAAAAAGTAAAAGAATTTTGGAAACGGCAAGGTATGGAAAATTTTGATGTTGTATTGGCAAAAGCTCAAGAAGTTTTACCGACGATAAAAATATCTTTTTCCGATTCAATTAAAGCTGTTAAAAAAGAAGGCACAGGAAAATCTTGGCTCAGAAGTCCGGCTGAATTACTTGCCAGATTAGTTGTACCCTTATTACATAAATCGAATACTGTTATTCCAGAAAAAAAAATTAAAGAGGCATGAAATGAAAAAGGTATTACTTTTTATAATAGCAACTGCAGTCCTTATTCATGCACAGGACACACTGAAGAATTATAACTTAGGTGAAATAGTTGTTACATCGGAGCAAAGCAACTTGGTAAAATCTTCATCAGTAATTGATATAAATAAAAATATGATCAATCAAACAGATGGATATGATATTACCGAATCCTTAAAGTTTTACCCCGGTATATATATAACAAACACATCGAAAAATGAATCCAAAATATATATGCGGGGATATGACCAAAGGCAAATAACCGTATTTCTAGACGGTGTTCCAATTTATGAACCATATTCCGGTTTAGTTGATCTAAGTAATCTGCCTAAAAACTCATTCGAAAAAATAACTGTGTCTAGGGGAATGCCTTCTCTTGCATACGGTGCTAATTCTATGGGTGGAACCATAAACTTTATTACAAAAGACAGAATGGATAATAATGTTACATTAAAAATTGAATCCGGCGCTCGACATTCAACTTCGGCTGGAGTTTACGGAGCTATCAACAAACTTTTCTATCAAGTTAATGCAGGTTATTCAAAATCAAACGGATTCCAAATTGCCGAGTCTCCGAATAGTTTCAAAAATGAGGACGGTGGAACACGGAATAACAGCGATTATAAAAACATCGGCGGAATGTTAAAAATTGGTGTTAGCGATTTTTACAATATCGACCTCGCTTATTCAATAATGATTGTTAATAACGAAAAGGGTGTACCGACAGATGCTTATACCAGTCGACCGCGATATTGGCGTTATACAGAATGGAACAAGTCAATTAACAATTTAATGTTCAGTACCGGCATGGGATCATCACTTCGCGTTAAAGGAAACGTTTATTATGAAACTTACAAAAACGTTCTCGATTCATATGATAACGATACTTTTTCAACCCAGGATATGAAGTATGCATTTCGTTCAACTTACGACGATCACTCCTTCGGTATTAATTTGCTTAGTGATCTTAAAGTGGTTGACTTGGGAATAACACGATTATCGTTTTCTTTGCGGAAGGATGTACACAAAGAGGAAGGTAATTTTAATCAAGGTTTCTCAAGTTACGAAGCGTCTCTGCTGAGTACTGGGTTAGAGCAGGATGTGAATATAACAGACAAGTTTTCTGCTGTACTTGGGATTGGCCTTGATCGTCTTACCCCAATTTATGCCGACGGCAATAATCTTCGCGAAAATAGTTCGTCGGTTAATGCTTTTGCCGGATTGAGCTATAAAGTTAATCAAGATTTATCTCTTCATATTAATGCCTCGAAGAAGAGCCGTTTCCCAACTTTGAAAGAGTTTTACAGTGAAACAGCCGGAAGAGATGTAGCAAATCCCGATTTAAACGTTGAACAAAGTATCGGCGGTGAATTTGGAATAGATTATAAAGTAAATAACGGCATTTTATTAAACAGCAACATTTTCTACAGTTCTATTGACGAATTAATCAATCTCGGAATTTTAGATGATGGTTTAAGACAATATCAAAATATAGGTAAAGCTGTTATGAAAGGGGCGGAGTTTGGATTAAGTTTTAACATAGATGACTTTTATATGAATTTCGCTTACACATATCTTTCGGCAAACAACGTTTCGGATGACGCACAAAGCGAGATATTAGAATATCGTCCCAAACAAGTGTTGTCACTTGTTCCAAATTATCAATTCAGTTTTGGAGCTGAACTTCGTGCTGAGCTTTTTTTCGTTGGAGGCAAATACGGGGTAAATGCCGATTCGAGGGAATTTGTTAAAATGGATAATTACTTAGTCGCAAATATAAGAGCATCACATACACTTTTTGATAATTACACTTTGTTTTTCCGTGTTAATAATATTGGCAATATTTATTATGAAACAGAATATGGTTTTCCGCAGCCAGGAAGAGAATTGTTTTTTGGGGTAAACTGTGAGTGGTAAGCAACTGAAAATTGAAATTATTTCCGGTGAGGTAAACTCCGGCAAAACCACAAGATTAATTCAAAAAATTAATGAGCTCAATAAACAAAACTACAGGATTGGTGGATTTATCTCACATTCTATTTATATGGGTAATACTAAATCAGGATATATGGTACAAGATTTATCAGAAAATAATTTTTATCACCTTATCCATAATCAGCAGTCAGAAATATTTACAATCAAACAAGGAAGATTTTTCTTCAATGAAAACTTATTCAAAGAACTTAACCTAAGAATTAAATTATTATTGGATTATGATTATTTGGTTATTGATGAAATTGGTCCGCTTGAGCTTAATAACAAAGGATTTTATGATGGTTTGATTTATTTATTAAATAATTATAAAAATAACCTGATATTAATTACGCGAAATAAATTGTTGATGGATGTAAAAAACCGCTTTGTTAAATTTTAAAGTTTTTATACTAAACAAATAATAATAATTCTAAAATGTTATAGAGGAAATCAAAGGAAGCGATACCTCTACATGGATGTATTTAATGGCGGCGTTCAGTTTGTAAAGTTATAAAGTTCTTAAAGTAAAAAGGAAAGGCGGTGTATTGCCGCCTTTCTATATAATGAAAATCATGAAATTATTTTCTTCACATTTTCCGCCTGCCATATATGCCGTCTCGCATGAGCCGCTAGAAACGGGAATAATTCTCCCAATTGATATTTCATAAATTTTGAAACGGGAGAAACTATAATTGTTTTTTTTATATCAACATTCTCGGAAGCGTGAATAAATTTTACCGCTTCTTCAATTCCCGCATTAAATTTATTTATTGTTTCCTGTTTTGATAATTTTTCATTAGAAACAAATTGTGCGAAAGTTTTCATTTTAAATTTATAAGGCGGCTCCATCATATTGGTAAACATTTTCATTAAATACCTGGGTTTGTATAAATCGGGATTATTTATCGACGGATTTTGATTTTTTAATACAGCTTCGCTTATTAAATAATTATACTGATCCCATGTAGCATTTAAATGACTAATGCAATTACCCACCGACCAGCTTGTTTCGGAAGGTTTTGTATTAAACTGCTCCTCTGTTAATCCTTCTGTAATTTTATTTAAACTTTTTCCTAGCTCTTCAAATTGTTCCGCTAAATTTTTAAGATATAAATTCCGGATAGCCATATAATATTTATCCTTGTTGTGCTAATACGTTAATTATAGCTTTACAAAAATCAGGTAGATCATCGGGCCTTCTGCTTGTAACATGATTGCGGTCCGTTACAACCGGCTCATCAAACCATTCGGCTCCGGCATTAATTAAATCATCCTTTATACCGGGTGTTGAAGTTACTTTCAATCCTTTAACAATTCCTGCAGAAATGGGTATCCAGCCTGCGTGACAAATATGCGCTACAAGTTTACCTGAGTCATGGAACTGCTTTGTAAGCTCTTTTACTTTTTCATCCCTTCTTAATTTATCCGGTGCGAATCCGCCGGGAATTATCAGTCCGTCGAAATCAGATTCTCTTACACTGTTTATAGCAACATCGGATTTACACGGGTACCCGTTCTTGCCTTTGTAAATATTCCCCGATTCAGGCCCGGCGACAAAAACTTTTGCTCCTTCTTCTATCATACGCAGTTTCGGATACCATAATTCAAGATCTTCATATACATCATCCACAAACATTAATACTTTTTTGTTGTCGAGCTTTCCCATCGGTCTTCCTTTCCTTTTTATTAATTATTAATGGAACGCTGATCTTTATGATTAATTATGATCTTTTAAGAATATAATAATTACTATGCATTCAATACCGTTTATTCTAAATAGTGCTTAATAACATTTTCAATTGCGTGTTCACATACTTTGCAGAAAACATCGCAGCTTTTTGTAAACATAATACAATCAAGCATTGGACGGTACAAACCTTTCTGCATATAGCCTGCTCCTTCAAATGCGCCAACGACTCCTACATATTTACTATTATTTAAATACCCGGCCATTTTATCGGCGTGAGCTTTGTCGGCTTCGGCATAATCGTCTTCCGCTTTTTTAATTTCTGATTTTGATGCGCCTGTTCTTTTTAGTTCGGCGGTTCTATTATTCATTTCAGTTCTTTGTTTCTGCCATGCGTAATCCATCTCATCGTATTTTTGCTTTTCCCATGGAGTTGGAATTTCCGTTCCTTTTTTTATAAAGTCTTTCCATTTTATATTTGCGGGATCAAGCAAGGCGGTAACATTTGGCTCGACCGGTTCCAAATCAACTTTATAAAAATTGTCATACGCAGTCGAAGAAGTATAATACTCATCTGCCAAACCGCTAAACGAGTGTCCGAATTCATGCACAAACAGATATTCGTTAAATTGATTGTCGGAAGTAAAGGTGCAGAAGAAATTATAAATGCCGCCTCCTCCGTACCGTTCGTGATTGCACATAATATAAATAGCGTCGTAAGGAACATGCGCAGCTATATCATGAACAGCTTTGTTGTCTTCGGTTAACAAATATCTTTCGGAACCGAGTGAATTAAACGTAGCGCCTAAAGCTGTGTTTTTATAAATTCCAGCTCTTGGTTCATCTACTCCGCTTTCTTCTGATGGTTTTAATACTCCGTAAATGTTAAAATGATCTTTCATTCTATTGTAAGGTTCATATTTAAAAAATGTATCGGTAAATTTCTCAACATCTGTTTTAAATTTCTGCTCTTCTTCTTTTGTGTAGCCTTCTCCCAAAATAACAATATCAACCTTTGAGTGAGGATCGCCGCTGTATAATGTTTTATAAATTTTTACCTCATCGTCCTTTACTGCGTCTTTAATAACGCTTATGTCGCTAGGATTAATTTCGATAGAGAAAACTTCCGTTAATTCGTTTTTATCGTTTCGTTTATCCAGCGCGAATTTAAATTTAAACTTAGGATACGGAATTACTGCAGATTCATGATAACTGCGCATATCTTTAATTCCGCTGATTTGGTATTCTTTAAAGTAACTGTCGAATCCTTTTGAATATATCAATTCACCCGAAGCGGCATCGTAAATTTTATAATAATAAGCGCCGTTGTTAAAATTATCTGCTAAGTTTTTTCTGCTGCCGGCCCAAATGCCGTACTGATAAATATGGTCGATTGTAATAATTTCTGTTTCGGCGTTACCGATATGGAAATAATCGATGCGCATTGTTTTGTCGATAAAATAATTGTCAAACCTTTCTGTGCCTTGCGCGAACGTCGCTAGCGGAATAATAATTAATAATAATACGGTAAATGTTTTTCTAATTGACATGCTTTTCCCTTTTTGAAATTAGTGAGAAAATTGTATTATTGAAACTTACTAAATAGATAATAAAATTATACACAAAAATTGATTGAGATTAATAATGACACGATATCTTTTACTAATTTATTTAATCATAGGCTTTATTACAAAAACATATTCTCAGGATGTAAAATTTTTCGGGGATTTTGTTCCAGGCAGCCTTGTCTTCGGTAAAGCTGAAAATGTTAAGGATGTTTGGCTCGATAAAGAAAAAATTCAAGTTGACGGCAGCGGAAATTTTGTGTTTGGGTTTGACCGTGACGATAAAGGAAGTTTCTTGCTTAAAATCAAATTTGCCAATGGAAGAGTTTATCTTAAAAAAATAAATCTTCCCGAACGTAATTACCAAATTCAAAGAATTGAAAGAATGAATCCCGATAAAGTTGTTCCTCCTTCAAAAGACAATGAAAAAATTGTAAAGGAAAGAGAAATTATTAGAAACGCCAGAAAGAGTATCGGAAAAATTGATACCGCTTATTATTCATCCGGATTTATAAAACCTGTTAAAACAAACAGACAAACTTCGGTATTCGGCAGTCAAAGAATTTTAAATGGCATTCCTAAAAATGCGCATAACGGTTTAGATTACGGTGCGCCTACTGGAACCCCTGTTTACGCTATGGCTGACGGAATTGTGTTCCTGTCAGGCACGGATTTCTTTTATAACGGAACCTTTGTTTATTTGGATCACGGCCAGGGTTTAAACAGTTTTTACCTTCATTTCAGCAAGTTGGATGTTAAAGATGGAGAGTTTGTAAAGAAAGGGCAAAAGATTGGCGAGATAGGAACATCGGGCAGATCAACAGGACCTCATCTTCATTGGGGGGTTCAATGGTTTAACAAACGGGTTGATCCCGCTTTGCTTCTGAAAATTAATTTCTGATCTTTTTAATGCAGTGTTCAAGTATTGAAACAGATTTTGGGTTTTTATTAATTGTAATTCCGAATAAAAGGATGAATTTGAGAATAATTTTAAACTAAAAAAAAGTAATACTATGCATTAATAAAATAACTATGTTCTTTAACATTTTTATCTTTTGACTAAATCAATAAAGATATATTAAAATTTGAGCCGGGCGATATCAAAAATGCTCTTCATCAATTATTTCCGCATCCACAGTATTTTGATGCTCTTCTTTTTTAATTACTTCAATTGTAAAATTTGCGGCCATTCCCGCTAATGCGCCAACAGCTGCAAATATCGGAGCGCACACGGCTCCTATTACACCTATAGATACGGGTATTTCTATAAAGGTTCTGCCTTTATCGTCTTTAATAATTATTCTGCGGATATTTCCTTCGTGAATAAGCTCTTCAATCTTCTTTAATAATTCTTTCCCTTTTACTTTAAATTCGTTAATCATTTCCGGCTCCTTTTAAATTGTTTCAAGTAATTAGATGTAAATTAAGTAAGTTTGTTCCCTATCAATTATTAATATCCGGAAAATCATATATTAAACAATAATTTTATAAAAATCGGTAATTATATGAAAAGTAAAATTTATAATTTTTTATTAGTTCTATTGCTGACGTTTATATTTGCGTGTACTGACGACGGTTTAGTTGATCCGCCGGCAGAAGAAATAAAATCCCGCGGCGATATTATCAGTTCTAATTTATTATATGAATACAACATAGATTTTATAAGTTCATTCTTCAACGTACTGGCGGCACAGGCGGATACAAGTATCGATTTAAATCCTATTTATTCGATAAAGGTTTATAAAATAGTATATGAAACAATTGACGCAAAAGGGAATTCTACCGAAGCTTCCGGTTCAATTTATATCCCTATAGGAATAAACAATATTCCCATATTAAGCGCGCATCACGGCACACAAACAAACAGGAACAGGGTGGGTTCGGTCAGCCCCATCAACGCTCCCGAAGGTATTCTTGCCGGAACAATGGGTTATTACGGAGTTGTGCCGGATTATTTAGGTTTAGGCGAATCGCAAATTTTGCATCCCTATCTTCATGAAAAATCATCGGCGACATGTGTAATTGATTTACTAAGAGCAGCAAAAATATTCGCCGCTCAAAATAATATACAAATAAACGGACAGCTGTTTTTAGCCGGATATTCCGAAGGCGGTTTTGTAACAATGGCCGCGCATAAAGAAATCGAAGCAAATTATTCCAATGAGTTTACAGTTACGGCATCGGCTCCGATGTCGGGTTCTTATGATTTGAACCTAACCGCAAAAACAATTATTGATAAAGAAATTTATAATGAGCCTTCCTTTCTTGCGTTTCTAATAGTTTCATATAATGAAATTTACGGGTGGAGCAGACTGCCTGAAATATTTCAGAGTCAATATTCAAATATAGTAACCGGATTATTCTACGGTTCAAAAACAACCGATGAAATTAATGGATTTTTAACCGACAAGGTTTCGGATTTATTTAAACCGGAGTTTGTTTCAAACTATCTTTCGGGAAACGATATGCAGTTAAACTCGGCTTTTTCCGAAAATTCCTTATTAAACTGGACCCCGATTGCGCCAATGAAATTATTTCACGGAACAGCCGACGAATTCGTTCCTTATGAAAATTCATTAATTGCAGTTCACGGATTTAATATGAGAGGAAGTACAAATATTGAATTAGTTTCAATTGAAGGAGGAACTCACGCCACAGCTGCAATACCAAGTTTAATAGGAGCCGCGGCGTGGTTTAATACTTTTAAAAATCAAAATTCGTCTCCAAAAATTTCTGAATTTATTTTATCTGCAAAATAATTTTAATAATAATATTGGATCGGCGAAACAAGAAGTATTAAAAATTAATTCAAAGGTATAAAACATATAGTAAAAGATTACTGCATTATTTATTCTAAAAAATAAATTAGGATGAGGTATTTATGCTCAACATAAATATGCTGAAGATTAATTCGGTTATGAATCTTCTAAAAGAAAAATACGAATTGAATTACGGAATAATGGAACCGCAGTTCGGCAATATACTTGCGTGGTCCGGAAGCCTGGCTCTTGAAAATATCTCAAACTGCGACGCACTTTATCATAATGTTGATCATACAATTATGGTTACAATGGTCGGACAGGAAATCATTAAAGGAAAACATTTAAAAGAAGGAGGCGTAACTCCCAACGACTGGCTTCATTATTCGCTGGCTCTTCTTTTTCACGATATCGGATATGTAAAAGGAATTTGCAGTAATGACACGCTTGACGAAGTTGACAGCGGTATTGACGGCAACATGATAAAGATTGATAAGGACGGCACTTCGGCCTCGCTTGCGCCTTATCATGTTGACAGAGGAAAATTATTTGTAAAAGAAAGATTCCAATCACAGCCCTTAATTAATGCGGATATAATTTGCGAATATATTGAGATGACCAGGTTCCCTTGTCCAGAAGGAGATTTTTATAAAGATACAAAATCATTGGCGGGATTAACTCGCGCCGCCGATTTTATCGGTCAGTTAGGCGATCCGTCACACTTTACAAAAATTCCGGCCCTCTATTATGAATTTGTTGAAACAGGGGGAGATAAGAAATTTAATTATAAAAATCCCGGCGATGTAAGAAGAAGATTCGCAAAATTTTTCTGGGAAAGCGTAAGTCCCTTTATAGGAGATGCCTTGGATTACCTTGAAGTTACGCAGGAAGGCAAGGAGTGGATATCAAATCTTCATTCGCATGTTTTTGAAATTGAGCATTACAGGAAATAGAAATTTTTAAATATCTAAATTGATTATGGTTTTTTCCAAATCCCATTTCAGGGGATTTTGCTCTATATATCTTCTGATGTTATATAATTCTTTTTCATTTCGAATTACTCTATACCTGATTTTGGATTTTGAAGTTTTATTTTAATAGTCGCCGCTCGTTTTAATTGATTGATTAATTAATTTGCTCAATTCCATTTTTTTTCAGTGTTCTGGATTATTATAACAACCTTTTGGATTATATATATCCTATCCCAATAATTTTTCATTATAATAATAATTATATCTGCAGAACCCCTAATAAAATAATTATTAATAAAGTTATTCATTGTATTTAATGAAAGAAATTTTAATATATACGGTTACTTAATAATAATTTATGAAAGATAGAAAATGAACAGTTCTAATAAAAAGAAGAAATTTTTAAAACCTTTTTTAATTATAACAGCCGTATTAATAAGCATCTCCTTTCTAAGTTTTAAAGTTGTTAGCGAAGGGTTAGTGGGAGATATTCAAGAATACTTTCCGCAAAGTTATAGAATCGTTTCGCCTGAGCTTCCGGAACAAATTTCATTCGCGGGGGAAGATGTTCCTCTCGATCAGTTTGAAGTAAAGGAAAAACTTGATAGAGAGCTGACAGTTGGCACTTACTGGCATTCGGCTATGATTTTTTATTTTAAAAGATCGAACCGGTGGTTTCCTGTTATTGAGCCGATATTAAAAAAGAACGGGATTCCGGACGACTTTAAATATATATCAGTTATTGAAAGCGATTTAACTCAGGCGGTTTCACCTGCAGGCGCAACCGGATTCTGGCAGTTTATGAAACCGGCCGCGCTTAAATACGGATTGGAAGTAAATGAATTTGTCGATGAACGTTATCATGTAGAAAAAGCTACCGAAGCGGCATGCAAATACTTAAAAGATTCTAAAGAAAAATTCGGAACATGGACACTGGCCGCGGCTTCGTACAATATGGGCAGATACGGCACAGATAATCAGCTCGAAAGACAAAAAGCGGATACTTATTATAATTTGGTATTAAGCGAAGAAACCACAAGATATGTTTTCCGCGCGCTCGCGGTAAAAACAATTATGAATAACCCCGCTAAATACGGATTTCATGTAAATGCCGAAAGCCTTTATCCCGAACTTAATTATAAGATTGTTACCGTTGACAGCGAAATAAAACATTGGGCTGATTTTGCCGCTTCTAACGGAATAAATTACAAGACTTTAAAATATTTTAATCCCTGGTTAAGGGATAATTACCTGCCCAATAAATCAAAAAAGACTTACGAAATTAAAATACCGGTAGGAAGCGGAACCAAATAAATTATTGTTTTATTAGTATAAAAAATATTATCTTGATATAAACATACCGTCGGTCGGTATTTTTATATAATGTTTTTAATATGGCTGAAAATAAACCAAAAGACGAACGCATAAACGCAATAATTGAAGCCGCTGTCTCAGAATTCCTTTTAAAAGGATATGAGGGAACTTCAATTAATTCAATAGCAAAAAGAGCCGGCTTGAGCAAGGGAGGGTTTTATCATCATTTTAAAAATAAAGACGACATCCTTCTGGCGGCAAATTACCGTTATATGGAACCAATTACCGGAATGATGGAAAAGGCGAAAACGTATAACAATCCAATTGATGCGTTAAAAATCTTTATAAATGATTACTTAAGTTACTGGCCGGAACATACGCGCGAACTGCAATTTACTTTCCTTTCAATTTATAAAATGATTCCTCAAAAAATAATGTGGAATGAAATTACGCAATACACTAAAAATATGACCTCTTTTTTGGAATCATTATTTATTAAAGGAATTATCTCTGGTAAATTTATTAAACATGATCCCAAAAGCAGGGCGATAACTTTGTTTTCGGCTCTCGACGGCATAACGGCTTACCTTATTATGAATGAAAGTTTTTCCGTTCAAACCGCCGCGGAAAATTTTGAAAAAGTTTTTATATCCGACATTCTTAAACAAAAAAACATATAAAAATGGAAAACACATTTTTAATTCTCGGCGGTTACGGAAACACCGGTTATTTAATCGCTAAATATTTATTAAAAGAAAACGATGTTAAAATAATTTTAGCAGGAAGAAATTTAAACAAAGCGAGAAACGCGGCGGACAGACTTAATGCAGAGATGAATTGCGAAAAAGTATCAGCGGAATTCGCTGACGCTTCGGATTATTACTCCTTAGTTTCCGTGTTTCAAAAAAGCAGCTTTGTAATTAACGCATCGAGTACAATGGAGTTTGCCGGAACAGTAGCCCGCGCGTGTATTGACACAAACAATAATTATTTAGATACTCAGCTTTCATCCGGAGAAAAAATCAATACACTCCGCTCTTTCGAAAAAGAGATCGATGAAAAAAATCTTTTATTTATTACCGACGGTGGTTATCATCCCGGAATGGTCTCCGCGCTTGTAAGATACGCCGCGCCTAAATTTGAAAAACTTTATAAAGCAAATGTATACGCATATATGAATATCGACTGGCGGAAGTATAATTTTTCAGAAGCTACATTAAATGAATTTATTGGCGAGATAAAAAATTATAATTATACTGTTTATAAAAACGCTAAATGGGTAAAAGCTGATTTCTCAAGGATTCCAAAATATAACTTCGGTGAAGAAATCGGCGAAGAACAATGCGCGGCAATGTTTATGGAAGAACTGAAGGAACTTCCGGATCTTTTCCCCTCATTAAATGAAACGGGCTTTTATATTGGCGGAATGGATTGGTTCACAAATTATATAACCTTTCCGTTGGGAATGATACTGTTTAAAATGGCGCCACGATTTGCAACAAAATTTATGGGAAGAATTTTTGAATTCGGAGTTAATAATTTTTGCAAACCGCCGTTTTTAGTAATGCTTGAAGTTGATGCAGAAGGAATTATAGAAAACAAAACAGTTAAACATAAAGTTACAATCAGTCATAGCGACGGATACGAATTAACAGCCGCGCCCGTTGCCGCATGCCTGCACCAATATTTAAGGAAGTCTTTGCCTTCAAGCGGATTATTCCTTCAGGCAAATATTGTTGAACCAATTTCTTTTTTTAATTTTATAAAAAACACAGGGATTAAGCTTAGTGAGACTTAGTTTTAATTTTTTTATAATTGTAATAATGATTCTTTAAGTCGATAATGAAAAATAGAAAACCCGAGGCGCAAATCGGAGAGTACAAGGACAGCCCGGTTATTACTATATTTATTAACGATAATGATATTTTTAAATTTACTTTCGGAATCGGAAAAGCCGAAGCGATTATTAATTATCCGGATGAAACAAAAAGTTTTAAAAACAAATCGATAAATTAGAATACTAAAAGACGGCGGTAATTTGACTGCAGAAATAATTTCACAAAAATACAAACACGTAATCTGGGACTGGAACGGAACAATTCTTGACGACGTGAAACTCTGTACGGATATAATAAACGGAATTCTAACAAAAAGAAATTTACCTCCGCTTACTTTAGAAAAATACAAAGAGGTTTTTACGTTTCCCGTAATAGATTACTACAAAGCTGCGGGATTGGATATCTCCGGAAATAATTTTGAGATAATGAGTCATGAATTCATAAACGAATATGAATCAAAAAAATTAAATTGTTCCATATTCAAAGGTAGCCTGGAAATACTTGAACTTTTCCGTAATAAAAATATTTCCCAGTCTGTCTTATCCGCTTATTCGCAGCATACTTTGGAAGAAACAATTAAATACTTTAATCTGGACGCTTATTTTATTAAGCTTGTCGGGTTAAATAATATTTTTGCCGCAAGTAAAACTGAAAACGGTAAAAAATGGATTAAAGAACTGAATATAAATCCATCGGAAGTTATTATGTTTGGGGATACGCTTCACGATTTTGAGGTTTCGAGAGAAATGGGCGTGGATTGTATTTTGTTTTCGGGCGGACATCAATCAAAAGAAGTACTTGCTTCTTCAGGCACAATGGTGTTTAATTCTCACTTAGAACTATTGTAGATATAATTATATACTTACGTTTTGTTCTAAATAGTCTGTTTCAACTTTATTAAAAGCAATACGTCTAAAAATCACATTTTGCATAAAAAACAAATGAAAACAGTATTGTTAAATACATTCAAATTTTTCAGACAAATCCCTTTAGAAGCTTATATGTGGGGTGCAGCGCTTATTTATTTGTTTTTAATTGACCCGTATAAAACTCAGCATTATAGTTTATGCATGTTTAATAATTTAGGAATAGAATTTTGTCCCGGCTGCGGAATTGGAAGATCGATCGCAATGATTTTTCACGGCGATTTTATTCATTCGTTTCAAATGCATCCGATCGGATTATTTGCATTAATAATAATATCGGCAAGAATATATAAACTGTTTAAAAACAGAAATAACCATCAGCAAAAAACAAAGGGGTTAAAATGGCAAACGTAATGGATTTAATGCCTGAACTAATGGGTGATGAACAATTGTTCGTGTCCGGATTAATAAAAGAAATGGACGAAAGAAGTGCCCAGCAGTTTGCGAATGTTTACAGAACCAGAAGAAAAGATCCTCAGACTATTCTTTTATTGACCTTGGTTGGATTTTTAGGATTTGCGGGAATTCAAAGATTTATATTAGATCAAATCGGTATGGGGATATTGTATTTGCTAACCGGAGGTCTCTGTTTAATAGGCACTATTATAGACTTGGTAAATTACAGAAGACTTGCTTTTGACTATAACAGAATTCAAGCGCATCAAGTCGCGTCGATGGTTAAAAACTCTATCTAATTTATTAATATAAAAATATTTCTCTCAGCGCCTTTGTTAACTACCGCCGCAACTTATCATTTGTCGGGGGCTTTATTATTTTTTATTTTCGGCAAAGGCGCAGAGATTTATTTTTTGCACTTTACTTCCCTTGTAAGAAGATATCCTGCAGAATGGGTTTTAATCCGCTGAACAGAAATTCAACTGCGATAACCATAACAATAAGCCCCATTATTCTCATCAATACTTTGTTTCCGTTTTCACCGACAAAACTGATTATTTTTCTGCCGCTTAAAAGAAATAATAATGTTATCATCATAACAATTAATATTGCTCCGAATACAACTAGTTTTTCTTCCCAATGCACCGCTTCATTGTATAAAACTATCGATACTGTCATTGCGCCGGGTCCGCATATAATCGGAATTGCAAGAGGAGTAATCGCTATATCATTTACAAAATCACCGCTATTTTCATTATCCTGTTTCGTTCTAATTAATCTTGCCTGCAGCATATCGAATCCGGCCATAAAAAATATTATGCCGCCGACTACTTTTAAACTGTTAACAGAAATAGCAAAAAAATTAAAAATAAACTTTCCTGCAAAAGCGAATAAAAATAGAGTAATAGTTGCTATAAGAACCGCTTTAAATGCCACCTTCCTTGCTTCGGCAGAGGAAAGATTGGATGTCATAGATGTATAAACCGGTATTGTCCCGAGCGGATTAACCATTGTAAACAATGACGTAAAGGCTAGGAGAATAAAATCTGGCAATCCAGGCTGCATAATTTCTACTCTAATTTAGTTTTTAGAATTACAGGATTCTTCAGCTCATTATCAGGAGCGACCGATCCGTCATTTTTAAATAACGGCCATTGACTGTTTGCAATGTAATAAAATTCGCCGCCACTTAATACGCCGAGTGTAGGCTCAAAAAAATATTCATTGTTAGCTTCAATAATTTCCCATGATAACACATTATTAAAACTATCACTCAAATTCATTTTTATAACCCGCTGCGGTTGAACTCCGTTTTGAATCCCTATTAAACTGTTCTTATAAAAATATAATCCGTCAAGGCCAAGGTCGGTTAGGTCCTCCGGAATATTGATAGAATAAACATTCATGGATTCCAAATCAATTTTATAAAGCCCCGTAGCGTAATCGGCGGCAAATAAATATTTATAATCATTTGAAAAATCTATTCCCTGCAGCGACACAAAATTATCAGAAGATATAAGCAGTTCAATTTTGTCGCTTCCGTTTTTAATTATATAAATATTGTTAGAGCGGCTGTCGGATACATACACATCCCCGTTTGAATTAATCGTTAAATCTCCGAACAAATGATCGCCTTCATTAATTCTGTATTTATTTATAATCTCTTTTGTGTTTATGTCGAATTTAATAATTTCACCTATTCCATTCTGTTCTTCGTTATAATTTTTCATTTGCGGAAGATAGCCGGTACATGCCCATAGTAATTTGTTAGCCTCGTCAACTTTAATTCCGAAAACTCCGCCGAAATCATTTTTTTGTGATTCTGCAAATATCTGAACCTCTCCGTTTTTAGATACCGAATAAATTTTTCTTTTATGAATGCTCCCTACAAAGAAGGTTTCAGTTAAGGGACTATAAGCTACACTTTCTGTTAATAAATCTTTTTCCGGAAGTGAAAATGCAAATTCGCTTTGCCCTTTATGTTCTTTTGAAGAATTTAATCTCTTAACAACATCTTTGAACTTTTCATTATTCCACAATGAAACAAAATCGGAATCATTTCCAGCGTCAAAATATAGATGCATATCCGCGATTTTGTTTAGGAAAAATATTGAACTGTCGGGTTTGTTCGTTAACGCGTATCCTATTGCCGTATTATATAATAACGTCGGATGATTTTTTCTTAGTCTAACAGCGTTTAAGGTTGAGGCAAGAAATCCATGGTAATCATTCGCTAAGTATTTTTGAATCGATTCTTTTCTTAATTCATTCGATCTTTTAAAATTTTCGGTTTGCGCTGATATTTCCGAAACTGTAAAAACAATTAATACAAGTACCGCAATGCTGATAATTTTTTTCATTCATTCCCCCCGGAATTTAATTGATTGTATTTATCTTTGATTACTTTAAAAGCGTTGATAACTAATTCTTCATTCGATTTAATATGAGAAACGACAAGTCTAATTGTAAACCTTCCGTTTAGTTTTGTGTGTGATAAAAATATTATTCCTGTTTTATTAATTTCATTTAATAAATTTTCATTAAACTTATTAATATCCGTTTCAAAATTAGGAATGGCTCTAAAACAAACGGTACTTAAAGGCACTGGCGCAAGTCTTTCAAAAGCTGGATCATTATCAATCCATTGAGCGAAAAGTTTCCCAAGCCGCAGATGTTCCCTTAAAATATTAATAATTCCTTCGGTTCCGAAATACCTGATTACAAACCATAATTTTAACGAACGGAATCTTCTTCCCAGCTGAATGCCGTAATCCATAAAATTAGTAACTTCATTGTCCTGTTCGGTTTTTAAGTATTCATGAACAAGGCTGAAAGTACGTTTTACTATTTCTTTGTGAGGCGTAAAAAATGTGCTTATATCAATCGGCATAAACATCCATTTGTGGGGATTAACAACAAACGAATCGGCTTTTTCACATCCATTTAAAATATAATTATATTCGGGAACTATGGCCGCGCTGCCGGCATGCGAAGCGTCAATGTGAAGCCATAAATTATGTCTTCGGCATATTTCGGATATTTCTTCAACTGGATCGATACTGGTTGTAGATGTTGTGCCAACGGTAGCCACGGTACAAAACGGAAGCCATCCTTCTTTAATATCTTTTATAATCGCTTCTTCAAGTTTGGAAGGAATCATTTTAAACTCTTCGTCGCATTCAATGATTTTAATGCACTCAATCCCCAAACCCAGTGTTATTGCCCCTTTATCAATTGACGAATGCCCGTGTTCGGATTTATATAATCTTAATCTGGGAACTTCGCTTCTCCCGCTCATTCCTTTTGTGCGAATTTCGAGTTCCTGTTTAAATTCGCGAGCGGCCGCAATTGCATGCATGGTACTTGCCGATCCGCCGTCATAGATTATTCCCCAAAAATTTTCAGGAAGTTTCAGCATTTGCCTAAGCCAGTCAACAACCACCTCTTCAAGCTCAGTTGCAGAAGGACATGATTTCCAATTCATTCCATTAATATTAAATGCGCCGCTTAAAAGTTCTGCCAGTATTCCCGGTCCGCTGGCCGAGGAATTAAAGTACGCCATAAATCCGGGATGGTTCCAATGAGTCATACCGGGCATAATTATATTATTAACATCCTTTAAAATATCCTGCATACTTTCATTATTAACTGGGGGAGATTTAGGAAGTTTATTTTTCACGTCACCCGGATTTATCTGCGCAAGCACAGGATAATCTTTCATGTTTGCCAAATAATCCGATATCCAATCAATAAACTGATATCCGAATTTCTTAAAATCTTCAACCGGCATATCGCCGCGAACGGTATTGTCATTTTCCATTTATTTTTCTATTTATTTATAACTGCGTCAACTTCAATTTCTATTAGTAGATTATTAACTATTCTGCTTATCTCAACAAGTGTCGCGGCGGGAAGTATTTCGGAGAATACCTCGCCGTGCGCTTTCGTTACTTCTTCAAAATTATTTATGTCCGATACAAACATTCTTGTTCTAACAACATCCTTTAAAGAAGAGCCCGCTTGAATTAAGGCTTTTTCAATTTTCGAAAAAATAAATCGGGTTTGTTCGTAAGCGTTCCCTTCGCCGATTGTTTTTCCATTTTCATCTACGGCAACTGTGCCAGATACAAATATATGGTTCCCCGCTCTTACAGCCCTTGAATAGCCCGCTTTCTTTTCCCAAATTGTGCCCGATGAAATATTAATTCTTTCTTTCATATAATATTCGTTTTATGGTTTTAAGTAAAAAATAAAATTAAATATAATATTCAAATAAAACTTAACCACATAAAAATAACTTTTTAAAGCCTCTATTTTAATAGATTCGAACAAGCTTCATTGTTTGCAATTGGCAAATTCTAGGTATAATTTTAAATATACAAATCTAATTATGTTCAGAGTAATTGCAAAAAACAATGTAATAAATAAGTTTGCACTTTTTGAGGAATAAGATGGGCTTAAAATTTAAAATATTATCCGGTTTCGGAATACTGGCCTTTATGCTGCTTATTGCAGGCGTATGGTCAATAATTGAATTAAGGTCTATCGGAAAAACCGTAACGGATATTTTAGATGAGAATTATAAAAGTATATACGCGGCCAAATCAATGAAAGAAGCTTTGGAAAGAGAAGACAGCGCGATTCTTTTGCTGCTGCTCGGCAAAAAGGTAGATGCCGTAAATATACTTAATTCCGCTGATAGCCTTTTTAACTCGGCCTTTAATACTGCTAAAGCCAATATTACCCTTGAAGGGGAAACTCAGGCTGTAGATTCAATTAGTATACTTTATTCTAAATTCTCCTCCGGCTGGAATTCCTTACTTAATGATTACGATATAAATGTTTCCGATATTGATCTTTACATGAATGATCTGCATAAATTATTTTTAAGCGTAAGAAAAGCCGCAGATCGATTAATAGATATGAATGACAAAGAAATGTACCGATTGGGGAAAGAAACTGAAAACCGTTCCCGTAGAGCAATAATGCCCGGAATTATTGCGATTATATCGGCGATTATTTTTACTCTTTTGTTTAACTACTTTGTTAACAAATATATGATAAACCCGATCATTGAAATTACCGAAAGAATTAATAAGTTTACCACGAAACGTATTAATTTTGATTATCATGCCGATACCAAGGATGAAATTTCAAAACTTGCGGATTCGGTTACAATTTTAGCGGCGCATGTAAATACCGATGAGAAACGCTGATGAGACTATATGTAATTTTCCGTTATGTCGGTTTTGTTCTCCTGCTTATTGCTTTGTTTATGTTAATTTCCGCCGGAGTATCGCTTATCTACGAAGACAGCGGATTTTTTCCCCTTTTTTACAGCGCATTAATTGCGGCCCTTTTTGCTGTTTTCCCAATGATATTTGTTCCCCCAGTTGATGAAATAAACAATAACGAAGGGACTGTAATAGTAGTAGCAAGCTGGCTGTTGTCATGTATTGTCGGTATGCTTCCTTATATATTGTGGGACGGAGAATTTTCAATTACAAATTCGTTGTTTGAATCGGTATCGGGTTTTACAACTACCGGGGCTTCAATATTAAATAATATTGAAGGTATTCCGAAAGGATTACTGTTCTGGCGGGCATGCACTCATTGGATAGGCGGAGTAGGAATTATAATTTTTATTTTAGCCGTGCTTCCTTCAATGGGCGTTGCCGGAATGATTTTATACAGAAGCGAAATGTCGCCTGCCGCAATGCGTCAATTTAAAATGAGAACAAAAGACGCTACCGAAGTTCTGCTTTATGTTTATTTAGGCTTAACCGCAGCCGAAACAATCCTTTTAATGCTGTTCGGAATGGACTGGTTCGATGCCGTAACACATTCATTTGCGACCATTGCAACCGGGGGATTTTCAACAAAGAATTTAAGTGTCGCTTCTTTTAACAGTCCGGCTATTGAAATCATTATTATGTTTTTTATGATTGTCTCGGGAATGAATTTTGCCTTAATTTTTTTGGTAATAACCGGAAAATATAAAGAAGTTTCAACTTGGAGCGTGGTTAAATATTATCTGATAGCTAACTTTGCGGCCATTCTTTTAGTGGCGTTAAATATTTGGAATACAAATTACGAAAGCTTTATTGACGCGCTTAGATATTCTTCATTTCAAATTTTATCGGTCGGCACATCAACAGGGTTTGCAAATGCCGATTCATCAATGTGGCCCGGATTTTCACAACTAATAATTATCTTTTTTACGCTTCAATGTGCAAGCGCGGGCTCAACCTCGGGCGGAATAAAAATTGACAGGATTCTGATTTTATATAAAGCAATTATCAGGAGATTAAGAATATTAAGACATCCTTCCGCAATCATTCCCGTAACATTGGATAGATTAAAAATTGAAGACAGCAATGTAGCGGCAGCGCTTCTATATATAATTTTTTATATCATGATTGTATTTGTTTCAACGTTAATTTTAAGCCTGACAAATGTTGATATGCTTTCCGCTTTTTCAGGATCGGCCGCAATGATGGGTAATGTTGGTCCAGGATTGTCGAAAGTGGGATCAATGGCAAATTATTCGAATATTCCTGAATTCGGCAAATGGGTGTTCTCTCTTGTTATGCTTTTAGGCCGTTTGGAAATTTACGGATTGATAATTTTCTTATACCCCAAAACCTGGATTAAATAACTTATTTCCCCTGCTTGCATATTGTATTAAAGTTATCTTTTTTTCAAAAAGATGTTTATTTATGACATCCGCGATGCTTTTTTGTAACATTCTCTCCGGCTGCCTCGTCTTTAGTATAGAAATATGAAAATGAAAACAACAAGATATCACTTTCTGCTACAGCAGTACAAAAACAATGTTTACAGTTACGCAATGTACATGCTGAGAAACAAAATGGATGCGGAAGACGCCGCTCAGGAAGTTATGATACGAATTTGGGATAACATAGATAAGTTTAATATACTTTCGGCAAAAGCTTGGATTATGAGAACAACACATAATCACTGCGTCGATATTTTAAGAAAAAGAAAAGCTACAACATATAAAGAATACGGAATTGATGAAAGTTTTGAGGAAAATTTTGAGGACAAATCGGAAAGAAACGATCCCTTATTAAATACGCATAACAAAATGATGACATCAAAAGTAAAAGAAATAATTGAACAATTACCAGAAAATCTAAAAAGTGTATTTGTTCTTTATGAGATAGAAGGATTAAAATACAAAGAGATAAGCAAAACGCTTGATCTGCCTATAAATACAGTAAAGGTTTATTTATTGAGGGCAAGAAAAAAACTGCAGAAGGAATTAAGAAGTTATGAAACACAAGAAATTATATAATATAAACGAAAAGCTGCATAATACAATAATTAATGCAGCTTACGGCGATTCGGGATTATTTGATACAATTAAAATTTTTCTTCTTCGGAAAATACACCCCGAAGTAAATATATTATTTAAAGAATACTGCGCTTCGGCAAAAACCGTTCATTCAATAAAATCGGTTTTAATGCCCGATGAATTATCCGAAAAAATCAAATCAAAAACATGCGTTTTAGATACATCAAAAAACTCTTTCTTTTTTGATTTTTATAGTTTTGTTTTTTCGCGCCCGGTTGTTTCGGCGGCCGCAGCGGGAATAATAGTAATAATTATAATTTCTTCCGCGTTTATAAAAAGACCGGATTTATCAAACATGGATGCCGGACAGGCTGGCTGGTATTCACAGGAAGAAATTGCGCTTGCAAATAAACAAGCAAGGCATGCATTAGCGATAATTGGTAAGGTTTTTAACCAAACTGAAAATACAATAAAAAACGATATTCTTGCTAAAAGGGTCGGTCAACCCATTAACAAAGGATTAAACGTTGTAAATGAATTATTTAACAAGGAGAATAAAAATGAAACTCTTAATTAACATAACTGCGGCCATTTTCTTATTATCGCTTTCGATAGTTTCGGCTCAGCAGGCAGATTTTTCAAATGAACCGGGATATATTGATTTCGGCGACGTTTCTGCTTTTGAAAATGAAGACGAATTCGTAGAAGTAATTTTAAATGAAAGGCTGCTTCGAATGGTTTCAAAAATTTCTAAAAGCGAGGATGAAGAACTTGCAAATCTTATAAGCGGATTAAAACTGATAAAAGTAAATGTGTTAACCGTAAACAAAGTAAATAAAAAACTGGTTGACGAAAAAATCAAGTCGGTTGAAAAACAATTAAAGAGCAAAAATTGGGAAAGAATTGTTACCGCTAAAAGCAGGGGAGATAAAGCGCTTGTTTATATTAAAGCCGACAAAGACGATGATGTGGTTGGGCTTGCCGTTACCGCATTCGAAGAAAACGGTGATGTTGCCTTTGTTAATATTGTAGGGAAAATAAATCTGGAAACAATTGGAAGACTTTCAGAAAAATTCGACATCCCCTCGCTTGATGATATTGATCATGCTAAAAGAGAGAAAAAGAAATGAAACGTCCGCAAATTTTAATAATCGTTTTTTCTATTTTTAGCTTAATATTTTTTAACGGCTGTATCGGCGTTAATAAAGAATTTAAAGATTTAAGAAATATTGTTTTCTCTAATACCGATTATGATTTTAAGAAAGAAATAGAATTTTCCGTCGGACCTGCGGGAATGGCTTTAGCGGGTATGTTCGTCAGGTTTGCCGACGATGAAGAAGGACGAAACATAAGTGAAATGATTGGTGAAATTTCACGCGTGCAAATAGGAATATATAAGAATATAAACCGTTTTAACAATGGTTCCGGATTTTCATTCTTAAAAGAAATTAATGACGAAATGAATACTAACGGATGGTACTATATAGTAAGGGCGGTTGATCATAATGAACTGGCTGCCGTGTATATTAAAGATGATCAAAATGAAAATTTGCGCGAAGCTTTTATAATTGCTCTGAACGATGAAGAAATGGTTTTCGCAAATATTTACGGAGACTTAAACGGATTAGTGGAAACGGCTGTAAAACACAACGGTATTCATTTTGAAATGGCAAACAGATAATTAAAGATCAGTAATCCGGATTTCTTTTCTAGAAAAAGAAGTCCGGATTTATTTCACTTCGCTAAATTTAACCAAATTTATTTTTTAGAATTCACAACCTTTTACCTTTTAATAAGTCTAAAACATCAGGAAAAAAGATGGATTGGGGGAATGAAAGCAAAATTTATTTTTATACTATTTATATTTTTACCGCTTTTGGCAGTACTTGCCAAAAAGAAATCTGACGAAAACACTAAATTCGCTAAAGCTATAAAGATATCAGATTTAATCAAACTTGACGGAAAACTAAACGAAGCTGCATGGACAAAACCAGCCATTAATGAATTTACGCAGAAAGATCCTTCGGAAGGTCAGCCCGCAACAGAAAATACAAATGTCTGGGTCGCATATGATGAGTCGGCGGTTTATATAGCCGCAAAATTATACGATTCAAAACCTGAATTAATTGACGCAAGTTTGTCGCGCAGGGACAACTGGATTGAAAGCGATTGGTTTATATTTTATGTCGATTCATACAACGACAAGAAAAACGGTTATTATTTTGCGGTAAATGCCGGAGGTTCTATTGTTGACGGCGTTTTATATAATGATTCCTGGAATGATGATTCTTGGGACGGCATTTGGGAATCAAATGTAAAAATCGAAGATGACGGCTGGTCGCTCGAAATGAAAATACCTTTTAACCAGCTTCGCTTTCAAGAGTCCGATAATATTAAATGGGGAATAAACTTTGAAAGACAAATTAAACGTAACAATGAAAGCTCATATTATGTAATGGTGCCGAAAAATGAAAATGGTTTTGTATCTCGCTTTGCTGAGCTTGATGGATTAAACGGAATTAAACCAAAACAAAGATTTGAAATTCTCCCTTATATAGTACAAAAAGCACAATATCTCGATCATGATCCAAGCGACGCATTTTATAAAAGTAATCAGTATAAAACTACGGTCGGCGCGGATTTTAAAATCGGCTTCGGAAGCAATCTTACTTTGGACGCAACATTAAATCCTGATTTCGGCCAGGTTGAAGTGGATCCAGCGGTTGTTAACCTTTCTGCATTTGAAACATACTTTGACGAAAAACGCCCCTTCTTTATCGAAGGCTCAAATACATTTTTATTCGGTATAGGAGGAGCAAATAATAATTGGGGATTTAATTTCGGATGGCCGACAATGTTTTATTCAAGAAGAATAGGAAGAAGTCCCCAGGGTGAAATACTTGATGAGTATGATGACTTTTCTGTCGATTCTCCAAACGAAACAAATATTTTAGGCGCCGCGAAATTGACAGGCAAAATAAATGAAACAACTACTTTGGGCCTTATTAGCGCGTTAACTCAAAAAACCAACGCACGAATTTTTACGGATAGAGGAGAAACATTAAATCAGGAAGTTGAACCATTCACTCATTACGGGGTTTTAAGAACACAAAAAGAATTCAACGGCGGAAATCAGTCGCTGGGATTTATGTTTACTTCGGTCAATAGGGATTTAAGCAATCAGAATTTGAGAGATGTGCTCGCAAAGGATGCTTATACATTCGGGTTGGACGGATGGACGTTTTTGGATGATGATCAAACATACGTATTAACAGGCGCATTTTCTGGTTCTTATACAAGCGGTTCAAAAGAATATCTTTTAAATCTTCAGGAAAGACCATACAGGTATTTTCAACGGCCTGATGCTTCTTTTGCCAGGATAGACAGTGGCCGTACATCGCTTTCGGGAGTGTACGGAAGATTAATGCTCAATAAACAAAAAGGAAATTTTTATATTAATTCCGGACTCGGTTTTGTTACCCCGGGATACGAACACAACGATCTTGGTTTCCAGTTTAACGCCGATAAAATTAATGCGCATACCGTATTGGGATATAGATGGTTTGAACCCGACGGATTTTTTAGAAGCCATTGGTCATATGTGGCTGCGTTCAGAAGTTATAATTTTGACGGTGATTTTGTTCACGGCGGATTCGGTACATTTAATTATTTCAAATTTATGAACTATTATAGTCTGCAGATTAATGCATTCTATAATCCGGAAACAAGAAGCAACAGGCATACACGCGGCGGCCCAATTGCTCTTTATCCTTCAAATTATTATTTCGAAATGATTGCTGGCACCGATTCGAGAGAAGAATTAATCTTAGAATTTGGCGCCGAATACGCACGCGACCATATTGGCGGAAAATATTATTCAATTAGACCCAACTTGATTTGGAAACCCAGTTCGCAAATTTATTTCAGTTTCGGTCCGCAGTATTCAAGCAACAACGAAAGAATTCAATGGGTTGATAACATTGAAGATGATTTTGCGGTTAATACATTTAATAACCGATATGTTTTTGCCGAAATCGATCAGCAGACTCTATCTGCAAATATAAGAATGAATTGGACTTTTACGCCGACGCTTAGTCTGCAGGCATTCATTCAGCCTCTATTCGCAATAGGAAAATATAATAGATTTAAAGAACTATCCGAACCAGGATCTTTAAACTATAATGTGTATGATGAAAACAATATTTCATATAACACTGATGATGAAGAGTATACAGTTGACCCCGACGGTAATGGCCCGGCAGGCAACATTACATTCGGGAATCCTGATTTTAATATAAAATCGTTCCGCGCTAATGTAGTCCTTCGCTGGGAAATAGTTCCCGGATCAATTTTTTATTTTGCCTGGTCGCACGATCAAAACCATGACGAACATCCCGGTGATTTTAATTTCAGCCGCGACTTTAAGGATTTATGGAGCGCACCGGCGAATGATATTTTCTTGGTTAAATTTTCTTATTGGGTGGATATGTAAGAGTAGTAATCAGTAGTCAGAATTTAAAGAATAGTAGAAACCCCGTTTTGCGGGGTTTTTTTATAATTTTATATTTATTTCATTAAATAGAATATTAAATTAAAGAAACGATCTTACATTTGTTTTTAATAATTTCTATTGAATAATAATTAATGGTAAACCCATGCCCGACAGACCTTTTATCCTTGCAGAATCAAAATGGAAAACCGTAAAAGATACCGATTATAAAGTCGCCATTCTCCCGTGGGGAGCTACCGAAGCGCATAATTATCATTTGCCTTACGCAACTGACAATCTTCAAGCGGATTATATTTCAATAGAATCGGCACGTAAAGCATGGGAAAAGGGCGCGAAGGTCGTTGTGCTTCCATGCGTTCCTTTCGGTGTAAATACTGGTCAGATTGAAATTAAACTTTGCATCAATATGAATCCAAGCACACAGCTCGCGGTTTTAAAAGATGTTACTGATTCACTATGCCGACAGGGAATTTTTAAACTTGTTATTATTAATAGTCACGGCGGAAATAATTTCAGACAGCTGATTAGGGAAATTCAATTTCACAATCCTAAAATATTAATAACTGTAATTGATTGGTACAAAGCTCTCGATAACAAAAAATATTTTGACGAACCCGGCGATCACGCGGGCGAAATGGAAACAAGCAATATGTTTGTAATAGCGCCGGAATTAGTAGCGCCTTTAAATGAAGCCGGTGAAGGTAAAGAAAAGAAATTTAATATTACAGGTCTGCGCGAAGGCTGGGTATGGACGGAACGCAAATGGAATAAAATAAGTGAGGATACCGGCGTAGGCAGCCCTCAAAAAGCAACCGCCGAAAAAGGAAAATTATTTTTGGAGGATTTAACGGATAACATAGCAAAATTTTTAGTTGAGTTTACGGAATGCGATATAAATGATATTTACGAATAGTATTATAATAGGTTCTTGATACTGAAAGAAATATAAAATATTAGAATGATAAGATTAAATTAATTAAAAAAATGCCGGACATAACTCCGGCATTTTTTATTTCAAATAATATTCTAGAACTTAATTCCGGCCGAGAAAAAGTGAGCTTCTTTTAATCTGCCGTAATCTTCATAAGCGTAATCAAATTTGAACGTAACATAATCTGCCAAACGGTAATTTAATCCGACGCCGAGCGTAAGACCTTTTTCGCTGTCCTTTTCAAACAAGGCGTTCCAGCCTGCTCTTATAAATACCATTTCGTTCCATGAGTATTCGGCGCCGGAATTAATGTACTCGGTATGGTCGTTTGGATGTATAGCATCGACCGCAATTGTTAATCTTGAGCTTTCGAGTTTAATAATATCAGACGACAAACCGAATCTAAAAAGAAGAGGAAGATCAAACGCATCCAGTTCAAGATTTGAATTGATTAGATTATCGCCGCTAGCGCCCGAAGGAGTAATAACCAGCGCGTCTCTTCCTTCTAATCTCATTTTAGTTCCGAAATTGGAAATACTCGATGCAATTCTTAATTCATTTAATACCGGAATTCTGTAAACCGTTCCGATATCAATACCAAATCCGGTTGAGCTCATGTTATAAATTGACTCATTGATATATTTAACATTTACCCCTATAGAAAAATTCTCCGTTAAATTTCTGGCGTAACTTAAACCAATAACAATTGAGCCGACGTCAAACATTTCGCCTGTTCCTTCAGGTTTTTCAATTGTTCTAACCTTCATTTCGTCAATAGAAAGCACCGATACCGAAGCTCCTATAGTACCTACGCCTTCCAGATATGAAGCAAATGCAGCGTAATCAAAACCAATATCGGCATAAAGAGAAGTATGATTAAAATAAGCTTCGTTTGATTTTACGCTAGCCAATCCGCCGGGATTCCAGTACATAGCCGAGATGTCATTTGCAACCGCGGTATATGCGCCTCCCATTCCAACGGCGCGCGCGCCAACGCCAATTTTTAAAACCTGTGCAGCCGTAGTTCCGGTTTTAACTGTCTGCGCGCTTAAAACAGAAACAGCACCCGCTAAAATTATAAAAAATATTATTTTATATATCTTCATGATGACTCCTGATATTTGACGGAATTTATTTTTCATTTTAATTTCTCCCGTCATTTTATTAGAGCGAATTTGACTAGTTTTTCACCGATACCGGGCGCGTCTATATGGGCAATGTACAAACCATATGCAACGCTGAACCCGTCTTTATTAAGTAAATTCCAATATTCTCTTCCGTTTTCATAAGTCTCATTATGATTAAGCTGCGCTACTAATTCGCCGGTTAATGTAAAAATTCTTATTGTACATTCCTGCGGAAGATTTTCAAAATATATTCTTCTTTCACCGCGGCTTTGGCCCGAAAGTCTGTTTGCCGGTTCAAGATCATTTGCTGCTATATACGGGTTAGGCACTACATAAATATTATCGAGCCCGTTTTTTGCGCTTTCGTCATCAACAAAACCAGGCATAGTTTTAAGAGTATATACGTCCGAAGAATTAAACGGTCTTTGTGTAATTATATGAAGAACGTCGCCGCTGCCGGGCACAATTGAATCGGCTGCAGTAGCCTGAGCGATTGTAATTCCCCATGTAAGCGTATCGGTAAGAACTCCTTCGGCACCGGGCTGGAATAAAATTATTTCATCACCGCGCGCCCATGCATTATCAATTGTTCCTTTTTCATTAAGCAGAACTTTAACCGGCTGCGGCACGCCCGATGTTACATCTTCTACTTTAAAGTTCGCGGGTATTTCAACAAGCTTTCCTCCTACAACCTTTACCACAGTGTAATCATTTGTATTAGAAAAAGTTATGTCATAATCTGCCGGATAAAGTTTTTTGCGGCTCGGAGAACCTACGGTTGAAAGCTTAACGGAAAAATCAATATCAACCGAGCCAGTCCAACCCGATTTTTCTTCATCGAAAGCTAACGCCGTAAAATCTTTTACTCGGAGATTTACTCCGTCGAACACAGGATTGGAATCTTCATAATTTAATGCGGTGCTTTGATAGACAGGAGTATATCTGTATGAAATAATAAACTTGCTGTTGTTCGGCATTGTAGAGTTGTCGGTTCTTTTAATTTTTCCGCTTTCAAGTATCAGTTCATAATCGGTGCCGGAAGCATAAACTTTTCCGCTTTCATCTTTTACTGAAAGATTAGCATCGTTTATTAAATATTGATTGCCGAGAGTCGCGTATTTTGTATCAAATAAATAGAACTCTTCTTCAATTGAATTTAAACTTTCAACGGTATAATTTTTTTGGGGAATCTGAACGCCGTCTGCATTTAATACACTGTTAAATTTTAATGTGTATTCATTTTCTACAACATCAAGATCATTTAATATTTCAAAGGTTACCTGACCGTTTCCAATTCCTTCGTGTAATACATTTCCGCTCTGCACCGTAGGAGCGCTGTATCCGCTTGTACGGGGACCGGGAATAACCTGCACGGTGTTATCGTCAAATCTAAGTTCAGAAGTAATTGGGTCCAATGAAATTTTCTTTGTTGTTTCGGATGGGGGAATTCCCAAGGAATCACCGTGATCGTATGAAACAACGGCGTAATAATATGTCTGACCGTTTATTACATTATTGCTATCAACAAACGAATGAATCAAACCCGTATTGTCGCCCACATAATAATTTATTCCTCTGTTCTGATAAGGAACGGGGTGGTATCCGAACCATTCGTTTTTCAAATCCCATTTAGCTTCGAATCCTTCAAGATCTTTTAACGGTTCATATAAAAACGCTGCGCCTCTTCCGTCGGTAACGGTTTTTATATCGCTGAAGTCAGGATCGGTACTTCTGTAAATTACATAACCTTCAAAATCTTTTCCCGTTATAGGATCAAGACTTTCTTCGGAAGATGTATCCCAATATAAAGTAACTTTTTTATCGCCGGGCACTGCCGTTACTTTAGGCGGACTAGGCGGTTTAAAGAATCTGTAATTTTTATTATAGATTTCCTGAACCGTTTCCGCATTCACAAGCAGGTCGTTTAAGTCTTCGCCGAACAAAAACGCCATCGATATTCTTTTTGTTTCACCCTTTTTAAGTGAAATGTATCCGGATGAAAATATAAAAACTATATCGGTACTCTGCTGTATTTCCCCGAAGTTTCCCGGAGTTGAGCGGAACCACATTGACTCATCGTTAGAGATTTTATCTTCATTCCATGTCCAGCTGTTAAAACTAGTTAAACCAATTTGATCGGATTCATCAAGATCAGTAAACTCAAAATTAGGTTCACCCGGAGAAAGGGGATCGGCCGCGCCGTCTGTTCCTCTTTTACCGGCAGTCGGAATACCGTCGCCTTCTCCCTGATCAAATGTATTCGGGATTCCGTCAATACCCAAATCATCAGTATCTACATTCCAGTCGCCGTCATTGTCAATTCCGTCGTCCTGTCTTTCATCAATCATTCCGTCGCCGTCGTTATCAATTCCGTCATCTGAATTTCCGGGACTTTCAAGGAATTTACATCCAAGATAACCTACGGGAAGTCCGCGGTCGCCTGTTCCGTCGGGATCCCAGAAATATACCATGCTTCTGGCGTAAACCGGAATGTTATCAACATTTACTTCTGGAGTTGAAAACGGCGGAACGAAAAATCCGTTATCATCGTCATTATCAACACCGCCCACATCTGGATCGCCGTAAACGCCGAAGAAAACACTGTCTAAATCTTTATCGCTTACATTTGTAATTGAATAAACAAAAAAGATTGCGTTGGCGGCTAATGAGTTGCTCCATTGAAAAGCTCTGCCTTCAATTTGAAGACCTAAACCTTTTTTTGTTGTATCGTTAAGAAACGGATAATATTTAAATTCTTTATTATCCCTGTCGTCCATTACCCAGAAAGTTTCAAGGTCGGCGTTATTTTCTCCCTGAGTTAAAAGTCCCGGCCACACATATTCACCGAGTGTTTCGTTATACCAATTTCTCGGCCAGCTGTCGGGTTTGCCGTCGCGGTTCTGATCAACAGCGGGGTTCGATGCCATATAAGGCTGATCGGGATCCGCGTAACCCGGAAGCGGCTGCCACATCCATTTTTCGCCTGTCGGACTTTCTTCTCTTAGACCGTCATAATCATTTAAAGCGTCGGAGATGATATGTATTCTTTGATTCGGATTTTCGGCATGCGGAACCGAGGCCCCTACAATCGGATCAAATTGAAAGATGTATGGAAGATTATTCCAAACAAGATTTGTTACCTCTCTTATTCCTCCGAGCCCGGGAGCTATACCACCGTAATTAAAAACTTCAACATTTATATTGTTGCCGTTCATAAAAAATGATTTGCGGTCTTCTATTCCGCTTGTTTTGGAAAGACCTCTTCTATATTTGCTGGAAGATGTTAATCCTTTTACCATTTCCGGTTTATCAGCAACCGAATTTTTTATTTTATCAATTCGATTTCGGATTAGATTTTCAACCGCATCATATCCTTCGGCTTTTTTATATTTGTTTGACTGCGAAATAATATTCCCCGCCGAAATCAGAAAAAGTAATATTAAAAGAGGAAATATTTTTATTGTTATAATTTTTTTCATGATTTAATCTCCAATTACGCTTATATCAAAATTCAAGTGACATACCAAATCTTACTTCGCGGGGGGCCTGGTAATAATTAGGCCTGTTAAAATATTCCTGCGAAGAATGAGCTCCCGGAATTAAGGCGGCATATTCATCAACCTGTTTAGCCGGACCTTTAATTTGATCAAGCGAATATGTTGCTCTTCCGGTATTATCGTACACCAATCTTTCGTTAAGCGTATCGAACAAATTAAATACCTTAACAAATAAAGTAATTTCTATATTATTAAATTCGAACGATTTTTCAGCAAGCAGATCAACCGTGCTTTGCGAAGGTTTTCTTCCGCTGTTGGCGGTTAAAAATATCTGCCGCGTTGAAATTTCGGGAGTGTACGGAAGTCCCGATCCCAATCTCCCGACAAGCGTTACGTTCCAATCGGAAGGGCTTCCGAAAGAAACCGTAGCATTTAAAGTATGCGACTGATCCCATGCAAGTGGCACAGGAACTTTTTCCGTCTGCCGCCCCGAAGATAAATCAATAAAAAAATCATCGGCATCGGTGTCGTTTCCTTCCGCTACCTGAAAAGTATAATCCAGGGAAGCGCCGAGCATATCGCCGGGCGATCTTCTTTTGGTAAGCGAGAAAGTAATTCCTTTAATATTTCCGTAATCCTTGTTTACATATTTTTCATAAGTTTTACTGCTGCTTACTCTAATTTCCTGAACCGCAAGTAGATCGCGCACATCTTTAAAATATCCTGTAATATTAAACGCGAGATTATCCGTAAGCTGCTGCTGAAGACCAAGTTCATATGTAACCGTTTTCTCAGGATTCAAATTCGCGTTGCCGTATCTTGGAGTTCCGGATATAGATTCAAAATTCGGATTATCGTATAAATATCTGAAAGGAGGTATCTGAAAAAAATGTCCGTATGAAAAATGTATTATTCCTTCGTCTGTAATGGGGAATGAGATTCCTATTCTGGGGCTTATATTTGTTTTCGCTTCCGCTTTTGCAAGAAGGGAATTTTTATCAACCGCCGTAGGAATTGTTGCGTCGTTAGGAGTAGGATAAAAAATGTTTGTAGAATACTGCGCGTCGGAATCAAAATAATCAAATCTGACTCCCGCATTAATTATTATGCTTTCGAATTCCATTTTGTCCTGAATATACGCCGAGAACTCAAGAGGTTTTCTTGTGTACAAATCATGTACTGATGTTTCGGGCCCTAATATAGTAGGCGTTCTATAAAGCGTAGTATCGCGAAGCACGTTAAATTCCTCAAAGTCCATATTAAATATTTTGCTTTGCAGACCAAGTTTAACTTCATGATTATTATTAAGCTGGCTTGTTATATCAAATTTAAGTTCAATGTTGTTTGATCTTTGATAATAATGTTCGTCGCGTGTGCCTCCCGACTGGAATGTAAGATCCGCAAGTTTATTTAATTTATGTTCAGGCTGATAGCGCGGATCGGCATGCAGACTGCTTAAATCCATACCCGGGCTGAAATCGACTTCATTTCCCGAAGCGTCAAGCAGCGGATAAAGATAACGTTTGAAATCATAAATATTATACGCGCCTTTCAAGGAATAGAACGTGCTGTTGCTTACCGCGTGTCTGACTTCAATTGAGTTAATTAATCCCCATTCAAACTGATTATAGTTAGCGTCGGGGTTATACTTAAAGTCGTGAGAATACTGCTGGTACTTACTGTTTGAATAAACAATATCATAATTTATTTTCATTGTTGAGAAGGGCTTAAAAGTAAGCTTCGCCGTTCCGTTAAAATCCTTATTAAAGTTCATAGGAACTGCCTGGCCGTCGCCGGTGGAAACTATTGTAATATCTGAAGCGCTTCCGGGGGCAACATAAACTGAATCCCATGGATTGTGCTGTCTTATACCGTATAAATATCCATCGTCATTATTATATCGTCCAGATAAGAAAAAAGAAAATTTATCATTCAGAAAAGGAACCGGACCGCTGAATGTAGCTTCGGTAACATAATTCGCGGCTGGTTTTACTTCATCAATATTCGCGAATATAGCGTCTCTGGATGTTATAAAATCACCGGAATAAAATGCGAGATACCCTTTATATTTTTCTCCGCCTTCTTTTGTAATTGTGTTTACAATTCCGCTTAACGCGTTTCCGTATTCCGCGTTAAATGTTCCGCTTACAACCGAAAGTTCTTCAATCGCGTTGGTTGAAATTTGTACGCTTCTGCCGTTATCGAAAGGATTGGTTGCCGTAATACCGTTAACGGTATATGCTACTTCGCTTGATCTTCCGCCGCGGATATGAATCGCGTTATCGGCTCCCTTTACAATTCCTGCCTGCAAGGTTAATATTTGATCAATATCTTCAACGGGCAGACTTTCAATTTGTCCTGCATCAACAACGCTTTTGGATGAAGTTAAATCTTTCCTGATAAGCGGGGCCTTTGCCTGAACAACAATGGCTTCAAGCGCTACCTCTCCAACGGCCAGCTTAATATCTAGATTTGTGGTAAAATCGGAAGCTACTTTTACCCCTGTTGATTTTTGTTTTTGATATCCCACTCCCGAGGCAATTACATTATAAACTCCTGGCGGGATATTGTTAATGATAAAATGTCCGTCAACATCCGATGCCGCGCCGAGCGTTGTGCCTTCAAGAATAATATTGATTCCTATTAACGGTTCGCCCGAATCGGAATCGGTTACCTTGCCCGAAATTTTTCCGGTTGTTCCGGCGTATAAAATAGAAGGCATTAAAGAAAGGAGAATTGACAGATAAATTAAAAACGGTAATTTTTTTTTCATTACGACCTCATAATTGCAAAAGTAATCTGCAAAAAAATAATTTTGTTTTTTTCGGATGTACATAAACGCTGCATATTTTAGGTAAGGTTTATTTTAATAATCAAAACGGTATATAAACAAAAGGCTGAGCTTACGCCCAGCCTTTGAAAATATAAAAACAATTTATTTAATTAATTGCATTTTTTTGGAAACCGCATAATCACCAGCTACTAATCGGTAAATATATGTTCCGCTTGCAAGATTTGAAGCGTTAAAAGTAACATTATAAGAACCGGCAGTCATTATATCTTTATTTATAAGAGTCATAACTTCCTGACCTAAAACACTATATATTTTAAGTTCGACACGCATTTCCCGGGTTAATCCAAATTTAATAGTTGTTGAAGGGTTGAACGGATTCGGATAATTCTGATCAAGATAAAACTCAGAAGGAATGTTTTGCTCAACTAACTCAACGCTTACCGGAGTGTGTTTAAGACCAACAATCGCTATGTTGGCGGTAGTATCATTTGCAATACCTCTTGTATAACCTTGAGTATAAACTAACTCATCATCACTATCGCCGTCAATATTTCCGATTGCAACAACATCAATTTGACCGCCGGCGCCATCTGGCTCGGGAACCAGCATAGAATCGATAATAGATGTTATATAATTTGCCGGACTAGAAATATCTCCTCCCTGAAATTCAACACGCAGCATTGCATTGTTTGGAACGCTTGCCGGGCTGCCTCTTGTGCCGAATACAAAATCCCATTTGCCGTCATTGTCCAAATCGCCTTTTGCTGCGCCGTTAAGTGTAACAACATCAATGCTGTTGCCTATATCAATGGTTTGAAGTGTATCGCCGACTTGTTTTAATACAAATACTTTGGTTGGGCTGTCCCATCCGCCTAAAATAATTTCATCTGTTCCGTCGCCGTCAAGATCAGCAGTAACAGAACCTTTAAAGGAACCGTAGTTTTCGCCGACACCGGTTAAAGCCGGTGATGCAGCCCAGCTGCCGTTAGATTCTTTTACAGGGTAAACATCACCGTTGCTATTAAAAAGATAAATCGTGCTGCCGATAATACTGAAATCATATTTATTTCCGCTACTTGCTAAAGTAGCATCATTAACACCGCTTGCTTCAAGCGTCCATGTTTCTGTTCCGCCGCCTGCATCAGGGATATCGTCTACCGAAAGGATTCCATAATGATAATCAGTGTTTCTATCGCAGAAAATTAATTCGTTGGTACCGTCACCGTCAATATCTTTAACTTCAAATTTTATTGGTCTGAGGTTTACGCCATCTCCGCTAACAATAGGTGTGCTTGCATTAGGTGTAAATCCGCCGAATCCGTCTCCGACACCCATATTATCACTTCCGTCTCCTTGATATTCATATACCAAGATTCTAGGAAGTTCAGGATAGGGACTATAATTAACCGGTGCCCAGATTATTTCAGGTTTTCCATCTTTATCTAAATCTCCCCATGTAAAAGCGGGCCATGTATTTTGCAATTCTAGAGGTGCGGTTGCATTCCAGACATTGTCCCAAGAAGAAGTGGATTCATTCCATTCAAACTTATAAACTCTTGGAACCAGTTCTCCGTCTCTATCTATAAAATTTGTATTACACGCATAAATTTCGGGCAGTCCGTCGCCATCAAAATCAACACCTGCAACAATGCCGCCAAATCCGCCGCCGCCGGTTTCATATTCAAGAGTTGGTATTTCGGATGTTCTCTGAAATACATCCTGTGCTAAAATTAGCGTCGACGTTAAAAGCAGTACAAAAAACAAATTGAAAAAATGTTTCATACATCCTCCTGATTTAGTTAGTGTTATTTGTTGATAAGCGATAAAACCAAAATTAATACTAAAAATTCTTTGCCCTCAGAGTTTGAAAATCTTTTTAATATTTATTTAGTACAAGTTTATTCGAGTCGGTGAGATTACACAATACATCAATACATAAACAAAAAATATTTGCATTTTGAGTATTTAGAAGATATGCCGTAAAAAGAAGATAGTCAAAGGCATAATGTAATAAACTACATAAGTGGGTAGTTTTTACATAAATATATAATTCCGATTAATAAAAATGAATATTGATTCCTAAATATTGAATAGATTCTCAAAAAAAAAATTAATTAACAAACTGCCTTGCATAATATTTTGGAGTTAATTCCTCACCGGTTGCTTTTTTTATCAATTCGCTCCAATGGTACATTGCGCCGTAAGAAAAGAACAAATGTTTTAAATACGCTCCAACATTTTTATTTTCGGCAAAACTTTGCGGCTGTGAAGAATCCGATTTAATAACTTTTTCGGTAATATAATAATACAATTGCGACGCAAGCAGTTCGCCAAGCATATAATTATGATAATAAGCAGGATATAACGCAACGTGAATTTTAGATGCCCAGTCGGGTTCGTTCCTATATTCAGGTTTTTTTATCATTTGATATTTTTCAACAAGATTCCACCATAATTTATTTAAATCCTGACCGGGATTTTCGTACATGCTTTTTTCAAAACGGTACATTACCTGCACCCATCGAGAGAAAACAAGCTGTTCAAGCCGGAGTGAGTTGTAACAATCCTCGGAAATTTTTTCTTTTTCCTGATCGTTTATTCCTATTACATCTTTCAGCCATTGCGGGTTGCTGGCGAATCGTCCGAACAGCATAGCGATAGCTTCCGTAGTAAATATATGCGCATGTTCACGAATTGTCCAAGGAAGATTCATATTTACATATTTATCATAAACCGCGTGACCGTATTCATGAAGCATTGTGCCCATCCAGCGGTAATTCGATTTTACATTGCAAAGTACTCTTACGTCCCCTTGTCTATCAATATTTGTGCAGTATGCGTGCTGGTATTTGCCTTCTTTTTCGAACAGATCGCTTTTTTCAATTAGGTCGTCGATATTTAAATCAATATCGTTATAATATTTAATAGTGGTTTCTACAATATCTTTATTTTTATAATATTTATCCAAATCTACTTTATATATACGCGGACCTTGCTGGAAGAATTTGTCCTGATAATGCCACGGCATAAGTTCGTTTTTGTTAATACTGTAGCGCTGAGATAAATATTCGTCAATTTCATCTTTAAGTTTTGCGAATGAGCCTCTTGTAAGTTCATCTAATTCGTCGAAAAGTTTTTCAATATCATCAGCGTTTTGTTCGCTTAATTCAAGACTCATTTGATGGTAGTTGACAAAACCTAATTCCTTTGCCGCTTTATTGCGCAAGTGAACGAGCTGTTTTATATCGTCAGCAACAAGATTCCCGATTTGTTTGCTTGCCGTCCAATGCAGTTTTAACTCGTCGCTGTCGGTTGAATTTTCAAGCACCTCATCAATTTTGTTATCGGTTAATTTTTGTGCTTTTTCGTCGGGATTACTTTCAGGCAGACAGGCTCTAAATGTTGAAAACTTCTCTTCGACCTTTGTTGAAAGGTTTATGATTTCTTCCTGAAGTTTTTCGTCGAATTGATGTCCGGCGTAAGTGTTGTAAATTATATCAAGCTGGCGTTTTAATATCTGTTCATTATTAATTTCTTCAGAACCTTTAAATTCTTTAAGTTTTTCAAAGTCTTTTTTATCGGAAAATATTTTACTTAATTGAAGCTGAAGTTCGGATGCTTTTTTATAATCTTCCTCCTTGCCGCTAATTGAAGCGTTAAAATACGCCAGACTCGCTTCTTTTGATAAAACAACAACCTTGTTTTCGTATTCTACTAAAAAATTTATAAACATTTTTAACATAAGTTTTCCTTAAATAGAAACCCCGGAGGTTTTCCGCCGCAACGGGCAATAAACCAACGAGGTTTATGTTTTTAATTTATCATAACTGTAATAAATGGCTTACCGTAGCGCAATTTTTTATGTTAATAGATCTTCATCCCGTAAAATTAATAAAATTGAATTCTGCGAAATTATTACGTGTTTCTGCTTGTCAAGTTCAAGTTCAACGGCATCTTTGCGCAGGAACAAAACAAAGTCGCCTTCTTTTGCCTGAAGGGGAATATACTTTGCTTTTTCGTTTTCTTTCCACGGTTCGTCGTCATCAATCGGCGCGGGTATAGCGTAGCCCGGCCCGACTTTAATTACATATCCGCCCTGAACTTTTTCTTTCTGCGCCACTCCCGGCGGAAGGTATAATCCGCTGTTGGTTTTCTGCAAATCATCTTCGGGTCTTATTAATATTCTATCTCCCACTACTATTATTTTTCTAGTATCAACCATCCTTACATCTCCTAAATTCTTCAATACAAAAATATAAAATATGTCTAACTTTTTCTTTGTAAGAATAATACAAAGATTTAACGAATGTAATTATTAAAACAAATTTATAATTGTAAGTTTATAATATCTATTTAGTTATGTATCACAAACCCGTTTTTTGCTGAATTAGTTTCTGACTTCTTACTTCCTCAAATTTTTTAACTAACAATTAACAAGAAATACTTCAAAAAAAGTCAAAATATCCGTAAATTTACATTCTAAAAATGATAAACAATGATGACCAAATATTGTAAAGTCGTTTTATACAACCGAATAAACATTTCAAACAAAAAATAGAGGTAAAACATTATGTTATCACTTGGTCAAAAATTCCCTGAATTCAAAAAGCTTGCTTGCGTTTCAACTGATATGGGAAGAGAATTTTCTGAAATTCAATCCGAAGCGCATATTAAAGAAGGTAAATGGATGGTTATGTTCTGGTATCCGAAAGATTTTACTTTTGTATGCCCGACTGAAATAGCCGAATTCAACAAAAAATACGATGAATTCAAAAAAAGAAATACTATTCTTTACGGAGCTTCAACCGATTCGGAATTTGTTCACCTTGCCTGGAGAAATGATCATAAGGACTTGAAAAATCTGCAATTTCCGTTAATTGCCGACACATCAAAATCGCTAGCCGAAGAATTAGGAATATTAACCGCAGATGAAAAAGTAGCATATCGTGTAACTTATATTGTGGATCCCGAAGGAAAAATAAGATGGATCAACGCGAACGATCTTTCTGTAGGAAGAAATATTAATGAGGTTATACGCGCGCTCGACGCGCTTCAATCCGGCGCATTAACGCCATGCAACTGGGAACCGGGACAAAAAACATTATAAATTAATAATATTCGCAGCACAGATTAGCAATTAATCTGTGCTGCAAAAATTGAGAGATTAAATGCAGGAAATGTGGAATCAAAGATATTCTGAAAAAGATTTTGTTTACGGAAAAGAACCTAACCAATTTTTTAAAGAACAAATAGAAAAATTAATTCCAGGCAAAATTCTTTTACTTGGAGAAGGGGACGGAAGAAATTCCGTATTCGCGGCAAAACTCGGCTGGCAAGTGGATGCTTTTGATTTCAGCGAAACTGCTAAACAGAAAGCCCTTAAATTTGCGGAATCCGAAAATGTGAGTATAAATTATGAAATAGCCGATTTACAGACAGCCGAATTAAAAGAAAACTTTTACGACGCTGTTGGAATTATATATTTACACCTTCCTGAAGAAATTCGAGAAATTGTTAATGCAAAAGCTCAAAAATCATTAATAAAAAATGGATTTTTAATTTTTGAAGCTTATGAAAAGGATCAAATTAAAAACACTTCCGGCGGACCGAAGGATGTAGATTTGCTTTATTCTCTCGAAGATATTTTTACCGACTTTCAAGATCTGGAAATACAAAAATTTAACAAAGAAAATGTTTTTCTCAACGAAGGACCTCTTCATACAGGCGTTGCTTCTATAATTCGTTTTGCTGGAAAAAAAGAATAAGTTCGTTTTTAATCTAAAAACAAACATAACAAGAAATAATTAAGAAACTTTGGAAACTATTATTGACAAAATAGTTTCTTTGTTGTAAATTGGAAACTCAAAAAACAAAAATGGTTTCTGGGGTAAATGGAAGAGAAAGAAAAAATATTGTATTTCGCCGGGCAAAAATTTGAACAATCCGGTTTCTATAAGACCACAATGGACGAAATAGCGAAAGAACTGAAAATCAGCAAAAAAACAATCTATAAACATTTTCCTAAAAAAGAAGATCTAGTCCGCGGTGTAATCGATACTTTGAGATTTTCTATTGAAGCAAACATACGTGAAATTGTTGAAAGACAGGATAACGCAGTAATTAAGTTGTACAAAATCAGCAGTTTAATTGCCGGCCGAGTTTCAAAGATTAGTGATGTTTGGCTGAATGACCTGCGCTTTCACGGTAGAGAACTCTGGATTGAAATGGATAATTTCAGAAAAGTAGTAATTCAAAAGAATCTTGAACTTATTGTGAATCAGGGGAAAAAAGAGGGACTAATAGTTGATAAGCCAAACGTAATAATTCTTACAATAATTATCTCATCGATTCAAGCGGTTGTTAATCCGGAATTTATACTAAATAATAATATATCTATTAAAAATGCTGTGCTTCACACCCTGGATGTTGTTTTCTCCGGAATACTTACAAAGCAGGGCAGAAAGATATTTAAAGAATTTAAATCGGGAAAACAAAATGAATAAAACAATTTATTATATCTCTTCAATAATTTTTATTCTCTTTAACGCCTGCGGCGGAAACGGAAATGAAAATTATATTGAGGAATCGGGCACAATTGAAACAACTAACGCTGTAATAAGTTCGCAAGTAGTCGGCCAAGTTGAAAAAATAATTTTTGACGAAGGCGCATTTGTTAAAGCCGGAGATACTGTATTAATCATAAATTATGAAAGTTATGCGCTTCAGCTTAAACAAGCCGAGGCAGCGCGCGATTTGGCAAAAGCACAACTTGATTTATTAATAAACGGCGCGCGTATAGAGGATATAAATCTTGCCGAAGAACAATTCAAACAAGCAAAATTTAATTTTGATCTGGCACAAAAAGATAAAGAACGGTATAAAAGTTTATACGATTCTTTATCCATCACAAAAAAACAATTTGATGATATTTCAACACGCTTTGATATCGCACAGTCGCAATTAAACAGCGCTAAAGAAAATTTAACAAAAATTAAAAATATTGCGCGGCCCGAAGAAGTTAGACAGGCCCGTTCCAATTATGAAAAAGCTGAAGCCGGAACAGCGTTGATTCAGAAATCTATAAATGATTGTTTTGTAACGGCTCCGTTTAACGGAGCAATAGTTAAATCGTTTGTTGAAAAAGGCGAAATGCTTTCAATGTTATCAAGCCTTTTTAAAATTTCAGATTTATCAAAAGTCGAATTGGTCATCTATGTTTCCGAAGAAGATTTGGGGAAAATACGGCTAGGACAAAAAGCAGACGTTACAACGGATTCATATAAAGATAAAACATATGAAGGTACTGTAATATTCATTTCACCCGAAGCTGAGTTTACTCCTAAAAATATTCAAACAAAAGATGAAAGAACAAAACTAGTTTTTGCAGTGAAAATTGAAATTCCAAATCCCGATTTTGAACTAAAAGCCGGTATGCCTGCGGATGCTGTTATTAAATTAAAAGATTGAAAGATTACAAATTGCAAAATTGACAAGAATAAAAAATGAATTACAAACAATTTGAAGATTTGCCTGTTTGGCAGGAATCAAGAAATCTTGTAAAAGAAATTTATGAATTAACATTAACTACTCCTTTGCAAAAAGATTTTGGATTCAAAGATCAAATACAAAGAGCTGCAATTTCAATAATGAATAACATTGCAGAAGGATTTGAAAGAGATAATAATTCCGAATTTATTCGTTTCCTTTATTTCGCAAAAGGTTCGGCTGGAGAGGTTAGAAATATGTTATACATAGCAAAAGATTTGAAATACATTAATGATGAAACATTTGATAATCTGCACAATCTATCGTCAGCAATAATAAAACAAATAGCAAACTTTATTAAATATCTCAAAACAAAAAAATAATTTTGGAATTTGAAATCTTGCAATCTGTAATAAAAATAATCGAACTTCATAAATCATACGGAACAATAAAAGCCGTTAACGGAATTTCTTTGTCCGTAAATAAAGGCGAAATGTTTGGACTTGTGGGTCCCGACGGAGCCGGCAAAACAACAACTATTAGAATAATGTGCGGATTAATAAATCCGGATGAAGGCACTGTTTTATTGCTTGATAAAAATATTGTAAAAGAAAAAAAATCAATTCAAAAAAGCATCGGCTATCTTTCGCAAAAATTCAGTCTTTACGGAGATTTAACGGTTGATGAAAACATAGAGTTTTTTGCAGACATTCATAATGTAAAAGATTTTAAGACGCGGCGAGATGAGCTGCTTGACTTTACAAGATTAAAACCTTTCCGCGACAGACTCGCGGACAAACTATCCGGCGGAATGAAACAGAAACTAGCACTTGCATGCAGTCTAATCCACAAACCTAAAATATTATTTTTAGATGAACCTACAACCGGAGTCGATCCTGTTTCGCGAAGAGATTTCTGGAAAATACTTTCCAATTTAATGAAGGAAGGAATTACGATAATAATGACAACTCCTTACCTCGACGAAGCGGAAAGATGTAATCGAGTTGCTATGATGAACAAAGGCGAAATTATCGCTTTTGATACTCCGAAAAACATAAAAGCATCAATCGGAAAAGTAGTGGTTGAAATTGTCTGTTCACCGATACGTAAAGCATATAAATCAATAAAAGAAAATACAGTTTACGATACGCAGTTATTCGGCGACAGAATAAATGTAGTAATAAATAATTTTGAAAAGGAATTCCCCGAAATAGAAAATTTATTAATTGAAACCGGAATAAATATTTATGACAAAAGAGTTGTAACGCCGACTCTTGAAAATGTTTTTATTTATTTAATAAAGGAAGCGAGCTAAAAGTACGTCATCCAAGCTTTTTTAGGGAATCTAAAAAATAACGTAACGGATTCCGGGCAATCCGCCGACGCGGATGCCGGAATGACAATAAAACAATGGTAACAAAATGAAAAAACTAATTCTATTAAACATGCTCTTAACTATTTCGCTCTTTGCTCAAAGTAATACGCTTACACTTGAACAAAGTTTGGAAATAGGTTTAAAGAACAGCAAAAAACTAAAAATTTCACACTCAAAAGTTGTCGGCGCAAATGCAAAAATAAAAGAGGCAGGTTCTGCTATGCTGCCCAAACTCTCTCTCAGCGCAAATTATACCAGGCTCAGCGAGGTTGATCCATTTCAAGTCGTTGTGCCTTTTTCTCCAGTGCCGATTAAAATTCAGGATGCGGTTCTTAATAATTACAATCTTGGTTTAACAATTCAGCAGCCATTGTTTACCGGCTTTAAATTAAATTCGCTAAAAAACGCGGCTGAATATAACAGCACAGCACAAGAAATAGAACACACAAAAGAAATAAACGAAGAAGCTTTTAACATACAATCCGCTTTCTGGAAATTATATAAATCACAAAAAATGCTGAGACTTATTGATGAAAATCTTTCTGCTATTGAAAAACACTTAAACGACACAAAAAACTTTTTAGATAACGGGCTTGTAACAAAAAATGATTTTTTAAAAATCGAAGTCCAGTATTCTAACCTAAAGTTGAGAAAAATTGACGCCGAGAATAATGTAAATTTAGCGCGTGTAAGTTTTAATAAAATTCTTGGAATTAAATTAAGTGAATCAACCGACATTATTGTAAATGAGCGTGAGCCTCTATTGGCAAACTTCAAATATGATAATCTTTTAATCGAAGCTTTTGAAAATCGCGGCGAGTTAAAATCTCTTAATTATAGAATTCAATCCGGTGAAGAATATGTAACCGCGGCTAACTCGGGCTGGTTCCCGTCTGTTTATCTATTCGGTCATTTATACTACAACAGACCAAATCAAAGAATAATGCCGCTAAAAGATGAGTTTAATAATACCTGGGATTTAGGCGTTTCACTTAATTGGGATTTATGGGATTGGGGAAATACTTCTTCAAAAACAATTCAATCCGAACAATTATTGCTGCAGACCCGAACAGCTTACGAGCAGTTAAAAGAAGGAATTGAAACCGAGGTTTATCACAATTATTTAAAACTAATAAGTGAAAATAAAAAGGTAGAAGTAAGTAAGTTAACAGTAGCCTCAGCAAAAGAAAATTACAGAATCACAAAAGAAAAATATTTACAGCAATTGGCTACAAGCGCGGATTTAATTGACGCCGAAACGGATCTTTTAAACGCGCAGACATTACTTACAAATTCACTTATAGATTTTGAGCTGGCAAAAATCAGTTTGGAAAAATCGGTTGGAAGAAAAATTTATTAGTAGATAGGAGATAGGAGATAGGAGATAGGAGACAGAATAATTAATAAAACAAAAACATTTTCTGAATTAATTGTTTGGCAAAAGGCGCAACAATTAACTCTTAATATTTATAAAATGACAGAAGATTTTCCTAAGAAAGAAATATATGGCTTAACATCGCAAATGCGAAGGTCGGCAGTTTCGATTCCGGCGAATATTGCTGAAGGATACAGAAAAAGAGGGAAGCTGGACAAAGCAAGGTTTTTCAATATATCACAAGGATCGTTAGAAGAGTTAAAATACTATTTAATTTTGGCAAAAGATTTAGACTATATCGAAGAAAATTTATTGGAGGATTTGACAACCGAAGTAGGGAAATTATTAAATTCATATATGAAAGCTATTCTAAATTCTAACTCCTGACTTCTGTCTTCTAAAAAATGAAAAGTATCGAAGTAAATAATCTCACAAAAAAATTCGGAAGCTTTATATCCGTTGATAATATCTCGTTTAATGTAAAGCAGGGTGAAATATTCGGATTTCTCGGCGCTAACGGAGCGGGAAAATCGACAACTATTAGAATGCTTTGCGGAATACTTGAACCAACTTTAGGTGACGCGCTTGTAAGCGGATATAGTGTTATGAGAGAACCCGACAAAGTAAAACAAAATATTGGGTATATGTCGCAGCGTTTTTCGCTATATAATGATTTAACCGTAGAAGAGAATATAAATTTTTTCGGAGGCGTTTACGGGCTAGAAGGAAAAAAGTTTTTAGAAAGAAAGAAGTGGGTATTAAACATTGCCAACTTAAACGGCAAGGAAAAACTATTAACCGGCTCACTGCCCGGCGGTATTAAACAAAGACTGGCTTTGGGAACGGCGGTTATTCATCGTCCCGCAATAGTTTTTCTTGACGAACCGACAAGCGGCGTTGATCCAATTTCCCGAAGAGGATTCTGGGAATTAATTAATGATCTTTCCGACAACGGAACTACTGTTTTCGTAACAACTCATTATTTGGAAGAGGCGGAATTCTGCAATAATATATTATTAATTGATGCAGGAATATTAATTGCGGAAGGCAATTCAAAAGAATTAAAAACAAAGTATTTATCCGGCTCCATATTAGAAATTGAGTGTGAACGACTCGTTGACGCGCTTGATATTTTACAAAAGCAGGATTTTGTTGACGAGACATCCATCTTCGGCAATAACATTCATATTAATATAAATGATAAATATAAAAATGAAGATGCGATAAAAAATATTTTAACCGAACAGAACTCAATTGAAGTTTTTAAAATAAATAAAATTATTCCAACTCTAGAAGACGTGTTTATTCATTTATTGGAGAAAAATAAAAAACAATGAACGCGCGTACAAGAGCAATAGCTAAAAAAGAGATAAAACAGCTTCTGCGCGATAAACGTATGATGTTTGTTCTATTATTTTTCCCCGTATTTTTATTGGCCATTTTCGGGTATGCGGTTAACTTCGACGTAAAACATATTCAGCTCGCCTATTATGATATGGATAAATCAGATATAAGCCGTGAGTTTATAAATTCTCTTTCAAGTTCCGAGTACTTTGATATCGTAAAAATAATTGAGCAAAACAATGAAATAAAGACAACTCTTGATGAAAAAGACGCCCAGTGTGTTTTGGTAATTCCAAAAGATTTTTCGAAAGATTTATATGGAAAAAATGAGGAAGCGAAAGTTCAGTTTTTGATTGACGGCGTTGACGGCAACACAGCCGCGATAATAAAAAACTATGTAACGTCAGCAACTCAAACTTTTAACGCTGATTTTCAGAAAGAAATTTTAGCCGGTAACGGAGTTAAGCCGTATACCCCTGTTTCTTTACAACCCGTATTTATGTTTAATCCGGAATTGCAGTCCGCTAAGTTTTTAATTCCCGGTTTAATTGCTATGATACTGATAATTACATCGGTTGTAAGTGTTTCGCTTTCTTTAGTGCGCGAAAAAGAAAGAGGAACAATAGAACAAATTAATGTTTCTTCCTTAAATACGTTTGAACTGCTTATCGGTAAAGCAATGCCGTATATAATAATTGCTTTGATTGATGCCGTGTTTATTTTAATAGCCGGATATTTTCTTTTTGATGTAACCGTAAGCGGAAGTTATCTGCTTCTATTTATAAGCACATTAATTTTTATAATCGCATCCACAAGTTTGGGAATACTTATTTCCGTAATGGCGGAATCTCAGCAAGTTGCGTTTACCGTTGCTACGTTTGCTTCGCTTCTGCCTTCTTTAATCTTATCCGGATTTATTTTTCCAATAGAAGGCATGCCGGTTGTAATTCAGATTCTTACCAATATTACTCCCGCAAAGTTTTATATAGTATGCCTGCGCGCTGTTATGCTCCGCGGAGTAGGACTGGAAGCCTTTTGGCAGCAGCTTGTTTATTTAACAATGTTTATAATTTTCTTTTTGAGTTTGGCAACGTTGCTCAGAAGGAAGAAAAGTAATTAGGAATTCGGAGACAGAAGATAGTGGGATGCTTAATAATTCTTATTAAAAAAAACCAAACGTGTTTGTATGAAAAAGGCAAAAAACTTTACGGATTTGATGGTTTGGCAAAAAGCCAATCAATTTGTTTTAACTGTTTTAAAATCAAGTGAAAGTATTATGGAATCGGAAACATGCGGATTAACTTCGCAAATAAGACGCGCCGCTGTTTCAATTGCCGTAAATATTGCGGAAGGATTCAAAAAGAAATACGCTTTAGATAAAATAAGATTCATGAATATCTCCCATATTCTATCACCTAAACAGAGTGAGTTATGCGAACTATTTTACACATAATAAAAAAAGAGTTTCTGCAATTTAAACGCGATCCGAAAATGTTTGCGATGATTTTAGTTGCGCCGGTTGTTCAATTAATATTTCTGGGTTATGCCGCAAATCTTGACGTAGAAAAAGTTCATACCGCTATTTTTGATCAGGACAAATCGGAAACAAGCAGAAATTACATAGAAAAATTTCAGGGGTCCGGTTACTTTTCTTTCGATTATTATGTAGATAATTATGATGAGCTGCAGGATAAAATTGATAACGGAAAAATTATTCTCGGATTGGTAATTAAAAAAGGATTTGAAGAAAAAATAATCAGAAGAGAGACTGCTAGTCTGCAGGCAATTTTCGACGGTTCGGACGGAAATACCGCCTCAATTGCAGCAGGATATGTGCAGTCCGTTACTGCGGATTTTTCGAAAAATATTATATCCGATTATTTAGATAAATCGGGAAGAAAAATAAAACCCGCGGGATCAGTTACTGCCGAAACTAGAGTATGGTATAACCCGGAGTTAAAAACACGCATGTTTATGGTTCCCGGAATTGTAGGATTGTTATTAATGATAATTACTTTAATATTAACCTCGCTCGCGATTGTAAAAGAAAAAGAAATAGGAACACTTGAGCAATTAATTGTTACCCCCATTAAACCTATTCAATTAATAATGGGTAAATTAATTCCGTTTGCAATTCTCGGTTTTGTATCGGTTATAATTATTATTAATGCGATGGCTGTTATTTTTAATATCACCGTCAGAGGAAATATACTTTTATTATTCACCAGTACCTTTATTTATATACTTTCTACTTTGGGGCTTGGACTATTCGTTTCTACAATTTCAAAAACACAGCAGCAGGCTATGATGCTCGCTATATTCGTTGTAATGATGCCCATGGTTTATCTTTCCGGCTTCGCATTTCCGATTGAAAACATGCCTGAATTAATTCAGTACACGACTTATATAATTCCGCTTAGGTATTTTATGACAATCATTCGCGGAATAATATTAAAAGGGGTCGGCATAGCGGAGTTGTGGCCCAATTTGTTGGCTTTGTTCTTTATAGGCACAAGTATTCTTGTTTTAAGCGCGCTTAGATTTAAGAAGAGATTGGAATAAATAATTTTATTTGCCGGCTGCCCGGCTGTTGAGTTCAATAAACTCCGCGATAATTTCAATAGGTATTACACGTGTTACACCGTACTTCATGGTTTTTTGTTGATCAACAAAAACCTCGCCTTTGTAGGGAAGCGCAGGATTAAAACTTTTGTTTCCGCTTTGTTGAGCTGGACGCAGAACAAATTCTGAATCAGCCGGAATTGAACGCACCAAACCAACCAGCTCAAAATTAGGTACTCCGTCGCGAATCGCCAAAACTATTCCTCCGCTGAAGCCGCGGTTAAAAACTGCGTCAATTAAAAATGTTCCGCTGCCGTCCAAATTGGGACTGCTTACAATACCTTTTGAAATCATTTTTTGTCCAAGCGGATATCCGAACGCATAAACAAACGAACCCCACTCAAGCTCCTTGGCTTTTCCTTTGGGATATTCAAGCGCAGGAAAATTATAGTTTTTGTTTGCCGGATAATTTTTTCCAATAAGAGCCAAATCGTTTTTTTTATCGATTGAAATTATTTCTACTTTTCCTCCTTCGGGAAAATCGGGAATAAAGTTCGATTGATCTGCTTTTATCGAGATCGATTCTATAAATAAAGTATTGTTCCCCGATTCATTTAAGAAATATGTAATTATTGTGTCTGGAAAGTCAATTATATGCGCGCACGTAAGCAGCACAACTTGATCTATTGTTGAACTTATTATTGTCGCCGTACCGGATGCGGGCTGATGGTAATTTGTTTTTTTATAAGCTTTATTAATTACATTTTTTTGAGAAAGGTCTGAAACAGTTATTTTACTGCTTTCATCAAAAAAATAACTTGTGTAAAACACAAGTACGTTTATCATTTTTATAGAATGACTTATTTCTTCGAGCTGTTTTGAACTGCTTTTATAAGGGAACTCGCTGTCATATTTGCCGTCGTTTAATGTGGGGTATGCAGTTTCGTATATTTTTGAAGTTGAAGAACAAGATGCAAAAACAAAAATAAATAATACTATGAATATTGTTTTCACGTTTTCCCCTTATTTGGGTTTAATGATTGTTAATACAGTTTTATATTTATTGGACAAATTACTCTAATTAAAATTTAAAAATACGGCTTATTTCAAAAAAAGAAGAAGTACATATTTGGGTTATTTTCATTTCGGTTTCATTCCATTAAAATGGCTTTATCACATAAATCATTTATCAAAACAAATAAGGAACCTATATGTTGACGATTAAAAATATAAAATTGTTCCTTGCCGCGGAAATATTGTTTGTAATAAATATATATGCTCAATCCTTTACACAAGTTACCGATATCACCAACCCAATTGTAACAGCATCGGCTCCGGCCGGTTATGTTGGAATAAGCTGGATTGATTACGATAACGACAATAATCTCGACTTATTCATTAACAACAATATATTATTTAAAAATTCCGGCGGCGGAAATTTTACCAAGATTTCAACTGATATCGGTTCAGGTCAGATTCTTGGAACGGGTAATGCAGGAAACAGCTGGGCGGATTTTGATAACGACGGCGATCTTGATGTTTACATTTGCAGCTCCACGTCATTTTTATATAGAAACGACGGCGGAAATATTTTCACAAAGATCACAACCGGGGAAATCGGAAACGGATCTGCAAATCGCGGCTGGGCTTGCGCATGGGGCGACTATGACAGCGACGGCTTTGTTGATTTGGTTATAACTCACCCGGCGGGATTTGTCGGACTGCCTGCCTTGAATAACAATTTATTAAAAAATGATAGAACCGGAAACTTCACCAGAATAACATCAACCGATGTAACAAAAGAGTTTCAACCTTTTACGGTTGCTTCCTGGTCAGATTATGATAATGACAATGATCTGGATTTATTTATAGGTACCGGTCCGGCAAACGGCGTTTCTGCTGCCGACTTTATTTTTCAAAACGAGCTTGCCGAAACCGGAAATGCAAATCTTAAGAAAATTAATTCGGGTCCACTGGCAACAACATTGCGTGACGGGCAGGTTTGGAATTGGATTGATTACGACAATGACGGCGATCTCGATGTTTATATAACTAATTGGGGGGGGGCTCACTTTCCGGCAGGTTTACCAAATGATTTATATAGAAATGACGGCGGCACATTTGCGAAAATTACAAACCAAACAATTGCGCTCGATAGAAAAGTTTCGCTGGCTTCAATTTGGGAAGATTTTGATAATGACGGTGATTTGGATTGTTACGTAGCAAATGATGTTAATGGATTGGACTCTTATTACAGAAATGCCGGAAACGGTACATTCGGGTCAATTGTTAATCTCAGCATTTTATCCTCACAGAGTAAAAGATCTGCTTCGGCCGGCGACTATGATAATGACGGCAGGGTTGATCTTGTAACAATTGGACCGTCTTCAATTTCTTTATTCCATAACGATACCGAAAACTCAAATAACTGGATTAGTTTTTCGCTTGAAGGGAAAGTCTCAAACCGATCGGCAATCGGCGCCAAAATAAGAGTTAAGGCTAATATCGGAGGAAATTCATATTGGCAGATGAGAGAAATTTCTGCCCAAAATAGTTTTAATTCTCAAAATGATTTACGCGCGCATTTCGGTCTTGGTGATGCTATCCAAATAGATTCGATAAAGGTAGAGTGGCCTTCGGGAAATATAGATATTGAAGTTAATATTGCCGCAAATAATTTCTATAAATTTACCGAGGGTGAGGGTGTCGGGTCTGCAACAAACACAAATGATAACGAAATAATTGCTCCTTCCGGGTTTTCGCTCGCACAAAATTATCCCAATCCATTTAATCCGTCCACGACAATAACATTTTCGATTCCTCTTGGTTCGTCAAATCTGAATGTTTTATTGGTTGTGTATGATATTCTTGGAAATAAAATAGCCGTTTTACAAGATGAGCAAAAATCTCAAGGTACATATAATGTAAAATTTGATTCCGGAAATTTAAGCAGCGGAGTTTATTTAATTAAATTTACAGCCGGACGATTCAGTCAAACCAGAAAGATGGTGCTGCTGCGCTGATATATGTTTTTATGATAGAGCAGCGGGCTAATGAGAACATACTGCGCGCCCGCTGCATTAAATTATCTTGTTACTTTAAAAGTAAACATATCATTCATATTTTAATGCTTCAACCGGGTTGGAATATGCCGCTTTTACCGATTGAAAACTTACCGTTATAAGTGTGATTATTAAAGCTGCTAATCCGGCAGCGGCAAACATCCACCATTCAATACTTACTCTATAAGCAAAACCCTGCAGCCAGCCGTTCATAAAATACCAAGCTACAGGCCATGCTATTAAATTCGCAAACAATACATTTATCGTAAATTCTTTCGAAATAATTGTCAATATATTTGAAACCGACGCTCCTAAAACTTTTCTTACTCCTATCTCTTTTGTTTTTTGAATTGTAACAAATGAAACCAACCCTATTAACCCGAGACAGCCGATTAAAATTGCAAGCACTGCAAATACTTTAATTATATTAAAAAAGTTTTCTTCAACACTGTAAAGATTGTTTATATATTCTTCCAAGTAATTAAAATTAAATGTGTAGTCGGGAAATAGATCCTCCCATGCCGATTTCATATAATCAATCACGGCTTTATCGTCCAGCGTTTTTATTTTAACCTGCGCCTGCATAAAAAATTTCTGATACATATTTGATAGCGCAACGGATTTTATTTCACTTTGCAGAGATGCGGTATGAAAATCTTTTACAACACCCTGAACTTGACCGACAACCCGGCTGAATTTAAATTTTTGACCGACTGCTTTTTCGGGATCCGTAATGCCAAGTTTCTTCATCATCGTTTCATTAATTACGAATTTATAAACTGTATCTCCTTCACCGTGCTCTTTAAACGGTTCGCCGGCTAATAATTTTAAGCCGAATGTTTTAATATAATTTTCATCTACGGGTTTCAGCCATACATTAAATCTTTCTTCTCCTTCTTCAGGAATTTTAGAAAAGAATGTATTTACGACCAAATCCGACAAGGGCGCGCCTCCGGATAATGATACATCCGAAATATTTGTGTTTTGAAGAAGTTTGTTTTTATACACCTTAAATTTAGATACATCATTTATATCCGGCAGATCAACAGTTACTATTTTCTGTTTGTTAAATCCAAGATCCTTGTTTTTAACGTATTCCAATTGATATGAAACTATAATAGTGCTTACAATTAATATCTGCGAAATTACAAATTGAAATACTACCAATCCGTTTCTAAGAGAAAAAACACCTGTTTTTTTACCAGTAATTTTATTTCGAAATGCTTCAATTGGATTAAAACGGGACAAAATTATTGACGGATAGAATCCTGTTAATAGGTTAACAATTATAAAAACTCCGAGCAAATAAAAACCTATTTCCCAACTATCGAATAAACTAAGCTCGGAATTATTACCCAGGTAATTTCCGGCATATGGCATAAGAAGATTCGCAAGTAAAACTGAAATTAAAAAAGAACACAGCGTATAAACAAAGGTCTCCCCCATAAATTGTCGGAATAATTGATTTCTGTTTGCGCCAATTACTTTTCGCATTCCGACTTCTTTCGCTCTTTTTATTGACTGCGCAATTGATAGATTTATAAAATTTATACTCGCAATTAATAGCGTAAGCAATCCTACAATTGAAAATATTACTATCGTCTCCATGCTGGTTGTATAATTTAAACTGTCTGCGCCGTATTCCGTATTAACATGAATCTCTTTCAGCGGCTGAAAAACATATTTGCTTCGTTCTACAATTTCCGGAGGAAAATTCTTTTTCATAAATTCAGGAAGCTGTTTTTCTATTGACTCTATATTTGTGTTTTCCGGAAGTAAAATATATGTGCGGCTGCCCGAATGCAGTTGTCCCCAGCTATCTAAATCAATTCCCGCGAATTCATTTGTTAACGCATAAATTGAAGCGAACATTTGAACAGGCAGACTTGAATTCTGTGGAGGATCTTTAATAACTCCGGCGACATTAAAAACAAGCTGTTTGTTCAAAGTAAATGTTTTACCCAAAGGAGATTCATCACCAAATAGTTTATTTGCCGTCGTTTCTGTTAGTACCGCATCACCCGGATTTTTAAACATGCCATCCGGACTGCCAAGTACAAACTCATAATCAAAAACATTGAAAAAACTTGTGTCTGCAAAAATTATATCATCCTGGGAAAATGTTTTTTCATCAACCTCCAGCTGAACTCCGGTCTGCACAAAAACATGCGTAACAGCTTCAAGCTGAGGGAAGTCATTCCGGATTGTATTTGCCAGAGGAAAACGAGTGCATGATTCTTTTGAAATTCCGTCGGGTGTTTTTGAATTACTATTTATTCTATAAATTTGATCGGCTTTGGAATGAAATGAATCGAAACTTAATTCGTATTTAACAAAAAGAAATATTATTAAGCAGCATGTTAAACCAATTGACAGTCCGAAGATATTTATAAAAGAATAAACCTTATTCTTTATAATATTTCTATACGCAATTTTTATATAACTTTTTAGCATAGATAAACTCCAAAATAAATTGTCCGTTAAAATAGGAGGGAGTGAAATAATTACTTGAAACAGAAGCCATGTTTCAGCCGCAAATTTTCCATTTTTTGTTTTTTTATTTAAATAAACTTCTTCAAGATCGCCGGATAAAAAATAGAAATCATAATTATCCATAAATGATTTTAAAAGAAGACGTGTAAACCACCATATTTTAGAATTTCCACTCATTAATTAAGCTCTGAAAAATTAACCCACATTGCGCTGTTTACTTTTTCGATTTCTTTAAGAGCGGCAACGCCTACTTTGGTAATTTCGTAAAACTTTATTGCTTTGCCGCCGCGTTTGGCTGTTGCTTCGCCGACATAATGTTTTATTAATTCCGCGTGTTCCAACCTGCGCAGCAAAACATGAAGCGTTCCGAATGAAAGTGAATTAGCGGCCTGTTTTTCCAAATATTCCTGAATTGTGACCAGGTATGCGTTTTCTTTTAAATTAAGAATTGCGAGAAGAACAAACTCTTCTAGTTTGGTTAAAGTCTTCAATTTTGCCCCTTTTCCTATTTCTTTCAAATATACAAACTAATAGACGTGCATTTCTTTCGAAAGTTCAAAGAAATGGATAAATTTTTACGGAGAGATATTTTCACGAATGAAAACCCGGAGAAACTTATTAATACCCCGGTAAAAATTTGTGAATTTTTGTTATTCGTTTTTAATCGATTCGGCGGGATTTGAGCGCGCGGTTTTAAATGATATTAAACAAACCGTTAAAAGCGCACACACTGAAACAATTACTGCTGCAAAAAGAAAATAAATTATCCCTATCTCAACTTTATAAGCAAAACCCGTAAGCCAGTTATTTAAATAAAAATACGCCACAGGCCAGGCAATTATGTTTGCAACAATTGTAAACATAATATACTCATGTGAAACAAGGAACAAAATATTTGAAACCGATGCCCCGAGTATTTTTCTTACGGCAATTTCTTTTTTCTTTTTTGTTACGCTAAAAAATACCAACCCGAATAAACCGAGAAGTGCAACAAATATTGAAAGGATTGAAAAAACATTAATTAAGTTCAGAAAGATATTTTCAGATTGGTAAAGTTTATTAATGTTTTCATCAAGAAAAAAGAAATCAAAGGGAAGGTCAGGCACAATGTTTTTCCATTCCTTTTCCAGAGAACTTATTGTAGAATTTAAATTTCCTTTTGCTGTTTTTACAAAAATATATTCAGTTAAATCAGTGAAAAACATTACAAGCGGTTGAATTTCATTATGCAGGGATGCAAAGTGAAAATCTTTTACAACCCCGACAATTCTTCCCGTAAGCAGATTTGAAACACGGAGTTGTTTTCCTATCGGGTCATGCCAGCCGAGAATTTTGGCGGCCTTTTCATTAATTACAATTCCTTCAGTCGAGTCCGATGCAATATCCGCCGAGAGCGGCCTTCCATTAATAAATTTTATATCAAGCGTTTCAAAGAAGTTAAAATTGACTCCGTAAGTATTCATCGGAATCCCGACATCACCGGTCATGCCTTCGGGGAAAACAGGTCCGCTACCGTTATCGCCGTCTAAAATATTTCCTGTAGAACTTATATTTATTACAAACGCATTGTTATTATAAGATTCCGAAATTAGTTTTACGTTCTGGCCGGAATTATCTCTCGGAAGTCTCAATACAAGAATTTGTTCTTGATCAAAACCAAGGTTTTTTTCCGAGATATATTCCATCTGTTTTGAAATTATGAAACTTGTTATTATAAGAAATATAGCTATGGAAAATTGAAATGTTATAATCAATTTTCGTACTGTTGATTTTGACCCTGAAAAGCTGTTGGTGTTTCTAAATATTTTTATCGGATTAAATGCCGCTACAATAAACGAGTGATAAAGTCCAGCAAGAAAACCGACGGCAAGCGCAAACAAAAAATAGATGGGAGAATATAGAAGAAAATCATCGGCAAGCTCAAAAAAATTGATGCCAATAAAATTTAGCTTTGATTCAATAATTGTCTGCACAATAAGAACAGAAAACAGCATACTCAAAAGAGAAACCAAAATTGATTCTCCTATAAGCTGATAAAAAATTGATTTCCTGTCTGCGCCTATTACTTTCCGCATCGCTATTTCTTTTAGCCTGTTTGTAGATCTAGCGGTTGCAATATTAATAAAATTAAAACATGCTATTCCCAACAAAAGAAATGAGATTATAATTAACCCGATAACTTTCGACCATTCCCCTTTTCTGTCTCTATGGTATTTGTACTCGCCGAGATAAATATCCTTAAGCGGTTGAAGCTTTATAAAAAATCTTTCTTTTGAGCTTGCGCTTAAGTTGCTTTTTAATATTTGAAGACATTGTTCTTCTATTTTATTTATATCCGCGCCGCTTTGAATTAATAAATACGTAGGGAATGAAATCCAGCCCCAGTCCTGCAGTGTTACGGGATAACCGGTAGGAACAGCAAATGTGTTGAATGAAATTAAGTAATCAAATTCAATATGCGAGTTTAATGGAAAATTTTTAATTACACCCGTTACATGAAGTTCATGTCTGTCGTCTAATACCAAAATTTTACCTATCGGGTTCTCGTTTCCCCAAATTTTGTTTTTTACTTTTTCGGAAATTACAACGCTGTTGGGTTTTGATAGCGCGTCTTCTGGATTTCCGAAAACAAGAGGAAATGAAAACATTGTAAGAAATGTTGAATCAACATATGCAGTTTTGTCCTCATAAAAACTTTTATCCTCAAAAACTATTAAACTGTTTTCCGCATATCTAATTCTTGTAAAATCTTTTACTTCTGTAACCTGTTCTTTAAATGCAGGTCCTGCGGGTGGTCCGGATCCAACTATCTCTCTCGGATTTTTTATAACTTTTTCGTTTTCCACAAAGACTATTCTATAAATATTTTCGCTGTTTTCGTGAAATGAGTCAAAAGTTAATTCATTTTTCAGAATGAGCATAATAAGTAAAACACCGGCATAACCTATTATAAGACTGGCCAAATATGTAATTGATGTTGATTTATATTTTATAAGATTACGGAATGCTATTTTTATATAATTTAAAAACATAATAACCCGGACTTTTTAATTTTATTTTACAACAATCAAGCCAACGGCTTTATGTTCAATTAACACAAAACTATTTAACAAATTCGTCCGCTTACGTTCGGGTATGTCCGGCAGCGTGCTGCATGTGTTATTAAAAGGACTACGATGACAAATTTATAATCTATTCTTTTTCTTCGGGAATTACATTGGCGACATCAATTAATATTTTCCAGTTTCCGTTATCTTTTACCCAGCATCTTAAATAGTATAGTGCGTTTTCAGATTCGCTCTTTTCCTTATTTTTCCAATTGGTAATTTTACCGTAAGTATAACCTAGATCATTTGATGCGGAAACTAATCCGCCTAAAGTTTCCCAGCTTTGAGTTGAATTCTGCGATTCTAAAAAAATACTAATTTCTTTTCCTATTAAAGGAAAGTACTCGTCGCGAATGTACATGCTTTTTTCAAAAGTATAATTTTTATACGCTTCTGATAAATTTTGTTCTACCGATAATTCCGAAAACATTTTTTCAGTATTAAACAAATCTTCTTTTGCCGATTCAGAATATTCAATCATTATTTTATTTTTTTTTTCTTCTAAATCTCCAGAAACTAAAGCCGGAATTTCTTTATCCGGTTTCGCGTTAGAGTTTCCAACATCAATTAAAAATTTCCACGATCCGTCTTTTTGTTTTTTCCAAACTGTTACAAAATTTCCGAACGCGATTGAACTGTCGTCAGCTGTTCTTTTAAATTCCCAAGGCCCGGTATTAAAGCCGAGATCGCCAGCTTCGGAAACAATGGAAAAAGATGGATACCATAAAAGCAGTCCGGGTCGTTTTTCCTGCTTGCTTAAAAATTCTTTTCCGTTTACGGGATGCGGGCGGAATAAAATTCCATCGTCTGCAATAAATTTAAGGAATGAATCCCGCACGCCGCTTTCTTTTGCATCCGCGGCAAAATTATATTCGGCTTGAATGAGATCTGAGGATGTGTTAAATATGGCTTGAGAAAAGGATATTATATTTGTAATCAAAAATAAAAAAACTATAAAAAGCAGCTTCATAAATCCCCCGGTTAAAATATTTCATTCAAAATTGATAATATAATTAAGGGGAATAAATACTGAAAATAAAGAGTAAAAATGCGCGGCTCACTTTATTGAGCCGCACACTAATAATTATTCGAGAAGTTTTCCAAAAAGCGTCAAATACATAAATTTATAAATATCTGTATTGTCAATTGTACCGTTCATTTCAGATGCGTTCAATCCGTTTGCGCGCGCAACAACTCCGCCGTACGCGTCTCCGCTTGTTCCCCATGAAATCTGAAATGGAAGTCTGTTTCCAAATTGATCAGGCGCGGAATAAAAGAAATCCGTTTCTGTTCCTTCGGTTCCGTCTACAGGCGCGGAATTCGGATCTGTTTTAGGAACCATGCTGCCTTTTTCGAATTTAGAGATATTTTTTCCCAGCAACTCCATTCCGCCTGATTCGCTATCGGCCGCCGTAATTAATAATGTAAGCGGATTTTTCATTTGATAATCGAGCACAACTCCAATTGCGTCGTCTGCTCTTTTTAATGCGTCAAGCATTCCGTTAGCGTTATTGCTGTTCGCGAAATTATCCGTGCCTTCTTCTTCAATTACTAAAAAGAACTGCTGGTTGTTTCTGCCCAATATATCAATTGCCGATTCAGTCATTTCGGCTAAAGTAGGGGCTTCAATTTTATAATTTGGCAGGTTCTCTTTTTTTAATTCTTCTTCCGGTTTATCGTTAAACGTATGTGAAAGCGCGAATACACCAAAAAGTTTTGTAACATTCGCGGGTACTTCAGCCAGTTCTTTTTTATTGTAAACCACATAATAACCCTGGTCGCGCATGTAATAAATTAAATTAATTCCGTCTGTTCGTTTGCCGAATCCGTGTCTGCCTTCGGTTCCTTCGGGCAGCATCCATTCTTCACCGCCGGATAAAATTACATCAATGCCAGACTCGCAAATTTTCTTAGTTATCTCTTCATAATTTCTTCTTGAAACGGAACTCGCGGCAAATACTCCTGTTCCGGGTTCAATAATGCTGCCGGAATTTATTATTCCCGTTTTAATTCCGGAAACTTGCGCTTCCTGCATAATATTCATTTTTTTCCCGGACCGGGCGGTTATTTCTTCGGTGCCGTCAAGACCGTATGAATCCTGAACTACCTTTACGCCGTAAGAATGAACAGTCGCTCCCGCATGCGAAGTTGCTGTTAAACAATCTTTAAAATGACTTTTATACAACCCTACGTTGCTCATTTTATCCCAGTTTAATTCACCGTCGGGACCATAATACAAAATACGCGCGGCGTTCCAGTTTGAAAGGCCAGTTCCGTCGGGATGAATAAATATTACGCTTCCTTTTTTAAATCTTGTTTCTTCAACCGGTTTTGTGCAAACAGTAAAAGCAACTATAATCAGAAAAACAATAATTATTAATTTTGTAATCTTCATACTTTCCCTTAAGTAAAATAATTTGAAAGCATAAATATAGTGATCTAAGAAACAACTTGTGCTGATTCTCGATTAACGTAATATTAATTTTATGTAAACCTTTATTCGGTTCTTAATGAATTAACAGGATTAGAATAAGCGGCTTTAAATGTATGATATCCCATCGTAATAAAAGCAAGCAATATAGAACCGGCAAGAGTTCCGGCAAAAACCAAATAATTTATATCTACTCTATATGCAAAATTGTTTAGCCATTTATTTAAGAACATATGAGCGAGCGGCCAAACAATTATATTTGAAACGGCGATCCACTTAATAAATTGTTTTCCAATTAATAACAGAATGCTGCCGACCGAAGCTCCCAATACTTTTCTAATTCCAATCTCTTTAGATTTTTGTTCGGCGACAAATGAAACCAAACCAAGAATACCGATGCATGAAATTATAACAGCAATTATCGAAAAAGCCGAAAGTAGTTTGCCAATTGTTCTTTCCGCTTTATAATAATTTTCAAACCTCTCGTTCATAAAATAATATTCAACAGGGTAATTGGGTGAAAACGCTGCAACGTTTTCTTTCACAAATTCCACAACCCTTTCTGTTTCTGCAGTATTAATTTGCAGTGATAAAAATCTTGCATTGGAAGTATTTAATTTAAATACCGTGGGTGAAATTTCTTCTCTTAAAGAAGAGTAATTAAAATCTTTTATTACGCCAACAATGGTTTGAAATTGTTCATCCCCAAGTTTGATTTTTTTACCTATCGGTAATTCGAATCCGAACTTTTTCGCCGCGGTTTCGTTAATTAAATATGATTCTTTTTCATCTGCGGAAAATTCTTTTAAAAACTCTCTGCCTTCAAGAACTTGCAATCCGTATGTTTTTATAAAATCGTAATCAATTTCAAGAATCTGCATATGAATTTCTTCATCTTCGTTTTTACCTTCGGACACAAAGTTGCTTGTGCTTGTTGAACCGCTTGCAGGTGTTCCGCTTGAAAAAGTAACATTTAAAATATTATTGTCGGAAAGCAGAGCGTTTTTCAGGGCCTCTGACCTTTGATTTAATTGCGGATCATAAATCGGAACAACAAGCATTTGTTCGTCGTTAAATCCCGGATTATGTTTGGTTAAAAATTCAGCTTGATTATATATTGTAATTGTTGAAATAATTAAAAACACAGACAGCGCAAACTGAAATACAATTAATACCGCGCGTAAATAATATCCTTTATTGTTTTTTTGATTATCTCCTTTCATGACCGAAACCGGTTTTGCGTTCGAAAGAACAAATGCCGGGTATAGTCCTGCCGCTATTGACGTTACAAACACCAACGCAATAATTATCAAAACAAAATCGACATTATAAAACAATGAGAAAGAAAGGTTTGATCTCAAAAGAGAATTAATTTCAGGCAATAAATAATAAGTTATAATTAAGGAAACAAATAATGATATAATCGTAATTATAAATGATTCGCTTAGGAATTGTTTAACAAGCTGAAATCTGCTTGCCCCGGCAACCTTGCGTATTCCTACTTCTTTCCCGCGTCTCGCCGATCTTGCCGTTGAAAGATTTATAAAATTAATACAAGCTATAAATAATATAAACGAAGCGACGGCCATAAAAATATATATATACAAAGGCGGAATTGTTCTTACAAATTCATAATTTAAATCAGAAAAATGAATTTCGTTTATGTTCTGCATTTTCATTACATACCTATCGGCAAGTTCCGGTTCAACGTTTTTCTTAATTAATAATTCAAACTTTTCTTCAACCGCCTTCGCCGAGCTTCCTTTTTTTAATAATAGAAAAGTATAGTCGTTTGAAAAACTTGTCCAATTTTCTAAACGAGGGAATTCCGGAGTATAAAGAGATTTTATTGAAGCTAAAATTTCAGCTTCGATGCTTGAGTTATGTGGTAAATCATAAAACACACCGGCAACTTTATAGTTATCCTTATTTAAGAATAATAATGTTTTACCCACCGGATTTTCATTTCCAAAATATTTTTCAGCAATTTTTTCCGAGATAACAACTGTATTTTTTTGCGAAAGAGCTTTCTCTTTATCGCCGTATTTTAACGGAAATGAAAAAACGTTAAAAATGTTTTCGTCGGTATAAATTAATTTTTCATAAAACTTTTTATCTCCGTTAGCAACGAGCTGAGAAGATTCACAAAAACGCACAGCGTGTTCAATTTCCGGAATTTCCTCTTCGGCGGCGGGCGCAAACGGAAACATAACACAAGCCATAACAAACTCGCCTTCCGGTCTGTGTGTTTCGGTATAAACACGGAAAATTCTGCTTTTGTTTTCATGAAACTGATCAAAACTCATTTCATAAATTACAAGCATGCTAATTAACAAAACGCTGGCTATGCCTATCGACAATCCGAAAATATTTGTAAGTGAAATGCTTTTATATTTTTTTATATTTCTTACGGCAACTTTAAAATAATTCCATATTAAATCGGGCATCCACCGCGGCGATTTCCATGATGGTCTACCGCTTATTTTATTAGTTGTATCGGATTTAAAATATTCCTCTCCGATGTCGTTTACTTTTCCAATTTTACCGACTGCAAATTCAAATGATTCTTTTGTGCTTTTGCCTTCTTTTATTTTCTCTTCTATTAAATCACGAAGATGTGATTCAAGTTCTTCAATATATCCTTCTTCAAAAGAAGGGTTTTTGTGAAGTGATTTTTTCCACTCATTTATTTTTTTATTCAGATTGAACATTTTGTCTCCGTTTTTTACTCGCTTCTTAATGAATTTACGGGATTTGCGGTTGCGGCTTTTATTGTATGATATGCCACAGTAAAAAGAGTGATTAATAGCGCCGCTGCAAATGATGCTATAAAAATCCAGGGCTTTATATCAACCCTATAAACAAACGACTGAAGCCATTGGTTTGCCAAATAATAAGAAACAGGCAGAGCTATTAAATTAGCAACAACAATTCATTTGACAAATTCTTTTGTTAACAATATAAAAATGCTTAGTTCAGATGAGCCCAGCACTTTCCGTATTCCGATTTCTTTTGTATATCTTTCAGAAGTAAATGAAGACAGTCCCAATAAACCCAGGCAGGCGATAAAGATTGCAATGCCTGTAAAATACTTCAATATTTCCGATATCCTTTTTTCAGTTTTATATAAATTGCTTATTGAGTCATCTAAAAAAGTATAAGAAAAGGGAAGCGAGGGATTAACTTTCCGCCATTTTTCTTCAAGATGTTTTATCGTGTTTGCAGTATTGTTTTCACTCAATCTTACGAGCATATATTTTGTTGACTCAAAATTCGCATATATCAAAATTGGCTCTATTTCTTCATGAAAAGAAGAAAAATGGAAATCATTTACTACGCCGATTACCCTTCCTTTCCAGTTCCCAAGTGTTAATAATTTGCCTATGGGTGTATTCAAATTCATTCTTTCGATAGCATTTTTGTTTAATAGAACATCCATCGGCGGACCATTTTCTGTGGAATTCTGTGATTCTGAAATTTGACTTCCTTCAAGCAGTTTCATTCCCATTACATTTATATAATTCGGATCTACTGCTACCGTATTTATTAAAACTTGTTGTTCTGGGTCTTTGCCTTCCCAATCAAAATTAGAAGATGAGTCTCCGCCCGAAAGAGGAAGTCTGCTTGTCGCTGTTACCGACAAAATATCGGGCGACTTCAAATATTCATTTTTTATAATTTCATATTTTTCAACAGAATTCCCGCTCAGCGGAATATGTACGAGATTGTTTTGCTTATAGCCGAGATCAGAGGTTTTAAGATATTCTAATTGTGATAAAATAATTAATGTCGAAATAATTAATACAGCCGAGCATGCAAACTGTATTACAACAAGTATATTTCTAAACAATGATTTGTTCGTACCCCCGGCAAAATCTTTTCTAAGAATTTGCACCGGCTGAAATGAGGATAAATATACGGCAGGGTAAAATCCTGAAACAATACCGGTAAAAATTGCTACAAATATTATTGTAAAAAGTAAGTTTTTGTTTTCAAAAAAGTTGAATACAAGTTTTGTTCCGGTTAAATCGCCTAACAAATTATTTATTGCGGGCAGTAAGATTGCTATTATTGTTAAAGCAAACACCAAAGCAAATACCGTTAACAAAATTGATTCGCCGAAAAATTGCAATGCAATGCTTGTCCTTTTCGCACCCGATACTTTTCTTAATCCGACTTCTTTACTTCTTAATCTTGATCTTGCGGTTGAAAGATTAATAAAATTTATACACGCAATTAATAACAAGGCGACTCCAATCACAGATACGATATAAAGATATTTAACAAAATCGCTTTCTCCCGTAAGGGTGTAAAGATGTATTTGGCTTAACGGCTGTATATGTAGCGACGGTTTTGAAGTCTGTTGTTCAAAAAGAGATTTTTCAATTTTATTTTCAAAAGATTTTACTGAGGCTCCTTCTTTTAATTGAATATATGTCCTCGGCCAGTTACTGCGCCATGATTCAAATTTGTCGCCAATAATTTCATTTGTGTTGCTGAACGGAATTAATATTTCTACCATTGATAGATGCGAATTAGAAGGAAAATCTTTTAAAATACCGGTAACTGTAAAATCATGTTTCCCGTCAATTGTAATAGTTTTTCCGATGGGGTTTTCATCTCCGAAATATTTTGCCGCCATTTTTTCCGTAATCGCAACAGAGAACGGTTTGGATATCAAAGATTCTTTGTTCCCGCGATTAAGAGGAAAATCAAACATTTCAAAAAATGCGGGATCGGTAAAACAAATTCTTTCATTAAAAAATTTATCGCCTTGTTTAATTGGTTTGTTATTTATTGAAATAAATCTAATTGCATTTTTGATTTCAGGGAATTGATCAATCAGATGGGCTGCGAGCGGACCGGGCAAATTATCAGTTATTAATGATTGCGCTCCGGCATATTCTTGAACTTGATATGCCCGGTATAAATTATCTGCATTTTTATGAAACTTGTCGTAACTAAGTTCGCTTTGCACCCAAAGTATTATCAATATTGCACACGCCATTCCAACGGCAAGACCGGATATATTTAAAATTGAATACCACGCGGTTCTTTTAATGTTTCTATAAGCCATTTTAAAATTATGATATAATAAGGAGGGAATAAATTTCGGCGCTTTCCATGAGGGTCTTCCGCTTATTTTATTTGTTGTGTCGGACTTAAAATATTCATCTCCGATGTCGTTTATTTTTCCAATTTTGGCTAAGGCAAATTTAAATGCTTCTTCTTGGCTTATGCCTTCTGCTATTTTCTCTTCTATTAAATCACGAAGATGTGATTCAAGCTCTTCAATATATCCTTCTTCAAAAGAAGGATTTTTGTGAAGTGATTTTTTCCAGGTTTTAATTTCTTTATCTAAGCCGTACATTTTGCACCTAAATAATTATTGTTGATAAGCAGGAATCGGCTCCCATAGTTTTTCGAAAACTTTATGAACCGACATCCATTGTTTTATTTCAGTGTTCAGCTCTTCTTTTCCGGCTGCGGTAATTTTATAATATTTTCTTCTTCTTCCTTCATCGGAAATTATCCATCGCGTTGAAACAAAACCGTCTTTTTCCAATTTATGAAGAACGGGGTACAACATTCCGTCCGCCCATTCAACGTCTCCGCCGGAAATTTCTTTAACGCGCTGAATTATTTGATAACCGTAATTTTCTCCCCCTCTAAGTATTGCTAATATCATTGGTTTTGTGGATGCGGCAGCTAAATTTTTGGATATCATAATACCTCGTTTTTCTATATACCTTGAATTTCTATGTATTGTGACGTTTGTTGTCTCAAAAAAGTTTTATTGCTTGGGTCAAATTTTTAGACTTGTTGTTTTTTTAGGTATGTGATTTTCAAATTACCGTTAAAAATCCTAAGGAGGAGCATTATAATGCGGGGCTAAAAAAATATACTCTCAATAATTATTGAATAAATTAGACTAAGTTTTGTTAAAATAATTCTTCATAATTCAAATTTTGTAAAAACATTTTTGTTATTTTCCCGTCTAACGACTAATTCTTATTATTAGTAATTTTTGTTTTATGTTTTGTCAAAAAATAAAAGATTTCATCCCGCACACAAAAAAAGGATTTGTTATGAAAAGATACTTTCTCGCTTTTTTATTAATCAGTTTTATTTTAGGAACAGGTATTATTGTTGCCGAAGAAGACCCGTTTGTAAGAACACCATCTCTAAACCCGGACGGTTCAAAAGTTGCTTTTTCATTTCAGGGCGATATCTGGGTTGTTCCTTCAACTGGCGGTAATGCATTAAGAATGACAGTGCATGAAGGTTACGAATCAAATCCCAAATGGAGCCGCGACGGAAACAATATCGCTTTTGAAAGCAGCCGTTTCGGGAATAATGATATTTTTACAATTCCGGCAAATGGCGGCGCTCCGAAGCGTTTAACCTATCATTCCGCCAACGATGTTTTGGGAGGATGGACTCCTGACAATTCAATTATTTTTAATACTCAAAGAGATTTTAATCAAATTGAATGGACTAGTGAGTTTTATGAAGTCCCTGCGACTGGCGGAACGCCTTACAGAGTCTTGGATGCTTTCGGTGATATGCCGGCTGTTTCTCCTGATAATAATTTTATTGCGTTCACAAAAGGATCCTGCCGAATTGCAAGAGAGGCTTACGAAGGTCCGGCAAACAAAGAAATATGGCTCTATAACAAAAAAGATAAAACATACAAACAATTAACAACTTTCGGCGGACAGGATATTTTTCCGGTTTGGGGCGATTCTAAAACAATGTATTATTTGAGCGCGCAGAATGGAAAATACAATGTATTTAAAATGACAGTTGATAAAAACGGAAACACTGCCGGAAATTCCGAACAGCTAACTTCTTTTTCCGATTTCGGCGTTACTTATCTTGAATGCAGCGCCGACGGTTCAACCCTTGTTTTTGAACAAGGCACAGATATTTATTTAATGAAAACAAACGGATCTACTCCGCAAAAAGTTAAAATTAATGTGGCCGCCGATTACCGTTTTGATCCATATGAATTTAAAACTCAAACCAGCGGGGTTACAGATTATGATATTTCGCCAAACGGAAAACTTACAGCTTTTGTTGTAAGAGGAGAAATTTTTATCAAAGAAAACGATAAAGATAAAAGCCGCGCAGTGAATGTAAGCAACCACCCTTATCGCGATCAGCAGGTTAATTGGTTGAGCGATACAACGCTGGTTTTTGTCAGCGACAGAGACGGACAGTTTGATCTTTATATGGTTCGTTCTTCTGATAAAGATGAGCCGAATTTATTTAAAAGTTTAAAACACGAAATCATCAGGCTTACCGATACAGAGATTGATGAATCCTGGCCTGTTGTTTCGCCCGACGGAAAAAAAATAACTTTTGAACAGGGGGTTGGCGGATTGGTCGCTTATAATATTTCCGCGGATGGAAAGTTATCGGATAAAGTAAGCCTTCTTAAAGGCTGGAGCGCTCCGCAAAATGTAAGATGGAGCCCGGACAGCAAATGGATTGCATACGCAATGGATGATCTGAATTTTAATACGGAGATTTATATTCAATCTGCCGAAAGCGGAGCAGAGCCTGTAAATATTAGTATGCATCCGCGTGTTGATTTTAATCCTGTCTGGAGTCCGGACGGAAAAAAATTAGCCTTCTCGTCAAACAGAAATAACGGCGATAATGATGTATGGTTTGTATGGCTTAATAAAAAAGATTTGCAGAAAACCCAGCAAGATTGGGAAGAGGATGATGACAAAAACTCAAAGAAAAAAGATGGTAAAAAAGATAAAGACAGCAGCAGTGTTGAACCTATAACAATTGATTTTGACAATATTTACGAAAGACTTGTTCAGGTTACGTCTCTTCCGGGGGACGAAAATAATATTTCCATATCTAAGGACGGAGAAACCTTTTATTACACAGCTGTTAATCCTACCGAAAAAGGAAATGACTTATACAGTATAAAATGGAACGGAAAAGACGCCGCATCAATTACAAGCGGAGGACAAAATCCGGCTTCTTTGATGATGGATAATGACGGCAAGTTCCTTTACTACACAGCAACTTCAGGAAAACTTGCTCGAATAAATTTAACGGGAAACAAATCAGAAAATCTTTCATTCTCCGGAAAAATGAAGATTGATTACTACGAAGAAAAAGATCAAATGTTTGAAGAAGCATGGAGAATGATACGCGACGGATTTTATGACCCGGATTTTCACGGACAGGATTTGGATGTACTTAAGAAAAAATATAAACCGTTAACTATGAAAGCCTCTTGCGATGAAGATTTTAGATATATGTTTAATAATATGATAGGACTAATAAACGCAAGCCACATGGGAATGTACGGACGGGGCGACAGGGCTCAAACACAAGATGAAAAAACCGGCCGACTTGGAATTGAAGTTTCGCCATATGACGGCGGAGTTATTGTAAAGCATGTTATTCCTGATTCGCCCGCAGATAAAGAATTAAGCAGGTTAAACGAAGGAGAAATTATTGTTGCGGTAAACGGACAGCCTGTTAAATCAGAAGTTAATTTCAATTCCCTGCTTATTAATACGCCAAACGAAAAAATAATTCTTGAAGTAAAAGATACTAACGGAAAATCAAGAGAGGTTGTAATTCGCCCCTCATCAACCTTAAACAATGAATTATATAATGAATGGGTGAAGAATCAAAGAGAATTAACTGATAAATATTCAAACGGACGGCTGGGCTATTTGCATATTGAAGTTATGGGCTGGGAAAGTTTCGAAAGATTCGAAAGAGAATTAATGGCAGCAGGACATGGCAAAGAGGGAATTGTAATTGACGTTCGTTATAACGGCGGGGGCTGGACTACGGATTATTTAATGGCGGTATTAAATGTTAAACAGCACGCTTATACTGTTCCGCGTGGCGCGGTTAAAAACCTGAAAAAAGAAAACAAAAATTTCTCGGATTATTATCCCTACGGTGAACGGCTTCCTTTCGCGGCATGGACAAAACCATCAATCGCAATATGCAATGAGAACAGTTATTCAAATGCTGAAATCTTTTCTCATGCTTATAAATCATTAGGTATAGGAAAACTAGTAGGCAAGCCGACATTCGGTGCGGTAATATCAACCGGAGGAAGAGCAATGATTGACGGTACGTGGGTTAGACTTCCTTTACGCGGATGGTATGTGAAAAAAACAATGGAAAACATGGAGTGGGGTCCGGCTGTTCCAGATATTATTGTAGAAAACGATCCCGACAGCAGGGGAACAAAAATCGACAAGCAGCTGAAAGCCGCAGTCGATGAGTTATTAAAACAAATAGACAATAAATAATTTTAATTAATTTATTTTTTGCGGTGATCGTATTTTGTGCGGTCACCGCTTATTTTATATCTAAACTTATTTTTGCTTTCTCATAGTCCTTCATCAAAAGCGGAAGCGTCAAACAGAAAACAAGTGCTATTATTCCAAGTACATAAAAAAAATAACCGACTTCTTTTGCGTGCAGAATTAATCCGGTTTGATTTAAAAGATGTGTCCAATCGTGATAAACTTTTTTGCCGCCGAGAAGCGGAAGTTTCCTTTCAAAAGCATCTCCTGCATAAAGACTTATATTAAACAAATTTTGACCCAGCCAGATTAATGATAACTGTGCGCCGATTCTTTTTTCATTCTTAACAAAATAAAATATAAAAAGGGACGGAATAATAATCTGCATTAGCGTTCCGCCGAGCGTATAAATAAAATCCCCGAATATTCTAAATATTCCGTGTCCCCCTTCATGAATAAGTAAATTAAAGTGATCGATAATTATTATAAACTTCCCGCCGTTGTAAATAAGCCACAAAACAATCGGTAGGAACAACAAGGTTGGTATCCACGGTTTTATATTTTCTTTTATACTCATTTGGTTGAATGGTTAATTGACTGATTGTGAAAGCATTCATCCATTCAACCAATCACTCAATCTATATTAAATTAAATTTCTTCTATCATCTCACGAAGTTTTGTTTCGTCTTTCGTGATTCCGAGGCAAAGCATTAGTTTAATTCTTGCTTTCTGACCATTTAAATAATTAGCGAAAATTACTCCTTCTTCACGAAGCCATTTTCCCGCACCGGGATAGCTATAAACATCGAGCGTTTCGCCGGAAGGACATCGTGAAACAAGCACAACAGGAATTCCTTTTTTTCTTGCGTAACGAATTCCCTCAAATGCCGGGGGCGGCACATTCCCGACTCCGAGAGCTTCAACCACTAATCCTTCCGCGCCGCTGTCGGCGGAAAATTTAAAAAATTTATCGTTCATTCCGGCGTATACTTTTATTAAATCTACGTTAGAATTTATATTGCCGCTTTCAATTGTTTCTAATTTTCTCGGTGCCCGGTTAAAAATAACTTTTTCTCTGTCAACAAAACCAAGCGCGCCGAAATCCATGCTGTGGAAAGTTTCAATATCCTCGGTATGGGTTTTTGAAACTTCGCTTGCCGCATTTATTTCACCATTCAAACAAACAAGCACTCCCATGCTTGTGCTGTTCGGATTGTTTATAATTTTAATAGCGTCAATTAGGTTTTTAGGACCGTCCCAGTCTGGCTCCGAACTTGTTTTCATCGCTCCAATTACAACAATTGGTTTTTCTGATTTAATGTTAAGATCTAACAAATATGCGGTTTCTTCCAACGTATCGGTTCCATGTGTTACAACTACGCCGTCAATATCTTTGTTTTTTATAATTTCTTTTATTTTTTGCGAAAGTTCAAACATTCTTTCCGGGGTCATGTGCGGACCCGGATACATTCCAAACTCATACATTGATATTTTTGCCAGGTTTTGAGCTTCTGGAATCATTTCTAAAAGTTCTTCACCGTGAAAATATGGAACGGCTCCGCCTGTTTTCTTATCAATAATCATTGAAAACGTTCCGCCGCAAAAAACGACCATTATGTTTTTCATTTTTATTTTTCCTGTATTGAAAAATACTCTATAGTTTTTAACAACCCTTCGTTCAGGTTAAAATCAGGCTCGAAACCCAGTTTTTCTTTTGTTTCATCTATTGAAGCCCGGCTGTGTTTTATATCTCCGGCACGTTCTTTTTCAAATTTAATTTTGCTTTTTGAGTTAACCAATTCGATAATTAATTCGGCAAGCTTAAGAATTGAAATTGAGGATCCGTTAGCCACATTAAAAACCCCTGTTATGTTTTCTTTTTCAGAAGCTAGAACATTTGCTTTTATAACATCATCTATATAAATAAAATCCCTTGTCTGTTCTCCGTTTCCATAAATAATGATATCTTCGTTCTTAAGTGCCCGTTTTATAAATATCGGAACTGCGGCTGCGTATGCGTTTTCGGTTGATTGACGAGGACCAAAAACGTTAAAATATCTTAAACACGCGTATTTTAATGCGTACTGTTCTTCATATAATTTAGAATAAAGTTCTCCGTCTAGTTTTGTTATTCCGTAAGGAGATTTGGGTTCGGCTTTCATTTTTGTTTTTTTTGGTAATTCCGGATTGTCGCCGTAAACAGCCGCGCTGCTGGAAAGAATTATTTTTTTTACTTGATTTATTTTTGAAGCTTCAAGAAGGTTTAGATGCCCGTGAAGATTTATATTTATACACTCTTCCGGTTTTTCTATTGATTCGGGAACAGAAACCATTGCCGCCATATTATAAACATAGTCGCTGCCGCAAATAATTTCATTTACTTTCTTTTTGTCCTCAATACTAATTTTATGAAACTTAACTTTATTTAAACCTCGTAAATTTTCTTCAAACCCTGTTTTTAGGTTATCAATAACATTTACTTCTGCGTTTCTATTGTTCCAATATTCTGCAAGGTGGCTTCCTATAAATCCCGCACCTCCTGCTATTACTATTTTCATTTAAATTGTTTCCTGTAGTTATTATAAAACACAGCCTTACGTATAAAAATATTAAGGAATAAAAATACTGATTTTGAATCCAAGTTATAGATAAATTTTTTATTTACTTTCAGGAAAATAACTTATGATTATTTTAAAGATTTAATTTGCGCAGAAGATAAAAAAAAGATATTTTTTTATCGCTTCAGGGATACATAAACCATGTTAACAACTTGTTGATAACTTTGTTTTGTGAAACGTTTCACGAAAAATAATGCGTTTATTTATTTGTGCTTTTGTTTTTTTGTTTGTGTTTATTTAATTAAATTGCGTTTGTTAATTTATTATAAAATAACAACTTAGTTTGATTTTCTTAATGTTGATAAGTTGTTTATAATATAAAATCAAGTTTTTTGTCGTTTTTTCTTTAATTGTATTTTGTTCGTATTATACATCTTAATTTTGTGGATAATTTTTAAATGAGTATCATTAGTCCCGAGCTTAACACTGCCTTAGATCCTGCTCAATCCTGGAAAGAGTGTTTAAAAATAATAAGAGAAAATGTACCTTTCATTACCTATAATACATGGTTCCTTCCTATAAAACCAATTGAAATTGAAGATTCGGTTTTAAAAGTTACTGTTCCAAACAGTTTTTTTGTTGAATGGATTGATGAGCATTATAATACCTTAATAAATAAAACATTAAGTCAGGTTTTGGGTAATTCAGCAAAATTGGTTTATGTGGTCGGAGATGACAAAGACGAAAATGTTGCTTTCGAAAATTCTTTTAACATACCTCATAAAATTGAAAAGGCAAAAATAGAAGAACCTAAAAATAAAGAATATGAAAGTTTTCTAAATCCACGTTATGTTTTTGACAATTTTATAAAAGGTGAGGGAAATCAGCTTGCGCGTGCGGCTGCTTTTGCTGTTGGTGATAGTCCGGGAGAAACTTCTTTTAATCCGCTTTTTATTTACGGTGGTGTAGGTTTGGGGAAAACTCACTTAATTCAAGCTATCGGAAACAGAATTGTATCAAAATATCCGAACAAAAGAGCAATTTATTTATCCGCAGATATATTTACTGTTGAATTTGTGGAAGCAATACAGTCAAACAGCGTTAATGAGTTTTCAGCTTTTTATAAAAGCATGGATGTTTTAATAATTGATGATATTCAATTTTTGGTCGGAAAAGAAAAAACGCAGGATTTGTTTTTTCACATTTTTAATATACTTCATCAATCAGGAAAACAAATAGTTTTATCCAGCGACAAACCGCCGAAAGACTTAAAGGGATTAAACGAAAGATTGATTTCCCGTTTTCAGTGGGGATTAACAACGGATGTTCAGCCCCCCGATTTTGAAACAAGAATTGCAATTTTAAAAAACAAAAGCGAAAATTACGGTATATACCTATCAAATGAAATATTGGAGTTTATTGCGCATAATATTACTTCTAATATAAGAGAGCTGGAAGGCTGTTTAATAAAACTATTAGCTAATGCTTCTTTAAATTCCAAAGAAATTGATTTTGAGCTTGCAAAAAAAACAGTAAAAGAAATAGCTACCACAAGACAGGTAAATATTTCTATAGATTATATTACAAAAATAGTTTGTGAGTTTTTTAAAGTTGAAGAGAATAAAGTAAGAGAAAAAAATAGAAAAAAAGAAGTTGTTCTTGCCCGCCAAATAGCAATGTATCTTTCTAAAAAATTAACCCGATCATCTTTAAAAACAATTGGACTGCATTTCGGGGGAAGAGACCATTCAACCGTAATTCACGCCTATAATACAATCGAAAAAACTCTCGCAGACGATATTAAAATAAGAGATTCGGTTGACTCTATAAAAAATAAAATTGAATTGAGTTTTTCTTAATTAGTTTTTTATTTTATTTAGGGTAAAAAACGTTTTTTTCTTATTGTTAATAACTTGTTGGTCTGCTGCTTGTTGTTTGTTGATAACCATGCTTTATCAGCCGGACTGTTAAGTAATGAAGTTTATATACAAGTTCTCCACAATTTAGTTTTTTTATATATTTGTTTTTTGGTTTTATTTAACGGACTTAAGTACTTATCAACATATTAACATGATTATTGTTTATTATATAGTTTATATATACCTAAATAAATAATTAATAGTGTGTTGGTAATATTAAAATAAACCAAAATGAAATTGATATAAAGGTTTATTAGTGGTATATTTCTGTGTTTAATTTGGAGTGAAAAAATGGATTTTAAAGTAAACAGTAAAGAGCTAGAAAAATTACTTACAAAAATAATTCCTGCTGTTCCTTCAAGAACTCCAATGCCTATTTTGGAGAATTTTTTGTTTGAGATAAAAGACGGACTTCTTACAATTTATGCTACCGATTTAGAAATATCTTTAAAATCCTCTTTAAAGGTTGTGGCCGAAGAAAATATAAATTTAGTTGTTCCGGCCAAACTTCTTTATGAAATTGTGCGCAGCTTAAAAGAAACAACAATCCATTTTGATATTAACAAAAACGGAAAAATAAACTTAACAACCGATAACGGTAAATATTCGTTAAGTTATCTGGATGCCGATGAATATCCTGAAATTCCTTCTTTTCCTGAAAAAGACGCAGGCGAAGAATTAAGAGAAATTTCAATTAACGGAACCGAATTAAGATACGCGTTTGAAAAAACAGCGTTTGCTATGAGTAAAGAAGAAATGCGTCCGGCGATGATGGGGACACTTTTTGAATTTACCGATGATGGACTTCGTTTTGTTGCAACGGATGGCCACAGGCTTGTTAATCTGCTTTATAAAGGAAAAAATAACGACATCACAAACCAATATGTTGTTCCTGAAAGAGCAATATCTGTTTTAATGAAAATACTAGACGAAAAAGATGTTAAAATGTTCTTAAGCAAAACACATATTTCATTCCGCTTAAATGATATTGAACTTATAACCAGATTAATTGGGCAGAAATACCCTGATTATTCGGCCGTTATTCCTTTAGAAAATGAATTTTTAATGAAAATAAAAACAAAAGATGTTCACGATGCAATAAAAAGAATGATGCTTTTTTCGGCAACCAATACAAGAAGAGTAAAATTCTCAATTAAAGAAAACAGTTTGGAAATTTCTGCCGAGGATCTTGATATAGGCGCGTCCGGAACCGAAAACGTAGTTTGTGAATATGCAGGAGACTCAATTGATATAGGCTTTAACTCAGGATATGTTAATGATATTTTAAGTCATTTATCGGGCGAAGAAAACGTAGTTTTTAAACTTCATTCGCCGACTAAAGCAGTAATAGTTGAACCGCAAAAGAAAAAAGAAAACAGCGACTTAATGATGCTATTAATGCCGGTGCGTTTGAATAATTAAAATGATTCTTAATAATATTGAACTTACTAATTTTAGGTTGCATATAAACACTGTTCTAAATTTTTCTGATAAATTAAATTATATAGTCGGCGGAAACGGGCAGGGTAAAACAACCATTCTCGAGGCAATATACTATTTGTGTACAACGAAAAACTTAAACCAATCTCCAGATAGTGAAGCGCTAACTTTTAATGAAAGTTATTTTGAGCTTACCGGAAAATTTAAAGATTTAACTGAAGAAAAAAGCAGGTTGGTATATTCCGTTGAAACCAACAAAAAAACATGTTTTATAAATGAAAAGCAATTTTATAAAGCTTCTTTAATAATTGGTAAATTTCCGGTTGTTACCCTTACTCAGTCCGATCACTCAATTACTTTCGGCTCGCCTGCCGATAGAAGAAAGTTTATAGATTCCGTTATTTCACAATCTAGCGAAACATATCTAAAAATATTATTGGATTATAATAAAACACTAAGACAAAGATCCTCGCTTCTTTCTTTATTAAAAGAATCGAGAGAAAAAAGTTTGTTTGATGAATTTGACGCATGGACTGAAACGCTTATAAAAACAGGCGCCGAAATAGTAAAACATAGAATTAATTTTTTAAATGAATTTAGTGAATATGTAAAAAACTCGTTTGTTAAAATTATGGAAGGCAGCGAAAGTCCTGAAATAGAATATTATTTTTTAGGTGATAATAAAACAGATAAAGTTGAAGAAAATTTTAGAAGAGAAATTAAAAACAGAAGAAACGATGAATTAATTAGAGCTACAAATTTAGTTGGTCCGCACCGCGACGACTTCGTTTTTAAAATTAGCGGATTTGAGTTAAGAAAATACGGGTCACAGGGACAGCATAAAACATTTCAAATTGCTCTTCGTTTCGGTGAGTTTTTCTTTTTAAAAGACGTACTTGGCAAAACACCGGTTTTCCTTATGGATGATATTTTTGGTGAACTTGATACTTATAGGTCTCAAAAAATAAGCGGATATTTAAGAGAAGTTGGTCAGGCGTTTATTACCATGACCGACTTTAATAATATAGAAAGTCTTCACATTTCAGAAAAAGATAAAATTATAAAGGTTGAAAAAGGCGCGGTAGCTTATGCCTGACGATTTTAAAAGTCTTCCTGAAATTTTAGGAAAAGAAAAAGCGTTTGAAAATGTAAGAAAAGCCGCAAAGGAGTATGATATTCTGGAAAAATTTTTAGAAATATTTCCGGAACTTAAAAAAGTTGCCGAAGCGGTTAAGATTGAAAGAGGCGTTCTTTTTCTTCGTGTTAAAAACTCTGTTTGGAGAAGCGAATTAAAATTCAGACAGGAAAATTTAATAGAAAAAATAAATAAAAAGTTTAACGAAAAGATTATTAAATCAATTCGTTTTATTTACTAGAAAAATTTAATAATAAGCAGGTATGAAAGTGGCAGAACAAGTAAAAAACCAAAACTACACGGCTAGCAATATAAATGTTTTAAAAGGATTAGAAGCCGTTCGTAAAAGACCGGCAATGTATATTGGCGATGTAGGAACAAGAGGTCTTCATCATTTAATAAATGAAGTTGTTGATAATAGTATTGATGAGTCGTTGGCCGGATATAACGATAGAATTTTGGTTTCTATAAACAAGGACGGCAGCGTTACTGTTGAAGATAGAGGAAGGGGAATTCCAGTTGATATTCATAAAGAAGAAGGACGTTCAGCTCTCGAAGTTGTAATGACCGTGCTTCATGCAGGAGGAAAATTCGATAAAGATTCGTACAAAGTATCTGGCGGACTTCACGGCGTAGGAGTTTCATGCGTTAATGCTCTATCTGAACTTTTAATTGTTGAGGTAAGAAGAGACGGAAATGTTTATAAACAGGAATATGTAAGAGGGGTTCCTAAATACTCGGTTAAGGAAATCGGAAAAACCAAGAAGAATGAAACGGGAACAAAAATTACATTTTATCCGGATAAAGAAATTTTTAAATCGACAAAGTTTAATTTCGAAACCATTGCCGAAAGAATGCGCGAACTTGCGTACCTAAATAAAACAATTACGATTATTGTAAAAGATGAAATTGAAAACGAAGACGAAACATATCATTTTAAAGGAGGTCTGCTTGAATTCGTTAAATACCTAGACGAAACAAGAAACCCCCTGCATAAACCGGTATATATTGAAGGCGAAAAAGATGAAACGCCGGTTGAAATAGCTTTTGAATACAGCGACGCGTATTCCGATAATATTCATACCTATGTTAACAACATTAATACTCACGAAGGCGGAACTCACCTTGTTGGATTTAAAACAGCATTAACCAGAACACTGAATAACTACGCTTATAAAAATAATCTTATAAAAGAAAACAGTAAAATTTCTTTATCCGGAGATGATTTTAGAGAAGGTTTAACAGCTGTAATATCTATAAAGGTAATGGAGCCTCAATTTGAGGGACAAACAAAAACAAAACTCGGCAACAGCGAAGTTAAATCTATTGTTGAAACAATTGTTGGTGAAAAACTTGCAGAATATTTAGAAGAAAATCCTTCTGTCGGGAAAAAAATAATTGAAAAATGTATGCGGGCGGCGGAAGCAAGAGAAGCCGCAAGAAAAGCAAGAGATCTTGTTAGAAGAAAAAACGCTCTTGATACAATGCATTTGCCAGGCAAACTTGCTGATTGTTCAATTAACGATCCAGAACATTGCGAAATATATATTGTTGAGGGTGATTCTGCGGGCGGTTCGGCAAAACAAGGAAGAGACAGAAGATTCCAGGCGATACTTCCCCTTAGAGGAAAAATACTAAATGTTGAAAAAGCAAAACTGAATAAAATTTTAGAGAACAATGAAATTAAATCTATGATTGCCGCCTTTGGTGCCGGCATAGGCGCCGAGTTTAATCATGAAAAAGCCAGATACGGAAAAGTAATAATAATGACAGATGCCGATGTTGACGGCAGCCATATTAGAACATTGCTGTTAACATTTTTATACAGGTATATGAAAGAATTAATTGCCGCTGGAAAAGTATATATTGCTCAACCCCCTCTTTATAAAATTAAAAAAGGAAAAGAAGAAGTTTACGCGTTTGATGACGAGGAAAGAGATAAAGTATTAAAAAGATTTAAAAACACCGCAGACGAAACGGGAGAAGACGGGCTGCCTAAAGGCGTAAACATTTCGCGCTATAAAGGTTTGGGTGAAATGAACCCCGAGCAGTTATGGGATACAACAATGAATCCGGAAACAAGAACTGTTCTTCAGGTTAATCTTGAAAGCGCCGCTGCGGCCGATAAAATATTTGAGACGCTAATGGGCGACGCTGTTGAACCGAGAAGAGCGTTTATTGAGAAACATGCAAAATACGCTAACATTGATATTTAGCAAAACATTATTTATAAAGTTTTTGAAAAGTAAAAAGAGATAAAATAAAACATGGCTACATTTTTTGAAAAAATACTACCTGTTTCTTTAGAAGAAGAAATGAAATCGTCATACATCGATTATGCAATGTCTGTTATAGTTGCAAGAGCGCTACCGGATGTTAGAGACGGACTAAAACCTGTTCACCGCCGGGTTCTTTTTGGAATGCACGAACTTGGAATGTCATATAATAAACCGTTTAAAAAATCGGCAAGAATAGTTGGTGAAGTGCTCGGTAAATACCACCCTCACGGCGATACGGCGGTTTATGATTCGATGGTTAGAATGGTTCAGGAGTTTTCGCTTCGTTACCCGCTTGTTGACGGACAAGGCAACTTCGGTTCGGTCGACGGCGATTCTGCCGCGGCTATGAGATACACAGAAGCAAGACTAAAAAGAATATCAGAAGAAATGCTGCGCGATCTTGATAAAAACACTGTAGATTTCGCGCCGAACTTTGACGATTCTTTGCAAGAACCTACGGTTATGCCTTCATACATTCCAAACCTATTAATAAACGGAGCAAGCGGTATTGCTGTAGGTATGGCAACAAATATTCCGCCGCATAATTTACGCGAAGTAATTGACGGGCTTGTTTTACTGATTGACAAACCGAATTCCGAAATAAAGGATATAATGAAGCATATTTATGCTCCGGATTTTCCTACAGGCGGAATTATTTACGGTTATGATGGCGTGAGAGACGCTTTTATGACCGGCCGCGGAAGAATAGTTGTTCGAGCAAAAGCAAATATTGAAACCCACAAAAACGACAGAGAATCTATAATAATAACGGAACTTCCTTTTCAGGTTAATAAAGCAAACTTAATAGAAAAGATCGCCGAACTGGTTAAAGAAGAAAAAATAAAAGACATTTCAAATCTTCGCGACGAATCTGACCGCGACGGTATGCGCGTAGTTATTGAATTAAAAAGAGACGCGCAGCCGGCTGTTGTTATGAATCAGCTTTTAAAACATACTCAAATGCAGGTTACATTCGGCGTAATTATGCTTGCTTTGGTTAACGGCGTTCCTAAAGTTCTTAATTTAAAAGAAACAATGGAGCATTTTCTTGAACACAGAATGGATATTATTATCCGCAGAACCAAATATGAATTGGACGCCGCGGAAAAAAGAGCTCATATTTTAGAAGGCTATATAATAGCTCTTGATAATATTGATGAAGTAATTGAGACAATAAAAAAATCAAAAGACGTTGAAACGGCAAGAACCAACTTGATGAAAAAATTCAAGTTGTCTGAAGTCCAGGCAAAAGCAATTCTTGATATGAGGCTGCAGCGTTTAACAGGACTAGAAAGAAAGAAAATTGAAGACGAATATAAAGAAGTGCTTAAATTAATAGAAAGACTACAGGGTATATTGGAAAGCGAAACCAAAAGAAAGAAAATTATTAAAGAAGAACTTCTTGCCGTAAAAGAAAGATACGGAGACGATAGAAGAACAGAAGTTGTTCTTGATACAAAAGAATTTTCTCTTGAAGATGTTATTGCCGAAGAAGATGTTGTGGTTACTATATCTCACAGCGGTTTTATTAAACGTTTCCCTGTCAGCGGATACCGCAAACAAGGACGAGGCGGCAGAGGCGTTGCGGGAGCCGGGACAAAAGACGAAGATTTTATAGAACATATGTTTATAGCATCAACTCACCATTACATTATGTTTTTTACCGATAAAGGTAAATGCTACTGGCTTAAAGTTCATGAACTTCCCGAAGGAGGAAGAGCAACAAGAGGAAGATCAATTTTAAATCTTATAGAAAAAGAAAAAGAAGAAGAAATTACGGCGTTTGTGACAGTTAAAGATTTTACGGACGATAAATTCGTAATGATGTTCACTAAAAACGGCACAATTAAAAAAACGATCCTATCTTCTTATTCAAACGTAAGAAGAGGAGGAATTAACGCGATTAATATCGTTGAAGGCGACGAGCTTGTAGCGGTTAAACTTACTGAAGGAAATAACGATATTGTTATTGGAACAAGAAACGGAATGGCAATAAGGTTTAATGAAAAAGATGTACGCGATATGGGAAGAACCGCCACCGGCGTAAGAGGAATAAACCTTAGCAAGGATGATGTTGTTGTCGCAGGAATAGTTATTAAACGTGAAGCTACCCTGCTAGTTGCAACAGATAAAGGGTTTGGAAAACGCAGCGAGGTTTCTGATTATAGAATTACAAAACGCGGCGGTAAAGGAATCATTACCGTTAAAACCGGCGAAAAGATTGGAAAGCTGATCTCTATGATGGAAGTAAATGATAACGATGAACTCGTAATTATAACCACACAAGGCATGGTTATAAGACAAAGCGTTTCAGCTTTAAGGGTTATGGGAAGAAATACGCAAGGCGTTAGAATAATCAGATTAAATGATAATGATTCTATTGCCGATATAGCAAAAGTTGTTTCGGAAGAGGAAGAAACTTCCGAAAATTAAAATAGATAAATATAGGTACCGATATGTCAAAAAATAAGAATATTAAATTTGATTCCAAGTGTGTTCATTCAGGAATCGGAGAGTATGAATTCGGCCCGGTTGTTCCGCCGATATACCAAACATCAACATTTAAATTTGAGTCCGCCGCTCACGGCGCCTCATTATTTAAAGGCGAAAAAGAAGGGTATATTTATACAAGAATGAGTAATCCTACGGTTGAAGCAATGGAAAAAAGCGTTGCCGAACTTGAAGGGGGATTTAAAGCCCTTGGCTGTGCAAGCGGAATGGCGGCCATAAGCACCGCTTTTACGGCTCTTTTAAAAGCAAACGATCACGTAATCTGTTCTAAATCTGTTTATGGTCCAACCTCAACCTTGCTTAGAACAATATTTGAGAAATTTAACGTGGAAACAACGTTTGTTGAAACATCGGAGATTAATGAAATAAAAAACGCTGTTAAATCAAACACAAAAGTGATTTATGTTGAAACACCGGGAAACCCGACATTAAGCATTACCGATTTGCAGAAAGCCGCAAAAATTGCGCACGATAATAACGCGAAACTTGTTGTTGATAATACGTTTATGAGTCCCGCACTTCAGCAGCCGCTTGCTCTTGGAGCAGATGTTGTTGTTCACAGCATGACTAAATTCTTAAACGGTCACGCAGATGTGGTTGCGGGAATTATTGTTGTAAACGATGAAGAGACTTATAAAGAATTTAGAAGAGTGCTTAATCAAATGGGAGGCGTTATTGATCCTTTTAATTCATTTCTTGTTCATAGAGGATTAAAAACACTTGCCTTAAGAATGCAGAGACACAATGAAAACGCTACCGAAATAGCGAGCTTTCTTGAATCACATCCCAAAATTAAATGGGTCAGATATCCCGGACTTGAAAGTCATCCTCAATTTGAAATTGGAAAGAAACAACATTTCGGACCGGGAGGCATGATTACTTTTGAATTAAAAGGCGGATTCAATGCCGGAGAAAAATTAATGAATTCGGTTAATTTATGTCAGCTTGCTGTAAGTCTTGGCGGCGTTGAGACTTTAATTCAGCACCCGGCGAGCATGACTCACTTAACCATGGGAAAAGAAGCAAGAGAAACCGCGGGAATAACCGAAGGACTTGTTAGACTTTCCGTGGGTATTGAAAACGTTGGAGACATTATTTCTGATTTGGAAAATGCGCTTGACCAGGTAATGGAGCCTGCAACAGAAAAAATTAATAATGCGGTTTAATGTTTGTTAGATTTCTTAATAACCTCGGTTATTTCTTTTTTAGAAATCGTCGGGGTTTTTTGTTTTGGGAGAGATTATGAAAATTCATGTAGTTCTATTTCTTATGTTTTTTGTTTCGATCTGTGAAACATACTCTCAAAATACCGGTTTGTATATGTCGCTTGATCTTCAAAACGCATACAATAACGGGACAAGAAGCTACAGCGGAAAACCGGGTGAAAACTATTGGATTAATAAATCAAAATATAAAATCAAAGCAAATATAAATCCGGAAACCAGAAAACTTTCGGGAAGCCAAACCGTAACTTATTACAATAACAGCCGCGATAATCTTTCTAAAATAGTTTTTAAAATTTATCAGGATTTTTATAAAAAAGGGAGCGCTAGGGATTTTCAAATTTCTCCCCAAGCAACAACAGACGGAGTGGAAATAAGCAAAATTTTAATAAACGAAAAAGAAGCCGACTTAAAAAAAATTCAAAGAAACGGAACAAACCTTTCTGTGTTTCTTGATGAACCTCTTAAGCCGGATTCAAACATTACGTTTTTATTTGAGTGGAGCTTTATTATTCCTATTATAAGTCCGGTCAGAATGGGGGCTTATGATTCAACATCTTTTTTTATTGCTTTGTGGTATCCTCAAATTTCGGTGTACGACGACATTGACGGATGGAGCACTTTTAATTATACGGGCCAGCAGGAATTTTATAATGATCAAAACAGTTTTGATGTTGAAATAACGGTTCCGAAAGAATATGTTGTTTGGGCAACAGGATTGCTCGCTAATCCGGAAGAGGTTTTTACCGAAGATTATTATGATTTGTATAAAGAAGCAATCGAATCCGACGAGATAATTAACATTATTACTAAAAAGGACAGAAGAAAAAAGAATATAACGCCTAAGGAATCAAACACATGGAAATTCAAAGCTCAATATACTCCGGATTTTGCATTTGGGATAAGTGATGTATATTTTTGGGATTTAACCAGCGTTGTAGTTGACGAATCCTCAAACAGAAGGGTTATTGCCGGCGCTGCTTATAGTGAAAAATCAGAAGATTTTTTTGAAGTTGCCGAAATAACAAGAGACGCGGTTAAATTAATGTCAGAAGAACTACCCGGAATTCCTTACCCTTATCCTTCTGCAATAATATTTAACGGCGGCGGAAGCGGAATGGAATTTCCAATGATAATTAATAATCCTGAAAAATCTAACAGGGCTTCGACCGTTGGTGTAACCGTTCATGAATTAATTCATCAATACTTTCCTTTTTACATGGGAACCAACGAAACAAAATATGCGTGGATGGATGAAGGATGGGCGCGTATGCTTCAGTTCGACATTCAAAAAAAAATTGAACCGTCATCAAACAGAAGAATTGAAACGGTGCTTGATTTTTCAAATTCTTCCGGCAGGGAATATGAAGTTCCGCCTATGATTTTATCGTCCTCATTAAAGGGAAATTCATACAGGCCTGCGGCATATACTCGGCCGGCAATGGCGTATCAGGAATTAAGAAATTATCTCGGCGATGAAAAGTTTAAAGCCGCACTTATTGAATATATAAATAGATGGCACGGAAAACACCCGGGTCCTTTCGATTTCTTTTTTACATTTAACCAAGCCGCCGGCGAGGACTTAAGCTGGTTTTGGAATCCGTGGTTCTTTGAGTTCGGATATCCGGATTTAGGCATTAAAGAAGTTATTAAAGAAAAGGAAGATATATATGTCGTTGTTGAAAAAATAGGAAATATACCGGTGCCGATTTCTATTAAACTGCATTATTTAAACGGCGACGAAAAAATTATTTCTGAAAACATAGGTGTTTGGAAAAAGAATTCAGAAATAAAAATAAATATCGGAAGTGAAAACCAAATTGAACGAATTCAATTAGGCGGCATTGAAATTCCGGATGTAAATTCAAACAACAACTATTATGTAATTCAAAAATAGAACATAGTGGTCGCATATTATGCGACCACCACTACAAAAGAAAGCAAATAATAAAATGAAAGAAAAAATAAAAAAGACAATAGATTTTATACTAATAATTATAATTTTTGCACTTACCGGCTCAACAACTGCCTTTCTTTCAGGTATAATTATGAACGCGCTTGGAGCCGAACCGTGGACGATTCAATATATAATAGGATACTTACTTTTTATATTTCCATTGTATCAGGGACTAACCTTGGTTTACGCTTTTATATTCGGCAAGTTTGATTGGTTTTTTAACAGACAAAAAATGATTATAAACAGAATTGCCGAAAAAGTTTTCAAGAAGAGTAAAAGTCAAAAAGAAATTGCCGACCAGAACGAGTTATAAGTTATAAAAGTTTTTTGTCCAGCTAAGTGTTTTCTTAATTCCTTCCTCATAAGTTGTTGCGGGAAGAAAACCAAAAGTTTCTTTAAATAAACTTCCGTCTAATATTAATTCTTCTCTTTTTAGATATAACATTTCAAAAAGTTCTTTTACAACAGGGCTGAATAAGCCCATCAATCTAAAAACAATGTTTGAATTCATAATTGTGATTTTAGAATTCTTTGCGCCTTGTTTCGAAATCTCGTCAAGAAAAAATCTATTTGTCGTAGGCTCAACTGCCGGTACGTTAAACTCTTTATTGTTTCCCTTCGGGGACTCCCCCGCAGCAGCCATAGCTTTGCCGGCATCTTCAATAAAAATATATTCGATAGCAACGTTTTTGTCGCCAATCCAAAAAAGACTTTTGCCAAGCAATGCATTCTGAAAAACTTTTTCGGAAAAACCATTAATAACAAACGGGCCGTAAAAGTCAGGCATTCTTACTATTGTATATATTAATCCTTTTTCCGAGGAAAATTGTTTAATCAGTTTTTCCATTTGAATGCGGATTTTACCTTTCTTAGTATGCGCATTATGAGAATGTTTTTCATTTACGGGATTATATTGTGCATGTCCGTAATTATAAACATTGCCCGAGAAAACAAATTTTACTTTATTATCAGCGGCCGCATTTAACGAAACATTCAATAATTTTAATACTTGTTTTTCCCATTTATCATACGGAACATTTAAACAATAGTACAATGTTTCACAGCCATTAATTGCTTTGGATAAATCTTCTGCGCTTGAAGCATCGCCTTCAATAATTTCTACATTATTAATTTCTTTAAAATATTTTTCGGCTTTTGATTTGGATCTCGCAAGAACATTAACAAAAACTCCGTCTTCGGACAATGCTTTTACTGTCGATCTTCCTATTCCTCCGGTTGCTCCTATTACTAAACTTTTTTTCATTTTAATTCCCTAAAAAATAAGTTTATTAAAAAATAATCTAAGCTCTTCTTTTTGCAATCGCTTTGTTATAAAGCTCAATATATTTATCAGCAGATTTATGCCACGAATAATCTCTCGTCATTCCGTTTTTAATAATTTTTTCCCAAACAGGTTTATTGTGAAAATCATTAATTGCCCTTTTCACCGTGTGCTCAAGTGCAAAACCTTCGTAAGCTTCAAACGTATAACCATTTCCAATTTCCATTCCGTAGTAATTATATTCATTCCAATCCTGAACAGTGTCTGCAAGTCCGCCCGTTTTACGAACCAACGGAACAGTACCGTATTTCAGTGAATATATTTGATTAAGTCCGCACGGCTCATAATGCGAAGGCATCAAAAGCATATCCGAAGCAGCTTCTGTTAAGTGGGCAAGTTCATTGCTATAACCGATATACGCGCGCACCTTGTTTTTAAAATAAAACTCCATACTTTTAAATAGAGTTTCATATTTATTTTCGCCGGTCCCGACAACCATAAACTGGCAGTTTAGTTTCATTAGCTCGTTAATAACCTGAGCAATCAGATCAAAACCTTTTTGTACGGCCATTCTGGAAATAATTCCAATTAAAGGAATGTTTTCATCAAAGGGAAGCTCAAGCCTGCTTAGTAAAAACTTTTTATTCCTAAGTTTACCCGATAAATCATTAATTGAATAATGATGCGGAATATATTTATCTGTTTCAGGATTCCAAATATCGTAATCTACGCCGTTTATTATTCCGTAAAGATCATTTGATCTTTGACGCAAAGTTGTCTGCATACCTGATCCGTACTCGTCGGTTAAAATTTCGCGCGCGTATGTTTCGCTTACAGTATTTATAATATCAGAGAATACAATTCCTGCTTTCAAAAATGAAACCGTATTTTCAAATTCAACAGGTCCTCCGGGATAATATAAATCTTGTCTAATCTCCGCGTTTGCCAAAACGCCGTGACCGAACCGGCCCTGATAACCGATATTATGAATTGTAAAAAGCGTTGCAGTTTTGCTGAACAATTTATCCCAACCGTAATTATCTTTTATATATAAAGGGATTAATCCGGTCTGCCAGTCATTGCAATGAATAACGTCCGGCGCCCAGCCTAAACGCTGAATTGATTCAATAACGGCTTTTGAAAAAAGAATAAAGCGCTGATCCTCGTCCCAGTCGTTTGTATAAAATTTATCCCGGTGAAAATAATTTGGGTAATGTATAAAATATATTTCAACGCTTGAGTTTGGAAGCCTACCTTTAAATAAATGAACCGAGTGTGTGTGACCAGCGACTCTAACAGGGATATCTCCCACATCAGAAAGATATTGATGTCCGTACTCGTGCTCATTAATAGAATAATATTTCGGCATAAACACTTTAACATCGTGTCCCATTTTCGCAAGTTCAATTGGCAATGCTCCGGCAACATCCGCGAGTCCGCCCGTTTTTGCAAATGGAACAACCTCGCTGGCGACAAACGCAATACGCATAAATACCTTTCTTTAATTGTTCCGCAAAGATAGTAATTATGAAGGATACATAAAACAATTGGAATGTAGTGGACGCAAAGTTTACGTCCACTACATTAAGAGGATAAATCATTCCCATTTAATTCTAATATCAACCGCGTGAATTGAATTGTCCTCAGAAATTATAAGCGGGTTTAAATCGAACTCGCTTATGTTATTGTTTTCGATAAGCATCTGGGCGGATGATTTTATAATTTCTTTTAGTTTTTTTATATCGCAAGGAGATTCACCCCGCACGCCATTTAATATTTTCCCTATTACTGTTGAGTTTATCATCTCATCAATATCGTTATCGGAAAGATAAGCCGATTTAATAGCGGTATCGCAAATTACTTCAACGTATTTTCCTCCCGTTCCGAACATAATAACCGGGCCAAAAGAAGGATCGCGGAATCCGCCGATTAATACTTCATGTTTAAGTTTTATATACGGCTGAACAAGAAAATCTTCAACTTCAAAACTATATTTAGTAAAGTTGTTTTTAATTTCGTCGGAAGCTTTAAGAAGTTCATCTTTGTTCTGAATGTTTAATTTAACCGCGTTTAATTCCGATTTATGAATAACATCCTTATTAATTCCTTTTATTACAAGAGGATAAATAAAATTATTAAGATTTCTAATTTCGTCATATTTCAAAAGTTCATTTTTAATAATTGGGATTCCGTAATCTTTACAGATAATATCAATTTCATTTTGTTTTAAAAAGCCTTTCCCGAAAATGTATTTGTTTTCAACAAATTGATTTTCACCTGTTAAAATTTTCCCGTACTCTTTTCTGTGTTTATCCATTAGAGCTTTTGACTCGGAATAATAAATCATATTTGACAACACTTCCGCAGGGTCTTCGGGGTTTCTAAAAACAGGCAAATGTTTTTTTGAATCGCGGCGGTATGTATCCCAAAATTCAGGAAGAGGCATATAAACCTGAAGAATCGGTTTGTCGGTTTTTACATCGTATACGGATTCAACGACATCAAATGGCTGTACCATTACAGGCTCAACAAATATTGAAATCACCGCGTCAACATTTTCATCAGCCGCCACAAACTCGTTTACTTTTTTATAGGTTTCTGCGTTCGCTCCCGGCAAAAGATCAACAGGGTTATTTACGCTTCCTTCGGGATGCACCACGGTTCTTAATTTCTTTTTCGTATCTTCTGAAAGTTCGGCTAACTCTAGATTTTCTTTTTCTAAACTATCGACAGTTAATATCGCGGGTCCGCCCGCGTTTGTAACTACCGCAACTCTTCTTCCTTTTGGAGGGGAAAAATTCTCAAATCCTTTTGCAGTATTAAACATTTCATCAATATTGTTAACGCGTACAATTCCGAATTGTTTTAACGAAGCGTCAACAACCTTATCCATACTGCTTAAAGCGCCCGTATGCGATGATGCTGCTTTCATTCCGCCCGAAGTTTTTCCTGCTTTTAATATTATAACAGGCTTGGTTATTTCGCCTTTTATAAATGGAAGAAGAAAATTTTCGCCGTTTACAAAACTTTCAAGATAAAACGTAAGCGTTTTTATATTTTGATCAACCTGCCAGAAACGTAAGAGATCATTTTCATTTATATCAGCTTTATTGCCGGCACTGATAAAATGCGCGAACTTAACATCCGTTTCACGCAATGAATTTAATACCGCCGCGCCCAAAGCGCCGCTTTGTGAAAAAAATCCTGTGCTTCCCGTTTCAGGTTTTTCGGCTACGAATGTTGCGTTTAGTTTTATTTCCGGCAGCGTATTAATTACACCCATACAGTTTGGTCCAACCAACCGCGCACCTGCGGATTTTATTTTCTCAACAATTCTGTTTTCAACTTCTTCGCCGTCTTTACCGATCTCTTTGAATCCTGCAGTAATTAATAGAATTGATTTTACATTTTTTTTCAGCAGTTCGTCAACCGAATCTTCGGCAAATTGCTTCGGTACAACAATTATCGCCAAATCAATATTGTCCTTTATCTCTTCAATTGATCTGTAGCATTTATAACCCAACACGCTTTCGGCTTTCGGGTTAACAGGAAGAATCATCCCCTTGTAACCGTAATTACTAATCGTGTGCAGAAGTTCGTAACCGATACTTTTTTCCTTTGTCGAAGCTCCAACAATGCATATTGAACGGGGGTAAAAAAAATTTTTAATTTCAGAATTCATAAACTATCACCAATAATGGAAAAATCAATTTGTAGTGTTAAAATAGCACAAAGACGTATTTTTTACCTATGAAAAATAAAGAATTATAAAAAGAGATTCTGATAATAATGACTAACGTGAATAAGAATTGACTGCTTAAATAAGATGTGTTATATTTTATTCGAAGCAATAAAGGAAAATATGAACGAAGAACAAAAACTTGCCGATTTTGAAGCGCGTATTGAACGCGGCGAAATAATAGAACCGAAAGATTGGATGCCGGAAAGATACCGCAGACAATTAATAAGAATGATGAGTCAGCACGCTCATTCCGAATATGTTGGCATGCTACCAGAGGGAAACTGGATAACACGCGCGCCTAGTCTGCGCCGTAAAATGGTGCTGCTAGCAAAAGTGCAAGACGAAGCGGGGCACGGGTTGTATATTTACAGCGCTACCGAAACCTTGGGAATCGACAGAAAAGAGCTTCTTGACCAACTGCTGAACGGAACTGCGAAGTATTCTAGTATATTTAACTATCCTTCTCTTAGTTGGGCGGATATGGGAACAATAGGCTGGTTTGTTGACGGAGCCGCGATAGTTAATCAAACAATGCTCGCGAAAAGTTCTTACGGACCGTATGCCCGCGCGATGATAAGAATCTGCAAAGAAGAAAATTTTCATAAGAAACAAGGTTATGAAATAATTACAACCCTTGCAAACGGTACGGCAGAACAAAAAAAAATGGCGCAGGATGCGGTGAACAGATGGTGGTGGCCTTCGCTGATGATGTTTGGTCCAACGGATAAAGAATCTCCAAACTCGGCAGAACTTATGAAATGGAAGGTGAAAATAAAAAGCAACGACGAACTTCGTCAGCGATTTGTTGATTTAACGGTACCCCAAGCCAAAGCTGTAAATTTAACATTACCCGATCCTGATTTAAAATTAAACGAAGAAACCGGCCACTGGGAATTCGGTCATATAAATTGGCAGGAGTTTTACAATGTTATTAAAGGAAACGGGCCTATGAATAAAGAAAGATTAAAAGCAAGAAACGAAGCGTTTGAAAAAGGAAAATGGGTTAGAGAAGCGGCTCTTGCGTATGCGAAAAAGCACAACAATTAAAGTCAATTCCGTGAATGCGGGAATAAGCAATCTCAAGAAAAATTTCAGGCAAACAGATGACCCTAATGACAATCTAAAAGAGGATTTAATAAATGAATGATGAAGGAAGATTGTGGGAGGTTTTCACTCAATCAAAACAAGGGGCCCCGCACGAACATGCGGGAAATGTTCACGCGGCGGATGCTGAAATGGCATTACAAAATGCGCGTGATGTATATTCACGAAGAGGAGAGGCTGTTAGCATTTGGGTTGTTCCGTCGGATCAGATATTCGCGACAAGTCCTTCGGACGAAGGACCTTTTTTTGATCCATCCAACAATAAAGCATACAGACATCCTCAGTTTTATTCTGTTCCTAAAGGAGTGAGGGGAATTTAATGACTAATATTTTGGATAAAAACATACAGAATGCATTGTTTAATTATATATTGGGCTTAGGAGACGACAGATTAATTCTCGGTCACAGGTTATCCGAATGGTGCGGGCATGCGCATATACTTGAAGAAGATATCGCGCTTGGAAATATAGGATTAGATTTAATTGGACAGGCATCAGCCTATTTATCATTAGCCGCTGAAGTAGAGAATAAAAACAGAACCGAGGATGATTTAGCCTATTTTAGGAATGAATATGAATTTAAAAATTTTCAGCTTGTTGAACAGCCGAACATTGATTTTGCATATACGATTGTAAGACAGTTCTTTTTTGATGTTTATGAAGGAATATTTTTAGAAGAACTTGCTAAAAGTAAATTTGAACAGATGGCGGGAATTGCGAAAAAATCGATAAAAGAAAATATATATCATACCCGTCATAGCAGAAACTGGATTTTAAGATTAGGGGATGGGACAGAAGAAAGTCATGTTAAAACTCAAACGGCAATTAATGATTTATGGAAATTTACCGGCGAAATTTTTTCGGAAAACGAAAACGACAATATTTTAATAAATGAAAATTTTGCGCCAGACTTAAAACCGTTAAAATCCAAATGGAATGAAATTATAAAATCAGTTTTAAATGAAGCAACTTTAGAGATGCCGGAAAACATAGGTTTTTCAAGCGGAAGCAGAAGCGGGATTCATACCGAGCATCTTGGTCATTTGCTTGCCGAGATGCAGATTGTTGCGCGTTCATTTCCGGGCGCAAAATGGTAATTGAGTTATATTTTAAATGAGGAGGCAGGATGCCGGAATCAATTAAACTTACCGCAGCTTTTTTAGTTAAACCCAATGTAATTTATAATGCTTGGCTTAACGGAAAAGAACATACGGCAATGACAGGAGGCAAAGCAACCGCAAGCAAAGAAGTAGGCGGAAATTTTACAGCATGGGAAAAATACATAAAAGGAAAAAACCTTGAACTCGTCAAAAACAAAAGAATACTTCAATCTTGGCGTTCGCAGGAATTTCCCGAAAACAGTTTGAGCTCATTATTATTAATAAAATTGGACGAAACGCCGAAAGGAACAAAACTTACGCTTGTGCATTCCGAAATACCGGACAAGCAGGGAAATAAATATAAGAAAGGCTGGGTTGAACATTATTTTGTTCCAATGAAAAAATATTTTAACAAGCAGAAATAAATGAATCAATCAGAAGAAGAAATACTAAGATTACTAGAGAACGTATTTGATCCCGAAATTCCGGTTCTAAATATTGTAGAAATGGGAATTGTAAGGAGCGTAAATATTGTTCAAAACGAATATAGAATTGAGATTACCCCAACATATTCGGGCTGTCCGGCGATGCATACAATTGAAAAAGATATTTTGGATCTATTAAATTCGCATGGAATCAAAAATGTAAAAATAAAAAGGATTTATTCGCCTGCATGGACAACCGATTGTTTTAGCGAAAGCACAAAAACAAAACTGAAAGAATATGGTATAGCTCCGCCCGTTATTAATATAAAGGAAGAATTTTTAAAAATTAACAGAACATGTCCCTTCTGCGATTCAGATAAAACAAAAACTATAAGCGAGTTCGGGTCTACCTCCTGCAAGTCGCTACACTATTGCGATGATTGTAGACAACCGTTTGAGTATTTTAAATGTATTTGAAGTTTATAAATTTAACCGAACGATTCTGTTTCGGGGAATTCAATTACAACCACGGTTCCGTTACCTAATGATGAATCTATACTTATGTTTCCTTTAAATGCTTCAACTCTTTCCGTTATACTTATCAATCCCATTCCTCTTAGTTTTGAATCATTATAATTTACCCTGGGTTTTTCAAAACCAATTCCGTTATCATCAATTATTAATTTTATAGAATTGCTGTCCTGAAGAATTTGAATTGAAAAAATTGTAGCCTTTGAATGCTTAATAATATTATTAAGCAGCTCCTGACAAATTCTAAAAATTGTAATTTCAAGCCGGGGTTTTAAATTACCGACATCAAAATGTTCAAATGTTCCTTTAATATTTTCCGCGCTGGAAATTTGTTCGACCAGCAAACGAAGAGTAGGAATTAAACCGTAAATTTCAAGCATCCTGGGTTTTAAATCATAAGAGATGTTTTTTAATTCCATTACGGCATTATTTATTGAAAGGTTTAGTTCTTCAAGAATTTTTCTTTTTTCGTTTTCTTCGCCTGAATTATTTCGCAGAGAATCCAATTTCAAACTTAAAAAAGAGAGCGTCTGACCAATTCCGTCATGAAGCTCTTTTGAGATTCTGCTTCTTTCGGTTTCAAGTATAGTCTGAAGATGACTTGATAATTCTGCAAGTTTTTCTTTTGAAGCGGTTAATTCTTCTTCGTAGTTTTTTATTTTTGTTATATCGTTAAAATAAATCTGTACCGCATTAATATTGGGAATGCCTTTAATTATTAAATTAAAAATTCTTGTATTTATTGCATACTCAAAACTTATTTCAGACGATTCTTCTATAAAGTTTTGAAAATCTATTTTTATTAAATCAGGAAACAGGTCTACTATATTTTTCCCGATTAAATCATTGCCTAATTTAGCCCCGGCATTATTAACGAAAATAATTTCACCCTCAACATTTGCTCTTAATACCGGATCGGGAGCCGCTTCGGCAAGCTGAGCCATTGAACTTGTATGCCTGTTTTCCATTTTGATTTTTTCAAGCTCATACTCCTTGATAAGAGGAACAAACTGTTTATTAATAACAATATAAGAGAGCACAATGATGCACAGAAGAACCAGAATAGAGATAAAGATAGGGTTATTAAAACTAAAGAAAAGGTCGGCTGAGTTTTCAGAAAATAAATCAACGCCTGTTTCATTTTGAAAATCAATGATTAATAATTTTAAAACAATAAATTTCATTAGTATTTAATGTATAATTATATTTGTTAAATATGTGAAAAACATATCACGATTAAATGAGCTGTATAATTTAATAAATAATAGAAAGCATAAAACATTAAAAATAAAACACCCACCTAAACTGCGCTTTTATTTTTATAATTGGACATAATTTAGAGAAGAAAGGTGTTAAAAATTTAGAAAATAAAATAATTTCTAACAATAAATATTTTATAAAAACATTAAGGATACTCAATAAATATACTGATTAAATTTATATCCCCACCATCTAGTACAGTTAAATTCTTTATTATAAGTTTAACAGGTAAAACAAACTAACTAAGAAAACCATTTTATCTGACTATTTTTATTTATTACAAAACGGAAAAACATGTAAGAGAAAAAAACTGCAGTATTTTCGGTCGATATATATTGATAAAAAATTTAAATAAGACTCCTGATAAACAGGAGTCTTATTACGTGTTTATTTTTATTTGATTTTCTTTAATTCTTCTTCAAGCCGGCTTACTAGGTCATTCATCTGTTCAACAACCGCATTAATTGTTTCCGGTTTTGATAGATCTACTCCTGCGGTTTTTAATAACTCCATTGGATAATCGCTTCCGCCTGATTTTAGTAAATTTAAATATTTTTCTTTCGCTGATTCTTTTTCGCTTTCTGTTCCTGTTGTTATTGATTTATATAGCTGCGCAGATGAGGCAAAACAGGTGGCATACTGATATACATAAAACGGTGTTCTGTACATATGAGGAATTCTTGCCCAAACAGAATTTATTAGTTCATCTTTTTCCATCGAGTCGCCGTAGTATGCGTTATATAAATCTTCCATTATTCCGTTTAAAACTTTTGCCGTAACAGGTTTCCCGTCTTCAACTAATTTATGTACCTGCAGCTCAAAATCCGCGAGAAGCGATTGAAAATAAAAAGAGCCGGTTAGATTATCAATTGCCTGTTTTAATAACGACGCCCGTACTTTCGGATCATCAGTTTTGCTCATTAAATAATCAAGAAGCAATGCTTCGTTAAATGTTGAAGCCACTTCCGCGACAAATATTGTGTAAGAAGCAGTTGAAAAAGGCTGGTTTTCATTTGCCAAAACCGTATGGATTGTATGCCCAAGTTCGTGTCCCAAAGTAAAAACCGAGCGGAGAGTTCCGTTATAATTGAGCAGCATATAAGGATGTACACCATAAACATTTGCAGAATAAGCGCCGGATCTTTTTCCGTCTGTTTCGTAAACGTCAAGCCATCCGCCCGACAATGCTTTTTCTAATTTTGACTGGTATTCTTTGCCAAGCGGAGCAACCGATTCAATTACCATTTTTGATGCTTCTTCGTAATCATAGGTTTTATCCGACTCAAACAATGAAATTGATCCGTCGTATGTATGATATTTTTCCAATCCCAAAACTTTTTTGCGAAGAAGATTATATTTTTTCAGCGGCTCGGTGTTTGCCTTTACTGTGGAAACCAAATTTTCATAAACGTTTACCGGAATATTATTTCCGTCTAATGTCGCATGAAGAGAAGAAGTGTAATTTCTCGCCTGTGCATTTGCCCAGTCTCTTTGACAAACGCCCGTATATATTGAAGCGTATGTATTTTCATATTCTTTATATACATTATAATGACTTTCAAAAGCAATTTTTCTGTCTTCTTGATTTTCGTTTGTTGCTAATGTTAAACTATAGTTCCCGCTGGTCATTTTTATTTCTTCGCCTGTGGATAGTTTAACTGTCGGGAATTTAATATCAGTTGTAGAAATCTCCGTATAAATATTACCGGGTGAACTATTTGCCTGACTGAAATAGGAAAGTATGGTTTCCTTATCCTCGTCAAGCACGTGTTTTTGCTGCCTGAAAAGATCTTCTAAATTAAATTTATATGCGGCAAAATCAGGATTTGAAATCCATTCCTTCATTGTATCCCATGGAATTTGAAGAAGTTCGGGATTTATCCAGGAGGTAGCGGTTCCGAATTTTGAGAACAATATTTGTACCTGCTGAAGTTTTGATGAAACTTCCTGGTCTCTTGTATCTGTATCCCGCATCAATTGAGGGTATCGGTAAACTTTATAAGAAAGAATGTTCATTTCATCCTGCAGCTTTAAAGCGCTAAGCAGATTTTCCGGACTTTTCGACAATGTACCTTTAAGCGAGGCAACTTCATCCATCATTTTTTCAAGGTCGTTAAAACCTTTCTGCCATTCATCCCAGCTCGTGTAAATGTCATTAAAATTCCATTTGTATTTTTCGGGAATTTCATCCCTGCTCGAATATTTTTGCTGTGCGTTCATAGAAGTTATAAGAATTAGTATTAGTGAAAATATTTTTATTAATGTAACAAATTGATTCTTTTTCGACATTTTGCCCCGTCCCCTTGTTTGTTAATATTTTTTATACAAGATAATAAAATTATAAAAAACCGCCCGCTTAAATTATAATTTATACTTATCCGGCAATACAGCATTTAGATGTTTTAATTATCTTTTTGTTATATAAAAAATACAACCAGAAGGTATGGTTAAAAACTTTTAAAAATCCCTGCCTAATATTAATAAGTAAAACTAAATTCAATAATAATAAACGCAATTAAATTGTCTCCCGGTTTATATTTAACAATGCAGAACCGGCTTGTTGATTTTATTATTGATTGAATTTATTCACGCTAATTAATGATTATGTTTTCCGGAATCATCACTTAATATTTTTATAAGAAACTACCGCTTAAATTTTATAAAAAAACTCCTTAAAAGAGGACGCGATCTTAATTCGATCCTAAAATCAATTATATAACTATAACTTAAAACCGATTTTTTTTTATTGCCTTCCTTAATAAGAATTATAAAATTGGTTATATTGATTTCCCCTCTATTAAAATAAATTTTTAATATAAAAGGAAATTGCAAAATGAGTATATATAAATATATTTCTTTTTATAAAGATGAAAATGTGGCGGTAATTAAATTAAACCGACCTGAGGTTCTTAACAGTTTCAACAAACAAATGGGATCTGATTTAAAAGAAATTCTTTCTCAATGTGAATATGACTCAACCACCAGAGCTATACTTCTTTCGGGCGTTGGGCAAGGGTTTTGTGCCGGACAGGATCTTGAAGAAGTTCTTCCTAAGGGAGATAAGCCGCCTGCCGATCTTGGCGAGATATTAAAAGAAAATTATAATCCCATAATAAAACTTTTCCGTTCAAGTGAAAAACCAATTGTTTGCGCTGTGAATGGAGTTGCCGCCGGCGCCGGCGCAAACCTAGCAATTGCGTGCGATATTGTTACGGCTTCCGATTCAGCTTATTTTATTCAGTCGTTTTCAAAAATCGGCGTTATACCTGACTGCGGCGGCACATATTATTTACCGCGTTTGGTGGGACTTGCCAAAGCCACTTCGCTTATGATGCTTGCTGAAAAAATATCGGCAGAAGAAGCATTAAAATTAGGTATGATATATAAGGTTTTCCCCGGTGAAACTTTATTTGGCGAATCATTAAAAATAGCGAAACATCTTTCAAATCAGCCAACTAAAGCACTTGGATATATTAAAAAATTACTAAATAAAAGTTATGAAAATACACTTGAACAGCAGTTGGAATTAGAACGGGAGTTTCAGTCACTTGCTGGCAAAACAGTTGATTTTGCTGAAGGAGTAAATGCATTTAAGGAAAAACGGAAACCCGTATTTAAAGGCAAATAGAAATAATAAAACGGAAATAAAATGAAATTATTTATCTCGATTATTACAGTAATGGCATTGTTTACTTCATGTACAGAAGAAAAAACAGAAACCGCAGATCTGATACTAATTAACGGGAAAATTATAACTGTTGATGAATCACTTCCCGAAGCAGAAGCAATTGCCGTAAAAGGAGATACTATCTGGGCAATTGGAACATCGCACGAGATAGAGAAATTATCAGGTTCTGAAACTAAGGTAATAGATTTAAACGGAGCTTATGCGTATCCCGGATTTATTGAAAGCCACGCTCACTTTTTGGGACTCGGAAACGCGAAACTGAACCTGGATTTAACAAAAGCAAAAAACTGGGATGAAGTGATTTTCCAAGTCGCCGAGGCGGTTCATAATGTTCAGCCAGGTCAATGGATAATAGGCCGCGGATGGCATCAAGAAAAATGGGATCCGGTTCCCCAGCCTAATGTTGAAGGTTATCCTGTTCATACAATATTAAGTCAGGCCTCTCCGTATAATCCTGTAATGTTAACGCACGCAAGCGGACACGCAATATTCGCAAACGCAAAAGCAATGGAGCTTGCTGGAATAGACACTTCAACCCCAGACCCGGAAGGCGGAAAAATTGTAAGAGACAGTTTGGGTTACGCGGTTGGTGTATTTGAAGAAACAGCGGAAGATTTGATCTCGGTTAAACTTTATGAATATCTGAATTCAAGAACAGAAGATATAATAAAAAATGAAAAACTAAGTAAAATTAAGCTCGCTTCAGAAGAATGTTTGTCTAAAGGAATTACATCCTTTCACGACGCAGGGGAAAGCTTTGAAGACATTGATTTATTCAAAGAACTTGCCGGTAAATCTCATCTTGATGTTAGATTATATGTAATGATTGGCGAATCAAATCAGGAACTAAAGAAAAAAATTAATGATTATAAAATGATCGGTTACGGGAATAATTATTTAACCGTACGCGCAATAAAAAAATACATGGACGGCGCTTTGGGAAGCCGCGGAGCGTGGATGATTGAACCATATGATGATTTGTCTGAACACTCGGGGCTAAATGTAACGCCGATTAATGAGCTTAAAGAAACTGCAAAGATTGCAGCCGAAAACGGATTTCAGCTTTGTACCCATGCTATAGGTGATAGAGGCAATAAAGAAGTTCTTGATTTATATGAAAATGTTCTAAAAAAATACAGCGATCAAAAAGATATGCGGTGGAGAATTGAACATGCGCAGCATCTTTCAAATGAGGATATATCAAGATTCTTTAATCTCGGAGTAATTGCGGCTATGCAGGCCGTTCATTGTACATCTGACGCGTCGTTTGTTCCAAAAAGAATTGGTAATATTAGGGCGGAAGAAGGTGCATACGTCTGGAGAAAATTAATAGATTCTGGAGCAACTATCTGCAACGGTACCGACGCGCCGGTTGAGGACGTGAACCCGATTCAAAATTTTTACGCATCTGTAACGCGGAAATTAATTGACGGCACTGAATTTTACGCCGGACAAAAAATGTCGAGAATGGAAGCGCTTTTATCTTACACAAAAAACGGGGCTTATGCAGCGTTCGAAGAAAACACTAAAGGAAGTCTGTCAACGGGAAAATTGGCGGATATAACAGTATTATCAAACAATCTTTTAACGTGCTCTGAAGAAGAAATCCTAAATACAAATGTTTTGTACACTATTGTCGGCGGTAAAATTAAATATCAATCTTCTTTCGCTTCTGCCGATAGGTAGGAATTAAATTTATAATTATAAGGAGAATAATTATGGCGAGAGTAGTTCATTTTGAAATCCACGCGCAAGAACCAGCGCGTGCGGCTGAATTTTATAAAAATGTTTTCAACTGGGAAATTTCACAATGGGGAAACGAACAGTATTGGATTGTTAAAACCGGAGAAAAAGACGAACCCGGAATTGACGGCGGAATTATGAAGCGGCACGGAGAAGTTGACGGAGAGGCTGTAATAGCTTATGTTTGCACCATTGATGTCGACTCTCTTGATTATTATGGCGAGAAGGTAATAAATTCAGGCGGCGAGAATGTAGTGGCAAAAATGGCTGTGCCGGGCATCGGATGGCTCGCTTATTTTAAGGATACGGAAAAAAACATCTTTGGAATAATGCAGAGCGATCCGGAAGCAAAATAAAATAAAAAAAATTTGGGGAAATTGTGAAAGGCATTGTATCTTTTTTAATGCTATTAGTATTTTTTGTGCTGTTTTGCGGAAGCATGTATGCTCAAAATGAAAAAAGAGTTGTGGCCGTTACGTTTGATGATCTGCCGTTTGTTAATCACTTAAAATTTTCGCCGCAGGATCAGAAAGAAAGAACATTAAAACTTCTAAAAGTTTTTGAAAACTTTAGTATCCCCGCAGTCGGTTTTGTTAATGAATATAAATTATTTGTAAATGATTCCTTAAAGAATGACCGACTTTCCTTATTAAATCTTTGGATAAGTAATAACCTGGAGCTAGGCAACCATACGTTTTCACATCCAAGCTTAAACAAAGTAAGCGCGGAGGAATATAAAACCGATATCTTAAAAGGAGAAAAAATAACGAAGCCTCTTCTTGCCGGAAAAGGAAAAAACATACGTTATTTCAGGTATCCTTATCTTCAAAAAGGCAATGAAGAAATTAAAAAGAAAGAGATTGAAAATTATCTATTAAACCTTGGGTACATAAACGCTCCTGTAACGCTTGATAATTCCGATTGGGTTTTTGCTAGAGCGTATGATAATGCAATTGAAGAAAACGACAGCGTAAAAATGAAAATGCTGGGCGAAAATTATATTAAATACATGAATACTGTTTTTGAATATTTTGAAAATCAATCAAAACTTATTTTCAACAGAGAAATTAAACAGATACTTCTTCTTCACGCAAATGCGATTAATTCCGATTATTTCGACGAACTATGCATCATGATAAAAAACAGAAATTATAACTTTATTTCACTTGAAGAGGCTTTAACCGATCCCGTTTATGATTTAGAAGAAACTTATGTGGGTAATTGGGGATTCTCTTGGATCAACAGGTGGGCAATAACACAAGGCAGAGGAAAAGAATTTTATAAAGACGAACCCGAACCTTCGGAAGAAATATTTAAACTCGCCGGAATAAATTATTAATGAAATTTATAAATTCGGATTTAGAAAAAAATGCCGTAGTTCAAAGAATAGAACTCCCAGGATTAGCAGATTATAAAAACGTATTTATAAAAAGGGAAGATTTAATTCATCCGGAAATTTCAGGAAATAAGTGGCGCAAGTTGAAGTATAATTTGCTTGAAGCTGAAAGACTCCAAAAGAAAACTCTCCTTACTTTCGGCGGCGCATACTCAAATCATATTTATTCCGTGGCTGCCGCAGGAAAAGAATACGGATTTAAAACAATTGGTTTCATCAGAGGCGAGGCATATAATCCTTTAAATCCCACCTTAAGTTTTGCCGAAGCAAACGGAATGGAACTCCGATATTTAAATCGCGCGGATTATAAAAACATAAATAGCATTAATTTTCAAAATGATATAATAAAACAATTTAACGATGCTTATCTTATTCCTGAAGGCGGATCAAATTCATTAGCAGTAAAAGGCTGCGCTGAAATTATTAATGATATAGAAATAGAATTTGATTATATATGCTGCGCATGCGGTACTGGGGGTACGCTTGCCGGAATTACCGCGGGTTTAAAAAACACTCGTAATTCTATTGGTTTTTCAATTTTAAAAGGAGGCGGCTTTTTAAAAGAAGATGTTAAAAATTTAATAAAAAATTATAACGGAAAAGAATTCAACAACTGGGATATAATATTGGATTATCACTTCGGGGGATATGCTAAAATTAATTATGAATTAATAAATTTTATAGGCGACTTTGAAAAAACGAATAAAATTCAACTCGATCCGGTTTACACCGGGAAAATGTTTTTTGGGATCCGGGATTTAATAATTAAAGGATATTTCAAAAAGCATGATAAAATAATAGCCGTTCACACAGGCGGAATTCAAGGCATAGAAGGAATGAAAAATAAAATAAAAAAAATATTGGCATCCCACCTATCTGTTTCTTAAAATAATATAACACGTCTATTAAAAGTTGAGTAAGTATTTTTATGAATCAATTAAATAATAAAATTCAAATAGGAATATTAGGTTCCGGAACAATGGGCAGCGGAATTGCTCAAGCAGCGGCAGAGTCCGGACATAATGTTGTTCTTTATGACATTGAAAAATCGGCATTGCAAAAAGCAAAATTAAATCATAAAAAAACATTTGAAAGACTTGTTGAAAAAAATAAATATAAAAAAGAAGAATCATCCGAAATATTAATTAACATTAATTACGAATCGGAAATAGAAACGTTAAAGAACTGCGGATTTATAATTGAAGCGGTTGCCGAAAACCTGGATACAAAAAGAAATTTATTTAAAGACCTTGAAAAAATTATTAAAGAAGATGCGATCCTGGCCACAAATACATCTTCTCTTTCAATTACATCAATTGCTTCGTCATGTAATATTCCGGGCAGAGTTATAGGCACGCATTTTTTTAATCCGGCACCGCTTATGCCTCTTGTTGAAATTATCCCGGGTATTCAAACAGAAAAAGATACAGTTAATTCCGCAGCAGAATTATTAAGCGGGTGGGGAAAGATATGTGTTAAAGCGAAAGACACACCGGGGTTTATTGTTAATCGTATTGCACGCCCTTTTTACGGAGAAGCATTGCGGATATTAGAAGAAGGTATTGCCGATGCGGTTACAATTGATTATGCCATGAAAGAAACCGGCAAATTTAAAATGGGTCCTTTTGAATTAATGGATTTAATTGGAAACGATATCAATTATAAGGTTACGGAAACAGTGTTCGAACAATTCTATTTTGATCCCCGCTTTAAACCTTCCGTTACTCAAAAAAGAATGGTTGAAGCGAAACTATACGGAAGAAAAACCGGAAAAGGATTTTATGATTATAACGATAAATCTGTTAACCCAGAACCTGACAAAGATGAAAATCTTAATATAGAAATCTTTTTTAGAATTTTATCGATGCTGATAAACGAAGCGGCCGACGCTGTATTTATGAATATCGCTTCAATTGAAGATATTGATTTAGCAATGACGAAGGGATTAAACTATCCCAAAGGATTGCTCAAGTGGGCCGATGAAAGAGGTATTGATAAAATAGTAAAAAGATTAAACATGCTTTATGATGATTATGGAGAAGACAGATACAGGGTAAATCCTTTATTAAGGAAAATGGCAAAAGAAAACAAAAAATTTTATATGTAGTATAGATATCCGCCGTGGCGGATTACACTCACTTCTTTGTTATGGAGAAATTTGAATGAAATCGGAAGCATATATAATAGACGGTATAAGAACACCAATTGGAAAGCTGGGAGGGTCTTTATCTTCGGTAAGAGCAGATGACTTAGCCGCTTTAACAATGAGAGAAATTTTAAAAAGGAATCTATCAATTAATCCCGCGGAAATAGATGAAGTAATTTTCGGATGCGCGAATCAGGCAGGAGAAGACAACCGCAATGTGGCCAGAATGGCGCTTCTGTTGGCCGGGATACCTTTTTCCGTACCGGGAGAAACCGTAAATCGTCTTTGCGCTTCCGGAATGAGCGCTGTAATTCATGCTGCGCGCGCAATTAAAATGGGTGATGGCGGTTTGTTTTTATCAGGAGGAGTTGAGCATATGACACGCGCTCCGCTTGTGCAATCCAAAGCGCCTTCGGCTTATTCGGGAAATGTAGAGATTTTTGATTCAACGTTAGGGTGGAGATTTATAAACCCTAAAATGAAAGAATTGTTCGGCACACATGCTATGGGTGAAACCGCCGAAAACCTGGCGGAGAAATATAATATAAGCAGGGAAGAACAGGATTTATTCGCATATAATTCGCAAATGAAAGCTGTTAAAGCAAAGAAGAACGGAAGACTTGCTAAAGAAATTATGCATGTTGAAATTCCTCAAAGAAAAAAAGAAGCATTTATTTTTAAAGAGGATGAATTTATAAAACCTGATACAACATTAGAGATTCTTTCAAAATTGAAACCTGCTTTTAAAAATAACGGATCTGTAACCGCGGGCAATTCATCGGGATTAAATGACGCGTCCTGTTCGTTATTAATTACTTCCGAAGAAGTCTGTAAGAAATACAATTTAAACCCCCGCGTTAAAATTATTTCATCGGCAGTAATAGGGGTTGAGCCAAGGATAATGGGCATAGGACCTGTTGATGCGACAAACAAAGCATTAAAAAAAGCAGGATTAACTTTAGACAAAATTGATATAATTGAACTAAATGAAGCGTTCGCTTCTCAAAGTTTAGCCGTACTTCGTGAATTAAAAATTAACGACAATGATCCACGCGTAAATCCGAACGGCGGCGCGATTGCGCTTGGTCATCCCTTGGGAATGTCGGGCGCGCGGCTTCTTCAAACTGCAATGATCGAACTAGAGGAGCAGAATAAAAAATTCGCATTGTGTACAATGTGTGTAGGCGTAGGACAGGGATACGCAACAATTCTTGAAAAAGTTTAACTGATTACTTATAAAAATTTAAAACTGCTCAACAAATTATAATGCATTATTATAAACTGCAAAGCCATTGAACCATTTTGCTTTATATAAAAACAAAAACTATTAAAATATTATAACAACTGAAGAAGTCTTAAAATTAAACAATTATTCCGATCTTAAAGATTTTACCGGATTGGAATATGCGGCTTTAAACGCCTGATAACTTACCGTAAGTATAGTTATTATTAACGCTGTCAAACCCGCAATTACAAAAAAGTAAATACTCAAATTAATTCTATAAGCAAAAGTATCAAGCCAGTCTTTCATTAAATAAAACGAAAGAGGCCAAGCGATTAAATTAGAAAGAGAAACTAGAATTACAAACTCTTTTGAAATAAGCAATGCAAGATTAAATTCAGAAGCTCCCAGCACTTTTCTTATTCCTATTTCTTTTGTTCTTTGTTCGGCGGCAAAGGAAGCAAGTCCGTACAAACCCAGACATGCAATAATAATCGCTACGATAGCGAAATATTTTAATAGATCAAACATTCTTGTTTCTGATCTGTACATTTTATCTAGGTCGTCATTTAAGAATTTAAACTCGAAAGGATAATCGGAATATATATTATGCCACGCCTCCGTTAACTGATCCATTGTGCTTGTTAAGTTATCCGGTTTAATTTTTAGAATGATATAATTAATAGTCTCTTCGCTTAAATATAAGGCCAGCGGCTGTATTTTACTGCTTACTTTAGAAAAATGATAATCCTCCATTACACCAACAATCTGTCCCTTTAATCCAAGAAAATCTAAGGATTTACCAAGTGCCGAACCGTCACCCATAATTTTTGCTAATGATTCATTTACTAAAAAATTTCCCAACGAATCAATTTCCATGTCGGCAGGAAACTGCGGACTAAATGATCTTCCTTCTTTCATTTTAATTTCTAAAGTCTCGGTATAATCATAATCAACACCGGAAAATGAAACAAGTACAGTTGCTTCGGGATCCTTTCCCTGCCAGTTTATTCCGCCCGAATTACTTCCGTAAAGAGCCGGCCTGTCTCTTGAACCGGTAACATTTAACACCGAAGATACTTTTGCAAACTCGTTTTTAATTGTTTTATAATTTTCTTTTAATTTTCCGTTAACGCTGACATAAACAAGCTGCTCCTGATTATAACCGAGATTCTTATTTCTCATAAAATTTAACTGATTAAAAACAATTGCCGTTGATACTATTAAACCAATTGAAACGGTAAACTGTATAACAACTAATGATTTTCTAAATTTCGAACTTTTTGATCCGCCGCTTAGTGTTCCGCGCAATACTTTTATTGGCTGAAACGATGAAAGATATAGAGCGGGATAACTGCCCGAAATAATTCCTGTCAGCAGGGTAATAGCAAAAAAGCCGAACAGAAAATCGGGTTTTATTAATTCAATAAAAGAAATTGATTTGCTTGTAATATCATTAAAAGGCGAAAGCAATAAAACAACAATAATAAAAGCGGCCAAAGAACTTAACAGCGCCATTATTATTGACTCACCGTAAAATTGTTTTACTAAACTTGCTCTTAATCCGCCAATTGCTTTTCGAACTCCTATTTCTTTTGCGCGGTTTGCCGATTTTGCGGTTGAAAGATTCATAAAATTAATACACGCTATTAAAAGCACAAACAAAGCTATAGCTGAAAAAACATAAACATATTTTACCGCCGTATCGGGTTTTCCGTATCCGCCGTATGAATAAAGATGTTTATCTTTAAATGGGAATAATAAAAATTCTGTTGAAGTTCCTTCGTTATTTCTTTTAAGAATTTCAGTCATTTTTTTATTTACGTCAGGAATTGAAGCGCCCGGCTGTAGAGCAACAAATGAAAATATGGAATTATTTCCCCAGGAATCGCTCCAGATATCCATTGCTTTTAAATCCGTAAACGGAAAAACCATATTAAAAGTATATGTTGAATTTGAGGGTACTTTTTCCATTACGGCCGTAACTTCAAAATCGAATGTATTGTTTATTGTTAAGGTTTTTCCTACAGGGTTTTCATTTCCGAAATATTTATTAGCAATTTCTTCGTCAATTACAATTGATTTGGAATTTACAAGCGCGGTCTCTTTATTTCCCTGAATAAATTTGTAGGAAAAAATTTTAAAAAATTCTGCGTCGGCGGCTACAACATTAATTTCGGGAAAAATTTTATCATTATGTCTTACAAAAACTTCACCAAGCCAGGGCATATATCTAGCAGTTTCTAAAATTTCGGGTATTTCGTCTTCCAATACCGGAGCCGAAGGAAAGGGCGTTACGGTTGTGTGAAATCTTTCGCCGGAATAATACTGGTCTTCTTCAATTTGATAAATATTTTCAAGGTTACTATGATAATTATCATAACTTAATTCATCCTGTACCCACAATAAAATTAGTGTAGAAAAAGACAAACCGATTGCAAGACCTGCAATATTGATAAACGAATAACCTTTTTGACGATAAATGTTTCTGAAAGCTATTTTTAAAAGGTGTGAAAGCACTTTACCCCCGGCTAATAATTTTATTTAATAAGACCGTAACATAATTAAAATGGTTGTAATGTAAGACGAAATAAAAAAGATTGTGTTACAGGTTTTGAACTAATTTATTCTATTTACTGTCAACCTCTATTTTATATAAAACGTAAAACTTTCGCCGGCTTATGATTTGCAGGTTGAAAATACGGAAAATATTTCTTACCCTTTGAATAAAATAAGCGACGGCTAGTATGATTTACGAATTTAACGGTTACAAACCTGTTATCCATGAAAGCTCATTTATTCACCCGCTTGCCGCTGTTACGGGAAATGTAATAATTGGAAAAGATGTTTACGTTGGACCCGGCGCTGCTATCCGGGGCGACTGGGGCGAAATAGTTATAGAGGACGGATGCAATGTTCAGGAAAATTGTATTGTTCATATGTTTCTCGGAATAACTGTTACATTAAAGAAAAATGCTCACATTGGTCATGGCGCAATTATTCACGGCGCAAATATAGGTTTTAATTCATTAATTGGTATGAACGCCGTTATAATGGACAATGCTGTAGTCGGGGATGAATGTATAATTGGAGCATTATGTTTTATTCCAGCCGAAATGAAAATTCCAAACAGGAAAGTTGTTGTCGGAAATCCCGCAAAAATTATTAAGGACGTTCATGATGATATGATTGAATGGAAAACGAAAGGCACAGAATTATATCAAGCTTTGCCAAATCAATTAAAGAATACACTTAAAGAGTGTCTGCCGCTTAATGAGATTCCTGATAACAGATCACAAATGGAATCTACTTATAAAACATGGAAAGAAATAAAAAATAAATAAAATTATTTATTTTTATTCTGATTTAATAACTTATATTAATTTTATTTAACCCGAATCAAATTAAATAATTGTTCTATTAGTATTTTGAAATTTAAAGACCGTTAATTATTATATAAGTCCATTTTGAAAATTAGTCAGAAATTTAGGCATGCGGTGAAGAAGAACCTATTAAATATAGTTTCTGGACTTGTAAAACTAAAAACAGAAGATGAAATAATATCCTGTTTCATCCAAAACATCAACACTCTTTATCCGCAAAACGGATTTTTATTTAATGAGAAAAAACTAAAAACAGAAGACATAGAAGTTTCTTATAATGATAATATTTTCGGTTACATTTCGCCTTCCAATATAGAATTGCTTTCGGAAAACGAACAAGAAGAAATTAATGAGTCGATAATTCTTCTTGGCACGATAATTCATTCCTCGAATAATTCAAACCAAACACAAAAAAACAAACTTAATTTTCTGCAAAATTTAATTAATGCTATTCCCGAACCCGTATTTTATAAAAATGCCGAGGGAAAATATTTAGGCTGCAACCAGGCTTTCGAGGAGTTTGTAGGACTTTCGGCAAATGAAATTATAGGTAAGGATGTTTATGAAATGTCGGAAAAGGAAATAGCCGATAAATATTTTGAAAAAGACAAAGAGCTGTTTGATAATCCCGGCAAACAAAGTTATGAATGGAAAATAATCAACAAAGAAGGCTCTGTTAAAAACGTAAAATTTGACAAAGCTACATTTGCAGGAAGCAACGGCAAGCCCGAAGGTATTGTTGGCGTAATAACAGACATAACTAAAGCGAAAGAAAATGAACTTAAATTAAAATATAGATTGGAAATAGAAAATGTCCTTTCAAATATTTCCTCCTACTTTTTTGAAGAAAGCGAAAGCAAGATTGACGAATCAATTCAATATGCGTTAAAAACGCTTGGTGAATTTGCCGGAGTTGACAGAAGTTATGTTTTTCTTTTTGATGAAAATAATGAAAAAATGACAAACACCCACGAATGGCACTCTCCGCAAGTGAAACCCAACAAAGATAAATTTCAAAATGTTTCCATCGAATTATTTCCATGGGGAATGAACCGCATAATTGGTCAGGATATTTTAATTATAAATAATGTACTTAAACTATCTACTGAGGTGGTTAAAGAAAAACAAAACCTCGTGAAACTAAATATCAGATCTGTTATAATTGTTCCTATTATCCAGCAGAAAAAAACAATAGGTTTTTTAGGATTTAATGCGGAAATAAAGGAAAAAAACTGGGACTTCGGTGACAGCTATGCTTTAAGAGTTGTAAGCGGACTTATAAGCGTTGCGCTTGAGAAACATAAATATATAAGTGAATTAAAAGATGCCGAATATAAATTCAGAGCGCTGGTTGAACAATCATTGTCCGGCATATATATAATTAAAGAAAATAAATTTCATTATGTAAATCCGAAATTTGCGGAAATATTCGGTTACACAATTAATGAGATAATAAATGAATGCGCGGTATCGGATCTTGTTCATGAAGAAGACGTTGAGCTTGTAAGAGAAAATTTGCAGAAAAGATTAAAAGGAAAAACCGAAGCGATTCATTACTCTTTCAAAGGAAGAAAAAAAGACGGATCAATTATTAATGTTGATGTACAGGGAAGAATTTCTTCATTAAAAGGTCAACCCGTAGTCATCGGCGTTCTGCTTGATATAACAGAAAGAGTAATTATTGAAAACAGTTTAAGAAAACTGTCTAAGGCAATGGAACAAAGCTCCGCTTCCGTATTAGTAACAAATTCCAACGGTTTTATTGAATATGTTAATCCCAGCTTTACTAAAATTACAGGTTATGAAAGAGATGAAGTAATTAATAAAAACCCGAAAATACTAAAAAGCGATTTAACCCCCAAAGAGGTTTATAACGATCTTTGGAATACAATTAAAACCGGAAATAATTGGCGCGGAGAATTGCTCAACAAAACAAAAAACGGCGAATTATACTGGGAGTATAATTCAATTTCTTCAATTAAAGACGATAAAGGAAAGATAACCCATTTTGTCGCCGTAAAAGAAGATGTTTCAAACCAGAAAAAAATGATTGAAGAATTACGGCTTGCTAAAGAAACTGCAGAAAAAGCAAATAAACTAAAAACTGAATTTCTCGCTCAAATTTCTCATGAAATTAGAACTCCCGTTAATATATTGCTGAGTTTTTCAAGCCTCATTTGGGAAGAGGTTAAAGGAAATATTAGCAAAGACCTTGAAGAAAACTTTACGTTAATTAAAAGAGCCGGGAACCGAATAATTCGTACAATAGATTTGATTTTAAATCTCTCGCAAATTCAAATTGGTTCTTATGAACTGAACCCAAAAAAAATTGATGTTACAAAACAATTTAAAGAAATGATAATACCGGAATATGAGTATAAGTGCGGAATAAAAGGCCTTAAATTGTATTTTAATTGCAATCTTAAAAATGTTTTTATTCATTCCGATGAATATATGTTCGAGCAGATTTTTACTAATCTAATGGATAACGCAATTAAATATACCGAGTCGGGTCAAATAAATGTTGTTGTTGATAAAGACGAAAAAAATTCTGTTTATGTGGATGTAATAGATACAGGTATCGGGATTTCTAAACATTATCTGCCATATTTGTTTGACGTGTTTTCACAGGAAGAACAAGGATACACAAGAAAATTTGAAGGCACGGGACTTGGGTTAGCTCTTGTAAAAAATTACTGTGAATTAAACGGCGCTAACATATCTGTAGAAAGCGAAAAAGGAAAAGGATCAAAATTCAGGGTAGCCTTTCTAAATACGACACAAATAAAAAATTGAGAGCACCGCTTCTAAATTAAGAAATTATTATTCTTATCCGGTTATTAAATAAACAAGATATCTGTGATTCCTATTGGGAAATAGATAGCCGTAATAAATTAATGCTTATTTCTTTTCCCCCGTTTATCTTTATTTTCACCATCAATTCTTTTAGTAAGCTGCTCAAGTTTTTCAACCTGCTCTTCGTCAAGAATTTGTGAAAACAGGATATGATATTTTTCGTTTAATTCTTTTATTTTATCACCAACCGCTGAACGATCTTCCTTAAAGAAATCTTTTACATCCTTCATCTCTTTCATTTTTTTGTTAAATAGAGATTCAAATTTTTCAGCTTGCTCTGCGGTTAGGTTTAATTCCAATTTCAGTTTTTCAAAATTCGGAAGCGGCCTATTTTCGCGCGGCTGAGAACTTGTTTGTATTGAAAAAACAAATAAGATCGTAATTACAAAAAACAGTTTATTCATATTTTTTCCTTTTTAACAGGTTCGACAATTTATATTTGTTTTTGGTTTAAAATCCGCAAAAATATATTTAGTATTCTGCTCATTAATTACTTCAGAAAAAAAGTTTTAGATAATATTGAAATTTGTGAAGTAATAAAAATTAGGCTAAATTATACGTCGTATCTTTAAAGTTCAATTCAATAAAACACAATATTTATCAAATCTACGGGGATAAAAACATCCAAAAAGTAAGTATAAATTTTTTCTTATTTATAAAAGTAATAACAGCGGTAATCCTTTTTTTTACAGCAGTTTCTTGTAATTATGAAAACAGTTCTCAAATAAAAAAGAAGATAAAATTCTATGGAGATGAAGTTTGGTTCAAACAAGCAACACTTTCACTTGGCCATAGAATTGAAATGTTAAACACTGAGATCGGTTTCGCTATATCAAGAGGAAAAGGCGATCCGGAAAACGGCGGAGAGAAAGGTGAGTTTTTAATTTTCGAAAACGGCAGATGGACGGCTTTTGATAATTTTAACTATTCCGATTACCCGAATGTAAAAAAAGTTAATGAAAAAACAATCTGGTATTTAACTCACTCTAACTATGATAACAGTTACAAGCCGCACTTATATTCTTATTCTCAAAGCCGGATAAAAGAAATTGAATTGCCAAAAGTAATGTGGGACGAAACTGATTATTCAATGTGGCTTTCGCTTTCCATTACGCCCGGCGGCAATGCCTATATGGTCGGCCAAAGAGGAAATATAATTTTTTATAACGGGAAAAAGTGGAAAGAAGTTTACAGTCCCGTAAAAAATGAAAATGCCTCCAATATAATAACCGGCGATCTTCACGATGTTTTTATGATTTCCGATTCACTCGGCTGGGCAGTAGGAAAGGCCGGAATTATCTTGAAATATTATAACGGCAGTTGGCATAATTATGATTCGCCGGTAAACGTAGAACTTAATAAAATTTCCTTTATAAATAAAAAAACCGGTTGGATTGCTGGCGAAAAAGGAACTGTTTTAAAATATGAAAACGGCACATGGAATAAAATGATAACCGATTTCAGGATTAATTTTTACTCAATAAAAGCCATTAATGAAAATAAAATATATATAGCGGGCGCAAGGTCGTCGTTAATTTTGTTTGAAAATGGAGAGTGGAAACAAAATGAAAGCATTAAAATTTTTGAAGATGATTTTCAAGATATTTCTGTTATAGAAGAAAACGGCGCCGATAAAATCTGGCTAGTCGGAATAAACGGAATTTATACAAACACGCAAAGCCATAATTTTTCTTTTACGGATATTACTGCCCAAGCGTCTTTAAGAAAAGAAGGAGCAGGCGGAGTTTTTTTTGATTACAACAATGATGATTATCCTGAACTGTTTTTGATCAAAGAAAAAAGTCCTAATCTTTTTTATGAAAATCGTTATAACAATTCTTTTAGCGAAGTAAAAGCATTTTTGAGTTCCGGCGAGACTCAGTTTTTCAGCCAGGTTAATGCGTTGGGGGATGTTAACAACGACGGATACACAGATGTTCTAGAAATCATGGATGATTTAAATTTCCGATTGTTATTCGGAACCGGAGGTTTAGATTTTAAAGAAAACAAAAACAGTGATTATTTAAAACTCGATTATATTCAGTCTGATTTACTTGCAACTCTATCTGCAAAGTTTGTCGATTTTGATAACGACGGAAATCTTGATTTATACATTTCAAATTTTAATGCCGAAGACATGCTTTTTAAAAACAACGGGACAGGTGATTTTAAAAATGTTTATAATAATTCTGGTATTAACAAATATCTCAACCACAGATCGTATGGAACAATATTCGGATATTTTAACAACGACAACTTGGTCGACGTTGTAATAATTTACAGAGCGGCAAAAAACGAAAAACATATTTCTCTCTTTCTCAACAAGGGTAATTTTAAGTTTACAGAAAAAGACGATTCCACGTTTTATGCAAAAGTTTCACCAGGAACGTTTTCTGGAATAGCCGAAGATTTTAATAACGACGGGTTCACTGATTTATTCGTTTTTAACGCAGGCGAAAAATTAAAAATGCTTATTAATAATGGAGACGCTTCCTTTAAAGATTTTTCCGAATCGGTTGGTTTTTCGGATCCGGTAACTCACCCGCAGCCCATTAATGGAATTGTTGCTGCGGCAGATGTAAATAACGACGGCTGGCTCGATTTATTTATCGGGTCGAAATTATTTATTAACTCTCCCCAATTTTATTTTACAGAAATAACCGAGGAAGTAGGAATTAATTTTACAGGCAGTCCTTCTTTTGCGGATACCGACAACGACGGCGATATGGATTTGTTTATCGGCAGTTATGTTTTATCAATGGGCGAAGGAGTTAGAGTCGCATTTTACCGAAACAATTTAATTTCCGGAAATTATTTAAAAGTAAAATTGTATCCGGACTTAAGCAACCGTAGCGGAATAGGAACAAAAATATATTTAACAGGATTTGATAAAAATGGAAACCAAAAATATAAAACAATAAGAGAAGCCGGGCTCGGATCATCTCCGATGCTGCAAAAAGACTTTACAAACATTCATTTCGGCTTAGACACTTCGTTAACATATTCTCTTGAAGTTAAATTTCCATCCGGTAATACAAAAACGGTTAACAACCCAGGTACAAATCAAATAATTGAAATTAAAGAATCGAGCATGCTGGCGCATTTATTAATTTTATCTGGTAAATCTTTTCAGCGCTCAATACTGCTTGTTGATTGGTTGACCGAAATTGTAAAATTCATTCTTTTTATTTTGATTTTGTACTTATTGATTATATACGGGTTGAAAACTAAAGCGAAACAAATTGTTAAAAAATGGTACGTGACCGGATTGTTGCTTTTATTTTATGTTTTGTTGATTCATTTTATAGTTGAAAGCGAAGTATATTTTTCAGTTCTAATTTCCTTTATTTCTCCCGTCGCATTATATTTGCTGTTCATAAAAATAGCTTCCGAATATATTGAACGAAAAGAAAGCCGGTTTATATCTCATTACAAGTTGCTCGAAATACTCGGCGTTGGTGGTACAGGTAAAGTTTTTAAAGCTTTAGACATTCACGAAAATAAAACTGTTGCCGTAAAAGTTTTAAACCCGCAATTACTGAAAGATGAAGAAAACAGGAAACGTTTAAATTCAGAAGGCAGATTTCTATCTTCAATGAATCATTTGAATATTGTAAAAGTTTTTGAGTTCGGAGAAACGGAGAAGCATTCTTTTGTTGCGATGGAATATTTAAGCGGTGGAACACTTGATGAATATATAGAGAAAAATTATCCTCTTTCATTTCAAACAATTTTAATTATTGCCGAACAGGTTTGCTCCGGGCTAAAAGAAATTCATAATAAAAATATAATTCACCGCGATTTAAAATCGCAGAACATTATGTTTGATGAAAAAGGAATTATACGAATAATGGATTTCGGACTTTCAAAATCGCCGCTGGTTTCAACAATGACTTCACTTGGTACGGTTGTTGGTACGCTTGGTTATGTTGCTCCGGAACAGGTTACAAATATGAATATTGACCAGCGATGCGATATTTTTTCCTTCGGTGTTGTGCTGTATCAAATGGTTACAAAAAAACTTCCGTTCACGGGAGAAAACGAAATTGCGTTAATTCATTCTATCTTTAATACCGAGCCGGAAAAACCAAGTTTAATAAATTACAAATGCCCGGCAGAACTTGAAAATATTATAATCAAATGTATAATGAAAGATCCTGAAAAAAGATTTTCAAATGCAGATGAAATATTAGGCGAATTTATAAAAATAAAAAACATGAATTGAGCTTTATATGGATTTATTCGAAAAGAGACAAGCATTAAATAAATACCTAGGCGACTTTGTAAGCAGGACTTCAGAAGATTTTATGAATCTTACATCGTCAATAAAATCAATTGAAAGCGGCAGTACGGCTTTAAAAAAAGTTGATTCGCTTTTCAGAAAATTAATGGAATACAACAGGCAGGTAACAAAAGAAATAAATGCAATTTTTGACAGTTATGAATCTTTAAACGACAAGCTTGAAAATAAGGAACGGGAAAGAAACAGACTCGAAAGATTATATTCATCCGGAATTTTGTTCCAATCAGAAACGGAAATGAAAGCATTAATGGAAAAGGCTATTGACACGGTAATAAAAGAATTAAGCGCTGATGAAGGTTTTATCGTTTTATTAAACGATAAAGGCGGGATAGAAGAAATAGTTGCGAAAAATATGGATCCGGAGAAAAATAGTTCCGCTAAAGAATTAAGCACAACAATAATTAAAAACACAATAAAAAATTTAAAGCCAGTGCAGTTAAGCGATATAAAAAGTGAGATAGAGTTTTCATCGAAACACAGCATTATATCGCTTGGTTTAACGGCAGCAATGTGTGTGCCTTTAATTTCCGGCAATAAAGTCTACGGTGCGGTTTACCTCGATAGAAGAAATAAAGAAGAAGCGTTTGTTGATTATGATTTAACTTTTTTAATAGCGTTCGCGAAACAGATTGTAAAAGGAATAGAGGTATCAAAAGAAATTAATGCATTAGAAGAAAAATTGATTGAAAAACCACATGCGGAATTTAAACAACTACGCGAACAATTCGTTTCGGAAGATATGATAGGAACAGGAAAAAAATTATTCAATGTTTTAAAGATTGCATCAAAAGTTTCAAACACAGACGCTTCAATTTTTATTCTTGGTGAAAACGGAACCGGGAAAGAATTACTCGCACGCGCTATTCACGCGAACAGCGCAAGGAGCAGTAAACCTTTTGTTGCCGTTAACTGCGGAGCAATTCCGGCTGATTTATTGGAATCGGAATTATTCGGATATGAGAGCGGGGCATTTACCGGTGCGGTTAAAAGCAAGCCTGGCAGGTTGGAAATGGCCGACGGAGGAACGGTTTTTCTCGATGAAATAGGCGAGATGAGTTTTAATCTTCAGGCAAAACTTCTTCGTGTTATTCAAACAAAAGAAATTGAAAGATTAGGCGGAGTTAGTTCTCGGAAAATTGATGTTAGGTTTATATCCGCGACAAATAAAAATATAACAAAAATGATTTCG
>JAHJUE010000024.1 GCA_018829205.1 Bacteroidota bacterium
GGAAGTATAATATATTTTCTAAAAATTCACGCGACAGAGCGGTAAATGTATTCGATAAAAGTTTAATTGTTCCGCAGTATGAAGCTTATTACGAGAAGATTCTAAACAGCTAAATAATAGATTTTGAATTTGATAAGTATGCTTTTCATGAAACTGATTGAATGATTGGATGAATGACTGATTGTCATCCGAAACTTTTACGAAGTAGGACAATCAGCCATTCATTCATTTTTTAAACAACAGCCTGTCTTCCGATGCTGTAATAAACAAATCCGAGTTCTTTCATTTTAGCGACATCATAAATGTTTCTTCCGTCGAATATAACATTATTTTTAAGTGATGCTTTTACGGTATCAAAATTAGGATTTCTAAATTCATTCCATTCGGTGAAAATCAAAAGCGCGTCCGAACCGGGCAAGGCATCATACTGCTCGTTAACGTATTCTATTTTATCACCCAAATAAAATCTTGTATTATCCATTGCGGCCGGATCATAAGCTTTAACTTTTGCTCCAAGCTCAAGTAGTCTATTAATTATTACAACGGCCGGGGCTTCTCTCATATCATCAGTATTTGGTTTAAAGGCTAATCCCCAAACCGCGAATTGTTTTCCTTTAACTTCACCAAAATGATTAAGCAGTTTATCCACTAAAACAAGTTTTTGCGCTTTATTAACCTTATCAACCATGGAAAGAATTTTCATTTCGGCACCATTCTCGGTAGATGTTTTTATTAACGCGTTAACATCCTTTGGAAAACAAGAACCGCCGTATCCAATACCGGGAAATAAAAATCTTTTCCCGATTCTAGTATCTGTGCTCATACCTTTTCTTACCATATCAACATCAGCTCCAACTTTTTCACAGAAGTTTGCCAGTTCGTTCATAAATGTAATGCGCATAGCCAGATAAGAGTTTGAGGCGTATTTAGTAACCTCTGAGCTGTAAGGATCCATTTCAATAATTGGATTTCCCTGGCGTACAAAAGGTTCATACAATGCTTTTAATTTCTCCATTGTAGGTTTGGTTTTAGCGCCTATTACAATTCTGTCGGGTTTCATAAAGTCTTCAACAGCAAATCCTTCGCGTAAAAATTCGGGATTTGAAGCAACTTCAAAATTTTTAATTCCATATTTACTTAATCGTTCTGTAACCAAAGCGCTGGTGCCAACGGGAACGGTACTTTTATTAACCAGAACCTTAAAATCCTTATCTCCGGCTTCTTTTAATATTTGACCTATCTCTTCGGCAATTCCGAAAACATATTTCAAATCGGCCGAACCGTCTTCGCCCTGAGGTGTTGGGAGACATAAGAAAATTATATCTGATTCCAATACCGCGCTCTTTAAATCATCGGTAAACACCAATCTTTTTTTTGCGATGTTTCTGTAAAATATAATATCCAATCCAGGTTCGTATATCGGCACTTCGGCTGATTTTAATTTTTTCAACTTATCCTGATTATTATCAACGCATATAACATTATTTCCCATTTCGGCAAAACACGTTCCTGATACTAATCCAACATAACCCGTTCCTATAACTGCAACTTTCATTTATTCCTCCTGCTGAATAGAGAATTTATTTTTCGTAAGTAAAATCTTTATCAATTTCTATAAATTTTTTCCCTAACAAATCTTTTGGAGATACTATTGGACTTTCAATCTGCCAATCAATTTTTAGATCTTCATCACTATAAATTATTGAACGTTCGTATTGTTTATTATAATATGAAGTACATTTATAACTAAAAATAGCTTGTTCCGAAAGAACTGAAAATCCATGCGCAAAACCCGGCGGTATAAAAAATTGATTTTTATTTTCATCCGAAAGAACAAGTGAAACGTATTTTCCGAAAGTAGGCGAACCGAAACGAATATCAACAGCAATGTCCAATACTTTTCCGGATAAAACCTGACAGAGTTTGCCCTGCGCGAATTCACCAATTTGGTAATGCAATCCCCGCAAAGTATTTTTAGATGATTTTGAAATATTATCCTGAACGAACTGAAAATTTATCCCTGCTTCGGAATATCGTTTTAAAGAAAACGATTCGTAAAAGTAACCCCGGTCATCGGGGAAAACCGACGGTTCAATAATTAGCAGTCCTTCTATTTCTACTTTTTTAATATTCAATTAATTCTCTCAATATTTTTGATTTGAATGCCAGTTCCATGCGGTTGAGATAATTTTCTCCAAATTAAATTCCGGCTGCCAGTCAAGTACTTGTTTAGCTTTTTTATTATCGGCGACAAGAACTGCGGGATCGCCGGCTCTTCTATCTGTTATTTCAAATTTTATTTTTTCCCCGATAATTTTTTCAGCCGTTCTAATAATTTCAAGAACAGAATTTCCATTTCCTGTTCCAAGATTAAAAATATCCGAACTGCCTCCGTTATTCAAATATTCAAGAGCTTTAATATGAGCATCCGCCAGATCATTTATATGTATATAGTCCCTAAGGCAAGTACCATCGGGCGTATCATAATCATTGCCGAAAATGGAAACTTTCTCTCTTTTACCAAGTGCAACCTGAAGTGTAATTGGTATTAAATGAGGTTCGGGATCATGGCTCTCGCCAATATCTCCTTCAGGATCGGCTCCCGCCGCGTTAAAATATCTAAGCGCCACATAATTTATACCGTATGCTTCGCTGTAATCCTTTAAAATATTTTCTATCATTTGTTTGCTATGCGCATAAGGATTGATTGGTTTAACCGATTCATTTTCCGAGATGGGAACTTTTAAAGGATTTCCGTAAAGAGAACATGTAGATGAAAACACGAATTTATTAATGCCGGATTCTTTAACGGCTTTTAATAAATTCATAGTCCCTATTAAATTATTTGTATAATATAGTTCCGGATTTTCAACCGATTCGCCTACATAAGCATAAGCTGCAAAATGAACAACGGCGTCAAATTTATATTTATTAAAAATGGTTCTTGTGCTTTTATAATCTTTGAGATCAACAATTTCAAGATTAACATTTGCCGGAACAGATTCTTTATGGCCGCGGGAAAGATTATCAAGAACAACTGCATTGTAACCAACTTTGACCAATTGCTTCACAAAATGCGAACCTATATACCCGGCTCCGCCGGTTACCAATATATTCAATTAATGCTTCCTTTAATTTTGATATCAAAAATACGAAAAATTAGCAAATATATATCAAAAACAGGATAAATAATTAAAGGATTTAATTGAATCTTAGCTGCCATTAAATTATTTTAATCTGAGAACTAAGTACGATTAAGCAGGAATAAAAATGAGTATAAATATAAATCTAGCTAAGGAAATGGCTCATCTTACATGTGATTTGGCTAGGACGTGCAGTGAAAAGGAAAATTATTTTGCTTCAATGTTTAATTTAACTCCAGCAGAATTCAGGTGTTTAAGATTGTTTGAAGACCGGAATTCGATGACAATAAAAGAACTCTGCAGGCTGATGGAATTAACACCAGGAAGAATTACTCATATTCTTACTTCACTTGAAGCGAAAAATTTTATTACAAGAGCCAGCGACAAGCAAGATAAAAGAAATATCATCGTTACTCTTACAAATAAAAGTCTGCCGTTTATAAAAAATGTATCAGACAGTCACGTTAAAATTCACAAAGAAATCCTTGAGAAGATTCCGCAGGATAAAAGAGATGATGTTATTTCCGCCTTGTCCGAAGTATTAAAAGCGCTGCAGGAATGGAACAAAAAAAAATAATTACTTATTTCTGTTTTTTATTTTTCGTTTTATCTTCTCAAGCATATTTTTAGCCCATACAAATTCTGTCGCTAAAATTCCAAGTCCAATCGGAATAATTATAAAAGCAGGGCCGGGTAAAAATATAAGCAGCACACCGATGAATAGAATTGTAAAACCTATTATTCCTACTATTATTTTTTTTATCTGTTTAAGTGTTCTCATAAGTCATTTAATTTGACAATTAGACGTTGCGATTATTTAAAGTATTTACAATCCTTTAACTTCTGTTAATCCGAAAGTATCTCCCCATTTCTTAAATCTTAACTCAAATAAAAATAGTATTAAAATTGGTATATGCTGAAGATAAACCAAATAAGGGGACAAATAATTCAATTGATAAAGTGGAAGAAAGACCGGATATAATAAAAGCGAAACCTTTGGCCGGAAAACTGAGAAAGGAATAACCCATGTAAAATACCAAGGGAATTGAGTAGGACTTATAAAAAATAAAACCGCGGTTATTACAAGAATTTTCTCGAAATATTCTTCCGGACTTTTAATTGTTTTTCTGAAATAAAAAAATAAGAATGAAATAAAAAAGAATCCTGTTAGCCATCTAGTCAATTGAAGCGAGCTAAAATAATTAAATCCAATAATCAGGTTAAATTGTTTAATAAAAAAATTCAAAATTCTAAAAACAGCTTCATTGTTTGTCCAGCTCTGCGCGTATACAACAAAACCTAAACTTCTATCAAAAAAGGTAGTGAGTACAGGTATAAATATTATTCCAATTAATGCAGCAGTTATAAAAAGAACAAAAAATAATTTTCTTTTATTACTCCACATATTTCTAATGAGAGCAGGCATAAATATTACCGGCCAAATCTTAATTCCGGCGGCAAGCGATAAAAATATTGATGAAATATAATCTGACCTTAAAATTACAAAGAACAAAAAAGAGAGAACAAAAGGGATAAGAAGAATATCCATATGTGCGGCGGCGTAAAACTCATGTATAATAATAGGGTTAAGCCAGTAAAAGAAAATAAATATAATCGGTTTTTTATACTTTTTGAGCAGTAAAAATATTAAGTATAAAGCCGCTAAATCAAAAAGAAGAAAAAATATTTTTAATCCCCATATTTTCCACGGAAAAATAAAATAGCATGCCGCAAATATAACCTGCGCAACAGGCGGATAAATTGTTCGTATATGCGGATGATTAATCCCGTGAATAATTTCCCCGGATTCTGCCGCCAATTGTTTTAATATATCCGGAACTTCTCTCTCAGTGTTCCCTTCCAAAGCTTCAATCGGGCTGTATTCATAAGGGTTTATACCGTTGGCCGAAACAGCGCCGTCCCATAAATACCTGTAAAAATCATTTTCAACTACCGGGTATGTCGGTATTAAAATAATTCTTGCAGTTAGTCCACCTCCAAGTATAATCCACAGCCATTTCTTTTCATTGCTTATCTTGCAGACTAATATTGAACTAATAAAAAATAGAACTCCTAATAATATTTTGAATCCGACATACTCAAAAAATATATCATTTGATTTTACGGAGCCTAATATTAAATCATTGTCAAAAACGGAGATGAAAATTGAATAGAATATTAATAAGAGAAGGTTAATAATGAATATTTGTTTAACAGTTTTAAGGTTTGGCGATTTGATTAATTTCATCATTATTCTTCAATTAAGAATTGTTCAATTTATAACATGAAATTATAGTATGCAATTTCAAACTGAAACATATCCTTTCATAAATTTTCATCTAAAGTTTAACTCATCAAATACTTATTTAAATTATTTTTTAATACTAATACAACTTTTTCTTTACTCATTAGTCTAATAAAATAATTCA
>JAHJUE010000025.1 GCA_018829205.1 Bacteroidota bacterium
TGAACGAAATTCTGAAAGAGGTTGAATATCTTTATCTAATTGTATTCTGTGCATAAACACTCCCTTTTATATTGTGCTGTTAAACGTACTATATTTTGCACAATATATCAACACCATGATAATTATTTTTTGTGGTATAACATATACTTATATAGAACCCCTAACTGGGGTTTGTTACTTCTTTTATTTCTGTTATTACGGGAATAATTTCCGAATAACAATTATTTATTTAGTTATACAAATTATTGTTTCTGCAAAAATTTGCAACTAATACAACCATAATTAAATCCCCGCCTTGTGTTAGAACGGAAATTTTTTCGGAACTAAAAATGTGTTAGTCCAGAGGACTCCTTACACCTGATATATTTTTTAATACATGCGTATATATCATTGTTGTTCTTAATGACTGATGCCCTAATAATTCTTGTATTGTTCGTATATCATATCCGTTACTTAATAATTGCGTGGCAAAACTATGTCTGAATGTGTGCGAACCTGCTTTTTTATCTATTTTCGACTTTCTTAATGCCTGCTTTATCGCTTTTTGTATCGTAGTTTCATGAATATGAAATCTTACATACTTTCCGCTAATTTCATCTTTTATTCTTTTATCAGCCGGAAAAACATATTGCCACTTAAATTCTTTTGCCGCGTTTGGATATTTTTTACCCAAGGAATATGGCAGTATCGTTTCTCCGTATCCTTCCCTTAAATCATTGTAATGGATTTCTTTTATATTATTTATATGGTCTTTTAAGTCATTAATAATTGAATTAGGCAAAACAGTAGTTCTATCTTTTTTCCCTTTTCCGCTTCTAACTGTTATCGTTCTATTTTCAAAATCAATATCTAATACCCTCAACTTTAATGCTTCATTTAATCGAAGCCCGCTTCCATATAATATTGAGGTAATTATTTTCGGTGTGCCGTGAATAAATGAAATCATTTTCATCGCTTCATCTTTTGAAAATACAACGGGAATTCTTACACTCCTATTTGCTCTAACTGCATCCTCAAGCCAGCCGAAATCTTTTTCTAATACTTTTTTATATAAAAATACAATTGCGCATAAAGCCTGATTTTGAGTAGATGATGAAACCTGCCTTTCAACCGCAAGATAAGATAAAAATGTTGATACATGATTATTGTTTAAATTTTCAGGATGAACTCTGTTATTAAAAATTATAAATTCTTTTATCCATCTTAGGTAAGCTTCTTCTGTTTTAATGCTATAGTGTAAGGTACGCAGAGTTATTCTAACTTTATCAAGTAATTTTGGTTTGTTTTCTATTTTGAGTGATAAGTTCAAAATTTTAGATATTATTGAATAGCTGAAAATAATATAATATCGATAATTTACTTTTTCAAGGTTAAATTTAATCAACATTAAATATAAAATTGGTATTTCATATAGAATGTCCTTTTTGGGTAATTTTTTATATTTTTCTAGTACTTTGAATTTAATATTTATATATAAATAGAATCTTAATTGAAGTTTATTTGGAGTTTATATAATACTTTCATTACAATCTTCAAAAATATATCCTACTCCCCTTATACTTTTTATATATCTAGGTTCAGATGGATTATCTTCACAATATTTCCTTAATCTTGATATAAAAATATCTACTGTTCTCGTTTCTATTTCAGGAGATACATGCCAAACGTTTTCTAATAAATCCTTTCGGCTTACTATTTTCCCCTTGTTGTCTATAAGATATTTTAATACCATAATTTCGTTTTGAGTTAATTGGTAAGTTTTACTTTTACTATAACATTCCATTTTTTCAAAGTCTATTTTATTTTCGCCAAATTTGTAAACTAAATTGCTCCCCTCTGTCGTATACCACGATCTTCTTTTTAACATTCTTTTTATACGTAATAATAATTCTTCCAAATGAAAAGGTTTGGTCAAATAATCATCAACTCCCAATTCAAAACCTCTTATTTTATCTTCATTTTTAGATTTAGCGGTAAGTATTAGAAGAGGAATTCTCGGTTCTTTTTTTCTTATTATTTCAACAAGCTCAAATCCATTGTAATATGGAAGCATAATATCGATAATAATTAAATCAAATTTTTCTGTCTCGAATATTTCTAACGCTTCTCTTCCGTCTTTTGCTATAACTACGCTGTAATTCTCTTCCTTTAAATTATATTCAAGTCCCAGCGCAAGAGATTCCTCATCTTCAACAATTAATATTCTATTTTTAGTTTTAACTGAATCATACATAAATTAATTCCTCGATATTTCATATTCTTTTGTGCTTTGCAGTAGTTTGTTTATATATCTAATCTTCGACAATTTATAAATAGGAAGCTCTATTTTAAATGTTGTTCCTTTGTTTTTTCCTTCGCTTGAAACACTTATGCTTCCGCCGTGACTTTTTATTATTTCCCTTGCCCAGTACAAACCTAATCCGGTGCCTTTTACATTAGGAATTTCATGATTGTATATCCTGTGAAATTTATTAAATACCTTTTTCTGTTCGTCAAGAGGAATACCTATACCGTAGTCTTTGAATTCAATTATTATTTTTTTTATTCCGCATTTAATTTTAAGATTTATCTTTGGCCGGTTCGTCGAATATTTTATTGCGTTATCAATTAGATTGTTGATTACAATTTTTATAGCGTTTTTATCAATAACAAAAAGACATCGGGCATTACCTTCAATTGTTATAGAACTTTCAGGCAGCTTAAATTCATCCGCCGATTCTTTAACCATTCTGATTATCTCCTGCCCCGAATTATAAACATGAAAGTTGTGCGAAATACGTTTTTGGTCAAGAACCGATATTTCAAGAATTGAGTTTATCAATTTCTTAAGCCTGCTGGCATCCTTTAACATCAATTCATAAAACTCTTTTTGCTTTTCCGGCGGCACGTTCCTGCTGTTTAATGTTTCAAGGTAAAGCTGTATTGATGATAATGGGGATTTTAATTCATGTGTTATATTAGCAATAAAATTGTCGTATAATTTGTGAAGCTTAAGCTGTACGTTTAAGTGACGGAATATCAATGACATACCGAATGATATTCCAAGTAGTAGTATAATACCACCAATGAAAGGAAATATATTTACACCGTCGTAAACTATCTGCGGCGATAATTGGTCGCCAACTTTTTCAAAAATTATATAGTTAGATACATACCAATAAATCCAAATGCCCAGCAATAAAAGCCATGCAATCTGTGCCAGTACAAATATTAATATGTGATATAGAATCGAATGAGGTTTTTTCATTTTACAAATTCCGGCGTGTTCATATTTTCTATAAAAGACTTGAGCTATATATATAATTATTATTTGCTATGATAAAGAACAGTATCTAATATTTACATTTCTTTTACAAATCTATTTTAAAAATATTTGCATTATTCAACAAGATAAATTGTTATAAAATCTTATAATAATACGACTTAAAGTCTTTATTTGAGAGGTAAGAAAAATGAAAATATTAATGGTATACCCCGAAACACCCGATACATTCTGGGGATTTAAGAATGCATTAAAGTTTGTCTCTAAAAAAGCGTCAGAACCCCCCTTAGGTTTAATCACAGTGGCCGCAATGCTTCCCGCCGACTGGCAGTTAAAACTGGTTGATATGAATGTATCTTCTTTGAAAGATAAACATATACTTTGGGCAGATTATATTTTCTTAAGCGGAATGATTGTGCAAATTAATTCGTTTAAAGATGTTATTAGAAGATGTAACATTTTAGGTAGAAAGGTAATTGCAGGAGGTCCTTTAGCTACTACGCAATATTCAGATATCCTTGGCGTGGATCATTTTATTTTAAATGAAGCTGAAATTACATTGCCGTTATTTTTACACGATCTTGAAGCTGGTAATCCTAAACATATTTATACTTCAAACGAATTTCCCAATCTCAATATAACTCCATCCCCGCGGTTTGATCTTCTTGAAATGAATAAATACGCAACAATGGATATTCAATATTCGCGAGGCTGCCCTTATGACTGCGAATTCTGCAGCATAACACTACTGAACGGCCACAGACCAAGAGTAAAAAGCGCATCACAGTTTTTAAATGAATTGCAGAATCTCTACAATTTAAATTGGAGAGGTGATGTAATGATCGTAGATGATAATTTTATCGGCAATAAAAGGCTGCTGAAAAATGAACTTCTCCCCGCTTTAACAAAATGGGTGAAAGATAAAAATTACCCTTTTAAATTTATTACAGAAGCGTCAATTAATTTGGCCGACGATGATGAACTTACAAGCATGATGATTGAAGCTGGATTTACAGGTGTATTTGTAGGCATAGAAACCACCAACGAATCAAGTCTAATCGAATGCGGCAAATCACAAAACCTGAAAAGAAATTTAACTGACTCTATTAACAAACTTCACAATAAAGGCTTAATTGTTTCGGGCGGTTTTATTGTCGGATTTGACAATGACCCGGCAAATATTTTTGAGCAGATGATTAATTTTATTCAAAAAACAGGCATTGTTACTGCTATGGTTGGACTTCTAAACGCTCCAACGGGAACAAAATTATTTAATAGATTAAAATCGGAAGACAGGCTGCTTGAAAACTTTACCGGCAATAATATGGACGGGACTATAAACTTTGTACCGATTATGCCTTATCATGAATTAATTAACGGCTACGCCAAAGTAATAAAAACCATTTATTCTCAAAAAGAATTTTATAACCGTGTTAGAACATTTTTAAGCAATTATAAAATTCCAATCGTTCATACGGATAAAATAAGAAAAAGAGAAATTTTCGCATTCTTAAAATTAATTTGGAAATTGGGTATAATCGAAAAAGGGAAAAAATATTTCTGGAAACTGGTTGCAGTCAGTTTATTTAAACATCCTAAAAAGTTTTCAACAGCTATGACTCTCGCTGTTTACGGATTTCATTTCAGAAAAATAGCGGCTATGCTTTAAATTATTATGCTGTCGCAAATAACTGCAACAGCATAATAATACATAAATTTATATTAACAATTTTTAATGTCCCGCGTATGGTTCTGTTTCTTTATCCGGTGATAACTCTACTGCTTTAAGAATCTCATCACTTTTATCAAGCGGAAGCCAATCTATTTTTCCCGTTCCTACATCATATATTGCTCCGGCTACCTTAACTTTACCTTCTTTAACAAGATTGCGTACAGCCGGACTTTTCATAAACAAATCGCTAATTCCCTGCCATACATTCTCTTCAATGGCATAAGGAATAATCGCATCACCATGAATATCACTATATTTTTCTGAAGCGCGTTTTACGGCAGGTATAATGTTATCAACCAAGGCTGGAATATTTCTTTCTAACTTATGTCCTTCACCATGAACAGCATGTGTAACAGCTGTTACCGCTCCGCATTGTGTGTGTCCTAATACAACCAGTACGGGAGTATTAACATGTGCAAGCCCGTATTCTATTGAGCCTATTTCATCCGTATCGCAAACATTTCCCGCTACACGTATAACAAATATATCCATAACACCCGCGTCAAATATTAATTCTACGGGTACTCTTGAATCGGAACATGTAATAACTGTAGCGTACGCGTAATCACCTTGTTTTTTTTCGCCCGCAAGTTTTATTCTTTCGGAATTAGAGTGCGGAAATGATGAGTTCTCAGTATAAAAACGTTCATTACCTTCTTGCAGCATTTTAATTACCTTATCGGGATTCGGTTTATTACCGTGGCCATCCGATTTAGCAAAATGAATAATCTGAAATGAAATAAATACAACCATAAAATAAATAGTTAATTTAGCAGGTTTTTTCATATAATTCTCCAATAGAGTTACTAGTGTTTAAGTAATTGACGGAATGTTTTTTAAGATTGCTATAATAATTTAAATTAAAATTTCATAATAATATCGACATACTTCAATTTTTTTTTGAATTTAGTATAATGTTATTTTATCAAAATAGCTTTAATAATACTATTATATTTCCCAGTTGACAAACGAACAAAATATACGCCGCTTGTTAAATTAGAAGCATTAAAATTAATTTGGTGCAGTCCTTTATTCATTTTACTATTTATCAATTCTTTAACTTTTTCTCCGAGTAAATTATAAACAGTTATATTCACTTCTGCATCTTCCGCCAAGTTATAGGAAAATACTGTATTACTGTTAAACGGATTTGGATAATTTTGAAATAATTTATATTCAGATAAACCTTCCGGATACTTGAATTCTAACAACGAAGTTTTATTCATATAAATATCATAACCTTTACCCGGTTCTTTCGAATCTTGCCATGTATATAATATTTCCCCCTTATCATAAAAGAAGAAATGGTTATCAGCTTTTGTTTGTGTTTTTTCAATTAGTATAATCGGTTCCATAATTTTGCTTAACGAGAAATCAGTAACTTGTGCCAATAATTTGTTGTTATGATTTATTACAAATAATAAATTGTTTGAATTATCTGAAATCATATTTCTAAAAAAAGGTACAGAGGTAGTCGTTGATAATGAATCAAATAATAATGAACCTTCATACATTTTTGAGGCGGCCGGATCAATACGGCTTATATTTATTACATAATCATTAAAATCAGTTTTATTCATCCAGCTTATTAAAAAATTATTTTCGCTGTCGGAAGCGGTTCTTAAATATGATGAATAAAAAGTTTCATTGTTCCTTATAATTGGAATATTTCTTGTTTCACCAATTATTTCACCTTCAGATGAAACTAACTGTGCTTTAATTTCATTGTTAAAACTATTAACACTACTGTTATATGTATTCCAGAAATAGCATATCTGCCAATCATTGTTAACGGCAAAGGAACCTCCAATTGGAGAATCAGGTTTATTATAATCAAAAATGATATAATCTTTTACATCAGTTAATGCAAATCCATCTTCCCTAAATTTTCTTCCGAATACGCCTATTTTATATCCCGATTGAATATTATTATAGAAGAATTTAATACCATCCCATATAATAAACATTGTATTTATAGAATTGAATTTTATATCTATCTGATTAACTTCCCGGAAAATTTGATCAGTGATTTTTAAATTATCACCTATTAATTTTCCTTCTTGAGAAAGTTTCTGTATAAAAATATTATAGTTATAAATCCAAGCAATTACATAATTTCCTTTATTATCAACTCTAATAGTAGGCTTAAGAGAACCGTAAAATTGATTGTTTTCGTTCATATAACTTATTTTAATATTGGGGCCTATTGGGCTTCCATCTGCGCTATATGGTTGAGCATAAACCTGTGAGAAGCCGTCCCTTTTATCATTCCACGCAACAAGATAATTCTTTTTCTCATCAGCGATTATTGCAGGGTCTGTTTCAAAAGAACTTTCACCATCATTCGTTGCTTTAATATTGCTTCCATACGGATTGTTGAATTTATCATATTTCTGAATAAATATATCCTTCGTACCAAACCGCATATCCTCCCACACAAAAACATAATTGCCAGATGTATCAGAACTAACGCTCGGCCAATATGGATATGCAATTTTACTATCAAGTTTTATATAAAAATCATTACCGAGGGCGACTCCATTTGAATCAAATCTTCTTGCTGATAATAAACTACCGTTTCGCCAAGAAACTAAGAAATCATCGTCATTTAATGAACAAACGCTAGAAAAATTCGAAGATCTATTGGAATCTCTCTCATTTACAAAAATATTGTTTCCGATTAATCCATCATCAATCGAATATCTTTGTGCGGTTATGTATGAATAATCCGCTCTGAACTCATATTTCCATGACTCCCAGGCAATTACGAAATTATTATTTTTGAGTTTTGAAATTGAAGGAAAATAATTAAAGGTAGAATCAGATATTTTAGAAACTAAAATATTTTCCGAAATTTCTTTACCTTCATTATCATATGACTTGAGGAATATGTTTGAAGTATTATCCTTAGTATTTCTCCCCGACCATACAATAACAAATTGTCCGTTTTCCGATGAGGCAATTGGTCTACTGGTTGAACTGAAACTTGTGATAAAATATTCGTTGCTTATATTTATTTCTTCCGTTTTTGGTTTAAGGTCATTTGAAAAAATTTTTCCCCTTAAATATTCATCCAGCCAAACAACCATAAAATTGCCATTGGAATCAGATGCTATAGATGGTGAATCACAATTATAATTCCATTGTGAGTAGTTATTAATAATTAGATTTGAGCCAATTCTTTGTCCTTTGGAATTAAATTTCTGCGCGTAAATTGATTTTCCATTTGAAGGCCATACAATAATAAAACTTCCGCTATCTAAAAATGCAGCAGTAGGTGCATAATTAAAAACTTCGTTCCCATCCTCATTTACTTTAATATTATCATCTATAACTTGTCCTTCAGATGTAAATCTTTGATAGTATACGTCTCTTCCACCATTCCTATAGTCGATCCAAGTTGTAATAAAACTACCATCTCGATCAACACAAATGCTAGGTGCAGTTTGTTCAGCCCCGTATTTACCTGCGTTCTGGTTAACCTTTTTTTCTCCAAAAAAACTATTCGATGCGTACTCTTGTAAATAATTTTTCTTATCTGAATTTTTGATATTCTTAGATAATACGATATTAAACAGAACTAATATTAAGTAGATTAGATAAATGTAAGTTTTCATAATTTTAAGCCGTTTAATAATACGTATGTGTCTTAATCTTTTCCTGAAAATAGACAACACTTCAAAAAGATTCAACTAATTAAATCTTACCTAATACTTTTGAAACAAGAAAATTTTTATTGCTCAATAATTTTAGTTGAGATGAATTTAAGGTAGGTTAAAATTATACTTCATAAATTTCATAATCACACAATAAAATTTACTTCAGTAAAACTATTTATAATTTGTTTTCGAAAGAAAATTGAATTAACAAATATTTTGGTTTAAGCTAGTGTCCGGCTCCAACTTGCGATAACTCCGCTTTCATTGCTTTACTGTCCTTTACTAAAAACCACAACACTGCAGATATTGCAAGAGTAGTTCCGCTTATTATAAAAATCAGATTTTTATCAGCGGCGTTATTTATAAAGTACCCTAAAACAAGACTTACAAATAATTGAGGTAATACAACGGAAAGATTAAATATTCCCATAAAAAAACCCATTCGGCTTTTTGCAACTTTTTCAGACATAATAGCAAATGGCAATGAAACTATTGCGGCCCATCCGATTCCGGCAACACTCATTAATATATATAATGATGTTACAGTTTTACCGAAAAATACTATCCCGAAATATGCGGCAGACATTACCGCCACACACATAAGATGAGTTTTAACTCTTCCAATTTTTTCGGTTACAGGTTCTAATATTGTCGCGGGTAAAACCGCGCCTACAGCATTTAAAATTAAAAATGAAATTGCAATTATCTGCCCTGTCTCGTTATCATCTGCCGGACTTAAATACTGGGTTATGTATCCGATTATATAAACAAACATTGTCTGCACGCCAATCCAGGAAAAAGAATGCGCGAATAATACCTTCATAAATTGATTCCAGTCGGTTTTATCCCTGCCGGTTTCCTGGTCAATCTTGTTTTCTTCGGCAGTATTTAAAACTCTTTTTTCCTTTATAAATAACATCGGGATAATAGAAAAAACAAATACTAATCCGACTCCAAAATAAATTAAAACAAAATTTCCGAAATACGCGCCTATAGCATAAGCTAAAACTCCGAACGTACCTGAAATTGTCTGCATCCAGGTATATCCCATTGTGCGTGTAGTTCCTTCAGGTGTGACATCGGCAATAATTGAACGTGTAGGATTAAAACTTATATTTATAGCTAGATCAAGCGTAAGAGCAACTACGGTCGCAACAAATACTATACTGCCGATCCCGAAAAAACTGCTGATAGCACCAAGATTTGGCAAAGCTAATAACATTAATGCGGCAAGCGTGGCGCCGATAAAAATGAAAGGTCGCCGTCTTCCTCCCCAAAACCATACGTTATCACTAATTAAACCAACAATCGGCTGACCGATAATTCCTGCAAGCGGACCGGCAGCCCAAACAATTCCAATTTCATGAAGATCTAATCCGTACTGAGTTGTCATTATCCAGCTTAAAGCTGAGATCTGAATTGATAAAGCAAATCCCATTGCTGTGGCAGGCAGACTTAATACTGCATAAAATAGATTAGTGAGCTTTTTCTGCATTTCCAACATAATTTACCCGCAGGTTATTGATGTCTAATAGGTTTGATCTTATTTCAAAAACGACGCAAAATAGATAATCTTTGAGTATAATTAAAGAATAATATAATGACTTTTTAAAAACAGTCTGTTTATGTAGGTATAGATTATAATGTAGCTTTAATGTAACGATTTACATTTTGAATGGGTTTTACGGCTATTTACGAAGCTATATTATTTATATCATTTACTTCTTTTCTGAAGTATCGTCTCACAGCCGAATGCCAGAAATTCCCTTATTACGGGAATATTAAAGAATGGTATCGTCGGAAGCCCAAACCGGAATTTATATATCGGCCTGAATAAGTATAACATTTTTTTTACAGGTATAAAATTATTTTTACGGGACAGTTTTTCAAAAAGACTAATTGTAATGCCAGTTCCGTAATTATGTTTTATATGTTCAACAAAATTAGAATGCTCATTAAATATCTTAACTAAAATACCTGTTATAAATGCCGGAAGTAAATGAATATACGGTGTAAATTTTAAAAATGTTCTTCCAACCTGCTGATGCCCCGCAAATCCGCTGAACTTTGGAGGAAAACTCATAAACATAAATCCCCCTTCTTTAGTCAGCTTGCTTAAATTTTCAAATGCTTTTTCTTTATCCGGCACATGCTCAATAACTTCACGCATAATTACAAGGTCAAATTGTTCATTTATTTTTTCAACTAATGAATCGTCGGTTATGTCTCCAATAATTATCTGAAGTCCCGGATTTTCTTCAAGCGCCATTTTAGCGCGCGAATTATCAAGCTCTATTCCAAGTGTTTCAATACCTAAATCTTTTAGTACACGAAGAAATCCAGCTTCTGCACAACCGACTTCAAGTACCTTCAATCCCGGTTTAATTACCGGAAGATTTTCAAAACCTGGAATATTGTTCTTAAAAAATGGGAGTAAATATGAATTTGTATATTCTATCTGTTCGTAATATTGTTTTTTGGCCATGTGTAAATTCTAAATTATAAAAAATGCTTGGCAATGTTAATAAAGATGTCTGTTAAATCAAAATTAAATATAAATCTTTGTTCCAGTTATTTATCATGTTTTTTCAATAAAACTTAATAAAAATGAAATAATTCATAGAATTTAAGCATAAAATAAATATTTGCTTAAAATTCATTTTATTCATTTATTGCATTTGGTTTGGCGATAAAATAAATTCGTTATTCAATTTTTTAAAATTATGCCCGAATTAGAAGAAAAAAATATTACCGTAAACCGGAAAGCAAGACATGATTACTTTATCGTATCTACATACGAAGCAGGTATTGTTCTTGTCGGAACTGAAGTTAAATCCTTAAGACAGCATAAGGCTAACTTATTGGATAGTTACGCAAAAATTATTGACGGTGAAATTTGGCTGATTGGAGCGCATATAAATCCGTATGATCAAGGTAATATTTATAATCATGATCCGCTGAGAAAAAGAAAATTATTATTAAACAAGAATGAAATCAGAAAATTAACTAAATTAGCATCTGAAAAAGGAAATACATTGGTAGCGTTAAGATTATACTTTAAAGGAGGTAAAATTAAAGTAGAACTAGGCGTTGCAAAAGGGAAAAAATCTTACGATAAGCGTGAAGATATTGCTAAAAAAGATGCAATACGCAGTATGGAAAGAAAAGTAAAATTATAATAGATTTGTAATTTAGATTAAAGATTTTCAATAAAATATCAGTAAGTACACAAAAAGTAATTATTTTACCAACTTTAAGAACTTTAAGAACTTTAAGAACTTTAAGAACTTTACAAACTTTAAGAACTGTAACTAAAAAGGAAAACTATTGGAAGAAAAAACATCGTTTGCCTCCGTAAATGAACAAATGGATTTGATTAAAAGAGGCGCTGTAGAAATAATTCCCGAAGAAGAATTAGTAAAGAAATTAACGAAATCGAAAGAATCCGGAAAACCGCTAAATATAAAATTAGGATGCGATCCCACAAGACCCGACCTTCATTTAGGACATTCCGTTGTACTTAGAAAATTAGCACAGTTTCAGCAGCTTGGTCACCAGGTAATTTTGATTATAGGTGATTTTACAGGAATGATCGGTGACCCGTCAGGAAGAAACGCTACTCGTCCTCCCCTTTCTCTTGAAGAAGCCAGGTTTAATGCCGATTCATATATCGAACAAGCGGCTAAAATTCTCGACGCAAAAAAAACAAAAATTGTTTTTAACAGTGAGTGGCTGGGTAAAATGTCGTTTGAAGATGTAATAAAACTATCCTCGAAATATACAGTTGCCCGTATGCTTGAACGTGATGACTTTACCAAAAGATTTAAAGGCGGTATTCCCATAAGCATGCACGAAATTTTATATCCGCTCGCTCAAGCAATGGATTCAGTTGCAATCGAAAGCGATGTTGAACTCGGCGGTACTGATCAGAAATTTAATCTGCTTGTCGGACGCGATATTCAGAGAGAACACGGTGTAGAACCTCAGGTAATATTAACAATGCCCCTGCTGGTTGGAACCGACGGCGTTGAGAAAATGAGCAAGTCATACGATAATTATATTGGTATTAACGAATCGCCAAAAGATATTTACGGAAAATCTTTATCAATCCCTGATGAATTGATTTATACTTATTATGAACTTGCTACTGATGTATCAAGTGTCGAACTACAGAAAGTAAAAGAATTTTTAGCCGATAAAGAAAATAATCCTCGCGATATTAAAAGAGCGCTGGCCAGAAAATTAGTGGAAATGTATCATAACGCAGATGCCGCCGTAAACGCCGAAGCCGAATTCGATGAAATATTTATTAATAAAGGAATTCCGGATGATATACCTGAATTTCAAATTAATACTTCCGTGAAAGAAATTAATATTATCGATTTGATTGTTGATGTGAAATTTGCGCCATCTAAAGGCGAAGCAAGAAGATTAATTCAGCAGGGCGGAGTTTCTATTGACGGAGAAAAAATTTCAGATTTTTCTACTAATATAAAAATCGATTCGCATAAAATATTAAAAGTCGGGAAAAGAAAATTTATTAAACTAATCTGCAATTAAGCGGGAGAATAAAAATGTATGTACCTAGAAGAATATTTTTTACCAAAGGGGTAGGTATCCACAAAGAATACTTAGCGTCTTTCGAAAGCGCATTAAGAAGCGCTCAAATTGAAAAATTCAATTTAGTAACTGTCAGCAGTATTTATCCGACAGGCTGTAAAAGAGTAACTATTGAAAAAGGACTGGCGGAATTATCTCCGGGACAAATAGTTCATTGCGTAATGGCGCGTAACGCTACTAATGAACCTAACCGTTTAATTGCTTCATCAATTGGAGTTGCATTACCGGCCGACAAAAACACCTACGGTTATTTATCAGAACATCACCCATACGGCGAAACAGCAAACACAGCGGGCGATTACGCAGAAGACTTAGCTGCATCTATGCTGGCTACTACATTGGGCGTTGATTTTGATCCTGATAAAGCATGGAATGAAAAAGAACAGGTTTTTAAAATGTCCGGTAAAATTGTTAATACATTTAATAATACGCAATCTGCGAAAGGAAATAAAGACGGTCTTTGGACTACAGTAATTTCAGTGGCTGTTTTATTGGCATAAATTTATGTTTAATGATCTACCTTTGTTGATAGTTTTTGTTTGTGTTATCAGCCTGCTTCTGTTTATAGACTTAAGGATGATAGGCCATAAACAAAAAAAAATGGGTTTAAAAGAAAGTCTTGTTTGGAGCGGTATCTGGATAGGTACCGCTTTAATTTTTATGGTGCTGATTTATTTCTTTGAAGATAACGGGAAACTTAAAGCAATAGATTTTATTTCAGCATACTTGATTGAAAAATCCCTTTCAGTAGATAATCTTTTTGTATTTCTTATGATTTTTGATGTCCTATCAATTGCCGAGGAAAAACAGCATTATATTCTTTCATGGGGAATTTTAAGCGCTATTGTACTTAGATTGTTATTTATTTTTGCCGGTGTCGCTCTCGTAAATTTATTCCATCCAATATTATATTTTTTCGGAATTATACTTTTCTTCGCGGCTTATAAAATGGCTTTTGGGAATGAGAAAAAAATTGATCTTGAAAATAATTTTCTAATAAAATTTATTTCTAAAAAATATAAAGTATTATCCGATTATGAAGAAAATAAATTCTTTGTTAGGAAAAACGGTCAGCTTTTTATTACTACTTCACTGCTTGCTTTAATTCTTATCGAATCCGCCGATATAGTTTTTGCGGTTGATTCCATTCCTGCCGTTTTCGCAATTACTTTAGATCCGTTTATAGTCGTAACTTCAAATTTATTCGCGATTCTCGGACTTCGTGCTTTATACTTTGCCTTGGCGGGAATTGTCGTATTATTTAAATACTTAAAATTCGGTGTCGCTGTAATACTTGCGTATGTTGGCTTTAAACTTATCGCTATCGATTTTATCCATATCTCTAATTTTGTTTCATTATTTATAATAATCTCTGTTCTTGCTTTATCAATTATTGCGTCAATCATTTCAAAGAAAAAAGAAGAAAGTATTATTTCTCAGTAATAATAGATTTTATTAAATTTTTTCTGAACAAATATTTCAGATGCAAAATAAGCGCTGCAGCAAGACCTATAATCATAGGCTCAATCTCGCTTAAAATATTCGTGCTTTCAAAATTGGGACGTATTAAAATCCAAATTAAACTTGCCGCTACTGAAACAATAATTTCATAAAATGCTGTTTTTCCGGATACCCTGAATTTTTCAAAATAGGCTCCGATTATTAATAAAATTATTCCCGGAATACAAATACTCCCTATTGTATACCAAATATCAATTACAGATGTGAACAATAACCCCAGTATAACTGCAATAGCAGAAGATATTATTATTCCTGATTGAACATATTTTTTTAGATTTGTATTCTCTGTTTCTCTTTTAAGTTTAAATACAAAATCCCGTCCGAAAGTAGTAGCGCTTAAAAATAAAAAACTGTTAAGTGTTGAAAGAATGGTTGCGAATAGCGCCGCGTAAAATACTCCTTTAAATCCGCTTCCCAAAATTTTTTCGGCGTAAATTGGGAATGCTAATACAGGATTAACTAAATCTGGGATTACCGCTTTGGCAAATAATCCGGTTACGTTTGTTAAAAAATCAAAAATTAACCAGAGAAAGACAGAAATAATTATACCAAACTTTGCTGTTCTTCCGTCTTTTGCCGCGTAACACCTTTGATGAAAACCGGGGTCCGTAAATGTCCAAAGCGCAATTAAAAACCATACTGTTACATAAACAACAGAAGCGCCTCCTGTAAACTGCAAATGCGTTTCAGGGAGATTATTCACTAGGAATTCAGTTCCTCCGAAATCACTTACGGAAAATATCATTATAATTATAAAACCGGCGAACATTACAAAAAATTGAAATGCGTCGGTCAATAAATCAGATCTATATCCTCCTACTAATAAATATGAAGCTGATAATAATATGCCGGCAAGCAATCCCCAAAAAATATCAATTTCAAAAATAAGCGATAATAAATTTCCGGCCATTAATAAATAAGGCGCAGGAGAAACTAGAATAAATATTATTACCGCGCTCAATATCCCTACCTTTCTGCCGTATATTTCGTCAAGTTTATCGGGTATAGTAAATAAGGATGAGTTTCTGATTTTAGATGCGAAAAAAAAAGCAAACAATATTGCGAAAAAATAATACGGAAGCCCTTGTGTAACCCAGCTTAATATACCGTAACGGTAAGTAAACTCCCCAACACCGAGAATTCCCCCGTACCATGTAGAAACATTTGTAAGAATAAAAAGAAGTAGTCCGACCTTTCTTCCGGAAAGCAGATAACCATCGGCAGTATTTGATTCTTTTCCGCCGGATAAAAAACCGATTAAAAGAAGAATGCCGAAAAATGAAAATATTATTATTAAATCAAGACTGCTGAAAGAAACCATTTTTTCTCAATGTTTTAAAATCTCTAATAACAAATATTTTACCGCCTGTAATTTTTAGTTCAACTTTATCCGACATAGAAACATTGCTTGTACTTTCTTTTTTCCCGAAAGGTAGACTTACTCTATCTAGCGGGTATTTTAATCCTTTAGAGCTAATTTTAGTTTTATCATCAAATCCGTACAAAGATATAATTTCATTTTTAACGGAAGTTAAAATTACCTTTCCCGAAAAACATTGCAGATACGACTTTTGATGAAGAATATTTATTCTAATTTTATCATAAAATTTTAATACTATTCCTAAGTTGCAGAATGAATGATCTAATCTGTCGCCCGTAGCTCCAAGAAGAATTACTTCGGAATATTTTTTTTGTATTAAATATTTCAAGCATTTTTCTACATCGGTATCATTCTGCCTATTTATTTTTATAATTCTGGATTTGTTTTCATAATATTTTAATACATCATGATTTATTGAATCAAAATCTCCAATTATTAAATCGGGATTAATTCCAAGTTGATAAGCTGAATTGCCACCCCCGTCAGCGCATACTAATGTTCTGTAACCGTTCTTCTGTAAATATCTAATTACAGAAACGGAAGGATGAAGTCCGTTGGCAAGTATTAAAGCTTTATTCATATTTACATTTTTATTTATTTAATAAGTTATTGCACCGCTCAATAATATATCAGTTTTATCAGTATCAAACGAATGTACAACAAAGATATATGTGAATGTAATATATTAACAAATACTAAATATATTTATATACCTATTTTGATTCCTGCAAGAAAATTTCTTTCAGCTGCCGGGAAATACTCTTTACCTATTGCGTAAGCCGCGTATAGATTATCAAATATATTGTTGACCTGCAAATATACTTTTACTTTTTTAAAGAAATCTCCTAAGGAAGTTTCATATCCGGCAAACAAATTAGCAGTGAAATAAGCATCCACTTTATTATCGGTGTAATCAACAAAACCGGGATATATATTAATATAATTGCCGAGATTTTTATCATAGTTATCGGAGTAAAAATCACCTACATATTTAGCTAAAAACTGCGCTGAAAATTTCTCGTAATTAAATTTAATTATTGCGTTAAATGTTATATCGGGGAAACCGCTTATTCTGTTATCCGCCAGGTTAATTCGTTCGTCTGCGCCCAGATATTCGTAGCCTTCTTTTATATAATTATTACTGTATGAACCGTTCATCATTATTTCAAAATTATCGTTTAATTTTGCCGCGGCGCTTAATTCAATTCCGGTATGAATTGTTTTGTCAATATTACCAGTTACAGGCTGACCGAATCTATCAACCTGACCCTGTTTAACAATTTCATCATTAAAAAGCATATAGAATATATTTGCGGTTAATGAAAGTTTATCGGAATTATAATTTGTTCCTATTTCAAGGCTGTTCATTGATTCCGGTTTAACAAGCGGATTATCATAATTGTATGTGCCGTTTGAGTTAATTTCAAACTGGGGCACTTCTCCTCCGCTTGATTCGGCAGCGTCATAATAATTTTTTAATCTAGGTTCGCGTGTAACTCTAGCTAATGCGGCATAGGCGCTAAGCGATTCATTAACTTTATAATTAAATCCGACTCTCGGATTTATAAATATACCGCTTACATTAAAATCGGTATTGATATATTTTTCGTTATCTAAAGAATACTTGTGATACGCCAGTTGAACTTCACCCAACAAATTAATTCTATCACTAAATTGATATTCTTCATGAGCGTACAAATTTAATATCTGTTTTCCGCCTTCATAATAATAATAACGGTAACTTGGTGTTAAACCCGCTGGAAGATTTTCGCCGTATTGAATACTTCCCCAATGAACAGAATTATGGATTCTAAATTCGCCGCCAAGAATTAAATTCCCGTTATTATGTTTTATACTTAACCTAGGTATCCATCCCCATTGCTTATTTTCAACTTGTGCTCTTATTAATGCGTTTTGAGGAACCGATTCCGAATCGAATCCGTTTTCTTTTAATCTGAAATAATCATCATAATAAACGCTCCATGATCCGTCATAATCAAAAAATCCATCGCCAAGCACTAAAAATAAAGCGCTGTTAAAAATAATATTTTCATTTAATTTGAATTCATTTAATAATTCAAAATGAGGCTGTGAAAAATTTTCTATTTCCTCAGGCCTTCTCTCAAGAGTATAAGTATAATTATTTCCGTCCGATTCCCAATAGGAATAATTCTTTTTTCTTAATTCCTTATCCTTTACGGCAAATTTAGCGACTCCCGTATAACCCAGTCCGTCTGCTACCGGACCGCCATAAATGTTTATTTGTGTTGTCAGGTTTTCATCGTAACGTACCGCCGATACATGAAAGCTTTTAAAATCAATCCATGTTTTATCTTTATACCCGCTTGAAAGCGTATTGGAAAATTTTACATATAAGGAATACTTTTTGTCAATTAATCCGCTTGAATATGAAAACCCGTATTTTCTTGTATTGTAAGATCCGTAAGCGGCCGACATATCAAATTTCGGTTTATCCGAAAAAGCAGAAGTGATAATATTAATTGATCCTCCTACAGCAGGATACCCTATTACACCGCTGCCGGCTCCTCTTTGAACCTGAATAAGTTCAGTACTCTCTATTAGATCCGGGAAATCAAGCCAATATACGTTATGATCTTCAGGATCGTTTTGTGGAATCCCGTTAATTGATACCGATATTCTTCTTTGATCAAAACCGCGTATACTTAAATAATTGTAGCCCAGCCCGTTTCCCCCTTCGGAATAAAAAGTAGCCGAAGGCATATAACTTAAGTATTCGGGAACATCCTGAGTTGTATAATTTTCTTCAATATCCTTTCTGTTTATTTTTGAAAAAGTAATTGGAGTGGTACCCTGTAGTCCGATGCTGCCTTTTACAAGAACTGTTTGCGAAGTTATAATTTTACTTTCGAGAATAATTATGTTTATTTTTTGCGGGGATAATTCAGTAACATCAATACTTTTAGTTTCGTAACCGATATAACTTATATTTAATTTGTCGCTGCTGTTTTTTTCTACTTCAATTTCAAATTCTCCGTTTTTATCAGTCGCTGTTCCAACGTTTCCATTTAAGGAAATATTTGCGAGATACAGCGGTTCGTTTGTAAGTGAACCGACAACCTTGCCTTTAATTAATTCAAGCGGAAAAACAGAAATGTTTAAAACAAAAAAAAGAATAATTATGTGTTTCATTTTTATCTCCTTTATTTATTAAAGAAAATAAAAAAGCCGTTTTGGAAAACGGCAGCACTAAATATTCTCTCAATCCGTTTCCCTACGCTGGCATTACCCAGATCAGGTTTGAAGGGTGTGATCTCAGCCTAAGTACTAAAAAGGCACCCCTAACAGCTTTTTTATATATGCGTCAACTTAAAAAAAAAATTAGTTAATTCAAAATTTTAATATTATCCCCAATTTTAATTTTTTCGGTTTCAAGATTATTCCAATTCATCAAATCTTTTACAGTAACTTCATATTTTTTGGAGATTGTCCAGAGTGATTCTCCTTCTTTAACTCTATGAAGTTTTTGAGCTATTGTTTCATTTTTTACAGGTTCATTAATTTCAGCTGATTTTTTACCCGGACGAATTATAAGTTCCTGCCCGACAACAATTTTACTTCCGCGTATATTATTCCATTCACGTATATCCTGAGAGGTAATAAAATATTTCTCGGCAATGTGACCCATTGTGTCACCCTTCTTAACAATGTAATGAATTGTAGTATCGCCTGAATTATTCTTGAAGTCCTCTTCTGAATTATTATTGCTTTCAGAACTGCCTGAAGCTACTTTTGAAACATCAACATCAGAATAAATTTTAAGAGTTTTTCCGGCTACTATTTTATTGCTGCTGAGATCATTCCATTTTTTTAAATCGTTTGTATAAACCTTAAATTTCTCCGCAATTTCGCTTAGATTATCGCCGCTTTTTATTGTGTAATTAATAACGTTTGAGTTGGACTTCACAGTGTTATCACCGTATGATTGAGGCTCTTCTTTATTAAAAACCGTAAGAGTTTTTCCGGCAACTATTCTGTTGCTTGAAAGTTTGTTCCAATTGCGTAATTGAGCGGTTGATACTCCGAACTTAATAGCTATTTCACTTAATGAGTCGCCTCTTTTAATTCTATATTTTGTTACGTTTCTATTAACTTCTGAAGAAGAAGAATTTGATGCAAGAGATTCATTTCCCGTAAATATTTTCAAAGATTTTCCCGCGACTATTCTGTTACTGCTTAGGTTATTCCAATCTTTAATCTGACTTACTCTTACTCCGTATTTTTCCGCAATTTTACTAATCGCTTCGCCTCTTCTTATTTTATGAGTAATCCACGCGCCGTCTGAAGTTGCGTATAATACGCCTAATTTCTGCTGTCTCGAAAGTTCGTCAAGTGAAGAATAATATTCCATTTTATCAATAGGAACATACACATTTAACTTTTGACCGATACGTATTGTTGTAGTGTAAGGCAAATTATTCCAATTTCTTAAATCCGATACTCTTACATCAAATAACTGGGCAATGTCTGTTAAGTTATCATATCGCTTTACCGTATATTCAATAGTTTCTCTTCCTTCAGGAATTATTACCTCGTAAGTTGTATCTCTATTTTCCGTTATATTCCGGTAAATTTTTCTATACTTTTCTTCATCTTCGTTTTCATTTAATATTAATTGATAAGGAGCTGAAGCGGCAATTAAATCTTCTTCTTCTAATGCCGCAATAACGTTTGTATTAACAGTAAAATCAGATTCGTTAAAATCGGAGACCGGGATTTTTAACGGTACACCCGGATAAATTCTTGATTTAACTGAAATATTGTTAAACTTTGCCAATTGAGCTAAACTTACTTTATACTTTCCCGCAATACCTGATAATGTTTCTCCTGTTCTAACTTCATGATTTACATATTGAAGTCTGGCTTCAGACGGAATATTTTCCAAATTATCTAGAAACGCGTCGTATGTTTTTGACGGCACTCTTAAAGCATAGCCGTTTATATGATCAGATGGAGTTGTATGTTGTATTAGTTCAGGATTCAGATCTTTTAACTGATCAAATGTAATACCCGCGCATTTAGCTAAAATGTTCAAATCGGTTGGTTCTTTAATTTTAACAATTTTATGATCAAGAGCCTTTTCATACTTAATATCTGAGAAACCGTATTCTTCCGGTCTGCTTGCAATTAAGGTTACTGCAATATATTGAGGCACATAATTTCTTGTTTCTTTTGGAAGGAATTTTCTGATTTTCCAGAAGTCGTTACCTCCTGAGCGTCTCATTCCTCTTCTAACCCTGCCTTCGCCGCTGTTATAAGATGCAATGGCTAAATACCAATCATTTAACGAAACATATAAATCTCTTAAATGTTTTGCCGCCGCTCTGGTGGCTTTTTCAGGGTCTCTTCTTTCGTCAATATAAAAATCAATATCAAGATCATACATTTTTGCGGTACCTTTAACAAACTGCCAAATACCGACAGCTCTTGCCCATGAACGCGCGTGAGGATTAAGTCCGCTTTCCATCATACTTAAAAATATAAGCTGCTGAGGAACTTTTTCTTCGGCAAAAATACTTGCCATCATCGGGAAATATTTACCCGATCTTTCGAGCCAAAGCTGCATATGTTTTCTTCCTCTCCCGGTAAAATATTCAATATATTTTTCAACATATGAATTAATTTCCAGAGGAAAATCGCCGACAACAATTACATTTTTGGTTTCAACGTTATCATCTGTTGTGCTGTCTTCGCTCGAGTCTTCAAATTGAAGCTCCTGCACATTTGAAGCAATCCATTCTTCCAATGCCGTAAAAGAAACACCTTCGGGAAGCTCCTTTAATCCGTCAACATAACTTTTATAATCTTCAAAAATTGAATTTTCTAATTCTACATAGGCTTCGTTTTCTTCGATTCCGGGGTAATAACTTAATTTAGTGATTTTTGATAATGCCGCTTCGTAAGAGTTTAATGCGTCGGTTTCAAAACCAAGTTTAGCGCTCTGAAGAGCATCTACATAATTTTGACGTGCATCTTCAAGCATAGAATTTACAATTGTTGATGTTTCCGCGACCTGCAATGAATCATTTGAAAGTGAGTCGTCGTTTTTCACAATTGAATCAAATACGCTGCAAGATGTAAGTAAAATAGCGACAAATACCGGAATTATATATCGAAGTAATTTTATATTCACGAAGACCCCTATTTTTTATAATCTGTTACCAAGTTATTGCATTATTAAGATTTTGTCAAGTAGAATGTTACATGATTACGTTTACTTATTGTTATTTAATAAGTTAACTAATTGATAAATTCCCACTTACTGTCCAATATCTTAATAATTATCGAAGAATTATTAATTTATTTAATGATGTTTAGCACAATTAATTTAATAGTACAATTTTTGCATTTTTTTTCGAATTTCACAATTTAAGAAAGGTTATTAGAATCGATAAATTATTATTACAGGTAATGCGGATAATAAGATATGATTACAAAATAAATGCATTACAAACAGATAACTTAGTTAAATAAGTTAATTTTATAACGGGATATTATTATGTTTTTTCTTAGGATTAGAATCAACCTTTGTTTTAAGCAGCTGGAACGCATTAACTAGTTTTAACTTAGTCTCACGCGGGAAAATTACGCTGTCAATATATCCTCTTTCGGCAGCTATATAAGGATTGGCAAATTTTTCAATAAATTCATTTAGAAGCTGGTTTAATCTTTCTTCTGGTTTTTCAGCCGAATCAATATCGCGCTTAAATATTACCTCGACAGCCCCTTTAGGACCCATTACCGCAATTTCTGCAGTAGGCCATGCATAATTAAAATCACCTCGAATATGTTTTGAATTCATAACATCATAAGCTCCGCCGTAAGCTTTGCGTGTTATTACCGTTACTTTTGGAACTGTAGCTTCGCAGAAAGCAAATAATAATTTTGCACCATGACGTATAATTCCGTTCCATTCCTGTTCTGTTCCCGGCATAAAACCGGGAACATCTTCAAGTACCAGCAGCGGAATATTAAATGAATCGCAGAATCGTATAAACCTGGCGCCTTTTGACGAAGCGTTTATATCCAGCACTCCGGCCATTACAGCCGGCTGGTTAGCAACAATACCAACACTTATTCCTCCGATACGAGCGAATCCGACAATCAAATTGGGAGCGTAATTTTTATGAATTTCCAAAAAATCGCCTTTATCAACAAGCAGACTTATAACTTCACACATATCATACGGTTTATTGGGATTATCAGGAATAATATCATCAAGTTTAGGAATTGTTAAATCGTCATTAAAACCTTGTTCTCCGCTCGGCATCTCAAATTCTTTTTCGGGCGATTTATCTTTCCAGTTAAGAGGAATAAAGCTTAATAATTTTCTAATATTTTCAAAAACTTCTATTTCACTATCATATGCAAAATGCGCTACTCCGCTTTTAGCGGCGTGAGTTTCAGCCCCTCCCAAATCCTCAAAACTAACATCTTCATGGGTCACAGTTTTAACTACATTTGGCCCGGTTACAAACATATGCGAAGTGTTCTTTACCATAAATACAAAATCCGTTATTGCCGGCGAATATACTGCCCCGCCCGCACATGGACCAAGTACAGCGGAAATTTGAGGAATAACTCCGGAAGCCATTGTGTTTCTTAAAAAAATTTCTGCATAACCTCCAAGACTGACAACCCCTTCCTGAATTCTTGCGCCGCCTGAATCATTTAGACCAACAATTGGAATTCCGGTTTTTAACGCTAAGTCCATTATTTTACAAATTTTTTCGGCATGAGCTTCTGAAAGCGAGCCACCGAAAACAGTAAAATCCTGACTGAATAATGCAATTGGTCTTCCGTCAATTCTTGCGAATCCGGTTACGACTCCATCACCTAAAAATTTCTTTTTATCCAGACCAAAATCGCTTGAGCGGTGCTTAACGAACATATCAATTTCGTCAAAACTTCCGGCGTCTACCAATAACTCAATTCTTTCTCTTGCAGTCAGTTTCCCTTTTGCGTGCTGTTCATCTATTTTTTTTTGACCGCCGCCAAGCAAGGCTTCTTCACGAAGCCTGTTTAACTTTTCAAATTTATCTGACATACATTTCCGTTTATATGGAAAGATTAAACAATTTTTGTGACTGATGTTGTTTGTAAATTTTTTCAATCCTTGTACGCATTAAATGAAATTCATCCTTATCCAAAAGTTCATAATTTCTTTCTTTGTCAAATTCTATTTTTATTTCTTCCAGTATTTCGGCAGGATCTTTTTTCATTAAAATAATTTTATCGGAAAGATAAATTGCCTCTGTAATATTTGTAGTTCCCAAAAGCATTGTCTGTTTTTCATTACAATTTATTTTGTTTACCAAACTATAAATTTCGGCTTTGGTTTTTATATCCATTTTATTAAATGGTTCATCCAAAACAATTATCGAAGGTTCTATAGCCAGCGCTCGGGCAAGTGATATTCTGAATCTGAATCCCAGGCTTTTATTATGTGGTATATGATCCTCATAACCGTCAAGTCCAACTATATTTATATATTTTTTTATATCACTTTTATCCTTTGCTGCAAACCGTATGTTTTCCTCAACAGTCATCCATGGAAATGAGCTCGGCTCTGTAGGAATATAAATTATTTTTGTGTCTTCTTTTTTAATAATCTCTCCGCTTGATTGAGTTTCAAGTCCGGATATTATTTTTAAGAATGACGATTTCCCCATGCCTGTAGGCGCGAGTACTGTTGTGAAGGAATTCTTTTCAACATCAAATGAAATGTTTTGAAACAGATTTTTTCTAAATCCCGTTTCATCAACAAATTCTTTAGATAATTTTTTTATTTCTAAGTCGTTATTCATAACTACTGCCGCCAATAAATTATTTTATTTTTAAAAAAGTTTATAAATGAATTACCGGCAAAAATAATAATACTAATAAAAATTGCCAGCGCAAATAATGCAGCAAAATCGTTATAGGTTAGTAAAGAATTATAAATTCCGCCAAAGCCGGAAATTTTTCCGATAAATTCAAATATCAGTACAAGCACCCAAATATAATAATGCAGTTTGGAAATCGAATCATATACGTTCGGCTGAATTATTTTCCACAATACAATAGAATTTATTTTCGATTCTGATATACTAAGACTTTTAGCAGAATCAATATATTCTATTTTAACATTCGGCAATTCGTTTTTAATAGTCAGCACAAAGTAAAATACCGCAGCAATTAAACCGAAAAAATATTCTGCGATTATTGATTCCGGGAACCAGAAAGCGAAAATAACAGCGTAAAAAAACGCGGGAAAATACCTGAATATTTTAAACGGAACCAATAATTTTTCATTTTTTATGAATGTGGATATCCAAAATCCGGATGTGAAATTAACAATTAGATACCCTACGATTATTGAAGTGTAAACTGCAGATGCCGACACTAAAAACGCGCTGAATAAATTATAATCATTCCATAATGAAGAATACGATTCAATTAACAAAGACGGTTTCGGCAGAATTCGATTTAACGGCAGAATAAATTCGAATAGAAAATAATAAACTGCTATTACTAACAGAAGAATTATTAATTTTTTTTTTGAATTAATACTTTTCAAAATTTTATTCCTAATTACTGTAACGTATTTATTAAAAACGGATTATGAGCTTTTTCATAACCGATGGTACTGCTTTCGCCGTGACCGGGAAATATTTTTACGTCGTCAGGCAGAGAAAACAATTTGTTTTCAATCGAAGAAATTAATGTTTTATAATTTCCGCCCCAAAGATCAGTTCTGCCTATTCCTTCTTTGAACAGAACATCGCCTGTAAAACAAATTTTATCTTTCTCAAAATATAAGCAAAATTCTCCGGGTGTATGACCAGGTGTGAATAAAAATTTAATTTGAATATTACCGATTTTTAGGTCAGTATCTTCAGTAATATAATTTCCCGGGTTTGGCGAATATTTCATTTCAATTCCATATTCTTTTGAAAGAACCGGAAGCATATCAATAAGAAATACATCTTTTTCCGGTGCGTAATATGGTACGTCATATTTATTTTTTACAAATGCGTTACCGAAAACGTGATCAATGTGGCAATGTGTGTTTAATAAATAATTAATTTTTAACTTTTCACTTTCAATAAAATCAGCAAGTTGATTTTCTTCGTCCTCAGATAAGCATCCCGGATCAACAACAGCCGCGTTGTTGTTTTCTTCATCCCATATTACATAAGTGTTTTCCAAAAAAGGGCTGAATACAAAATGTTTAATTTTCAGCATAAATATTTCTCCGTAAAACCAATTCAATTTAAAAATTGTTAAAGAATTTTAAAATTTATTTTATTTTTTAAAATTCTTTAGCATTCTTTTGTTAATATTTTCCGTATAACTATTATAGTTGTCTTTTGTTTCCTCTATCGAATCGCCGCCGAATTTCTGAAGCATAAATTTAGCAAGCACCCATGCGAGCATTGATTCGGCAATTACCGCACACGCAGGCACGGCAACAAAATCGCTTCGTTCCCTTCTTGCTTTAATCTGTTTCATGGTTGAAAGATCAACCGTGTCAATAGGCGACATTAAAGTAGCAATAGGTTTCATAGCCGCACGCACAATTATAGGAAGTCCTGTAGATATTCCGCCTTCAATTCCCCCGGCTCTGTTTGATTTCCGGACAATTAAACCGTTCTTCTTAACTATTTCATCGTGAGAAACTGATCCGAACGCATCAGCGGATTTGAAACCTGTTCCTATTTCCACCCCTTTAACCGCATTAATACCCATCATAATATGAGCAATTTCGGCGTCCAATTTTGTATCATAATTTATAAAACTGCCCAGTCCAACCGGTACACCAGTGGCAACCGTATAAAATGTACCGCCGAGAGTATCACCGTTTTTTTTAGCGGATTTAATTTTACGAATTATTTTTTCTTCCTGATCTTTATCTAAAACACGAACGGAGCTTTTATCGGATTTTTCGGATAAACTCCATCCATTAAAATTTTTAGGGAGTTTATCATTAAACAGTTTATCAGCGAAATTTTCTTTGGGAAAAATACCGCCAATATTTTCGACAAAACTTCCGATTGAAATTCCGAATTCTTCCAAAAATCTTCTGGCAATAGAACACGCGGCGACACGAGCGGCGGTTTCTCTTGCGCTTGATCGTTCAATTGAATTTCTTATATCATTAAAATTATATTTTGTAACTCCGACTAAATCAGCGTGACCCGGACGAGGTACTGTAATTTTTTCAACTTCAGTTTCCTGTTTACCCGGAGTCATTTTATCAATCCAATTTTCCCAATCATAATTTTTTACAAAAAGTGAAATAGGAGTTCCTAAAGTTTTCTGGAACCTGATGCCTGAAAGAATTTCGGCAGTATCTGTTTCAATTTTCATTCTTAAGCCGCGGCCGTATCCCATCTGCCTTCTTTTTAAATGAAAATTTATGTACTCGTTTTCTATTTTTAAATTGGACGGGAATCCGTCAATAATAGTTGTTAAACCTTTTCCGTGCGATTCGCCGGCGGTAATAAATCTTATCATATTTTATTTGGATTTGTGATCGGATATGCAAATATAAAAAAAGCGTTCTTAAAAGAACGCTTTTTGAAATAAAAATATATTTATTTTTTAGCTTGGTATTTCAAGTCCTACATATCTTGTTGATCCGTTTTTATAAACGACTTTAAGCAGTATTGCCTCGCCTTTTTTAGATTTAACTATTTTTTCAAATTCTCTTACAGAATTAATAGGTTTTTTATCTACTTCAACAATAACTACATTTTGACCAAGCTGCTGGTTATAAGCTTTGCTGTAAGGTTTAACATCACTGATTAGTATTCCGCTTTCAACTTTGTAGCTTTCGCGTTCGGAAGACTTAAGATTTTTCACAGACATTCCGATATTATCTAAAGTAACTTCCTGAATATCAAGATCCATATCATCTTTTTCGATTTTATTATTTGAAACAGGCTCTGCATTACTGTCGCCGTCGGGTGCTTTTAATTTAACATTTCTTTCAATTTTATCACCGTCTCTGAATAATTGAAGATTAACTTTATCTCCGGCCCTTTTACGCGCAACATAACTTTGAAGTTCGTTTGGCTGATTAACTTCATGTCCGTCGATTTTAAGAATGATATCGCCAGCTTTAATATCCTCTTTAGCGGCGGCTCCGTCTTCCAAAACATTTTGAATTAAAACACCGGCAGGTTTATCCAAACCGAATGCTTTTGCCGTTTCATCATTTACTGCTTCAATACTTACTCCGATATAACCTCTGCTCACCTTGCCGTTAGCGATTAAATCGGCGGCTACAGTTTTTGCCAAATCAATTGGTATTGCGAAACCATATCCGATGTAACTGCTTGTCATACCGTTTGTAGCAATTGCAGAATTGATGCCGATAACTTCTCCTTTAAGATTAACAAGCGCACCTCCGCTGTTTCCAGGATTAATTGCCGCGTCTGTTTGAATAAAGTTTTCTACTCCGTAACCTTTTGTATCCTTGATAATATTTAGACTTCTTCCTTTTGCGCTTACAATACCCGCAGTAACGGTAGAAGAGAAAGAAAGCGGATTACCTATTGCCATTACCCATTCTCCAACTTGAACATTATCCGAAGTACCGAGAAAAGCCGCTGGCAGATTTTCTGCGTTCACTTTAATTACAGCCAAATCGGTTAAAGGATCCGTACCTACAACAGTCGCGTCGAATCTTCTTTTATCTGTAAAAGCAACCTGAACAGAACTCGCGTTTTCAACTACGTGATTATTTGTCAGAATATATCCGTCGTTGGAAATAATAACACCGCTACCTCCTCCCTGTCTTTCTTGAGGCACGTCATCCCGGAACGGGAAGAAAAATTTAAACTGATCATGGAAATTACTTTTAACTTCCGTAACAACTGTTATTTGAACAATTGATGGTGTAACTTTATTTGCCACTTCAACAAAGGCATTGTTAAAAGCAACAATATCCGGTGTAACATTTACAACAGGCGGGTTTTCGCTACCAATTTGAATTTCAGCTGCCGACGGTCTTACCCATCCGAAACCTGAAACCAATACAGATCCGAATATAATTCCGAACAGAACAAGTGCTGCCGCTCCAATAATTTTTCTGCGATTCATTTTTTATCTCCTAATAATATTGTTTTCTTTTAATAAACATGTAAGGATTTCAAACCTTTAAATTCCGGAATATGGTATGAAATATATTTTTCAAAAAAGTAAATCAGCCTATTGAGATCTTTGACACTGTATTTACATTCGTTATTTCTACGGCTTAAACACATCAACAAATTGAAAAGTTCCGGTGAAAATTCAAATGAAATTAGCTGGTCGTTCTTACAATTCATGCATAAAATTCCGCTGTTAAAATTAAAAAAATATCCTTCGCCGGGTTCGGTATTATTGCCGCAGCATGAACAATTTTCAAGTTGAATTTCGTAGCCAAGTTCTTTCAAGAAAAATATAAGATATTTAATAAAATAGTATTCGGGAACTTCTTTTGATTCGTTCATTAATTCCAGAATCTTTACAGTTCCTTTAAATAATTTCGGATGAGCTTCATCTTCAAGATTAAGATGCAGTAATAGTTCAGCAACCGCAGATGCAAATTTAAGTTTATCCAGATCTTCTTTTATTTTGGAATGGTGATTGATAAGTTCTGCTTTGCTTATAAGCTGAACTTCTCTGTTTTCTTTTTTGTAATAAACAATTTGAAGTGTGTTTAGTATGTCAACTACCGGTCCCATTTTGGATTTAGCAGTACGCGCGCCTTTAATAATTCCTGTAATTTTCCCGTAGTCTTCTGTATAAAATGTTGCTATTTTACTTGTGTCGCCATAATCAAGCTTCTTAATTACAACAGCTTTTGTTTTTATAATTTCAGACATTTAAAAATTATACGGAGGTTTGTGTAATGATTCTTCCGTAATAATACCTGTTATTAATTCGTTTGGCGTAACATCAAAAGCCGGAGAATAAACATTATAATCGTCTCTTGTAACTTTAACGCCATTTACATTTGTTACTTCACTTTTATTTCTTTCTTCTATATTTATACTGCTTCCGTCTTTACAACTTTTATCAATAGTTGAAGTAGGAGCCGCAATATAAAACGGAATTTTATGATAATTACATAAAACCGCCAAATTATAAGTGCCTATTTTATTTGCTGAATCGCCGTTTACGGCTATTCTATCGGCGCCGGTAATAACAATATCAATTTTATTCTGACTCATAAGCATTGCCGCAGCTGAATCGGTATTTATTGCAAAAGGAATGCCCGATTTAGAAAGCTCAAAAGCAGTTAATCTTGAGCCTTGAAGAAGCGGACGCGTTTCATCCGAATAAACAAATTTTACTTTCCCGTTTTCAAAGCCTTTTTTTATAATACTTAGTGCGGTACCTTCTCCCCCCGTGGCTAATCTTCCTGTATTACAATGCGTTAAAACAACGGACTCCTTATTAAATATTTCCAATCCGTTTTCCCCGATTTTATCGCATTTGTTAATATCATCATCATGAATATTTTTAGCTTGTGAAAGAAGCAATCCATAAAGATTTTCGTAACTATTGAGTGTTGAAAAATAATTCTCCATTTCATCAAGAGCCCAAAATAAATTTACGGCAGTCGGCCTTGTTGCGGCTAGCCTGTCATATATTTTCTTAAAAGAAACCTTATAATTATCCGTAACATTCTTCATTCCCAATGCAATTGCGTATGCAGCCGAAATTCCAATGGCGGGAGCTCCTCTTACTTCGAGCCTTTCAATAGCAAGAGCAATTCTTTCATAATCATCAGTTTCAATATATTTTTCTTTTAGCGGAAGTTTAGTCTGATCTAAATAACGAAACATACCATTTCTGAATTCAATACTTTTAAATTGAGACATCATCATCAAACCTTGATAGTTCTTTAAATTCCAAAAACCTGTCGTGAATTTGTAATGTAGATAATTTTTCAAGTCCTTTAGTACTAAATTTCTGTACGCAGAAAGAAGCCATTGTGCTTCCGTATACCACAGCTCTTTTAAGATTTTCAAAACTTAGATCGGCAGTTTTGTGAAGGTATCCTGTAAATCCGCCCGCAAATGCGTCGCCCGCGCCGGTAGGGTCAAATATATCTTCGAGTGGATATGCGGGAGCTGAAAAGACAGTATCTTCTCCGAATAAAAGCGCACCGTGTTCCCCTTTTTTAATTATAATATACTGCGGACCCATTGCCTGAATTTTTGCTGCGGCTTTAATTAAATTCGGTTCCTGTGAAAGGAGTCTTGCTTCAGAATCATTTATGATTAACACATTAACTCTTTTTAATACTTTTAATAAACTTTCAAGCCATCCCTCAATCCAATAGTTCATAGTATCGCATACGATAAAATGGGGATTATCCAATTGATCTAAAACATTTGACTGAAGATCGGGATGAATATTTCCCAATAGAGCAAATCTCGATTTTCTTGATTTTTCAGGAATAACAGGATTAAAAGATTCGAACACATTCAGTTCAGTATATAAAGTATCGCGGACATTTAAATCATAATGATATTTGCAGCCGTATCTGAAAGTTTTTCCACCTTCAATAATCTGCAGACCGTCAATATCAATATTATGGTCTTCAAGCATTTTAATATGATCATTATCAAGATCGTCGCCGACAACTCCAACAATTTGAACCGGGCCGGTAAAATAACTTGAAGCCAAAGCGATATAGGTTGTAGAACCGCCGAGAGCGTTTTCAATTTTATCAAATGGTGTTTCAATATAATCCAGCGCGATTGAACCGACTATTAGTAATCCCAAAATCATCCTCTTGTTTTATTATGAAGGAAATTAATTTGACTTATAAAAATGAAAATTTTCGAAAGTAAATGCTAATTTTTATTTGATAATTTTAAAATGATTTATCTCATTAAAAGAAAGAAATTCATTTTGATTCATAAAATAATCATAAATTATTTCTACAGATTTTCTTTGTCCGGGCCATGCTAAAAGTTTTAATGCTTCATTTTTGCTGACCCATTTATATTCCGAATGTTCGTCAGATAATCTAATTATTTTGTCATCAGTTTTTGCCGCAAATACGGGAACCATTACTAATTTATTTTTCTGATGCGAATAAAATGAATTTACATTCGGTACAACCCATAATTTATCAATTATAATTCCTGTTTCTTCAACTATTTCTCTTGCCGCGGCATTATATGCAATTTCTTTATCTTCAATTGCTCCTGTAACCATTTGCCATAAGTTCGGATATGATTCATTATTACGGCGTTTAAGCAAAAGGAAATATAATTTAGCATCTTCAATTCTAAAAACATGAGCTTCAATTAAATTGGATAATACTTCCATAAGACCTCTTCTAATTTCTTGAAACTGCTACTCATTACTTGATACTTGCTACTAAAAATACGCTCTTGCTTCAGCACGCATTGTATGAACTGTTTTTCCTTTACCTTGAAGTCTTCCGTTGTAAGTTATAGTAGTTTGTAAATTACCGGAAATTCTATAATCAAAGTTTAATCTCCAAAAATAGTTTTTCCCGATAAGATTTCCTCTCAAAATTTCAAATGGTATGAAATTTTCGTTTGTATTTGTCAACAGCTCATTTCTTTCTATTTCGGCTCTCAGTCTACCGCGGTTTGCAATTGAATATGTAATACTTAATGTCAAAGAATTATTAGTGATTATTGTAGGAGAAGAAGGGTAATCGTCCTGACTTCTTCCGCTTTTAATTTTGAAACCAATCTCAATATTATTTTCGGGCCGGTATGAAAAGTCGGTCGAGATTTCATTTCTAGTTAATAGTCTTGCTCTATTGGAAGACGAGTTTGCGTAAAGGTTATCAATTTCGTTTACTAAGTCAGTTTGATTATTTATTTCTTTAACCATTTTGAATTTTAGTCTGAGACTCCTTTCCCTGGCAAAACCTTTTTCAGTGCCGGCGCTATACTGATTTAAACTTTGTCTCTGATTAAACCTAAACCTCAAAGAGAATTCGCGTTTATTTTTAAAGAGATTTAAATCCTGCTGAATAGAATTAAAACCTGTAATTGTTGTTGAGTCATTTAAAAAATTGGAGAATTGCAGAAGATAAATTTTGTTTAAATCCGGTTCCTTGCTGTTTTCTTCAACCCTAAGAAAAGTTTCTGTTGAAACCGGATTCAAGAGAGCATTTAACAGCCCGTTCCCGCTGAAAATTTTTGAGAAGTCTAAATTAAAATGCACATTTGCTTTCAAATCTATTACAGGGAAAAGCTCGTCTGTGGGAATTGTTGTTACAATAAAATCGCCGTCATAAACCGCCGGCTCAAATTCGAATTCCTCCGCTATCCCATTGTTGTTTATGTCGCCCAGATAAATATAATTTCCCGTTCCCTGTTCAACACGAATGAATACTTTTTCGAGTCGCGCCGCTTTTTGAGTGGAAGCTTCATAAAACGATTCTCCTTCAAGAAATCTATTGAACAAACTTATACGTGATTGAGAACGTATCAGAACTGTTTCATTATCAATTCTGCCAAGTTCCTTAAATATTTCTTCATATTTTTTATTGCGGAAAGTTACATTAAGGTTGGTAGTAAATTCTTTAATCCCGGAATAATTGATTTGATAACTTTGTAAAGTTGACCGGCTTTCAGAATTAAGCACTCCTGCCAAAGGGAATGATTCATCCCTAACTGAATATTTGGCAGTAAATGTTACTCCGCTTCCTCCTGAAATTTCAAACAAGGGAGAATATTCAAAGTAATATAAACTTGTATTTATAAGTGAATCTGAAGAAAGTAAATTTTCCTTTTTATCTTCATGAAGAAATTCGAAACCCGGTTTTATAAATCCGAAGTTATAATCAGCTTTTCCGTTTTGACGCAGCCAATTACTTTTAATTAAACTGTTTTCCGATTTTACAATATCAAAATTGTAATAAACGTTTATTGATTCGTCTTTTCTAAAATCAACATTTGTAAAAAATCTGTCGGAATTGAATGAGTTACCTTTTTTAAGAAATCCGTATTGAGAATTTATTTTTAGATTTTCGGTCGGGACAATAGATAAATTAATTTCACGCAGCTGTTCATCCGCATTAATATTATCAGACAAATTATAGTACCGCTTAAACTCCGCTTCATTAATTCTGTCAAGAGCAGAAAATTTATTTTGTATAAATCTATCTTTATAACTTAAACCAGCTTTACCCAAACTGATACCACCTAAATAAATTTCACGCGGTTTTATGTTTAGAAAAATATTCCTGGCATTTCCAAAATTATCACCGTCATTAATATTTGAGAAAGTATTTTTATCAAAGATGCTACCCGCAAATTCCAGCTTAAGATTCACATCTTTAAATGGTTCAGCTTCAATAATAATATTTGCCTGCTGATTTGATTGCGCTACGGGCAAATATTTTATAGGCATATAGGATCCCTCCCCGGGTCCCGCAAATCTGTAGTTGCCAAGACTAATCTGCGAATAATCACCTTTTCCTGCGCCGACAAATGAAAACGTAACATTGTATAAAGAGTTGATACCGCCCGGATTATACTTATAAATAGAATACATAATTCCGTTTATTGTTGAATCTATTTTTTCATAAAATCCTTTTATATTGCCTAAAGAATCAGGTTCGGCAATTTTAGCACCGTCAATAATAGCTTTATTACGGTCGTCACCCGCGAGTTCTAATATTTTTCTTTCATTGTCAGATATTGAAATATCAATAGGACTGTTTTTATCGTCACCTTCTTTAAAAAATCCCAATGTAATTTTTAATTTATTATTAAAAAAAGAAGATGATAAGTCCGCGCCGATATAATTTCGATTAAATTGACGGTCGGTATATTCAAAGTCAACATTAATTCTGCTTGCAGATGTAATTATTCTATTAGGTGTAAATATTATTTCTGAGTTTGCATACTCAATTGTATAATCATTATTCTCACCGCGTTTTAATTCAACGCCATCCAAATAAATTTTTTCGCTGCCGGCAATAATTATAATATTTCTTTCATTATTTACTCCATACAATCTATATGGGCCTTGATTTCCGTCCTGCCCGGTAAATTCATTTGTATTAAACTTTCCTCTTGATCCGGCAATTGCAACCGCTCCCGAATAATTATCAATATTAAATTCCGTTTTAATTCCCTGTAACTTTCTATTAATATTTCCGAATTCTCCGATTCTTTTCGTTAAATCATAATCACCAAAAGTACCAATCGCATTTTTATGTTTTAATTCGATAAATACTTTATCAAGTTCATCTAGTGTTTCGGTATTACCTTCTGGCTGAATAGGTGTATTTTCATCAGTTAATGCCGCGACAATTTCAATATCATCCGACAATCTGCCAGATAACTGCAGACGGAGACCGCTGTTAACGGTAAAGTCTTTATTTGTTCCGACTGTAAATCCGCGTAAGATTGTTCCGCTTTTTTGTATTCCTTCACCGAAAATTGATTCTGATGTTAAAGGTTTCGATAATGATTTTACAATTCTTACCGTATCGGAATTCAATTCATCATATTGATAAACAAGACTTCTGTTTTTGTATTCATTCCTAAAATTCATAAGTCTCATTTCATATGAGATAAAAATTGTGTCGAATATTGAGTATTCCAGAGAATCTGACAATGTGAACTTGCCCAATCTGTAATCAAAATTGAAATCATTATTATTCAGATTTCGGCCGCTAATTATTAATTTTTCGGAAAATGGGATAATCGAAATTGCTTTTATTTTATATTCGTTTTTTAGATTAATTAAAATAGTATCGGTTACGGAAATAGTATTAAAATCATTCTGCGAATAAATTTGAGAAGTGATAAAAAATATTATGGAGAATATATATTTATAGCTATTTCGGATATCCAATTGCTTTGAGATGATTATTAATAAAAATAAATCTAAATGGAATGGATTTCTATTGCAAGGAGAAATTAAATGGACTTATTATTAGCATCAATTAAGAATACGGTTTAAAAATATAATAGAATAGAAATTATGAATCGATTTAGCTGTACCTAACTTGAGATTACACTTGAATATTCGTTTACATTAAAACTATTCGTACCTAAGTGCGTCAATAGGATCAAGGTTAGCGGCTTTGTAAGCCGGGTACGTTCCAAACGTTACACCAATAATAACACAAAGTAAAATACCTATTACTACCCAATCAATTGGGAAAACCGCTTTAGCTTCAAGAAATGAACCTGCGAAATTACCGGCTGAAATTCCGAAAATTATTCCGGCTATTCCGCCGGCTATACTTAAAATAATTGCTTCAATCAAAAATTGAAGAAGGATATTCCTCTTTTTTGCACCTACTGCTTTACGGATTCCTATTTCTTTTGTTCTTTCAGTAACCGAAACAAGCATTATATTCATAATACCAACACCGGCGGCAAGAAGAGCAATTGCCGCAACTACATAGGAACCTAATCTAACTCCTTCGGTAATTTCATTTATTTGCGTAAGAATTGACTGATTTGAAAAAATACCGAAATCATTTTCTTCTCCGGCCGGTACTTTTCTGATAATCCGCATAGCTCCAACGGATTTTTCAATCAAATCTTCATAAGATTCTCTATCGAATGAGGTTACAGTAATATTAATGCTTCTTGATCTTCTACCGTAAAAATTCTGATATGTTGAAATCGGTATTACCGCAAAGTTATCCTGGCTGTGACCGAACATTGCGCCTTGTTTTTCAAGCACGCCTATAATTTTTAATTTATGTCCGTCAACTTTAATTTCCTGTCCAATGGGATTAATAAAATCAAATAAAACTTTTGCGACATCCGCACCTATAATTACAACGCGATTAAAACTATTAATATCGTTTTGATTAAACTCTCTGCCGTTTTCTATTACCCATTGATTATTAGGAAAGGCTTCCTGCGTGCATCCTGAAAGCGAAATATTCGGATTTGTTTCTTTATTGCCAAATGTTAATACTTTTCCGAATCCCCATTGCTCTGCGCCGACGGCTTTAGCATCGGTCAGCATTTCTTTTAACCTGTAATACTCTTCAATTGTAATATCTTTTCTATTTCGATACCTTGCTCTATCATTATGACCGCCGCCTATTACAACATCCCATTTTTGTATCTGAAATGTGTTTTGGCCAAGCATTGATACGCCTTCTTCAATACTTGTTTGAAGCATCGAAATTACGGTGCTTATTGAAATAATAGAGAAAATCCCTACAATTATTCCAAGCATTGTTAGAGATGATCTTAAACGATTGGCGTTAAGCGAACTCAACGCTACTTTAATTATTTCCATATATTTTCAATGATACTTATTAATAATTCAGCATCAGGAAAAAAGGAAATACAAATTTACTCGTACCTAAGAGCCTCAATCGGATCAAGGTTGGAAGCTTTATAGGCCGGATAGGTTCCGAATGTTACACCGATCAGCACACATAACGTAAAGCCGATAATAACCCAGTCAATTGGAAACACTGCTTTCGCATCTAAGAATGAACCGGCAATATTACCGGCGGCAATGCCGAGAATTATACCTACAAATCCTCCCGCCAAGCTTAAAGCCACGGCCTCAACTAAAAACTGGAATAATACACTTGATTTTTTTGCGCCTATTGCTTTTCTGATGCCTATTTCTTTTGTTCTTTCGGTAACAGAAACTAGCATAATATTCATAATTCCGACACCGGCTGCAAGTAGAGCTATAGCTGCTATTACATAAGAACCAATTCTTACACCTGCAGTAATATCATTAATTTGTCTAAGCATTTGTTCATTCGAACGAATATCAAAATCATTTTCTACGCCTGGCTCAACTTTTCTAATAGTACGGAAATATCCTTCTGTAACTTCTATCAAATTATCATAACTTTCTCTGTCAAACGCCTGAACTGTAATATTAACACTTCTATTTCTTTTACCGTAATATTTCTGATATGTAGTAATAGGAATTATGGCAAAATTATCCTGACTTTGTCCGAATACAGCTCCCTGACTTTCAAGAACACCAATTACTCTTAGTTTATGACCGTCCATCCAAATTTCCTGTCCGACAGGATTTATAAAATCAAAAACGGTATTGGCAATATCTTTTCCAAGCACAATTACTTCCTCAACACTGTTTATTTCATTTTGCGTAAATTCTCTTCCCGATTCAATTATCCAATTATTATTTGAAAAAGCGCCGATAGTCACTCCTGAAATACTAACATTAGGATTAGTTTCTTCACTTCCGTATTTAATACGCACTCCGAAATTCCATTGTTCGGCTCCAACGGACATTGCAACACCTTTTAATTTCTCGTTTAGTCTATAATACTCTTCAACCGTAATATCTTTTCTGTTTCTTATTTTAGCTCTTTCTTCGGGAGAACCAGTTCTAACCGACGGCCATTTCTGAAGCTGAAATGTATTTTTACCTAATGCCGAAACGCCTTCTTCTATGCTTGTCTGAAGCATACTTATAATTGTACTTATTGAAATAATCGAAAATATCCCTACAATTATCCCCAGCATTGTTAGTGAAGATCTTAATTTATTTGCATGCAGAGAAGAAAATGCAACCTTAATTATTTCCCATAATTTATTCATTATTCATACCTCAAAGCTTCAACGGGATCCATTTTTGCGGCTGTATAAGCAGGAGCAAAACCTGAAAGCACACCGGTTAATATTGAAATTACAATTGCTAAAATTACTGCGTCACTTTGAACAGATGTCGGTAAAAACTGGTTTACTGCAATACTTGTAATAACGGCTAACCCTAATCCAATCATGCCTCCAAGAAGACAAATGATAGCTGACTCAGATATAAATTGTCCTAATATTGTTCTTCTTTTAGCGCCGATTGCTTTACGTATTCCAATCTCTTTAGTTCTCTCTTTAACCGAAACAAACATTATATTCATTATACCAATAGCGCCGACAAAAAGAGAAAGTCCGGTAATAAATATTCCGGCAATTTGAATTACGCCAATTGTCTGATTAATATTTGTTAACAATCCTTCCTGCTGATTGATTGAGAAATCATTTACTTCATCGTGCTGCAGGCCTCTTACTCTTCTCATTATACCAGTGGCTTCCTCTTTTACAGCGTCAACCATTAAAGCATTAGGAGCTCTAACATTTATTGTAACTGATCTGAAGTGCTGCCTTTGCAGGTTTTTAAAAATAAATCCGATCGGCACGTAAACAAGATTATCAGGATTCCAATTTCCCATTACCCAGCTTCCTTGTTCCTCAAGCACGCCAACGACTTTTAATTTATTGCCTTTTATTTTAACTTCATTGCCTAATGCGTTGCCTAAAGGAAAAAGTTTATCGGCGACAGTATAACCAAGGACAATAACATTTCTATTACCGTTACTTTCAAGTTCGTTAAAAAATCTTCCGCTGCTGAACGAAAGATTTGTAGTCTCAATATATTCGTTAGTTGTGCCGGTAATATTGATGAATTCAACTAATTTCTCTTCATGTTTTACGGTCTGCTGTGTTCCTACCGAAGGTGCAACAGCAACAGGCAGTTTTGCAAGTTCCTTGTATTTTTCAAAATCCTCCAAATCAAGGTTTTTTCTGTTTCGCAGCTCCCACCAGGGTATATCATTATTGAACCATTCCCATTTATCTATATAAATATTATCGGACCCCAATGAAGAAACGCCTGTCTGAAATGCCTGATCTATTCCTTTTATTGCAGTCGACATTGTAACAACCGCCCATACACCGATAATAATACCAAGAGTAGTAAGCACGGATCTTATTTTATTTGCTTTTATTGCCTTAAAGGAAATGACCAATCCTTCTTTTAACTCAAACAGAAAGTTTGACATCCTTTACCTCCTTGCCATTATACTGTGACTTCCCTTTTTTCGGGAACAATTCTGTCTTGAACAATTGTATCAGTTTCAATCAGACCGTCTTTTAATCTTATAATTCTTTTTGCATGTTTCGCTATTTCTTCTTCGTGCGTAACAATAATAATTGTATTTCCCTGTTCATAAATATCATTAAACAAGGCCATAATGTCCTGCCCTGTTTTTGAATCGAGATTGCCAGTAGGTTCATCAGCCAATATGATTGAAGGATTAGTAACAAGCGCTCTGGCAACAGCTACCCTTTGTCTTTGTCCGCCGGAGAGTTCATTAGGTTTATGATGAATTCTATCGGACAAACCGACATGCTCTAATGCAAGTTTAGCACTTTCCTTCCGTTCATGGTTAGGAACACCTGCATATATTAACGGTAGTTCAACATTATGAAGCGCGTCCGAACGTGGGAGCAAATTAAATGTCTGGAATACAAATCCGATTTCCCTATTTCTAATTTGAGCTAATTCATTATCATTCATTTCACTAACGTTCACACCGTTAAAATCATATAATCCTTTAGAAGGTGTATCAAGGCATCCTAAAATATTCATCAGCGTAGATTTACCCGATCCCGAAGGACCCATTATTGCGACGTATTCGTTTTTATCAATACGCAGGGATACATCTCTTAAAGCACGAACTTCCTCGGAGCCGACCTGATATATTTTAGCAATATGTTCTATATTAATAATGTTCATATTATTCATTTCTCTTTTTAGTGAAAATTAGTTCTTAGAATCTACGCCGAATTCCTTACCTTTAGAAACTGTAACCGTTGTGCTGTCCTGAAGTTCTTTAGAAATAGCTCTGTAAGGACCGCTTATAATTTTTTCATCACCGGTTAATCCTTCTATTATTTCAATATAGGTATCATCGCTTATACCAGTTTTCACTTCAATTTTTTTAGCTTTGTTTCCGTCAACAATAAATACAACTTCTTTCGGTTTAATATTTTTTCTTGTAACAGGCTTTTCACCTTCCTCAGGTTCTTCCATTTTCTCTTGACGGGCAGTTACACTTTGAATAGGTACAGTCAGAACGCCATTTTTTGTTTCGGTTTTAATATCTGAATCACATGACATTCCGGGTCTTATTTTTTCGCTAGGATGTAATATTTTAATTTTTACTTCAAAATTTACCACTTCGTCTTGAGAACCAAGACCGGCTACCTTTGCGCTGTTTCCAATTTGAGTTACAGTTCCGAGAAATTTCTCATCGCCAAAGGCATCAATTTCAACTTCTGCCGTATCACCAACAGATATTAAAACTACATCATTTTCGTCAACATCAACCGTAGCTTCCATATTATCTAAATCAGCTACAGTTAACATATTTGTACCTTGACTGAACCCGCTTCCTAAAACTCTTTCACTTAATTCAACATTAAGGGCACTAACAGTACCGTTAATAGGAGAATAAATAGCAGTTTTAGCAAGATTCTCTTGTGCTTCTTTTAATGATTCGCTAGCTTGAGCAACTATCGCAAGCTGCGATTCATATTGTCCTTTATTCTGAAGATAATTTGCTTTCGCCTGTTCAAGCTGTGAATCGCTTGCTAAACCTTTGTCATACAATCCTTGAACTCTTTTATACTCTGATTCAACTTGATCCAAAGTGGCTTGCCTTACATTTAAATTAGCTTCGGCAGATTTAAGACTAGCTTCCGCTCTATTTTTTTGCGCAATATAAATATCAGGTTTAATTCTAAGTAAGAGCTGACCTTTTTTCACATCGTCGCCTTCTTCAACCGGCAGTTCAACAATTTCACCGGTCACTTCAGGAGTTATTATTACCTGAAAAACAGGATTGATTTTTCCGGTAGCTGATACTACCTGTGTAATATTTCTTTTTACAACATCTTCAGTCTGCACCGATACTATTACCTCATTATTTCCGCCGAAGGCAACAAGACCCACAACAGTGAATAATAGAACAACAATAACTCCGATAATTATTATTTTCTTTTTAGATTTCTTTTTACCGTTTGCCATTTATCTAATCCCCTTTTAGAAAAAATTATTCAAAATCTTTATAGTTCAATTTACCCAAGTAATTTACCAACCTGTCTTTTAATCTGTAAAATTCAAATGTTGCGTCAATTTTATTGCTTATCGCAACAGAGTAATCTCTATCGGCCTGAAGCACGTCAAGTATTGTTCCGGAGCCGAGATTGTATCTTTCATAATTAATTCTTCTGTTTTCTTCGGCCGAAGTTAAATTTTTGGTAGCAACATCCAAACCTTTTTTAGCTGCTTGAAAGTCCTGGTAACCCTGTTTAACTTCCACTTTAATTTGTCTTTCCAAAGCTGTTAAATCTTCTTCAACATTTTTAGCGCTGACTTCAGCAATTTGAATTCTGTTTTCGGTATTAAAATTAGAAAATATGGGCAGACTTAAAGTTAGCCCAAGAGAGTACGCTTTTCTGTCAAAAAGATTTCCCGGTTCGGTTGCTCTAGTTGAAAATCCGTAATTACCAGTCAAAGAAGGAAGAACACCCCCAAATGCCGCAGATACACCGCTTTCGGCGCTTTGAAGAGAATACTTTTGAGACTGGTAGTCTTTTCTGTTTGTCAATGCTTCTGATACTAAAGAAGTTATGTCACCGAATTGAGACTGGAAGGAATCAGATTTAAGTTCTTTTGCTTCAGCAAACGGGTCAACAAATTCATAATCTTCCAATACGTCCAAGGCTAAAAAATTAAGCAAGGTTGATTTTGAATTCTCAAATAAGTTCTGCTGCTGAATTAGAAGAAGTTCCGCGTTGCCGAGCTGAACCTGCTGAGAGTATACATCTGCAATTGCTACTGAACCTAATCTATTTCTTTCCTGCACCTGTTCCAGGAATTTTTTATTAAACTGAACATTATCTTCTCTTACCTTAACCAATTCTGCTTGTCTTAATACGTTATAATAAAATTCCATAGTTTGAAAAACAGTGTTTTCTTTTAATCTTTCAAAGTCCAGTTTTGCTGACTCCAAATCATCGGACCTGCCTGAAATATTAGCATAATTAGCCAATCCGTCAAACAATGTAACATTTCCGCCGGCGCCTAAAGAAAAATCTCTTGATTCAGTTTCCGAAGCTCCGAAAACTCTTGGAACTCCGAATTCATCAATCTGCGTACCCCCAATATCGGTTATTCTTTGCCAGCCCCATGAACCGGAGGCGCCTAGACTAGGCAATAAATTACCCCAAGCGCTTTTTAAGTTAGACTTATTAACTTCGAGGTTATTTTGAAATTTAATAACATTTGAATTTCTTTGAAGTGCAATAGATACAGCTTCAGTTAAAGTAAGTTTCTGTTGAGCAAATAAGCTTGTGGATATCAAGAATGCACAGAAAAGAACTAGGTATTTTTTCATTTTCGCTCCTCATTAAGACGGTTTTATTTAAATTTATTTTAATTTCTTTGCCCTTTTGACGTAACCTTATTATTAAAAGTTACATTTTAATTAAGATAAAATAACTATTTTTTTGAGTTCTTCAGCAAACGATAAGTTTAACAATCGAATTGGAATAAATGTTTTTGAAATCGGTTAATTATGTGTTTAGAAATTTATCTTTTATTTTTAATAAATACTGATATGCTTCTTCATAATTATTACCAATTTCACCTTCTAAAATTGCTTCTTCAATTGCGGATTTTATTTCTCCAACTTTTTTTGAGGGAGTTAAATTGCATATACTCATAATTTCATCTCCTTTAACCGGAGATTGAAACGCTCTTAGTTTATCTTTTTCCTGTACTTCTATAACTCTGTTCATCACTCTATTATAATTATCAAGATATTTAGCAACCTTATTCGGATTCTTGCTTGTAATATCGGCTCTGCACAAAGTTATCAAATCATTTAAATCCTCATCCGCCGTAACAACAAATCTTCTTATTGCGGAATCCGTGACATCGTCGTCAACTAATGCAATAGGACGCAGGTGAAGACGTATTAGTTTTTCAATATATTCCAATTTGTTTAACGGCATTCTCATTCTATTAAATATATGCTTCATCATTCGCGCGCCCAATTCTTCGTGACCGTGAAATGTCCATCCGGTACCTTCCACAAATTTTTTGGTCGCAGGTTTTGCAATATCGTGAACAAGTGCTGCGAATCTAAGCCATACATCATCGGTATTCTGCGAAATATTATCCACTACCTGGCAGGTATGCAGGAACACATCCTTGTGGTGATGATCCTGCCGTTGTTCCACTCCGCCCAGACTTGCAACTTCAGGAAATACTACATCCATTACTTTTGAATAATATAGAAGTTTTAAACCGATTGAAGGTCTGGGAGAGGAAAGAATTTTCAAAAATTCATCCGTAATTCTTTCCTGGGAAATAATTTTTAATCTTTCTGCAAGTTGTTCGGCTGCCAGTAAAATACTATTGTCCACTTCAAATTCAAGTTGAGAGGCAAACCTGAAAGCGCGCATTATGCGAAGAGGATCATCATTAAATGTAATTATAGGATCAAGCGGGGTCTTTATTACTTTATTAATTATATCATTTACACCATCGAATGTATCAATTAATTTTCCGAATGAATTAGCATTTAAAGAAACCGCAAGGGTATTAATTGTAAAATCTCTTCTTTCTATATCTTCTTGAAAAGATCCGGCTTCAACTTCAGGATTCCTACTTTCTTTTTTGTAGGATTCCTTTCGTGCTCCTACAAATTCATAATCAAAATTATTATAATTAAAATGAGCTGTACCGAAATTTTTATAAACCGATAGAGTTTTAATGTTCAGTTTATCGGCTAATTTTTGCGCAAAATTAATACCGTCGCCAACTATTAAAAAATCTACTTCTTTCTTATCTTTTTCTAGAATTAAATCTCTAACAAAACCGCCAACGACATAAACTTCACATTCTAATTCAGCAGCAAGTTCTGAAATAATAGTATAAATTTTCTTAGAACTGAAATATTTATTAAAATCCATGATTTGATTCTCAATTTGTAATAGTTGAATTGGATAAAACATCAGTACCGAATTTATGAAACCATTTATATTTTTTTAAATACTCATTATAAATGATTTTTTTATTTTCATTTATTTCTAATTTTAATGCAATATTTAAACAATTTACAGCGTAATTATAATCATTATTTAAAGACGCTGTTTTAGAAATTTCAAACAAGGAATTTGCTGAAACAGCATGCTCCCCTAATCCGGTTATAAAATTTTTCCTATCGTTATAATTTTCTTTTTCTGACAAATTCAAATAAAAAGGCACAATTTGCGGATCATTTGTTTCTAAAAGAATTTCCTTAATTATCGTTAGTTTATTATCCGGTTCAGCTTCTAAATATTTTACTAATAAAGAGTCATTTTCATGTAATAATATTTTTCTGAAAAACGCCAGATTTTTATATACCGGTTTGGGATTTTGCTCCATTAATACCGAATAGATCGAATCTGCCTTATTGAATTCTTTATTTCTTACAAAAAGATCACCTAAAAGAATTTCCAAATTAAAGAAATAAGAAGTGCCTTCAAACTTTTTGATCTCATTATTTATAAAATTAAGCGCATCATTAATTCGATTTAATTTAATTAATGAATTGGTTTTTCCGGCCAAAGATTGATAAGAATCTGAGACGTTGTAAATATCAGAGAAAACCTGCTCCGCTTCAAAAAACTTTTCAGAATTATAATATTCAAAACCTTTTTTAATTTCATTAGCCACAAAACGCGCGCAAAACCTTTTAAAAATCGGTTTACTGCCAAAATACAAATCCGCCGTATTTTTGTTATAAATAAAATTTTTACTTAAAAGAAATTCATAATATTCAGTTTCAAGTTCTTCAATTTTTTTATTAAAAATACTCTCGAAATCTAAATTTCCGTAAAGTTCTTTTGTTTTTGAGATTCCGTAAAATTCACTTAAATACTTTATAAACGAACCTGCGTAAATATAAGAAATAGAAGAAGTTTGACCGAAAAAGTTAAATCCCGTAAAAAATGAACTTATTGAAATATTATAACCTGAATTATAGGCCAGCCCCGCCATAAAATGAATGTCATTGTCGTCATAATTATTAGCTAAAGAAGTCGCAAATCCTTCAATTAGAACCGGATTAAAATTATCGGCAATTTTAAAAATTGTTATTCCGTAATTGGCAGAAAATAAGTGAGCGATTTCATGCTGCAAAGTAGCAGAATAGTTTGAATAATTTAAATATATTTGATTGAGCCAAGGTTTAGCTACATCAGCGTTTTTGGACCCGAAAAGTTCACCTTTCTGTGCTCCGTCTTTAAATATAAATGAAAATATTTTCGTTTCTGGTTCATCTTTTAATTCATTTTTTAAAACTTCATATGCATATTCGTGGTTTAGAATCAAATCGTCTTTTTGAGATTTTGTGAAATCTTCCGAATAAAATATTAAAAAATGATCTGTTTCAATCGTGTTTTTTAACTCTTTCTGCATTCTGCTTAAATCTGTAGATAATCCAAAACTTGGTTTTAATAAAGAGAAGCTAAGTACTGATATTACAATGACTAAAACCCTAATAGTTTTATGAAATTCAATTTTATATAATCTTTTATCAATAACTAAATAGAAAACAAATAGAAAAAAGATAATATTCATAATCCGGTAAAGAATTAAAGGAAATGTAATTGTAATATCTTCGTCGTATATAGTTCCGGGTGAAAAACCAATAAAAGGATTATAAAAATATAACTGCGGATTTGAGTACAATTCCGATATCGGAGCAAGCAATACTAACAGCCAAATTGAAATAAATATTAGAATTGAATATCTTCCGGAAATCGAAAAAGCAAATATTCCTATAATTATACCAATAAAAAATGAAGGTATGGTTATTACAAAATAAAACAATAATCCTTCTGAAAGAGGACAGATTTGAGCAAAAACATTAAAGATAAAAGCCAGTAAGAATTGCGAAAAAGTAAATAAAAATAAGAATCTAAAATTTGATTTGAATACGTTAAACTGAATTTCTTTTTTCAGCGAGTTTTTATTAATAAAATAAATGGAAATCAGTCCCCCGAATAATGACTGAATAATTCCATTTATTGCAGAAAATTCATAATGGAGCACGTTAGTTAGAGGAAGGGTTTGAAGATATACATTTATCCCGGTAATTATCGTTAATAATAAAACGGGAAAAACAAATATTTGATTTCTCTTCAACACAGTTAAAATTCTGATGTCGAAACTCTTTTTATGTCAGCTCCAAGATTTATCAATTTTTCTTCAATTCTCTGATATCCCCTGTCAATATGATAAATCCTTAATACCTCAGTAGTCCCTTCGGCAGCAAGACCACCTAAGACTAAGGATGCGCTTGCTCTTAAATCAGTTGACATAACTTTTGCGCCGTTTAAGGACTTTACCCCTCTAATGATCGCGCTGTTTTTCATAACTTCAATATCTGCTCCCAATCTAACTAATTCGGGAACATGTTTAAATCTATCAAAATAAATATTGTCCGTAACTGTTGAAGTGCCATTTGCAAGCGCCATATAAATTGTCCATTGCGCCTGCATATCAGTAGGAAATCCCGGATGAATTGCTGTCTGAATGTCAATATTTTTAGCGGATAAACCACTTGCGTTAATAGACAATAAACCATTGTTATTAATAACGTTAACTCCGCTGTCATTTAGTTTAGAAATAACAGAATCAAGATGATCATTATTTCCGTATTCAAGTTCAATATTTCCTTTAGTTATTGCCGCCGCAATAAGTAAGGTTCCTGCTTCAATTCTATCGGGAATATTTGTTACTTCTGCAGATTTTAGCTCGTCGACTCCTTGAATTATAAGATGACTTGTACCTGCTCCATCTATCTTTGCTCCCATATCAATTAAAAATTCGGCAAGTAATGTTATTTCAGGTTCAATTGCCGCATTTGAAATTGTAGTTTCTCCATTAGCCAATACAGCTGCCATCATTGCATTCCCGGTCGCTCCCACGGAAGAAATATCAAAATGCAGTTTTGTTCCTTGAAGTTTTTTTGAATTAGCGATAATATACCCATCTTCAAGATCTATTTCCGCTCCCAGCTTTTTCATCGCTTCTAGATGTAAATTTATTGGGCGAGGGCCCCAAGCACATCCGCCCGGCATCGAAACTTTAGCATGACCGTAACGGGCAAGCAATGGGCCAAGCACATATACTGAAGCTCTCATTTTTTTTACATGTTCATAAGGAGCAAATTGACTTGTAATATTTGACGAATCAATTGACATCTCAAAATTATTATAATCAGAATTAACTCCCAATTCTTTTAAAAGCTTCATCATCGTAAAAATGTCATTAACTTCGGGAATATTAAATATTTTATTAATACCCGAATTAAGTATACACGCAGGCATAAGAGCTAAAGCGGCATTTTTTGCTCCGCTTACTTTTACTCTGCCAGCTAAAGGCACACCGCCATTAATTACAAATTTTTCCAAGTTTTACCTTTACAATAATTTAATAATTGTTCCATTTACACCAACAAGAAAAAGTCTGCCTAATGGTGTGGAACATAAATTTGTGAGATTTTCGAAAATGTCTTCATCAAGAAGATTCCAATTCTCACCTTTGTTATTTGAAACAATAAAATTTCCCTTACTTCCAATAGCAATAACTAGATTCTCATTAATAAACTTTACTTTCTGCAACCCGCTTATATTATCAACATTTATTAATGTCCATGTTTCACCTGCATTATCGGTTTTATAAATTTCGCCGCCGCCGCCGACAATAACACCGTATTCGCCCATTAAATCAATTGATTTTAAATACTTGCGCGTCATTGGTTTTTCAATAGTCCAGGATTCACCTCTATCAGTTGTTTTAAGAACGGTTCCATTCCATCCTACAATAAATCCCAGACTTTCGTTTACAAACGATACATCATATAATAATTGATTTGTAGGTGAAAATATCCGCCGCCAGGATAAACCTCCATCCAAGGATTTCATTATTATACCGTTATTTCCTAAAACAAAACCCGTCAAGTCATCAATAAAATGAATTCTAAATAGAGTATTATTCCCCTGAATAAGAATCTGCCTGTAATCATTTAAATAATTGGTGCTGAAGTAAAATGCAGAACTATCCCCAACTAAAATTGATTTTCCGGTTGGAAGAAAATAACCATCATAAATATTCTTTTTACTATAAATATTTATTTGCTGCCATGTATTTCCGCTGTCGGATGTCGTAAGCACTGTACCTGAATCACCCAAAGCAAAACCATTTCTTTCATCAAGAAATGAAATTGAATTAATTCTAAAATTTGTACCGCTTTTTAATTTTTTTAAACCTGTAAAACCCGGACTGTCATCAGTTGAATTAAACAAGGACTGAAAGCTGTATTTTTTCAATTCGTTAAGCTGTTCGCTGTGGAGCAGGGCATCAACCTGAAGAAAAACAAAATAAGATAACCCAAACATTGCTAAAATAAATCCAGAAAATGCCAAGATTGAAAATGATTTAGATTTTGGCTTCCGTTTTTTTTGATTGAATAAGTTTGATTCAACCTGCGCTAAGTATTTATCCAATTCATGAACTGCCTGCTGAAATTCGCCGCAATCATTGTACCTTTCATTAGCGTCTTTTGCCAAAGCTCTTTCAATTATTTTATCTATAATTTCAGAAGTACCGGGCATTACTTCATTAACTTTTTTATGCTTTTTCTTTAAATGTCCTTCCATAACATTGTATTCACTGTCTTCGTAAAATGGAGGCTGGCCGACAAGCATTTCGTATAATGTGCAACCTAAAGCGTAAATATCACTTCTGTGAGTAACATCTTTCCCCATAATTTGTTCGGGACTCATATATAAAACAGTACCGATTTTAGCGCCTGTGTGAGTAACTCCTTTATCAAATAGAGATTTTGAAATCCCGAAATCAACGATTTTCGCAATTCCCTCTTTATTAAGAATTATGTTGGAAGGTTTTATATCGCGGTGAACAAATCCTTTTGTGTGCGCATATCCTAAACCGGCTAAAATCTGACGGGTAATATAAATTGCATCATATATATGCAATCTTTTCTGACGGTAAATAATTTTATCCAAACTTTCACCGTCAACATATTCCATTACAATGCCGAGAAGATTATGATATTCAATAAATCCAAAAACTGTAACAATATTAGGGTGAGAAAGCTGAGCTTGGTTTTTGGCTTCTCTTTTAAATCTTTCAATAAATTTTGCATTATCAACAACAGCGGAACCTAAAATTTTAATCGCAACCCGCCTGTCTAGTTTAAGATCATGGGCCAGATAAACTTCTCCCATGCCTCCTTTCCCTATTTGGCTTAGGATTTCATAATTTTCTATTTTTTTCCCTACAAGATTTTCCATTAAGGCATGAATTTATTGGATTTAATAAGCGTAAAATAGTTTTTTTTCTTCAATAATATAATAAAAATATTATTCGACATAACGATTTCAGCAAATTTCTTCTATAAAGGATGTTTTTCAGGGTTTACTTTTCTTGCTTTTAATCAAGTTAAACCATAATTTTGTTTTCTTATTTCTGCGAGAGTGGCGGAATTGGCAGACGCGCTAGACTTAGGATCTAGTATCGCAAGGTGTGGGGGTTCGAGTCCCCCCTCTCGTACCAGTTTTAAAATCATTTATTACAGAGGTTATATTTGGAAACAAAAGTAAATATTATTTCGGATTCTGAACACGAAGTTGAAGTGAATCTTAGTTACGAAGAAATAAAACCGGAAATTGAAGAAGCATATAAAAAAGAAAGCAAAACTATTGCGGTACCAGGCTTCCGTAAAGGAAAAGTACCTATGCATATGATAAAAAAAATGTATGGCGAAGCTATTGAATACCAGGCAAGCGAAAAAATTGCACAAAAAAAATTCTGGGATGTAGTTGACGAAAAAGAATTAAAACCAATAAGTACTCCTGCGTTAACCGATATAGATTTTGTTAAAAATGAAAAACTATTTTTTAAAGTTAAATATGAAATTAAACCTGAACTTGAATTAAAAGATTATAAAGGAATTGAAATAGAGAAACCTATTTTCAAAGTAAAAGATGAAGATGTTCAGAAAGAAATTGATTATTTATTAAAACAAAATGCAACTTTCGAACCGGCTGATGCTGTAGAAAATAATAATTGCAGAATAACGGTTAATCTTCAAAGACTTGATAAAGAAAACAATCCGATATCAGGCAGCAGCAGCGAAAATATTGTTATTGATCTATCGGAATCGAATGTTAATCCTCAAATTGCTCAAAGTGCAAAAGATAAAAAAGTAGGTGAAACTTTTAATTTTGTATTTACGGACGAACATTTTCACGGTGAAGAAAAACACGTTGAGGAATTCAATTACTCGGCAGATATTACCAAAATTGAAAAAATTGTTCTGCCAGAACCAACCGAAGAATTGGTAAAAAAACTTTCCAAAGATAAGGCTTCAAGTTTAGATGAATTAAAAGCTGAACTTAAAAAGAATTTTGAAAGTTATTATGAGGGACAGACAGAAAATATTTTCAGCAATTCATTAATAAATAAAGTTGTTGAAAATAATGACTTTACAGCACCTCCGGGTTATGTTGAAAATCTGAAAAACAGATTAATTGAAATGGAAAAAGAAAACGCTAAAAGATACAAACAACCATTTGATGAACGCGCTGTAGCCGATCAATTAAAAGAACGCGCCGAATGGACAGCTAAATGGCAGATCATATTAGAAAACTTAGCAAAAAAAGAAAACATTTCGGTTGACGATTCCGAATTGGAAGTACTTGCCAAAGAAGAAGCCGAAAAGACAGGTATCTCTGTAGATAAATTGGTTAAATACTATAAAGATTCAAATAGAACAGAAGCATTGCTGGAAGATAAAGTTGTGAAGTTCTTAAAAGAAAACGCAAAAATTATAGAAATTGACCCGGAAACAAAACTAAAAGAATCAAAAGAAAAAGAGACAGCGGCAAAAGGAACAAAGGGGAAGAAAAAATAATGAAACCGGAAATCTATAATCAATTAGTACCATATGTTATTGAACAGACCGGACGCGGTGAACGCGGAATGGACATTTTTTCCAGACTTCTTAGAGAAAGAATTATTTTTCTTGGGACAGCAATTGACGATCATATAGCAAGTTTAATTATTGCGCAATTGTTATTTCTTGAAGCCGAAGACCCGGATAAGGATATAAATCTTTATATAAATTCTCCAGGCGGCAGCGTTTCTGCTGGACTTGCAATATATGATACAATGAAATTTATTAAATGCGATGTTTCAACAATTTGTGTCGGACTTGCAGCAAGTATGGGCGCAATTCTTTTGGCAGGCGGACAAGACGGGAAAAGATTTTCACTTCCCCATTCAAAAATTATGATTCATCAGCCATGGGTCGGTGGAATGCAGGGACAAGCATCCGATATTGAAATTCACGCAAAAGAAATGATGAAAACACGTGATACGCTTTATAAAATTCTTACTGTTCATACCGGTAAAACAATGGAACAGATTGCAAAAGACTGCGACCGCGATTACTTCCTAACATCAGAAGAAGCTAAGGAATATCATTTAATTGATAAAATTTTTGACAAACGAATTCTTCCCGGTAAGGAAAAAGAAAAAAAGTCTGATAAATGATAAATATTTTCGAAAAAGGGGCTCATTTAGAGCCCTTTCTTTTTTTAAAACCTATTACTTATTTTTTAATTTTAATTATATTATAGTTTAAAATCACATATAATTTATGTATTTTTTTTAGTTAAATAACACTTCCTACAATTACAAGTATCGATTATGATTTACGGAGTAAAACTAGAAGCTCTTGAAAAAACAAATGAACTGTCAAAACTGGCATTAGCCGGAAATGATAATTTTCCCGATGAAATTTGCAAATACCTGGTTTCCGAATTTGAACTACAAGCTACTGTTTTATTTAAAGTGCAGGGAAATGAACTTGTAGTTTTAGGAAAGTCTTCAACTGCCCGTAAAAATTATTTACGCGGCTCTAAATTTGGTTGCCATGTTTGTAAAATTATAAACGACAAACTTGATTTCTCTGTTAATTCAGATACAAATTGTGAACTGCAAATTTCCGAATTTGTCGTTTATGAAACATGTGTTTTATTTGATATGGGTTCGGGAGAAAAAGGATTTTTAAAACTCGCAAAAAAATCCCCTTTCGCTCAGGGTGATTCTGAATCACTTAACAAAATAACCGATTATATCGGTTTTTTACTGAGGGCTTGGGGAAATATTAGAGGCGGATCTACAAACCTGGCTTCAAAACCATTCAGTACTTTAGTCGCGGAAATTTCATCCGAATTAAGAACTCCGACTAATAGTATAATTGGGTTTACATCAATATTGTCTGAAGATAATTTAAGCGCTTCGCAAGCCGAATATGTATCGACCATCAAAAAAAATTCTCAAAGTTTGTTATTAACAATTAATGATCTATCCGAATTATCTAAAATTGAAAGCGGAAAAGTCACTGATACTAAAAAACAGATTAATCTAAAATTACTTATTGATGAAATTACTTCCATTTTTAAAAATAAATTCGGAAACAGAATAAGTTATACATGGAATGCGGATGAAAACATTCCTAATGAAATAAATATTGACGATTCCAAACTCCGTTATATTTTAAATAATCTTCTTCTATTTATGACAAGTTTAGCAAATCAGAATTCCGTTGTTATCACAGCAAAACCGGCGGGTAATAAAATTCTGATTTCTTTGGAAGGAAAAAACAACCCGCTCCCTTCCGGTTCTGAAAAAACTATATTTGAACCTTTCGTTATTTCGAAAATTTCTGAACTTAAGCAATCAAATTTAACTGGACTTGGATTAACCATTGTAAAAAGATATGTGGAAATTTTAGGAGGCGAAATTGCGGCTTCTTCAATTTCCGACGGTACAAGTGTCAAATTCTCAATCGGAACATCCAACAAACTACCGTCATCTTCAAGTAATATTGAGTCTGCTGTTTCTCAGTTGCCAAAACCAACATCCGATAATACAAAAATATTAGTAATTGAAGACGATTTTGCTACTTCAAAACTTTTAAGCAACTATTTAAATAAATGGGGGTACTCACCTACCATTGTAAATAAATATGAACAAATATTAGCGTTGGTTGAACGGGAACAATATCTGGCAATTATTTTGGATATTGAATTACCGAATATCAACGGTTTAGAACTGATGAGAAAAATAAAGGAGTTTAATACAAATAAAGGAACTCCTATTATAGTTTGTTCGGTCGAAGCTGAACAGCAGAAAGCATATTTAATGGGAGCTGTTGAATATTTCGTTAAACCTATCAATTACAATTATTTGGTTGAAGTATTAACAAGCTATAAACTTAGAAAAAATTCAAATATTCTTTGTGTTGATGACGATTTGCCAACACTTAATTTGGTAAAGCAGGCAATTGAAACAGCAGGCTTTAATTCAATTGCCGAAAATATTTCTGCGAACGTAATGAATTTGATTAAAGACAAAGATATTGATCTTGCCATAATAGATCTTGACATGCCTTACCCTAACGGGTTTGAATTAATTAAATTAATAAAAACTGAAAATAAATTCGCAAAACTGCCTATCATTATTTATACAGGCAAGGAAAATTATCAGGAAGATTTAAAAAAAATTGACGGTATGTTTGAGTTTCTTCTGGATAAAAAAAGCACAAATATTGAAGATTTATCAGATACTATTAATTCGATGATTAATAGAATGGATATCCCGTCAACTGTTGAAGAAGTTAAACAAAAGAAGGACGAAGTGAAACTATTACTTGCCGAAGATTATAAGCACTCGCAGATAATCGTAACCAGACTTCTAAAGAAAAACAACTTCGAGAATGTTGTTGTTGTTGAAAACGGAGAAGAAGCTTATTTGGCTTCGCAAAAAGATAAATTCGATTTAATTCTTATGGATATGCAAATGCCCATAATGAACGGATTCGAAGCAACTGAAAAAATTAGGCAGCTGCCTGAATATAAAGATACTCCGATTATTGCCCTTACGGCTTTTGCAATGAAAGGCGATAGAGAAAAATGTCTTGATGCCGGTGCAACCGACTACATTCCAAAACCGATAGACAGCAAAGAGTTTATTGAAAAAGTTAAATATTATACTAATGCGCAAAAATAGTTTTTAACTTAATTCAATATCCCTCTGTTTGTATGAATTCGGTTTTATATCAATACTATAATTTCATTATATTTATTGTTTTGATTCCGGCTATTCGGCAGGTAAATCTAAAAACTATTTATGGAGAAAAATGATAAACGAAAAACCAAGGGTTCGTTTTGCCCCCAGTCCAACAGGATATTTACACGTAGGAGGATTGAGAACCGCTTTATATAATTTTCTTTACGCCAAACATTACGGCGGAAAATTTATTTTAAGAATTGAGGACACCGATAGAAACAGATACGTTGAAGGAGCAGTTGAAAATTTAATTGACTCCTTAAAATGGTGCGGACTCGATTTTGATGAAGGTCCCGGTAAAGATGGTGAATACGCTCCTTATATGCAGTCAGAAAGATTAAACATTTACCTAAAATACGCCGAGGAATTAATTTCAAAAGGTAAAGCCTATTACGCGTTTGATACTCCTGATCGGCTTGCTAAATTAAAAGAAGAGCAGACAGCTAGAAAAGAACAATCAAAATATGATAAACTTGCATTGACATTATCTCAAGAAGAAATAAAAAATAAACTTGATGCAGGAGAGCCGTTTGTTATTAGGCTAAATGTTACACCCGGACAAAGAGTAATTGTTGATGATGTTATAAGAGGAAGGGTTGAATTTAATACTGATATTGTTGATGATCAAATATTAATTAAAAGCGACGGGTATCCTACCTATCATATGGCAAACGTCGTTGACGATCATTTAATGAAGATAACCCATGTAATTAGAGGCGAAGAATGGCTTTCTTCAACTCCTAAGCACGTTTTATTATATGAATTTCTTGGTTGGGAAATTCCTGTTTTTGCACACCTCCCTCTTCTGCTGAATCCCGATAAATCAAAGCTTAGCAAAAGACAAGGCGATGTTGCCGTTGAAGATTATAGAGCAAAAGGATATTTGAAAGAAGCTTTGGTAAATTTTGTCGCATTATTGGGTTGGAATGCCGGAGACGATAAAGAGTTCTATAATTTTGAAGAATTAATTAATAACTTTTCTTTGGAAAGAGTGAACAAATCCGGAGCGGTATTTAATGTTGAAAAATTAGATTGGCTAAACGGAGAACATATTAGAAGCAAAACTGCACTTGAAATTCTTCCATTATTTAAAGAGGAGCTGGATAATTCTATTTATAAGGATCATAATTTTTCAGACGAGCATCTTTTAAAAATAATTGACGCTATGAAAGAAAGAATAATCTTTATCCGCGAATTAATTGAAAAATCTCCATACTTTTTTGAAGCTCCCAATTTATATGAAGAGAAGGCAGTTCAAAAAAGATGGAAACCGGAAACTCCCGATGAACTGAAAAAATTGTTAAGTGAATTTGAAAAAATAGATTCATCGAGCAAGGAAGATTTTGAAAATGCTCTTCATAAATCCGCCGAAGAACTTGGAATTGGCAACGGGAAATTAATTCATCCTGTAAGGCTTGCTGTTTCAGGAAGTTCTACCGGACCTGGAATTTTTGACTTGCTACATATACTTGGGAAAGAAGAAGTAATATTAAGAATAAAAACCGCGCTTGAAAAAATAAATAATTAAAAACTATTGAATAAAATTATGCATGAAGAAAACATCAACTCCGAAACTAAAGAAAATGATTCGATAAAACCTTCAAATTTTATCAGAGATATAATTGATGAAGATTTGAAAATAAATAAGAATGAAGGAAGAGTTCATACCCGCTTCCCTCCCGAGCCTAATGGTTATCTTCATATTGGACATGCGAAATCAATATGTTTAAATTTTGGGATCGCCAGGGATTACAAAGGATTTTGCAACTTAAGATTTGATGATACTAATCCGGCTAAGGAAGAAGTTGAATATGTTGATTCGATAAAAGAGGATATTAAATGGCTTGGGTTTGACTGGGGCGAAAGAGAATATTATGCTTCAGATTATTTTTATAAACTTTATGATTTCGCAGTTCAGCTAATAAAACAAGGCGACGCTTATGTTGACTCTTGTTCATCCGAAGAGATTAAAGAACTGCGCGGTAATCCCACTGAACCGGGAAAGGAAGGTCCATACAGAAACAGATCCGTTGAAGAAAACCTTGATTTATTTGAAAGAATGAAAAACGGCGAATTCCCTGACGGCAAACACGTGCTTAGGGCAAAAGGCAACCTGTCTTCTCCGAATATGAACTTAAGAGATTCAATTATGTATAGAATACGTCATGCCCACCATCACCGCACCGGTGACAAATGGTGTATTTACCCAATGTATGACTGGGCGCACGGACAGTCCGATTCTATTGAAAAAATTACTCATTCAATTTGCACACTTGAATTTGAAAATCATAGACCTTTATATGATTGGTATATTGAAAAGCTTGGAATATATCACCCTCAGCAGATAGAGTTCGCGAGATTAAATCTTAATTATACTATAATGAGCAAAAGAAAATTGCTTGAACTTGTAGAAGGAAAATTTGTTGCAGGTTGGGACGATCCCCGTATGCCTACTATTTCCGCTTTTAGAAGAAGAGGTTATACTCCCGAATCAATTAGAACTTTTGCCGAACGTGTTGGTGTTGCCAAAAGAGATAATATAATAGACCTGGCATTACTTGAACATACATTAAGAGAAGATTTAAACAAACGCGCTCAAAGAGTAATGGCTGTCTTAAGACCTCTGAAAGTTACAATAACTAATTATCCCGATAACCTTGTTGAAGAAATGGATGCTGTAAACAATCCCGAGGATGATTTAATGGGATCCCGTACAATATATTTTTCAAAAGAAATTTATATTGAACAAGATGATTTTATGGAAAATCCCATGAAAAAATTCTTTAGACTTTCGCCCGGCAATGAAGTACGTTTGCGTTATGCATATATAATTAAATGTGATGATGTAATTAAGGATGAGAACGGGAATATCATTGAACTAAAATGTTCATATGACCCTGAAACTAAAAGCGGTTCAACCGCAAGTCAAAGAAAAGTAAAAGGTACAATTCATTGGGTCTCAGCCAAACACGCAATTGAAGCCGAAGTGAGGTTATACGACAGGTTATTCACTGATGAAGATCCAGGCGGACATAAAGACAAAGACTTTAAAGAATTTATAAATCCTCTTTCATTGGAAATCTTATCCGGCTGCAAACTTGAACCCTACTTAAAAGATTCTAACCCGGGTGATAGATATCAATTCGAAAGACTTGGTTATTTCTGTGCTGACAGCAAAGATTCAAATAAAGATAAGTTAGTATTTAACAGAACAGTTACTTTAAAAGATACTTGGGCAAAAATATCAAAGGGATAAGATTTTTTATTATTTATTTATTGATTAAGATGTAATTTAGCTTTAATTTTGCAGTTCAATTAGCCGGAGTGGCGGAATTGGTAGACGCGCATGACTCAAAATCATGTATCTGCAAGGATGTGCCGGTTCGAGTCCGGCCTTCGGTACAAAAAGCCTGAAATATTCTTCAGGCTTTTTTTTAATATGTATTACGTTTACGCTATTTTTTAATATGTATTACGTTTACGCTATTTTTTAATATGTATTACGTTTACGCTATTAAAAGCATATCGAAAAATTATATCTATGTTGGAATGACTTCCAATCTTATAAAACGTCTTGAATATCATAACAAAGGTTATGAAAAAACTACGAAACCTTACAGTCCTTTCAATCTTATTTTTACCGAATCTTTCGATAATAGAATTGATGCAAGAGTTAAAGAAAAATATCTTAAAAGCGGTATAGGAAAAGAATTTCTTAAAACTTTGTCAAACATACAATTTTATGAATAGTTTTCAGATTATATACATGTATCTGCAAGGATGTGCCGGTTCGAGCTTACCATAATATGCCCTTCCGGTAAGTCTGGAATTAAGTACCACGTTCTGATAAAATATTTTGAATAATTGCTTTATCGTTTTAAACCTTTTTTTGTACCAAGTACGTTTCAATTTTAAATATTGATATCGTAATTATATCTTGTAATGGACTAAATAATTATTAGTTTTTTAATAAATGAGCCACAGAAATTTATTAATAAGTTTATGATTTATGAAATGCGATATTAGCACCAATCCACGTCTGATTTTTATTAAAATCAACACCCATCATTTTCCCTTTGCTGACTCTTAAAAGATTATTTACTAGAACCGGTTTATCAATCCAAATAAACATCATTCTAACTTCAGCTTTAGCAAATTGATCCGGAGTTTTTATAATTGGCGCATAAGTTACCTTTCTTTGAAGAATATAATTCTGCGGATCTTTAATTGAGTTCAATTCTTCTTTTGAAACATCAATTTTAACTCCTGAACCCGCAAAACTGTACAATGGTTTAAGTACATAATTTTCCAAATCAAAAGGATAATCTTTAACTTCGTTTAAGAAAAAACAAGGCGGCGCAAATTCGCTTTTAATAATCGGCAGGGAATATTTACTTATTCTAAAAAACCAATTTGGATGACCGGCCCATTCAACATTTAAGTCGTCTTTAAAATTAAAGTTATACTCAATTTTTTTATTTTCAAGCTCATCAAAAATAACCCTATTATAAATTCTTTCGATAGGAATTTCCTTGCCATCCTTTTTATAAAATAGATTATTCCCCTTTTGAATAACTTGACTTATGCAGACTGTATTAATTCCCAACAATTTATTAGTCAAATAAAAATCTATCCTGGTTTTTTGATTGTCAGGGTCTATTTCAAGAAGTATTACATTTTCTTTGTCTTTATTTTTTAATACCGCGTCTGAAAAAAGTTTATAATAATTATCGTTATTGTAATTATTAAAATAGTTTGTAAAAGAATTCTCAATCTGAAAATGTTCTTTAACCTTATCGCCAAGGTAGGACTGAAAAGCGTATAGCGAAGGAAAACCCTGCAATTCAATAAGCTGAGGAATTAATTCACCGTTTTCATTTTCTGCAATAGCGAAATCAATTTGCAAAAAAACCGGGTGTTCATCTTCATTAGGTATATTAAATTTATTAGGGACTGCATTTCTGCTGGAATTTTTAAATTTTTGAGACTGCAATTGATCTGCAATTGATTCCGACGCATTAATTAGTTTATTCTTTATTTCATTATCCAAAAATAACGGTGTTTCATTAATACGAAAATCCACCTCTCCGCCGGTAATTTTCCAAACATCATCTAAAAATTTCAAATACTTTTGATCGGAAAATTCTTTATTAAATTTTTCTCTTATTTCTCTAATCATTTATTTAATTTTTACCTTAAACCCATGTTAGTTTCTTCAATAATTAGATCAACTACTTTTTCCATACTGTTAGTATCACGCCATACTTTCAATTGTCTTCGGGCTCCGGTACCCATTTTCAAAATTTCATTTACATAATTTATTTCTTCGCGGCTGCCAAGCTCATCAACTACATCATCAACAAATTCAAGCAGTTCATGAATTAATTCCGGTGTGGGAACTTCTGATTGTTTGCCAAAATCAATCATCTTCCCTTCAAGTCCGTAGCGAGACGCTCGCCATTTGTTCTCGTTTATATAAAGTCTTCGATATAATCTAAACCCCAAATTCTGTTTTAGAAGTTTGTGAAGTTTTGCGATTACCGCCTGAATAAGAGCTGCAAGAGCAATAGTTTCATCAACCCGCATTGGAACGTCGCATATTCGAATTTCGAGTGTATTAAATACAGGATGAAGTCTTATATCCCACCATACTCTTTTAGCATCATCAATGCAGCCTGTTTTAATCAGTAAGTTAATATAAGATTGGTATTCACCATAACTGTTAAAATGATCAGGAATTCCTGTTCTTGGGAATCTATCAAAAATTTTAGCGCGGTATGATTTGAAACCTGTATTTCTTCCTTTCCAAAAAGGAGAATTAGTAGAGAGAGCGTAAATGTGAGGAAGAAAATATCTTGCCGCATTCATAATATGAATTGCCTGTTCCTTGTCATCAATTCCTACATGAACATGCAGACCAAATATCAAATTCGCACGAGCCACCTGCTGCATATCCTCCACAACTCCGTGATATCTGGGATGATCGGTTATTCTTTGATCTTCCCATCTGGAAAAAGGATGAGTTCCAGATGCCCCAATCTTTAATCCGTGCGCAGCCGCAACATCCGCAAGTTTTCTTCGAAGATTTGTAACCTCAGTTCTTGCTTCTTTTATGTTTTCACAAATATTTGAACCGGTTTCCACCACTGATTGATGCATCTCTGCTTTCACCTGCTCTTTAAGAAGCATCTTGCCTTCTTCTAAGATTTGCTGAATATGTGATTTAAGTTCTCTTGTATGCGGATCAATAATTTGAAATTCTTCTTCGATCCCTAGTGAAAACAGTTTTCCTTCGCTCATAAATTTCTCTCATTTCTAATTTATATATTAGAGTTTTTGTTTTTTAACACTTTTCTGCAAATATTCACCCCATGTAAGGTTATCAATACCCTCTTTATGTTCTTTTGCTTTTCTGATCGCCATATTTGCTGCGGTTTCAATTACCCATTCAAAGTTTTCCTGTCCAACAGAATTTACATCTGCGTCGGGGGCCGGATTACAGAAATCAATCGCAATAGGAATGCCATCTCTAACGGCAAACTCAACTGTATTAAAATCATAACCCAAGCCATTATTTAACTTGAGCACATAATCTTCAACTGTCTTTAGCAACTTTGCTTCAATAGGTTTGGGATCTTTAACATAACGCAAATGATGAGGCTGTTTTGGATCATACTGCATTATTCGAACATCTTTTCTATCAATACAGTAACAGCGGAAGTAATCGGTAAAATCAATTGCTTCCTGAAGCATCATAACAAGCTGACCTGTTTCGTGATATGCTTTAAAAAATTCATCCGCTGAATCTAATTTATAAACATTTTTCCATCCGCCACCGGCAAATGGTTTAAAGAAAGCCGGAAATCCAATATGATTAAATATACCCTGCCAATCGAGCGGATATTCAAGATTGCGCATTGAAAATTCATTTGTATCAGGCGGATGCTGGTTTGAAGGGAGCAGTACTGTTTTGGGAACCGGCACACCTAATTTAACTGCAAGCGAATTATTAAAAAACTTTTCATCTGCACTCCACCAAAACGGATTATTTATAACTGCAGTTCCTGAAATAGCCGCATTTTTCAAATATGCTCTGTAAAAAGGTATATCCTGGCTAATCCTATCTATAATAACTGCATAACCAGTTGGTTCAGCTTGTAAAACCTTGTTAATTTTCGCTAACTCTGCAAAAATTCCTTTTTCTTTTTTAGAATTAATTCTTTCTACTAAAGCCGGGGGGAATGTGTTTTCCTGTCCGAATAATATTCCAATTTTTTTCATATAAATACCTTTTTTATTTATTTAATATTCTAACTCTTTTATATAATTATAAAACATATGTCTCCACCAAGGCCAGTTATGATCTGCATCCGGTAAAACATCAAACCTATGCAAAAAGTTTTTTTCGGTAAGTATTTTTGATAATAATTTATTTTCTTCATAACAAATATCTTTTTCCCCGGTTCCAATCATAATATTAATTTTGTTAATTTCATCAATATATTTTAAGTCATTTAGACCGGTTAAATAATCCGGCGGATTGTTATAATAGCAATTTTCATCATAATACCCGAAAATAAAACGTTTTATATCAAAAGTTCCGCCCATCGTTATCAAATGACTAACTAAATCAGGATGTTTAAATGAGTTATTAGCAGCTTGATATGCGCCCAAATCGCACCCGGCTAAAGCAATTTTATCAAAATTAGATTCATATTTTGCAAATTCAATAACTTCATTAAGTATTAAATTTTCATATATAATTTGTCTATTAATTCTTTCATCTGGTTCAATGTAATAATTAAGCAGACTTTCATTATCAATTGTATCAGGGCAATATATTTTGATTTTTCCGTTTTCCAAAAAATCTTTAACTGAATCAATTAGCCCGAAATCTTTTGTTTCATAGTATCTGCCCAACGCAGTTGGAAAAAGAACAATAGGTAAACCAGAATGCCCGAAAACAAGCATTTCAAAGTCCCTCCCAAGATATTGGGAATACCATTTATGATAATACTCTTGCATATAAATTTGATGATTTTAAAGTGAAGCAACTAGTGTTGGGAAGTAATATAGTGAAGAAAAAATAAATAATCAGAAAATAAAAATAACTAAAGATAAAGTTTTATAACTTCTTTAAGTTTTGCAAGTATTTGGTCCTGATTCTTTATTTTGTTTGAATTAGCTTTTTTATACCATTTATCTGTTTCGGCTTTATCTTTCCCTTTTTTAGAAATAAGATAAAGACTGGAATATGCTTCAGAATATTTAGGAGAAAGTTCAATTGTTTTTAAATAATATTTTTTAGCTTCGGATGTTTTTTCAAAAATATTTTCATAAAAATACCCCATTATGAAATTAAGATCGGCGTTTTTAGGATCAGCTATATATTTATTTTCCAAAGCTTTAAAGAGCTGAAAATCTCCATAACCGAATTTCATATAATGGTCATTTATAAAATACTGGAGCAACAATGAAAATTTATCAGGATCCTGAAATCCAGCTATTGTATTTATAAAATCACCGCTGCGTGAAAAAAATCCGGTAGCCGGATATCCTGAAACTTGAGCAGCTCTTGCAAAGTCGGCCGCGCTGTATGTTTCGCCTTGAAAGGTTACGGGACCGTCTTTTTCAGGATTAAGTTTTACTAGGATAAAATTTTTATTTAATTCTTTTATAATTTTTTCATTAGAATATGTTTTTTCGTCCATAACCTTGCACCAATGACACCAATCGGTATAAAAATCAACAAGCAATAACTTCTTTTCTTTTATTGATTTTTCATATCCATCTTTAAATGAATGCCACTTTAAATTTCCGCCTGCGCTAACATTTATATTCAGAAAAAATAACGATATTAAAACAGTTAAAAATATATTAGATTTTTTCAACTTTAAGCCCTTGTAAATTTTAACAGTAAGATGCAAATATGCTGTTTTAGATTCGAATAAAACAGAAAAAATTTCCCAAATGTAGTTTAAATGACAAAAGCCGCTCAAATTGAACGGCTTTTATATTCTAATATCCTGCAGCAATTTTTAATTGCGGAAAAATTAGATCAAAGTTTTATAACTGTGAAGAGTTTTCATGTAATTAGCTCTTTCAAATGCTGCCGGTTCTTCAACAGATTTTTGACTCATGCTGCCTTTCATCATCTGAATAGAAGCGTACTCATTTTCTTCCATCCATTTTTCCGTATCCTTTAATATATCGGCCACTCTTCCGGTTCCATTAACTAATAGTTCCGAGGCCATCATTGCAACATCGGCACCTGCCATCATTGATTTAATTACATCAATATGAGAATGCACGCCGCTTGTTAATGCCATACTAGCTTTAATATTGCTGTAAAGAATTGATATCCATCTTAACGGAAGTCTCAGTTCCCAATTTGTGCTTAAAACCAGGTTAGGAACAACTTCTAATTTTTCAAGATCAAAATCAGGTTGATAGAATCTGTTAAATAAAACTAGCGCATCTGCTCCAGCTTTATCCAGTTTTCTTGCCATATTTGACATTGAAGTAAAAAACGGACTTAATTTTATTGCAACAGGTATACTAACATTTTCTTTAACTGCTTTTAAAGTGTCAATATACATATTTTCAATTTCAGTCCCGGTAAGATTAGCATTTGTTGGGATGTAATAAACATTTAGTTCCAATGCATCTGCACCGGCATCTTGAATATTCTTAGCGTATTTCACCCATCCGCCGTTGCTCACGCCATTTAAACTGCCAATAACAGGTATATCAACAGTTTTCTTTAAATCGGCGATATGATCAAGATATTCAACCGGCCCCAATTTAAAATCTTCGGGCTCAGGGAAATAGGTTGTAGCTTCTGCGTAACTTTCAGTTCCGTAAGACAGATAATGGTCCAATTCTCCGGATTCGTGTGTAATTTGTTCTTCAAACAATGAATGACAAACAACCGCTGCAGCACCGGCATCTTCCAAAGCTTTTACGGAATCAATATTCTGAGTTAATGGAGAAGCCGAAGGTACAATAGGATTCTTCAGCTTTAATCCCATATATGTTGTTGATAAATCCATTTTAACTCCGTTCTAATTATTAATTTCAGTTTTATTAAAAACGGAATCTTAAATTAAAGATTCCGCTTAAATTTATTCTTCAGTTTTTTCTTCTACTTCCTGATTTCCGTTTCCAGAATAATCAAAAGCAGCCATTTGTTCGTATAATTTCCAGTTTTTATAAACTTCAGCTTGAGCAAAATTTAATAATTTAGCGGCAGCTTCAGGATTTGATTTTGTAAGCATTTTATATCGAGTCTCAGTATAAATATAATCTTTCAATTTAATCTTAGGTGCTTTCGAATCAAGTTTAAGAGGATTTTTTCCTTCTTTCAGATTATCCGGGTTAAATCTGAACAACGGCCAGTGACCGCTGTCAACGGCAAGTTTCTGGCTATCCATTCCTTTAGCCATGTTAATACCGTGTGCAATACAATGTGAGTAAGCGATAATTAAAGAAGGTCCGTCATAAGCTTCGGCTTCCAAGAAAGCTTTAATTGTTTGAGCATCGTTTGCGCCCATAGCAATTTTAGCAACGTAAACATTTCCATAATTCATAGCCATCATACCAAGATCTTTTTTAGGCGTTGGTTTACCGCTGGCGGCAAATTTAGCAACTGCGCCCATGCCGGTAGCTTTTGAACATTGACCGCCGGTATTTGAATAAACTTCGGTATCCATAACGAGAATGTTTACATTTTTACCTGAAGCTATAACGTGATCTAAACCGCCGTAACCAATATCATAAGCCCAGCCGTCTCCGCCCATTATCCAAACAGATTTTTTTACTAAATAATCTGCAATTGTTAATAAGATTTTCGCTTCGTTAGAATCAAGTTTTTCTAATTTTTCTTTTAATTCCGCTACTTTTTCTCTCTGTTCATAAATATCAGCTTCATTACTTTGAGCATTTGTTAAAATACTTTCAGTAATTTCAACGCCAATTTTATCTTTCAATTTAACGAGAATTTCTCTTGCATATTCAGCTTGTTTATCAATTGACAGCCTCATACCGAAACCGAATTCAGCATTATCTTCAAATAATGAGTTTGACCAAGCAGGACCTCTTCCGTCTTTATTTACTGCCCAAGGGGTTGTAGGAAGATTACCACCGTAAATTGACGAACAGCCGGTTGCGTTTGCAACTATAGTTCTATCGCCGAATAATTGAGAAACAAGTTTTACATAAGGTGTTTCGCCGCATCCGGAACATGCGCCGCTGTATTCAAATAAAGGCTGAAGAAGCTGACATCCTTTAACTGTGCCCATGTTGACCTTTGTTCTATCGAATTCAGGCAAGTTAAGGAAGAAATCATAATTTGCTCTTTCCATTTCCCTAATCGGAATCTGCTCAACCATATTCAGCGCTTTAAGTCTTACTTCTTTTTTATTTTTTGCGGGACAAACTTCGAAGCATAATTCACAACCGGTACAATCTTCAGCTGCAACTTGAATCGTATAAACTGAATTTTCCTCGAATTCTTTTCCTTTCGCTTTAGTCCATTTAAATGATTCCGGAGCATTTGCAGTTAAAGCTTCGTCATAAACTTTTACTCTAATTGCAGCGTGAGGACAAACAAGCGTACATTTATTGCATTGAATACATACTTCTGGATCCCATGCAGGAATTTCCAAAGCAATATTTCTTTTTTCCCATTGTGTTGTCGCTGAAGGAAATGTTCCGTCAATCGGCATTTGACTTACAGAAACATTATCCCCTTTACCTTCCATCATTTTAGCTAAAACATTTTTAACATAATCAGGTGCATTATCCGAAACAATCGGAGGTAATTCTAATGTACTGCTTGCTTTTTCAGGGATATCAATTTTATGAAGATTTTCAAGTGTCTGGTCAACTGCTTCATAGTTTTTACGAACTATTTCTTCCCCTTTTGCGCCGTAGGTTTTCTTAATCGCTTTTTTAATTTGTTCAATCGCTTCATCCTTAGGCAATATGCCTGAAATTGCAAAGAAGCAAGTCTGCATAATTGTATTAATTCTTGCGCCCATTCCAGTATTTTTTGCAACTGTAATACCGTCAATTACATAAAAATTTAATTTCTTATTTATTATTACTTCCTGATATTTTCTTGGAAGTTTATCCCATACTTCATCCTTGCTGAACGGGCTATTTAACAAGAATGTTCCGCCGTCAACAATTCTTTCGAGTACATCGAATTTTTCAAGCAGGTTAAATTGATGACATCCGATAAAATTAGCAGTTTCAATTAAGTATGTTGAATGAATAGGTTTCTTTCCGAATCTTAAGTGAGAAACTGTTGTTGAGCCTGATTTTTTAGAATCGTATACAAAATATCCCTGTGCATAATTTTCGGTTTCTTCACCAATAATTTTTATTGAGTTTTTATTTGCGCCGACAGTACCATCCGCACCCAATCCGTAGAATAAACATCTTGTAACATCGTTTCCTTCAACTTGGAAATTAGGATCAAAATCCAAACTGGTGAAAGTAACATCGTCGTTAATACCAATAGTAAAATGATTTTTCGGTTTATCTTTTTTTAATTCATCGTATACAGCTTTTACCATTGCAGGTGTAAATTCTTTTGAAGATAATCCGTATCGTCCTCCGATAATTTTCGGCATTTTAGAGAACATTGGTTCATCAGATGTCATATTTTCTGATATTGCTGTAACAACGTCAAGATAAACAGGTTCACCGGCAGAGCCCGGTTCTTTAGTTCTATCAAGCACTGCTATTTTTTCAACTGTTTTAGGCAATGCTTTTAAGAAATGGTCGACTGAAAAAGGTCTGTATAATCTTATTTTTAAAACACCTACTTTTTCTTCCATTCTTTCGGCCATATACTCTACTGTTTCTTCAACAGCTTCGGCACCCGAACCCATAATTATGATAACTCTTTTTGCATCCGGCGCGCCGTAATAATCAAATAGATTGTACTGTCTTCCAGTTAATTTTGCAAATTCGTTCATTGCGTTTTGAACAATTTCAGGACATTCATTATAAAATTTATTTACAGTTTCCCGGCCCTGGAAATATACATCAGGATTTTGTGCGGTTCCGCGAATAAAAGGATTATCAGGAGTAAGCGCGCGTTTTTTATGTTCTGCTACATATTTGTCGTCGATCATTGCGCGAATATCTTCTTTAGTAAGCTGTTCAATTTTCTGAACTTCATGCGATGAACGGAATCCGTCAAAAAAATGCACAAAAGGAATTCTAGATTCTAATGTCGATTTATGAGTAATCAGAGCCAAATCCATTACTTCTTGAACGGAACCAGAAGCAAGTAAACCAAAACCTGTTTGCCGGGCAGCCATAACGTCGCTATGATCACCGAAAATAGATAACGCCGAAGCTGCAATTGAGCGTGCTGAAACATGGAAAACTGTCGATGTTAATTCACCGGCGATCTTAAACATGTTCGGGATCATTAACAATAATCCCTGTGAAGCCGTAAAAGTTGTTGTTAATGAACCGCTTTGCAAGGCCCCGTGAACAGCGCCCGATGCACCGCCTTCACTTTGAAGTTCTGCAACATGCGGTACTGTATCCCAAATATTTTTTTTCCCTTTTGCTGCCCATTCATCGGACATCTCACCCATTCCCGAAGAAGGGGTTATCGGGTAAATGGCAACTACTTCGCTCACATGGTATGATATATACGCAGCGGCTTCATTACCATCAATAGTAATTTTTTGTCTTTCCATCAAGTTTACCCCAGAATTTATTTTGAATATTTAATGATTTTCAACATTTACTTGTCATTATACAAATATCAAGCCAATTAAAAGAACTCTTTATCTTCTTATTTATCGGATTTTGTGACTTATTATCTTAAATTTAAGAGTGACAAATACTAATTTTTAGAAAAATAAGTTATCAAATCTCATTTATGAGAAACAAAACAACTAATTTTAACTTATAAAAATAGAAATAAATCGGGATAAAATAAAGACATATTTGTCGGAATCTTTTAGTATTCTTTAATTAAATACTAATTTCTTATTCGATTGGTAGGTATTTGACGAAGCAATTAATAGATTATTACCGTCCTTAAATGTTATTAACATACCTGCTTCAAGATCAATTTTATAACTTTTGGAAGTTAGAAAAGTTTTTATAGAATTGGCATTCTTAAATATGTTTATCCTGCAATCCGCAATGCTTTCAAGGGGAATTGCATGATTAATTCCTCTGAAACTTTTAATATGCAATAATCCGTTTTCAATACTAATTTTTATTTTCGTCTTCGTGAATAAAAAAAGTATTGTAAAAATTACTATTGACGCAAACAACCCGAATGTTATTCCAGCTTCCCTGCCCAAAGGCTCTGAAGCCATTTCGGATCTATCCAGTAATCCTCCGAATAATGAAAACAGTATAAAAATTATTGCGGATACCGCGAACACACGTATTAATACTTTTAAAAATCCATCCAATGAAATCCGGCTTATTGAATTTTCTTCAAATAATTTTGCTTCTCTTTTATATGAATTATCGATTATTTGATAATCTGAAGGAATATCTTTTTGAAGCATTTCTTCGACAAAGATCTGCTCGCCAAAAGAAATGGAATCATAATTGTCAGCTACTGCGGAGCCAACCTTGCTTATGTGTAATTTAGACACCGAGGGATGAATTTGTTGTTATTATGAATTTAATTTATTGAAATTACCTTTAGATGTCAAGTCGATTTTTAAGTCTTTTTAGACTTTTAAAATACTTGAAAATGTATTTTTAAAATCATATTATAGTGTACAAATGTACACTATAATAAAAATAAACGAAACTAACTCCTTTAACTCGGCAATACTTGATCTGAAGGAGTATAAACTGCCTGAAAAGGGAGCAAAACGTAAGGTTATTCATAAGGTCTATTCCCCTATTCCTAAAACAGGCTTCGATATTTATGATTACGAGATGATCTTTAACGATGAGGGGACAAAAAAAATAATTCGGGAAGGGGAAACAATCGCATGCTTTTATATCGAATCGCCGGGCATGCGGTCTCTTCTGAAAAGATTGGAGTGCGACAGTTTTGAAATGCTTACCGCGGCAAGTTCAATTATACGCCCCGGAGTTGCCGAAAGCGGAATGATGCAGGAGTTTATAGCCCGGCATAAAGATCCTAAGCGCCGTGAATATTTAATCCCGGAAATGGAAAAATACCTGGGTGAAACATACGGAGTAATGATTTATCAGGAAGATGTAATTAAAATTGCTCATCATATCGGCGGATTAAGTTTGGAAGAAGCCGATTTGCTGCGCAGAGCTATGAGCGGAAAAATGCGTTCACACAAGGCAATGAAAAAAGTTGTAGAACATTTTTTTGAATCATGCATTGAAAAGGGATACGGAGAAAGAATCACGAAGGAGTTATGGCGTCAAATTGAATCCTTTGCCGGCTATGCCTTCTGCAAAGCGCACAGCGCTTCTTTCGCTCTTCTATCGTTCCAAGTAGCTTATTTAAAAGTGCATTATCCCGCAGAGTTTATGTCAAATGTTCTTAACAACGGCGGCGGTTTTTATATGCCGGGAGTATATATAAACGAAGCGAAAAGAATGGGACTTAAAATACTTCTCCCCTGCGTTAATAAAAGCAAATATAATTATGAAGGAAGAGAAGGTAAAATAAGAATCGGTTTTTTGGCAATTAAAAATTTGGAGAAGAATACCGCTCTTCGTTTAATTGAAGAAAGAAACACAAATGGTAAGTACATGTCGCTTGCCGATTTTTTAGTGCGGACAAAAACAAGTTATGAACAGACAAAGTTATTAATTAAATGCGGCGCAATGGACTGTTTTAATCAGACCCGCCCCACGCTTATGCGTCTGCTCGATATTTACTTTAACCATAAAAAATTATTGGATGATGGGCATTACAATCTTTTTGCGCATGAAAGCACAAGACTGGAAAAAGAAGTGGAAACCGATATTCAGTATTCCATAAGCGAAATATGCGCAATGGAATATGAACTTTTCGGTTATATGACTACAAAACATCCAATGGAATTCTTCAAAAAATATACTGACTCGCATCAAATAATAAATGCGTCGGAATTAAAGAATCACGTAAACAAAAGAATCAAAATGGCCGGCTGGTATATGGCATCAAAAAGAATAAAAACAAAAAAAGGCGATATAATGAAGTTCCTTTCACTCGAGGATTTAAGCGGAACTTTTGAAGCCGTTATTTTTCCAAAGGCTTATCAGAAATTCGCCGAACTTACAATGTCCATGGGGCCTTATCTTATTGAAGGACGAACGGATTTGGAGAACGGAAATAATATTATAGTAGAAAAGCTGCAGATATTATCGGACAAAGACGCATTAGCTTTCACACAGAAAGACAGTTCGGAAAACAAATATTACGGCGATGTTGAAAAAGTGAATGAAGATGAATTTATTGTGGTAAGTTCGCTGGATAAAGAAAAATTGAGGAAGGCTTATGTATAAAAAATGTAAGAGGGTGAAGTAATTTCATCAGCTTAGAACTGCAACGTTAACTTGAATGAATTTTATATTTGATTCCGGATATCGAAAATATTTTCATGTGCATTTTCAGCTTCTTCCTCTTTTACTTCATTATTAATTTCTTCGAGAACATTCATCGTATCTCTTAAAACTCCCAGGGAACGCTGACTTAATAAATCAATTTTAATTAATCCCAAATCTTCAATAGGATACATATCCGGCTGGGTGATTACAAGACCAAGTCCCTTGTTTTTGGCGTATTCAAGAGGCACATAATTTGTAATAGGTTTTTCCGTTACAACTATACCGCTGGGGTGAATGCTTAAATGCCGCGGGAACGAGGCAAGCCGGGACGCAATTCTAATTATAGATTTCCACGGTTCGGAATTTAAATTTAATGATTTTGATTCCGGAAATTTTTCGGCCAGGCGTGGCAGATTATGTGCACTCGTCCAAGGAATAAACTTGCTGAATTTTGTAATTTCGCTTTCGGAAACGCCGAAGACTTTTGCTGTTTCCCTGAATGCCGAACGGGCCCGGAATGTTACCATTGTTGAAATCATAGCAACTTTATCGTACCCGTATTTATCGTATACATATTTCACAATTTCATCTCTTTCACGCCATGAAAAATCAAGATCAACATCGGGGGGCGATGTTCTCCCCCTGTTTAAGAATCTTTCAAAATATAAATTATGTTTTATGGGATCAACCTGAGTAAAGTTAAGGCAGTAAGCCACAAGGCTGTTTGCAGCAGAGCCGCGGCCTATAAGCATCATCTTTCTTCTTTTAGCTTCATGCACAATATCGTTAACTACAAGAAAGTAATCGCAGAATCCCAGTTCGGCTATTACGTCCAGTTCATATTGAAGCCGCTGAACCGCTTTATCCGTTATTGGTTTATATTTTCCGCTTAATCCTTCAAAGCATATTTTCCATAGATACGAATATGCGTTTTCATCCGGAGGCAGCGGAAATACGGGGAATTTATATTTCCCGAACTGAAGATCAACATTGCAGTTTTTCGCTATTCTAGTGATATTCCAAAACGCCTCAGGCAGGGCTTTCCATATTTTCCGGAATTCTTCTTTTTTTATAAAATGATATTCTTCATCTACCAAATCTTCTTCCAACAAATTTTCAAGCGTTGTGTTTAGCCTAATTGCGGTAACAGTTTTATGAAGTTCGTAATCCTCAGGTTTCAAAAAATAGACGGGATTTGAGGCTACAACCTGCAGACCTTTTGCTTTCGCGAAATTAAAAAGCTCGCGCGTTTTCTTTTTCCGCTTATCCGTTACAATCAGCTCAACAAAAAGATTTTCTTTCAAATTTGATTGATACCAGATTTCGTTTAGCAGTTCAATGGAAGAAGTTATTATAAAAAGGTCACTCAAATCTTCATTGAAAATTTTTATAAGTGAAAAATCATCTTTCAGCTTTCTGCTTGTTATAATTTTACAAAGCAGCGAGTAGCCTTCGTTATTTTTAGCAAGAAGAACGGCATTTATGTTTTTATTTTTAGGATCGTCAATTAGAACGCCTAGTATAGGTTTTATTTTTTCCTCTTCGGCTTTTTTCGCGAATTGAATGCTTCCGTACATGGCGTTTGTATCGGTAAGCGCGACAAATTCCGCGCCGTCTGCTTTGGCTGCCGATATTAAATCGCCGATGGGAATTATTCCCTGCAGAATTGAATAGTTTGAATGGTTATGAAGATTAAGCATAATTTAAATTCTTTATTATGTTTCAGGATGAAAAGGATTAACAAACGTATTATTTACCTTTCCGGTTCTTCCGAACTGCACTACCGAATAGCCGAATTTATCTCTTAACTTTGTAACGGCACGCAGCATTTTTCTTCTTCGTATTTCTTCTTCGTCAAAAAGAAATTCCTGTTCGCTGAATTCGCTGAACTTAGTTAAATGAATTCCTATTAAACGCACGCTTACCCTTCTTTTGTAATTATTTCTGAAAAGCTGAACGGCCGTATCAAAAATTGTTTTATCGTCGTCGGTAGCTTTAATTGTTTTTGCGCGCGTTATTGTTGTAAAATCGGAATAGCGGAGTTTTATGCTTATGGTTGATGTCTGCCAGTTTTTATCGCGCAATATCTGGCAAACTTGCCCGGTAAGTTTAAATAAAGTTTCTTCAATTTTTTCCCTGCTTGTTACGTCCTGTCCATAAGTTCTTTCTTTAGATACGCTTTTTCTAAGCTGCGGGGGAGCTATATAATCCTTTCCTTCGCCGCAGGCTTTATGCCAAAGGTCTATGCCGTATTTACCGAATGCGGCGCCGAAATAATCTTCGGGCAATTTTGTAATATCGCCTATTAAATAAATTCCTTTCTCATTTAGCGCCTTGTGCATAACCTTTCCCACACCTGGAATTGTTTCAACCGGCATTGGGGCTAAAAAATATTTTTCCATTCCCGGAATAACGTATGTTATTCCTTCGGGTTTCATACAATCAGAAGCTATTTTCGCGACTGTTTTATTTGAGGCAATTCCTATTGAACACGGCAGCGATACCTTGTTCATAATTTCTTTTTGAATTTTTGAAGCGAATATAAACAGCGAACCGTAAATTTTTGCGCAGCCGCTGAAGTCCATGTAAAATTCATCAATTGACGCCTGTTCCATCATAGGCGCGTATTGCTCCAGAATGCTTTTTACCGCTTTGGAAAACCTTGAATATTCTCCGTGCGAACCGTGCACATAAATTCCGTGCGGACAAAGTTTATAAGCTTTACGTATGGGCATTGCCGAATGCAGTCCGTATTTGCGCGCTTCGTAAGAACAGGCTGTTACTACTCCGCGTCCGTGAGGATCGCCTCCTACAATTACAGGTTTCCCGTTAAGAGACGGATCGAGTACTCTTTCTACCGACACAAAAAACGCGTCCAGATCTAGATGGAATATTGTTTTCATAAATTTTATAGTTAGTTACTCACTCCCTCGACTCCGCTTGAAACAATTTTGTTTTGTCATGCTGAGCGAAGTCGAAGCATGGGCGAAGTCGAAGCATGAGCGAAACCAAAGCATGAGCGGATTTGCGACAGGCAGTCTAAAGTGTAGAAAAAGTTGAAGTATGCGAATATTAGAAAATATTAGAGATTATCAACATTACTTTCATTTTTACATTTAGCTAATTCGTGTAGCAGCTTAAAGTCCCCATCAATCAAAGCTTCTTTCTTTTTTCTGCTCCATCCTTATATTTGTTTTTCTGCTCTAATGGCCTCTCTTATATCTTGATGTTCTTTTGAGTAAACCAATTTTACAGGTAATCTTCTGGAAGTGAAACCGGCAAACCTCCCGGTTTCATGTTCGGTGATTCTCTTTTCAAGGTCAGAAGTACATCCGGTATAATAACTGCCGTCAGAACATTTTAATATGTAAACAAAGCCGTGCTTCATAAACACTATCCTTTGTTTTAATTTTATATGCTGTCCCCTCCCTCGACTCCGCCTGCCTACCGGCGAGGCAGGCTCGGGATGACACCTCGACTCCGCTTGAAACAATTTTGTTTTGTCATGCTGAGCGAAGTCGAAGCATGAGCGGGGATATATCCTAATATTAAACCGCAATTCTTACAAGCCGCGAATAGGTTTGAATTGTTGTTTGCGGTATTTCAATTTTGCCTCTGTCCTTAAGCAGAGAAAGCATTTCAAAAGCGTTGGCTACCGCGTCCCCTTTGGGATGGTTGTTCATAATAACATATATCTTTTTTACCTGGTGATATATCTCTCTTATCTTTCTTTCAAACTCGAGCAGTTCGCCGGGCGAGTATAAATAATTATAACGTATATTTTGTTCATCGTAGCTCATCTCTTTCCCGAAGTTTTTTAATGAATCGCGCCATGCTTCTTCATTGCGTCCGTGAAAGCGGAAATACGCCATGTTATTTGAGGCTAACGGATTAAACTGAATTGATCTGCCGATATCCGGCTGATCAATTGTACAGAAAGTAATCTTGCGTGCTTTTTTATTTTCCCATGATGAATGGCGCACTTCAACAAATCTGTCGTATCCTTCAAATATGTTTACAAGTGCGCCCAGGTATTTTATGTTTACATCCGTACATTCAAACGAATACGGAAACTGCAGCAGAACTCCGCCCAGTCTTTCTTCCCTTTTCAACAAATCAAGCATAGAAGAAAACGCTTTTACATCGCAGTTGCTGAATCTTTTGCTGTGAGTGAAACTGTAATGCAATTTTAGAACAAACATGAAGTCGACGCATGCTTCAACCTTTTTTATCCAATTATATACGGCTTTTTCGGAAAATGGTTTATAGAACGTAGCGTTTACTTCTACAACATTAAAGTACTGCGAATAAAAGGTAAGCCAGTTGAAACTGCTTGTCTGATTCTGCGGATAAAAACTAGGCGACCAGTCGTGATATGTCCACCCGGCTGTACCAATGTAGAGTTTTGGGGTTTTCAAATTATTGTATGATTTTAATTGCGGAAAATTTACATGTTATTGTGTGCTGCGGAGATCAAGTTTATCTATTCTTACATTTACATTTGTCCATAAGGCATCTGCGGCTTTTTACCCAGCAGTCTGGCGTAAACAGCCAATGCGCCTCTGTGATGCGCTGTATGATCGACTATAGCGCCTACAACGGCCATTTTGGGAGCCCCGGTCATTATCTGAGCCGTAATAGGAGCCGTCAATTCACTTTCAGACACTTTATTGATTAGTTCAATCCCCCGTTCTACATTTTGCTTTAATTGGTTAATACCTTCTGTTAGAGAAGTATATTTTTTCATTCTTTCTTCATAACCGTCGAAACTCATATCAAATCCTTTATCTCCGAAAGCTCCTTCCAAAAACCAGGCAACTGTTTCCGAAGTGTGGCCTACATGCTGCGCTACGGTGTACATTTCTTCATTAGGTTTAAAATCCGAATCTTTTTCTGTTAGGCAATTAATTGTGTTGAGAAAAAATTTCTCTTGAGTTTTCAATTGTTCAATCAGACCTTCTTTCATGGTACGTTCTCCTTTTTAATTTTGATTAAGTTAAAATGATGATGTTAAGATTAAAAACCGATTAATCTATTACATCATAAAATGTGAAAGTGAAATGAATATTTATTTATAAACTGTTTGAAGTTTTTATCGCAGTATTGCTACGTGTGCTATTATTCGCCTTGCAGAGTAAGGAGAATTTTTCTTGCGCCGCCGTGGTTGCGGTGTTCGCATAAATATATTCCCTGCCATGTCCCCATATTTAATCTTCCGTTTGATACCGGTATTGTAACCGAACTGCCGAGCAGCGAAGCTTTAATATGCGCGGGCATATCGTCGCTCCCTTCCATTGTATGGATATAATAGGGCTGATTTTCCGGAGCTAATTTATTGAAATGCGATTCCATATCAACGCGTACATCGGGATCGGCATTTTCATTAAGTGTTAATGAAGCAGATGTATGTTTTATGAATACGTGTAAAAGTCCTGCCGAAATTTCTTTCATCTCAGGAATCTCATTAATGATTTCCTGAGTAATAATATGAAACCCGCGGCTTCTTTGTTTTAGTATTATTTCTTTTTGATAGAACATCTTTTATTAATGCTGAATGTTAAGTTATAAATGTTAAATGGAATTGTTCATTTTGTAAATATTAATTTAATAAAAATAATTTTATGATGATTCATTTCATTCAAAATTCAGCATTAAACATTTAGCATTATAAATAGGATCTCATAATCGGCCGCGATTTTGATCTTCTTTCAACTTCTTTGAAACCGGCTTTTATGAATGCATTGGGAAAGCCTGTCCACGCAAATGCCGCGGGCATATTTTCCGTGTACGGTTCAACCGGATAACCTTCAACTATTGCCGCTTTCTTTTTCTTACAGAATTCAACCGCACCTTTAATAATTTCAGATGACAAGCCTTGTTTCCTATATTCTTTGGTTATAAAAAAACAGACTATTGACCATACGGGTTTATCATCAATAGGTTTTAATACTCTGGAATTTCCGAGTCTTATAAAATCCTCTCTTGGCGCAACTGAACACCAGCCTATTGCATCTTTCCCGTGGTAGGCAATTATTCCTATTGTTGTGTTTTTGGCAACCAGTTCCCTCATTGCTTTTTTATTGCCGTCTCCTTTCTGCTTCTCGAATTCAGACGCTCTTAAACGCCAGCTCATGCACCAGCATCCTCCGCAGGCTCCGCGTTCGCCGAATAGAGTTTCAAAATCCTTCCAAGTTTTGTTAGTCAGTTGTTTGAATTTTAGTTTTGACAATTTATTCTCATCTATTTAATAATAGTAAAAGATCCGAGCGAAATTTCTTTAAGTGTTAATAACTCACATTTTTCATCTACTTCAGCAAACTCTTTTTTATACTTTTCTCTAAAATTTATACAAGCTTCCTGGGAAGTCCAATAGTCTAAGGTTACATACCTTCCTTTATTGTTTATGTCCTTGTGAAGCTCGGTTCTTATATAGTTTTTATCCTTTCTAAATAACCGGACCCACTCCCCGTTTGGGCCGTAAGCCTCTTCAAATGCCGAAGTCATGCTTTCTTTTACGTGGAATTCCCACATGTACATATAAGGGTTCATTTTAACCTCTGATACGTTATTAAATAGTCACTTATAGTCATTAAGTCATGGGTGGTCATTTATTGTGTTGGGTCTTACCGATTGAATTAATATAGTTATTTAATTTTACACTAAGTTTTTCTATTTCTTCAATTAATGTTTTGTATTCATTTCCCTCAATTAATTTTCTATTGTATGCTTTTGTTATCCATGTTTTTGATTCTGAAAGAGAACCTCTTGCATAATAAAGAAAGTGTTTGTTTTCTTTAAAATGATATCGCCCGAAACCCTCACTTATATTTGCCGACACAGAATCAATTGCACGAACTAATTGCTTTCCTATTGTATCTTTATTAAAATAATTCCATCTGGAAACTAAATCCCAAGTTTTTTCTCCCAACTCCATCGATATTTGATAAACTTGTAAATCCTCCAATTTCAAATTTAACCTCTAGATATGAGACAACCAATGACCATTCATGACGGCGAAGCCATATGACAACCAATGACCACTCATGACGGCGAAGCCAAATGACAATTAACAACCATTATTAAAAAAACTCCATCTGCTTCTCAACACCGGAGTATTCTTTTTCGTGTTTAAGCAGCCAGTCCTTGCGCCATAAACCGCCGGCGTAACCTACAAGTTTACCATCTGCCCCTATTACACGGTGACACGGAACAATAAGAGCAATCGGGTTTCTGTTGTTCGCCATTCCAACTGCGCGGACGGATTTTTCGTCCCCGAGTTTTATTGCGACATCAATATATGAACGTGTTTCGCCATAGGGTATTGCCAGCAGTTCCATCCACACTTTCTTTTGGAAGTCAGTGCCGTATAAGTCCAGGTTGAGGGTGAATCTTTTTCTCTTCCCGGTGAAGTACTCGTCGAGCTGCTTTACGCATTTCTTCGTGTGCTCGTTTTCTACGCTTCTTTCTTCAGGGAGGGATTCGGAAAAACCCAGACTAATAATTCCTTTGGCTGAGGCGGTGATTTCGAGTATGCCGATTTCCGAGTTGTAGTATGTTTTGAATATTTCGTTCATGTAAAAACCTTGTTTTTTTAGGTTTGGGATCAACTCAGGTTTCTGTTTCACGCAAAGATCGCAAAGAAAAAAAAACGCAGAGTTCGCAAAGGTTACAATTTATTGACAATTCTATGTATTCCCTCTTTCAATAAAACAGCATTAAAATTAATTAATAATGCTAATTTCAAGCCTGATAATTTTAGATATGTTAATGTTTGCGCAAAATGTACAGGAGCAAGTTGCTCAACTGATTTCACTTCTATTATTACTTTATTTTCCACTATTAAATCCACTCTATAACCAACATCAAGCTTAATTTCTTTATAAATAAAAGGCATTGCTTTTTGCTGTTGAACATTCAATCCAACTTCAATTAAATCATATGCGAGAGCATTTTCATAAGCGGATTCCAATAAACCTGGACCTAAATTTTTATGAATTTCAATCGCACTCCCAATTATTTTGTTTGATATTTTATTTTCGATCACTTCAAACCTCTGCGATCTCTGCGGGAAAACTCTGCGCTCTTTGCGTGAACCAAAACTCACTTTTATTAAAATCACCCAACCTTTTTATCCATGCTTCTGTAAACGCCAACTACAACACCCACAATCTTAAAGTTAGGGTGGGTCCTTTCAATTATTATAGGCTCATATTCCGGGTTTTCTGACCGGAGTTCAATTCTATTTTTCCTCCTAAAAAACCTTTTCACCACAGCGGCATCATCCAGAATTGCGGCAACAAAATGTCCGTCGCCGGGCTCAATATTGGGATTAACAATCACCAAATCGCCGCTGAAAATATATGCATCCTTAAGACTGTCCCCTTTTACGCGAAGGAGAAATGAATCCTGCGGCATACGGGCTATAGTAGGCAGTTCAACCGTATCAATAGAATCAGGGTAGATTGTAAGCGGATTACCGGCGGCTACTTCTCCAAGCACGGGACGGGGAATAAAAAATTTATCCTCAATCGTAAGTTCAATTCCCCGTGAAATTTTTGGGTTTCTTTTTATAAATCCTTTTGACTCAATTGCCTGCAAATGCTGCTGAACGGTGGCCCTGTTTTTATAACCGAAGAAACCGGCAATTTCGGCAAGAGTAGGAACACTCCCTTTTGTCTTTCTCTCAATTAGAAATTCCAAAATTTTCTTCTGAATATTTGTTAATTCTCTTGCCATTTTAAACCTCCGGCCGGTAAGTTACATTTTTATTTGGGTTTTGTTAATACCATACAAATGTATGGTAAATATATAAACATGTTTTAAGTTTGTCAACAGTAAATTTTAGGATTAATATTAACATTTAACTAATGCGGATTTAAGAATGGTAATGAGAAATTGTAATTCGAAAATTAAGTAAAATGAATAGCGGTAAGGTTATTTGATTATATCGATAATAGTTAATGCAGAATGGAGTGATAATATTTAATTTTATCATTATCAATCCTACATACGGCAATATTATAAAATTAGGATAAGAAGGATTGGCAGTCTTTTTTCCGCTTTCTTAAATATTCTATCGACTTAAAAGATATTATATTGAAGAAAGCGGAAAAATAAATTCTTAAAATGAGTGGTTTAATACCTCAACCAATTTCTCTCTTAAAATTGGTTTTGAAACGAAGTCTGTAAATCCTGCTGTTTTAAATCTATCCTGATCTCCGGGAAGCGCGTAAGCAGTAACCGCATAAATAGGAGTCTTTTTGAACTGGGGCATTTTTTGAATAACCCTTAACGCGTCAAGACCGTTATACTCACCCTGCAGATTTATATCAAGCACAATAAAATCATAAATATTCTTCTGAAGCAAAGGCATGGCTTTTTCGAAACTAGTTGCAAAATCAATTGACTTAAGATCTTTCATCTGCACTTTAAATAATATTTGCGAATCAACCTGATCTTCAACGTATAAACAAGAAAGTTCGTTTAGGTTAATTGCTCCTTCCATAACGGACTCTGCCGACACGGCAACAGGTTCATGTTTCGGTTGGCTTTTAGTCTGCCGAACATGCTCTCTTTCTTCAATAAAAACAGGTTTTTCATCTTCCTGATTAACAAATGATACTTTGGGCAAAGAATCTTTCTTACTTTTCTTCTCAGAAGGTTTAGGTTGTTTCGGTTCAACTTTATGTCCGCCTTTCAATTCAAGCGGGAATAAAATACCGTATTCCGAGACAGTGCCCGATTTATTAACTAATTCAATTCTTGCGTTTAATATTTCCAGCAATCTTCTAACCAATCTAAGCGTAAATCTGGATACTCCGAATTTATGATGGACGGCGGTTTCATCCCCTGAGAATATTTCGTTCAGACTATTGTTCAACGCGGCGCTTATTCCGCCTACTGAATCTTTAACGCTTATAATAAAATTATTATCCTCATACTGATAGGCGGATAAATATATTTTTCTTTCTTTAGTTGCCTGGATAGTAAATTTCAGAAATTGAATTAAGAGGGTCATAAATTTTTGTCTGTCGTTAATAAATGCTAACGATGATGAAATTTTACCGTATGACAATTCGACTTCGAATGATTCCAAAGTTTTCTTTACGCCGTCTTCAATCTCTTCAATAATATCAATAAAATTAATATCTTCAGTTCTAACAGTTACAAGGTTTTGTTCCACATTGGAATACTCTACGGCATTATCCATTGTTTGCATAAGCTGTTTCTGATTCTCTTTAATAATATCAGCCGCTTCTCTTAACTCTTCAGGCGAACTGTCGGCATTCTCAGTCAATTCACCGGCAAAACCAATAATTACATTTATCGGAGTTAAAAGTTCATGGAATAATTGGGAAAGAAAAGATGAATCCAAGCCGGTAGAACCGCTGCCGGATTCTTGAACATTCCGAATTACCTCGACTGATTTTTCAACCTTTATAGAAATACAAAATGAATCAATTTCTCCTTTATAATCCACAATAGGAGAAGCGACTGCCTCAACTTTTAATATTTCTCCGTTTAATTTCTTAAGATCAATTTTCAGCTGTTTTTTTGTTTTCGAATCCGAATGGAATATTTCTTTATTTACTTTTGCACGGTCGTTATCGGCAAGAATACTTAAGAAAGGTTTTTTTTCAAAATCTTTTTTTGAATAACCCAAGATGTTTATTGCCGGTTTATTTGCGAATGTTATGAAGCCGTCCACATCAGTATACAGAATCATATCACTCGAATTTTCAAAACTAGCTTTAAGTAATTGCAGTTGTTTCTCATTTTCAAGTTTGTCTGTTACGTTTTTAACAATATTTAAATGAGCTCTTTTGCCGTTATAGTTTAGTCCGGTTTTACTAAGAAGAACAAGCAATGAGGAACTGTCTCTTTTTTTATGTCTCCAAGGACCTGAAAACTGATTGTCAGTGCCTATAATATTTGATGAGTCGAGCAAGGTCTGAATGTCCTCAGGCGCATAAAGATCCGTTAAATCCATCTGTAAAAATTCTTCTCTGTTATATCCGTATAATTTCAGCGCGGAATCGTTGACTTCCAAAAATTTAAGATTATCGATATCATAAATAAATATCGCTTCCGGGCTTGTCTGCATTATTATATCGTACATTTTAACCTTCACGGATGTTGATGATTCACCTTCGTATTTATTATTAAAGTAAAGATAATAGCCTGATAATTGATTTCTGGAATTTAATATTTTATGGATCAAAACATCAAAATTACCGGGTCTTTTTCCTTCCTTTACTTCAAATATTATTTTTTTATTATAATCAGGATCAGTTAGCGTATTCGTAATTTTAGTTAATAATCCTTCGCCGAAAATTCTATCGATAGTCGCAGTTTTAATATCCGCTTTTTCATCAAGACCCAGCATTTCATTAACAGTTTTACTTGCGGATAAAATTTTATTTTCTTTATCCGCAATTACAATCGGTTCGCTGAAATTTTGGATTGTATTTTCATAGAATGAAAAATGCTCGGTAATATTGCTTGTTCTGGAACTTGTATCCTGAGTTACCCCGCAAATTGCCACTACATTCTGTTCAGCATCATAAATAGGAAGAGCAACAATTTCAGTTGTTTGATCGTCCTTGGTAAAATTTAATATTCCTTCGAACACAACAACATTAGCTGTATCAAGAATATAACGGTCAATTGTTTCAAACAAATTATTTAAATAGGGCGGAAGATAATCTTCTTCCCTTTTTCCCTCAATATTTTCAATTTTTAATCCCAGCCATTTCGCAAACGAATTGTTTGACAAAAGATATTTTCTATTTAGATCTTTAATCCAAAAATAATGCTCAAGTGAGTCAATATCTTTTTGAATTTTTGATTTACCGATAAATGAGAATGGGAAAGATGATTTTATTTTTTCAATTATTTCAATTACTTTTCTGTCTTTTACGAGTCTTGTTATTTCAGAAGTAAAGATTTCAATTTTATTTATCTTCCAGGGCTCAACAATTTTTTCGATTACTTTAACAGTTATTAAAAATTTCTGATCGTAGTGAATTTCAACGGACGAGAAAAAAAATTCCATTTCTTTTTGAACGCCTGTTTCAAATAAGTTAAAGTTACCTTTAACGGTTTCTTTTGAAGTTTTTGTTTTATCAAAAAGTTCTTTCAACTTGTCCGAAATTTGCGGTTTAAATAACTCGTAAAAGGTTCTATCTTTTTGTGCATTAGGGAAATAATTTTTAGCCGCGGAATTTAAATCATATATAAAACCGTCGTAATCCAATATAAATGCCGGATCTTGAATGTTATTCTGTACAATATTTATTAAATCTTTTTCGTAACTCATTTTTTAATCGCTAAAAATTAGGGATAGCAACAGTTATTTCTTCAGTGCTAATTATTTCAGTGGGCAATACCGCCAGTATTCTATATTTATATGTAATTCCACGGGTTACATTATCATCCTGATAAAGTAAATTGCCGCCCGAGCCTGGAGCAACCAATTTAATATCCTTAAATTCAGTTTCGTTAGCCGTTACGGATAATCTTTGCACTCTATATCCCACCTCATTTGAAAAAGCGTCATTCCATCTTAGCACAACATGTGTTGAAGTCGTTTCAAGAGCAATTACCGAAAATAATCCCGTACCGCCTGATGTACTAACAACGTTTGAAAATTTGGAAAAATTATTTCCTCTAAAGGCTCTTATCTTAAAAAAGTATTCATTCCCGGGTGTAGGCACGGCTATACTGTCGGCAATTCTATCGGCCGAGTATAATTTATATACTGTAAAATCAGTGCCGACAGTATTATCCTTTATATGAAGTTCAAATCCGTCAATATCTTCGTCTGATGTATATTCCCAAATTAATCCATATGAAGTATTGGTTATAATTTCAACTATCTGCAAATTCGACGGTGGAAGAGGCGGAAGTTTAGGAACATAAGCAGTATCGGAATTGGAGAAATTAGTTTTTCCTCCGTCCGTAGTTGAATGCTGTGCCCTGTATGAATAAATAACTTCGGGTTCAAGATCAGAATCGGTAAATGTTGTTATATCGGTTAAGGCGCGACCTATTTCCGCATATGTTCCTGCTGTGCCTTTTTTTCTTTCTATTATTGTACCGTTTTCCTGTAATGTTCTGTCAGTCCAAGAAACATCTACAGAATTTGTAGATGAATTAAAAGTAGCCACTAAATTAGCCGGAGCGGCTATATCATTAAATGACGTTGTAACCGTAACTTCTGAAGAGACTGCCTGTGAAGTTGATAGAAGCGCAATAACTCTGTACTTGTATGTTGCGCCCGGCAATAAATTACTTGCATCTATGTATTCTTGCACATTAGGACCTACGAATCCGGCTGTTGACCAAGCATCTTCCGAGACTTGTTTTTTTTCTATTTTAAAACCGTTTTCAATTGATGAATTATCAATCCATGTCAAACGCACAGCGCTTGCGCCGAGAGCTTCGGCTTGAAGATTTGAAGGAGCTTCACCGGTCTGACCTCCCGTACTGCTTATTTCATTACTAAAAGAAGAATAACCATATTGATTAAACGCTCTTACTTTATAGAAATAATTAACAAACGGCGACAAACCGAAATCCCTGTAACTTGTCGCGTTTTCGGCAAGATCCTTTATAAGTTTATATTGACCTCCGCTTTCTTTTCTCCAAATCTGAAAACCGTTTTCATTATCGGAACTATCGTCCCAAAATAAAATAACTTCCGAATCGCTAAGTTTCTGCAGAAGCAGGTTTACAGGTTTATCAGGCGGATCGGTATTCTGCCGTACAAAAATATTAGAAAAAGTACCGCTGTTTTTAGCTCCGCCGTTGTTGTTATATGCAATAACATAGTATGAAATTTTTTTATTCATATATGTTGAGTCAATTGTAAGATACAATTTAGGATTTGTTCCGTCGTCATTTTGTTTATATTCTTCTGAAAGCGCATCGTCAATGTATATTTCGTACGCGCCTAATCCATCCCCTCCGGGAAAATCAGCGGCGACATATTTAATTTCATTTTTGCCCACCTGTACAGTGTCGCCGGAAATTGGACTCTTCACCGTAATTGTAGGAACGGCTCCAGGATTACTGCTTACGGACTCGACACATTTTACAAATGAAAGAGTCAGTAAAATAAACAGGGCGATATTTAATACTTTTTTATAGATCATTTTATATACAAATTTAGGAAATATTCTTTTAATGAATCCTTATTATTAATTAAAATTTTCAAAAAAGCAGATTATCAAAATCAATTAAATAAGTTTTGGTTTCGCCAGGATCCAGGGTTTCCAAAAACAATTTCAAATCATATGTTAATGGATTGAATTCATACCTGGGTATTTTTGTTGTAATAATTTCAGACGATATTTCAATATCTTTTACCGGTTTATTTAAATTTATTTCTACTACAAAATCGGTAATAATTTTATCAGTAGGATTTGATACCTCTACTGCAATTCTGCGTTTACTTCTTGTATCATATCTTACTTCAACAGCGCCGCGCCTTAGCCACCACTTTTTCAAATTGCTTAAAGAAGTTACCCACATGTTCTTGCTTCTTCCGTAATTAATAACTTCTTTAATTACACCGGCATACTCAGGTCTTAATTGATAGTCGGTATGCACCTTAAGCACATAAAGCCCCCCTTCAAATACAACCCGGTCAACATCTTCTTCATATGTATATTTTTGAAACTTAGGTTCCTTTAGTCCGTAATCTCTTACAATTTCATAATCATCTCTTGCGGTTTTAGTTATAATAAGCATCTGCTTATCGTTTCTAATTTCAACTTTGGGGACAGATCTGTCGGTTAAAGAATCGGTTAATAGATATTCAATATTAAGCTGCGACATTACCTGAAGAGTATTCTCATCATAAAAACCGTATAAAGGAGAGATGCCTTTTAACGGTTTGCCTGTTATTTTTCTTAATGTATCAGCTGCAAACGCAATATTTGAATATTGAGTTTCTTTACCGTAAAGTTTATTTATTGTATCCTGTGCCGAGACTAAAAATCCTATATCAACTGCGGCGCTAAATTCACCGTAATTAGCTACGGATCTAATTGTACCTGGATTATCGGCAGCTGCAAACGGATCAACAACAATATTTGCGGAGACTCCTATTGAATCTGTTACATATCCGATATTCCTAACATTGCCTATCATATTCGTAACAGTAGGCACATAAACAAAAGCAGCATCGTAAGGCGACGGCCAATCTTTTATATAACCTGTAGGTTTATATGTAAGCCAATTGATTGAATTCTTAAATAATTTTTCGAAATAAATATAATCTTCCTGTTTACCGATTACGGAATTAAGCTCAAAACCATACCATACAAATCTTCCTTTACCATAAGTGCCGTATGCAATTCCCGCGCTTTTTTGAACTTCTTCTCTAACTAGACCTTCAAATCCGTACCATCTTTCCTCAACGCTTTTTTCAAGGCTTGTAGAGCCGCGTCTGAAATCATACCAAAAGCTAACTTGAGTAGTTCTAGGTTCTAATATTTCCGCGTAAATTGGTCTATCCCATGTTGCTATTCTTAATGCATATCCGGTAGGAATACCTGCTGTAATGGGGAGCGCGCCTCTTAAGGTGTGAACTTTGTATTTATCCAGTTCATCTTCAGGATTAATTTCTTTTGTAAATTTAAGCCCGAAAACTTCGGTAAAGAAGTCCCAGCCTCTCCATTTTGCTTCATCCGAAAAGGTAGCGGGTCCGGAAGTGCAGAAAATACTTCCACCGTTTTCCAAATATTTTTTTATTTGAATTAGTTCTTTATCGCTCATCGATTTAGAACCGGCTAAAATTATCAGCTTATAATCTTTGTGTCTTCCAAGTTCAATTGTTTGATCGCTAATAATATCAAAATCCATTTTGATGGATTTAAAAAATGTTTCCCACGTATCAATATTGTCGCTTAGCCAGGTGCTCCCTTCAGGAAGCATATTTTCGGTATAGCGGGAATATAAAATCGCCGCTTTTTCTTTATAAGCAATTGCTTCCAAATTTTCTTTTGTAGGAAGAATCTCTTCAATTTCATAATTGCCGTAAACATTTTTTACAACAAGCAAAAATACCAAAACGGAAGTTATGAGAAGAACAAATCCTCCCAGAAAAATAATAAGGTAATTTACCTTAAGACTTTTTTTGTCTTTTTTTACCGCCATCTCAGCGACTCTTTCTCATCTTTCTTTTTAGCTTCTTTTTCCTTGCTTGGATCAACATAACCTTCTTGCGTATAACGCATAAATTTTTTCGCTTCGGAAGTAGGAGTTTTTGTTACCTGTTTCTGATACCGTCCCTCCTGCGAATAACTTGTAGCTGCGGCAGGCGGAGTAACATAGGTTGGTCTCATTTCAGGACCAGCTCTCTGTACTTCTTCATGTCCGGTCATATATACCGGCTGGCGGCCGTATTCAGGCGCCATAGTACGTTCACCTGCGTAGGTGCTTCTGGATTGCGTTAATCCCTGTTCAGCCATCAAAGGAGCGGGAGAAACCAGTTCAGCCGGAATAGCCGCAGGCTGCGGAGCTTGGGATACTTTTCCTTTTCTTTCCCGGATTTTATATAAAATATAAGCTCCTACCGCAAGTATAAAGGTTGAGATTGTGGCAACTAAAATGATTAGAGATAAAATTGGAATTAATTCCATTATAGCCTCTTATATTATACTAAAATCTATTTTGCAGGGGACGGTTTAGGAGACGGTTTACCGCCAACGCCGACTCTTTCCAATTTTCCCCAGGTCATTTGAATTCCTAAAAACTCTTCTATTGTTGCCATCGCTTTAGTAATATCAATTACAAGAATGAATACTAGACGATAAATGACAGAATACGGCACTAATCTAAACGCTTCTTTTTCCGCGGCTACACAGTATAAGGCCGACATCATATCGAGCACCATAATTCCAAGCCACCAGAAAAAAACCAAGCTTGACATACCATAGAACAAAGCGACAATTATAAAGAATAAATTCGCAAATATGTTCATTGCAGGCCAAATTAAAGCTTCATAAAACATACCCCAAAGAATTATCGTATTGCTGAAATTGATTGTAGGGTTGTATATATGTTTTTTATGTTTTCTTATCGCTTGCAGAATTCCGCGCGTCCAGCGGTATCTTTGTTTTAATAATTGATGAAGTTTAACCGGCGCTTCAGTATATGCAATTGAATTCGGTTCATAATTAATTTTCCATCCCGCGGCTAAAATTTTTAATGTTAAATCCGCATCTTCGGCAAATGTATCGCTTGAATAATAACCGGCATCTCTTAATGCTCTTTTTCTAAAAATCCCGATTGGACCCGGAATAATATTAACCGAACGCGCAAATCCCTGAGCGCTGCGGGCAAGATTTAATCCTTCCACATATTCAAGAGCCTGAAGATCCGTCAGGAATTTTCTTCTGTTCTCTACTTTTACATTTCCCGCGACAGCACCTACCGACGGATCAATAAAATGCCTTATACCCATTCTTAAACAATTTGAGGATAACTGCGAATCACCATCCATACATAATACAAACTCTGCTTCAGAATACTGAATGCCGGCATTTAACGCTTTTGATTTGCCGCCGTTAGGTTTATTTATCAATGATACTTTTACCATTGAATTTCTTCCCTGCCTGTAACCCACAAGTTTTTCTGCAACTTCGGCGGTGTTATCGGATGAACCGTCGTTAACAATAATAATTTCGTATGAAGGATAATCCAAATTTAATAACGATTCAATTGAATAGTTTATTACCTGTCCTTCATTAAACACAGGAACAATTATAGAAATGAAAGGATAATACCCTTCCTTTTCTTCTATCGTATATTTTGTAATATAAAGGTAAGCAAAAACAAGAATTGAAAAATATCTGAATAAAAGTACGAAAAGAAACATAACAAGCGAGACTATGGATGCATATACTAAAAGTCCGTTAAAAGATAAAATTGTAAGCGGAAGTGTAATTAAAATAATAACAATCAAAGAAACTGATAAAATGCCGCTAATCCAAATTACGCGTAATTTTTCTTTTTCTTCATTTCGCCGCGGAGGAGTAACCTCCCTATTATCCAGCGCAATTTGATATTTTTGTAAATCTTTATTTTCAGACATTTTTTAATGACATATTATTCAATTGGTATTGGACAACTTTAATGCCATAAAATAACTTAATTTTTCATTTGTTTTTAACATATTTATAAAAAAAATTGTTGCAATTTCACACAGAATAAAATTAATGACTCATAATAGTACATCAAACATAACGAATATAATATATTATTTAACTCATTGCAATACAATAATTTATTAAATTTTCTTAAAGCTATGTTCAAGAATACTTAAGTTAACTTATGTATTTACAGAGGCAGAAGAAGTTATTTTAGGAAATTCCAAGAGGCGGTCAAATAAAAATAAAATGATCTATATTCAACATTATTTCTTGAAGTATCGCCGGCAAAAGCATTTGCGGTAATTTGCAGATTTTCAAAACCTTTATATACTATTCTGGCTGAAATATCACGGATTACCTTATCCTGATCAGGTATATATCCAATTCTTCCCATCAGATTCAGATCCCATTCAATATCGGTATGAATGTCCCAATCAGCCCAAAAACTGTGAGAAGAAAATTTATGCGGAGAATAATATGTAGCTAATTTATACTTAAAGTCCTCAAAAAAGTACTGATAACCCGCTTTAAAATCCTCATAAAACTCTTTTGCAATTTTCAGGTCAATAGAATTACCGATATTTTCATTGATAAAAATAGGGGTATTTTCTAAAAGGTAAATTTTATAATCCGCGTAAATATTAAGGCCTTTTCTGAATTTATACCATCCTGTTAAATTTCCGTAATGCGCGGATAATCGCGTAAACGTAAGTTCTTGTGAAAACATCAAGGTTGCGGCATCAGTATATTTATAATTAGCCGAAGCAGAATAAAATGTATATCTAGTATGTCCCCGGTATTCAACAGATCCTTCATAAATCGGCTGATCAATATTGCCAACAGAGGTCATTTTTCCGTACCCGGCTTTAATCTTCCAATATTTTGAAGGCATATAAATTATATTGCCCAAATACGACATATAATTAATATTACCTGAATTATTTGCCAAATAACCGCGATGAACATTTCCGCCGATTGAGATATTTTCAAACAGTCCTATTTCTCCCCCGGTCCCCATTTTGTTAAAATCAAATCCGTCATTTCCGTGATAGAAATATATTTCAGGATAGAAATTTGCATAGGAAAAGAAATTTTCGGTAAAGTTACCGGAACCGGAATCAGTATCATCCATAACTACATCCGGTACAGGCAGCCATTCTTTTCTTTGCGAGACAAGCAAATTCTCAGGGGCGTCTTGTTCAATTAAAGTATAAATATCATTCGAAGAATTATACTCGCCTTCGTTTGCGTAAGCGTCGGCAAGTAGTATCTGAAGCTCATAATCGTTAGGATACAATACGGCTAATGGGGCCAAAATATCAATTGTACTGTCGAAATCGTCATCTAAATAATATGCTTTTGCTTTCAATTTTTTTATATGATAATCGTCTTTTCTTTCCAGTAAAAAATTATAAATATCTATTGCTTCCCCGAATTCCTGAGCGCAAATATATACATCCGCAAACTCCAGTAATAAATCTTTATTGGCTGATTTTTCATCAATGTACTTCAGATAATAATCAATAGCTTCATCGCATTTTGAATTTAATGCCAGGTTTCTGCCGATTTCAAGATTATTTATAACCGGAGGTGAAGTTTGGACTTTTTCTGTTTCCGGCTGTTTAGGATTTTTTTCTTCCAGATCCAACAGCAAACTGACAAGATCAGGGTTGCTAGCATCCAATTGAGCGGCCTTCATCGCATATATGTTGGCGTCTTTATAATTGCCTTTTAGAAAATTTAATCTGCCCAAAAACGTAAGCGCGTCAATTTCGAATGGGTTCTTATTTATCGATTCATTAAGAAGTTTAAATGCGAGATTATAATTTTTATCATCTTTATTAAGTACAATTATTTTTGAGGCAAGTATTTTATAGCTGTTTTCATCCGGATTAATTTTAATTGCTTTTTGAATATTAATAAATGCTTCATCGTACATGGAATCATATGAAAGTGTTTTAGCAAGAAGGAAATATATATCATCGGCATTTGAATTATGGCTTAAATAATCTTCCATAAGATCTGCCGAGCTGCTATAATTCCTAATACTATTATATAGATTAACCAGTTTTACAAGAGTTTGTTTGTCGTTTTTATTTTTTTGAAGACTTGCGGTATAGGAATCGATCAGTTTATCATTGTACTCTTCCCTACCTTCAGCGGTTATATCCATGAGGTCATCAAATCTTGATATACCAACATAATTAGGTGAAAGATAACTTAAATGAGAATAAGCTTCGTCATAAAGACCTGATTTTACAAGTTGTTCAATCAGGTTAAATCTAACATCATCCTTGTTCGGATCATTTAATAAAATCTGTTTATAACTTTCTATCAATGCGCTATTATGCTGAGGAAGCATTTCCGAAACTGAAAAACTTACATAACTTTTTGCGAGTTTTAATCCGTCTTCGGCTTCTTTGTTAAATGGTTTGATTTCCAAAGCTGTGTTAAAAGAATTTATGGCTTCTTCGTTTTTTCCAAGCCAAAGTTTGAAATAACCATGTCTTGTAATTAATCTCCAATCATTAGGATATTTTAGAATATAAACCGATAATAAATTTTCACCTTTTACAATAGAATTATTTTTCGCAAAAACTTCGCTGTATTTTAATATTTCTTCGGGAGTTGAATTATGTTCTCTTTTTAAATACTCGTCGTACCATTTTTCAGCTAATGTATAATTTTCAAGCTCTACGTAACTATCAGCAATTTTTAAGTAATTATCGGCATACTCAGGATCGGTTTTTAGATTATTTTTGTAATAATCAATTTCTTTATAAATTGAATTTTTCCATTCAGTCTCAACCCTATCAAAATTGCGTAATATTTCCGAATCTGTTGAGTCAATTTGTTTAGCTCGTTTAAAATCATAATAGGCATTATTAAGGTTATCCAACCTTTCATAACATAATCCTCTTAAGGAATATCCATCGGCATCAAACGGGTTAATAGATATGTAATTTTTTAAACGGTCGATAGCTCTTTCATAAAAGCCGGACTGCATATTTTCAATAGCCTGGCGTTTTAATATTTCACTATTTGTTTGTCCGTATAAAAAAGAAAAACAAGCGAGAATAATTATTAATAATTTTTTTATGGTCAGTTTCATTACCCGGTGAATTTATTCAAAGGGACATAGTTTTCCTCTGAGTCAGCCTGCGAGGACACTATATAATCCAACATACTTTCGGCATTTGAAATATTCTCATCAATTTCAATATTCATAATAGAAATATATTCTAACACGGTAGTCAAATAATTTTCGTCAACACTTGGAAAGTGACTTTGAATTTGGCTTAATAAATTGGGAACGCTTTGCGGATTGCTGCGGGCAATAAGGACAATTATTTTATTATCGACGACAGAAATTTTATCTTTTTTATCGGTTGATAATCTTACAGCATTCTGAAGCTGGTTAATTGAAAGTAAACCTTTAACCTGAGCCGCGGGATCTAATTTAAAAGAAACTAAATTAAATAATTGTCCGGTACTTTTGAACAAAGCGATTTGATTATTTAATATAAGCTGAAAATCGTTTTGATTATAAACATTCGAAAAGCTCATTACATCGCCGGCGCTTTCATTTTTAGGAATATGCATTGATGTTCTTGAATTAGCTTGAGGCGCGTTCTGCTGAACCGGTTTCTTTTCTTCAGGTTCGTCAATTATTAATCCCTTATATGGCTCAATTCTATAATCGGCAGTGAACTGACCTTCGGTATGTCCGATATTCGGACTAATAATAACCTTACCGCCCTGACTTAACTGCCCCTTTGAAGAATCTTTTTTAAGATAAACTATTCCCGTAACACTTTGGGCTAATACATCTACTATTAATTGAGCCTTATCCGTAGCTGGTTCACTAACTAAAAACAGACTTGTAATATCATGATCTTCAATAGTTTCCAAAGTTCTTAAAAATGTTTCTCTCAGTAATTCTAAATTCCTGAAACCAATATATGGCGTTAATTCATCAAAAATAATTCTTGAGGGATTATATTGATTTACCACTGTAATAATATCGTTAAGATATTCCACAAGAGCATAATCCGGACTGTTCATATCATATATATCATTTGGAGGAGCGACACGCACAACAATTATTAGATTCTGATTCATGTAGGATTGAATATCGAAATTAAGAGAAGCAGCCTGAATCATTACATCTTTTGGACGCATATTTGTAAAATAAAGACATACTTCTTTCGATTTTGCGGCTTCAAGAGCAAATTGCAGTCCGAGTAGGGTTCTACCGGATTTCCTGGACCCCATCAATAGATAACTTCCGCCCCGGTACACACCGCCCCATTTTATATCAATAAAAGAAAATCCAAAAGGAATTAAACTTACAGAACCTGCCATTTTACCACCTAATATTTATAGCAATCATATGAAACAATTACTATGCCTATAAAAATCCAGAAATTGCTCAATTTTCGCACTAATAAAAAAATCTTCGTGTCTCATTTTAAGATAATTCCATTTCAAATACAATAAAAAGTTTTTTAATTGGAATAAAAACCCATTACAAAAATTGCAGTCGCGTTTGCCGATATTGTAGGTTCGTTGCAAATATAATCCATTCTGTCGTCCCTGTAAAAGGAAAAATCGGTTTGAAACTTTGAGTATTTGTCGGAACTCTCAAAAGGAATTTCATAACTATCTAAAAATTCCTTTGTTACAGGTCCTGCCGCAAATCCGCCGAGCAGATATCCGTTTTTAAAATACGCAATTTGATGATGAAATTTTTTAGTAAAGTTGCTTCCGATATTATAAATAAAACTTATTCCCCATTGATTTTTACCAAGTATAAAATCTCTTTGAAATACATCCAGTGTATCAAAGCTTTTATCGTTTGTTAATGATTTATACAAAATATTTTGCAAACAAATTCCTATTAAAGTATTATTTGTTCCCCATGAGTAAGCGGCTCCCTGACCAAAAATATTTTTTTTCTGAGTATCATTAAAGTGTTCTAAATTTTTTCTAATATATTCAATGTATTTAGGATCATATTCCGCCAAACGGAAATGAGCAAAAGAGTTAATATCACCCCAGCTCCACCAATAATCCGATTTGGCCGAATCTGCATATTCTTTAGCTAACTTTAAGAATTTATTTTTTTGGGTTGATTTGTACAACTCAACTGCGCCTAAAGCGAGTTTTCCGTAAAACTTTTTATCTATGTACATTCCCGTACCGTTTGTATCAATATCAGGAACGTTTTTATGAATCGAATAAAGGTCTTCGGCAGCGGTTAAACATTTATCTGAATACTCTTTATAATTAAATTTTGCATCCCAAATTCTTGATCCCAATGATAAAGCAGCGGCATATATTCCGATTAAATTTTTCCCAATTCCAGCAAATGCAGGCCGTTCGAATTGAAGCGGATCCTGCTCAGGCATTCTCCATCCAACATCATGATCCTGAAGCGTTTGTACCTGTGTAATTAATTTATATTTCTTCAATTCTCCATGCTGAACAAGAAGGTTTGCTCTCAGCAGCCAATCCAGTCCAACCTTTGCTTCCTCTAAAATATCTGGCACATTATTGCCGTTGTTATCAAAATTAAATTTCTCAGGGGCAAAATCGTATGCGAGCAATAATGTATATGTTGCGTAGGCTGTAGTATTTAAAAATTTAACATAGTCACCTGCATCATGCCAGCCGCCGGTTAAATCATATTTTTCGTTTAATTCTTTCCCGTCTTCAATAATTAATGAGGCATCTGCAATATGGCAGATTTCGTGCATAAAGGGTTCAGTATACCCGCATCTCTGAAGCGAAAAAAATTGAAGCAAGGAATCAGCTATTCCATTATAAACTTCTTTTCCAATCTTAAAAGGATATGATTTTTTATTGCCGATTATAAAAATATATGTGCCGGTTTCGGTTAATTCAGTAAATTGAAATCGATATGTAAATCTAAAATTTCCATATGTTGTAACGCTATTAAAGACTTGTCCGTTATAAACCGATTTGTTTGTTTTCGAATTTACAATTGAATAATCCAGTTTATTCAAACTATGATCGGATAAAATTACACCTGATTTTACATCCTCAGGTAAAAATCCTACCTGATTAATTCTTATATGAATTTCAGAATAAATAAGGCTTGAATTAAAAAGTGTAATCAAAAAAAATAGGACAACAAATTTGCCATAAAAAGTAGAATTCATAGATTGCCGTAATAGTTATATGTTCGGTTTTTATAACTAATAAAATGGAAAAAGTTTCATTAAAAGGCGAATATATTAATCAATATTCTTATCAGGAAAAGTTGTATTAAATACATGGTCCCATATAGGCTGGCTTACACCAAAACCTTTATCATCGTACTTGTAATGATGAAGCATATGATGATTTTTTATTGCAAGCCAAAAATTACTTTTCATGTTAAAATGATGGATTGCATAATGTGTTATATCATAAAAAAGGTAGCCGACTAAAAATCCTGCAAAAAACGGGGAAACCAAAACTGAACCGAAAATAGAATTAAATATAAAATAGAATAATGAAGCCAAAGGAATACTTACCGAAGGAGGCATAACAAGTCTTTTTGAATCTTTCGGATAATCATGATGTACGCCGTGAAACATAAAATGAAGTCTTTTTCCTATTTCACTTGAAGGTTTATAATGGAAAATAAATCTGTGCAGAACGTATTCAGTAATTGTCCAAACAGCAAGTCCAATAAAAAAATAAAGAAGAATTACCTCTGCAATGATATTAAAGGTAAATATGCTTCTGTAAAGAAAAAAAAGAATTATCGGTATGAAAAACCACAGCGGAACTGTCCAATGCACTCTTGATAAGGACTCTAAGAAGTTGTTTTCAAACATTCTTACGGTTTCGTCCTTATTTGAAATGTATTTTTTAGTCATTGTCTTTAAACTCCGAAAATATACCACGCAAATTTATGCATATATTATCTTTTTATAAATAGATTATAAAAAAAAATTTAATGTTTTTATTTGGCTTTCTTTTGGTTTTGATTAAAAAGCGGAATTTATTTTATACTGCGATAAATTCTTGTTATTCGATAATTGACAAATAATTTAACAATTATAAATAAAATGAATAATTAGAAGAAGTCAATTTAATATTATAAGATTTATAAGAAAAAATATCTTAATAATTTTGCAAGCCTTTGATTTTCTATATTGATTTAATCTCTGAATTAAATTTTCTATATATAATATTGTAAAGACTATAAACAGAATAATTGGTATTCATAAATTGAAATACAAAAAAAAAAGAAGCATAAGATTTTCTTATGCTTCTTTTTTTATATAAAAAATTATAGTATTAGTATACTATTTTAATAAAGTCATTTTTTTGGAAATTACAGTTGAACCAACTTCCAGCCTGTAAATATAAACTCCGCTTGAAATATTTTCCGCATTCCAATTTATGCTGTAAGTTCCGGCATTTCTAAAGCCGCTAAATAGTTCTGCAACCTGTTCACCAAGAGTATTAAATACTCTTAATTTTACATTAGAAGCCTCAGGAACGACGAATCTAATGGTTGTTGAAGGATTAAACGGATTAGGATAATTCTGTTCCAAATTAAACCTGTTGTTTAATACGTTATCCTCAACTCCGGTTACTTGTGTTAAAATAAAATTACCTATTTCTGAATATTCTTTATAACCTTCGGAATCCCTTGCCCGCGCTCTCCAGAACCATTTGCCTTCTGATAATCCATTGGTGTTATAAGCAGGTTCATTTAAATCTGAGATTACTACATTGTTATTTACAAATTGGGAATCCTGTGAATACTCAACATCGTATTTTATTTCTCCTTCAGAATAAACAGGCGAGAAAAAAGATAATGTGGGATTAGAAGTAATTTCGACTCCGTTGATTGGACTTCCCAAAATTGGAACAGCCGCTAATGTTGGAGGCGCTTCCGGGCTTAATCCCGCAAATACGGAAAAGACTTCTACATTTGAATAACTAGAGTATGTAATTCCGTTATCATCTGTAGATCTTACTCTCCAATAATAAGTAGTTCCTGCAAGTAAACCGTTTTCAGTATGGTTTGGTGCCGTTAATAATCCAGGGTCGGCTAAAGGTGAACTGAAATCACTGTTATTGTCAATATCAAAATCATATTTAAGTCCGCTGGAATTTCCGTTTACTGACCAGCTGAAATACTGGCTGGTATTCCAGACCGTTGCGCCGCCGATAGGCCAGTTAAGAAGAGGCACATCAGCACCGCCTGATCCAATAACGACAAATGATTCAATATCGGACCAATTTGATTCACTTGAAACTTTTACTCTCCACCAATAATTTTGTCCCGGAATTAGAGTAATAGTTATTAAATTTTCAGTAATACCGTTAACTGAAAATTGCCCCCCTGTAAAATCATTAATTGTATTATACTCAAGATCGTATGTTAATCCTAAAGAAGGACCTTCAACATGCCATGCAAAATTTACATCTGATGAGTAAACAGTATTACCGCCAATCGGCCACGAAAGAATAGGTATTAGATCAGCGCTGAAGTTATAGATTTTAAATTCAGCATAATCGGACCATGCGGATGCCGTAGAACCATTAAAAGACTGAACCTGCCAAAAATATGTCTCACCGCCCGTTATACCATCATATAAAGTAACATACAAACTTGCAATATCATCCAATGTCCAATAATCGCTTCCTAATGTACCGCTAATGTCAACATCATTTCCCGACAAAAATTTGCCGTATCGTATATTATATGTAAATCCAAGACTGGGACCATTAAGCACCCAATATAACCTTGGAAATTTACTGTAAACTTCTACCCCGCCTGTCGGATAAGCCGGCGAAGGGATTGAAGCATCAACAACATCAAATGTATAAAAATCTGCGGGATCAGACCATGCAGACCAGTTTGAAATATTGTCTAATTTTGTACGAACTCGCCAATAATAATGCGTACCGCCGGTTAATCCCGGCACAGCCGAAAACAAACCTGGAATATTATTAATTGAGAGCGCAGTTCCAAAACCCGGATCTGTATCGTATTCAATTTCATAAAAATGCAGTGCATTAAAGTCGGTAGTGTACCAATAAAATACAGGAGCGTTTGAATAAACCGTTGTTTCATCTTTTGGGTAAGAAATAATAGGGACAGCTACTTCGCCTGAAGTTGTAAAACTCCAAATAACTGACTGCGCAACTATTATCGAATTTTTTATTGTAGAAATTCTCCAGTAATAAGTAAGACCGGGATCAAGCCCAATAAAACGCGATGTAGATTTAATTCCCGAAATAATTTCTGCTCCTGCCAAACCGGGATCAGTGCCGTATTCTAATTGGAACTCAGGAAATAAATATGTAGTGAAATTTTTTCTGCTTTGAAGTCCCCATGTTAATGTAACGCTGCTGTTAAAAATATCGGCCGCGCCGTTTGAAGGTGAGAATAATGTGGGGGTGTAATTATCAATAACCTGGAATGAATAATTATACCATGAGCCGTCGCCGCCTAATCCGTCAATATCATTATCTCTTACTCTCCAGTAATAAGTCGTATAGTATTGAAGAGTAATGCCGCTTAAATCAGAGCTGTTTGAAACGGGAGAAGGAATGGATTCAATAGATGAAAAATTAGAATTTTTAGATATCTCAAAATCATACGGACCGTTGCCAAAACCGTCGCTGAAATCGTCCCAAGTAATAAGTGTTAATGATTGAGCAACATCTGATTGTTTATCGGCGGGTAAAACATTTGCCGGCTGTGCTGTGACAAGAACAAAACCAGCCAGCGTAAAAATTAATAATAAAATTTTGAAATTCATTTTACGGCTCCAATAATTATACAAAGTTAATTCAATCCGGAATAAAATGTCAGAAATTTCTAAGTGCTTATAAGCTGAAGTTTTTATAAACTCAACAAAAATTTATTGTTGAAACGATACTTATAAGTACCATACATTAATTATCGAATTCATACATATTTTGTTTAATTATCAGAAGAACAAAAAAAAATGCTGCAATAAATAAATATATTGCAGCATTCAAATAACATATAGTGTTAAGCTATTTTAGCGTGGTTACAGAGTATAATTTTTCACTTAGAAAAAAGAAGTCTGGCAAGCATAAATTGCCGAGGCTACTACTAGCCAAAACAGCACTAAATAGATTGATATAAATAATTTTTTCATTTTTCTATTTCCAATTTCAGTTTGTTATAAAGAACTTTTTATTTGATTTATTCTTTATCTCAGGAACCTACCCGTTTTTTGGCGGATAGGTTCACTAAAATTATTTTTTCTATGCTTACTTCAGTAAGATCATTTTTCTTGTCTGTACAAAGTTGCCGGATACTATCTGATAGATATAAGCTCCGCTTGATACTTTATGTCCAAAATTATCTTGTCCGTTCCATGTTACTGTATTAACACCAGCATTGATTTGTTCGTTTACTAATGTTTTTATTTCCTGACCAAGCATGTTATATATTTTTAATGTTACA
>JAHJUE010000026.1 GCA_018829205.1 Bacteroidota bacterium
GGAAAATATTATAACAGTATCTTTACAGATTTCGTAGGCAGCAGCGGCGCGATAACAATAGAAGATTTAGCCAGCGGCGAAGACAGCAGATCCAGATTAGAAAACGGTGAGTTAATATTAAGCAACAACTACTTCTGGGGAATAGGCGCTTCAAATACCTTATCAAGCCAAGATTTTGTATTAACATATTTATCAGCTAATAATAATTTAACCGTTGATCCTGAAATTATAAGTATTTCAAGAGAGGCAAACGCAGGTTTAGATCCTAGACCTCATACATCCAGCCCGGCTGCAACTGCTGCTACGGTTGTAAATGACCCATTTTTTAATAACGTTTCATATTTAGGCGCGTTTAATCCAGCCGATGGTATTTGGACTGAAAACTGGACAGCTCTTTCAAAATACGGTTTTACTCCTTCAACTACGGTTGATGTAAATGAAGACCAAATGGTTGGAGTTCCAAGTAATTACTCTCTTGATCAAAATTATCCTAATCCATTCAACCCTGCAACAACAATTAGATTTGCAGTTCCTGAAGCTGCAAATGTAAAATTAAGAGTATTTAATATTCTTGGTCAGCAGGTTGCGGAATTAATAAATGGTTTTAGAAACGCGGGAACTTACAACATTAATTGGAACGCGGAAAATGTTTCAAGCGGCGTTTATATTTACAGACTTGAAGCAGGATCAAACGTAATTACCAAAAAAATGACATTATTAAAGTAAAAATTTCTCTCCTTCCAGATCCCAAAGGGGGCGTCTCAACGGCGCCCTTTTTATTTTAAATATGAAATTATATCTGATTTAGTGAATAAATAAAAGATATTTTTGCAAAATGATTTCCTATTTATTATATTCCTCAATTCATAAACTAACTTTTTAATATATGAAACTATTAAAGCCTAAAAAATTGACAAAAGGTGATTTAATCGGAGTTATTTCTCCGGCTTCATCGCCTGATGATCTTGAAAGAATTGAAAAAAGCGTAAAATATTTTGAAAGTCTTGGTTATAAAGTCGCAGTCGGAAAAAATGTTGGGAAATATAGAGGATATTTGGCCGGAACCGATGATGAAAGATTGAATGATTTACACGATATGTTTAAGAATAAGGATGTAAAAGCAATAATTAATTTGCGAGGCGGATACGGAAGCGGTAGAATTTTAGATAAAATTAATTATAATCTTATCAAGAAAAACCCGAAAATATTTGTCGGATATAGTGACATTACCGCTCTTCATGCCGCTATTTATAAGAAAACCGGTCTTGTTACTTTTGCCGGTCCAATGGCTGCAGTTGATTTTTATGACATTCCCAGCAGTTTTACTGAAGAGAATTTCTGGAAATTACTTACAAATAATAAAAAAATTGGTAAAATTGAAAACCCTAACGGTGAAAGTTTTTACACCCTGAATAAAGGCAGAAGCGAAGGAAGAATATTTCCCGCTAATTTAACCGTTCTTGTCACATTACTGGGAACCGAATATTTTCCCGATATGAAGGATATTATTTGGGTATTTGAAGATATAGACGAACCTCCTTATAGAATTGACAGAATGTTTAATCAATTGAGACTAAATAAGGTGTTTAAGTTCTCAAAAGGAATTATTCTTGGCAGATTTGTTAATTGTTACGAATCGGACAAAACGAAAAAAACTCTAACCCTTAATGAAGTAATAACTGATTATTTCAGCGAATTAAAAATTCCGGTGCTTTATAATATTAAACACGGACATATTCCCGATAATATTACCTTTCCGGTTGGATTAAAAACAAAGATTAATGCTTCGCGCGGTTTTATTGAAATTGCTGACAATGCGGTTTCATAACATGTTTTGTTAAATTTCTTCTTTATTTTGTAATTTATTTGCAAAATAAAGAATAATAATTAAAAGCATTTCTCTTTTTTAAGAAATAACCCGCCTATTAAGATGCTTTCTTTCCGAATTCTATAAATATCCCGTTGGTATGTTTATTGTTCATTAGAATAGTTAGTAATTCTATTCGGAGATGTTTCATGGAATTTATAAACGAAAATTATATCAATTCTCTGCTTGAAAATAAATATAAATCGGATGCTGTTCTCCAAAAAGATGCAATTATAAAATCAAAAGAATGTAAGGGCCTTAATTTAGAAGAATGCTCAGCCTTGCTTAATATTGAAGATGATGTGCTTCTAAATGAATTGTTCCATACGGCAAAAGAAATAAAGGAAAAAATTTACGGCAACAGACTTGTAATGTTTGCGCCTCTTTATGTTACTAATCTATGCGTTAACAACTGTTTATATTGCGCTTTTAGGCGCGATAATAAAGAACTGAAAAGAAAAACATTAACAATTGATGAAATTAGAGAGGAAGCAGAATATTTAGTTTCGCAAGGCCATAAACGAATATTACTTGTTGCCGGAGAACACCCAAAAAAATCAAGTATGCAGTTTATTGGAGAAGCCGTTGCCGAAATTTATAAGGTTAATCACAACGGTAATAATATTAGAAGAATAAACGTTAATTCGGCTCCGCAATCAGTTGATAATTTTAAGATTCTAAAAAGTTTCGGTATTGGTACATATCAATGTTTTCAGGAAACTTATCATTTTAATTCTTACCACAAAATGCATCCGGACGGACCCAAACATGATTACGCTTGGAGATTATTTGCAATGGACCGTGCATTGCAGGCAGGTATTGACGATGTTGGAATCGGAGCATTATTTGGTATAACAGATTATAAATTTGAAACTCTTGCCTTACTTAGCCATGCTTTTAACCTTGATGAAAAATGGGGAATTGGTCCTCATACAATTTCTGTCCCTAGACTGGAACCGGCTATGAATGCGCCCGCGGCTCAAAAACCTCCTTTTGCGGTTGATGACAAATCATTTAAAAAATTGGTAGCTGTAATAAGACTTGCTGTTCCTTACACCGGAATTATTCTTTCAACTAGAGAAAGAGCGGAATTAAGAAGAGATCTATTCCAAGTAGGTATTTCACAAATTAGCGCCGGAAGCAGAACATCTCCCGGAGCTTATAAAGAATCTGCCGATAGCCTGGAGGAATTTGAGATGCAGCAGTTTCAATTAGGTGATCACAGAACACTGGATGAAGTTGTAAACGACTGCTGTAATCTTGGGTATCTTCCAAGTTTTTGTACTGCATGTTACCGTTCGCAGAGAACCGGCGACAGGTTTATGGAACTTGCCAAAACAGGTACAATCGGAAAAATTTGCGTGCCTAATGCTTTAGCTACTTTTAAAGAATATTCAATGGATTACGCAAGTGAAGAAACTAAAAAATCAGCTGATCTTATGATTCAAAATGAATTAAATAAACAAACTGAAGAATCCCGGAATAGAATTAATAAAATTGTTGACAGGGTAGCCAATGGAGAAAGAGATATTTTCTTTTAAATAAATGAGCTTAAATTTAATTCAAATATTAAATCAGGAAAATTTCACGCGCGATGAAATTATATTTTTATTGAATCTTCAAAAAGAAGAAGAAATAAAACAATTGTTTGTCAAAGCCGATGAAATAAGAAAAATATACTGCGGCGATGAAGTCCATTTGCGCGGAGTAATTGAATTCTCAAATTACTGCGATGAAAATTGTATGTACTGCGGTTTAAGGGATGATAATTTTTCAATTTCGCGTTATAGAATGTCGCCTGAAGAAATAATTGAAACCGCAAAATTGATTTCAAATGTTGGAATTAAAACTGTTGTTCTTCAATCAGGTGAAGACGGATATTTTGATACGGATATGATCGCTTATGTTATTTATACAATAAAACAGAATTCAGATGTTGCAGTAACTTTAAGTCTGGGGGATAGAGGATTCGAAGAATACAGAAATTGGAAAATAGCCGGAGCGGATAGGTATTTATTAAAACATGAAACCGCGAATCCAAGGTTATATTCAATTTATCATAACGGTGAACATCTTGACGATAGAGTTGGACATTTAAGGTATTTAAAAAGTTTGGGGTATCAGATAGGATCCGGCAATTTAATTGGTTTGCCAAGTCAGACAATCCCGGATTTAGCCGATGATATTTTATTAATGCATGAACTTGGAGTTAATATGGCGGCTGTTGGTCCTTTTATTCCTTCACCTTTTACACCATATCAAAACAGGAAACACGGCAGCGTAGAATTAACTCTTAAAACAATGGCCGTAACCAGGATATTATTAAAAGATGTGCATATACCCGCGACTACCGCGCTCGATTCTTTGGATAATTTCGGAAGAGAAAAAGGATTAAATTGCGGCGCTAATGTTGTAATGCCTAACTTTACTCCGCACCCGTACAGAGAGAATTATACAATTTATTCGAATAAAAGAGGGATAAATGATGATCCCGAACTCGTTCATAAAAGTATTTTAAATAGAATTCAATCAATTGGCAGAAAAATTTCCCACACCCGCGGCGACTCCCCAAAATTAAATATTAATATTTAGGCAAAATAAGCCCCTTTATCTTAATTTATAATATTCTTGCTATTAGGATTTGTTCGAAATATTTTAGATGTTATATTTACGTCTCAAAATAAATAATAAGTTTTAGCAAATAATATTGGAGATTTTATGAGAATTGCAGTACGTTCTCTGGTTTTACTGACAGCTGTAATTTTAATTAATAATTGTACAGGTAAAAATGCTCAGGAATATTTCGATTCCGGATTGGCAAATATAAAAAACAGTAAATATGAAGAAGCGTTAAAGGATTTTGAATTTATTATAAACGAATATCCTGATAATGAACTAGCTTTAAATGCGTACTTTGAAATGGGTAAAATATTTCACGGAAAACTGATTAAATCTTATTCAAGCAACGAATCTTCCGAACAAGCCGTTGAATATTATAAAATAGTAGCTGAAAAATATTCATCATCGCCTTTGGCTCCTAACGCGCTTTTTATGGTCGGATTTATACAGGCAAACGAATTAAGCCAGCTGGGAAAAGCAAAAGAAACTTACAGCAAATTCCTTGAAAAATATCCTGACAGCGAATTAGCAAATTCTGCTCAAGCCGAACTTGATAATCTGGGCGTTCCCGCCGAAGAAATATTAATGAAAAAACTGCGAGAAGAACAAAATTGAACGGACACAATCAAGATTATAAAAAATTTCTTGAGCCATCGGTTGTTTCAAAATTAAATTCTATTGAGCTTAAAGCTAGAATGGTTGTTGAAGGTTTTATGGTGGGACTTCATAAAAGTCCCTACCATGGCTTCAGTGTTGAATTCAGTCAGCACCGCTCCTATCAGCAGGGTGATCCGATTAAAGATATTGATTGGAAAGTGTACGCGCGCCGCGAACGTTTTTACATTAAACAATACGAAGAGGAAACTAACTTAATCTGTAATATTGTTGTCGATGTAAGCAAGTCTATGGATTATAAACACGATGCTTCAATTACCAAACTTGAATACTCAAACATACTGGCCGCAAGCCTTATTTATTTAATGCTTCATCAGCAGGATTCGGTAGGCCTAACCTTATATTCCGATAAAATAGAAAGTTATATGAATCCGAAATCATCAAGGGTTTATTTGAATACACTATTAAAATCATTGGCGAATGTAAAACCTTCTAACCAGACTAGAACTTCGGAATGTTTAAAATCTGTTGTTGATAAAATAAAGAGGAAAGGACTTGTAATAATTATCTCCGATTTTTTCGACGATCCTGAATCGGTGCTTTCGGCATTAAAAAAATTTCATTATAAAAAAAATGAGGTAATTGTATTCCAAGTTCTGGACCCGGTCGAAAAAAGTTTTGCTTTCAGCAATGACGCGGTATTTGTGGACTCAGAAACAAAGGAAGAAATTACAAGCCAGCCTTATCAAATTCAAAAAGCATATCAGCAGTCAATGGAAGATTTTTTAAACAAAATCAAAAACGAATGCCTGCGTTTCGGTATCGAATATAATTTAATTGATACAAATACCCCTTTCGATAAAGCCCTTTTCAGTTATTTCAAAAAAAGAAGCAGGTTAAATTAGAGTTTTACGATGACCTACTAGAATTATGGTACTCGAAGGTTACTATTAAATCTATTTAAAAAAATTAGGACTAATAGTTGTGAGAAAATATATAATCGGTATATCTATTTTTATTCTACTAAAAAGTTTTACAATCGCACAGCAAACAGAATGGAAAATTTACAATACGATAAATTCGGATTTGCCGGACAATCAAATTCAGTCAATCTATATTGATCAAGATAATGTTAAATGGCTCGGAACCGCATCAGGTTTAGTCCGTTTTGACGGTGATAAATGGGATGTTTATGACACGTCAAATACAACAATTCCGTCATCTTATATAACCGACGTTGAGACAGACGGCAAAGGCGGGATATGGATTGGAACGGGTGCCGGACTTGTTCACTACACAGAAGATGAATGGAATGTTTATAATACTGAAAACAGTGTCTTAAAATCCAATGGAATTATTAATATTTCTTTTAGTGAAACCGAAGGAAATTTTTTCTCAACCGATTTAGGTTTTGTGAAATATAAAAACGGTGAATTTAATTTATACGACGGCAATACATCAGGTTTGGGAATTGATTTTATACAAACTGTTGCTGTTGATTTGAACGGTGATTATTGGGTCGGTACATTTGACAATGATAATTTCAGAGGAATACTATGGAATTATGACGGAATCAATTGGACAAATACGAAACTTTCAGATCATGGATTATTCTCAAGTTTCCCAGAAGCGTTAAAAGTTGACTTAAATAATATCTTGTGGCTTGGTACAAAAGGTACAAACGGCGGAGCAGTTGTTAAAATTGAAAATGGTAAATGGAATGTTTATGATAAATTGAACAGCGGTTTCACTGGAGGCGGAGTTGGGGCAATTACAATAGAAGGGTCTAATAAATGGATTGCTACCGGAGACGGATTAATTTTATTCGACGGAAATAATTGGACAGAATTTAAAACTAATAATTCAGAATTACCTGATGATTTTGTATCCGATGTTGCAATAGATAAAAACGGCAATAAATGGATTACAACAATCTCCGGCGGGTTAGCTGTTTTCAACGAAGGCGGAATTACTTCTGTTGAAAAGGATAATCCCAATATCTTGAATGAATTTGTTCTATATAACAATTACCCGAATCCGTTTAATCCAACTACAACAATTTCATTCACTGTGCCAAATGTAGTGGAGGCATTTAATGAGTCCACTACTAATGTTGTACTAAAAGTATATGATATTCTCGGAAATGAAATTGAAATATTAGTCAACGAACATAAACCGCCGGGAAATTATAAAATAAATTTTGACGGAAGCAGTTTAAGCAGCGGAGTTTATTATTATCAATTTTTTTGCTGCTCAAAAATAATTACTAAGAAAATGGTTCTTTTGAAATAATGAAATTTATTAGTTCAAGATTTCTTTAAGATATTTTTCCGCTTTTTCTTCCGCATCTTTTTCACTTTCGGCTTCAACTATACATCTAATAATAGGTTCGGTATTTGATTTGCGGAAATGCACCCAGTGATCTTCAAAATCAATTCGCAAACCGTCGTCTGTATTTATTTTTTCATTTGAGTATTTTGTTTTAAGAATTTCCAGAATTTCATCCGCGTTATTTCCAATTTCTATTTTTTTCTTCGCGATAAAATATTGGGGGAGAGAATTCTTAAATTCACTTAAAGTCCCTCCGAATTCTAAAAGCTGCTGTAAGGTTAATACCGTTCCAACAAGAGCGTCTCTTCCGAAATGTAGAGCTGGATAAATAACCCCGCCGCTCCCTTCGCCGCCAATTATTGCGTTTACTTCTTTCATTTTTAATACAACATTAGCTTCGCCGACAGGCGAGCGGAAAACTTTACAACCGTACCCTGCCGCAACATCTTCAACCGAGCGCGATGTTGAAAGGTTGACAACTACATTTCTTTTCACTTTTGAGAGCACAAAATTTACGGCGAGCGTAATTGTGTTTTCTTCACCAAACGGCTCGCCTTTATCTGTTATTAAAACCAGTCTGTCAACATCGGGATCGACTACAATTCCCAAATCACATTTGTTTTCTTTTACTGCTTTCATTGTTTCGTTTAAGTTTTCAGGTATGGGTTCGGGCAGACGGGGAAAAACCCCGGTTTTTTCACAATTAATTTTTACAACTTCACATCCTAATTTTTCCAAAAACTCGGGCATTACATAAGAGCCCGCTCCGTTAACACAATCAAGCAGAACTTTAAATTTTCTTTTCCGGATCGCTTCAACATTTATATGTTTTAAAGCAAGCACATCTTTTAAATGATTCTTCAATCCTTCATCATATTTTGTAAGTGTCCCTAATTTATTCCAAGGTTTATAATTTGTTTGAGCGTTTTCAAGATTTGCCAGCATTTGTTTGTTCTGTTCGGGAGTCATAAACTCGCCTTCGGAATTCAGAAGTTTTAAAGCATTCCATTCATTCGGATTGTGGCTCGCGGAAATTTGAATTCCGCCGGCCGCTTTTAACTTTTTTACATTATAGAGCACAGTTGGAGTTGGACAAATGCCGATATCTATTACATCATTTCCTTTTGCAAGAAGCGTTCCGGTTAAAACATTTTTTACCATTTCGCCTGAAATACGGCCGTCGCTGCCAACCACAATTTTACCGCTTCCGCAAAAGTCGGCGTATGCGGACGCGTATTTTGTAATCCTGTGCGGATCAAGTCCGTCACCAACTATTCCTCTTATTCCGGATACGCTTACCATTAATGTCGGCATAATTTCTCCATAATTTGATTTTACTAATTATAAAATAACATAATTGATAAATATTTGTTATACATTTCTAATCTTCTTTGTGGGTATTTCAATTTGTTATAAATCGGTGTGAAAAATGTATCAGTACTTCCGCCTTTTGTATAAGTCCATATAGACATGTTTAAATATATTTGTACAGTAAGTTTTTATTGTAAAAAAAATAAAAGGATAAAAAATGAAGAAGCGCAAACTTGGAAACAGCGGACTTGAAGTATCTGCTATTGGTTTGGGCTGTATGGGAATGAGTTACGGTTATGGTACGGCTGCTGATAAAAAAGAAATGATTTCTCTAATTCGCTCCGCAGTTGAAAAAGGAATAACTTTTTTTGATACGGCAGAAGTTTACGGTCCCTTCACAAATGAGGAACTGGTTGGAGAAGCGCTTAAGCCTTTTCGAGATAATGTTGTTATTGCAACAAAATTCGGATTCGATACGAAGAACTTCCCGAAATTAAACAGTAAACCTGACAACATTAAACGTGTAGTAGATGAATCACTGAAAAGATTACAGACTGACTATATTGATCTTTTATACCAGCATCGTGTTGATCCTGAAGTCCTGATTGAAGAAGTAGCGGGAACAGTAAAAGAATTAATACAAGCAGGAAAAGTAAAACATTTCGGATTATCGGAAGCCGGAGCGAATACAATAAGAAAAGCTCATGCTGTTCAGCCTGTGACAGCACTTCAGAGTGAATACTCGATATGGTGGAGAGAGCCGGAAACAAAAGTATTTCCGACACTTGAAGAACTTGGAATCGGGTTTGTCTCTTTTAGTCCGCTCGGCAAGGGATTTCTAACCGGCAAGATTGATGAAAAAACAACATTTGATAAATCCGATTTTCGCAATTCTGTTCCGCGTTTCAGCGAAGAAAATAGAAAAACAAATCAAGCGTTGGTTGATTTGATAAATCAAATGGCAAAAAGTAAAAATGTTTCTTCCGCTCAAATTGCATTAGCCTGGATATTCGCTCAAAAGTCTTGGATCGTTCCTATTCCCGGTACTACAAAGCTGCATCGCTTGGAAGAAAATATCGGCTCTGTTGATTTAGAATTATCAGAAAAAGATATTAATGAAATTAATGACGCAGCATCTAAAATAGAAATTCAAGGCGCAAGGTATTCCGAAAGCAGTCAAAAAATGGTTGATAGATAAATTTAAATAACATGAAAATAAGTAAGCTTATAAAAATTGTGCGTATACTCTTGAAGAAGTCGAACAAATAGGAATTGTAAATAGAACAAACAAATAAGTTAAATTAAGTAAATGAACGGAGTATGAAATGGAAAAGAAACAAAACACTGAAAGTGGCAATAACTCTGAAAAGGGTCGTGTTAATAGACGAGATTTTATCGTCAAAACAACTTTAGTTGGAGCCGGTGTTGTCTTTGGTACAAAATCATTGGCAGCTTTTCAGAATGATAAAAAGAGTAATACGACGAGCGGTATTCCGAAAAATATTACTAAACCTATGGAAATTGGAAAACGTAAGCTCGGCGCACTCGAGGTTTCCAGTGTTGGTCTCGGAGTCCAGAACATGAGCCGCACTTATCAAACCACAATCCCCACCCGATCAGAAATGTTTAAAATAATTCGGACTGCATTTGACCGTGGCGTAACTTTTTTTGATGCTGCTGAGGCTTATGGTCCTCACGAGGTAGAACGGATTCTGGGAGAAGGCGTGGAGTCTTTCCGTAATAAGATAGTAGTAGCAACCAAATTTGGATGGAACATTGACCTCGAAACCGGTGAAAGGCGTCCGGGGCTCAACAGCCGTCCCGAACATATAAAGTTCGTAGTAGAGAGTATGCTTAAACGTCTACGTACCGATCGCATTGATCTGCTCTACCAGCACAGGGTTGATCCTCAGGTTCCGATTGAAGATGTAGCAGGTGCGGTAAAGGAACTGATGACGCAGGGCAAGGTTTTACACTGGGGACTGTCTGAGATGGGTCAACAAACAATGCGCCGCGCTCATGCCGAGCTTCCACTCAGCGCCGTACAGAACGAATATTCTATGCTGTGGCGCGGACCTGAGGAGTGGGTCATTCCGGTCTGTCAGGAACTGGGTATTGGTTTGGTCACATGGAGCCCGCTGGGTGTTGGTTTCCTTACGGGTGCTATTGATTCGGTAACACGTTTTGCCGATGGCGACATTCGCAAAATGGAATCGCGTTTCTCGCCAGAGAATCTTATACATAATCTAGCGCTTGTGGGTTTGCTAAAGAATTGGGCTGAACGAAAACAAGCCACTCCAGCTCAAGTTGCGCTTGGATGGCTAATGGCGCAGAAGCCGTGGATTGTGCCTATCCCCGGTACGACACAGATGGCACATATGCTCGAGAACATCGGCGCGGCTTCCGTTCAATTTACTGTTACCGAACTTGCCGAATTGAATCAAGAGGTTTCAGCGATTCAAGTGCATGGGGCGCGCTTGCCTGAATTCGTGCAAGCTTTCTCGGAAGTTGAAGCGCCATTAAAGAATTAAATAAATAGAGTACACAATCTCACTAAAAAATAAAGAGATATACGATGCAAAAAGTAAAATTAAACAACGGTGTGGAAATGCCAATACTTGGTTATGGCGTTTATCAAATTCCCGATGCCGAAGAATGTAAGAGAAGCGTATTGGACGCGATAAATACAGGTTACAGATCAATAGATACAGCAGCTGCTTATATGAATGAGGAAGCAGTCGGCAAAGCGATTAAAGAAAGTGGAGTTGCAAGGGAAGATTTGTTTGTAACGACCAAACTTTGGGTTCAGGATACAGGTTATGAGAACACCAAAAAAGCTTTTGAGAAATCGCTAAATAAATTGCAATTGGATTATCTTGATTTATATCTTATCCATCAGCCATTTGGAGATGTTTACGGTTCCTGGCGCGCAATGGAAGAATTGTATAAAGAAGGGAAGGTAAAAACTATTGGTATCAGTAACTTTCAAGCGGATCGTGTATTGGATCTTATTATTCATAACGAGGTGGTTCCGGCAGTAAACCAGATAGAAACGCATCCTTTCAATCAGCAAATTGAAACTCAAAAATTCTTAGAAGAAAATAAAGTTCAAATAGAATCATGGGGACCATTTGCAGAAGGAAGGAATGATTTATTTAAAAATGAGTTGCTGCAAACTATAGGCAAAAAATATAATAAGTCTGTTGCTCAAGTTGTATTAAGATGGCTGGTTCAAAGAAGTGTAGTAGTCATTCCAAAATCAGTCAGCAAAGAAAGAATGGCTGTAAACTTTAACATCTTCGATTTTGAGTTGACAAAAGAAGAAATTAATAAAATAGCAGTTTTAGATATGAAAAAGAGTTTATTTTTTGATCATCATGATCCTGAAATTGTGAAATGGATAGGAAGTAGAAAACTTGATATTTAACTACAATTTTGTTCAATTGAGTTGAGAAAAATAAGAGTTAAAAATAGTTAATTATTTTAAGGCAATAAATTTATGAAACATTTCAAAACAATAAGTGAATTACATGAAATACAGGGTTATCCTCAACCGGAGAATCCCTTACTCGGCCTAAAAAGACTTAAGAAAACTGCAAATCCTTTGAATGTTTCTGAAATATCATATGACTTTTATTTCATATGTCTTAAGAAATTAAAAAAGGGAAATATTTGGTACGGAAAAACCAAATACGATCCTGATCAAGGATTCATGTACTTTATGAAACCAAACCAAATAATTTCTCTTCACGATGTTATATTGAAAGACAAAGGATTCTCGATTGAAATTCATGAAGATTTTTTGATGGGTCATCCTTTATTTACAGAAATCAAAAAATATGATTTTTTTGATTACGAAACACGAGAAGCTCTTCATCTTTCTCCAAGAGAAGAAAAAATAATGTGGTCGTTGTTCAATAAAATGGAAGCTGAGTACGGCAATAATCCGGACGAGTTCAGCAAATCAATTATTCTTTCTCATTTAGATTCTATTCTAAAGTATGCTCAACGTTTTTATAAAAGGCAGTTCATTGATAGGAAACCGTTATCAGGAATTACTATTACAAAATTCAACGAAATATTTAATGAATATTTTGTTAAAGGAGACATGGCAGGAAAAGGTTTACCGACAGTGAATTACATAGCTTCACAGCTTAATCTTTCACCCAAATATTTAAGTGACTTATTGAAGCAGGAAACGGGGAAAACCGCTTTAGAACTGATTCATCTTTATATAGTTTCCGAGGCAAAAAATATGTTGGTAGAAGGCAAACAAAGTATTTCAGAAATTGCATATCAACTTGGATTTGAAAATCCGCCGTATTTTTCTCGAATGTTTAAAAAAGAAGTTGGAGTAAGTCCAAAGGAATTTAAAAACCATTTTCTGAATTAACTCTATTTCAAATCTTAACAAATCATAATCATCATAAAAATCAGCGTTCTATTTGTTTTCCTATTCTGTATCTTAAAATTCAAAAAACTCAGAATAAAATGATAAAAGAAAAACAAGATCTTATAATAAAAGTAAATGAGTTATTAATAAATCGTTTCGGCATCCCGCCTAGGAATAAAAAACTTCCCGACCCTGTTGAAATGCTGATTGCTACAATACTTTCACAGAACACAAATGACAGAAATTCATATCAGGCATATCAAAATCTAAAAAAGAAATTTTCCGACTGGACGGAAATATTAAAAACCCCGGTAGGCGTTATTGAAAAAGAAATAAAAGTCGCCGGACTTGGAAAACAAAAGTCCAAAGCGATTAAAAATTTTGTAAAACAGCTTTATGAAAAAGAAGGGAAGTTATCCTTAAAATATTTAGATAATTTTTTAAGTGATGAAGCAATAAAAGATTTAACTTCGTTTAAAGGTGTCGGTGTAAAAACCGCAAGCTGCGTTCTTCTTTTCGCAATGGATAGAAATATATGTCCCGTTGATACACATGTTCACCGCACTGTTAACAGAATTGGTATTGTAAATGCCGGCGCACCCGATAAAACATTTTTTCTGCTCAACGAAAACTTTCCTGAAAAAAAGGCTCATTCATTTCATACAAATCTTATACGGCTGGGCAGAGAAATATGCAAACCACAAAAACCTGTTTGCGCCGTTTGTCCGCTCGAAAAAATATGCGGTTTTGAAGATAAAAATTATGATTCAAAATCATCTTCAAAAGAGATTTCATTTATGCTTTTGGATAATATTCAATAAGCCCTTGACAGTATATCACTATTGTGATATATTCAAACAAAAAAAGAATAAAAATGTTAAGAACAATAATAACGCTTTCACAAGATTTAAAAATGTGGCTGGACAGATACAGCAGGGAAAGAAAACAGTCTACCGCTGAAACAATTCGTGAAGCATTAATAGAGTACAGAAAGAAAAAAAGCGAGGAGAAATCACTGGATGTTTTTCTTTCAACTTCAGGATTATGGAAAGAAAAAAAAATGAATGGTACTGATTATTCCGAGAAAATCCGAAAGGATTGGGAAACAAGAAAATGAAAATAAAATATCTTGTTGATACCGTAATTATTATTGATCATCTCAACGGGATTAAAAAAGCTACAGATTGGCTGTTAAAAAACGCAGATGGCAGTACGGTTATTTCTGTTATCACAAGAGCTGAAGTATTGTCGGGCGCAGAAGAAAATGAGAAAAGCTCCATTTCCACCTTGCTTGATAAATTTGAGTGTCTCGCAATTACAAAAGAGATTAGCGATATCGCTGCTGAATTAAGCCAAAAAAAAGGATGGAAATTGCCGGATGCATTTCAAGCAGCTTTGGCTAAAAAGAATAATTTATTATTGGTAACAAGAAATACAAAAGATTTTTCGCCTAAATTGGATTTTGTAAATATTCCTTACAAAATTTAACTGATTATAAAATTCTATTTAACACGCTTCCGGATAATATATCCTAATATTTAAGCTAATTCATAAAACCCACTATTTCGGGCATTATTATCGGTTTTTATATAATATTTCAAGTTTTTATTTCAAATATTAGTTCGTTATATTGTTACGCTAAATCATAAATAATGGGACAATTTTGATGAGTGAAAAATTTGATATTGCTGTACTTGGGGGCGGACCCGGCGGATATGTAGCGGCAATTAGAGCGGCTCAGCTTGGTTTTAAAACAGTAGTTATTGATAAAGATAATTTAGGCGGTATTTGCCTTAACTGGGGATGTATTCCGACAAAGTCTCTTCTTAAAAACGCTGAAGTTTATGAAATGATGAATAAACATGCGGGCGATTTCGGTATTAAGGTAGAAGGATTAAGTTTCGATTTTTCGAAAATAATAAAAAGAAGCAGAAACGTCGCTACTAAAATGTCGCGCGGTGTTGATTTCTTAATGAAAAAAAACAATATACAGGTGATAAAAGGTTTCGGAAAATTTAAATCTGGCAGTCAAATTGATGTTTTGGATTCTGACGGTACAATAATTAATACTGTTGAAGCCGGTAAAATTATTATTGCTACGGGAGCCCGTCCTAAATTAATTGATTCAATTCCGGTTGATCATAAAAATATTATAACTTCCAAAGAGGCAATGAGCCTTGAAACTCTTCCTAAAGATTTAATCGTAATCGGCGCCGGAGCAATCGGGGTTGAGTTCGCCTATTTCTATTCCGCTCTCGGCACAAATGTAACAATTATTGAAATGATGGATTCTCTTGTCCCTGTTGAAGATAAAGAATCATCAAAGGCTTTGGAAGCCGCGTTTAAGAAAAGGAAAATTGAAATTTATACATCGGCAAAGGTTGAAAGCGCCGTTGTAAAAGGAAAGAACGTAATAGTTACTATTGAAAAAGACGGAGAGAAAAAAGAACTGAAAGCCGAAAAAGTCCTAAACGCTATTGGCGTAACGGGAAATGTTGAAGGAATTGGGCTTGAAGATATTGGCGTTGAAATATTTAAAAATCATATTAAAGTTGATAAAGAAACATATAAAACAAATATTGATAATGTTTACGCTATAGGCGATGTAATTGGACCGCCGTGGCTTGCTCATGTTGCTTCGGCCGAAGGTATTACATGTGTTGAAAAAATAAAAGGAATGAATGTCCCTTCTGTTGATTACAACTCTATTCCCGGTTGTACTTATTGTCAGCCTCAAATTGCCAGTTTAGGATTAACAGAAGAAAAAGCCAAGGAAGCCGGATACGAATTAAAAATTGGCAAATTCCCTTTTTCTGCGAGCGGTAAGTCGGCGGCAATAGGGGAAAGAGAAGGTTTTGTCAAATTAATTTTCGACGCTAAATACGGGGAGCTGCTAGGCGCGCATATTGTAGGTTCTGAAGCTACGGAATTACTTGCCGAACTTGGAATTGTAAAATCTTTAGAAGGTACGGGCGAATCCATTATTAAAACAATTCATGCGCATCCGACGCTTTCCGAAGCGGTAATGGAAGCGGCTGCAATTGCATATGGAGAATCAGTCAATTTCTAGAATATTTGAATATTGCGATCTCGGTCAGATAAGTTATCAGAACGCTTGGGATTTACAGAAAAGTGTTTTTGAACGGCGGACTAAAAATGAGATTAATGATATTATTTTCTTATTGGAGCATCCGCATACTTATACTCTTGGTAAAACCGCGCATAAGGATAATCTGATTTATAATGAGTTTGAATTAAAAGAAAAAAAAATTACCGTATTCGAAATTGACCGTGGCGGAGATATTACATATCACGGACCGGGTCAAATAGTCGGCTACCCGATCATTGATCTGAAAAACTGGAAACAGGATACTCATTTGTATTTAAGAAATTTGGAAGAAGTTATTATACGAACATGCGCAGAATACGGACTTAGAACCGGAAGAAAAGAAAAATATACAGGCGTTTGGCTGGACGAAAGAAAAATCTGCGCAATCGGAATAAAGGTAAGCAGGTGGATTACGATGCATGGATTCGCATTTAATGTAAATACGGATTTAACTTATTTCGACGGAATCATTCCTTGCGGAATAAAAGAAAAAGAAGTAACATCGCTTAGTAAAGAATTAGGCGGAAAAATTGAAATTCGGGAAATAAAAGAAAAAATCATTAAACATTTTAAAGATATTTTTGGCTACGATGAATATAGTACCGTTGAGAAAGAACTATTTGAAAAATATGTTCTGTAACTAAAAACAAAAGAAAGGTTTGAAATGGCAAATAATAAAACTGAAGATGTAACCGCTGTTGATAAAGAAAACGGAAAAGCTCCTACAGGTAAAATTGATTCTTTCGGCGGACTTTCAAAAAAAGAATTAATGAACGCGCTTCGTTTAATGTTTACCGCGCGTCAGATAGATAATAAAGTTCACAATTTAATTAAACAAGGCAAAGCGTATTTTCTTATCCCGGGTATGGGGCACGAAGCCACACAAATCGCGTTCGGCTTGGCAATGAAACCAAAAGTTGACTGGGGTTATCCGTATTACAGAGACATGGGATATCTTCACGCGCTGGGCGTTAAAATTGAAGATATTCTACTTCATTACCTTGCAAAAGAAAATGACCCTATGACAGGCGGAAGACAAATGCCTTGCCATTGGACTTCAAAAGAACTTAATGTGCCTTGTCAATCCAGTCCCACAGGCACACAATTTTTACAAGCCGTCGGTACGGCGCTTGCCGCAAAAAAGAAAGGGGAAAATGCGGTTGTTTATGTAAGCAGCGGCGAAGGCGCGACAAGCGAAGGCGAATTTGCAGAAGCAGTTAACTGGGCGGCAAGAGAAAAACTCCCTGTTGTTTTCGTAATTCAGAATAATAGATGGGCTATTTCTGTTCCGGTAGAAGGTCAAAACGCCGGTAAAAACGCTTCCGTTGCTGAATTGATGAAAGGTTATGAAAATTTACTAAGATTAAGCGTTGACGGAACCGATTTCCTTGAAATGCATGCCACGGCTCAAACCGCTTTTAAATATGCCCGTCAAGGAAAAGGACCGGTTCTTGTTGAAGCACATACTGTTCGTTTGTTTTCACATTCTTCATCCGATGATGAAAAAAAATACAGAAGCAAGGAAGATATTGAAGAATCTCAGAAAAAAGATCCGATAAAATTGTTTGTGGAAAAATTAATTAATAAAGGTATTCTCACCGAATTGGCTTACGAGGAATTCAAAAAAGAAATTGTAAATCATATAAATGAAGCGGCGGACTGGGTATTAACTCAAGCTGACCCTAAACCTGAAACCGCGTTCCGATATGTTTTGGATGAAAGCGGGAAAAGAGAAAATCTACCTTACGGAAAAATTAAAAATGAAGGCAAACCGATTGTAATGGTTGACGCAATCAATCATGCTTTGCGCGAAGAAATGGAACGAAACGATAAAATTTATGTTTTCGGTGAAGACGTTGCAGACGGTAAAGGCGGGGTTTTTACCGCGACAAAAGGTTTATCAACTCTATACGGAAATGAAAGAGTATTTAACTCACCCCTTGCCGAAGCAAGCATTGCAGGTGTTGCTATCGGTATGGCATTAACGGGATTAAAACCCTGTGTTGAAATTCAATTCGGCGATTATATCTGGCCCGCATTTATGCAGATTAGAGATGAACTGGTAATGTACCGGTACCGCTCAAATAATTTGTTTGAAGCGCCGGTTGTTATAAGAACTGCCATCGGAGGTTATATTCACGGAGGATTATACCACAGCCAGAATATTGAAGCGTTTTTTGCTCATATGCCGGGACTGTTAATTGCATATCCTTCAAACTCAGCCGACGCTAAAGGACTGCTGAAAACGGCGTTAAGATTAAACGATCCCGTTTTGTTCCTTGAACATAAAGGATTATACAGACAAAGTTACGCTACGTCGCCGGAACCGGACGCGGATTATTTAGTACCGTTCGGAAAGGCAAAAGTATTTAAAGAAGGAAAAGATTTAACCGTTGTTGCTTGGGGAGCGATGGTGCATGAAACTAATTTCGCCGCAAAAAAATTGGAGGACGAAGGTTATTCAATTGAAATTATTGATTTACGGACAATTGCTCCTTTGGATATGGATACGGTAAAAAATTCAATTAAAAAAACCGGCAAAGCAATTGTAATTCATGAGGATACCTTAACAGGAGGCTTCGGCGCCGAGGTAAGCGCCAGAATTGCTGAAGAGTGTTTTGAAATGCTTGACGCTCCGATAAGAAGAATAGGCGCGGCAGATACTCCTATTCCTTATCATCCCGTGCTGGAAAAAGCAGTGCTTCCTTCGCGTGATAAATTATATAATTCCTTAAAAGATCTTTTAATGTATTAAACAATAAAACTGCCCAATGGCAGTATAGATAGCGGGAGAAAAATATAAAATGAGAGTCAATGTTGTAATGCCCAAAATGGGTGAAAGTATAAATGAAGGTACATTGATTAAATGGCACAAAAAGAAAGGTGATCTAGTTCAAAAAGATGAAATAATTTTTGAAATCAGCACCGATAAAGTTGATACTGAAATTCCTAGTCCCGAAGCAGGTAAACTTATTGAAATTAAAGTGTTTGAACAGGAAACCGTAGAAGTTGATACCGTTGTTGCAATTATTGACACAAACGGCGAAGCCGCTGTTGATGAAAAACAAAATGAAAAGAAAAATAATACCGAACGTGTAACTGAGGAATCTAACGAAAAAGCTTCCACTACTCAGATTGGCGGAGAGTTGATCGATATTCCAATGCCTAAAATGGGCGAGTCTGTAATGGAAGGCACAATTATTAAATGGCATAAAAAAGTCGGCGATAAAGTAGGCAGGGATGAAATTATTTTTGATATAAGCACAGATAAAGTTGATACCGAAGTGCCTTCGCCGATTGAAGGAACATTGTCGGAAATTCTTTTTAAAGAAGGCGAAACAGTTGATGTCGGTATTGTCGTGGCCAAAATTTCCACTAGCGGCGGAATTGTAAAACCAAAAGAAGAAATCAAAATAAAGAATGCAGAAGAAATTAAACAGGAAGCATTAAAGGAAGAACCTGTCGCACAGGTTGGACATAGTGAAAAAATTAACGCTTCTTCATCAAATAGATTTTATTCACCGCTTGTGATGAATATTGCAAGTAAGGAAAATGTTTCGGCAAATGAACTTGAAACGATAAACGGTACGGGTGTTAACGGGAGAGTAACGAAAAACGATATTCTAAAATATATTGAAGACAGAAAAAGCGGCAAGGCTCCTGCTGCCGCTCCTCAAAAAATGTCATCATACCGGATGCCGGAACCTAAAGAAGGTCAACCGGTTGTTAAAAAAGGCGAGGGAGTAGAAATTATCCCCATGGATAATATCCGTAAAAGAATTATGTATCATATGACCAACAGCCGTGATACTTCTGTTCATGTTACCGCAGTGCTGGAAGTTGATATGACAAGAATTCATAATTTTATCAATTCAAAAAGAGATGAATATTTTGAAAAAAGCGGGGTAAAATTAACCTATATGCCGTTTATCTCTCATGCTGTTATTAAAGGATTAAAAGAATATCCTTTATTAAACTCTTCAATTGACGGTGATAACATAGTAGTTAAAAAATATATTAATATTGGGATTGCCGTAGCTGTAGAACCAAATGGTTTAATTGTCCCAAATATTAAAAACGCTGATGAAAAAAATATTTTGGGGCTTTCTAAAGCCATAACCGAAATTGGAAAAAAAGCCCGTGGAAAAGGACTGATACCCGACGATATTATGGACGGCACCTTTACTATTACTAATTACGGTGTTTTCGGTTCTTTATTCGGAACTCCGATTATAAATCAGCCTGAAGTAGGAATATTGGGTGTTGGCGCCGTGGTTAAAAAGCCTGTTGTAATTACTGTCGACGAAATCGACACAATAGCGGTTAAGCCTATGATGTATTTATCGCTTAGCCATGATCATAGATTAGTTGACGGAATGCTCGGCGGTAAATTCTTAAAATCAATTAAAGACAGTTTGGAAAATTTTGATACGAGTATAGTTTAATCTCGATCTTTGTCATAATCAAGATAAAGACCAAGATAAAGTTAATGATAGAGATAAAGAGGAATAATGAAAATCAATCAGCATCAAAAAGCATTTAAAGAGACTACGGAAAAAAGCAGGGAAGAATTAGGTAAAAGACCCGAATGGCTGAAAGTTAGACTGCCCAGCGGACCGAACTTTAAAGATGTTCATTCGTTAATGCGCAACTCAAAATTAAACACCGTTTGCGAAGAAGCGCGATGCCCTAATCTGGCCGAATGCTGGAACAGCAGAACAGCTACATTTATGATTTTGGGAGATACATGCACACGCAGCTGCGGATTCTGCAATGTAAAATTAGGAATGCCCAATGAACTTGATTTGGACGAACCTAGAAGAGTCGCCGAATCGGTTGAGGAATTAAAACTCCGTCACGTTGTAATTACTTCCGTAAACAGGGATGAATTAAAAGACGGCGGTGCGTCAATTTTTTCGGAGACTAATAAATTAATTCGAGAAAAAATGCCGAGCTGTACAATTGAAATATTAATCCCAGACTTCAAAGGCGAAGAACAAGCTTTTAACATTATTATGCAGAATCCTCCTGATATTCTAAATCACAACATGGAAACCGTTAAAAGAATTTATCACGCCGTACGTCCGCAGGCAAAATATGAGAGAAGTCTGGAGCTTATTAGCTGGTTTAAAGCAAAAGGTCTTAGAACCAAAAGCGGAATTATGGTAGGCATTGGTGAAAGGACTGAAGAAGTATTGGAACTTATGAGGGACTTAAAAGTACACGGCTGCGATATTATGACTATTGGACAGTATCTTCAGCCTACTAAAAATCATCTCCCGGTTGACAGATGGGTTACGCTCGACGAATTCGCGATGTACAAAGAAGAAGGAAAGAAAATGGGTTTTAAAGCCGTTGAGTCGGCCCCGCTCGTACGAAGTTCTTATCATGCCGATAAACACGCAAGGGACATGTGGGAATAATATTGATTGAATAATTTTTAAGAGCAGCTTTTGCTGCTCTTTTTGTTTTAAATACAAATTCGCGGTTGAATATTGTATGTTTATTGATATGAACATATAAAAAAATCGCTTAATACCGGAAATAAATTCTTCTCCGTTAAAATTTTTCATTAATTATTGGAAACGAATTATTAAATTTCATTTTCAAAAATTAAAAAAGTAATTAAGAATAAAAGAGAATATAATGGGCAGAATATTTGAAAAAAGAAAACACACAATGTTCGCGCGTTTTGCGCGTATGTCTAAAGCATTTAACAGAATTAGAAAGGACATTGAAATTGCCGTAAAAGCGGGAGGGGTTGATCCCAAAGCAAATTCAAAATTAAGAATCGCTATTCAGAATGCTAAAAGCGTAAACATGCCTAAGGACAAGGTAGACGCGGCAATTAAAAGAGCATCCTCAAAAGATACAACAGGTTATCAGGAAATTATGTACGAAGGTTACGGTCCCCACGGTGTTGCTATGATTATTGAATGCGCTACAGATAATCCGACACGAACTGTTGCTAACGTAAGGCACATTTTCAGAAAACACGAAGGCTCTTTAGGAAACAATGGTTCAATTGCTTTTATGTTTGAAAGAAAAGGTATTTTTAAAGTAGCAAGAACAGCGGAAATGGATCTTGAAAATCTTGAACTTGAATTAATTGATCACGGTCTTGATGAATTTTCTTATGACGACGAGTCATTATATATATATGTTCCTTTTACGGAATACGGACCGATGCAGAAAGCATTGGAAGAAAAAGGCCTTGATATTACCGCTACAGAACTTCAATTTATTCCTGAAAATTATAAAGAACTTACCAAAGAACAGCAGGCCGATATTAACGGCATTGTTGAAGCATTTGATGAAGATGATGACGTTCAGTCCGTTTATCACAATATGCAGTAAATTATTCTGTGAATCTTTTTGCGAATATTCTTATCTAAAAGGGGAGCTTTAAGTTTCCCTTTTTTATATGGGATAATTCGTCTTATAAAAAGATGATTTTGTATTATTTTTATGTTAAATTCTCAGTAAGAAAACAGTATTCTCAAAAATGGAAACCAGATTTGTATACATATTCTAAAAAAGTGAAATTTTAATCGATTTCTATGTCTTTTGTATTGCAAAAAATGGCACGGTTCTTATAAGTACTACAATGTTAGGAGTCATTAAAATAATGAAAATTACAAACAACCTGAATATCGTCATTATTATCAAGGACCTTTTATAGGAAAGGCTGCATAGTATGCAGCCTTTTTAATTTTAAATACAAATGGAGTAACTATGGCTAAAGTAAAAGGCGACATTATAATTGATATCGAAAAATGCAAAGGATGTGAACTTTGTATTGAAGCCTGTCCGCAAGGCTCTTTGGAGACATCAAGAAAAGTAAATAACAAGGGATACTTGTATATTGTGAAAGTTGAAGATACATGCACAGGCTGCACAAATTGCGCGTTGGTTTGCCCTGAAGGCGGAATTACTGTATATCGTAAAACCGAAAAGGGGAAAGAACAGATAGCAAAAATTTCTAACGTAACTAAAGACATGGAATTGAAGGTGAACTAATGAAAGAACTTAAATTAATGAAAGGCAACGAAGCATTGGCAGAGGCTGCAATTAGAGCAGGCTGCGATGCTTATTTTGGATATCCGATTACACCCCAGTCCGAAGTACTAGAGTATTTAAGCAGAGAAGCGCATGCAAGAACAGGTATGGTAGTGCTTCAGGCTGAAAGCGAAGTAGCGGCGATTAATATGGTTTACGGTGCCGCGGGAACCGGGAAAAAAATTATGACTTCTTCTTCTTCTCCGGGAATGAGTTTAATGCAGGAAGGCGTTTCATACATTGCTTGCGCCGAAGTTCCATGCCTGCTCGTTAATGTTAATAGAGGCGGTCCCGGATTAGGCACTATTCAGCCTGGTCAAGGTGATTATTTCCAATCCGTGAAAGGAGGCGGTCACGGCGATTATAAACTAATTGTTCTGGCTCCCTCAACAGTGCAGGAAATGTCCGATTTCGTAAAACAAGGTTTTGATCTTGCCTTTAAATATAGAAATCCTGTTCTTATTTTAACCGACGGCGCGTTGGGTCAAATGATGGAAAAAGTGGAACTATTCCCTCAGCAGGAAAGAAAATTTGAACGTCTTGACTGGGCAACAGTTGGAAAACCTGCCGATAAAGAAAAAAATGTTATTACTTCTCTTAATTTAAAAGCTGAAGCAATGGAAGTTATTAATATTCATCTGCAGGAAAAATACAGAGAAATTGAAAAAAATGAGATTAGATATGAAGCAATTAATTGCGAGGACGCTGATTATATTATAACCGCATACGGATTGGTTGCCAGAATATGTACTAAAGCCGCGCAAATGGCTAGAGAAAAAGGAATTAAAGTCGGCGTAATTAGACCGATTTCATTATTCCCATTTCCTTATAAAGCAATAAATGATTACGCATCAAAAGTTCATGGCATATTGGATGTTGAAATGAATGCCGGACAAATGGTCGAAGACGTAAGATTAGCCGTTAATGGAAAAGTTCCGGTAGAATTTTACGGAAGAATGGGGGGTGTTGTACCTGACCCTGATGAAATATTAAAAGCTTTGGAAGAAAAAATTGTAGGAGTTGCCGTATGAGTATGAATGAAAGAGATTTGCTTGAAGATAAACACTTTGAGCAGGTAATAAGCGATGAAAGTATTTGCACTAAAGAAAATATAGTATATGAAAAACCTGAAACCCTGCTTGATGTTTCTATGCATTATTGTCCGGGCTGCGGGCACGGTGTCGCTCATAGAATTTTAGCCGAAGTAATTGATGAACTTGGCATTCAGCAGGAAGTAATTGGCGTTGCCCCAGTTGGCTGTTCGGTGCTGGCTTACAACTATTTAAATATTGATATGTCCGAAGCCGCGCACGGCAGAGCTTCGGCTGTGGCTACAGGCATAAAAAGAGTGCTTCCTGAAAAATATGTTTTCTCTTATCAAGGCGACGGCGATCTTGCTGCTATTGGTACCGGTGAAACTATTCATACCTGCAACCGCGGCGAAAATATATTAATTATTTTTATCAACAACGGAATTTACGGTATGACAGGCGGACAAATGGCGCCTACAACTTTGCCTGGTATGAAATCCACAACTTCGCCTTTCGGAAGAGATGTCGCTACAATGGGAGCGCCTTTAAAAATTACAGAACTTTTAGCGCAGCTGCCCGGCACTTATTATGTAACGCGTCAGTCTGTTCATAAACCTTTGAATGTGCGTAAAGCCAAAAAAGCGATTCAAAAAGGATTTGAATACCAGAAACTTAATAAAGGTACATGCTTTGTTGAAATTGTTTCAAACTGTCCTTCAAACTGGAAAATGACTCCGGTTGAATCTAATAAATGGCTTGACGAAAATATGCTTCCGTTTTATCCGCTCGGCGATATCAAAGTACCAAAAGACTAACCTTCGCCGGCAGATAAATGAAAATGAAAAATTACGGAACTTGATAAAATAAAAGTTTGGAAAAAACATTGCCGGCTTCGGCAGGCAAGGGAGAAAATAATTATGAGTGAAGAAATAGTAATTGCAGGATTCGGAGGGCAGGGAGTTCTTTCTATGGGAATGATTCTTTGTTATTCCGGTATTGTTGAAAATAAAGAAGTCAGCTGGATGCCTTCCTACGGACCGGAAATGAGAGGCGGAACCGCAAATTGTGTTACGATTATTAGTGATGAAAAAATTAGCTCGCCTATCGTTTCAAAATTTGATACGGTTATTGCGCTTAACCAGCCTTCGGTTGATAAATTTGAAAGTGCCGTTAAACCCGGCGGCTTAATGCTTTACGATAGCACCAATATACTTCATGGACCTAAAAGAGAAGACATTGAAGTAATAGGAATTGAAGCCAGCAACGAAGCGGCCAAAATGAATAATACCAAAATATTAAATATGATTATGCTGGGCGCATTCTTAAAGAAAAGACCTATAATTGAATTTGAAAATATTCTTGAAGGTTTGAAGAAAGTTTTGCCGGAACGTTATCACCATTTGCTTCCTCTTAATGAACAGGCTTTGAGAAAAGGAATGGAATTGGTTGAGGCGGTTTCAATAAACGCTTAATTTATTTCCATATTTTAAATAAGAGGCTGACTCAAAAGTTTTTTGCGACCCTTTGGGGCTTAGTGACTTTGTTTGATGGTTATTTTTTCCGCCGCTAAGACACCAAGACACAAAGATAAATTACTTATGAATCAGCCTCTTTTATTTTAAAGAGTTATATTTAGCTGAAAAGTTATTACGGATAACAAAATGAAGTTTCTTTCTATTTTAATACTAGTATTTTTATCAGCCCAAGAATTTTTTCCCCAAGTAAATTTTACTTCCTCAAACCTGCCTATTGTTGTTATTAACACCGAAGGAAAAACAATTCTTGATGAACCTAAAATAAACGCTTTTATGGGGATAATTTTTAACGGGGACGGAATTATAAATTATATAACCGATCCGTTTAATAATTATGAAGGAAAAATTGGAATTGAAATAAGAGGAAGCTCATCACAGCTTTTTCCTAAAAAGCAATACGGTTTTGAAACTTGGGATGATGATGGCGAAGATTTGGATGTATCTCTTCTCGGTTTCCCCGAAGAAAGTGATTGGATTCTATCTGCCCCTTACAGCGACAAAACATTATTAAGGAACGTTCTTACTTATAAAATTGCCAACGACTTGGGACGTTATGCGAGCAGGACAAAATTTTGTGAGCTTGTATTAAACGGCGAATACATGGGCGTTTATATCTTGATGGAAAAAATTAAACGGGACAAAAACCGTGTGAATATTAAAAAACTTGAGGCCGAAGATATCGCCGGCGATAAACTTACCGGGGGATATATTATAAAAATTGATAAACAGGAAGGTACCGTTACAGGCGGATGGAATTCACCTTCATGGAATTACAATAACGGTAATAGAAAAGTTTATTACCAATATGAATATCCTTCAGGCGACGATCTTACGACAGAACAAATTAATTATATTCAAAGTTTTATTCTGAATTTCGAAACCGTATTGTACGGCAGCGGCAGCGATAAACCTTTCGGCGGATATTATGATATTATCGATATAGATTCTTTTATCGATTTCTTTATTGTAAATGAAACTGCGAAAAATGTCGACGGTTACAGGCTAAGTACCTTTCTGTATAAAAACCGCGAAAGTGAGGGAGGGAAATTAAATCTAGGTCCGGTTTGGGATTTTAATCTTGCTTACGGAAACGCAAATTATGACGACGGCTGGAAAACCGAAGGATGGGAAGTTTTTTATGATAACAACAGCTATTGGAGAACTCCTTTCTGGGCAATGAAACTTATGGATAATTCAATATTTAAAAACAGATTCGCGAAAAGGTGGAATGAACTTAGATCAACTGTATTAAGTAGTAATTATCTTAATACTTTTATTGATTCAACAACATCCGATTTTGAGCAAGCGCGAATTAGAAATTTTGAAAAGTGGAATGTTTTGGATTCCGCCGTCTGGCCAAACTATTTCGTAGGCGAGACTTACGAAGAAGAAATTGATTACTTAAAAGACTGGCTCATTAATAGATTAAACTGGATCGACGAAAACGTATCTCAAATATATTCATCCGTTGAATGGAAAAATGAAGACGAGATTTATACGGAAAATAAATATTCATTTTCAGTAAATGATTTTGTAAGCAATATAAATAATGTTGATTCGGTAACATTTTTTGTCAATACAAGTACGGCTCAAATTAAAACACAAAATGATTCTATTTATATTACTGCAAATTCAGACTACGAAGTTTTGCTGAGAGGAATTGCTTGGCGCGATAATAAAAAAGTTGATTTTTCCCCTGCGTATTTAATAAAAAACGGAATTACTTCTGTTGAAGAAAAAACTAATACAATTAATTCAGAATATTCTCTTTCACAAAACTATCCAAATCCCTTTAATCCGACAACTACAATATCGTTTACAATTCCGAATGTAGAGGATGCAAATTTTGCACCCTCTACGTTAAAGGTTTTTGATGTTCTCGGCAGGGAAGTAGCAACACTTGTAAACGAATATAAATCAGCGGGAACCTATAAAGTGGAATTTGATGCTTCATCAGCCGGCGGCGGATTATCAAGCGGAATTTATTTCTATACAATTACATCGGGTAAATTTTTTGCTACTAAAAAAATGTTATTAATAAAATAAAATATAGTTTTATTATTTATTTGAGTCTTCAGTTTTTAATTTTGAATTACAAAATCCGGCTTTTAATAATAATTTATAGCCAAAATTACTTAATAATTGTTTAGATCGTTATAAGTTTCGTTTGTTTATAAAATTCGGAATGTGTAAATTTGTTATCTAAATTTAAACCAAAAAGGGAGTAAAATGGCAAGTAACGAAGGCGTTGTTGTTCAAGTTATTGGCCCTGTTGTAGATATTGATTTTGAAGACGGGAACCTTCCAAAAATTTATAATGCGATTCATATTCCTCGTACTAATATAGAGGGAGTTGAAGAAGTTTTAATAGTTGAAGCTCAACAGCATATGGGCGAGAACAGAGTGCGTGCGATTTCTATGGATTCTACCGACGGACTGGTAAGAGGAATGAAAGCAATTGATACGGGCGCCCCTATTTCCGTTCCTGTTGGTCCTAATACACTTGGAAGACTTATAAATGTTGTAGGCAAAGGAATTGATGATTTAGGGGAAATTAAGTCTGAGAAAAAATATGCAATCCACAGACACGCTCCGAAATTTGATAAACTTTCTACAAAACAAGAAATATTTGAAACAGGTATAAAGGTTATTGATTTAATTGAGCCTTATTCTAAAGGCGGTAAAACAGGTCTATTCGGCGGTGCTGGCGTAGGCAAAACAGTTATTATTCAGGAATTGATACATAACATCGCTAAAGAACACGGCGGGTACTCAGTTTTTGCCGGGGTAGGTGAAAGAACAAGAGAAGGTAACGACCTTTGGCTTGAAATGAAAGAATCCGGCGTACTTGAAAAAACCGCTCTTGTATTCGGACAAATGAACGAACCTCCCGGCGCAAGATTACGCGTTGGACTTACAGGTTTAACAATGGCCGAGTATTTTAGAGATGAAGAACATAGAGACGTGCTTTTATTTATTGATAATATTTTCCGTTTTACTCAAGCAGGTTCGGAAGTAAGCGCTTTGCTTGGCAGAATGCCTTCTGCTGTGGGTTATCAGCCAAATCTAGCTACAGAAATGGGTGAGCTGCAGGAAAGAATTACTTCTACCGATAAAGGATCTATTACTTCGGTGCAGGCAATTTATGTCCCGGCAGATGATTTAACCGATCCGGCTCCCGCAACGGCGTTTTCACATCTTGACGCTACAACAGTTTTAAGCCGTCAAATTTCGGAACTCGGAATTTATCCTGCGGTTGATCCTTTGGATTCAACATCCAGAATTCTTGAACCTGGTATTGTAGGTCAGGAACATTATGATGTCGCGACAGCAGTTAAAGAAGTATTGCAGGGATATAAAGATTTGCAGGATATTATTAATATTTTAGGAATGGATGAATTATCCGAAGAAGATAAAGTGATTGTAAGAAGGGCAAGAAGAATACAAAGATTTTTAAGTCAGCCTTTTCACGTTGCAGAGCAATTTACAGGGTTCCCAGGAAAATATGTCAAACTGGAAGATACGATAAGAAGCTTTAAGGAAATTATTGAAGGCAAACATGATGATTTACCGGAAGCGGCATTTATGTATGTTGGTACAATTGAAGAAGCAGTTGAAAAAGCAAAGAAGATGCAGTAGATTATGAAAGAAATAAATGTTGAAATAGTAACGCCTTCAAAATCAGCTTATTCGGGGAATGCTAAATCTGTAACTGTACCCGGAGCAGCAGGGAGTTTCCAAATATTATTCAACCATGCTCCGATAATAAGTTCGCTTGATATTGGGGTTATTAAAATTGAAGAATCCGACGGGAAATTATTAATCTTTGCTGTAAGCGGCGGTACGGTTGAAGTGCTTGATAATCACGTATTACTGCTGGTAGAAAGTATTGAAACCCCCGAAGAAATTGATATTAAAAGGGCGGAAGAAGCGAAAGCAAGAGCCAAGGAAAGATTGTCAATTAATTACAAAGAAAAAGTTGATGTGGCAAGGGCCGAAGCTTCATTAAACAGAGCAATTAATAGATTAAAGATTTCGCAGAAAGAGTTATCAAAATAAATTAATAGAATTTAGTAAATATTTATTAGAAAAGGATTTACGGTAATTACCTAAATCCTTTTTTAGTTTATATAACCGTCACCTGCAATAATTTCTCTAATCGCTTTAGATTCTTCAAGATAGCTTTCAATCTTTTCAAAATGCTCCAGTAAAAACTTAATTCGTTTATTTTCTGATTGAAAAGCTAAAATATTCTGCTGCTGTTTAATATTTAAGCCCGATTTTTCAGCCAATTTAAAGGACTTAAAATTAGATTTTTCCAAATTTTTCCAAAAAGAATCTTCAAGTTCAATTGTTGTATTATTTATTATATCTTTAAATTTTACCATTGCCTGCTGAATTGAAAGCATATTTTTTTCTTCATCGGGAGCATCATGGTAAGAAACAACTGCCGCTTCCATATATCCTTCTGAATTATAAGATTTTGTTATAATCTCAAACCGTTCAATCCCTTCAACAAATATATCCATGCTCCCATTTTCATATTGTTTAACAACTTTATCTACTAAAACATAACATCCTATATTTGAGATTTCCAGATCAATTTTTGAAACGATACCGAAACCTTGCCCGGAGAAAATAGAATTTCTGACCATTTTTTTATATCTCTCTTCAAATATATGAAGCGGATATTTTGCGCCCGGGTACATTACAATGTTTAACGGAAATATTGGTATTATCTCATTCATAAAAAAAATCTATTTTTAATTATTAAAAAACAAAAAAAAACCTGAAAGTCAAAACAAACTTTCAGGTAAAATATAGGAATTATTTTTTAACTTATTTGGCTTCAGAATATCTTTTTGCTACTTCATCCCAATTAATAACATTCCAAAATGCGGAAATATAATCAGGTCTTCTGTTTTGATAATTTAGATAATATGCGTGTTCCCAAACATCAATACCTAAAATCGGTGTTCCTTTTACTTCAGCTAAATCCATTAAGGGATTATCCTGATTAGGTGTTGAAGATACTTTTAATCCATCCGAAGTTACGACAAGCCATGCCCAGCCTGAGCCGAATCTTGTAGCTGCGGCAGCCGAGAATTGTTCCTTAAACTTGTCAAATGAACCGAATGTTGAATTAATAACGTCTCCTAATTCTCCAGCCGGTTGTCCGCCTTTGTTAGGTCCCATTACAGTCCAGAATAATGAATGGTTAAAATGTCCGCCGCCGTTATTTCTTACCGCGACCGGATATTTAGAAATGTCTTTTAATAATTCTTCTAAAGATTTTCCTTCTAAATCTGTTCCTTCAACTGCTTTATTAAGATTTGCTACGTAACCGGCATGATGTTTACCATGGTGAATTTCCATGGTTCTCGCGTCAATGTTTGGTTCTAATGCATCAAATCCGTAGGGAAGTGCTGGCAATTCAAATTTAGCCATGTTATTTCTCCTTTCGTTATTTGTTAATGAATTTAAACTATTAGTAATTCCGAGTACTTTTTCGCCCCCGGCAGCTAATGAAATTAAGCCAAGCGAGGATAAAAATTTTCTTCTTTCCATATTAATCCCGATTTATTTCTATTTATATATTAAACCCCGAATGATTCTCCGCATCCGCAGGATTTAGTTGCGTTAGGATTATTAAAGACAAATCCTTTCCCGTTTAAGCCGTCGCTGAAATCAAGCGTTGTACCCATTAAATAAAAGAGACTTTTACCGTCAACGTAAAGTTTAAGTCCGTCTTTTTCAATTATTGTATCGCCGTCTTTATTTTCAGAATCAAAACCTAGCTTATATGTCATTCCGGAACATCCGCCCCCTTGAACGCCGACTCTTAAGCCGTATTCGGCGGTTGAAAGATTATTTTCTTCCATAATTTTTAACGCTTGTTTAATAGCTTTATCCGTTAAAATTATTTCATTCTGAGTTTGAGTATCGCTGCTCATCCTTTATTCCTTTCAATAAATTTAAACTTGATTAGTTTCAGGTACATCCTTTGATTCAATTTCAAGAACAGGTTCATCAAAAGAAAAATTAACCTTCCATGTATTGTCGTTTAGTTTAATCAACTCGCCTGAGTTTTCCAAATTTGCTGTAAAATCTTTCATAAGAGTTTCCGCTTCGGCATAAGTAACCTTATAATCTTTCTTTTCCAAAAAACTTTTTATCGCATACTGGACATCTCTTAAAAAAATATTCGAGTTATAATAAACTTTATATTTCTCTTTCATATAATTGAGAAATATAGTTTTCTCGGCCATCAACTTTTTTAACTTGTTCATTTATCTATTCCTTAATTGTATTGAATTATTTCGCCAAGAGTTAATTCGTCGAATAATTTATTTATCTTAATCTGAATCTGATTTAACGGATTTCTCAAACAGCAGTCCTGGTATCTTTTACAATCGTTCAAGGTGGGTGTTTCAACCAGACAATCTGTTACCTGAACTTTCTGTTCAACCGCATTTATTATTCTTGTAATATTTATTTTATCCGGCGGAACTGCTAATTTATATCCGCCTTTTGTTCCCTGCTGGGAAATAATGATTTCATCTTTTACAAGTCTCTGCATTATTTTTGCCAATAATTCATATGGTATTACTACCGAATCTGAAATTACCTTTGTACTTACGCAATCCAAATCCTGCCGTTCATGTATATATTTTAATGCCAGCAGGGCATATTCAACCGATTTTGCAATTTTTAACATAAATTTGACCTAAGTTCATATACGACTTAAAAAGTCCGATATAAACTTAATGAAGTGTAAGATTAGAATCAAGTCTAAGAAAAAAAATTATAAACCTAGAAAAGAGATTGAATTTCTAGCCAATTCTACAATTGGTGTGAAATAGAGTCCGAATACTAGAACCGGTATAATTAAAGCCAGGATAACTGTTTTAGATAATAAAGAGGGGGTAACAGTTTGCGGTTCCGAATCCGGTTTAACGAGATACATATTTTTAAAAACTCTAACATAATAATAAAGTGAGACTACGGTATTTAACAATGCAATAACCGCAACAACAATCATCTGCGCGTCAACAAGCGCAATAAATATGTAAAGTTTTCCAATAAATCCCGCAGTTGGGGGAAGTCCGGTAAGCGATACTAAAAATATTGTTAATGAGATACCTAAAAATGGCGAGGAATAACCTAAACCTTTATAATCATGAATATCTTCGGAGCCAATTTTATTAGCAATAAGCATTACGCAATAGAAAGCGCCCAGATTCATTAATAAATAAAATGCGAAATATATTAATATCGCCATTACACCCTGGTTTGAAAGCACAACCAAACCAAGCAGCAAATATCCGGCGTGCGCAATACTTGAGTATGCCAGCATTCTTTTTAAGTTATTCTGCCAAAGCGCGGAAAAATTGCCCAATGTCATTGTGGCGATTGATAAAACAATAAGAAGTGTTCTCCAATCAAAAATATTTACAAGCGCCCAATTTCCGTTAGCTTCAACATTTATAACAAATGTTGTATAAACAAATCTTATTAAAAGCGCAAAACCTGCAGCTTTGCTCGCAACAGATAAATAAGCCGTAATTGAGATCGGAGCTCCTTCGTAAACATCGGGAGTCCAGAAATGAAAAGGCGCAGCTGATATTTTATATCCTATTCCAGCTACAATTAATATCACCGCAAAAGAAAATACAAGCGGATTAATTGCCGATGTTTGAAGCGCAGAATTTATTTGATAAAGATTTGTACTGCCGATTAAACCATAAATTATCGATATACCGAACAACATCAAACCGGAAGAGACAGCTCCGTAAATAAGATATTTTAATGAAGCCTCGCTGTTGCGCTCTCTTAATTTTACGAATCCGGCTAAAACATACGATGATAAGGAAAGAAGCTCGAGAGAAAGATATATTAAGATAAGATCTGAAGCGGAGATCATTACCATCATACCTAAAATCATTCCGAATATTAAGGCATAATATTCACCGAGTCTGTCCTTGCTCTGTTCAATTTCTTCGGAAGAATAAGAGAAGAAAACTACAAGCAGGGAGGATACTAAAATAATAATCTTAAAAAACGCGCCGAAAGAATCTACGGCAACCATACCAACCGGACTTCCTAACACATTTTCGGTGTTGAATCCGAATCCGCTTACGGAGAATTGACCGATAACGAATATTCCTGTTATAAAAATTCCCGCAATAGCTATATAGGGAATAAACTTTTTGTCCTTATCAAAAATAAGATCAAAAGTAACAAGCAATATTAAAAAAATTGAAACCGATATTTCAGGTTTTATTAACGAAAGCGACTCGTATAAATTTCCCATTTCCATTCTTATTCTATAACCCGGTTAATTGAATATTTGAAAATCCGTTTGCCATAAATTCTACTAAAGTATTTACCGATGAGTTCATTATATCCAGCATGCCAGAAGGATAAATTCCCAAGAAAATTATAATAATTGTAAGAGGAATAAACATTATATATTCTCTTGTATCGAGATCAGCAAGCGAACTCCATTTCTCGTTAAGTTTTCCGAAGAAAATTCTTTGAAGTGTCCAGAGCATATAGCCTGCGCCTAAAAGAATACCTAATGTAGAAATCATAGTTAAAATACGAAGCGATGAAACTCCGAATGCACCTACAAATACCAAGGCTTCGGAAATAAATCCGCTCATGCTTGGTAATCCGATTGCGGCAAAAAACGCAACTGTAACAAATCCTGTATAAACCGGCATTTGAGTCGCAAGTCCGCCGAAATCGTTAATTCCTCTTGTATGCGCGCGGTCGTAAACAACACCCACAATTAAGAATAACATAGCGGTAATTGTACCGTGATTAAACATTTGGAAAATGGCGCCGTTAATTCCGGTGGTGGATAATGAAGCCATTCCTAAAAGAACATAACCCATATGCGAAATTGAAGAATACGCTATTAGTTTTTTGAAATCTTTCTGCGCAAGAGCTACCAAAGCTCCGTATATAATATTAACCATGCCGAATAAAGCAATGTACCACATTAGATCTCGGGTAATATCAGGAAACATTGGATAGCTGATTCTTAGAATTCCATATGTACCTAATTTCAAAAGCACTCCGGCAAGAATAACGCTTATTGGCGTTGGCGCTTCAACGTGCGCATCCGGAAGCCATGTGTGAAAAGGGAACATAGGAATTTTTATAGCGAATCCGACAAATAAAGCTATATAAGCGACCAAACGCCAATTATCTGGATTAAAAGGAGATAATATTCCGTGCGGACTGTAATTCGACGAATCCATTAATGCAAGCATATTAAATGTAAATACCTTTGTGCCGTCGGCTAATGTTTCAGTCGCGCTGAAATATAAACCGATCATTACAAGAAGAATAAACACGGAACCGAACAACGTATAAATAAAAAACTTGATAGCAGCGTATTCTTTTCTTGGTCCGCCCCAAATTCCAATTAAGAAATACATAGGCAGCAGCATTAATTCCCAGAAAATATAGAATAAAAAGAAATCTAATGTTACAAACACGCCCATCATTCCGGTATCCAATAATAGGAACAATGCAAAGTAGCCTTTAATAGATTTGTTAATATTCCATGAAGATATCGCGGCAATAAAAGAAACTAATGAAGTTAATATTACCATCGGCATACTTAGTCCGTCGACACCCATAAAATAATCTATCTTTACGGTACCAAGAAATGAGACTCCGGGAATTTCAATCCATCTGAATTTATCGATAAACTGGAAAGAGCTTTGATCAAATACTCCGGCTGCAGTATAGTTAAAATTAGCAAGGAGTATTAAAGACAAAATTAATTGTACGCCCGTTGCGGCAAGCGTAACATACTTAATTAAAGTTGCCTGTTCCTTTTTCAGGAAAAGTATAACCAACATTCCGATAACCGGAACGAAAGTAATTAGAGATAAGATTGGAAATCCATTCATAAGTTATAAACTCCGAATATTTTTATTGGCCGAAAGCAATTAGCTTTCAGTCTGCCCCGGCCGTTCAAATTAATGCCGGAAGCACTTTTTTTATTTCAATAAACTATCTATTAAACTATTACAAATACTTGATTCGAATTAATTCGAATCAAACCTACATACTAAAAAGGTCTGAAAATTAAAAACAAACAAAGGATTGAAAACACAACAAAAACTAAATAGGTCTGGACTTTTCCTGTTTGTAATCTTCTGAATGTTAAACCTATAAATCCGCTTAAAAGGGCGGTAAAGTTTACTGATCCGTCAACAACATAGGTATCAAACCATCCGCTGATTCTTGAAATTCCTCTTGTAACCGTGGCCGTTCCGTTAACTATTCCGTCGACAATAGTTGCGTCGAACCAGGATAAGAATCTTCCTAGCGCAAGTGTTCCATTAATAAATGTCATTTGATAAAATTCGTCAATGTACCATTTATTGTATGAAAATTTATATAACGGTTTCAATTTTTCTGCCAGCATATCCGGATCAATTTTTTTCCACTGATATAATACGAATGCGAATAAAATTCCTAGTCCGCCTAATCCAAGCGATAAAAACATAGCCGGATAATGAGCGTGGTGCATTGCCTCAACATACATTTCACTATGAACAATTTCTCCGTGCGAAGCTGAAGTCGCTTCCGTTTCGCCGTGCATAAAACTAAAACTGGCGTTTTCAGGAACTACCGTATGCGGAGTTTTAATCCATTCAGATAAGAACCATCCGTCGCTTGGAGCAAAAGGATTTGGAGTATACCATATAAAAATTGACAATGTCGCCAGTACAACCAGCGGCATTACCATAACAAAAGGGGACTCATGGGCGTGATCAAATTTATGCTGATCTTTCGGTTTGCCGTGAAAAGTTATTATTACAAGTCTAAACATATAGAAGGCGGTCATCATTGCTACTAAAAATCCGATTGTAGGTATAAGCCAGTGTCCGGTTAAACTTCCGAACGCTATTGTTCCTGCTAATAATCCGTCCTTGCTTAAAAAGCCTGAGGTTAACGGTACGCCGGATATAGCTAATGTTGATATTAAAAATGTAAGATAGGTAAGCGGCATCTTTTTTCTTAATCCGCCCATTTTTTGAATATCCTGTTCATGATGCATTGAATGAATGACCGAACCGGATCCAAGAAACAAACATGCTTTAAAGAATGCGTGAGTTACTAAATGGAAAAACGCGAATGCGTAAGCTCCCGTGCCTATAGACATCACCATATAACCAAGCTGGCTTACGGTTGAATAAGCGAGTACTTTTTTAATATCGTTCTGTGTTAATGCTATAGTTGCGGCAACGAATGAGGTTGTCGCTCCCACTACCGCTATAGTCAGCATAGCGTCGGCGGTTAACATAACAAATATTTTTGTAAGAAGATAAACACCGGCGGCAACCATCGTAGCTGCATGAATCAAGGCGCTGACGGGAGTTGGACCTTCCATAGCATCAGGAAGCCAGACGTGAAGAGGGAATTGAGCCGATTTACCTACAGCGCCCATAAAAATTAAAATTCCAGCGGCTGTTAGCCATGCGGAACTGTCAAAAGGCAAATTGCCGGCTGCCATTTGAGCATATATTGTATCAAACGTAAATGTCTTGTAATGCGTAAATAATATTAAAATACCGATAAACATACCTATATCGCCGATACGGTTTACAAGAAACGCTTTCTTGCCCGCATTTGAGGCAGAATCTTTTTCATACCAGAACCCGATCAATAAATATGAGGATAAACCTACTAGTTCCCAGAATATATACATCATTAAAAGATTATGGGTAATTACAATTCCCAGCATTGAAAATGTAAATATGCCTAGATATGCGAAATATCTTGTATACTTTTTATCGCCTTTCATATATTCAATTGAATAAACATGAACCAGCATGCTTATAAGGTTTACAACAAAAAGCATTATAACGGCAAGATTATCTAATTTAATTCCAAGATCAATATGCATTTCACCAATTAAAGGAACATTGCCGAAATCAATCCATGTGAAATTAAATATTATATCCTGAGATGTGAAGTATGATAACTTTACAAATCCGACTAATATAGAAAGCACCAATGTAAGCGTAACAATTCCGACTTCAAACAAATAGATTTTAGGAAACTTTTTGCCGAAATGGATTACAACCGCAAATCCTATTAAAGGGAGAAATAAAATTATTATAGATAAGTTTATGAGTGTTAATTCCGACATATTTCGTCCTTTTGTCATTCCGGCATGATTCAAGCCGGAATCTTCTCCTTAAATTTGTAGATTCCCGCAATGTGCGGGAATGATATTCAAAATTATTATTCTTTTAAGTTATCAATTTCGTCAATGTTTACATTAGCAAATGTCTTATAGATGTTTAATACAATAGCTAATGCAATTGCGGCTTCCGCTGCCGCGAGAATTATTACAAATAATGCGAATATTTGTCCGTCGAAACCGAAGTTCCCGAATTTTGAAAACGCAACAAAATTTATATTTGCGGCGTTAAGGATTAATTCAATTCCCATAAGGACCATAACCGCGTTTTTACGGGTTACAATTCCGTAAAGACCCAGCGCAAAAAGAGCACCGCTAATAAACAAATAATGATTTAAACCTATTTCCATTTCTTTTCCTTTGTGCCTTTGAGCCTTTACGGCAAATAATTATCTCTAATTCATTCAACCGCAAAGGCTTAAAGACTCTAAGTTTATTCTCTTCCTCTGCGTGCTATAGATGCCGCGCCGATTAAGGCAACAAGCAATAGAATGCCGAGTAATTCAAAAATCAAAACATATTTAGTAATTAATAAACTGCCTATATCATATGCCGTGGTAAAAGGAACTTCACTTGGGTAGCTTTTCCATTCCGTTCCCGTAAGCAAAGCAATTATCAAAGCTCCGAATATCGCCATAATAATTGATGCCGGTATCATTTTAACCGTGCCGGTTTTAATTTCAACATTAGTAATTTTGTTTGTCAACATAACGCCGAAGAGTAGAAGTATAAGAATACCTCCGACGTATACCATAACCTGCACGATTGCTAAAAAATCGGCACCGAGCAGAACATATAATCCGGATACTCCGAAAAATGTAAACATTAAACTAAATGCCGAATAAATCACATTCTTAGAAGTGACAACTACAACCGCAGAAAGCAACGTGACCGCGGCAAACAAATAAAATATAATATCGTATAAGTTCATGTTTTTTCTTTTGTAATTCCCCCATGTTTTTGAGGGAATCTATTTAATTACTTGTCCCAATGATTTTATTTTGGGACCATATTTAAAAATATTATTTCAAAAATTATTATTTATATAAAATTGAAAAATCATTATATAAATCTTTCCATTCAGGATTTATTTTATTTATCACATTGTTCTTGAATTCTCTTTTCCACTTCTTCATTCTTTTCTCTTCGTAAATAGCAGCATTTATATTTGTAAACTCTTTAAACCACACAAGTTTTTTACAATTATATTTTTTCGTAAATCCTTCAATCAAACCGCTTTTATGTTCATAAACTCGTCGAAAAAGATTGTTTGTTACTCCAATGTAAAGAACGTTGTTATTCAAACTTGCCATCATATAAACATAGTAAGTTTTCATTTTTTATAATGCCATTACGGCAAATATTTCTTTTTGTCATTCCGGCAATCTTTTATGCCGGAATCTTCAATACTTAAAATTTTTAGATTCCCGCAAACTACATGCGGGAATGACAAATCCACTCAAAATCTTTCAGATTCCCGCGAACTACAAACGGGAATGCAAATTACTCGCCTTTTTCTTTCTTTTCTGCCGCTTCTTTTGCTTTAGCTGCAGCCGCGGCTGCTTTTTCTGCTTCTTTTTGCGCCTGCATTTTTTCGAAGTTTGCTTTCTTTTCTTCTGCTTCGGAGTTTGTTAATGTTCCGAATTTGTATAATAAATTTTCACGCTCAAATTCCGAAAATTCATAAACATCTGTCATATAAATACATTCTGTCGGACAAGGATATACGCAAAGAGAACAATAGCAGCATTTCGCGATATCGATATTAAACTTTGTAACCCAAAGAGCTTTCTTTTTACCGTTAGAAGTTGTTCCCAAATCTTCCGTAGGAAGTGATTTTACGGTTTCAATTTCTATACAATTAACCGGACAAGCGCGCGCGCATTGGTCGCATCCGATACAGTCATCCATATTTACATACAGTCTGTTTCTTGCTCTTTCAGGGAGCGGCAATTTTACATCGGGATATTGAATGGTAACAGAGGGAACAAAAAGATGTTTAAAAGTTATCTTCATTCCGACTACAACAGTCCAAAGCGCGTCCCATGTATTTCTTAAGTATGCTTTCATATAAATTTTTCGAATTCTATAATAATGTGATAATACCGACTATAATTAAATTCAGTATTGCATAAGGAATTAAATATTTCCAGCAAACTGTCATAAGCTGATCTACTCTTAAACGCGGTAAAGTCCATCTTAACCACATTTGAACTAAAACAAAAAATACGCCTTTGGCCGTGAACCAGAAAAATTGCTCAAACGGTACAAGCCATGGTACGTCAATTACATTTCCAAAATAACCGAAAGGTGATTGATATCCTCCTAAAAATATTGCAACGGCAATTGCCGAGACTGCGAACATATTAGCGTATTCGGCAAGGAAAAACATGGCGAATTTCATTCCGGAATATTCAGTGTGAAATCCGGATACTAATTCCGATTCGGCTTCGGGAATATCAAACGGGGTTCTGTTAACTTCGGCTAATGAACTTATATAAAAAATTATAAATGCTACGAACATAAAAGGAATCAATAATATATGCTGAAATCCTTCTCCTGCTCCTCCGAATAAATTCCAATTCCAGAAATAAGCAGTCTGCATTTCGCTCATTTTATGTAAGCTAAGTGTACCGGTCATCATAACAACAGTTAATATTACAATAGCAGTAGGTATTTCATAACTTACAATCTGCGCAACAGAACGCATAGCGCCAAGCAACGAGTATTTATTATTTGAAGCCCAGCCTGCCATTAAAATTGCGGCAACTACTAAACTTGAAATAGCTAGTATATAAAATAAACCTAGATCAATATTTGAGCCTATAAACATTCCCGAAAAGGGGATTGCTGCAAATGCCGCGTAACTGCCGATAAAGATTAAATATGGGGCAAGATTGAACAATTTTTTATCAGCTGCGTCCGGTACAATATCTTCTTTTTGTATAAGCTTAAGAATGTCGGCAACAGTCTGCAATATACCATAATAACCTGTTCTCATTGGGCCAAGACGGTCTTGCATAAAAGCTGAAACCTTTCTTTCCAAATAAACAGCTATTAAAGCAAAGGGAAGTATAAATACAAATAACGGAATAGCCGCAAGCACAATCATTGCGACAATTTCATTCCCGAATAAATTTAATAATATTTCGTACATTATCTGTCTATTTCTCCAAGTACAATGTCAAGGCTTCCTAAAATTGCTATAACGTCTGCAACCAAATGGCCTTTACACAATTCATTAAAAATTGTCATGTTTACAAATGAAGGAGCGCGGACTTTAACTCTAAACGGATTTACCGAACCGTCGCTTATAATAAAGTATCCGAGTTCGCCTTTTGGATTTTCCACCCTTGTATAAATTGTTCCTTTAGGAGGTTTAATTCTTTTTGGAATAGCGGATTGAACATCGCCTTCTGGAATATTATCAATTGCCTGTTCAATAATTCTAACGCTTTGTTCCATTTCCTGAACTCTTACATAATATCTGTCCCAGCAGTCGCCGACTGCGCCGTAAGTTCCTTTACCAACCGGAATTTCAAAATCAAATCTGTCGTATATCGAATAAGGATCTTCTTTTCTTACATCGAAAGCAATTCCGCTTGCGCGCAGACTCGGGCCTGTAATACCGTAATTTATTGCCGTATCAAGGGGAAGTGTTCCGACATTAGCCGTTCTTTCAATAAAAATTTTGTTGTATGAAAGCAGGTTGTTTAACTCAACAATATTCGGTTTAAAACTTTCTAAAAACTCTTTTGTTAGCCTTACAAAATCGGGATGAATATCATGCGATAAACCGCCGACCCACATATAATTATATAATAACCGTGCGCCGCATGTCATTTCAAACAGGCTTAATATTTTTTCTCTGTCTCTAAAACAATATAGGAAGGGAGTAAACGCGCCTATATCGACTCCGTATGTTCCAAGCGCGACAAGATGAGAAGCGATTCTTTGAAGTTCGCCCATTATAACTCTTATATAATCAACTCTTTCGGGGACTTCGATGCCTAGCAATTTTTCAACTGCAACAACGTATCCGAAATTGTTATACATCGACGCCAGATAATCCATTCTATCAGTGTAAGGAATAACTTGAGGATATGTCATTGCTTCGCAATGTTTTTCAAAACATCTATGAAGATAACCCAGGTGAGGTCTAACGCTTATAATTAATTCACCGTCAAGTTCTAATTCAAGTCGCAGCACACCGTGAGTAGAAGGGTGCTGTGGACCCATGTTTAATACCATTTCTTCAGTTTTCAGTGCCATTTTTTTTTAGATTTGAGATATGAGATTTGAGACGCAAGATTTTAATTTGAAATTAATTTTGCCTTAAACCCATAAATCAATTTTTGTATTTCCGATAATTGTTTTAAAACTTTATTTAATTTTTCTTCTTCTATAAATTCTAAATCAAACGATAAATATAATTGTGTTTCTAATTCAAATGCCGATCCGTTTGCCATATCTAAAAATCTAATAAAATCTTTATCGGAACCTCTTCCGGCACCTTCAGCAATATTAGAAGCAATCGAAACAGCAGCTCGTTTAATTTGCGAGCTTAAACCAAATTTTTCTTCATTAGGAAAAATTTCAGTTAATAAATAAATATCTTTAACTAAAATTCTTGTTTTCTGCCAGACGATCAACTCTTTGAAATTATGCATATCCAAAGTCTCACATCTTGTGTCTCAAATCTTGTGTCTCAAATCTTGTGTCTCAAATCTTGTGTCTCAAATCTTGTGTCTCAAATCTCGTGTCTCAAATCTTGTGTCTCAAATCTTGTGTCTCAAATCTTGTGTCTCAAATCTCGTGTCTCAAATCTCGTGTCTCAAATCTCACGTCTAATAAGGCACCTTCATCCCCTGGTAAAACTCCGGATTCTTATAATCTTTTCTTAAAGGATATCCTTGCCAATCGTAGGGCATTAAAATTCTAATTAAGTCAGGATGATTTAAAAATTTGAATCCGTACATATCATAAGCTTCGCGTTCGTGCCAGTCGGCGCATTTCCAAACAGATTCAACCGATTCAACTTCCGGGTTTTCTCTTGGCGCAGATACTTTAAGAGTAATTTTATGTTTAATGCTTGTAGAATGAAGATGATAATAAACCGATAATGTGCCGCCGGTTATAATTTCAGTGCCGTCTTCATCTTTAACTTTTTCGCCGTTAGCATCATCGACACCTGATAAATTCATTAAGCTGTCAAATAATAATTGGTCATTAGTTCTCAAAAAACCGCAAATTTTATGAATTTTTAACGGATCAGTATTAATAATAACTTCAGTGGGCATATCGGTTATTAATTCAAACGCTGTTCCGGGGAATTCATTTTTTAGAATTTCAAAAATTTCTTCGGGAGTTTTCATCTGCATATTTCTCTTTTATTTAAGGCCGGACGGAACTCGCCATTTGGAATTATTTTTTTAATTGTAAATATAGCTCGTTTCATGCGGTCTTTTTTCTCATACTTTCGTTTCTGATTTTTTCCTGCAGTTTTAATAATCCTTCTAATAATGCCTCAGGTCTTGGGGGACAACCAGGCACATAAACATCAACAGGAATTACACGGTCGATGCCTTTTAATACATGATATCCGTGTTCCCAATAAGGACCGCCGCAATTGGCGCAGCTTCCCATCGAAATAATATATTTAGGATCAGCCATTTGTTCGTATAATCTTTTAATACGAAGCGCCATTTTTAAGGTAACTGTTCCTGATATAATAATTATGTCGGCTTGACGAGGGGAGGGACGGGGAATTACACCGAATCTGTCAAAATCATAATGTGAGGCAGATGTTGCCATCATTTCTATCGCGCAGCATGCGAGTCCGAATCCAAGCTGCCATAGAGAAGAAAGTCGCGCCCAATTCAAAAGGTCATCTGCTTTAGCAATAACAATATTGCTGTCGGAAAATTCTTTATCTAATAAACCCATTATTCTAAATGCTCAATTATAAATTCTAAATGCTCAATTATTCAGTTACAACTTCTTCTTTTATTTGATTTACCTGGGGTTTCTTTTTTAATAATTCATCAAGTACAGGAGGTTTAGGCTGAGGTCTTGCCCATTCCAAATCACCTTTACGCCATTCGTATGCCATTCCCAATGTAAGAACAAGAAGGAAAATTATTCCAACGGCAAACCCGTAGAATCCGAAATCCTTATAAATTAATGCCCATGGGAAAAGCAGAACAACTTCAACGTCAAATATCAAAAAGATTAAAGCAACAACAAAGAAACGAATATTAAACTTAACCCAGGGTGTGCCTTCAGGGTTTTCTCCGCATTCATAAGTCATTTGTTTTTCTTTAGTTGGCCTGTCTGGTCTTATAAACATTGCCGCTGCTATGGCAATTAATACAAATCCTCCTGCCATAAGCATAAAGATGAAAATTTTACCGAATTCAGTTAGCATAAACATTCATTAATTTTTATTGGAGCAAAATAATACAAGACTAAAATAAAGTCAAGGACAAATATATCTTAAATTCGGATTTACAAAAAAAGATTTAAAATTCTTATTATGAAACGGAAATCTTGCAACAATTTTTAAGGATGTTGTTAATATTACAAAATTTTACATCTTGTATAAACCAAACCTTAATGATAGGGGAAAATCACAAGCGTAAATATAAAGTATCCCATGCGAGACTGAATCCAATTTTAATAACTCCGTTCACATATTTAGCTGCTGAATTAAAATTCCCGGAAGAATCAATGTAATTTGAATATGCGTATTCTCTGTCGTTAGTCCAAAGTTACTTATTCACTTTTAATCTTTTTAATAAAACAAACTACTCTTTCAATTTCCTCAAAACCAAGGTGTTTATTAATTCCTATGCTTTTTTATTGGTGATTTCAGTATTACTGGCTAGTTCTGCAAACCCTTTTTCAATCGCTCACATTTCAGCAGTTTTCATTAATAATTTTCCGCCCCCTTTGCCTTGATATTTTTCATCTATGTACCAAGCCTCTATAAATGGAATTCTCGGATGTCTGCTGCCTTCTGCAAATTCTCGAATATTAATTTCTATTGATAAGTGTACTAATAAATCTTATTCTTTGTTATAGATAACTGGAGTTTTATACTTCCATTCTTGCCATAATTTGTCATTTGATATTAGTTCTACCATAAAATGACTGACGTTAATTCTACTTGTTTTGCCGGGATTAAAAATCGGGCTGCGTATTTTTTTATTATGTATTTCATAATTGGTAACGTTATCTTCGTCGAAAAGTGAATCCGGACGAACTGTAACCCATTCAACGCTGGTCTTTGAGCTTAATTCGTTAACAAGTTTATTTGCTGCAAGCATATTATCTTTATGAGGAGGCAATAAAACTTCCAACAAGGTAAAAACTAATTTTTCTCTGAAGTCGTTTACTTCATTTATCTTTCCGTTTGTGTATGCGGTTGTACTCATTAAGATAAACTTTGAGTTAATATGTTGAGACTTCAACGCTTCAATTATTTTCGAAACAGTATTTGAAACTAATTTAAGAGGGGGACCATATATGCCTTTAAAACTTATATTATGGCCAAGGCAACAAATAACAGAATTACAATCTTTTACAAGTTCATTTATTTTTGCAACCTCAAAGTCATTAATATTTCCTTTTATTATTTCAATGCCCTTGTCATCTGAAATTTGACTTGGTAGAATAGCGGATTTTCTTACGACTATTCGAACTTGAATGTTTCTTTTGATAAGCTCTTGTACAACCAATTTGCCTGTTGCTCCGCTTGCGCCCAAAACTAGAACTTTCATATCTGTGTTGTCCTAAAATAGGTTGACATTTTTCGTTATTAAAAACTAAAAACTTAATGCACTAAAGACAATGTTTTTTTATTATAAAAATATATTAAGAACTGCAGTTTTACTTATCCGCCGCGGCGGATTCCTAACAAGCTAGCGGAACTTTAGGGCATGAGATAAACACCTAAAGTATATTCAAGTAATCTCAGTTTTATCTCATCTCCTAAACTTTACACATAAACTAATTTATAGAGCCACTTTCTTAAAACTAAAAAATTTACCTGCCGAAGCCACTCCTTTACAAAGTTTCGTAGTACGTACTCTCATTCACTTCGTTTCGGAGAGCATGCTTTGGAGTAAGGGGGCGGCATTCAACCGTTTGAATATCACGGGCGGATTGACTTATTCATTAAGTTACAGCATTTATTTCTTTAATATTATATTTAACAGCAATAGTTTTTATAAAAGATTTAATTTCTTTTATTTGTTGATAATTTAGTCTTGCTAAACTAACAATCTCTGTTGAACCATCATTTTTAGTAAACTCAACACTTGCGTATTTTAGACAAATCGACTTAAGATTTTTCCATTCTATTTTAATTCCGCTTTCGAAAAACCTGTATTTAACTAATAGTTCTTTTTCAGAAAGATAAAAAAATCTTTTACCAATTAAATCCTTGAATATTTTCCCAGAACCATCAAATATTTGGAAAAGGCCCACAATTGGTAGTAGTACTAAGTTCATAATTTCTATTGTTCTTATTTCGCCTTTATTTAAGTAAAAAATTAGATTCACGACAGAAAGTAAAATCATTAATAAACCGAGAACTAATTTCAATTTTGATTTCGACTGGTTGTTAAAATCTAAATAAAAGTTTTCCATTTGATCTCCAAATTTATTTACTCAACGGCGTTTACGATAAGAATCGTTTCAGAAAAGGATGTCGCATAAAAAACAACTGCCGATTATTTAGTCCGTTGTGGCGTTACTAATTATTTATTTATAACTACATTTAAAAGCCGACTTTTATAAAACACAATACTTAAGAATTTACCCGCCGTAGCCTTTGGCGTAGGAGGGCTGCAACTACCCGGTTTGACGAAGCGGGCTGGTTGATTTGCTTGTCATATGGTTTTTAATATTATTATTGCATTTATCATAATTATGATATAGTTTTGACACATATTAAGGAGATTTAATTAATGCCAATTATAAAACCAATATCTGATCTACGAAATAAATCAAACGAGATTTCTAAATTAGCCCACAACGCAAACGAACCTATTTTTATAACAAAAAATGGTGAAGGCGATTTGGTTGTTATGTCTATGGCTCATTATTCAAAACTACAAGTAAAACTTGATTTACTGGGGAAATTATCTGTTTCACAAAATCAAAAAGCAGATGGCGATAAAGGTAGAACATTAAAACAAGTTATGACAAATATTAGAGCTACAATTCATGCCAACAAATAAATTCCAAATTCGACTTCTTAAAATTGCTGAAGAAGATTTTACAGATATCGTTTCATTTATCGAAGATGAAAATCCTACTGCAGCTGAAACAATCGCAAACAAAATTGAAAAGAACTTAGAACTTCTTTCTCAAAACCCAAAACTTGGTAGAATCCCGAGAGACGAAGAAATAAAAAATCTTGGTTACAGATATATAATTGTTCAAAACTATATTATTTTTTACACAATAGAAGAAAGAACTATTTTCATTCACAGAATCTTACACGGGGCCAGAAACTACAAGTCCATTTTATAATTTCAAAAACCATATAAGGGCGTTGCAAATAACCCGACACCCAGAGCTACACAGCGGCTTTGTCACAACTGCCGAGTCCGCCGCGGCGGATTGTAGCCACGTTTAACTTTCGTTGAAAACGTGGCGGTACTAATTATTTATTTCATACTAATTTAAAAGCCAACTTCAATAAAACACAATACTTAAGAATTTACCCGCCTAGCCTTTGGCGTATGAGGCCTGCAACTACCCGGCTTGACGAATCGGGTGTGTTGATTTGCTTGTTATATTGCCAAGAATAATTTTATATATCTTTAATAACAACAATACCCCAAGCTCGAAAAGTTGGGAATATTATTTTCCTATTATTTGTAATTGCAGGTGATGCACCTAAAAGTCTTTCATCTTTTATTTCTAACTGCCAATTAAAATCACCATCACTACTGTATGATTTTACATAATGTTTTTTAGGAAGTGTTGTTGGGAATCCACCACCAGTAACTCCAATAAATATATTATTATTAATATCACTTATTAAAGGACTAACTATAAAACTTCCTTCCAAATTTATTTGCCATCTTAATTCTCCTTCATGGTTTAGAGAATATAATTTTTGGCCTCCAAAATATATATGACCATTATAATCAATTGTTGGTTCTATATTATCCATTAGAAATTCATCATCAAAATCAAAGACCCAATTCACTCTACCGCTAGAATTTAATGACACAAGACTATTATCTCCTGGCGTTGAATAACCTAATAATATGTAAAGATTACCTTGGTTATCAACTATTGGAGAAGATAATATTGCTGTACTCCCATAAACCCAATCAATAGTTCTAGTTTTTACATTTACAGCTAAAACAGATACATTTGTACCTTGAACATAAAGGTAATTCCCATCTGGTGAAAACGTTGGGGCTCCGTTAGCATCAGTTAAGAATCTTTCATCATATAATTCCCAAAGTAAATTCCCATTTGGACTTACAACAAACAATTTGTTTGATAATCCTATAAAATACAGATTACCTTCTTTGTCGATGTTAATACCAATATTAAATGAGCCATCGTTAGTAAACTTCCATTCAGTTTTAGCATCATCACTTAAGGCAAAAAGCGATCCCCCATAACCATTTGAAATATAAATAATATTATCTTTCCCTATAATAGGAGTACAAGGTGAATTTGCATCAATTTCTGCTTCCCAAATGATATCACCTATTAAATTGAATTTGTGCAGTTTGAAATTTATATACTGATCTGATATATATATATTATTATCATTGTCTAATACTAAACTTCCTTCTATTCCATATAAAGGTATTTTGTAGTCTAAAGCACCTAAAGATGGCCCAGGATATTTACTTCTTCCGGTAGATTGAGGATCATGGTGATTCATTGGCCATGGAGTATCTGCTAATGATGGCCAATTAATATTAATTTGTGGTGATGTGATTTCTATGTCATCTGGTTCATTTGTATTACAAGAAATGATCATATGTAAAATAATTAGAGCAACTAATATTTTTTTTGTCGAATTCATGCAATTCTATAATTATGAGAACACTTTATCACGAATATATGTTGGCAATATAACTATATATTATATTGATCTATTCTCCGGAAGACGGGAAGTCCGCAATCCGCCGCGGCGGATATAACCGAGTATTTTACAGAAGGGGAACAGTTTCTAATTTATCTTTTTGTAAAATCCCATATAACCGTCAATCATACCGTCCCACATTTCTAATGTGTCGTTTTTTATTTGCGCGTAATTAAATTCAGTATTAAAAATATAATCATAAGTAATCACTTCCGAATATGTTATTTTATCAAGGTTGTGCTGCGATTCATCAACCCTGTATTTTGCGATTACTTTTAATGTATCGTTCCTAAATTTTCTGAATACACCTTGACTGTCAAAATTTATTTTTATAGTCGTTCCTTCTTCCGGCGTAATAACTCTCGGAAAAATACCGCCAACAGTTCGAAACCAGGACCAGCTTCCTTGATATTTTGCGGTTAAACTTTCAGTTGGATTCTCTTCAGAACAATTAAACATAAATACAAAGAAAAAAATAAAGATAATATGTAAATAATTAGTTCTAATTTTCATTTTAGATTATTTTCCAGGCAGTAGAAAAAAAATCTTCATTTGTAAAATAAGTTATATTACGTCTTTCAACTGAATTTGTTATTGAATTCCTTTTAATCGTATGTTATAATTTTTTTTTACTTCTTAATAATTTTACAATACGATTATAAACTATCTCCGCTAAATTCCAGGTATATCCGTCAAAATTTGTTGTATTTACAAACTGAATGACAACTGCGTCAATGTCTTTGTAGTATTTGGCAATACTCTGATAACCCGGCACCAGACCTGTATGTTCGTACACATAAATGGAGGAATAAATTTCCTGTTCTCCTTTATCAAACAAAGAACCATCGTTTAAAGCGCGCAGAAATATTCCTACATCTTCTGCTGTCGCTATCATTGAGCCGTAATCAGCTGTCTTTATATCATCCTCAATGCCAACATAGTAACCGCTCATCAAACTGTCTATATTTATTTCACTAAGCGAACCATAGGTTTTATTCAGCTTAAGCGGGGATAAAATTTCTTCCTTGATGTATTGAAATTCGCTGTAACCCAAAACCTTTTTAATAATTTCAGATATCAGTAAATAATTCGTGTTAGAATATTCATAGTCTTCACCCGGTTCAAAGTTGGCTGGTAAATCAAGTATTAATTCAAGCGCTTCATTACTGCTTTTGGGCGGGTTTATCCAAAAATTCGGAGTGTCAGTTAAATTGGGAATGCCGCTTCTGTGCTGCACCATCATTTCTAAAGTGATTTTTTCTGCATTTTCAATTCTTTCCGCAAGTTCCGGAAAGTAATCGGCGAGCTTTTTATTCAAAGACAATCGTTTGTCATTTGCCAATTTAGCAATGGCAACTGCATCATACAACTTTCCAATGCTTGCAATCTTGAAAAAGGCTTGCGGGTAGGCTGGTATTTTATTTTTTCTGTCATGCCAACCGGCTGTATAAAATGCGGGCGGCTCTCCAGATTGATCCACATAAACAATAATTCCATCAAATCCATGGCTTATTGCTTCGTTTACTTGCTCTTGAACCGTATCCGGCAGCGGTAATATCCATGCCCATATCAGTATCCACGGTACAAAGAACAATGAGATTATGGTTGATATAAGCAATACTATTCTGACTATTCGTTTTGTTTGTTTGTTTGGCATAATGTTATGTATTTTTTAAGAAGATGCACTTTTATAAAATTGCTCATAATATGATAAGCATATAACGATTTAATACACAAAATCGTTAATTAAAAAAAATTTCCCATACAGTAATTCATTATCTACAAATAATCACTACCATTATAAATTCAACGTAACTAATTTTAGTTCGAAAATAGTTAAATCACATCCCATCAGCAACTAATTTAATTGCGGCTAATACGGATAAACAATCGCATTAAAATTTATCATAAATAAAATAAATATTTACCCGTCAATTTTGATAGTTCTTTTGAAACTGTTTACAAAAAAATTGATAAATATTATTCAAGTATACAGCAAGGAATCAACAAGTAAGCTGCAAGTAATCAACAAGCAATATATAATGTAACTACGTAATAACTGCGGGATAGGTAGGTGATTTTTCCGGGAAAAGTACGGGATTTGTCCGGGTTAGTTGTAAACAGACAGAACAAATTTAGTAATGAACTACATGAGATACTATTGCGAAACGATTTATTATTTTTTTATTAAATGGTAAAAGAAAAATAAAAATATAATAAGATTAAATTAAAAATCGGGTGTATTTAAAAATACATCTAATAAAATGAATTTGATAATTATGTTGCCTGCGAATAAATAAGCGACAATTTCAACGGAGGCAATATTGGCAAAAGTAAAAACAAATATACTGGGAAACTTAAGCGGACGTATCGGCAACGTTTCGGCGCGTATTATAAACGGGATAACGCAGATAGCCGCGCGTCCGGCTTCATTTAAAATTAACCGTTCGGAAAAAGCGGCCGCCGCCCGTGCCGTATTCGCTGCGACAATATGTTTTACTAAAGCTATTCTTTCGAACCCGGATTTAAAAGAGGTTTGGCTTAAGGCGAAATTAAAAGGTAAATACCTGCGCAGCAGTATGTTCAAATACAATTGTTACTTTTTTGAAGACGCTAAACCTACAGTATTAAATGTTATTACTCCCGACGGATTTTCTCTTTCTGTACGGGATGTTACATTTAATGAAAACAGTATTGATATAAATCTCGATGAATTTAGTTCATTAACATCATTTACAACCAATGAGGTAAATATATCATTTGTCTGTTTAAGAGCTTTTTATAATCCGTTTAATAAATATAAAGACCCGATAAAAATTATTGTTATGACAAAAGAAATACCGGGATTTAATTTTAAAATTCCGTTTATCATATCATTCCCGGTTAATTTTTCTCAAAAAGATTTGTCGTCGTTGTACGCAAATAGTATAATTTATTTGACGGCAATTACTAAAAACGCGGCAGGGGAAACAATTAAATGCTCTTCAACTTATGCTCGCAATATAGAATAAAGGGAATTCAATTATAAATTACAAATTACAGATTGCAGATTGCAGATTGCAAATTAAAAATTTACGTAAACTAATTTTTGTCTTGAGTATTTTTTGTCATGAATGTAAGTCTATAGAATGATAATTTATTTGTTATCTTATCAAAAAAGTTTTAATGAAAGAGTATTCATTTATTAACATGCTTGCTAAATACGGAATTAAAGTTTTGCGCAAACAATGATTATCTAACTTAATGCTTCTTTCTGTTCGGTTAAAATGATATTTTTAAACACAATTATTTTGAAAATGAAGCGGGGAAAAAATGTTAAACAAATTATTGAATGCTTTCTTTGTAATTTTATTATTCTTTTCAATTAGTATCCTAGCTGAGGGTAAAAAAGAAACATTAAATATTAATGATGTTTTAGTTTTAGGTCCAATCGAATCAAAAGTCCCGGCATTCGGTGATGAAGTAAAATTTTACTCCGAACTGGTAAAGTTCGAAAGTATTGATATCACAGACTTAATGCCTGCAGAAAACGATTTATTCCATTTAGAGAAGAACACAACTTTAAAGTGGACCAAAAAAAATATTGAAGAACTTGAATTTTCGGGTAAAGGCAATACAATTTATCTAGCTGTGTATGTAAGCGCCGACAGATTTGTAAAAGCTAAATTGAATATTAAATCAGCGAATCTTATTAATGTTTATTATGACGGTTTTTCAATTGAAACTAAGACCGAAGAAGGGAAAAAGGAACTTTCTAAAGAATTGTTAATTGAAAACGGAAAACATATTATTTTGTTAAAAGTTATAAACGCTTCACAAGAAAACGGCGATTGGGAAACTGAAATGTCTTTAAGTATGTCGGAGCCTTTCACAAAAGAGAATATAAAATTATCTGTTTCTCCCGAACGCGCCACGGCAATTAAGGAACTTCTTGATAATCCAAAACTAGGAAATGTTTCTATTTCAGCCGACGGCATGACTGCCGCGGTGCAGATTTCCAAAAGAACAAAAGCAAAAGACAAAGATGAAAAATGGTTTGAATTATATAATGTAAAGGACGGGAAAATAATTAAAACCTACCGCGGAGGTATGAGCGTTAATCAGATCAGCTGGTCGCCGGCCGAGAATAAATTCGCTTATACAACCGTTAGCGGCGATAAAACAACTATATGGATTGTCGATCTAAATAATAATTCCAACATACCGCTTCTTACGGATATAAATAATTTTATAGGATTCCAATGGTCGCCTGATGGTTCTTTTTTAATTTATACGGCTTCTGAAAAATCTAATAAAAGAGAAAACGATTTATTCAAATATGAAAAAGTACAGGATAGATGGCCTGAAGCTAATGATAAAAATTATTTATATAAAGTAGATTTGCCTGAAGGAATTGTAACTAAACTTACCGGCGGCGATGTTTCTTCAGATTTGGTTGCGATTAGCCCCGACGGTAAAAAAATAATTTTTACGCAAATTGAATTCGGCGTTAAGGAAAGACCGTATCAGAATATCAAAGATTATATTCTTGATCTCGAAACCATGAAGTATGAATTGATGCTAGAGGGAAATTTTTTAGGCAATGTATATTTTTCTCCCGACGGCCAAAAGCTGCTTGTTGAGGGGGGAAGTTCTTTGTTTAACAACCTTGGCGTAAATGTAAATGATGGAGTTTTACCGAGTGATTTTGATACTCAAGCGTATATTTATGATCTGCGCACAAAAGAAGCTGAGCCTATTACTAAAAACTTTGACCCGGAAATTAATTCATCATTTTGGGTAAATGACAGTACAATTTATTTTAAGACAACGGCTAAATCATTCTCACATTTATATAAATATGATATAACTAAAAAATCATTTTCATTAATAAATCTGGAATCTGAAGTATTGCACCAGATTTCATTTTCCGATAACGGAGATAACGCTGTATTTACATCCTCAAGTTCAAATGTGCCTAAAAAAGCTTTCACAATTAATTTAAGCTCAGGCAGCTTAAAATTATTAAGCTTTCCCGAAGAAGTAGAATACAGCAAGATTAAATTAGGCGAAGTAAATGATTGGGATTTTATTTCCGAAGCGGGAAGAACGGTTCAAGGCAGGGTTTATTATCCACCTTTCTTCGATTCTAATAAAACATATCCGGCAATTGTTTATTATTACGGCGGTACAAGTCCGGTTGAAAGAAATTTTGAAGGAAGATATCCGTTTAATATTTATACCGCTAACGGATATGTTGTTTACGTACTGCAGCCTACAGGCGCAAACGGTTACGGACAGAATAATTCAGCCGTAAATGTAAATGATTGGGGAAAGGTAACCGCAGCCGAAGTAATTGAAGGCACTAAAAAATTTATTGAAGCTCATAAATTCATCGATTCCCAAAAAGTAGGATGTATGGGCGCATCGTACGGCGGTTTCTTGACTCAAAATGTAATTACAAAAACGGATATATTCTCCGCTGCGATTTCTCACGCCGGAATCAGTATATTAACAAGTTATTGGGGAGAGGGTTATTGGGGAATGTGGTTTAACGCAGTAGCGGCCGCGAACAGTTTCCCGTGGAATAGAAAGGATATTTATGTTGATCACAGTCCGATTTATAATGCCGATAAAATCACAACGCCGTTATTATTGCTTCACGGAAACATTGACCCAAATGTTCCATTAGGCGAAAGCTGGACAATGTACACGGCTCTTAAAATTCTCGGCAAGGATGTGGAATTAATTGAGATCAATAAACAAGAACATTGGGTTATGGAATACAACAAAAGAACAAAATGGACTAAAACAATTCTGGCTTATTTTGATAAATATCTTAAAAATCAGCCTGAATGGTGGAATGAATTATATAAATAATCATTAAAATAAATTTCACTTAAAAAAAGCATGTTTTACATGCTTTTTTTTTGCCTAATTATAAACTCATTAAAATTAATTCCGATAGTCTATATAAGTTTGCAGGTCTTATTATCTTTTTAACTTAATTCATAAAATAAAAAGTAGTTAAAATTTATATGGAAAGTATAAAAAAGTAAAAACGAGAAAAATTTAGATATAGATAGATATAAATTAGAGGACAATATGAAACTAAAAAAATATAAAGATTGGGGAATCTTTTACAAAATACTTTCTGTAGCGGTTATACCTATTTTGCTTTTTTTAATATTATTCCAATTTTTTCTTTTCCCGGAATTGGAAGACAAATTATTTGAAGATAGAAAAGTGGCGGTACATCAGCCAGTGGATATTGCTTATGATGTTATTGCCGGGTATTATCAAAAATATCTTGATAATAATTTGACGCAGGACGAGGCTAAAGAACAGGCGATTGAGGCGGTTAAAAACCTGCGTTATAATGATGTCGATTATTTCTGGATAAATGACCTTTACCCAAGAATGGTAATGCATCCTATGAAACCCGAATTGGACGGAAAATCAATTAAGGATGATAAGGATCCGAACGGGAAATATTTTTTCAGAGAAATGGTGGAAGTAGCGAAAAAAGACGGTGAGGGATATGTAAGTTATATGTGGCCCAAACCCGGTTTCGACAAGCCTGTGCCTAAAATTTCAGCCGTAAAATTATTTAAAGAATGGGATTGGATTGTAGGAAGCGGTATTTATGTAGATGATGTAGAAGCCGAGATATCTTCCATGGTTTCAAAACTTTCTGTTTTTGTGTTGGCAGTATTAATATTTACGGTAATTATAGGATACTTAATTGCCAAGTTTATAGCGAAATCATTAGTTGATATTGACAAAGCCGCGCGCGAAGTGGCCTTTGGAAATACGGAAATAGAAATCGGGATTAATTCAAATGATGAAATCGGCAGACTCGCTGATTCTTTCAGAAATTTAATTGAAAGACAAAAAGAAAAAGTAAAAGCGGCCGAATTAATTGCCGCGGGTGAATTTAAAGAAGTTGAATTGGCCTCAAGTAATGATAAACTGGGCTTGGCCTTTAATAAAGAAGTGAATGCTCTTAAAAATCTAATTAATGAAATTAGCATTCTTATAAATTCCGCGCACGAAGGGAAATTATCAGCAAGAGGAAATGACGTAAATTTTTCTGGCAACTGGAAATCTTTAATTTCGGATATAAATTCGCTGTTGGATGTTGTGATATCCCCGATTAAAGAAGGCAGCGACGTTCTAAAAGTTATGGCCACCGGGGATTTAACCGTTAGGGTAAAAGGTAATTATCAGGGTGATCACCAATTAATGAAAAATAATATTAACAATCTGGGCGAAGCTCTAACTGAATTGCTTAGAGAAGTTAACGAAGCCGCGGATTCAACCGCGAGCGCGAGCGCTGAAATTTCATCCAGCTCGGAAGAACTTGCTTCAGGAGCGCAGGAACAGACAGCTCAAACTGCGGAAGTTGCAAGCGCGGTTCAGCAAATGTCTTCTACAATTCTGCAGACTACTAAAAATGCCAGCGGCGCCGCCGATAACGCGAAAAGAGCCGGTGATATTGCCGTTGAAGGGGGCAAGGTTGTTAAAGAAACAGTTGACGGAATTGCACGGATTGCCGTTGTGGTTAAACGCGCGACCGAAACGGTTGAACAATTGGGTAAAAGCAGCGATGAAATTGGGGAAATTATTCAGGTTATTGATGATATCGCCGATCAAACCAACCTGCTTGCATTAAACGCTGCAATTGAAGCGGCCAGAGCAGGGGAACAGGGAAGAGGTTTTGCCGTTGTTGCCGATGAGGTTAGAAAACTTGCAGAGAGAACAACCAAAGCGACTAAAGAAATTGCCGCTATGATTAAACAAATTCAGAAAGATACCAGTGAAGCTGTTCAATCAATTAATACCGGAACAGAAGAAGTTGAAAAAGGGAAAGAACTTGCAAGCAAAGCAGGCGTAACTTTAAATCAGATTATTGAAGCCGCTGAAAGAGTAGTCGCAGAAGTTGAACAGGTTGCCGCGGCAAGCGAAGAACAGTCATCTGCCGCCGAACAAATCAGCGGAAGTATAGAAAGTATTAATAACGTTTCTCAGCAGTCGGCAATTGGTACTCAGCAAATAGCCAGGGCTACAGAAGACTTAAATTCATTAACTCTAGGTCTGCAGAATACTCTTGCAAAATTCAAAATTGCGGCTAACAAGAAATTAGAACACAAGGATTATTATAAAATCCAAAAGAACTAAAACACAATTCATTTCAAAAAGAAGGGCATATTTATTATGCCCTTCTTTTTATTATAAAACTTACCAGTTAACGCTTTTGTATATTTATTTTTATCCGTTCAGTTGTAATTCCGCAAGCGTTAATTCTGCCGTCGCTTATTTTTAGTGTAGCCGAATAAGCACCCGGATTTTTATAATAATGATATACTTTTGAGCCTGATCCTTTTTTACCGTCGCCGAAATCCCAGCTGTATGTTAATGCGTCGCCGTCTTTATCAAATGATTCCGAAGCGTCAAATAAAACGGCGTCATAAGCTCCGCCTGTAAATCCCGAAATATTTTTTTGCGTTACCGCAATCGGCGAGGAATTGACAAATATTTTTATTTCCTCTTCGGTTATACCGCAATTAAATCCGGATCCGTCATCAGCAATAAGTTTTACTGTGTAGTTGCCCGGCTTATTAAATTTATGCGATATAATTGAGCCGGATTTAACTTCACCGTCAATTTCCCATTTGAACTCTAATTTATTCTTGTCAGGTTTATATGATTTTGAAGCATCAAGAATAATTTCCTCTTCCGTGCATGAATAAATTTGTTTATTTATTTCAATAACCGGCTTTGAAATTATTATTATTTCTTTTGAATATATCTTCGTTTTTTCATTGTCAAATAATTCGCTTTCGGCAATTAATGAGATATTATAATTACCCGGATTTGAAAAAACATAGGATACATTTTTCCCGGTTAGGATAGTTCCGTCGCTGATTTCCCAACTGTAATTTACCAAGCTGTCCGCTAAAGCCGGTTCAATTATTGAATTAAATTGAATCTCTTTTCCGGGACATTCAAATTCTACTGTTTGGAAACTGATTCTATAATCTTCATATACATCTATCGTAAAAGTATTATCATGCGTATTGTTCGGTAAATTTGAATTATCGGTAACTTTCAAGGAGACGTTGTATTTCCCTGGTTTTGAATAAGTATGTTCCGCGTAAACTCCTTCGGCGGTTGAGCCGTCGCCGAAATTCCATTTATAATTTATTATTGCTCCGTCTTTATCATTAGACTTCAGCGCGCTGAAAATTGCCGGTGAATTTAATTTAATTTTTGAATCCGATTCAATAAAGGCTTCCGGAGCTTCATTAATTAAAATTGAATTCATAAATGAAGAGGAGTTGCAGTTTGATTTGGAATCAGTTGTTACTTTCAAAGTGACAAAATATAAACCAGATTTGCCGTAAGTATGATCGGCTGTTTTTCCTGTTCCGGTATTCCCGTCTCCGTAATCCCATTCGTATGAAACAATATTATCGGATTTGCCGTTGGAATTTGA
>JAHJUE010000027.1 GCA_018829205.1 Bacteroidota bacterium
AAAAGAATAGTGAGTAATTTCTTTGTGACGATATCATTTGTTTTATGTATCTAGGCACGAACCGCTCTACTATTCCTTAAGCCAGTATTTTTTAGAACAAATTAACTTTTATTTCGTATTACTAACATACGAGACACGAAGGCACAAAGTTTTTTACTTCAAAATCTCCTTTATTAATTTCATTTTTTGCACCTTAGTTTGTGAAAAAGTTAAAGCGGAATTAATTTTATTTTTCACGTCTTCTATTACTTTCTTTTTGTCGGTGAAAATTTCCGCTATCAAACTTCCTTTAATTAATTTATCTCCGATTTTAGGATGAAAAATTATTCCTGCTTTAGGATCAATTTTGTCCTCCTTTGTTAAACGTCCGGCGCCTAGTTCAAGAGCCGCCATTCCAATTTCATAATTATCGATTGTTTTGAGATAGCCGTTATTATCCGCGTAAATATTTTCAGAGTATTTTGATTTAGGATATTTTTCAGGATGCCTCAAATGATTTATATCGCCGCCTTGCAGCTTTACCATCTGTACAAACTTATTAAAAGCTTTTCCGTTTTGTACAAGTTCTTTAGAAATATTTATACCTTCATCTATAGAACCGGCTTTGCCGCCTAGATAAATCATAGCGCCTGAAAGATTAAACGTAACCTCATTTAAATCTTCAACTTCTTTTCCTTGCAGGACTTTAATTGATTCATATACTTCAAGCCAGTTGCCTATATAATTGCCTAAGGGCTGATTCATATCCGTTATAAACGCGATTACATTTTTATCAAAAGCATGCGCGGCTTTCATTAAAGATTTTGCCAGTTCGCGTGAGTCTTTAAGTTCTTTCATAAACGCGCCGCTTCCTGTTTTAACATCGAGTACAAGTCCGTCAATTCCTTCTGCTAATTTTTTACTCATTATACTGGCAGTAATAAACGGAATTGATTCCACGGTTGCCGTTACGTCACGTAATGAATAAATAAGCCTGTCGGCAGGGGCAATATTTTTTGTCTGCCCGATTAATACGGCCCCGCATTTTTTAATAACAGATTTATAACGGCGTAAATTTAAGTCGGTTTTAAAACCGGTTATTGATTCAAGTTTATCAAGAGTACCGCCGGTATGACCTAATCCGCGTCCGGAAATCATAGGCACTTTTACACCGGCCGCAGCTGCAATGGGCGCAAGAATAAGCGAAGTTTTGTCGCCGACTCCGCCGGTAGAATGTTTGTCTATTTTAATTCCCTCAATTTCCGAAAGGTCAACTATCTCTCCGCTGAAAAGCATCGAACGGGTAAGGGCTGCTTTTTCATCTGAATTCAAACCGTTTAAGTACGCCGCCATTAAAAAAGCAGAAAATTGATAATCCGGGATCGTACCTTTTGTAAAACACTGAACTAAGTATTCAACTTCGTCGGGGGTTAATGATTTCTTATCTCTTTTCTTTCTTATAATTTCGATTGTGTTCATAAAATTTTCAAAGTTAGAATTAACAATTATTATTTAAACAAATATATGAATTCTCAGAAAATGATATGTACTTTTATAATACACATTCGGATATTTACGGACATTGTATAAAAAGGATTTTTAATGGATACTCTATATATAGTTTTTTATCTAGTAATTGGTTTAGTTTTATTAGTCGGCGGCGCTGAAGGTTTAATAAGAGGCGGAAGCTCACTTGCGCTGAGTTTCGGAGTTTCTCCTTTAATTATCGGACTCACGCTTGTCGCATTCGGCACTAGCAGTCCAGAGCTTGTTGTTTCGATAAAAGCTGCGGTGGAAGGAAACGCCGATATAAGTTTGGGAAATGTTATCGGCTCAAATATCGCGAACATCGGTTTGATACTCGGGATTGCTGTTTTGATTCAGCCGGTTGCCGTCAGGCTTCAAATAGTAAAAAAAGAAATTCCAATAATGATTGGTTTTACACTTTTATTTTTTGTTGTACTTCTGCTCATTAATGTGATTAACATTTTTATCGGAATATTTTTCCTTCTGTTATTATTAATTTATACTTCTTATGGAATTTACATTTCACGCAAAGAAGAAAAATCGGTTTCAGCGGAAGAAATGCATGTAGGGAAAAGACTAAATACCTGGCTCGCTTTATTACTCGCGCTTGGCGGACTCGCATTTCTTGCATTCGGTGCGGACTTGTTTTTAAAAGGCGCAGTTGAACTTGCTAAAAGAATGGGCGTGAGCGACATTGTTATCGGCCTTACAATTGTGGCAGTCGGAACAAGTCTTCCTGAACTTTTTACAACTGTTTACGCCGCGATAAAAAAAGAGGCTGACATAGCGTTAGGAAATGTAGTCGGTTCAAACATTTTTAATATTCTAGGAATTATAGGCGTCGCGTCTGTCGTAAATCCTATTCAAACTTCTTCAATAAAGTTAATTGATTTATCAATGATGCTCATTTTTTCAATTGCGGTTTTTGTTGTAAGTAAAACCGGATTAAAAATTCAACGGACGGAAGGTATTATTCTTCTGTCGGTTTATTTGGCTTACGTTTATTATCTAATTATTATTACGAATTAATCAAACAAAACAATTTACCGGTTTGTAAATATTGGCTTATTTCAATATTATTAAATAGTAAATAAATCTTTAAAGAAAAACGGGGAAAATATGTTTGATCAAAATTATAAGTTTACATGTGTTGACAGATTTCTTAAATATGTAAAATACGATACTCAATCAGATGAAGAATCAACAACATTTCCAAGCGACCCCAAACAATTGGAATTATCAAAGGACTTAGTTAAAGAATTAAAAGAAATAGGACTTAATGATGCGCACATGGATGAGAACGGTTATGTAATTGCTACTCTTCCCTCAAACTCGGATAAAGAAGTTGACGTAATCGGCTTTATCGCTCATGTTGATACATCTCCGGCCGTAACAGGCAAAAATGTTAAACCTCAGATAGTGAAAAATTACCAAGGCGGCGATATTGTGCTTCCCGGTGATACATCAAAAGTTATAGAAGCCAAAAGCAATCCTGAATTAAAAGACATGATCGGGTTCGATATAATTACAACCGACGGCACAACACTTTTAGGCGCAGATGATAAAGCGGGAATAGCTGAAATAATGGATGCCGTAAATTATCTTGTTAATCATCCCGAAGTAAAACACGGGACAATTAAAATATGTTTTACTCCGGATGAAGAAGTTGGCAGAGGAGCCGAAAAATTTAACGTTGAAAAGTTCGGAGCTAAATACGCATATACAATTGACGGATCAACCAGAGGTGAAGTTGAAACCGAAACATTCAGCGCAGATGCTGTTGTAATTAAATTCCACGGAATAAATGTACACCCCGGATACGCAAAAGGGAAAATGGTAAACTCGCAGAAAGTTGCGGCATATTTTATTGAATCACTTCCTAAAGATCATCTTTCACCAGAAACAACAGATCAGCGCGAAGGTTATGTTCATCCGGTTTCAATAAACGGCAACGAAGAACTAACAACAATTAAATTTATTATACGAGATTTTATTGTTGAAAATCTTAAAGAATTTGAAACAAAGCTTAAAGGTCTTGCCGAAAAGGCGGTTGAAAAATTTTCCGGCTCGCGTCTGGAATTTGAAGTTATTGAACAATATAGAAATATGAAATATATCCTAAACGATCATCCGCATGTTGAAGAATACGCCTTGGAAGCGTTAAAACGCTTAAACATTACACCTATTAACTCGGCAATCCGCGGCGGTACAGACGGGTCGCGCTTAAGTTTTATGGGACTGCCGACACCGAACCTATTTGCAGGCGGGCATAATTTTCACGCTAATACGGAATATGTAGCTGTGCAGGATATGGAAGCCGCTACAAAAATGATTGTTACAATTTGCCAGGTTTGGGAAGAGAAAGCGTAAGTATTATTAAGTCTTATGTTTTTATACTTACAGTTTAAAACCCGTTTACTTTTATCTGCTAAAGCAAAATAAAAGTAAGCGGGTTTTCTTTTTTTAATGAATTGTTTATAAGATTTATTATTTTGTGTCAACATCTTTTAGGAAGAACGAAATGAATGAGAATTCTAAACTTACACTTTTGGAAGTACTAAGAAACAGTATTGACAAATATTCAGATAGAATATGTTTGTCAGGAATTGATTCAAATGAATTAACATATAAAGAATTTGGTGAAAAAGTAAATTCGGTTTCAAACTTCTTAAAGGAAAACGGAATTATCCCGGGCGATAAAGTCGCTATACTAAGCGAGAACCAGGTCAACTGGGGAGTCTCCTATTTTGCGGTAACAACTATGGGAGCGGTTGCTGTTCCTATTATGACTGAATTCCAAGAAAACGAAGTTCACCATTGCTTAAGGCATTCGGAAAGTAAAGCGATTTTTGTATCAGCAAAATATTATGATAAAATAGCCGAGAAAAATTTTGAAGACTTAACGACAATAATTTTAATGGACGACTTTTCTATTATTCCTTTAAATACAACCAAGGATATTCTAAAAGATGTTATTGCAACCGGAAAAAAAGAATTCGCTAAAATAAAAGCAGCTGCCTTAAAATTTGCCGGAATAATTAAAGAGGATGTAAAAGAAGACGACCTTGCTGCTATTATTTATACCTCAGGAACAACGGGACATTCAAAAGGAGTAATGCTTACTCATAAAAACATTGTATTTGATGCTTTTGCTACAACAAAACTTGTTGATATTCACAAAGAAGATAAAATGCTTTCTATCCTGCCTTTGTTTCATACTATTGAATCAACTCTTGGCCTTGTTACTCCTATTATGGTAGGCGCCTCGGTTTATTATATCGATAAACCGCCCACAGCCGCTGTGCTTTTGCCGGCATTGCAGAAAGTTAAACCAACGATTTTACTGGCTGTGCCTTTAATTATTGAAAAAATTTATTTTATGCGCGTACTTCCCGAATTAAACAAGAAAGCTCTTGTGAGGGGACTTTATAAATTAGCTCCTATAAGAAAAAAACTTAACAGAATAGCCTGCGGAAAATTAAAAAAGACTTTTGGCGGTCAATTAAAAATGATGTGCATAGGCGGAGCGGCTTTATCCGAAGAAGTTGAAAGATTTTTGCGCGAAGGTAAATTCCCATACGCTATTGGTTACGGCTTAACCGAAACTTCACCTCTTGTAACCGGAACCGGCCCGGAGACGACTGTATTCAGATCAGCAGGCAAACCTTTATACGGAATGGAAGTTATAATTGATGATCCAGATCCGGAAACCGGGGAAGGGGAAGTAATAATAAAAGCGCCTAACGTAATGAAAGGATATTATAAGGATACTGAAAAAACTAACGCTGTTTTAACCGGCGACGGATGGTTTCGAACAGGCGATTTAGGAATTATTCAGAATGATTATTTATTTATTAAAGGCAGATCGAAGAATGTAATTATAGGTTCCAACGGTAAAAATATTTATCCCGAAGAAATAGAATCAATAATAAACAGTTTTGATTATGTAACTGAATCCCTGGTATATGAAAGCGAAAAAAAACTTGTTGCCCGAGTTCATTTAAATTATGAATTACTTGATGAGCTTCACGGAATGCAGAAAATGGAAGAACCTAAAGCACGTGAAAAAATAAATGAAATTATTAAAGATTTATTAAAACAGGTTAATGAAAGAATTTCCACTTTCAGCAGAATAAATAAAATTATTGAACAGCCTGATCCTTTTGAAAAAACTCCTACACATAAAATTAAAAGGTATCTTTATGTTTAATGCTAAATGTTAAATTCTAATTGAAAAGTATTCTTCATTTAACACTTAGCATTGAGAATTTAGCATTTTAAACTTATCATTCTACATTTTCTTTCTGAAGGGATTCATAATACTGACGGATTAAATCCTCATAATCTTTTAAGTATCCTTCGCGTATGGCTTTTAATAATTCATCGCGCAGTTTGTCCCTGCCTTCTTCGCTGTTTAATAATAATTCCGGCGGAGAATCTTTTTTGATATTTTCCCCGGCAAACGATTCGCGTTCTTTTTCGAAGTCTCTTTCATTTATTGATTTTTGAGCATCGAGAAGTTTCGATAAAATTCTTTCCTGTTTCTGAATTAAATCATCGCCCAGTTTTTGAGTCTGCATATCGGTAATTACTTCTTTCATATCCTGAAGAATTTTATCAAGGTTTGCAGGCATTTTTTTTGACTGCCCGGATTCTTTGCTTTCTTTATTTAACTGCTCAAGAGATTTTCTAATAATTTCCTGTTCCTGTGCAAGCCTCTGCAATTGCCCCATCTGTTCTTGAGAAAGCATGCCTTTATTTAACATTTGCGTCAATTGATTCAGCTGCATCTGCTGCTGTGAAAGCTGCTGCATTTGCTGCATAAGCGACATCATTCCTTCGCCGGCTCCTCCACCCTGCATCATATTATTAAGCATGTTGTTCATCATTGTAGCGGCTTCATTTAAATTTGCCATCGATGAATTTTGACTCTGCATTGCCGCCGATGAATTACCGTTCTGCATTGAATTAATAGACTGATTCATGTCCGAAATTGCTTTACCGATTGCTTTAGCCATTTCGGGCGTAATGGCAAATGTTTTTTGCGCGGTATTTCCCATCTGCTGCAATATTTTGCTTAAATCATTTTTGAGATCATTCTGTTTCTTTGCGTTCTGATTAAGCTGAGGAGAATTAAAAGATAAATCCTTCAGCGCTTCTTTTAATTCTTCCTGTTCCTTAGAAACCGAAAGAACGTTATCAATAATTTTCATCATATCCTGCAGCGTCTGCATTTGATTCTGCATCTGCATCTGGCTCTGCAAATTTTTAAGACCCTGGTTCATCTCACCTATATTCTGAGAAATCTGCTGCTGCATTTTCATCGCCTGCTGTGTTTGATTCTTGCGCAGGTTTTCATCTGCTTTTTCGGAAAGCTGATCGTTATTTTGTTTTTCAAATTCTTCAAGAAGTTTCTGCATTTCTTCCTGAGGCATATCTTTTAATTCGCTTAATTTATCGCGCAGTTTTTCCAATTCCTCTTTAAAATCTTTTAACTCTTTTGAAATCTCATCCTGTTTATTTTGCAGCTCTTTTTTATCATTTATTGATTGATCTGAATTTTCAGTTTGTTTCTGAATCTCTTCCTGCTTTTGACTGAGTTCTTCGGAACGTTTTATTAGTTCATCAACTTTCTGTTCAACTTGAATACGTTTTAATAAATTTAATGTACGTTCAATGCTTTTTTTGAAATTCTCTTCATTTAGCTTCATATCTTCAAACGCTTTTTGAGCTTGATCGCGCTGAAGTTTTTCCATCATCTCCTGCATTTTCTGAAGAGCATTTTTATATTCCTCTCCGGTCAGTTCATCCATTAACTTCTGGAGCTCCATATATTTTTCCAGAGTTTCTTCGGAAAGAAGGTCATTTTCCTGCAGGTTATTCTGCATTTTAGAAAGTTCTTTTTGGATTTCTTCTACTTTATTGCCAAGTTCTTCAAATTTATCGAGCGCGTTTTTAATCCTTTCTTTTTCTTCAAATGATAATTCTTTATTGTCCTGTTTTAATTCGTCGCTGATTTTCTCAAACTCTTTATTAAGTTTTTCGGCTTCTTTTAATGTTTCTGTTAAATCTTTTTCCGCCTCCAACTGAGTTTCATCAGCTTCATTAAACAGCTCGTCAAGCGAAGGCACCCGTATATTAAATAGTTTCGATTTGGCAGATTTAGGCCCGTTAATATTATCGTTATCAAAAATCTCAAGATAATATGAAACAACGTCTTCTACCCCAAGATTTAAAGGAGAGAGATTCCAATTGTAGAATATTTCAGATTCTTTCGAGTTATTGTTAAACGGAATTTCAATCTGCGAATATTCTTCCCAAGGCATTTCGTATCGTGATTCGGTGAGCTTATAATTTAATACCAGTTTAGTGAATCCGAAATCATCGCTTATTTTACACTGCAGCGAGATATTGTTCTGATCAGTTAATTTAACATCTTCATTTGGCGCAATTATTTCAAGTATGGGAAAGTCATCGTTTAATAAAGTAATTGAATATGTTACTGGATTTTTGTTCTCATTTTTTTCATTATCGGTTAGGCTTATATAATAATCGTACTTTTTATTAATCGTAAAATTCACAAATGCGGAATCATTTTTTACGACCAGCTGTTTTTTTGAACTGTCGCCGAAAATAATCTCTGCCGCATGTAATGGTTTTGTCGAATTTAATTTTAGATAAACTATACTACCGGGAAGAGCTGAAATATTGCCGTTATCCTTTTGAACCGAGCGGGGAATTTTGGAATAAGAAGGAGGCGAAACTGTTATTTCCATTCCTCTTATAACAGGCCTGTTTATAACGTAAATCTTATAAATATCGCTTTCAATTTTTTGTGCCGAAGCGTAATATTCAATTGTACTGTTTAGCGAGTTAAAAACATAATTGTAATATCCGTTGGAATCCGCCTGTAGTTCAATTTCCGAAAACTCCGATTCTTCTATTGATTTGGTTAACAATGAGATATTACCTGGATTTTCTCCCGTAACTGAAATTTTAACAAAAAGTTTTTCACCTTTTGTAATTTTACTATTGCCCGGTGAAATATTAAATGAAAACCGCGGGGGGACAATAAATTCTTTATCATAATTAATTAATCTTCCTGCTGCATTCTGTAAAAAAGGAATAAATAATAGAATGCCGGAAGTAATAATTATCGAAGCCGTTGTTCTGAAATATTTTTTTGATTTTGAAAAATCCACAATTGATGTAAAATCAATGGGTTTTATTTTTTCATATATACTTTCAAACGCTTTGTTAATAAGCACCGGGGAGGAATTATACTTGTTTTCTTCAGTAATTAATTGAAGCGAGTTTAAAAGTTCATCCTTTATATCCGGGAATCGGCGCCCGACTTGAAATGCTGTTTTAAAATAATCTGTCTTTCGAAAATAACCGTAAGCCTTAAGAATTGGGAATACAAAATAAACCGCAAACAGTAATGCTGTTATCACGGTCAACAGCAGTACCATTATAGTACGAAAACCTGAATTAAAATTTCCAATCGACTCAACAAATAAAAAGAATACAAATACTAATAGTGAAAACGAGACAGCAATAAAGATTCCGTTTAATGAATTTATTAGTTCTTCTTTTTTAACAACATTGTTAAGTTTCTTTTTTATTTCATCTATATGTTCAGAATTATTAATCATTTTAATTTGATAAGGCCCATATTATTATATTTGTTCCGAACTTTAACGCTTCTTCTCTTTTTTGCGGCTTATCGTTATGTGAACGCGCGTCTGCCCATCCATCGCTGGGATTGCTTTCTTTTGTATAATAAACTGCAAGACGATCATTAATAAATATTCCGAAACCTGAAGGGGCTTTATTATCATGCTCATGAGTTTTTGGAGGGCCGTATTCAAAAGTATAAAGACAATTATAAATTCCGTGATTAAAAGGAATTTCTTTCAACTCTTTTTCGGGGAAAACTTTTTTAATTTCTCTTCTAAAAGAGTTATCCAAACCGTAATCATCATCAACATAAAGAAAACCGCCGCTTTCTAAATATGTGCGTAATTTTTTTGCATCGGAATCCGAAAGAACAATATTCCCATGTCCCGTTAAAAATAAAAAAGGATACAAAAATAAATCGCTGCTATTGATGTCAACAAATACGTATTCGGGCTGCACTTTAATATTGGTATTTTCGTTAATGTATTTTAACAAATTAACTTCGGCTGAGGGATCGTTGTACCAATCGCCGCCGCCGTTATATTTTAAACGGGCAATTTGGAATCCGTTTTTCGCCTGCGACGAAATGATTGAAGATGTTATCAATAGTAAAGCTAAAAATATATATTTCATATTGTAATTTATTGATTCATTAACCAGATGAAAATAAATAAAATAGGATTGTGTTTATACAGCTAAATTTATGCAACGTTTCAAAATATATTAAACATTGAAAGTTTTAAAAAGTATACTTCATTTTATAAAAATAAATTAAGAAACCAAGTTTAATCTAAATTCTGAAATCCAATTTAATCCCGTTAAATTTAGATTTTCCGGCTGGCCGCTGTCGATTTTAATTTTATAGTTATTTAGTTCTCTTCTGTATTTATAATTTTTTCTTAAAATATCGAAATATTCTTTCTTTTGATTGTCGGACATATTTAAAGAATTTCTTAAAAGAAGATCATCCTCTTTAATAGAATATACATTTTCAAAAATAGAACTAAGTATTTCAAAGTTATTCTGTTCATTCTTTAATTCAACAACACTATTATCCACATTGGGTAAAACCGGCTGCCAGACAGGTTCTCTGCTTAGAAATTTACATAAAGCGTCATAAATCATTTTTGTGCCGTTTACTTTTCCTTCCAGCGAATAACCTGCAATATGAGGCGTTCCTAAATTTATATTCTGCAGCAGTTCAAGCATAAAATCCGGTTCATTTTCCCATACGTCAAGTACCGCAAAAATATCCTTGTTTTTTTTAAGTCTTCTTAACAAAGCCGCGTTATCTATTACAGGACCGCGTGAAGAATTAATTATTATTGTACCAGGCTTTATTTTTTCTAATTTATTTTCATCAAGAAGATGAACGGTTTTATCAATTCCTTCGGTATTTAACGGTACATGAAAAGTAATAATATCCGATTCAAGTACTTTTTCAGGGGAATGAAAAACCTGAGGATTACCAGCACGCTCAAGAGGCGGGTCGCTAATGAATACATCCAGTCCCATAGCTTTTGCATAACGGGAAATTTTTGTTCCGATATTTCCGAATCCGAATATTCCAATTGAAGGATTTTCCTTTAAAATATGATTTTGTGTTATAATATTAGCGATTGCGCAGAAAACATATTCGGTTACCGCATAAGAATTGCATCCGGCTGCGCTTGAAAATTCAATCTTGTTTTCACTTAAATAATCTAAATCAATGTGGTCTGTTCCAATTGTTGCTGTGCCTACAAATTTTACGTTTGTGTTTTTTAACAATTTCTCATTTACGTTTGTTATTGAGCGCACAATTAATGCATCTGCGTCTGATAATATTTTATTATCGATTTTTCTTCCGTTTAAAAGAATGATTTCGCCGAAGCTTTCGAAAGCTTCTTCTGCAAATGAAATGTTTTCATCAATTACTAATTTCATTTTATTCCTAATTATTAAATATTTATACGGTATTTGTTAATAAAAAACATAAAGTCTCATTAAGAATTTGTGTAACCACATCTAATTGATTATTTTACCAGCTAAATTTTTTTCAAGAGGAATAATAACGAAATGAGCTTTAAAAGACGAACACATACTTGCGGAGATTTAAGAGAAAGTAATATTGGCGACAATGTTGTTATAAACGGTTGGGTTGACACACGGAGAGATTTGGGAGGTGTGGTTTTTATTGATTTGCGCGATCGGTACGGTATTACTCAAATTGTATTTGAGCCTACCTATAATTTGGAATCGCACGAAATTGGCAAAGACCTGCGCAACGAGTATGTTGTCTCAATTGAAGGCAAGGTTAGAAAGAGACCCGAAGGGACGGAAAATTCCGAAATTGCGACTGGGTTTGTTGATGTGATGGTAGATAAAGTTACAATATTAAATAAAGCCATTACACCTCCTTTCCAAATTAAGGACGGAATTGATGTTCATGAAGACATCAGATTAAAATACAGATACCTGGATTTAAGAAGAAAAGAAATGCAGGATAATTTGATTCTTCGTCATAAAATGTATCAGATTGTACGGAACTATTTTGACAAACAAAGTTTTGTCGAAGTTGAAACTCCTGTTCTTATGAAAAGCACTCCTGAAGGCGCGCGTGACTTTTTGGTGCCAAGTCGTTTGCATAAAGGCAGATTTTACGCCTTGCCCCAATCGCCTCAACAGTATAAGCAGTTATTGATGGTATCTGGATTAGATAGATATTTCCAAATTGTCAAATGCTTTAGAGACGAGGATTTAAGAGCCGACAGACAGCCGGAGTTTACACAAATAGATGTTGAAATGTCATTTGTCGATACCGAAGATATATATGAAACTATGGAAGGACTGATGATAAAACTTTTCAAGGAAGTGAAAGGTTTTGATCTTGTAACTCCAATACCGAGATTAACATTTAAAGAGGCAATGGAAAGATACGGCAGTGATAAACCTGATTTAAGGTTTGATCTTGAAATGAAGACTTTAAATGAAGCGGTAAAAACTTGTGAATTTAGAGTTTTTAAGGAAGCTATTGAAAAAGAAGGCATCATTACAGGTCTTTTAGCTCCAGGTTGCGGCGAGTATACAAGAAATCAATTAGATGTTCTGACTGAATACGTTAAAAAACTCGGAGCCGGGGGATTAATTTGGATGAGGGTTAAAGAAGATGGTCTTGATGCGCCTATTGCCAAATTTTTAACCGATGAAGAAAAACAAAATATTATAAATGCTTTAAACGCTAAACCCGGCGATTTATTATTTATACTTTCGGGTTCAAGATTAAAAACGCTTTCCCAAATGGGATCGTTGCGTTTGGAAATGGCAAGAAGATTAGATTTAATAAAACCTGATTCAGAACCGGCATTGCTTTGGGTAACAGAATTTCCGCTTTTTGAGTGGGATGAAGATACGAAGAGATTTTATGCAATGCATCATCCTTTCACTTCTCCAAGAATAGAAGATATTGATAAAATGGAATCGAATCCGGCTGAAGTCTATGCGCGCGCTTATGATTTGGTTTTAGACGGAAATGAAATAGCCGGCGGAAGTATAAGAATCCACGATTCCGAACTGCAGGCATTAATGTTTAAAGCGCTTGGAATTTCTGACGAAGAAGCTGAAGCTAAATTCGGTTTTCTTATGAATGCTTTTAAATACGGTGCGCCGCCACACGGAGGTATCGCTTTCGGACTTGACAGACTTGCAATGCTGTTCGCGGGGGAAAAATCTATAAGAGAAGTAATTGCGTTTCCAAAAACTTCCAGCGGACATTCATTAATGGATGACTCACCTTCAAATGTTGACGAACATCAGTTAAAAGAACTACACATTAAAATTAGATAAATTCTAACCGGTAATATTTTCTTGTATTTCGACAAAGTACACGTAAATATTACCGGAAATTTTTTTATATAACTTTTCCAATCCCTACCGCAAATCTTTAAAAACATTGATTATATTTAATTTTATTTCATATATTTGTTTTAGTTTTGCTTTACTCTCCTAAAATATTACTGGTTTGGTTTTTGTTTATTATGCTGAAACGTATCGATCGATAGGTGATTGATAAACATTTAACTAAAGGCGATTGTAAATGGGTCAACAGCAGTTATTACTTATTGTAGTAGGAATCTTAATAGTAGGCATTTCTATTATTATTGGAATAAGCATGTTTACTGCCTCAGCAGTTGAAGCCAAAAGAGACAATATTACCAACGAATTGATTAATTTAGCTTCATTAGCCCAGCAGCATTACAGAAAACCGCAGACTATGGGAGGCGGCAACCGAGCCTTTGATAACTCCCATGGCGGATTAACATGGACTATTCCTCCTTCATTGGTAACAACAGGAAACGGATGGTTCAGCATCGAAAACATATCTACGGATCAAGTTGTAATATTAGCAACAGGAAACGAAGTTGTAACAGGCAACGACTCGGTTAAGGTTCAAATTACTGTATCTCCTAATGACTTTCAGGTAACAATTATAAAATAACAGTTGTAATTATTACATGTAAATTATACTTTATAGTAAAAATGTTTGAAAATTTGAAATATAATAGAAAATAAACTTTGGCATCAAATTAGATCATAAGTATTCAGTTTGTATCAAACAATCAATCACAAAAAATAGGAGTTAAAAATGGGTCAACAACAACTTTTACTTATCGTATTAGGCGTTATTATAGTTGGTATTGCCGTAGTAGTTGGTATCAACGTATTTACTGCAAGCAGTTTACAAGCAAATATTGATGGTCTTACTGCAGATGTTGTAAACTTAGGCTCTATGGCTCAGCAATATCATAGAAAACCAACAGCATTAGGCGGCGGCGGAAATTCATTCGTTGGCTGGGCAATTCCTTCTGCTTTAGATACAACAGGAAACGGTACATATGTAATTACAGGAACTCCAACAGCTACTCAAATTGTTATTACTGGTACTGGTAATGAAATAGGAGCTAACGGTACAAGCGGAGTTGTTGTTACCGCAACTGTTAGTCCTACAGGTATAACAACTGCTGTTACTAACAACTAATATTGAGTTATTCTAAAAGGGGGCTGCTAAATCTAAGTTTGGATTTATCAGCCCTTTTTTGCATTTTAAACCGGTTAAAACGGATATAAACTATGATAGAATTAAGATTTCAAGCCGTTAAACAGAGTGGTCAGCCAATAACCGGGTCACTCAATGCAGAAACTTATGCCGAAGGTAAAAAAAAGATACATATACTCGCAGGCAAACATAATCTTTCCTTAAAAAAAATTGAAAAGAAAACTACCTTTATTTACAAGGTAAAAAGAGGCGGCGATGCTAAACCGATAAAAGGTGAGCAGCGCGCTTTTACAAAAGAAGAAGTTGTAAATGCACTAACAAAACTTGGTTATCAGGTACTTTCTGTAAATAAACAATTGTTTGAATGGACCCCAAAACCTCCCCAGCAGGATATAGTTTCATTTGTGAAAATCAGCGCTGAGTTGTTGGATCAGAAACTCCCTTATAGTGAAATTTTAACCTTGCTCATCAACGATTTGGAAAATAAAACTCTTAAAGAAACCCTTAAACAAATTAATAATGATCTAAAAAAAGGCGCCGACAGCGAAGCAACATTTTTAAGATACCAGGGTGTATTCGGAAAATTCTCTGCATATATGCTTGGGCTTGCCTCAAAAAGCGGAAACATGGCTGAGATTTATAAAGCCACAGCCAAGTTTTTGGAAAGACAGCAGGAATTTAAGAAAAATCTTAGAAGCGCATTAATTACACCTATGATTACTTTGTTTGTATTATTTCTTGCGGTACTTTTTTATGTAGGATATATATTTCCTGAAACCGCCAAACTATTTCAGAAATTTGATATTGAACTGCCGCCTTTAACTGCGGCTACCTTACAGATAAGTGATTTCCTTGTCAATTTTTGGTATTTAGTAATTCTGGCAGTTATAATTCCGCCTATTATTTTCTGGAGGTTTGCAGCTACAAAAAAAGGGAAACTTGTTGTTGATAGGTTAATGTTTAAAATCCCAATTATGGGTTCCCTAATTCATAAAACATGCATCGAAGTTTTCTGCCGTGTGTTTTATACACTTTACAGCGGTTCTGCCGAAAGTATTGAACCAATTAGAATTGCAGCAGAGGCAACAGGAAATACTTATTTCGAAAACCAGATAAAAACAGTAGCAATACCTATGATGATTAAAAGAGGCGCGGGTATTTCAGAATCATTTGAAGCGTGCGGGGTATTTACTGATACGGCTTTAAACAGGCTTCACTCGGGAGAAGAAACCGGTACTATAAAAAACACCGCACTTCAATTAGCAAATTATTATGAAAGCGAAACTGTTTTTAGATTAAAAAATGTTATTGAACTAATTCAAGTCGTTATTGCGATGGTAATTATGGTTGTTATGATCGGGTTGACACTCGTATCTGCTGAAACAGCTACTATAAGTCCTAAGTCATCATTTTCAAAATAGTATTTATTAAATTGGATTAAAGGGATGATTGACACTAATCTTGAAATGACTGATAAAATTGGTTACTTGTTGTTAAAGAAGGGAATAATAGATACCCGTATTTTAGAACAAGCTCTCCAGATAAAAGTAAACGATCAGGACAAACTGAAAAGAAACCTTGCGCAGATTCTTGTTCAGGAATTTAGTTTTGATCACGATACCATTTTTAGGGAAGTGGCAGTACTTTATGCTTTTAAAGAATTAAACATTCATATTGAAGACCTGCCCGAAGAAAAAATTAATGAAATAAAAAAACTAATAAATTCTCAAACCGATGATGTTAAAACTCTTATCGCAGATCATTTTGTTATTCCTATTAGACTTGATGAAAGAGTAAGAGATAAAATTACATTAGCTGCTATTGATCCTACCGATAGAGCTTTAACAAAAATTGCGTATGCGCTTAACGCTAAAAAATATGAAATAAATTACCTTCGTAAAAAAGATTACGATAAGCTAATTCAAATTATAATGCCTAAGCGAAACGAATTTCTTCAGATGATTGAAGATTCGGGTGAAGAACTTTCGGTTGAACATGAAGAAAGCGCGATTGATGAAGAAGAATTAGATGCCGAAATAAATAAAAGCGCGCTTATAAATCTTATTGAAGCCGCTCTTGTTGAAGGCGTAAGAAAAGGTGTAAGTGATTTGCACATTTTCCCTAAAAGCGGAAATAAAACCGAAATTCATTTTAGGGTCGACGGTAAACTTGCTCATTGGTACACCCAGGAAAATACGCTGCCGGAAGCAGTTATGGCCGTTATAAAAGATCGTTCGAAAGGCATGGATAGATTTGAAAGAGAAAAAGCTCAGGACGGTTTTATACAAAGGGAAATTGACGGACATATAATACGTTTCAGAGTTTCTGTATTGCCCATGGTTGGAACCGAACTTAAAAATAAATTTGAATCAATTGTAATAAGAATTCTTGACGATAGAAAAGTTATAACTGATTTAGATAAACTCGGACTTACCGGTTATACTAAATCTAGTTTTAAAAAAGCTATTACTCAGCCGCAGGGAATGGTTATTCTAACTGGTCCTACCGGATCAGGTAAAAGTACAACGCTTGTCGCGGCTCTTTACCAGGTTATTACTCCCGAAGTAAATGTGCTTACAGTTGAAGATCCCGTTGAGTACGTTATTGAAGGCGCAAGGCAGCTGAAAATCGGCTACAAAATGAATTTTGAACAGGCTATAAGAGCCATTCTTCGTCATGACCCCGATATTGTTCTTGTTGGTGAAATGCGTGATAAAGAAACAGCCGAGACTGCTATTAAACTTGCAAATACCGGTCACCTTACTTTTTCAACATTGCATACAAACGATGCGCCCAGCGCTGTAGCTCGTTTATTTAAAATGGGTGTTGAACCTTTCTTGATTGCATACGCTATTAATTTAATTGTTGCGCAGAGACTTATCCGCAGATTATGCCCTGATTGTAAAAGACGAATGGACAAGAATACAATTGAGGTTTTAACCGCTGCGGGACTTAAATACGAAGAATGGAAAAATATAGAATTATTTGAACCGGTTGGATGTCCTAAATGCAATCAATCAGGTTTTAAAGGTAGACTTGCAATTCATGAAGCTCTTTATTTTACAAAAGATCTTAGACAAATAATTGTACGTTCAGGTGATGAAGTTGATGAAGAAGCAATAAGACAGCAGGCTAAACTTGACGGTTCGCTTAACCTTAGAGAATCGGGTTTGGAAAAAGTTAGACTTGGTTTAACATCAATTCCCGAAGTGATTGCGGCCACAACTGATGAATAATATGTTATATATTCTTAAATATATTGTTACATTATACGATAATAAAAAGAATTGTACATAATTTAATTATTATATGACTTCTGAAGCGCTTAAAATACTTGCTCAGTATACTTCTCGCATTCCTGACTCAGTAATAGGACCAGAAAGAGTTAGGTTTATAATTGAACATATTGACGAGATTAACATTGAACAAAAATCAATACTTGTAAAATTTGCGAATATTATTTTAACTGCAATGATTGAACGCCAGGCTTCGGATATTGAAATCGGCGGTCACGGAACCGAAGAGTTTATATGGCTGAGAATTTTCGGTAAAAAAGAAAAAGCAATGGATTTGCCGAAGATGAAACCTGACGAATCCACAACACTTATAGTTTCTTTATTGAATAAAAACCAATGCGGCTCATTACTCGATAAAAGAAACTTAGATTTTAGTTATACATTCTTTTATTCAAAACAAAGCAAAGATGTTAGATTCCGCGCCGATGCCTACTTTGATTTAGATTCGCTTGCACTTAATATGAGAGCAATTTCAGCAACCGTGCGCCCTTTAGAATCATTAGATTTTCATCCCTTTGCAGTAAAAATGATGAGCCATAATTATATGAAATTCGGCTTGTCGCTTGTAACCGGAATTACAGGATCGGGTAAATCAACCACATTGGATGCAATTATTGATTACCATAATAAATTTGATTCGGCTCATGTTGTAATTGTCGCTGCTCCAATTGAATATGTTCACAAATCTCAGAAATGTATTGTAAGACATCGCGAAGTGGGCAGAGATGTATTATCCTTTAAAGAAGGAGTTATACAAGCATTAAGACAGGATCCCGATATAATTGTAATAGGTGAAATGAGAGACCCGGAAACAATTATGGCCGCGCTGGAGGTAACTGATACCGGTCATAAGGTATTTTCTACCTTGCATACATCTTCGGCCGTTGAATCACTCGATCGTATTATCGCGGAAGTCAGCCCCTCGGAACAGGAAAGAGTTAGATACAGATTAGCTGATGTGCTTGTTTCGGCTGTATCGCAAAAACTTGTGCCAAGCACTGACGGTAAGCGCGTAATGGCAAAGGAAGTATTAATTGTTACTCCGAGCGTTAGAGCCGCAATAAAAAATAACAATACGAGCGAAATATACATGATGATAAATCAAGGCTCCCAGCAGGGTATGGTAACTATGGAACAAGATTTGATAAGATTATATCAACAAAAAAGAATAACTAAAGAAAATGCAGTAGGATATGCTAATAATAAAACTAGAATGCTGCAATTGCTTAAAGGTATGTAATTTATGAAACCCTATGTTTTTATATATTGTGAGGGAAGCGATACCAAGGTTGCTGTTGTAATTAAGGATAAGGAAGGTTTGAAAGTTATCCGTACAATTTCTGTTGTATTGTCTCATAGCGAATCTTCATCTTCTCAATCCGATTCTTTGGCCGACTTTAGTATGGAAAGCATTGGAGACGATATTTCATTTGATAATATCGACAGTGCCGCGCCTTCTTCCGGCCCCGACGTTAAAGGGGGAGAATTTACAACAATAGCGGCTTCTTTAAACGATATTAAATTAAATCAGGCTACCTTTGTTCCTGTTATTACAGAACCTGCTATTAATTACCATATCTATGAAGGAGCAAGAATTGAAGATAAAAGCAAACTTATTGATATTATTCTAAAAGATATTCTTGAAACAAAAGGCTTTTATATCTCCAAAGATTCAATTGACTGCATTGACTTAAACGGCGGTCATACTTTAGCGGTTTTTGTTGAAGGCGAAATACCATGCGTATCATTAGTAAATTCTTTAGCCGGATACAACAATAGAAGATTTTACACTATTGGCACAATTAAAAGCGCCGAAATTTCGCTAGCGTATTATGTTTCCAAAACTACAAAATTTTATCCCGAGGATTTTTCATTAATTATTTATACTGGAAAAGAATACAGTAAATTAATTTTTCTTGAGGGACAAAAACTTAAACATATCGGCACTACATTAGATATAGGCACGCAAAACCTTCATACTTACGATGTTTATTTTTCTAAAATTCTTCTGGAAATGGAGAATGGCGGAATTCCTCGCCTGGATAATGTAATTCTTTGCGGTGAAGACAGATCCGAAAACCTTGTGCTTTCTTTCTACGGAACATTTCCTGAAGCAAACGTAACTGAACTTACTTTCGATAATATTGATACATCCCAGCTTCAGGACAAAGCAAAAAAAGAAATATCTTCTTTTTCTATTCCTGTTGCCGCAGCTGTTGAATATTTTGATGAACAGGCAAAAGAATATCGCGGAATAAATATTCTGCCGCGTTACATTCATGAAAACCAAAAATTCCTTCAATTCGGATGGCATAGTTACGCTGTTATGCCTTTAATATTTGCGGCAACATTTTATTTTACATATCACATACTAGCTAATAATAAAGAGCTTGCGTCACTTGATCAGGAAGTAAACAGACTTACAATTCTTCAGCAGCAGAACCAGGAACTTGTAAATCAGATTAATCCTATTGCAAGCAGAATAGCAAATTTTGATAAAACTCAGGCCATACTCGATTCCGCGACGGTAGGAACAGAGGTTTGGGGAAATCTTCTTGACGGAATTTCTACCTTTGTTGAACGCAGGCGGAATTTCTGGATTACTAATCTTGAAGCAGCCGAACTTAGTCAGGATGTTGCTATAAAAGGTTATTCCCTTTCCAGAAGTGCTTTAACCGAGTTTGCCGATTACAGCAACTCGGCAATTTTGAAAAATATTTTATATGATCCGCTGCGTGATAAAAATGCTTTCTCATATATTCTAAACTTTAAACTTACTAACAACCGGACCGGGAAAGATGGATCCGAAAATTAAAAATACTTTAATAATTCTTACAATTCTGATTTTTATTGTTCTTGGAAGCGGTCTATATACATTTGTCCTGCAAAAAGGGGACATTGACGAAAGAAAAAATAAGATCAAAGAATTAAACCTGAATGCTTATAATACAGCAGATTTAATTGATCAGCTTAATGCGCTCAAGGCCAGATCGGCAGAACTGGATTCAATTCTTAATCTAAGAAAGTTTAATATACCTGTAAGTCTTTCGCAGTCAAGTTTTTATGATTTTGTTAATAAAGTTAGTTTCGGCTTTTCGCCTCATTCGTTTGTGAATATTGAATATACGGATACAAAACAAGCCGGTGATTTTATGTTTTATAAATATGATTTATCCGGTGTCGCTTTTTTTAACGACTTATACAAACTGATTTATGCAATTGAACAAAGCAAGGAACTTAAGAAGATTTTGATGGTAGCTTTTAACGATTTTGTGAAAGTCGACGATGAAAAAAATCCGTACTATTTGGTAAACTATAAAATTTCTGTCGCGGTTTATTATTCGTTTAACGCGGACTTTGCCTCTAAGGTTATTAAAGAAAATAGTCTTGTTCCTAATCCAATATATGACATTTTCTATCCGTTGATTAGAAATGAAATACCTCCTAATACCGATAATCTTCTCGACGTTCAAAATGCTACGCTGCTTGCTTTAATTCCGGACGGCGCATTTATTGCTGACGGACAAGGCACAACATATTTGCTTTGGGAAGGCGATCAGGTATATTTAGGTTATTTGACTGAAATAGATTTTGACAATAGCACTGTTCGGTTTATCCTTAATAAGGGAGGGATAATTGATAAAGTGGAATTAACTCTTGCAAAAGAAAATAATAAGAGAAAAATACAATGAAAAGATTTATTATAATTTTGTTTTTAACCGCTGCTGCTTTTCAAGTTAGCGCTCAAAAACTTCTTGAAAAAGAATTAAGCGGTTATAATAATCCGGAAGAATTGGTAACTCTTTCGCAAGACATACCGTTTAACCAGGCAATAGAAGTAATAAGTCAGGTTAGCGAAAAACTTACAGGCAGAAAGGTAGTTACTACTTCTGAAAATATTGATCCGATTGGAATTGAAATAAATAAAATGCCTTACATGAAGGCCCTGTCGATTTTAAGTCAGGTTAAGAATTTAATTCTTGAAGAAAAACCCGAAGTCATAATTCTTAAAAGTAGAGAAATCGGGAAAACACAGCTTTCGGAAGAGATTTATGCTTCAGTCGCGGAAAGAGAAGTGAAAATTTCAGCTGTATTTTTTGAAGCGAATATTACTGAAATGAGAGAACGCGGAATAAATTGGCAGTTCTTGCTTTCTCAATCCGGACTTTCAATAGGAACTAACTTTCAGACTTTTTCAGCAGGCGCTACCGAAGGAACAGGCACAGAACTAACTCCTCCTGATTTTACAACAGGTACTTCATCTGAATTTGAAATTGGTGAATTTAAAGGCAATGCTACCGCTTTGTTCAGATTTTTTGAAACTGAAAATTTAGGAGAAATTATTTCCCGTCCTTCCGTTACCGTAAGAAATAAACAAGACGGAAGAATTCAAATCGGGTCGGATATATCAATAAAACAAAGAGACTTTGCAGGCAATGTTATCGATGTATTTATATCAACCGGTACAATTATTCAAGTATCTCCTTATATCTATAATGAAGATGACGTAGATTATGTGCTGCTTAAATTGGATGTTGAAAGAAGTTCGGCTCAGCCCGGCGATCTTACAACTGAAATAAGAAAAACTAAGGCGACTACCGATGTTTTAATGCTTGACGGTGAAGAAACCGTTATAGGCGGATTATTTGTAAACGAAGAAACTGATGTTAGAAGAGGAATTCCGATTTTGAAGGATTTGCCTTGGTGGGTATTTGGAATTAGATATTTAACGGGATACGATCAGAAACAAATTAGTAAAAGAGAAGTAATAATTCTTATTAAGGCCGAAATTGTACCTACACTTAAGGATAGAGTTAATCAGAAAAAAGTTAACGCAATTAATGATTTAAGAAACGAACATAAAGATATTATCGAAAAATTTAAAACAAAAAAATTAGAAGAAACAGAGGAACAGAAGGAAAATTAATTAATGGAATCAATTTTAATAGTTGATGACGATATAAATTTGTGCTCTGTTCTTTCCGAAGAACTTGTTGAAATAGGATATAATTCCAATTTTGTTACTAATGCCGACGACGTTTTTAAATTTATAAGTAATAATAAGGTTGATCTATTACTACTAGATTTAAAGATGCCCGGAAAAGACGGGTTTTATGTCCTTAATAAACTGCACGAAGAGCTGTTTGATATAAAAGTTATTGTGCTAACCGCTTATGCCGATGTTAAAAGCGCTATTGATTCTGCCCGGCTCGGAGCTGCAGACTTTATCAGCAAACCGTATGATTTGGATGAGCTGATAATTACAATTAGAAAAGTTTTGCAAAACGAAAAATGAAAATCAATGCCAGAATTTTACTGATAATTTTAACGGTTGTAGCCTTTGTTTCTTTTACTTCTACAATAATATATAATTCTTTAGCTAATTCTTTTCTGCAGACGCAGCACTCAAAAACACTTCTTAATTCTACAAACCTATTTGTGTTTTCTTTTCAGCTTCAAATCGAAAAGGTAGATGACGATTTTCAAAAAATAATCTCAAGCAGCGAAAACCTGGACTCTTTAGATATCGCCGGCAAAGAAGTTGATTTTATTTTTACGCTTATCGACAACAATATAATTAATCAGAAAAAATATAAATCGAAAAACTATATAACAAGCACTGGTGTTACGCTAAACCAGTTTTTGTCCGATAATAAAAATGTTATTCTTAAATATAAAAACCTAAATGGGGAAACATTCTATTATGGATTTATTATTACGGACAAGCTTTTAACCGAAATATCAAAAAAAATTCAAGCCGATATTTCCCTCATAGTTGATAATAAATTGTTGGATGTGTCAAACGCGAAATTAAATCAATCAAATTATATTTACATTGAAAACGCATACTCATTATTAAAGTATAAAAACAACTTTGATCTTTCAGGCGAAGAACTTCAAAATACCGATTTCCTCGCCTCCATTTATACGCCGAGCAATATATTAACCCCGTCCGGCAGAATGAGTTTTTTAATATTCACTGTTTCCAGAGAAGCATCTGAGTTTAGGGATACAATGAGGTTTATCGCTTTTCTAATTATCTCGGTCAGTATTGCTCTTTCTGTTATTATCGTTCTTATATTTACAACAAAGTTAAGGAATCAAATTTCTTTACTGAGTGAAACCGCTGAAATTACTAGTAAGGGAAATCTTAATCACAGAACAAAAATTATTTTAAAAGATGAAATAGGAAAATTCGGCGAAGCTTTTAACGCGATGCTTGATAAATTAATGGCTAAAGAAAAGGCTGAAAAAGATTACGCGGAATTCATAACACTGCTTAATAAAAATCCTTCGCTTATTGAAGTTTCAGATCAAGCTTTAGCAAAAATAATTACGTCTACCGGATTAACTTTAGGGCTGTTATATCTTGTTGAAAATGAACAGCTTCGAATGGTTTCCTCATACGGAATAAGTGATAATGTTATAAAACCTTCCGGTGAAATAGAATTCTATAAAAATGTAATTAAGAAAAAAGAAATTGCGGAATTCGATTTCTATAAAAATAATCCCGTTATCAAAACCGGAATTGCGGAAATTAAAATTGAATACCTTCTTGTAGCCCCGGTTATTTATAATAAAAACGTTATAGCAATAATTGAACTTGCATCGGAGAAAAAACCAAATATTAATGTAAAAGACTATATTGGTAAAATTCAAGAACAGCTGGCCGTTGGTTTGACTAATGCAAAAGCCTTGGAACAGCTTGAAAATTTTATCGAAGAGTTAAGAAAATTAAACGAACAGTATCATTTGCAGAATGAGCAGATAACTGAACAGAACAGACAGCTTTTGGAGCTTCACGGAAAATTGAAACAGAATGCCGAGGAGTTGGAAAAACAGAAAGAAAAAGCAGTTGAATTAACAAAGGTAAAATCTGATTTTCTTGCAAGCATGTCGCACGAACTTAGAACTCCGCTTAATTCAATACTTGGTCTTACGGAGCTTGTAATTAAAGATTCTTCTTCGTCAATTAAATCAAAAGACCGGCTTAATATTGTGTTAAGAAACGGGAATAAATTATTAACATTAATAAATAATATCCTTGAATTTTCAAAAATCGAGTCAGGAATTGTTGATCTCAAAATTGAAGAGTTTTCATTAAAAGATTTTGCTTCAGACATATTTAATTTTATTACTCCGCTTGTTGATGAAAAGAAATTAAGTTTTTTCCTATCGTATAATTTTGCCAACGATAAAATTATCGAAAGCGATAAAAGTAAAATTGAACAAATGGTTATTAACCTTTTAGGCAATGCTGTTAAATTTACGGAACAAGGCGAGATAAATCTCGAGTTTTATTCCGAAGGCCGTGATTTGGAAATTGTTGTTAGAGATACAGGAATTGGAATCGAATCAAACAACTTATCGGTAATATTTAATGAATTTAAACAATTGGATTCGAGTATATCAAGAAATTACGGCGGAACGGGATTAGGACTGGCTATTTGCAAAAGATATATTAATTCATTAAACGGTACTATAAATGTCGAAAGCACACCAGGGGAAGGCTCTCGGTTCTTATTAAAAATTCCCGATATTATTAAAGAAAATTTGGCAAATGTAAAAGTTAAGGAATTATCTGCGGTTGCTTTAACTGAGGATAATAGAGATGCTCAATTTGTATTAATTGTAAACAGCAATAAGCAGGTACAAAATCTGATTGGCGATTATCTTAATACAAATAATTACGGAACAAAAATATTTGATAGCGGAAACGATGCATTGGAATTTATTAAAATTGAAACGCCGTCGGCAATCATAATGGATGTAAATATTCGCGATATAACTCCTTGGGAGTTTGTTTCTAAGATAAATAAAACAGGGAATTTCAGTAATACACCCGTGCTTATTACATCGATTGATGAAATAAGAAAAGTTGGTTATGGATTCAGTGTACTTAAATATATTATTGCTAATGGAAATTTCAATCTTGAGAATATTATTCCTTTTTCTCATAACTATAAAAACATATTATTCTTCTCGGAAATTAAAAAAGTAAAAAAATCGGATAATGATCAGTCATATGATTTTATTATAGATTATTCCGATTTAACAAATATTGCTTCTCTGGAAATGTATGACTTAATAATTATAAATATATTCGCAAATAATTTTAAAGGAATCGATTTTTATTTCGAATTAAAAAAGAACAGGACAACAAGAAAAATTCCTATAATTTTTGAGCTTGAGAATAAAACTCATAAAGATGTTTCGGAAAAATTAATAGCTAAAATTAATGAACTTGTCGCAAGAGAAAATCACCACCCGATGGACGTTCTAAAGGTTATTAGAGATAGACTAAAAATCTCATCAGATCCACAGAACATTTTTGACCTTTCGCATGAAGGTTCAAAAAAAGAAATGTCAAATGATGACAGGACAGGAATAACTTCCAGCGCCTTAAGAAAAGGGAAGGTGCTAATAGTTGATGATGATAATGATACTCTTTTTACTGTGGGCGAAATTGTTAATGATCTTGGGTTTGAAACATTTTTTGCAAAAAACGGCGTAGAGTGTTTGTTATTTTTGAATAATGTAGTTCCGGATATTGTTTTGCTTGATATTATGATGCCGCAGATGGATGGATTCGAAACAATTAGGAGAATAAGGGAGAATGAACAATTAAAAAACTTAACCGTAATAGCGCTTACTGCTTACGCCATGCTTGATAATAAAGAGGTGATTGAGAAAAACGGCTTTAATGATTTAATTACAAAACCCGTGAAGACTGTCGAATTAAAAACTAAATTAAAAAATTATATGAATAAATTATTGAGAAAAATAAATGAGTAAAATACTTGTTGTTGACGATCAGCCTGATAATGTATTCCTTCTTCAGGACAGGTTAGAACATGAAGGCTATGAAGTTATAACCGCATACGACGGTGAAGCCGGATTAAAAAAAGTTAAAGAAGAAATGCCTGATTTAATTTTACTTGACGTAATGATGCCCGGGCTTTCAGGATTTGAAGTCTGCAAAGAAGTTGTAAGCGACGAAGCTTCAAGAGATATCCCTGTTATTTTATTAACAGCATTAACAGATTCAAATGATCTGAAGAAAGGATTTCAATCTGGTGCGTTTGATTATATAAAAAAACCGTTTAACAGAATTGAACTTTTGTCTCGAATTAATTCCGCTTTGAAATTCAGAGAATCAAGCAAACTTCTTTTGGAAATTGAAAAAATTAATACCTATGCAGCTACTGTGATAACTGCGAACCATGAAATTAAGCAGCCGCTTACATTAATTAACTTATCTACCGCGGCGCTTCGAAGAGAAATTAATAAAGAAGAAATATCCAGAGAGGCAGTGCTTAAAAGAATTAATTTTATTGACGGAGCCACAAAAGAAATTATAGAAGTGCTTGAAAAACTGAAATCAATTAGAAAACCTGTTTTTACCCCTTATGTAAATGACTTAAGAATGATTGATATAAACAGCGGCAGCAAAGATAAATTAAACGGTTAATAAATCTACGATTTCTTTTAGATAAACAAAGTCATACGGCTTTAATATAATTTTATTAGCCCCTTTGTTTGATTCAAGTTCGCTTAATTCCGAAAGATCAAGATTAATTCCCGTGACGAGAATAATAGGAAGTCTGCTGTTTGTATTTCTAATTTCCGAAATGCATTTTATACCGTCTTTCTTCGGCATATTTTTATCGATTATAAGTATATCAATTTCATTCTTATTTAATAACTCAATTACTTCTTTGCCGTCTTTTGCCTGAATTGTATCATAGTTATATGAGTCAAATAAATCAGCCAGCGATTCCCTTAAGCTGTCGTCGTCGTCGGCAATTAGTACTTTTTTATTCAATCCGCCGGTTCTATTTTCAATATAAACCGGGAGTGAAATTCTAAATTCGGTTTTTCGGAATTGTTCGCTTTTTACTTCAATGAATCCGCTGTGTGCTTCAATAATATTCTTTACAATACCTAAACCCATACCTGATTCACGGCCTTTATCCTTAGTCGAAAAACCGCCTTCAAAAATTTTAGAAACTAATTCAGCTGGAATTCCAGGTCCATTATCTGAAACTATAAAAACAATTTTATTGTCATCAGTAAGCCTTTTCTCAAATTGAATTTTTCCTTTTTGGGAAAGGGCTTCTTTCGCGTTTATTAATAAGTTAAAAAAAACCCGGAAAAGTTCTGTGTAGTTTCCATAAATAGCAGCGTTTAATTCATCGCTCTTGAAAGAAAAATTTATTCCGGAAGGTAATGTATTTGCAAATGAAGCTGTTAAATCTTCAAACAGAAAAGATGAATTAATTATTCTTTTCTGAGTTTCTTTTTGAGATAAAAATTCATTGATGATCTCGGAAACACGCAACGAATTATTCTCAATTTGATTTATATATTTGAATGCAGATTCCGAAGGATCAATATTTTGTTTTAAAAGCTTAACATTGTTGGTAATTGCAGAAATAATATTTTGAATATCATGAGAAATGTTTTTAAACTCTTTTAATTTATCGTCTTGAGATTTCATTTTACTTCAGGTCGTACTTTTTGATTTTTGTATAAAGAGTTTTTAAACTTATTCCCAGATCGTGGGCGGATTTTTCTCTGTTCCATTCGTGGTGTATAAGCACTTTTTTAATATGCATTTTTTCAACTTCGTCCATAGGAAGAATTTCTTTTTCATTCCCCTCATAAACAAACTCTTGTCCGTTTATTTTCGGCAAGTAAAGATCTTTAGCCTGAATAATATTATCTTCTGAAAAAATAATCGCTCTTTCAATTATATGTTCAAGTTCTCTAACATTGCCCGGGAATTCATAACTTAATAATTTGTTTTCGGCTTCGGGAGAAAGAACTTTTTTTGCCCGCAGTGGAGATTTTTTATCTAGAAAATAATTTGCTAAAATTAATACGTCGCTTCCGCGTTCTCTTAAAGGAGGTATTGTAAGCGTTATTACATTTAATCTGAAAAGTAGATCTTTCCTAAAATTTTTGTTATCGGCTTCTTCCATTAAATTTTTATTTGTCGCTCCTATAACACGAACATCCGAAGTTAAATTTGACACTCCGCCGATTCTTCTAAACTCTCCTTTTTCTAAAAACCGTAATAGTTTTGGCTGAAGTATTAAACTTAGTTCACCTATTTCATCCAGGAATAAAGTGCCTCTGTTGGCTATTTCAACCAGACCCTGTTTAGAAGCTTTTGCATCCGTAAACGCTCCTTTTTCAAATCCGAATAATTCGCTTTCTATTAATTGATCCGGCAGTGATGCGCAATTAATGGCGACAAGAGGTTTATCGTTTCTTTCGGAATTCTTATGAATAAACTCGGCGAATAATTCTTTGCCAGTTCCGGTTTCGCCTTCAAGTAAAATATTTGAATCCGATTTAGCGGCGCGTTCGGCTAGATTAATGATTTCTTTTATCTGCCTGCTTTCGCCGATTATTTGATGAGGAGTATTCTGATTTATCTTTTCGGACAATAGTCTGTTTTTTACAATAAGTTCTTTATGTTCAATAGCCCTATTAATAATTATTAAAAGCTGGCTGAACTCATATGGTTTTGTAATAAAATCATATGCGCCTTTTTTTATACAGTCAATGGCTGTGCGCATTTCAGACTTGGCCGTAAGCACAATTACCTGTAAATCAGGGAAACTTTCTTTTACAAAATCGAGAACTTCCTCGCCTGAAACTTCACTCATTTCAAGATCAAGCAGTAGCAAATCGTAATTTTTATTCTTGATATTTTGAATGGCATATTTGCCGTCGTAAGTAATATCAACTTTAAATCCCTCATTAATTAACTCTTCTTTTAAGAGATAACATAAGGTTTCATCGTCGTCTACTATTAAAATTTGCGAATTTATTCCCATAAAAGTCTGATTTAATTCCTAAATAATATAACAAAATAGACGTTAAAAAATATTGATACAGCTAATTCGCATTCAAATTTTCTAAAGTTATTCCGATAATAGTAATTACCAAAATTATTTATACAATATAGCAAATAAATGCTTTTTTTTGTTAAATTGTGTACACTTTTAAATCAGAATTGATCCAGGGAAAAAATGTACAAAGTATTAGTTGTTGATGATGATCCGAATGTAAATTTGTTTATTAGCAGATTGCTCATGAAAAAATTTCATTGTGAAGTTGTTACCGCGGTTAACGGTTTAGACGGCTTGTCAAAATTAAAAGAAGAAAATCCGGAAGTGGTTTTCCTTGACGTTACAATGCCGGTAATGAACGGTATTGAGACTCTTCAGGCAATAAGAGGGGATAAAAACTTCAAAAATGTACCCATTATTATGCTAACAGCGGTAAGAGAAAGGGACGTGGTTGGAAAGGTAATGAATTTAGGAGTAATTGATTACGTATTAAAACCTTTAATGTATGATGAAACCTATGTGCGTCTTAAAGAAATATTTGAAAAAATTAAAGAAATGAAAGAGGAAGAAGAAAGAGAGAGACTTGCCGAAGCTAACGGGGAAAAGAAAGAAAAAATATTGATTGTTGATACTGATATTGAGTTCAGAGAAAATTTTAGGAAACAGTTAGAGAATGATTTTAAAATATTAGAAAGCGATTCAGGTGCCGAGGGACTTCAGATTTTTATGAAAGAAAAGCCTAAAATAGTCTGTTTAGGCGAAAACCTTCCATTATTAAACGAAAGAATGTTTGCTCAAAAAATACGGGCTACAAGAAGTGATTCGGAAATAACAATTTTCGCCATTCGTGAGAATACCAAGGTTACCGGCGACGATAGTACTCTTTTTGACTGTATTGTAAACAAAAAGGACAGCCAAAGTCTTTTTTCCGGGGAAAATAATTAGTCCTTCCTCTAAAAATATTATTTTAAGTTCAAACATTGGTTGTATCTTTAAAAATGAACCTTTATATTAGTGGTCTAAATTTTTTGACAGTAGGGCGCGTAGCTCAGTGGTAGAGCATCTGCCTTTTAAGCAGAGGGTCGGTGGTTCGAGACCACCCGCGCTCACGGAAAAAATAAAACCCCGCAAATATCTGCGGGGTTTTTTATTTTAAAACATTATTTGTGAAAATAAAAATTTAACAATGAGTAAATATTTCGTTTATATTATTTATTCGG
>JAHJUE010000028.1 GCA_018829205.1 Bacteroidota bacterium
GAGATGAGTTTTAATCTTCAGGCAAAACTTCTTCGTGTTATTCAAACAAAAGAAATTGAAAGATTAGGCGGAGTTAGTTCTCGGAAAATTGATGTTAGGTTTATATCCGCGACAAATAAAAATATAACAAAAATGATTTCGGAAAAGGAGTTTAGAGAAGATTTATACTATAGATTAAAAGTAATTGAAATTGTTATTCCTCCGCTTCGTGAAAGAATAGAGGATATTGAAGAACTTGCTAAATATTTTTTAACAAAGTATTCATCACCTAATCGCGAGTTTGAAATATCTCAAGAAGCCTTAACAGTACTGGAATCATATAATTGGCCCGGCAATATTCGTGAACTGGAAAATATAATTCAGCGCGGTGTTATTCTATGTAAATCGAACCGCATTAATATTGAAGATCTTCCGTCTGAAATTATTGACGAAAAACAGAACGAAATAATTAGCAATGAGAAAAACCTTAATGATGCAGAAACTGAATTTAGAAAAATGTATATCCTAAAAATATTAAGAGAAACAAATTCAAAATCGGAAGCAGCGCAGGTTTTAGGAATAAATAGAAGTCATCTTCATAAACTGCTTGCACAACTTGAAATAAATATTTAAATATTATTGAACTGTTAATTTTATAAATATCTGATAATCTTTCCATTCCGTCAATAAATCATTCAAAAATAAACTGCATTCATTCTCGCAAATCCAATTTGTTGCAATATGGCAACACAATAAAGCGCATAAATGTTGCATATTTCCTACAATCCATAAAAAGCAGTCATTAACTAATCCCGAATAAGACGGCACGTCCTTTGATCTAATTATATAAAAGCGAATGCGGATATGCCCGAGCAAATTCTGATAATAGACAATAATACTTCCAGTTTAAGAAAGCTAAGAGAAATTTTATCTAAAGAAGGTTATGGAATCATAACGGTTACCGATAAAGTTTCCGCAGATAACATACTTATGAAAATGAATATCAATTTTATAATTGGTGAAGTTAGGATGCTGGGGTTTTCAAATTTTAAGGAAGAAAAATCATAAATCAATAATAAGGGAATACTAAATGAAACAAATAACTACAATTTTATTTTTGCTTTTCAGTGCGGCGATAATTCACGCACAAATATCAGTAACAGCAGGTGATTTTGAAGCACAGCTTGTTATAGGGAAACAAACAACAACATACCGCGACGGAACAACATCGTCAATTAATTTAGGATTCGCGGGACAAAGTTCCTGGGATTTTTCATCCCTTACTGTTTCAGATGAATTTGTCACAGAGAGTAAAACTGTTGGTTCATCTCCATATGCGGCCGATTTTCCCGGTGCTGAATATTCGTCAAATTATGCTGGTACATTTCAAGGAACGTTTTCTAACACCTGGGTCTATAATTCAGTGGGTGACAACTATGTTAGTCATGGAACCGGAACAGTCGCTAATTCTGTTGCGGGAGATGTAATAACAAAAATAGCATTTGATCCCGCACAAATTGAATATAAGCTCCCGATTGAATATCAATCTACCTGGAATTATAGCGGTCAGCAGACAATTTCTACAACAATTACCGTTCCTTTTCTTGGCCAGACAACTACTTCGATAGTTCAACAGAGGGTTCGGAATTTTACTGTTGATGCTTATGGCACAATGAAAATGCCGGACGGTAAAATTTTAAATGCATTAAGAATAAGAGAAGAAAATACTTTAACTGGTGATAATGTAAATACTTCAAGTGTGCTTTATCACTTTTTAACAAAAACCGGAGAATCAGTTAGTATAACTTTAGCCGATGGTGTTACAGCAAATGCGGGTAATGTTAGTATTAGCGCAGTTAGCTGGACCACGGGTGACGGAACTGGAGTGGTTGAAGTTACCGTTGCAGCCCCTTCGGTTTTAATTGCTACATTAGGAACAAGCTCAATTGATCTAAACTGGACAGACAATGCAGACAATGAGGACGGATACTATGTTGAAAGAGCAGAAGGGTCCGGATCTTTTTCCCAAATTGCTCAAGTAGTATCTAACGTAAATTCCTATTCTGACAACAATGTGATGTCAGGAATAGAATATCACTATAGAGTTAGGGGATTTGTCGGCAGCACTACTTCAGATTACAGCAACACTGCTGACGCAACGATTCTTTTAGAAATAACTGTGTCGGCGCCAACATCCTTGTCTGCTGTTGTGGGAGAAAATAAAATTGATTTAAGCTGGAGTGATAATGCAGACAATGAAGACGGGTATAATATTGAAAGAGCCGTAGGAAACGGAAGCTTTACAAAAATTACCCAGGTAGTAGCAAATGTAAAAACATATTCTGATGCCGATACACAGGCGAGCGTTGAATATAAATATAGAGTTCAAGCTTACAGCGGCAGCACAACTTCTGATTATAGCAATACAGTAAACGCAGCTATTGCATTGACCGGAATCTCCGAGGTAAATAATACGGTCCCTCATTCGTATGAACTATCTCAGAATTATCCCAATCCTTTTAACCCGACAACCAAAATTAATTTTTCACTTCCATCATCGGAATATGTGTCTTTGAAAGTTTATGATGTTTCGGGAAAAGAAGTTTCCGAATTGGTAAATCAAAACTTAAGCAGCGGAACTTATAGTGTGGATTTTAACGTTGCAAAATTGTCGAGTGGAATTTATTTCTACAAATTTGAAGCCGGTAACTTTATTAAAATGAAAAAATTAATGTTGCTTAAATAAAAATATTAAAAGAGGAAAAAATGAATGCATCAAAAATATTATTCACTGTTTTAATTGTTTTTTGTGTGTCAGTAAACGCACAACAAAGATCCGGTGTTTATCTGGGAATAGATTTTTTCAGCGGTTCGCACACCAACCCTTATGTTTCTTATTCGGGGTCTGAAATAAATCCTACTTCATTTAAGGGCTACAGTGATAATACAACACAGTTTTATGTTCCTTTTGGTTATGCCACTTATTCAAAGGACGGCTTTGGTGAATTTTCATCATATGCGATGCATTTCCTAGTTGTTGGAGCTGTAAATTTATTAAACCCGAATAAAGAATATAAATTCAGCACCGACAAAACTTATATCGGCGATTCTTATGCTGACGGATATGTGCCTGTTTTCGGTGATGTTGACCAAACATCATCTCTGTGGAATTACGGTCCTGGCAAAGGACTTGAAGCAAGCTACACGGAGACAGACTTATTTAGATTTGTATTTGCAACTAACGAACTAACCTCTACCATTAAAATGCCTTTTATGATTGGCGCTCAGGGCGGCGTTGGGGGATTTGGAGTACATTTTGCAAAAGTTCAGGAAGGACATGAACCAAGTGATGTTAATAGTGACGGTCCAGGACTTGTGAATTTTAATGATGCCGTTGATTTATACTTTGGCGCAAACATTGGCTATGGTACAGAGATAATGGGTGAGGACTTGGCCTTAGTATCATTTCAATATGACTGGCATTATTTCATTAAAGGAGTTGAAGATGATTCTCAATTAAAAGGAAATAGAATAACGGTTGAACTTACATATTTCCCCTTTAGCTCAGAGTCCGGATTTCTAAGCAACATATTCTTTAAGGGTTACTATAGACACAATAGTATTCCTTATATGAAAAAGTTTGCCGAATCAATTGAAACGACTTACACAAATACTATTGTGGGTCTGGGTGTTTCATATTTTCTACTATAAAAATTATTACTAAAGGAATATAATTATATGAAAAGAAAAGTAGTTTTATTAATTATGCTGGTATTTACCGTTGCTACAAATGGGCAGTGGCAAAAAATTGGTGATATAAATATTGGAATTGCTGGACAGATAATTGCCTACGGTCCGTTCGTTTATTATTACGGGAATCAAGCCGGTTTTAAACTTTATAGATTCGATGAAAACGGCGATAATTTTACCGACCTTACTTCTGGCGCCGGTGAAGGCTTCTCATATATTTACGGATTTGACGGTAAACTTTACGGGTGCTGGTTAAGTACTTTTTATACATCTGAAGATAACGGCGTAACCTGGAAGGAAATTTCAACTGTTTCCGTAACCGGGAGCGGCGCAGTATTAAAAATTGTAAATGATGGTGAAACCCTTTACGGCGTTTCAAATAGAAAATCAATTTTTAAATCAATCGATAAAGGAATTACCTGGGAAGAAATAATTATTAACGATCCGGCAAATGTAGGAATATTAAATTTCGCTGTTTTGGGAGATGTTTATTTTGTTGTGTCTCAAGGATTAGGCGGGTTGGTTTCAAAAGACGCAGGACAAACATGGACGGTTAGTAATGTATCCCCGTCGATTACAATATCTAATTTTTATAATTATAACGGAAAAATATTCACACAGCCTTTTTATAACGGATTATTTTTTTATGATTTCAGCTTGGATACGTGGTCCGCAAGCAGCAGCGGTTTACCCGGCGACGGGGTTTTCTATAATGTAAAATCCATGTCACATGTTGGAAGCACGATTTATCTAGCAGGTTCAGAACTAATTGGTTCCGCTTCCTCCATTTATACATCCTCTAACGAGGGTGGCTTCTGGGAAGCAGTTGGTTTAGAAGGGACTGCCGCCCTTAACGCTGCCGGCTCAACAAATTTTATATCGGTAAACACTAAAAATATATTCTATTATTATTACGGACTATTTGACGCTGTGAATATTGGGTTTTATAAATTACCAAACACGGCAGTTACTGCAATAAATCAATCAATGGAAGTACCGACCGAATTTAATTTAAGCCAAAATTATCCGAATCCTTTTAACCCGTCAACAAAAATTAATTTTTCAATTCCGGATAATGATTTTGTTTCCTTAAAAGTGTTTAATACAGTGGGTGAAGAGGTTAAAGAATTGGTAAATCAAAATCTTTCAGCAGGAAGTTATACGGTAGATTTTAACGCGGGAGATTTATCAAGTGGGGTTTACTTCTATACTTTAAAAGGAGAAAATTATTCGCTTACAAAAAAGCTTTTATTTCTTAAATGATTAAATAAGTTTTATTTCAATAGAAATGTAATTGAAAATCAATGGAGTTAAACTGAAAAACATACGAATTATAACAGCAGCGCGGTAGGCTCAAGCGGATTTCATTATTATTTGAACGTAAATAACTCTGCCGTAAACTGGGCAGGACAAAGCGGAACGCTTACACTTACAATTTCAAATAATCAATTAAGCGGAAGTTTCAACGGAGAGCTTAACAAGGGCACGGAAACAAAAGCAATTACAAACGGAACATTTGAAGCCATAGCGAAACAGTAAAGTTCAGTTTTTCTGTTTTAGTAGGCGCAGAAACTGTGTCCACTAATTTTTTATTTTTTAATATAGACTGTTCAAAAACTACCAGTAATTGTTATTGCAGAGTTTAATAAATCTAATCTTCTTCCATACGTCAATTTTTATAAACTATTTGATCTTTCAAATTCCAACCGTCATGAAAATCTACATTAGTGCCTATTAGAGTAGATTCCAAAAAACTACAAGTCCGATGCGATACAATTGAAAGAACAAATTTTTAACATTTGCTTTAAGATAAATTAGCCGAAATACGGGATGAATTTAAAAAGGCAAAACAGATTTATGAAAAATCTAACATATTTATTTTTGTATTAAAGTTCACAAAATTATATTTAGTATTCTGCTCATTAATTACTTCAGAAAAAAAGTTTTAGATAATATTGAAATTTGTGAAGTAACAAAAATTAGACTAAATTATACACGGTGTCTTAAATAATTCGTTTCAAAAAAACATAATAAAAGGTTATTAATAAATGAAACTGCGTTCATACGCTAAAGGGGAATGGTACGAATCCCAGGGTGATTTTCAAAAACTATATAACCCTGTTAACAGCGAGGAAGTCGCGTTGGTTTCCAGCGAAGGTTTGGATATAAAATCAATGCTTGAATACGCGCGAAAAGTCGGAAGCCCAAATTTGCGGAATATGACTTTTCATGAAAGAGGAAGAATGTTAAAATCACTCGCGCAATATTTAATGAGTAGAAAAGATGAATTTTATCCGTGGTCATTTAAAACCGGGGCTACCAAGATTGATTCCTGGGTTGATATTGAAGGAGGAATTTCAACATTATTCACCTATGCGAGCAAAAGCAGAAGAGAACTTCCCGATGAAAAAATTTGGATTGAAGGAGCGATGGAACCGCTTTCTAAAAATGGAACGTTTATTGGCCAGCATGTATGCGTTCCGCTTCAAGGGGTAGCTGTTCATATTAATGCTTATAATTTTCCCGTGTGGGGAATGCTTGAAAAATTAGCTCCTACATTTATAGGCGGGATGCCCGCAGTTGTTAAGCCATCGCCTACTTCCGCTTTTCTTGCCGAAAAAGTTTTTGCCGCAATTATAGAATCAAAAATTTTGCCCGATGGCGCGCTTCAATTAATTTGCGGCGAGCCGTACGATTTACTAGATCATTTAGACTCACAGGATGTTTTAACATTTACAGGTTCAGCTGAAACGGGAAAAAAATTAAAATCACATCCGAATTTAATTAAGAATTCCGTGCGTTTTAATATGGAAGCCGATTCTATTAATTGTTCAATTCTGGGCGCCGACGTTACTAAAGAAATGCATGAGTTTAAATTATTTGTAAAAGAAGTTGTAAGTGAAATGACAGGAAAAGCCGGACAGAAATGCACGGCAATCCGCAGAACGATTGTTCCGAAGAATTTAATAAATGAAGTAACGGAAGCAATTAAAGAAAGATTGGCAAAAATAAAAATAGGCGACCCATTAAACGAGGATACTCGAATGGGACCGCTTGCCGATAAACGTTATCTTCAATTAGTTAACGAAAAAATAAAATTGTTAAAAGAATCGATGGAAGTCGTTTACGAAGGTTCCGAAAAATATGATGAAAGTTCCGCTTTTGTTAATCCCGTATTATTAAAATGTGATAATCCTTTTGAAAATAAAATTGTCCACGAGATTGAAGCGTTCGGTCCCGTAAATTCTATAATGCCTTACGAAACAATTGATGATGCAGTTAAAATAGCGAATATGGGACAAGGGAGTTTGGTCGCTTCGGTTTTTACTGCGGATAATAATTTTGCGAAAGAGTTCGTACTCGGGGCAGGAAGCTATCACGGAAGAATTATGATTATAAACAAAGACTGCGCTAAAGAATCGACCGGTCATGGTTCGCCAATGCCGCATTTAACACACGGCGGTCCGGGTCGCGCCGGGGGCGGTGAAGAAATGGGCGGTATGCGTGGAATATTAAAATATATGCAGAGAGTCGCGCTACAGGGGCATCCTACAACAATATCTAAAATCGGGAACAAATACTTAAAAGGCGCTGAACAATTAATTGATAAAATTCATCCTTTCCAAAAATATTTTGAAGAACTTGAAATAGGCGAAACATTAATTACGCATAGACGTACGGTTACCGAAGCCGATATAATAAATTTCGCGGGAATTAGCGGCGACTTTTTTTATGCGCATATGGATGAGGTTGCGGCCCGCGAATCAATGTTTGAAAAAAGAGTGGCGCATGGTTATTTTGTTTTGTCGGCCGCAGCAGGGTTGTTTGTGCATCCGGCAAAAGGACCGGTGCTGGCAAATTACGGATTAGAAAATTTAAGATTTACCAAACCTGTTTACATCGGCGATACAATTCAGGCAAAACTTATATGTATGAAGAAAACATTAAAAGAAAAAAGAGAAGAAACCGATATACCGCAGGGTGTTGTTGAATGGAACGTAGAAGTTATTAATCAGGAAAATGAACTTGTCGCCGTTTATACAATTTTAACATTGGTAGAAAGAAAACAATAAACCATTTATTAACAAGAAAGGAAGTAATATGAAAAAACTTAACAGTAAATTTTTACTTATATGTTTTTTATCCGTATTTGTATTGGGTTCAATTAATTACGCTCAGCTGGTGCTGCCTCAGCCGAGTCCGAGTGCCACGGCATATCAAAAAATAGGAACAACAGAAGTAACAATTAATTATTCGCGGCCGGGAGTAAAAGGAAGAACAATATGGGGCGGACTAGTTCCGTATAACGAGATTTGGAGAACGGGCGCAAACGCTGCAACAACAATTGAATTCAGCACCGATGTTGTTGTTGAAGGCAATAAAATACCTTCCGGTAAATATGCATTGTTTACAATACCCGCAGATAAAGAATGGACAATCATAATTAATAATAATTGGGATCAGGGCGGCACATCCGAATATGCGGAAACCGATGATGTTGTTAGATTTAAAGTAACTCCAAAAGTTGTTGATCATTCACATGAATGGATGTTTTTTACGTTTTTTGCCCAGAGTAAAAATTCTGCAAAGGCAGTATTAGCATGGGATAAGTTAATGATTCCTTTTACAATTGTTTCGGAAGTAACAGATGTTTCCAGCAAGGAAGCTCGCGTGAGCCCTATTGCATCTATACGTCAAAGAATAGGTGTTACGGATGTAACTGTAACATACGGAAGTCCCGAAGTTAAGGGAAGAACTGTCTGGGGAGAACTTGTTCCTTTTAATAAAGTTTGGAGAACAGGAGCAAATGAAAGCACAAAAATTGAATTCAGTACTGATGTAACTATTGACGGCAAATCAGTACCGGCAGGCAAATATTCCCTATTTACAATACCTTCGGAAAAAGAATGGACCGTGATTTTAAATAGCGTAAGCGATCAATGGGGATCTTATGATTATGATGAATCAAAAGATGTTTTAAGATTTCAGGTTAGTCCGAAAGAAATAGGACATCATGAAAGACTTGTTGTAATCGCAACTGAATTAAGTGAAAATTCGGGCACAATTAATATTGAATGGGAAAAATTAAAAATTTCTTTTCCAGTTAAAACCGATGTTGTGTCACTTGCGTATTCAAATATTAGCAAAGCTATTGCAGCCGCAAAAGAAGATGAGTGGGGGGTATATGCTTCGGGCGCAAACTTCATGGCCGATCATGATAGTCATTTAGATGAAGCCAAGGACTGGGCCGATAAAGCGGCGGGAATGACAGATAATTATTTTGCTTATTTGGCGGCGGCAAAGGTATATCACAAATTAGGCAATAAAGAAAAAGCTGTTGAGTATATCGATATGGTATTAGAGAACGCGAAAAAAGTATCTTTTTATGAAGCGATAAAAGGAAGTCTTGAAAACCTGGCGAAAGAAATAAAATCGAAATAATATGTTTTTTTAGAACTTGAAAGATTGGATGATTGGCTGAATGATTGAATATTTTAACTATTTCAATCATCCAATCATCCATTCATTTTTTTCCAAACCATTCTTCATACAAATTTCATATCTTTGTTAAAACAAATTTCAGCAAATAAGAAGATGAAAAAATTCGAAATACCAATACATTATAAAAGCTCAATAATTTCTAAGCTTAAAGAACAGCGTAAAAACGAAGATCCCCGCAAAAAAGATTTTAGTCCTAGTGTTTTGGATTTTGGTCCGGTTGTATTTTACATTGCGCGGCATTTCGGTTTTTGTTACGGAGTAGAAAACGCGATTGAAATAGCATATAAAACCATCGAAAAAAACGAAGGCAAAAGAATATTTCTTTTAAGCGAAATGATTCATAATCCCGCAGTTAACGCCGATCTCCAGAACATGGGAGTTAAATTTATGATGGATACGGAAGGGAACCAATTAACAAGTTGGGATGAAATTAGTCAGGATGATATAATAATAATTCCGGCATTCGGCACCACAATAGAAATTGAAAATAGATTAAAGAAAATTGGAATCGACACAAAAAAGTACGATACAACATGCCCGTTTGTTGAAAAAGTCTGGAACCGCGCTTCTACATTGGGGGAAAAAGATTATACTGTTATAATTCACGGCAAACACAAACATGAAGAAACAAGGGCTACTTTTTCGCATAGTATACAGAGCGGCAAATCCGTAATTGTAAGGGATATATTAGAAACCGAAACTCTCGGCAAAATTATAACCGGCGAATTACCAAAAGATAAATTTTATAAAATATTCGAGGGAAAATATTCTTCCGGCTTTGATGTTGAAAAAGACTTGGTAAAAGTAGGCGTTGTAAACCAGACAACTATGCTCGCAAGTGAAACGCAAGCAATTGCTGATCATTTGAAATTAGTAATGATAAATAAATTCGGCGAAGATAAAATTAAAGATCATTTTGCGGATACTCGCGATACACTATGTTACGCCACAAACGATAATCAGCAGGCTACATACGGACTTCTTGAACAAGAAGCCGATTTGGCAATTGTTGTCGGAGGTTATAACAGCAGCAATACATCACATATTGTTGAACTTCTTGAAGAAAAGTTTGCTACTTTTTTTATTTCGTCGGCCGATAAAATAGTTTCAAATAGAATGATTAGTCATTTCGATTTTCATAATAAGGTTGAGCTTCTTACGTCAAACTTTTTACCAGATAAAGAAAGAATAAAAATTGTTCTTACAAGCGGAGCCTCATGCCCTGACGCGGTTGTAGATGATGTGCTGAATAAAATATTATCATTTTATGAAAACGTAAAAAACATTGATGAAGTAATAGCGATTTAAAGTCGGAAAATTGTCAAACTTATTTATCGCATCTAAACATATTAACTATTTCCTATCAATACCGTCGTACCCATTAATTAAGATATCACGTTCCTGAAGTTTCTTTTGCGTAGTTAATTTCTAATATTTTATCAATTTGATATTTATCAATTTCGCCGTAGCAAAAAAGTTCATTATTAATAAATAACGCAGGCACTATGGCCAGATTAATTTCTATTTCATTTATATGCTGAATAATTAATTCGATATCGGAATATAAGTTTACAAATGAAATCAGGGTTGCCCTTGTCCTGACGCATGTTTCACAATTATCGGATATAATTAATGTAAGTTTCATTTTTATGTTGAAACATAGAAACTAATCTCATAAACTATTGTCGGCAGACAGACACGAAGTATAGTTAAGCTAATTTTTTAAGTTCTTCGGAATTATAGATAATTAATTTTCTTCTGTCAAAGGTAATTAATTCTTTTTCCCTAAGATCAGTAAGGATTGCATTTACAGTCTGACGTGAACAAGCTGTTAATTCGGCAATATCCTGATGAGTTAAAAAAGGTTTTACAAATATTTCCGTTCCTATTATTTTCCCGTTTTCATTTGCTAAATTCATTAAAAATGAAATTACCCTCTGGGTTGCGTCCTTAAAAACAAGATCTTCAATACGTTCGCTGAATTTTTTTAATTTAAATCCTATTAGCTTGGTAATTTTTAAATTCAACTCAGGGTTTTCGTTAAGGAAGTTTTTAAAATCCTCCTTGCTGATTGCGCATATTAAACTTGGTTCCATTGTAATAGCGAAATCGGTTCTTTCTCCTTCGTCCATAATAGACATTTCGCCAAAAACTTCTCCGGCGTTGACCAATCCCATTATCATTTCCTTCCCGTCGGCTGAAGTGCGGGTAAGTTTTACACGCCCTTTCTTCAATAAAAAGATTGCGTTAGAAACTGCCTTTGCGAAATAGATTGGTTCTGATTTTGGGATCTCTTTCATATGTGTAATTATATTCAGCGCGTCAAGTTTTTCTTTCGATAAACTTTTAAACAGATTAAAATTTTCGAGATACCAAAGCTTTGATTTATCGGACATGATATAATCCAGCTAATTTGAAATTATTATATTAATAAAAACGTAGCATCTATTTATTCAAAAGTTTTGTTAATTCGTTTGATCCGGCCCCGAGACTGAAAACGGTTTTCATTGCTTTGTCAACCTGATAATCAATAATATGTACTTGCTCTTTCTTAAGATGATAAATAAAACCGGCTGTGGGAGCCGGTCCGGAAGGGACAAAGACCGAATACATTCCGTTGTCATGTTCCTCGGTAACAAAGGCAGTTATTAATGTTTCGTTTCCGTATAGATTTACAAGAGCAACTGCTTTAAATAAATTCTTTTCGCTTCCTACAAGCTGAAGTACGGTATCTTTAATGATTTTATAAAAAGGAAGTTTTTTTAGAAAATTAATCTCAATAAAATCAAATGTGAATTTTCCCAATCTTGTCCGCACCGCCAATCCTATCGCGAAGAAAAGAAGAAGTGTTATTACTATTGCAAGTATCGATGCTATAAATTCATGAAGTCTTACAGTCTGGATAAGCACATAAACAATTGGGCGTATATTGTCAATTACAAATTCAAAAAACCACTTAAAAACAAGAACCAGAATATAAATCGGCAGAACTACTAAAAGTCCTCCGAGTACAGTGGTTTTAATAAATATTTTTAATTTTTCCATAATTAAATCTCCATGCCGTCATTTTTTACTCTTTAAAAATACATAATGTAAAAATTTATTTCGGCATTTGTGAATACATTTTATTTTGTGCTGCTTATAAAAAGTATATAAACACCTAATTTCAAACATCTATTTTTTGATTCTTAAAATAAAAGGAATAGCCGCAAATCCAAGCAGGGCGGAAATTTTGTATGTTATTTCAAGTCCGAAAAGATCTCCCAGAAATCCAATAAGTAAAACTGTAATGGCCCCGGTACCGAAATTTATTGTCATATATAATCCGTTTAAGAAAGCGGGTCTTTCGGATACCGTCTCATTAATTATTGCCAGAAAAATTGGGGTAACTGCAAACAGAAATAAACCGAGCAGGGCCAAAAGAGGATAAACAAATATCCCGCTTGAGTAGACAAACAACAGCATTAGAATAGGATTAGAAACGACAATAATGAGCAGTATGTTTTTGCGTCCGAATTTATCTGAAATTGTACCGGAAAGCATTGTGCCTACTGCACCCGCAAGCTGTAAAATTGATAATGCTATACCCCCGGTCCAAAGTGAAGAACCCTGATCCGAAAAATAAGTGGGCAAAAAAGTTGTTAACGCCGCTTTAATAATTGAAAGAAAAAATGATATGCCTGCAATTATTAGTAATAAAGGCAGGTGGTCTTTAAAGGTATGAAAAGGACTTTTTAAATCAGCCGTATTTTTAAAATCCTCTGATATTTTTATGTTCTTGAATTTAAAGAATAAAATTATTGATGCTGTTAATCCGAACGGTATTAATTTATATGTTCCTTCCAATCCCCAAATCGATATTCCGCCAAGAATAACAAGCGGTCCTATTGACCTGGCGATTTCTCCCCCGAACATAAAAAAACTCATTCCTTTTCCGATACGTCTGCCTGATATTTTCCGGATCATTACTGGGGCCGGGACATGAAAAAGAGACGCGCCGATTCCCATTACAAACAACAAAACCACAAGCACGGAGTAATACGGAGCTATGCCTAATAGACCCATACTCACAACAGTTATTGAAGGAGCGAAAATCAATAAATATCTAATAGGAAGTTTATCCGCAATTAGTCCGATAAAGGGATTAAATAATGAAGGTATATTCTGAACTACGGTTAACAAACCCGCCATTGTATATGACATTTTAAACTTGTCGATCAATAATGGAAGGATGGGTGCCAAAAAAGCGGAATATATGTCATGCAGCATATGCGCGAAAGATATTGCGATTATATTTCCGGATTGAAATCTATTTTTATTATTCATTTAAGCGGCAGAAAAATTTTAGAAGAAACAATTAATAAAATCAATAATACATTTTACGCAAAAGAATATACTTTTATTTAGTAAATTTTGATTGTAGAAAAAAACGGAAATTTAATGGATGAATTTTATTGTTCAAATTGCGAAAACCAAGTAAAAGAAGACGATCAGCGTTGTGCGTTCTGCGGCGCAAACCTTGAAGAAACAATAAAAGATGTTGATGAACAAACGCTTGTTGCCATAAAAAATTATATAAACTACGTTGATGCGGAAATCGAGCAGCAGTTTTTGCTTCAGTGCGGTATAGAATCTTTTATATCCAAAGATGATGCCGGGGGCATGTATCCTCACCATTTCGGAGGCATTAATAATTACCGCCTCCTTGTACTTGAATCAAATCTGGATGAAGCGCTAAAGGTGCTGCATGCTTCTGAAAGTAATGAAAACAGTTTAGAGTCAGAGAATGAAGCGGAATAAAGTATATGGAAACTAAATTAATATTGTATCTTTTTGATCTGCTTGGCGGCGCGGTATTTGCGGTATCGGGAGCTTTAATGGCGGGCAAAAAGCAGATGGATCTTTTCGGAGTTCTTGTGCTTGCCGGCGTTACGGCGATAGGAGGCGGCACCGTACGTGATTTATTGTTAGATAAAGATGTATTCTGGCTTTATGATATTAATTATATACTTGTAATTCTAATCGCTGCGTTTGGAACAGTAATTCTGAAAAGAGTAATTACAATTACGAATAAGGTTTTATTGATTGCAGACGCATTCGGTCTCGCGCTTTTTTCTGTGCTTGGAACCGCTAAAGCACTATCATTTGATTTTGCTCCTTTGATTTCAATTATTATGGGAGTAATAACGGGGGTTGTCGGCGGAGCTATTCGTGATATTTTGTGCGGCGAAGTACCGATGATCCTAAGGAAAGACATTTACGCAACTGCCGCGGTTCTCGGCGGCAGTGTATATTCAATATTAATTCTTATTAATGTTTCGCCGGCAATTTCGATTATTGCCGGATTATTTTTTGCCGCGGGGTTAAGACTATCTGCAATAAAATGGAACCTTGGTCTTCCTATTTTTAACCTTCCAATTATTAATGAAAAGGAACAAAAACATAAATGATAAAAGCGATATTCTGGGATAACGACGGAATTCTTGTCGATACGGAAATTTTATACTTTCGGGCGAATAAGGAAATTTTTTCAAAACTTGGGGTTAATTTAGACGAAGATACTTACGCTGAAAACTTCTTAAAGCGTTCAAAAGGAGTTTGGCATTTGGCAGAGCAAATGGGCTTTACTAAAGACGAGATAATAAAACTTCGCGATGAAAGAAATAGTATATACAGCGGTTTATTAAAAACAGATTTAAAAATTATTAATGGCGCCGAAGAAGTTCTGAAACATTTATACGGTAAAATTAAAATGGGAATTGTTACAAGCTCGCGCCGCGATCATTTTGAGATTATTCATAAATATACAGGGTTCAGAAAATATTTTGATTTTGAAATCACTTCAGATGAATGCGGCGAAACAAAACCTTCCCCAAAACCATATTTAACCGCTCTTGAAATATCAGGCTTAAAAAAGGAAGAATGTGTTATTGTTGAAGACAGCGAAAGAGGATTAAACGCGGCTCTAAAGGCGGGAATAAAATGTTATGTTATTCCAACAGAGTTAACAAAAAATTCTGATTTTACAGGAGCCGAAAAAATTTTAGGAGATATAAATGAAATTCTTAAAGTATTAGAAAATCATTATTAATTTAATTAAAAATATGCAGTTAATATTTTGTATGAATAAATAATTATAGGAATTTAGAAATGAGAAGAACCGAAGATAAACCGATAAATGAAATAAGAAGAAAAGACCGCGCCAAAGGGGATGACTGGTCAAAAAATTATCTAAAGACCGCGCCTTTTGCTGCAATAGCAACACTTCATGACGGACAGCCGTTTATTAACCATAATATTTTTTACTATGACGAGGAAAAAAACTGCATATATTTTCATACCGCAAAAGAAGGAAGAATGAGATTTAATATTGATGATAATGCAGCCGTATGTTTAAACGCCGGCGAAATGGGACGGCTGCTTCCGGCGGATGTCGCACTTGAGTTCAGCGTTGAATATAAAAGCGTAGTTGTATTCGGGAAAGCCGAGATTATTGATGACGAAGAACTCGCCGGGTCAGCGTTGAAGAAATTAATGAATAAATATTTTCCGCATCACGAACCGGGAAAAGATTATAGAGAAATTATGCCCGAAGAAATTAAAAGAACTTCTGTTTATAAAATTTCCATTGAATATTTAAGCGGAAAAGAAAAGAAAGCCGACGAAAATTTTCCGGGAGCTTTCTTATATAACACTATTGTTTAAAGATATTATGCGGATTTTCAAATAATTATTGAAGCGGCAATAAAGAACAATTTTAAAAGTGCATTTATAATTAAGATGGAGAAGAATTTAAATTCTTATAAATAATTTAATTCCAACGGAAAACAAATGTTTTTTTTTGCAAAACAGATAAACTCAACCTCTCAATTTATCCAATAGTTTATTAAGTGTTTTGGCTTCATCAATACTTAGATTTTTAAGAATATTTTTTTGCTCGTCTTCAATTTTTTCTAACGCGGTTAAAAGTTCCAATCCCTTTGCTGTTATTATTACCTCTACCTTTCTTCTATCGTTTATACAAACTTTTCTTTCAACCAATTCTTTTGTTACCAATCTGTCAACAAGTCTTGAAGCGTCGGACATTTTATCGAGCATTCTTTCCTTTAAAAGATTTATTGAAGCCGGTTTAGGATGCTGTCCGCGGAGTATTCTTAAAATATTATATTGAGAAGTGGTAATTAAATATTTTTTTAAGTATTCCGATTGAAGATTACTTAACCAGCCGTGAGTATATAAAATATTCACGGCTAGTTTTGTATATTCATTTCCAAAAGGTATGTTTTGTTTTATCTCTTCTTCTAATTTCATTATAATTGTTTTTGAAGTTGAACATTAATATCTAAACTTACATCCTTGCCAACAACGGCGCCGCCGGCTTCCATTAATGCATTCCATTTTAAGTCATAGTCAAATCTATTGATTTCTCCAGTAATTTTAAAGCCTGCTTTTGTATTTCCCCATGGATCTTTTACTGTACCGTTATACTTTACATCGAGAGTAACTTCCTTTGTTATATCTCTGATTGTTAGGTCGCCTACCATTTTGTACTTATTATCGCCGGTTTTGGTAAAGGTCTTACTTTTAAATGTCATATTTGAAAACTTTTCGGCATTAAAAAAATCATCGCTTTTTAAATGATTGTCTCTTTTCTCATTACCTGTGTAAATACTGCTGGTTTCAGCTGAAAATTCAACCTTAGCTCCGCTGAATTCGTCGCCGGCGGATTCTATTGTTCCGTCAAAATTTTTGAAAGATCCGTCAACTTCTGTAATAATTAAATGTGTTACACTAAAACCGATGTTTGAATGAGATTTATCAAAAGTCCATTTTGTCTGCGCAAACGATAATGTTGCCGTTAAAAGAATAACCGCGAGTATTTGTATTGTTTTCATATCTTGTTCCTCTATTTTTGTTTGTTAATTTATTTTCAATTCAAATATATGTTATAACATCATAAGTTGCAACATCTTTTTTGAAATGTTTATATATTTTCCCGTATTTTAAGTCTTACTTTCTGCAAATGCAGAAAATGGGAAAAAAGTTCACTATTCTAATATTTAAGGAAATTGTGTTGGAAAAATCGCTGGAAATACTTCAAAAATATTATAAACATTCCAATTTCAGAGGAAAACAGGAAGAAATTATAAACCGCCTTATTGTAGAAAAAAAACATTGTCTCGTTTTAATGCCTACCGGGGCCGGAAAATCTGTTTGTTATCAAATTCCGGCATTAATGTTTAACGGCGGCACAGTTGTAATTAGTCCGCTGATAGCTTTAATGCAGGACCAGGTAGACGCTTTAAAGAAAAAAAATATTCCCGCCGCATTTATTAATTCGACGGTTAATTCCCAACAGAAAGAAAAGAGACTTCGTGATTTTGTTGAAGGAAAAATTAAACTACTTTATGTGACTCCGGAACGATTCAGAAAAAAAGATTTTGTAGAAAAAATTAAAACCGCAAATATATCACTGCTTGCTGTTGACGAAGCGCATTGTATTTCGGAATGGGGACATGATTTCCGCCCCGACTATTCACGAATAGCGGAATTCAGACAACTGCTGAACAATCCTTTAACTATAGCGCTTACCGCAACGGCTACTCCGGAGGTTCAAGTAGATATAATTTCTAAGCTCGGTTTGACAAAAAATGAAATTAAAATATTTCATGAAGGAATTGAAAGACCGAATCTAAGGCTTGAAGCTGTGGATGTTTACGACGAAAAAGAAACCCTGGCTCAGATTTATTCGGTACTGGACAAATATAAAGGGCCGGGAATTATATATTTTTCTCTGATTAAAAAACTTGAATATTATTCGCAAATAATAGGTGATAAAGGATACAGGCACGGTCTTTACCACGGTAAACTTGAAGCACAAAGAAGAAAAAGTATTCAAAGAGATTTTCTTGAAGGAGGACAGAATTTAATTCTGGCAACAAACGCGTTCGGGATGGGAATTGATAAAGCCGATATACGTTTTGTAATTCACAGCGAGGTTCCTTCTTCAATAGAATCGTATTACCAGGAAATTGGACGCGCGGGAAGAGACGGTAAAGATTCGTTATGTATGATGCTTTACAACCAGCAGGACTTGTACACGCAAATGGAATTTATTAAATGGGCAAACCCCGATTCAAATTATTATTCGCGAATGTATGATCTTCTAAAAAATAATCTTGAAGCGGTTAACTCAATGGGGTTTGAGTTTTTAAGAGAAGAAATGAGTTTCAAAGACAGAAGTGATTTTAGAGTTGAAACCGTTCTTGCGATGCTGGACAGGTACGGAGTTACGGAAGGCTCGGTTGAAAACAGCAGCTTGCAGCTAGTCTCAGAGCTTCCTTTTGAATTGGAAGATGAAAAGAGGCTTAAAGAAAAATTAATGACTGACAATAAAAAACTTCTTTCGGTTGTTAATTATTTTAAATCGGAAACATGCCGGCGGGTTTTTATATCGGATTATTTCGGGTTCCCGGGAGAAAAACCTTGTGGCAATTGTGATGTTTGCACTATGATTGAAAATCTAAATTAATAATAAATTCATATACAAATACTTTTGCTATATTTCTTGATCATAATAGTTTCGATTATGCGGATATAATATTCGAAATTAAATCATGACTTAAGATTTCAGCCGTATTGTGTAAATTATAATTTCAACTATAATAATATTATTATCTGCTTTTCAAGAATTGTATTTACTCTTTATAATTATTGTTTAATTTACAACTTAATATTTCAAAGGGAAAAATGGCAAAAAAAATTAAAGAGCAGCTTCAAGGTTTTGGAACGGCGCCTGTTTTTTTTACAGCGATATCAACAATACTTGGTGCAATATTATTTTTAAGATTCGGTTATGCGGTCGGAGCTCTCGGCTTTTTCGGCGTCTTCCTGATTATATTAGTTGGTCATTTAGTCACAATACCAACCGCTCTTGCTATTTCGGAAATCGCCACAAACCAAAAGGTTGAAGGGGGCGGAGAATATTTTATTATATCCCGTTCATTTGGATTAAATATTGGCGCAACAATAGGAATTGCTCTTTTTATGTCGCAGGCAATAAGCGTTGCGTTTTACGTTATAGCTTTTACGGAAGCATTTGATTCTTTTTTTGTTTGGATGCGTGAAACCAACGGACTTGATTTACCGCGGCAGGTTATCAGCGTTCCGGCAATGCTGATTCTTTCCGTTGTAATTATAAAAAAGGGAGCTGATTTAGGCGTGAAAGCTCTCTATTTTGTTGTCGCAATATTAGGAATTTCATTGCTTCTGTTTTTTCTTGGGTCAACAGATTATTCACATAATGAAGAAATTAGTTTTTTTTCGGGCTCATTTAAAAACGGGAATATGTTTTTTGTTGTATTCGCAATTTGTTTCCCCGCATTTACAGGTATGACCGCCGGAGTAGGTTTGTCGGGTGATTTAAGGGATCCTAAAAAATCAATTCCGCTCGGGACAATTTCCGCCACATTTGTTGGAATGATAATGTATGTTTTTATCATTTGGAAATTATCGGTTTCGGCAAGTCCGGAAGACTTGATTGGAGACCAATTAATTATGAGAGAAATAGCTTTGTTCGGTCCAATTGTAATTCCACTCGGACTTGCGGCTTCAACAATTTCTTCGGCAATCGGTTCGGTTCTTGTGGCTCCGCGTACTCTTCAGGCATTATGTGTAGATAAATCTTTTCCCATACCGGCGTTAAACAAATTGTTTGCAAAAGGAGCGGGAAAAAACAATGAGCCTTACAACGCCACTTTTTTAACATGTTCAATAGCAATGCTTTTTGTTTTAATGGGAGATGTAAACGCGGTAGCGGAAATTATTTCTATGTTTTTTATGGTTACTTACGGATCGCTCAGCTTGATATCTTTTCTGCACCATTTCGGATCAGATCCTTCTTACCGGCCTTCATTTAAATCCAGATGGTATATTTCTTTAATCGGTTTTCTAACATGCGTCTGGCTTATGTTCCAAATTAATGCTCCTTATGCAATTTTGGCGATAATATTTATGTCGATGATGTATATTGGCATAAGCCGTTATCATAAAGACCGTAATGGCTTTGAAGTTATTTTTCAGGGTGCAATTTTTCAATTGAGCAGAAGGGTTCAGGTTTTTCTTCAAAAGAAAAAAAGAACCGACCAGCAGCATAATTGGAGACCTTCGGCTGTTTGTGTTTCGCAGGATACTTTCGAAAGAGATAAGGTATTTAATCTGCTGAACTGGATTTCTTATAAATTCGGGTTCGGAACCTACATACATTTAATAGAAGGATACTATTCGAAATCAAAAAATGACGAATCAAAAAAAATATTAAAACAATTAATTAATTGGTCCAGTAAAATTAAAGGCAACGTTTATGTAGATACAATAATTTCGCCTTCATATACATCCGCAATAGCTCAGATTGTCCAGCTGCCGAGTCCTTCTGGTATGGATAACAATATGATTATTCTTGAGTACAACAAACATGATCCGGCTAATTTAAAACAGATTGTCGAAAATATTGCTCTTACACAGGCAGGCGATTATGACGTGCTTATTCTGGGATCTTCAACAAGAGATATAAGATTGTATAACGGTATTCATGTTTGGATAAGAAATCTTGACAAGGAAAACTCGAGTCTTATGATTCTGCTTAGTTATATAATTCTAGGGCATCCGGATTGGGAAAAAGGCTATATAAAAATTTTCAGCGTGTGCAGCGAAAATGAAAAGTTAACGACAAAAGAACAGCTTGATGAGCTTGTACTTTCTGGCAGACTGCCGATAACCCAAAAGAACATAGAAATAATTGTAAAAAAAGACGATATAAGTTTTAAATCGTTAGTTAACAAATATTCTCAGGACGCGGGATTAACAATTATTGGTTTTAAGGAAGAGCAGCTTAAGCATGAAGGAGAAAGTTTTTTTGAAGGGTATGATGATATTGGTGATCTTCTTTTTGTAGACGCGAGCGATATCAAAAAAATAAATTAGAATAAACATAATTGCAAGATTGTTATTTTATTACCCGCTAAGGAGCTTCGGCTATAAAAACGGTTCTTTGGGGCGAGGGGTATCCCTCAATTGTTTTATTTTGATTGCCGGGATCCAAAAAATCCTCAAGCGATTCAAATTTCATCCAATCGGTTTTACGCTGCTCTTCAATAGTTGTTTTTGTAATATCAACTAATCTGATATTTTTGTAGCCTGTTTTCTTAAGCCATAATTCCAAACCAAGGGCAGAAGGAATGAACCATACATTTCGCATTTTAGCGTAACGGTCTTCGGGCAGAAGAACTTCATTGATGTTTCCATCTATAACTAAAGTTTCGAGTACAAGCTCTCCTCCGCTTCTCAACATTGAACGCAGTTCTATTAAATGATCAAGCGGAGAACGGCGATGATAAAGTATTCCCATCGAAAACACTGTATCAAAAAAATTTAAATCGCTCGGCATTTTTTCAATTCCGACAGGCAACAGCCAAACGGGTTCATCGGGCAGAAACTTTTTAATAACATAAAATTGCACAATGCTTAGCAGAAAAGGATCAATACCAATAACATTTCTTGCGCCGGCACCTCTCATACGCCAGCAGTGATAACCGTTCCCGCATCCAATATCAAGCACATTTCGATTAAATAAAGGTTGAATTGAGTCTTTTAACCTTTCCCATTTCCAATCGGATCTCCATTCCGTATCAATGAATATATCAAATATATTAAACGGGCCTTTACGCCAAGGATGCAATTCAAGCAGAATTGTTTTTAGATCAGAAATAACATTAATTGGTAAATCCTTTTCACTTCCAATTTCTACTGCCGCGCTATTTAAATTAATCTTTGAGGGAGTTACAGACGGAATTCTGTTATAAATTGATTCCCATTTTGGATAGTCGCCGTGATCTTTAAGAATTTTAAGCTGATCCGGAATTGAATCAGCCCAATTATTAAGACGATAATTATTTAAAATATTATATAATTCTTCAAGCTGTATCATTTGCGGGCTATTATTGAAATAAAGTTGAAAGATTGAAACCAAATATCGCAGGTAATAAATCCGGCTTTTAATATTCTATTTTTATGATCATCAATTGTTTCCGGAATTAATACTTTTTCCAGCGCGTTGCGTTTCTGGCTTATTTCTAAATCCGAATAACCGTTTAGTTTTTTAAATGAATGATACAATTCAATCTGTCTTTTATTTGTTTCTTCATCTTTAAATTTTATTTTTTCCGATAGTATTAATATTCCTCCCGGCAATAATCCTTTGTAAATACGGCCGATTAAAATATCCCGGTTTTCCCTTTTAACAAATTGAAGAGTATAATTTAAAACCACAACGGACGCGTTTCTTATTTTTGTATCTATTATATCTTCGCAAATTAGTTTTACGGGAATGTCAGACACATCATTTTTAATAAAGTCTTTCGCTCTATTAATCATAGGCAAAGAATTATCGACAGCAATTATTTTGCAGGATGTATCTTTTAAACTTCGCCTCATTGAAAGAGCCGACGCACCTAACGAAGTGCCCAAATCGTATAAATTACTTTTGGGCTGAGCGTATTTTGCGGCAAGCATACCAACTATTGAAATTATTGAACTGTAGCCGGGTATTGAACGGTTTATCATATCGGCAAAAACATTTGCGGTTTTTTCGTCGAACTTAAAATCAACAATTTTATTCAAAGGAGTTGAAAATATTTTATCTGTTTTTTTTGTCATTATTCCAGCGATTTTTACTGTGAAAGTTTATCATCTTAAAATTATTATTCTTAACAGCATCTGCAAAAATATTAAATTGAAACAAGAATACATAAATGTTTTGTTATAAATTTAATACCATTTGCGAATCATCATTCTTTTTTTCATAGTTGTTTAAGTTGGAAAGTCCGAGACCTAATAGCCTTACAGGTTTAACCGGTTTTTCTGGTTTGCGGAAAAGTTCTTCGGCAATATTAAACAGTTCTTCCTTAGAATTGACGGGATGATCGATTGTTTTGCTTCTTGTGCGCTGCTCGAAATCAAAATATTTAATTTTTAACGTCACCGTTTTGCCGCTTGTATTTAGCTTTTCACAGCTTATAAACAATGATTCAGAAATGTTTTTTATTTCATTTAAAAGCTGCGATTCGTCGCTTAAATCATCCGTAAAAGTATTTTCGGTGCTTATGGATTTACGTATTCTATCGGGCACAACATTGCTGTCGTATTCGTTTCTAATTATTTGATAATAATAAGCGCCCATTTTTCCGAAAAGTCTAACAAGCTCAACGCGTTCAAATTGTTTTAAATCATATCCGGTATTTATGTTCATAGATTTCATTTTTTGTGCGGTAACTTTCCCGATTCCCGGTATTTTTTCAATCTGAAGTTTTTCAATAAACTCAATTGTTTTATCGGGGGGAATTACAAACAACCCGTCGGGTTTATCCATGTCCGACGCTACTTTCGCCAGAAATTTATTAATTGAAATTCCGGCGGAAGCGGTGAGCTGCAGACGGTCTCTAATTTTCTGCTTTATTTCTTTGGCTATTATTGTTGCCGAAGAAATATTCATTTTGTTTTCGGTTACATCAAGAAACGCTTCATCCAATGAAAGCGGCTCAACAAGATCGGTATATTCCCTGAAGATTTCTCTTATCTGTTTTGATACCTTTTTATATACATCAAAACGGGGTTTAACAAAAATTAAATCCGGGCATTTCTTTTTAGCCGTAACGCTGGGCATAGCGGAATGAACGCCGAATTTACGGGCTTCGTAACTTGCAGTAGTTAACACTCCTCTTTTATCCGGCCACCCAACGGCAACCGGTTTGCCTTTTAACTGCGGATTATCTCTCTGTTCAACGGATGCGTAAAACGCGTCCATATCAATATGAATAATTTTTTTAACGAGAATGCTCACGTATAATTTCTTCCGTTGTGTATAAGCGCTTTAGGGGCAAAATGCATTAGTAAGTATTGCCACTAAGGCACAAGGGCACAAAGAAACACAAAGTTAAATTTTAATCAATCTTTACAAAATTATAATTATAAAAATGAAAATCGGGATTAGGTAAATCAATTTTAAACCCGCTTATTTTACCCTTGTTGTCAATTTGAAACGTTACTAATCCTTCGGGTAAAAAAGGATCGGCAAATTTTATATTAAAAGTATCGTAATGCCAATGACTTAATTTTCCGTAAAATAATTTTGAGGCGGGAACCATAACAAAATTAAGTGTACCTTTTTCATAAGTAATATTAACAGTTCCGTACATTTTATCCTCATAAACTCCGGCATATTCATCCAAAGTTTTTGAATGAGTTGTACCCATAATTCTGGAAGAGCGTCTTTCGGCTGATCTTTTTGCGTCTCGTTCAATTGCTTTATTCTTCATCTCAACCGCTTTGGCAAAATTATCGGTCTGTTTATCGGTTAAATACATATCAATAATCTGACTTGTAATAGCGGAATAAATTGGGGATTCGTCATTTATTAAAACCGCAATTCCCAAATTATCCTCGGGTACAATTGTTACGCGCGATAAAAATCCGGGCAGGCCTCCGCTGTGCTGTATTAATTTTCTTCCGGCGTAATCAGAAACAAACCAGCCCATCGCAGCGTTCATAAAATGCCTTCCTCCTATTTCATCACCTTTTCCTCCCGGCAATACAGTTTGAGATGTAAATATGGTTTGTATAATATCGTTCTGCAATAAAGTATCTCCGTTTACAATACCGTCCTCAAGCCACATCTGCAGCCATTTCAGCAAATCATTTACATTTGAGTTTATGGAAGCCGCCGGGGCTACGTTATCATAATTAATAAAATCCATTTTATTGCGGTCTTTGTGCGGATAAGCATAATCCATATTATTATTAAATACTGTGTTTGTAGTAGTGGTTTGATTCATTCCTATAGGATTTAATATTCGTTCTTCAACAAACTGTTCCCATGTTTTCCCTGTAACGGATTTAATAACCTGCCCGGCAAACATAAACATGATATTGGAATATCCGTAACTTAAACGCATGCTTTTTTTAGCAGGCATCAGTTCAAATCGTTTTAATATTTCCTCGGTTGAATAATTTGTGCCGTACCATAAAAGATCTCCGTCAAAAGTATTATAACCCGAGCGGTGAGTTAGTAAATCCGAAACCAGCAATTCTCTTGTAACGTAAGGATCTGATAATTTAAATCCGGGAAGCAAGTCAATAACCCTGTCGTTCCACTCTAGTTTTTTCTCCTGAACAAGAATTCCGATGCAGGCGGCCGTAAATGCTTTTGAACATGATGCGATTCCGAACAATGTGTTTGTTGTAACTGTATCCTTTGTTTCATAATTTTTATAGCCGTAACCTTTTGCGAAAACAACTTTTCCGTCTTTTATCACACCCACTGCCGCGCCCGTTGAATATAATGTATCCATCGCCTTTAAAATTTGAGCGTCCAGTTTATTAAAATCTATTTTTTCCTGAGGAATAACAGTTGCCGGGATCAAAAATAAAAATGAGAATAATAAAAAATTACATATATGGTTTTTCATATTTTTACCTTCGGGTTTGCGATTATAGAATTATTTATTTCCGAAAATTAATTGGTAATCTTTTTTCTTTCCTTTCAGCCACCAGTCTTCAGGTATAACTTTCCAATTGCCGAATAACTGCGGTGTAACCAATTTATGCTCTTCAATCCATTTCATCATGTAAAACCTTAAGTCTTTATCTGTTGAGTTTAGAATCCTGCCGGAGAGTTCCTGTTTTGAAATTCCCGCACCCTTGGTTAAATGTCCGCCTCCGCCGTTTCCTCTGTATGAATTTATTGCGACGTTATATTTTTTATTTAGATTAAACTCTTTACCGTCGGACATTCCGGAAATTGTAATGCGGCCGCCCGCAATTTTAGAAACATCCACCGTATAATTTATTCCAGCGGCGCAGTCAAAATTATAGGCGGGAGTTATAAACCGCGCCTTACTATTTTCAAGATCTATTTTGCCGTTATCATCTTTCTTAAAATTAAGAAGATGATCATTTTCATCGTTCATTTGATTGAACCAGTTAGAGTATGAGTACTCGAGATAATCTTTTATTTCCTGTCCGCTTAGCTCCATTGTGTAAAGATAGTTTTCAAATTTATAAAGATTAAACATATCGCGGACATAAACCTTGCCTTTAGAAATCTTTGCGTCGAATGATAAGGGGGCAGTAAAAGAAATTTCGGCACCGGTTAATTCCATTTGAATTTTATTAATTAGATCGGAAAAAGAGGAAGCGCCGAATACAGATTCACGCGATGAAATAGTTTCGGTAAATTCTCCGATTTCTTTCGACACATAATTTTTTACCAATTCAAAGGGAGCGGTAAATTTATTAATAAACTCCTCATCGGCTTTAAATATTGACACATCAATTATTTCACCCGAAATATTTTTTTCCCATTTTCCGCTTGATTCGTTAAACGTCATTTTAATATTTGCTGCTGCTGCGGTAGACGCATAACCGCGAGGTCCGAGTATTAAAACTTCTTTGCCGGTTTCGTCTTTTACAAATTTATTCCACCCGGCGTGATCGTGACCTACAAAAACCACATCAAATCCGGGCACCTGTTCGGCTACAAGCTGAGCGGCATTTTCATTCTTATATGTATTTTTGTTTACTCCGCCGTAGGTGTGATCTATACCAGAATGAAAAAGACCGATTATTAAATCCGGATTCTCTTCATCTCTTACAATTTTTAACCATTTTTCCGCTGATTCGATCATATCTTCCCATTGGATTCCCGCCCATATTTTTTCGGGCAGCCACATTGGAATACCGGGAGTAATTAACCCGATTACCGCAATTTTGACGCCGTTTTTTGTAATGATTGTATAAGGTTCAAAATATGGCTTACCGCTTTCGGTATTTACCGCATTGGCCGCGAGCCACGGAAAGTTTAAGTCATTTTTAAATTTATCGTAAACGTTATGCCCTGTTTCAATATCGTGATTTCCGACTGCGCCGGCGTCGTATTTCATATAATTCATAACTTCTGCCATTAAATGCGGCACTGCTGTTTCTTCAAAATTATAATAATAAACAGGGGGCTGTCCCTGAAGAAGATCGCCTGCGTCAAGCAAAATCACATGCTGCTGATTATTATCTCTTTCTTGTTTTACGTAGGTATAAATTTGAGCCATTGAAGCTTTCGCAGGTTTATTGTTTATAAAATCAAACGGATAAATAGCGCCGTGAAGATCGCTTGTTTCTATAATTTTAAAATTTAGAACCTGGGCATTTGCAGTCTGAAGGATAAGTAGAACAAAGAACAATAATGCTAATCTTAAATTTTTCATTTTGTCACATTTAAATATTATAAGAAATGTTTTATTGGTTAATTTAAGAAAAATTATATCGTGATGTTTTTAAATTAAAAAGCCCCGGGGGATGGGGCTTTTAGATTTACAGTACAAACAATAAATATTATTCATACCGTAATGATTTTGAAGGATTTGAAGTCGCAATTCGTACAGCATGGTAACTTACTGTAATCATAGCTATTAATAAGGCAGAAAAACCCGCAAATAAAAATATACCTGCAGATAAATCAATTCTGTATTGAAAATCCTGCAGCCAGATATTCATGTAGTAATAAGCAATTGGAACGGAAATAATAAAGGCAATTAGAACAAGTTTTGCGAATTCTTTTGAAATCATCAAAATAATACCTAATACGGAAGCCCCTAATACTTTTCTGATTCCAATTTCTTTAGTCCGCTGTTCGGCCGTAAAGGCGGCTAAACCGAACAATCCTAAACATGCTACAAATATTGTAAGAAAAGCAAAAATGCTGAATATTTCCCCAATTTTTTGTTCTGCCGCATACATTTTATTGAAATCTTCATCCATAAACGAATACTCCAATGGCTGTCCCGGTGCAAATTTATTCCATTTATCCTTCACTATTCCAATAACTTCCTTTGTATTTACACCTTTATATCTAAATGCTACACTTGAAGTGCTGGGTCTTAAATACATTAATACCGGTCCAATAGTATTTTTCAGCGATTCGTAATGAAAGTTTTTTACGACACCAATAACTGTATATGTTGCAATTTTACTTCCATTGCTTGAAGCAAACTGGCTTAATCTTTTTCCTAAAGGCTTCTTCCATTCAAAATGTTCAGCTGTAGCTTCATTTATAATTACGGCGCTTGAGTCACTGCCGAATTCTTCCGAAAAATCTCTTCCTTCAACCAATTCCATACCCATTGTTTTCAGGTAATTATAATCAATACGCCACGACTGCATTGGAGTAAGTTTTTCATCATCTATTCTGCCGTCTCTAAAAGTTCCGTTCATATTTCTGTTTGATTCAACAGGCAGGTAATTTGAAATTGTACCGGATACAATATTGGGATTAGTTTCAATTTCATTTTTAAATGATGTTATTTGGTCGCCAAGAATATAAGTGTCGTGTAAAATAATTACGTTTTCTTTAGAGAAACCAATTTTTTTATTTTGAATGAACTGCAGCTGATTAAACACAACAGTTGTCGCAATTATCATAATGATTGATGAACAGAATTGAAACACAACCATTGAGCTTCTTAAGAATCCGCTTTTTGCTCCCGACCTTAATTTTCCTTTTAGTACGGACACGGGCTTGAATGCCGATATAAATAATGCCGGATAACTGCCTGCAAGAATGCCAATAAAAACCGTTAAAACTAATAAAGCAATCAAAAACTGGACATTTGTTAGGTATGATACCTCGAGCTGTTTTCCTGATAAATTATTAAAGTAGGGGAGTAAAATCTGCATCAAGATAACAGCCAAAAATGTAGAAATTAAACTCATAATAATTGATTCGGTTAAGAATTGTTTTACCAATTCTTTTCTATCCGAACCGAGCACCTTCTTAATTCCAACCTCTTTTGCTCTACCTGCAGCGCGGGCAGTAGCAAGATTCATAAAATTTATACATGCAATAAATAAAATGAACGCTGCAATTGCTGAAAATATATAAACGTATTTAATATCACCGCCTGGTTCGATTTCTCCCTGGTAGTCAGAGTATAAATGAATATCGGTAAGCGGCTGCAGAAAATAACCTGCTTTATTTCCTTCTTTGAAAAATTCCTCCATTGTTTTTCCTACAAACATTAGTATTTCGGGACCAATATACTTTTGTACCATTGCAGGAAATTTTGCTTCCAGATTTTTATAATTATAATTTTTTTGAAGAAGAATATATGTGTAGTAGCTCATATTCCCCAACCAATACTGGTTTATTCCATTGTCTTCGAATTTCAGCATTGTAATAAAATCGGGGTGAAAGTGAGAGCTATATGGAATATCCTTATATACACCGGTTACAATATAATCTTCTCTGTCGTCCAGTCTTAATACTTTTCCCAAAGGATTCTCACTGCCGAAATATTTGTTTTTCATCGATTCGCTAAGTGTAATAGCATTTGGTTTGTTTAATGCAGTTTTTGGATTCCCCATTATTAGCGGAACGGAAAAAAACTCAAAAAAAGTTGAATCTGCTCTTATTAATCTTGTTTCTTTAAACGTAGTTTCACCGTATTTAATAAACCAGTTGCCTGTACTTCTAATTCTAACAAAATTTTCTACTTCAGGATAATCATTTAACAGCGCTTCAGCAGTTGGTGAACCTAAATGCGGAGATAATAAAGTATTGCCGCCTAATTTAAAATCGGCGATTACTCTATAAATTCTATCGGCTTTATCATTATATCTGTCGTAGTTTAATTCGTCTTGAACAAATAAAAGAATCAGCAGGCAGGTGGCGACACCGATCGCAAGTCCGGTCAAATTTAAAAACGAATAAAACTTATACTTTAAAAGATTTCTAACGGCAATCTTAAAATTGTTCTTAAACATTTATTCCCCCCAGAATTTATATTATAGACTTAATTCGCGGGGAAAAAGTTACACTTGAAACTACAAATAATAATTTTTTAAACAGGAAATCACTCATTTATATTATCAATTCAAGCCCAAAGCTTCTTTCAAAAAAGTGTTTATGGGTTTTGCTGTGTGATAATGTTTCATTACAATATCAGTTAGGTTCGGCTTTAGAATAGTTTCATGATCAAGCCTGTCAAAAAAATAAAATTGTTTGTTGGCGATAAGCGGCTGTTTTGCGAGAGCTTCGGCAAATTCCGGCGGAACACGTTTGTTCTTTTCACCGCTTATTTCGCCGTAAGTCGTTTTAAATTTTTTATCGTTCAGTAGTTTTGAAAACTTTAATAAATTCGCGGTAATATGTTCGCGTACCGCCTGAAGCTGGTTTTTATCGAGCTGATAAAGTCCGCCGTATATTTTAAAATCAATATGGTTTATTTCAATATACATTCCGGGATATACCAAATCTTTTCTTCCGCCGGGAGAAATAACGGCTGATGCCTGGGTTTTATATGGTGATTTATCTTTTGAGAATCTTACGTCTTTGTAAATTCTGAATATCGCGTCCTTGGGTTCAATGGTTACAGACGGGTCATCCATATTAATTCTTGTAATCATTTCATCAATAAAATTAAAAAACGGTTCTTTAACGGAGGACTCATAACGCTTCTTATTTTCATTAAACCACTCGCGGTTGTTGTTTTTGGAAAGATCTTTCAAAAATTTTATAAAATCTTTTGTGAAGTGCGACATATAAAACTCCGGTATAATTACAATTAATAATTAAATTAAATTATTTTTTCACACTTGATTTTGCTTTCGGGTTAAAATCCAGACAAAGTTTTACCCAATATTCCAATTCTTTATCAAATACAATTCCTTCGGGCTCAATGAATGCAAAGCCTTTCATCGGTCTTCGGGTAAAGTCCATTTCACGGCAGCCTTTTTTATTTAATGCTTCTTCATATATTGCGGGATCAATGCGCACCATCATATTGTCTTTAATAACCCCGACGCACATTTTATTGTTTACCATAAAACACAATCCGCCCATCATTTTCTTTTCCGAAAAGGCAGATTGTTTTTTCAGTAAGGCTATTCTAATCCGTTCTGCTAAAATTTCGTTGTATGCCATGCAGCAAATTTTATTAATTGAGTATCAAAATACTACCTTCTGCTTCACGTCATTGTATAATTAAATGAACGCGAAGCAGAAAACTGGAATTGCATTATTTTTAATTTATTATTTGGGTGAATGAAAAGCTACTTTATTTCCTTCGGTATCAAAAAAGAAAGCCATGTAGCCGATTTCATCGGAGATTTTTGTTTTCGGCATTACTACTTTTCCCCCTGCTTTTTCAACTTTTGAAAGAGGCGAGGATAAATCTTCACCGCCGTTTAAGTAAAGAACCGCGCCGTCCGCGGAAGGTTTGTGCATATCACTTTTACATAATGCTCCTCCTACTCCCTGACCTTCCATCGGAAGAAAAGCCATTTCCATTCCCATTACTTCCTGTTTATGAAGTTCAGCGTCCAGAACCTTTGCGTAAAATTCTGAAGCTCTGTCAATATCCGATACTGGAATTTCAAACCAATTAATTGCGTTTGCCATAAAGACTCCTTTTAATTTATTTGATATAATTTTAATTACAAATTGACTGAATGAATGGTTGGAAGATTTTTCATTCAGCCAATCAACCAATCGGCTTTTATTTCATTGAGTGTAACGCAACTCTGTTTCCCTCTGTATCAATAAACTGAGCAATAAAACCGTTTTCACCGATTGATGTTTTAGGCATCACAATTTTGCCGCCGTTTTTTTCAACCTTGGAAAGAGGAATTGATAAATCATCTCCACCGTTTAAATACGGAACCGTGCCTTTGTCGGACGGTTCATAACCGTCACCTTCAACAACGGCGCCGCCGACAGCCCCCATTTCGAAATGAGGGAGGAATCCCATTTTTACCCCCGGATGAGGATTCGTTTTTTCAATCTTTCCTTCCAATATTTTACTGTAAAATTCACAAGCCCGGTCAAAATTGCTGGCCGGAATTTCAAACCAGTTTATAACATTTGCCATATAAACCCCCCGTAATTTATTTGTTGTTAATTAGTTTCTAGTGAAAAGATGAAATAGTTTTTGAATTATTATTTTTTAACACCCCGACAGAAACGAAAAATTTATGATAAGAAAATATAGAAATTTGAATTTATGTCAACGGCAATTATTCGGTAACTTTATATTTCAAACAGCGCAAAAATAGGATTAATTCGTGTATTCTGATTATTTTATGAATAATTTTATTTCAAATTCGTAAAAGTCTATGGTCAAAAAAGAACAGCTTTTTTATCTAATAAAATCTCTCACAAAGGCGGAAAAAAGATATTTCAAACTATTTGCTTCCGTAAACAGCACCGGTACCAATTACATTTTATTATTCGACGCAATTGATTCTCAAAACGTTTATGATGAAAAAGCGATAAAAGAAAAATTCAGGGAAAAGAATTTCGCAAAGCATCTTCACGTAACAAAAAATTATTTGAATAAACTTATTCTTAAAAGTTTACGAAATTATCATTCTAAAATTTCAGCGGACGCTGAACTAAAAGACCTTCTGCGGGAAATAGAAATTCTATATATGAAAGAACTATTTGAACAATGTTCGGACGCAATTGTTAAGGCGGAAAATATATCTAAAGTTTTTGAAAAACAATCCGCTTTAATTGAAATTCAAAACTGGAAAAGAAAATTAAAATTAACAAAAGAAGAACCTTTTAAAAATCAAAATGAAATAAACAAAATCATAGAAACAGAAAAAGATATATTGGAAAATTTATTTAATCACAACAAGTATTGGTATTATACTATAAATATTTTTGATTACTTTGGAAAAAACAAAAAAGAGCTGAATAAATTACTTAAGAATCCTTTGCTTAATGACATTAACAATGCGAATACACTTCAAAACAAAATTCTATTTTATCACTTAAAATATTCATGCGCCATAGCTCAGGACAAAAGCGAAGACGCTCTTACATTTTTAACGCAGCTTATTAAATTAATTGAAAAATTCCCCGAGAGAATTTCGGACGATCCGCATTCATATATTACCGCCTTGAACAATAAAATAGGAATGCTGCTGAGTTTAAAAAAATATGATGAAATTTCGGAACTGCTTTTAAAAGTAAGAAACGTACCTAAAAAGTATAATTTAAAAAATGAAAGCAAAATTACTTTTAAACTTTTACTGCGCACCTACAATGTTGAACTCGAAATGTACCGTGATACCGGAAACCTAAAAAAAGGAATTGAACTAATAAAAGAAGTTAAAGAGTTTTTGGGAAAAAATTATGATTCGGTTTCTCCCGATTATAAAAGTCTGATCTATTATCAGTTCGCATATATTTATTTTATGAATAAGAACTACGGAGATTCGTTAAAGTGCATAAACAAAATTATAAGCGGAGAAATCGGAAAGGGAAGAGAAGATATTGAAAGCTATACGCGTTTTTTAAATCTTATTATTCATTATGAATTAAACAACATTTACGTTTTAAGATACGCCGTTGAAGCGACGAGAAGATTCTTAAAAAAGAAAAGAGATTTAAAAAATTTTGAAAAAGTTCTTTTGAAATTCTTTTCCGTATTAAGCACTCAGCACCCCGAAAAGCATAAGGAACTATTCTCACGTTTGAATGCCGATTTATTTTTGAAAACCAACCCGGCTCAGAAAGCGGATATTCTTGATTACCTGAATTTTGAAAAATGGATAATGTCGAAAAGATAATATTAACAACACAAGCAATTGATTTCTTATAAATATCTGCAGCCGTAACGGGCATGCTCGGCGGATTCCTTCCGTCTGTCCGAGCGGCAAGATTAAAAATTATTGACTCATTGAGAGCGGTTTAATATAAACGTAGGAAAGTATTCATGATTATTATTCATTTTTTAGTGTAGCAAAAAATTACTCCGCAGTGCGGCTAAAAATATATTGGATATGAATTATAACAATTCTATTATCTGCAATTTTCTCAATGATTACTTATTTAGCGATAATGTTTATTGCCGAGAGGTTTTAATTTTAGGGAGACATAATTATCATGCCTCCCTTCGTTATAAATGTTTATTCATTTCTAATTGTCTCGACCGGATTTGTATTTGCCGCTTTTATTGCCTGGTAACTTATAGTAAGCAACGAAAAAACAAATGCGGAAAGCACCGAGAATAAAATTTCCGGCACACCTATACCTACCCTGTAAGCGAATCCGTTCAGCCATTCACTCATTAGATAAAAAGAAACGGGAAGCGCGATTAGGGCGGCAATAATCACAAGTTTTATAAAATCCTTTGTAAAGACTACGGTTATTTCGGAAACCGTAGCGCCGAGAACCTTCCTGATACCTATTTCTTTAATTTTCTGCTGAGCCGTGTAGGCCGATAATCCGAATAAACCGAGACACGCAATTAGTATTGAAATAAAAGAAGCGGCATTAATGATTGTGCTTTCTTTTTCATCCTGTTTGTAAAACTCCGCTATTTTCTCATCGAGGAAATTATACTCAAACGGGGTTTCATGATCAAATTTTTCATGAACTGACTTTAAATAGTCAATTGTCTGCGAAATATTTGTCAAATTAATTTTCGCCGCGAAATAATCTATTTTATCGAAAGGACTTTTTCTATGTCCAATAATCATCGGACTTACTTTTTGATGCAGTGATTGAAAATTGTAATCATTTACGACGCCTATAATTTTGTAACTTCCCGCGTCCCGGTTGTCATTAATTTCTATTGATTTACCAAGGGGATCAGAAATATTTAAAGCCAATGCCGCCGAATTATTAATTATAACACTTGCAGAATCGGTTAAGGGGTTCCCGGAGAAATTATTCCCTTCTTTCAGCTTTATATCAAACGTATTTAAAAAATCCTCGTCGGCGCAGACATAGAACATTTTTTGTTTTTCATTTTCATTTGCGCCGCTGTTGTTTACGTCAAGCTCTGTTAATCCTTTCCAATCTCCCGGCACACGTGAAACGACAGAGACTTTATTTACATTGTTTGATTTTGCAAACTCCGATTTAAGCGCTTCAAAACTTTTACGGGCGTCGCCGCTGTTTATATCAATAATTACCATTGCTTCTTTATTAAAACCGAGTTCTTTATTTTTTATATAATTGAGCTGATTAAAAACAGTAACCGTTGCAAAAATCATAACAATAGAAATTACAAACTGAAGAACAACCAAGGACTTTTTGATTATGGAAATAGAACTTCCCGGGTTTAAACGCATTTTCATTAATGAAAATGTTTTTACTTTTGTAAGGAAAAATGTCGGAAGCGAGCCGGATAAAATTCCCACAATTAATGAAAGCGTAATAAGAATTGTTATAAACAAAAAAGCGTTATCGGTTACAGGTGACAATTGTTTTTCAAGATAAACATTTAATGAAGGAAGAATCAGCTGAACAATAACAAGCGCCGCGGCAACCGAAAGCAATGTCATAAAAATTGCTTCCGATAATATTTGCGAATACAACTGCGCTTTTGTTGCGCCGACAACTTTCCGCATTCCCATTTCTTTTGCGCGGTTAAAATAGCGGGCGATGGAAAGATTTGAATAATTAATACATGCGCTTAACACAATAAAAAATCCGATGATGCCGAGAATATAAATTGTTGTAATATTCCGCGCGCCGAAATTGCTGTCGAGTTCAAAATTTGCAGAATAAAAATGAACATCTTTCAAAGGCTGAAGAAATAATTTTTCCTTTGTGCCGAATACATCAGTTTTATTTTTTTCAACAAAGGTCTCAAGTTTTGATGAAAAATTATTCATTGAATTTTTTTTGGTAAAAAGCAAATATGTTTTTACAGTTGACGCGTTCCAATTGTTAATTGCTTGTTCAAACCGCGGACCGAAAGCGTTAAGAGTTTTAAATGATATTAACATTGTAAATTGAAGATGCGAATTTTTCGGCGGGTTTTCATTAATCCCGTTACTTTTAAATCCCCCCATGCGCCGTCGGTTTTCAAAATTTTTCCGACAGGTTCTTCGTTTCCGAAAAACATCATTGCCGCAGATTCGGTTAAAACAATTTCATTCGGTTCGGTTAATAATTTATCGGGATTTCCTTTTATAATTTCGTAATCAAAAATTTTTAGAAAGGATGGCTGCGTAATTAAATATTCCGATTCGTAATGTTTAAAATCGCCGTACTGCGTCGCGAATCTTCCAAATACTTCCCGGTCAATTATATTAACATGGTTTTCAATTTCGGGATAATTTTCGTTAAGAGTTTTTCCAACAATTCCGCTTGAGAGCGGGTACTTTCTTGATTCGGAGTTTTCAACAAACTCTTCGTTTACTAATCTCGCAATTCTATCGTACTTTGTGTTGAATTTATCGAAGTTCAGTTCGTCAATTGTAAAAAGCAGAATAATAATTGAAGCGGCTATTCCAAAAGTTAAGCCGATTAAATTAATTGACGAATGCATTTTGTGTTTTTTAAAATTACGCCATGCGAGAAGTATATAATTTTGTAACATATTTATCCCCCAAAAAATTAAATTTAGAAATACGGGAATTACCGATCTTAAAACCTGACTGATGTACCAGTAATTTGCTTTTAACTTTCCTTCTTTTTCAAAAATGTAAATGTAAGATTCATACAAATCACCTAACGTTGTAAACTTTCCTTCATCCGGGAAAAAGAATTTTAAAATCATTTCCGCCCAAAAAGGAGGTTTAATATTTTGCCGTTCTTTTCTCATTTGTTTTCGAAACCCAATTTTTCCATCCCTTCCCATAGCGTTTTTTGCACCTGCTGAATTTCTATAAGCGCCTGCTTGCCGTCCTTGCGTAATTGGTAAATTCTTTTACTTCTTCCGCCGCGTTCGGGAGTTGGGTCCGTTAAATATGAAGAAAGCAGTTCTTTTTGAACAAGCCTGTCGAGCATTGTAAAAATTGCGCCGAACGCCCATTCTTTGCCTGTTAGTTCTTTTAATAGTTCGCGGATTTTAACTCCGTAAGCTTCATGCTGAAGCCGCCAAACAGCGATTAATAACATTTCTTCCTGACGTGATAAAAGTTTCAAAATTAACTCCTTTTGAAGTTTTTCCTACTTTGTAGTATAAATTAATTACCCTTTGGACGCAGACATTAAAGATTAGTTCTAAAATGTAGGCAAAATAAAAAAATTACTGCCGAAAACCTTTTTATTTGATATATAATTAAATATGAAACGTTTGGTTTGAAGACTCGGATTTTGTTAAATTAAAAATCTTTATTTTTGGTTAAACGATAATATGAAAAACATAATACAAATAGCCGGAGTAATTGATAAAGCGGAAGCCGAAATGCTGACGGCAGCCGGAGTTAATTATCTTGGATTTCCGTTACGGCTGCCGGTAAACAAAGAAGACACAACGGAAGAAGAAGCGGCGGAAATTATTAAATCAATTTCTCCTCCCCATAAAGCAGTATTAATTACATATCTGAATAAAGCCGATGAAATTGCCGGCTTCTGCAGTAAGCTTAATGTGAACATTGTTCAGCTGCACGGAGTTATATCCAAACGGGAATTATTAAAAACCAAATCTTTACGTCCCGATCTTATAATATTTAAAAGTCTTGTCGTTGCCGAAAATAATTTTGAAGAACTGATAATGACTGTAAGTTTACTCTCCCCGTGGGTCGACGCGTTTATAACCGACACATTCGATCCGGCAACCGGAGCCGAAGGAGCAACGGGCAAAACACACGATTGGAGTATAAGCAGAAAACTTGTTGAGCTTTCTACCAAGCCTGTAATAATAGCAGGCGGATTAAACCCGTCAAATGTTAAAAAAGCAATTATGGAAATCCGTCCCGCGGGAGTTGACGTACACACAGGCGTTGAAGGAATGGACGGAAGAAAAGATAAAGAGCTTGTGAAAAGATTTGTTGAAGAGGCGGGGGAAGGGTTTGAAAGAATTGGCTAATTCTCAATAATAACCCGCTAACAAATACATATCAAATCACATAAAACCGGCAAGTGAAAACCCTGTGAAAACCCTACAACCAGCATGAAACTATAATAAAAACAGCTAACAAAGCCTTAAAAGGCTTATTTAAAAACATTCTCTCGGTACCTGCGGCTCATATTCAGCTATTCACAGTTTTTTAGTATAACGATATAATCTCCATGGAAGGTCTTTATGCAAGGAGCGATTCTGCAGGAATGTTAAATCTTTTGTGAAGTTCTCTCATCATAGTAGCGGTTAAATTTCTTTTTCCGCTTAATACTTCCGAAACTCTGTTCTTTCCGCCCATTGCTTCTGCTAAATCGGATTGCTTTAATCCAAGCTGTTCTATTCTAAACTTTATAGCTTCAATAGGATCAGGCGGGGGAACGGGATAATGTTTTTGTTCATAAACTTCAACAAGAGTAGTTAATATATCCAGCATGTCCCCATTCGGCGTATTTGGTTTTGCTTCCCAAAGTTCATCAATTATTTTGAGAGCAGCATAATAATCTTTTTTTGTTTTGATAGGTTTTATATTCATTGTTAAATCTCCGTTGCATTTATTTTGTCATATTCGGAATGTGTGCCGATAAATCTTATGTACACAATTCCCAAACCATAATTTACAGATGTAATTAGCCTGTAATCATTCCCTTTTATATTAAACACTATTCTATTGTTTTGTAAAATACTGGCTGTTCTGAAAATTCTTGTACAATCATTTGGTTTTTTCCAATTAGAATTTTTTACTTCGGCATACCAGGCGCGCAACGGTTGCTCGCTGTCGGTATGTTTTAGCCAAAAATCTCTAAGTTTTTTTACTGAAATTATTCTCACGGCTAAATATAACTAGTTCCCGTATTGGGAACAAGCTTAAATTTACTAAAAGTAATGGAATTATTTAAAAAATTTCCCCCGGAGGCTTCGGCTCATATTCAGTTTTTCGCCGGTTATTAGTGTAATAATATAATCTCCGCATGATAGTGGATTCATTTCTTTTATTTCGGAAATGTTAACAATATACGAGCGGTGTAATTTTGTAAAATTTTCCGGGTCGAGTTTTTCTTCCGTATTCTGCATAGGTCGGCGCAAATAGAGTGCAAAAAATTCCGCATGTTAATGATTGCAAGCTTGCAGCAGGTGTTTTTTTGTTCGGGAAAAAAGCATTAACCTTAAATCCTGACTTATACAACCGATAGTTGTTAAATAACAACTATAAATAGCGATATTGCAACTAATAGTTTCTTGATACCGGAAACGAATCCGAGTAATTTAGGTGTGTCAAAAAAATAAAAATAAAAAAGAAGGAACATATGGAAACTAAGATGATTGGCGGTAAAATTGCCGTAGCACGAAAGAGAATAAATATTTCTCAAGCACAGCTTGCTGAGCTTCTATTCATTAGTCCTCAAGCTGTCGGAAAGTGGGAGTGTGGAGAATCAATGCCGGACATCACAACTTTAAACCGTCTTGCGGAAATTCTGGGTGTTTACCTTAACTATTTTTCAGAAAACTTTCAATCCGTGGCCGATGAAATCGCGTCCGTTGAGCCTTTGGTTCAGCAATCGGCTGAGTCGCCTTCCGGAAAGAATCCCGATAGCGATCGGGAAAAAAAGCTTAGTTGGGATATGTCACGCGGGAACTGGGTGGACGCTGACTTTTCCGGTTTGAAAAATCTGCATGAAAAATTCAGTTCCTCCAACATGCAGCGCTGCAAGTTTATCGGTTCCGATTTGTCGGGACTTCTTCTAAAAAGCAATAATGTAGATAGCTGTGACTTTTCAGGTTCCGATATCAGCAGCAGCCACATTCAAAGTTCCAACTTAGGCAACAATATATTTAAGGACTGTAAACTGAAAGAAACCGAATTTTCAGAAAGCAATATCGACAGATGCGATTTCTCCGGCGCCAATTTTACCGAAACCAAATTTTCAAAAAGCTATATTTACGGCTGCGATTTGACCGGAGTCGATTTTACAGGAGTGGTGATTAAATCCGGAGGCTTTACCGGAGCGGCGGTTAAATCCGGTAACTTAGAGAAAAATACAATTGCTAATGCTGTTTGGAACCGCACCTATTTTATTGATACCCACATTGCCGATATAGTTTTTACCGGTACATTGGAGGACTGTTATTTTGAAAACTGCGCATTTACCAGGGTGACATTCCAAAATGCAACGCTTATCAACACTTTCTTTAAAAACAACACAAAATTAAAACGAATCCGGTTCATAGACTGTAAAGCAGATAGAATGACCTACGAATTCCTGAAACAAGGGAGTGCAGATTTAACCGGTATTACTTTATTAACATCAAAAGGAGAAAACGAATAGTGTTACAAAATGAAATTGCCATTTCGGTACAATGATTGAAAAAATCCTATAAAAGCGTTACTGTGTTGGAAAGGTTAGATTTTGAAGTAAGAACAGGAAGTGTTTTCGCCCTGCTCGGCTCCAACGGCGCGACAGGCAAAACTCACGACTGCAACATAAGCCAAAACGTAAGAAAAGATAAAGAGCTTGTACGTAGATTTATTGAAGAGGCGGGGGAAGGGTTTGAAAGTTTTAGTTAATTCTTCAACAATAACTCGCTAACAAATACCTAACAAATTATATAAAACCGGCAAGTGAAAACCCTGTGAAAACCCTTTAACCAGCATGAAACTATAATGAAAACATCAAGTAAGTTCTCAAAAGGACTTATTAAAAAGCTTTCCCCGGAACAAACGGTCATATTCAGTTTTTTCGCTATTAAGAGAAACTATATAATCCCGATGAAACAGCTGATTCTTTTCTGCATATATACACGGATTGTATTCTATAACTATTTAATTGGCAGAAACATTAATAATCTCATAAGTTTTTCGATAATATTATATATTTGTAAAAAACTAAAAAGTGAATATGAAAAGAGTAATACTAATATTGTTGTTTTTGGCAGCGCAAATTTCTTTCGCTCAATTGAGTACAAACTATCCGGCAAATTCTATCTATAAAAATTTCCGCCCTTTTCCAACGCCGCGTACTAATTACAGACCTGGCACCGTTTACCGGGTTGCGCCCGATAATAAAATTTATGTAGTGGAAGATGTAAAAGCGATAAACTCATACGAAAGCATTGAAGGCAATGTTGTAGGGAGAATGACATTCACAAGCGAAGAAATTCTTTCGCTGCTTAACATTGAACTTGAAAAATACTCGTTTGTTAGTCTCGAAGTTGAAATGAAGGACGTTGTGCGTGAATTTAACGAGCAGACAACGGTTGACAGAGTTTTATGGGAAAATGAACGGGTTGAAAATTTAATAGTTGACCCGAAGAGTAAATATTTTATTATCCGCGAAACACTTACGCCGAAAGAAATAACATACAGATTTTCAGAAGAAAGTTATAAAAGCATTCTCGGCGGTTCAAATAATCTGCAGAAAACTTCAGGCGAAGGGATCGATTTTCCATATTTTATAACAAAAAAATACAAAGAACCTGTAAGATTGTTCTATTTAGATCAAATAATCGGTTTAAAACCTTACGGCAAAAATTAGGTTTTATACATTTTCCGGATTTTTGTTTATCCCGCCATCTTCGTTTTTGTTGCTTAATCACAAAATAATGATATATTATTTGTATCAATCTGCTCGTTAATCATATAATTATGCAAAACGCTAATAATTAATCCGATTATTAAGGCGAAAAACTAAAATTAAGTTTATATTTAGCTGTAATTATTTTATTAAGAAGGGAATTTTATGGATTTCAGAAAATCTTTAGGTATTACCGAAGAGGGAAAAAGCGAATCATTAAAATCAAAGAAACTTATTCAATATATTAATCTAAAATTATCGGAACTCGGCCAGCCGGTTTTCGAACAGGAAAAAGATGTTGAATTTCTGGGTCTGGCTACGGATTTAATAAAAAGCCACAGGGAAAAAAACAGGCTTTTATTCAATTATTTATGTCCGGCCGACCGTAGAATTCAGGATTTTTTGGATTCATACTTAATAGAATTTAAGGAAAAAATAAACATAAGACTGCCGTCAAATACATTTGTATTGGACAGTCACGGAATAGCGAGAATACTTTCACTTCCGCCGGATAAAGATGATTTTACTTCCAACATTATAAATTCCTACAGAATAAAACAGGGAATTCTGCACAACCCGAAAAACGACAGGCGGACAACAAAAGGAGTTTTTCATATTGCAGAAGGGGGACTTCCGGTACCGGACGATAAAAAATCCGTTCCCAAAAAAGTATTTGCCAATTTACTTATGCTTGCCTTTCAGCCGCCGGGTGAATTACTTCAACTACCTTTTACATCATCAATAAAAGAGAAGGCCGAAGTTTTTGTTTCCCTATTGCTGCGTCCCGTTGTTAGTCCCGGCGTTTCAGGCGTAACAAAAGAAAAATCAATGGAAATCAGGTTTTTCGCTCCGGGAAATCTTACAAGCAATCTGGATTTTGTTGAATCAATTTTCGGGAATGCCGGCGATCCGTACCTTCCCGAAAATGACGCGGGATTGGATATAGATTTTTGGTCGGGGCATACGGGGTGTATTATTCTCGCTCCTCATTTAACCGGATTCACAAAAAAAGAATTAGGTCTGCCTAATATTAAAGACGCGACTGAAAGACAAATCCGCGATGGCATGTGCTGGAAGGACGATAAAGAGTTATATAATGACGGAGGCGCATTTAAAATTACAGCGCGTACCGATGAAGGGATAATTGTTACAATTATAGCCGACAACTATTTCGGATATTCGAAAAAAGAAGTGAAAACACAAATAAGCTACGCTGCAAATCTTTTGGGAAGCGTTGAAGAAGAACATGCCGGCGGGGCAATTGCCTTTGCAAGCTACAGCCTGGGGGACGAATTCCACGACGATGATATTGTACGCAAGGATAATCATACTTTTAAGGATATGATAAAACGCACCTCCTCTTTTATGGATGTTAAAGAAGAAGGATACGCCGTGGATATGAATTACCCGGAAATAATTTATGTGCCGGAAAACGCGCGGTTCAGTCTTGTCGATCAATCCGTAAAATGGGAAAAGAAAAACTCTGAATACTCGCTTCATATTCATCCTAAAAATACATATGTAATGCCGGCAGGCTATAAAATTAAAATGGAAAAAAATCCGTACGTGCCTTCATGGCGTTTGGTTGGAACTGTTGCAGAAGGCACTTTCTGTCATAAACCCTGCACTGTATCAGGCGGAGGAAAATCTGAAATTTCAAAATCAATAAGCGACTCAATTATATACGGACCTTTTTTCGTAGCCGATTTTGAAAACGATTTTAATAAAGTTGAAGAGATTATTAATAAAGATTACAGCGGTAGATATAAAATAAAACATAAAAATCCAGGCACAAGCAGACCGATATTAAGCAGCGAACGTTCCCTGGGTTCCGTTATAAAATTACTTACTCCATCTCCTACTAAATATACCGATGAGTACAATAAATGGGTTGAGCAAATTCCTTATTATGTTAAAGGTCTTGTTTATATAGTTAAAAGATTTTATAAACCGGAATGGGGAAACGACTGGAAAAAATATTTTTCTGTGGATATAATAGACGGACGTTACGGCAACGAACTTAAATACAAAAACCGTAAACTTGTAGCGAGTTATTTAAGAATAGGTACAACCGAAGAGGGAGCATGGCGTACATTCAAACTGCGCCAGGATTATATCGCGGCCGATAAACTTCAGATGGAAGATGATATAACCGCTTCGATTGTTGTTCCTTCCGACAGGTTTGAGTATCACAACAAGGATTATAATAATCCCGCACTTAAATTTGTAAAAAACTGTGAGTACAGATTTTTCCAGAGACCGGACGAAGCTATTCACCGGGGATTTGACAAACAAGCGGAAGCGGATCTGTCTTCGCCCAATACGTTTATCTCCAATTTTGAGCCGCTTAAAATTGAGGACGGCGAATCAATAATGAACGACGCAATCGAGTTCGATAAATATACCGAACCCGTAAAACAATTAATTGAGGAATTGATTCGTAATAAAAAATATAAGTATTTTGTCTCTTCGGCTCATCCAAGAATTTTTGAAGGAAGCCCTTCAAAAAATATGCGCTATCTGCAGAACAATACCCTGCTTGTTAATAAAAAAGAAAGATACATTGCGGAAGTCGGAACAAGACTTTACAGGAAACTCGATTTCGACAAACCCCTATATTTCCCTGTAAATTCAGTGCTTGCCGGAAGAAGAAATAATCCGCCTGAAAAAGGAGTCCGCTCGCTTGCGGTTTATAATCCGATTCATTACCAGGAACTGCCCGAACTGTTTATGGATTTTATATGCAGTTTGACGGGTAAATCCCCTTCAACAACCGGGGCCGGTTCCGAAGGAGCATTAACAAAAGGTCCTTTTAACGCTCTATGCACTGTAACCGATTTAAACAACGCGCTCGTTTCGTTTATACTTACCGGCTACGCAGGTTTTACAACCGCAGCCGGCTACGTGGGACCGAAATACAGGGTCGACCACGATATAAGTTTGTTGATACCCGAAATATGGAGCAGGCTGAACGCGTATGAACGCGAACCGCAATTTCTGCTTGAGCATGAATACCTCGAAAAGATTAATGACTTTGAACATGACGGACAGAAAATTTTAGCGAGCAGACTCGGTTATAGAATTACAGGAAAATTTGTGCGTGTATTTTTCGGCAGGGTATTTGAAAACCCTGACGCCGTATTTAACGAAGAAATGCTTAAGCCTGAACTGCAGGACTTGGATATTTTTATTGACGGCGTTAACAATATTGTTGAAGCGCAGAAAAGAGTTGCTCAAAGTTATTTTGACGACGGAAGTATCAAAGCCGCGTGCCCGCCCATTAAGGCGCTTCTGTATTTAATGACAACAGGGACATACGAAGGAAAAACCGTTGAAGATCCTGAAATAAGAAACCTGTTTACGCGTGATTATTTGATGAACTCGGATTGGTATAAAGATAGAATAAAAAACAAACAGCTTAATGATATTAATTTCTGGCGCAAACATATTGAATACCTGAAAACCAAATTGGATAATTCAAACAACCTTAACAAATTAGAGAAGAATGAAATAACCAATAAAATTAAAACCTCCGAAGATAAAATGAATTATGTTATGTCCGATAAATACCTAAAAAGCCTGGAAGGTTTTATCGGTTTGGATCCGCTTTACAGGGGATAAGATTTTAATTATAAAAAACCTCCGGGGTTTTTAAAACCTCGGAGGTTTACATTTTACTCTTTTATAAATTATTACTGCTTTTAATAAAATTATAGATTTTCTCGGTGAGATATTTTGCATGTTTATTTTTACTAATCATTTCCCAAGTTAGATTTCCGTTTACTACATTTTCAAAAACATAATTTGAGAATTTGATTTTGTAATAATCACTGATAGTTCCGCTTTTAGCTTTAAAAAATGGGAGTTTTACTTTTCTGGTTTTTAGTTTATCATGTAAATATTTGCCAAGTCTCTTCTGTTCATAATATGAATCTTCAATTCTAAGTTTAGATATATAGGTTTGCTTTATCTTTAATACATCAATTAATAATTTATAGATTATATCTGAGGTCAAAACGTTTTCAATTTCTCTTGCCCCTGTGGTTTCGAATTTGAAAAATTTGTTCTCGAGTTCTTTTAATTTCTTATGTCGTGATTTTTTAATTTCGCTTTCATCTTCATCTGAAAGAAGAAAAATTCGATTTGATAATGCTAATGATTTTATTTTTTTGTCTAATTCTTCATTAACACTATCTTCTTCAGAGAAAAAATAATGTGATAAATTGCTTCCTGCATATTCGTAAAATGAATATTCAATATCTTCTTTGAACTCGACTGTTTCTAAACTTTTTGAGTAAGCTTTTAAGAAGGCTGAAATATATTTTCTGTCGCTAATTCCTTCAACCCAGATTGAACAATTCGACATAGTCACAGATGAGTTAAATACACCCAATAAATCAAGTAAGTCAGTATTATTTTTGTATTCTGATTTTATTATTGTTTTATTTTCATTATCCTTTCTAAATGAGAATATTGATAAATCTTTTGGATACTTATTGAAAATATTCAATAAATGATTGGAATGTGTTGAAAAGAAGATTCTAAGATTTTTCTTTCTTATAAATTCATTGGTTATTAATGTATTCAAAAAGATATTTTGTAAACCTGGATGCATATTGAGTTCTGGTTCTTCAATAAAAACCCACGTTCCTTCTTCAGCCATAAAAATTGGATAAAGCAAAATGATTAATGATTGTATTCCATCACCAAGATCATAAAGATATCTGTCGTCTTCTCCGTCAATAAAAATTTGAATTTGTTGTTTCGACTCATTATCGTCTTCAACGGCAATAATATCAATTGTTTTTTCATCGAAAAAATTTTTTGAAAGAAACAATTCAAATTCCTCAAAGTTTTTTCTAATTATTCTTCTATTATTTCTTACAGTTTTTATAGTTTTATATAAACCATAGCCAGTGAAAACTTCAATTTTTTTATTATCTATAGGTAATCTATAATTAGTCAAGATGGTTGATTTGAGTATGTCGTCCTTAATTTTTTGTTGCTCATTTGTCATAAAAGAAGATGCTATTCTTAGAGAGGGAATGTAAATCTTCGGTGGCATAAATCTTTTCATAGATAAATTTTCATTATACTTTATTTGTTCGTATATGCGTTCAAAGAAAGTAATAATTTCATCATTTAGTCTCGCAAAATTATTAAATCTTAATGCTCGTGGAAATAACCTTTCGTTATTTTTTAATACAGTTTTATATTGTATTATAAAATGCAGTAAAATATCTAGCTGAGCTATTGTTTCTTTAAAGTTGTTTTCATTATCATTTTTACCGACTATATAATCTCTATAAAAATTGAGAAAATTCTTAAAAAACTCATGGTTTATATTGATTTGGCCATCACCCCACTTTTTAAGGAGTTCGATAATTTCATGGGGAGTATTTGAATCTTCAATATCACGTCTTGTAAAATCAGCAGAATTTTGAATTATCAGTTGAAACCCAATACTTGTTTTAGAAATGTATTCAAGTAGTTGAGTTAAAGCGTCTACCATTTTATTTGGTCTTTGTGTTAAATCTTTACTAAAAACTAGAAATTGATCCTTTAATAATATTTTTCTTGTAAACCTACTTTTTCTTGAATTATTTGCACCGACAAATATGTTTATATAGTTGAGATTTGGTAGGTACTCAATATTTTCTTTTGTTTTAAAATCATAAAATTCTACAAATTCTTTATTATTTTCTCCCAAAATGAGTTGTAGGTATTGTTGGTTGGTTTCTTCCATTGTAGTCACCCTATACACATGTTGAAAATTTATTTCAATTATATTTAATATTATTTATCGTCATCAATTCTGCAGCAACTCATATAACTTAACATTCAAATACAAAACCTCTTTACCGACTTTTCTGCTTTTAAGTATTTTTATTTTTTCGAGTTCTTTTAAATATTCAGCGGCGGTTTGCCGTTTTGCTATTCCGGTATTTACAACGAACTCAACCTTGCTGTAGGGCTGCTCAAAAATTAATTCTAATAATTCTTTAGAGTAAACTTTTGACGGCAGTTTCTTTTTTGATTCGATTAATGTTTTCTCAAACAATTCTTTAATCTGGATAATTTTATCAGCCGTTTTTTCAGAAGTTTCTTTAATTGAATTCAGCATATAAATTATCCACGGCTGCCAGTGTTTGTTTTCAGTTACATTTCTTAACAGTTCATAATATTTGTTTTTGTTCTCAATTATATATCTGCTTAAATATAAAATCGGAAGCTCCAATTGCTTTTGCTGAATCAGGTAAAGAACATTAATAATTCTTCCTGTTCTTCCGTTGCCGTCGGTAAAAGGATGAATAGCTTCAAATTGATAATGTATCAAAGCCATTTTAATTAACGGGTCAATTTTATCTTCATTATCATGAATAAATACTTCAAGATTTTTAAGTTTTTCTCGTATTATATTTTCTCCCTCGGGCGGAGTGTATAGGATTTCTCCTTTTGAGTTTTTTATTTTTGTTCCGGGAGTATTCCGAATACCGGCATCAGTTCCATTTATTCTTCTATAAATTTCTACAAAAAGATTTGTCGTTAACAATCCATTTTTTTTTAATTCGTTATAACCTTCCCAAAGAGCTTCTCTATATCGCAAAACTTCTTTTGTCTGCGGATCATAATTATTGGAATTTGAGGCGAATGCCTCATATAACCTATCATTTGTTGTTGCGATATTTTCGATTTCGGAACTTAACTTAGCTTCCTGCAAAGGGAGCGTACTTATAAGAATTGACTGGTTCGGAATTGTTTTCGCTATTCCTTTTAGCTCCGCCAGGGATTTGTTGGCTTCAATTGCAGCTTTAAGTATATCCTTTGTTTCAAGTTCAATTAACGGAGGAAGAAGCGGAAGCGAATTATATGGCTGGTCTTTTTTAAACATTATGTTCTCATTTATTGTTGAAAACTAACTTAAAATTTCGACACATGCAATAAACGTGTCGAAAAAAAACCAAAATTTCGACACGTTCTAAAAACATGTCGATGCCGTAAACATATCATTTTGTAAAATCTCAGGGGTTTTAAAACCCCAGAGGTTTTGTTTTTTCTATTTATTTAACAATTTCTTGAAACATAACGACTTTTAATTCAGTTCAATCTTTTGTAAACTTAAATCAGACTAAAAACAAAATAAACGGGAATTATGAAATATTATCTTCTGTTATTTTTATTTGCTTCGCAGATTATTCTGCGTGCGACTCCGAATGTAAACGCCGGCGATATTAAGATTATGAATCACGCTTTTAATTTTGAATTCGACAAAGCCGAAAAGCTTCTACTTCAAAACAAAAAGGAAAATCCCGAAAGCCTGAAAAATCATTATTTATATATCAACACTCAGCTTTTAAAAGTAATTACCGCAACCGACGCGCAGCCTTTCAGAAACAAAAAAGCCGTTAAAGATTCCCTTCATCATTTATTAATTAATTACGCGGAAAAAGTAGTTGAAAAATATGAAGATAAAAAATTATCCACGGATGAAAAATATTATTTGGGAAGCATTTACGGTTTTCTCGGAAGAATGTACGGCGTTGAAGGTTCGTGGATGAAAGCTTTCAGCAACGGGAAAGCAGGCAAAAATATGCTTGAAGATATTATAGAAAAAGACGCGCAGTATGCCGACGCTTACCTGCTTTTGGGAATTCTTAATTATTATGCCGACAGGCTGGGAGGAGTGGTCGGATTTGTAGCCGGAGTGCTTGGTCTTTCGGGCGATAGAGAAGTAGGCATTCAATACTTAAAACTAGCCGAACAGAGAGGAAAACTTACAAGCTCGCAGGCAGCAATGTTATTGGTGGAATTATATTCAAGACTTGAAGGGAACAATTTAGACGCCTTTCCGTATTTTGAAAAATTAATTAAGAAATACCCGAACAACTCTCATTTTATTAACTGGTACTGCCGCGAACTTATGGAGCAGAATGAAATTGAAAAAACCGCGGCGTTTATTGAAAACGATTCTCTTAATTTAATTGCGCCCGACGTTAAAGCTTTGTACTTAAGTCTTGCCGGCAATTATGAAAAATCAAATATTATATTAAATGAAATATTAAAAACGGAAGGAACGCTTTTTCCGTTTATGGAAAAACATTTTAAATCCGTTCGTGTGCTAAACTATTTTATGATTGGAAGCAAAGCAGATACGGATAAATATAAAAAAGGATTGGAAGAGCAATACAGAAAAGCGGCGGATCATTTTCTGCTTGCGCCCGACTTAGCTAAAAAATTAGTGAAATTCCGCGAGCTTATCGGATTAAACAATAATAAAAAAGAAATTGAAGAAGTTATAAAAAATTACAAGGCAATAGAAAAGAACGATTATCTGAACGGATATTTTAACTTCAATACCGCCGTTTATTATTTTAAAAACGGTAAAACAAAAGAAGCGGAATTATATTTTTTAAAAGCGAAAGATTTGTATCCGGACGGATTTATGTATTCGTCGGCCCGGTATTTAATTTATATTTATAAAAATATGAAGGCCGACAGAAACAAGATTAAACAGCTTGTTGACGATATCGACGATCTTGATAATGAGGGACTATTATTCAGCGCGCAGGATTTAAAAATAAAATATGATTTATAATAAATTATTTTTCGTTTTTCCTGTATTCAATCATTCCGCCAAGAACGTTTTTAGTTTTAAATCCGTTTTTGTTTAAGAATTCCGAAGCTATTGCCGATCTTCTTCCTGATCGGCATATAATATTTATGTTATTGTTTTTATATTTTTCAAGTTCGTGAATTCTTTTTTCAAGTTCCTGAACGGGAATGTTTATAACTCCTTCAATCTGACCGAGTTCACCTCTTAATTCCTGGGGCATTCTTACATCAAGAATAATAAGTGTTGAATCTGTTTTTATATTTTCATTTAACTGTTTTACGGTAATGTTGTTTTCATCCGTCTGCTGGGCGCATGCGTTTACATTTAATAATAATATTAGAATTAAAACATGTGTATATATTTTTTTGTACATTTTTTCCCTTTGTTCAAATAGTTTTCTAAAATTTATTCTACAACTCCCAGGAGGATTAGTTACGCGCTAATCCTGGAAAAAATTTCCGAGAGTGTCTGCTGATGAATCTCATGTCCGCCGTTAAACTTGTAAAGTTTGTATTCCGGATTAAATTTATTTATAATTTCCAATTCTTCATTTAGCTGGTCGGGATTTATTATCCTGTCTTTATTTCCTATAACGAAATAAAGATTCATTTTGTTCAATACTTGGAATAAATTTTTATGATTCGAATCATAAGGAAGATTGCCTGCCCAAATAATTAAATTATCCGCTTTAATTAGGCCTCTTTCAAGCCATCTTACCGCAGTCGGCACTCCCTGCGAAAATCCGAGAACATTAATTATAAGTTTACTCCGGTCAAATTTATTTATTACACTTTCATAAACGGAGTTCAGGAAATTGATATAATCATTTATTTCGTCATCCCGGTTTTCTTTTGTCATCCACGCTGCGCCAATCTTGCCGGAAAAACCTTTCAGGTAAAATTTATTTAACGCTTCCGGTGCAATAAAATAATTTTCGCCGTTATTTATTATTTCAAAATTTGTTAAAAACTCCGCGCCAAGGTTACCGTATCCGTGAATCACAAACCATAAATACTTTATATTAGTATCAGGTGAACCAAGAGTAAAATAACGCGCGGTTTTGTTAATGATTATTTTATGTTCATTTGTTTTCATATCGTCCGTATAATCTATTTATATGAAAACTACAGTAAACTAAACGCAATATCAATTAATTACAAATCCGGTTGTGATTGTAAATACTCTGAATTTACCGTTTCTTAAATCGGGCTGAGCGATATTGCTGTCGAAACTTGAAAGAGACATTGTATATCTAAGTTCTAGAAGTATGTCAATAAACTCTACTTTAAAGCCCATACCGGTTCCGAAGACAATTCCGAAATCGGTTGATTTTACGTCATCAATTGTAACATCACTGTTTGGAATGTCGGTAGCTTCAAGAGATGATGATAATTTAAATGCGAGAAAAGGACCTAAAAAAATATCGGGTTTAAACCTGTCATTTAATTCGCTGCCGAAATTATATTTTAACAATACGGGTATTTCGAAATAATCAAATGATAATTTATAATCACTTACAATAAATTCAGCAGGCAGCTGACTTGAGGCGCCTTTAAGAACATAATTGATTTCGGGCTGAATGAAGAAACTATTATTTAATTTATGCCGGGTGAATAAACCAATTACGCCGCTAGTACGCGGGTCAAGCCCTTCGTCAAAATCGCTTTTTATTGTAGTCCAGTTCATTCCCAGTCTCACGCCCCAAACCAGGTTCGAGTTACTGCTTTCTTCCTGCGCATTTACATGACTGCTAAATATTAACAATAGTAAAAAAAGTAAAATAAATTTTTTCATTCAGTCTCCGGATATTATTAACAGCGGAACATTTCCCGGTTTTATTATAAAGAATAATTTCAAAATTAAATATGGTAAAATTAACAGGCTTTATTTTTACCCTTTGAAAGAAATAACAATATTAATTCTTTTTCCCCGTCAGTTTTATTACCGTAACTTCCGGCGTTGAATTATAACGCACCGGGGCAAGCGACATACCGAGTCCGCGACTTATAATCATTAAAGTATTTCCGAACCAGAAATCTCCTTTTACATAATTTGTTTCAATATGTGTAATTGAAGGATTAAAAAAGGGGAACAGAAATGTTAATTGACCGCCGTGCGTATGCCCGGCAAAAATTAAATTATATTTTTTTTCAACCGCTTTGTTGAATATTTCAGGGCGGGGCTGATGAGTTAAAAGTATTTTAATCTGTTCTTTATCAAAAACATTTAATAAGCTGTCCAAAGCCGTTTCTTCTATTTTTTCAGAATAGGTAAAAGTTATAAAAGAAACAGCGATTTTCGAAGTATCTCCCACACCGATAATAACGTTTTCATTATGCAGCATTTGTACTTTTTGTTCATTTAAAGCTTCTTTAATTTCGCGTCTGCTTCTCGGCGTATCATATCTATAAGCCCAATTATCATGATCGCCGACGCATGAATAAACACCGTGTTCCGCTTTTAATTTGCCCAATGCTTCGGCGGCGGTGTTAATATATTTCGGAGTTCCCGTAATTACATCGCCTGCTATTAAAATTAAATCGGGATCTGTAGAATTTGCCTTTTCTATAAAATTATTAAGTCTGGTTTCGTCTGTAAATCGATCGGCCTGAGTATCGGCAATTAATGTAATTTTAAAACCTTCAAGTTCGGCAGGCAAATTTTCCCGGAAATATTCAACCGGGCGCACGGAGACATAATTATAATCATAAACAACTCTTGCCGGGACATAAACAAAAAAGAAAGCTGCTACAGTAAGAATAAAACGAGATTCATATTTTCTGATTATTGTTTTATATTTTTTATAGAGCGGATAGAATATTAACTTTAACAAATCTATAGGAAGAAAATAAATTAAAGTCTGGAATATTATCAGCGTAATAATCCAAAAAGGAAAAATTATAAAATAATCAAGAAGCCAGTTTTCGGGCGCGGTAATGGCGTCATTTTGAGTCGCGCGTGCGTAAATCCATAAAGCAGTGCCGAGAAATGGATACAAATTAAAGAATATAAGTCCGGCAGTTAAAGGAATTTTTATCTTCTTCCGGGAAATTCCGGGATTAATAAATTTTAAAGAGCCTGTGATTTTTTTTATAAAATAAAATTCAACGGCTAATAAAATTATTAGTATAAGTATAAGTCTAAGCGAAAAGGACATTAATTAATTCTAAATTATGAATGTTGAATGCTAAATTTGAAAAATAGGCTTTTAAGTTTTTTATTCAATTATTTCTAATTGTTTGAAAACTTGCAGCGTTAACTTCTTTCTTAAAGGCGCCATTTTTTCAAATGTATCCGCATCTATATTTAATGCAAACAAATAAACGTTATTATTAGTTTCAAGCCAGCCTATATACCACCCGATATAATTCCCGTCTTCTTTTTTTCCGCCTCCTGTTTTCGCGCGCAGAATGTAATTGCCGGTTGAATCGTTTATAAGTATTTCTTTTACAATGTCTATTGATCTTTGCGAGACAGGAAGTTCGTTTTCATAAAGTTTTTTTATGAATAAAACTTGTTCATCGGCTGAAATTTTAAGTGAATTATCAAGCCAGTAATAATCTTCCTTTTCACCGATTGTTTTATTACCGTAATCAAAAATATTTAAAAAGTGCTGTGATTTTTCTCTTCCTAATCTGCGCGCCAATTCTCTGTACCACGGAACAACAGAGAATTGTATCGCGGATCTTAATGTATGATCACGGTTCCAGTTTTCATTCCATGTTTTTACGCTGTCCCATGGTATAATAAAATCGGCGTCTTTTATTATTCCGGTTTCCAGTCCAATTAATGAATTTGGAATTTTAAATGTTGAGGCGGGAAGAAATCTCACCGCGCATCTTTCCGGATTATACTTTATAAATTGCTGGTTATTAAAATCATATAAAACAAAAGCGGCATTATAGCCTTTAAAGATTTCGGAAATATCATTTTCAGTATTCTGCGCATGCAGAAATAATGTAAAAGTAAATAGCAATAAAGCAGTAATAGTTTTCATTAATTACTCTTCTTAAAATTATTTATATAATTATTTGAAAATTCTGATAATATTAATTCGCCGCTTATCCCGGCACGCTTTTCTAATAGACTGTCCCAGTCTTCAGTACCTTCCCATAATACTTCTTTTAATTTATTCATGGCATCCTTACTTCCGGCGGCCAGTTTCTCCGAAAGCTTTTGTATTGCCGAATCAAGTTCTTCAACCGTATTATATATTTCGTTATACAATCCTTTTTCTTTTGCCCATTGTGCGGGATACCATTCATAATCAATCGACATTTGCGAAAAAGCGCTTTTCCCGATTTTTCTTTCTACGGCAGGACCGACAACAAACGGTCCAATTCCCAAAGCAAGCTCACTTAACTTAACCGAGGCTGAAGAATGAGCAAATGAATAATCTGCCGCCGCGGCAATGCCCACACCGCCCCCGACGGCTTTGCCATGTATACGCGCAATAATTAATTTCGGGCATTTACGCATCGAATTTATTAGTAATGCAAAACCCATAAAAAAGTTTTTACCTGTTTCAAAATCTTTTATTTCAAGAAGCTCGTCAAAAGAAGCTCCCGCGCAGAATGCTTTATTGCCCTCGCTTTTTAATACAATAATTTTTACGTCATCGTTAATTGAGAGTTGACTGAATTTATCAGCTAGCTCACGTAATAGTTTTCCCGGCAAAGAATTGCTTTTGGGGTGATAAAAAATTATTTCCGCAATTCCGTTATTTATTTTTACTTCTACATTTCCGTTTTGCATTTATAATTCCGTCGTAATTTATTTTGTTTATAAACGTAAATAATTTCTATAAAAGTTAATTAATTAGGAGGTATAATTCAGCATAATACAAAAGAAAAGTTTTAGCGAATTTAATTAATAAACAAAAATGATTATGCAAAAATTAGGTGTTTTATTTACAAATTATGTTTAATATTAATATGACAGAATTGTCTTTTAATGTATTCCTCTTTATTTCAAATAAATTTATTGTTGATTGTTTATGGCCTTTAAACTTATTCTGCGGATGATACGGTTTATTAAAAACTTCCTTCAAGAGAGACCACACTTTACCTTCAAAAAAATATATAGAGGAAAACTATGGGCAGATCTGCAATTACAATTATTATACTATCATTAACTTTTAACTTATTAGCGCAGGAAAAAACAAAAGACAAAAACGAAGATGAATTTTATATTGGGTTTAAAGGTTTTGTAAAAACCGATATAATGATTGATTCAAGACAAACAGTTACATCACGCGAAGGACACTTCCTCCTTTACCCACAGCCGGAAGTAAAAGATATTAATAACGAAGATATCAATGAGAAAGCTAACCTCAATATGCTTTCTATACAAACCCGTTTAACCGCTGAAATAAAAGGTCCCAAAGCGTTCGGCGCAAAAACAAGCGGTCTTATTGAAGGAGCGTTCTTTGGTCACTCCGACGGTGATATTAATGGATTTAGATTACGTCACGCATTCCTAAAACTCGATTGGGGTAAATCATCATTGTTGATCGGTCAATATTGGAATCCGATGTTTATAACCGAAGTTTTCCCCGGTGTTATCTCTTTTAATACAGGTGTTCCGTTTCAGCCTTTCGCCAGAAACCCGCAAATCAGGTTTGTTCAAAAAATGGAAAACGTTGAATTAGCATTTACCGCGGCTGCTCAAAGAGATTTTGCAAGTACCGGACCGTTTGGCACTTCAACTTCTTATTTAAGAAATTCCGTAATGCCGATATTGGACGTGAACTTAAAATACATATCTCAAAACCTGGTGGCGGGCGCCGGTGTAAATTTGAAATCGTTGACACCAAGAATTGTAAGTACAAACGGATTTAAAACAGATGAATCCGTTACAAGTATTTCAACAATGGCATTCGCGAAAATTTCGGAAGATAATTTTACAATTAAACTGGAAGGCGTTTACGGCGAGAACCTAACCGATTTATTAATGTTGGGAGGATATGCCGTAAAATCTGTTGATGCGGTAACTGCGATTGAAGAATATACGGGGATTAAAACTTTGTCGGCATGGACGGATTTATCATTCGGCAAGCAGATTAAGTTCGGGTTGTTTGCAGGATATACAAAAAATCTGGGCGCTGATGAAAATTTAACAGGTACTTATTATTCACGAGGAAGTAATATTGAAAGCGTAATTAGGGTTTCCCCTCGGGTTCAGTATAGATCGGGCAATACGGAATTTGCCTGTGAAGTAGAATATACTTCTGCAGCTTACGGAATACCCGATATTAAAGGAGAAGTGCTGAATACTACTAGTGTTTCAAATTTAAGATTATTAGTCGCGGCATATTTATTTTTCTAGAATACGAATAAAACAAAATTCAATAATTCTTTACGAGGTTATTATGTCAGGAGACAAACAATACGAAGTAAATTTCTTTAAACCTCTATCTGATCACGCGAAGGCAAATAAGAAATTAATATTAATCTTGGCGGCTATTTGGGGATTCGCAGTTTTCGGGTTTCAAATTGCTCTTATTTTATTAAACGAACCGACACCTGAAAATAGTTATACGGTATTTGAATCTGTTTGGCCGGCTGTTGTAGAAGATGAAAATCCGGACGCCGAAAAACAGAAAGATTTTGCCAAAACACTTCTTTATGTTTTAGGTAAAAATATTGTTGTAAGCGATGATCACAAAACAATTTTAAGGAATACGTTAAGCTGGACATTATTCAGCATGCAGGCGGATTCAATGAAATATATTTTTCAAAAAGAACCCGGCAAAGAAACATATGATTATGCCGCCGAGACAATAGGTTTAACATCGACAGGTTTCGATAAAATAATGATTGATTTGCTTCCGTTTTCGTTAAAAAAAGTTGAAAACGAAATCTTAAGCGATGAAAATATAAATGCAATCCCGGGTATAATGAAACTTTATTTAGTGCATAATCAAAATGTTCTAACCGATTTTAAGTTTCTTGGTTTTCCGTTTCACTATTGGTACACAGCTCAATTTTTACTGATACTGTTTGTTGTTTTGTGTTTTGTCTATGCCTTCGTAATAGAGAAAACAAACACCAAACATACTTTTGTTGAAGAAACTTAATATCAAATAAAATTTTAATCGGAGGTTGTTGTGAATATTTTACTAAAGTTTATAAATGCCTTTATAATTCTTTCGATTTTTACCGGGAATGTTTTTGCAGACAGCGCAACAAAATTGGAAGGTGAGTTTAAAGTAGGGCCGGCAGTTATTCTAATTATTCTGCTTGTAACATTTGTAATGGTCGGTATATTTAACAGGGCTAAAGACACATCAACGTACTGGGCGGCGGGAAGAAAAATATCACCCATAGGCGCGGGTATGGCAATTGCCTCAAACTGGATGAGCGCGGCTTCATTTTTAGGTATGGCCGCAATTATGTACGGCTCGGGTTATCACGGACTTTCATATGTAGTGGGCTGGACAGGCGGTTACGTGTTATTATTAATTTTAATGGCAGGCCAAATAAGACGATACGGCAAGTATACGGCTGCGGATTTTATAGGCGACCGTTATTATTCGCAAGGATTAAGAGGATTCGGAGCCGGGCTTGCGATCTTTATTTCATTCTCATACTGTGTCGGTCAATTTGCCGGTATCGGTTTAATGTTTAAATGGATTCTCGGAATTGATTATACATGGGCTGTACTTATCGGCGCATCCGTAGTTTTGGCTTATACCTTAATTTCCGGTATGCTTGGCGTGACCAAAAATATGCAGATTCAATACGTAATAATTATCATTTCATTTTTGGTTCCGCTTTTTATTCTTACTTATAAATTCGGTTATTTTTTCTGGCTGCCCGAAGTCGGTTACGGATCACTTGTTTCGGATATAGTAACAGGTATTGCGCCGGGAAAAGGAATAACAGCAATGGGACATGATTTTGCGATACTGCCTTCACCGGAATTTGCAATGCCATGGGATCCGGCAACAGGACAAACGGCGTTTCAGTGGATTGCTATTTGTTTTTCATTAATGATAGGAACGGCCGGATTACCTCATGTAATTCAAAGATTTTATGTAGTGCCCCGCGCAAGAGACGCGAGATGGTCGGTTGTTTGGGGATTGTTTTTTATTTGTATTCTTTACTGGAGCGCTCCCGTTTACTCTGCTTTCGGAAAAATACTTTCGTCTAATCCCGCAGTTGGTAAGCTTGCACAGGACGCGATTGTAATTTATACCTCCCAGCTTGGAGATGTGCTTCCTCTTATAACGGGACTGCTTGCCGCAGGGGCGGTATCCGCGGCATTCTCTACTGTATCGGGTTTATTGGTAGCCGGCGCTTCGGCTTTTTCGCATGATTTATATTTTAAAGTTATAAATCCGAACGCGAATGAAAAAACTCAAATGCTTATGGCGAGACTAGGAACAATTCTAATGGCCGCCGCAGTTGCGATAGTCGCATTAATGAACCTAGGATTAATCGCTCAATTGGTTGCTGTTGCCTTTTCGCTTGCCGGATGCACAATCTTTCCGTTATTCCTTTTAGGAATTTGGTGGAGCGGTTCAAACAGGGCCGGCGCCTGGGGAGGATTAATAGCAGGAACTTCAATCTCTTTAATCGCATTGGTTTATTTTATAGCAAGCAAATTCGGAGCGGTTTTACCGGGGGCTGAGTTTATAACTTATTATTTGAATCCCTGGTACTTTGCTATATTCGGCGCGCCGATAGCAATCTTTACAAATATTATCGTATCAAAATTATCAAAAGAAGATACGCCGCTGGAAATAAAAAAATTCTTAGCGGAAAAAGTTCATAATTATAAAGTTGAAGAAAATTAAATATTTAAGCCCCGCTAAAATTGCGGGGCTTTTAATTTTTTAAAACAATATTAAATAAATTTTTATAAAAGCTATGAAAAGCAAAACAAGTAAAAAGGATTTTTTTATAAAAATCATACTTCCCACGCTTCTCGCGTTTTGTTTGTTTACTATTTCAATCTTCTCCGTAATTATTCCTTCTTTTGAAAAAAACATGCTCGAAAAAAAACGAGAAGTAATAAAGGAATTGACAAACTCGGCATGGAGCATCCTAAGCGAGTTTAACCAAAAAGTCCAAGAAGGTGTTTATACAAAAGAAAATGCTCAGCAGGAAGTAATACAAATTATAGAATATCTGCGATACGGAGATGAAAGAAAGGATTATTTCTGGATTACTGATATGCGTCCCTACATGGTTGTTCATCCATACCGCAGTGAGCTTAATAATACAGATCTTTCAAATTACAAGGACCCCGAGGGGAAGAAACTGTTTGTTGAATTTGTTAATAAAGTAAAATCAAACGGCGAAGGTTTTGTTGATTACATGTGGCAATGGAAGGACGATTCAACTAAAATAGTTCCTAAGCTTTCTTTTGTAAAAGAATTTAAACCCTGGGGCTGGATAATTGGGACGGGTATATATATTGAAGATGTAAAAGAAGAAATTGCATCGCTTACAAAAGATTTAATATATATATCGATAGCAATATTATTGGTACTGGCTGTATTACTTATTTTTATTAGTCAGCAAAGCCTAAAAATAGAAAGCAAAAGACAAACTGCGGAATTAGGTCTGCGGGAATCGGAGGCAAAATACAGAACGCTTGTTGAAGCTTCTACCGAAGGACTTGTTATGATGCTCGGCGGCGAATATGTTTACGCGAATAAAACCATAATTAATATGCTGGGATATGAAGAAGACGATAATATTAATGTTGAAAGTATTTTACTAACGGGAAAAAATATAAATTCAGAAGGGGGCAAATATTTTAATAATTTAAAAAACGGAAACCTCTCCGGCAGACAAGTTGAAATCCAGCTTTCTAAAAAAGACGGTAGTTTAATTAATGTAATATTATACGCTTCGGAAATTTCTTTCGGCGAAAAAACAGGATACACCGTTATAGTTAAAGATGTAAGCGTTCACAAAAAAATTGAAGAGCAATTAGGCGTAAATGAACAGAAGTATCAGACATTAATTAATAATATAAATATCGGACTGTTTAGAATTATTCTCGAACAGGGCGGAAAATTTATTGAAGCGAATTCTTCCGTATTGAATATTCTCGGTTACAAAGAGAAAAATGAATTATTGGAAACGGGATTGTTTGATTTAATTCTTAATAAGATTGATCAAAAATCATTGCTAAAAAGAATATTATCCGATGGAAGAATAAACAACCTAATAATTCAGATGAAAAAGAAAAACGGGGAAGTCTCGATCTTTTCTATTTCGGCGGTACTGGTAAAAGATGAAAATAACGAACCGGTATTCTGCGACGGTATAATCGAAGATATAAATGATAAAATAAAACTTGATGAAGAAAGGGAGAACCTAATTGTTGAGCTGCAGACTTCATTGCGCTTTCTGAACGAACCTGTCGAAAAATTTATAAAAAATGCAGTTGCCTGCAATATGAACCTGCCTATATCTAAAGCCGCAAAAATGATGACAAGTAAAAAATACAGTGCTGCCTTAATCGTAACCGAATCAAATGAATATGTCGGAATTGTAACCGATCATGATTTAAGAGCAAGAGTTATTGCAGAGGGAATTGATTTAAACAAACCTGTTTTTGAAGTAATGAGCTCGCCGATAATTTCAATACAATCTAACTCTCTGGTTTTTCAAGCATTATTATTTATGAATGAAAAATCCGTAAGGCATTTGGCGGTTAGAAAAAACAACGGCGATATAATCGGATTAATAAGTAGTGAAGAACTTTTAAAAGTTCATATGCATTCGGCATCATATATTCTGCGTGAAATAGAAACCGCTGAATCGGTTGAAGATATAATAACAAGCAAGGAAAAACTTCCAAGATTAGTAAAAACTCTTGTTGACAGCGGGGCTAAAACAAAAAACATAACCCAGATAATTACATCTGTATTCGACACCATTGTTCAGAAATTAATAGTACTGGCAGTAAATGAAATAGGTGAACCTCCCGCCAAATTTACGTTTGTGGCTTTAGGCAGCGCCGGACGAAAGGAACAAACTCTTATTTCAGATCAGGACAATGCTATAATATTTGAGGAGGTTCCTGAAGAAAAGTTAGAACACGCGGAAAAGTATTTTTCCAAACTCGCGTCAAAAGTATGTACGTGGCTTAATGATTGCGGGTATGTTTACTGCACCGGTGAAGCAATGGCCAATAACCCTAAATGGAGCAAGCCGCTGTCGGAGTGGAAAAAATATTTTCATACATGGATTACGAATTCTGATCCGCAGGATTTAATTGATCTCAGCATATTTTTTGATTTTAGAAGCGTTTACGGCGAAAAAGAATTAGCTCTCGAATTGAGAAAATATTTATTTAAAATCGCGGAAGGACAATCGGGATTTTATCAGCATCTGGCAAAGAATTGTCTGCTGCACAAACCCCCTATTGGATTATTGGGTAATATTGTTGTTAAATCAAAAGGGGAACATCCTGAAACTTTTGATATTAAAACAGCAGTTATGCCTATAGTTGACTACGCGAGGATTTATTCCATTAAATATAAAATGAGCGTCACGAATACAATTGAAAGGCTTCATGAGTTATTTAACAAGGGTCATATAAACAAAACTTCATTTGAGGAACTTCTGCAGGCTTACAATTATTTGATGCAGCTGCGGTTTAAACATCAAGCCACACAAATAACAAACAACCTAAAAGTTGATAATTATATAAATCCGGATGAGTTTACAAACATAGAGCAGGGCACGTTAAAAAATGCATTTACACAGATTCTAAGCGTGCAGAAAAAATTAAACTATGATTTTAGCGGCGAGGCGTTATAAATTTATTAATAAACTTTATATCAAAAACTTTTAAGGTGTTTGATTTTTAATGATGTTAAAGTATGATTGGAATAATTCCGCTGCTTCATGAGGATTTATATTTCTGCATTCGCTTACAAGCGGTCCGCGGTATTTAATAACTTCAAGTTCTTCGGCCAAAGACAGCCATGGCACTGTTCCTTTGCCAACCGGCAAATGTTCGTCATTAGTCCCTTTGTTATCATGAAAATGAACACTTATTAACTTATCATAAAAATTATTTATGTAAGAAATAACGCCTTCACCCATATTCGCATGCCCGGTATCCAAACAAAATTTAAGGTATTTTGAATCCACGTTTTCAAAGATATATTTGAAGTCCTCAATATTATCTCCCAGCAAATAAAATTCCGAGCCTTGGGGAATAGGTACAACATTTTCCAAAGCAATTTTTACATTATGCATTTCGCAGAGCAGCAATATTTCACGTAAATATTTCAGAAACCGGTGAAGAGCTTTTCTTCTCATATACTTTTCAAATGGGAACCAATAGAAACTTCCGATATGCGCTGTTATATGAGTCGCTTTAATTTTCGAAGCGAACAAGATACATTCCTTAAGATAGGTAATGCTGCCGTTTCTAATTGGGCCGATGATATCTGAAATGTTAACGGTATAAGGAAGGTGGATGCTTAATTTAATTTTATTTTCAGCGGCTAATTTTTTAAGTTTTCTGATTCGTTTATTGTCGAATGACTGCAGTATGGAATGATTTCCGGTTAAATTTATTTCGATGTGTTTAAGTTTTTTATCCGAAGCATATTCAAAAAAATTTTCCGGCGGTTGATCAAAAACATTAAAACCGAATTTTGCGCCTAAACCGGGATTCATACAAATCCAAAATAAATATTAATTAAAAAATTACAGTGCTGCGTATTTCAAAAACATTTTATGATATTACAAAATCTTAATAATAAATATTATTATCGGCGTTGCAAATAACCAGCCGCGCAGAATTTACCCACCGTCTTTTGAGCGGGCTGCACCAAACTCGCTTGACCTCGCGAGCGGGTTGATTTGGTTGTTATATTGCGTTTTAAATTTTTATTTTATTATTATTTTTTAATACTGAATATATTCTTTGATCTGTCCTTTTGTCTACAATGTTTTTATCAGGAGCTCTTCCAATTCTCATTTCAATAAATGGTGCCACATTTATAAATGGTAAATCCATATGAAAATAAGAAGAATATCCAGGATAAACATTTCCTAAATATATTTTTTGGCTGTTAACCATAACTATAAATGGCAAACCATATGTTGATTTTATTTTTATTTCGATTGCATTAAATTTTTCAAAAGCCTCTGGAGTAAGATTGACAATATGATTAGACCATTCATAAGAAATTATATCATCGATATTTATTATCGGTTCATTTTCAACAATTAATGATTCCAATGAAAACTGTTTAGCTTTATCAGTTGATAAAGTATCATTTTTTAGTAGGTATATTCCAAATACACTGGAATCATTAATTGAGTTTGTTGAAGTATCACATCCAATAAAAAAGAGTGATAAAATGAGAATAAAAAATAATTGTGTTTTCATTTTATGATTCACATTTATTTATTGAGCAATATAACATAATATTATGTGCAATAAACTTTAAGGCAAATAAATCAGAATAAATTCATTAATTCATTCAAATTATCAATTAAATAATCCGGGTTTTCATTCTGTAAATGTTCTTTTGTTCTATAGCCGTAACTTACGGCGCAAGTTTTTGAGCCGGCGTTTTTTCCGCACTGCACATCAAGTTCACTGTCGCCTATCATTAATGTTTTTGAAGGTTCAACATTCAGGAAATTACAAATAAGCTTAAGCGGATCGGCAGACGGTTTATGCGCAATTCCGGGGCGGCGCCCCATTATTTCGTCGAAATAATCATCAATCTGAAAATGTTTTAGAATTTTCTCGGCCTGATCCTGAGCCTTGGTGGTCAGCAATGCGATCTTTATATTTTTTTCTTTCAGGTATTTTAGAACATCTTCAACGCCGTTATAGAATTTTGAAGAATCAATAAAATTAAAATAATTGTTTTTGTATTGTTTTATAAAAACTTCAAAATCGGGAACTATAACCCCGAAAGAAATAAAAATATCCTCAAAATGATGTCCGATATAATTATAAAATTCCTCTTCCGGCATTATGAATTTGATATCTAAATCAATAAACGTTTGTATTGTGGCGTCGTAAATATTTTTGTGGGATTGAATTAATGTACCGTCCAGATCGAAAACGGCGCAAATAATTCCGTTATTTGAATGCATAAAAATCCTTAATTATTCAAAAACCAAGATAACTAATTCATTATCTACTTTCATATTTTGCGCTTATTGGGTAAGTTTATTTGAATAAAAATTTGATTTTTTAAAAAAGAAAATAGGAGAATATATGCCCGTAGTAGATTATAAGAAATATTGCGAAATGCTCGATAACGCAAAGAAAAACAAATTCGCTTATCCCGCAATTAATGTTACGTCCGAAGCAACAGCCAACGCATGTTTGGAAGCATTCGCAGAATTAAAGAGCGACGGAATTATTCAGGTCAGTACAGGCGGCGGTGAATTCGCATCCGGCTCAATGCTTAAAGACGCGGCGCTCGGAGCAATTTCAATAGCGCAGCATGTTCATTTAGTTGCCGAAAAATATGATATTAATGTCGCTCTTCACACAGACCATTGCCAGCCCAAAAAAGTTGATTCATTTTTAAAACCATTAATTGAAGAATCACGCAAACGGGTCGCAGCAGGCTTAAAGCCTTTGTTCAATTCACACATGTTTGACGGAAGCGAACTTCCATTAAAAGAAAACATGGATATCGCGGTAGAACTTTTAAAGGAATGCAAAGAACTCGGGATTATTCTTGAAGTTGAAGCGGGAGTTGTAGGCGGAGAAGAAGACGGCGTAAGCAATGAAAACGCTCCGGCCGAAAAACTTTATACTACACCCGAAGATATGGTGGAAGTTTATAACAGATTATCTTCAGTTGAAGGGGGACGTTATATGTTCGCCGCAACTTTCGGAAATGTTCACGGTGTTTATAAACCGGGCAACGTAAAATTAAAACCGGTTATCTTAAAAGAAGGACAGGCGGCGGTTGTCGCGAAATACGGCGAAGCTTCGTCATTTGATCTTGTATTCCACGGCGGAAGCGGTTCAACCCTTGAGGAAATCCGCGAAACTCTTGATTACGGCGTTGTAAAAATGAATGTTGACACCGATACTCAATACGCGTTTACGCGTCCTATTGTTGAACATATGTTTAAGAATTATGACGGCGTATTAAAAATTGACGGCGAAGTAGGCAATAAAAAAATGTATGACCCGCGCGGATATTTAAAGAAAGCCCAGGAAGGTATGAAAGAAAGAGTAAAACAGGCGGTAAGAGATTTACGCGGCGAAGGTACAACTTTAGGAAGATAAATAGTTGTTGCGCATACAGCCTGTCTGCGAATTTAACCAGATATTTTAGAAACCCGGATTCTTTAAAGAATCCGGGTTTCTTATTTTAAATAATTATAAATTTCAAAACCATTTATCAAACACATCAAAGAGATAATATGCTACGTAAAAATTTTGTGATAATATTTCTATTAGCCTCGAGTTTTGTTCTTTCTCAAACTCCGAACCAAATTTCAGATAAGTTGAAATCATTTCAACAAACAGAAACACTAAAACACGCGCAGTTCAGTGTTTCCGCAAAATATGTTGAAAGCGGTGAAGTTATAATTTCTTATTACGGCGAAAAAAGTCTGGCCCCGGCTTCAAACTTAAAACTATTTACAACCGCAGCGGCTTTGGAAATTTTAGGTCAAAATTATAAATACGAAACAAAATTATATTATGACGGCGAGATTGATAATAACGGTACGTTAAAAGGAAATATAATATTATCAGGCGGTGGCGATCCAACACTCGGTTCAAAAAATTTTGAAGACAATCCCCAAATGGATTCCTTACTTACTTTATTTGTTAATGCTATTACTCAAAAAGGAATCAAAAAAATTAACGGCTCTGTAATTGCCGATAATTCAAGGTATGATAATGTTACAATTCCCGGCACATGGAATTGGGTGGATATTGGAAATTATTACGGTGCTCAAACAAGCGGTTTGGCATTAAATGATAATCTATATTATATATTTTTTAAGCCCGGCAAAAATGTTGATGATCCGGCAGAAGTAATAAAAACAGAACCGGAAATACCGGAATTAATATTCGTAAATAATATGAAAACCGGTCCAGCCGGATCGGGTGATAACGGATATATATATAACGGACCAAATAGTTTTGAAGCCGAATTAAGAGGTACTATACCGCAGGGATTTAACGAGTTTTCAATAAAAGGATCTGTTCCAAATCCTGCGCTATTGGCAGCTCAGTTGTTAAACAGTTCATTAAATAATTCCGGTATATTAACAAATGGAAAACCGAATGCTGTTACCGAAAGTTTAGATAATTACGATGAATCTAATTTGATGATGGTTATCTCTTCACCTCCGCTTAAAGATATTGTGAAAATTATCAACAAAAAATCATTCAATTTTTACGCCGATATGATTTTAAAAGAATTGGGATATAAGGTTTATAATGAAGGGAGCTTTAACAAAGGAATAAAAGCAGTTGAAGATTTTTTTAAGAAAAACGGGATTGATGACGGCGGACTTAATATTTATGACGGAAGCGGTCTTTCGCGCGCTAATATGATAACGGCAAATATGATGACGGATCTTTTATTGCATATGACAAAAACAGAAAGCTACGAATCATTTTTTAATTCTCTTCCTGTTGCAGGTGATACAAACGATTCGGGTACATTAAAAAACTTCGGCAGGAATACAGTTATAGAAAAAAAAGTATTCGCGAAAACAGGTTCTATAGGAGGCGTTAGGGCACATTCGGGATATATAAAATCCCTTTCGGGCAAACTCATCGCCTTTTCTATTATTACAAATAATTATTCAGGCGGATCAAGCGGTGTAAATGAAATTCACAAACAGGTTATGATTGAATTAGCGAAGATGAAATAGCTATCAGCCGTTAGCATTAAAAATTCAGATTAAATTTATTTTTCCCAGTAAGTTTCAATAACACAAACTTCCTTTTCGTTGTTTGAAATTAAGTGGTTACAGACAATCTCGTTCCCGTTTTCTGTAATCCCGGCTTGTGATTTAATTCTATCACCGAGATTTACTTCTTTTTTATAAATTGTTTTCAGCCGTTTAAGAGTGAAATTATTCTTAACCTCTACGGGTATTGCCTCGAGCGCCCATTCAACATACTGAACGTTGTTTACATGATCGTTTGTATCTATATCAAAATATCTTACCTGGAATTCTTTTTCAAACGAAATATTTTTTGGCGCTTCGGGATTTCCAATATTAATAATTTCGTTTTCCGGATTCATTTTATAAAGTTTCCCGAATAACTCGGGAATAGCCGAAGGTCTTTTTGTTGCGGTATTTAAAAATATCCAGATTGAGTTTCCATCCGCCAGAAGTTCGTTTTTATTGTTCCTTACTTCAAACAACCTATTCGCGTAAAATTTTTTATACGCGTTGGGAATAGTAATAATTTTAATTTCATCCATAAACTTAGGATACTTATAAATATTGATATCCCACTTGTACATTACCCACGCACATTTCTCCTTTTCATAATAATCAAGACCTACACCAAGGCTTTCGCTTTGAAGAATTGCGATATCTTCGAAGTATTTCATTAATGAAGTAATTCTAAGATTTCTTTTAATGTCGGTGGAAAAATAATGAATATAATAGTTGTGCGAGTAGGACATATTAGGTTCTCTAAAAAAATAATTTTTTAAAATAGAAAAGGTAAACTTCAAATTTACCTTTTCATAAAAACAAAAAATTTATTTTTGCATCGATAAAATATAATCGGCGATAATTCCCAAATCCTTTACGTCAATATTATTGTATGCCGGCATTATGGACTTATACTGTCTTTTATACTCTTCGAACCGTTCGTCGCCGCTGTATGCCTGCGGGTTTCTCAAATAATTTATAAGAGCGTCTCTCTTCCAATTATTTTTCGCTTCATAAAGAGTCGGGGCTAATTTAGAACCATTTAAATCCTCGCCGTGGCATTTTGTACAGCCTATTCTGTTTATTAATGTAAAACCGTCCACTTCTTTTACCGGTTCAGCCGTTTGATCATTGTAATGATCTGCATCATCATAATAATCGTCTTCCTGTTTGGTTAATTTGGAAAGTATAAAAAGGAATAAAAAAAATCCGAGAAAAGCCGCTATCCATTTTTGAGCATTTGTCATATATGTTTGTCTTTCAGATATTTTTAAAAAATAATTTTATCAAATTAATCCTATGCGAAGTTAATATCAAACTTCTTCACTTATTAATCATTCTCATAGGTTTTGTCATAATAGTTTTTGTATTCCTTTATGCTGTTAAAAATCGCTTCTGCTATTTCCTGCTGACCCTTGGTACTTTTTAGATAAGCCTCATCTTCAAGGTTTGACAGAAATCCCGTTTCAATTAATACGCCCGGCATAGAGGCTCCTACAAGCACGTAAAATCCGGCTTGCTTAATTCCGCGCGAAGGAATTTTTGTATGCCTGGTCCATTTTTGATTTAATATATCCGAAAATTTCTCGGAGTAGCGCATATAAGCCGAATGCGCCATACTGACAAGAATAAAATTTTCGTCGGTTAGTTTTTGATACTTATCGGGATTGTCTTCGTATTCAATTACGCTGTTTTCAAATTCCGCAATCTCGATTGCTTTCTGTGTTTTTCCGGGGCGAAGAAGATAAACTTCAAACCCTTTAACGGTGCTCGGTTTTTTCTTTAATGAATTAGCGTGAATCGAAATAAATAATTTGCCGTTGTTTTCATTCGCGATTTTTCCGCGTTTATATAATTCCACGAAAGTATCGTCGTCCCTTGTATAAACAACTTTAACATCTTTCATGTTATTTTCAATATACTTGCCTAGTTTTAATGCTATTCCAAGATTCACGTCTTTTTCGCGCACGCCTTTTGTTCCAATTGCCCCGGCGTCTTTCCCGCCGTGCCCGGCGTCAATTACAATAACATCAAACCCCCATTTGTTTTTGCTGTCGGTCAGATCGGGTTCGGTTCTCTCAAGTAATTTATTATGAACGGTAATTAAAATATCCTTGTTATCATTATCTAAAAAAGCCTCGGAATTAGAAAATCCTTCATTTAAAATAAATTCAAGCTGAAGGCTTCCCTTGGTTTTTTTCGATTCAATTCTTTTAACCAGTCCGGCCGTTTTAAAATTTTTAAATATTGCCGGGTCAATTGAAATTTCAGGAAGAAATAGAAATAATACTCCATTCTGAATCGAACTGCTGTAACGCGTAATTACGCGGCTTGTATTAATCCGGATTAATGTACCGTTGGATTTTTCATCTATATTTATTCCGTAAATATCGAATTTGGAATCTGTTTTTTTAACAGGGGCTTCGGGCGGCTTAACGGCTGCCGGATCAATTTTCAGAAACGATGCCGTATCATAGATTTTTTTTGTAGCGGTGATGTGTCTTTCCATGCTGTTATAAACCAGTTCTTTGCCGTAGGCTAAATTTATATAATCGATACAGTAATTTATTGGAATAAGCACATCGCCTTTTACAAGCAACGTAGAAACCGGTATCTGGTAAATTTGATAACTGTTGTCCGTTCTGTTAATTACAATTACAAACTGATTTCTTCCTGTAAATTTGATTTTATAATTATCAAATTTTAGTTCGAGTTTTGCCGCATCTTCGTTATAGTAATAATTGCCCGAAAGTACTTGCGCAAGTTCTTTTGCGGATACATATTCCGTCCCCCTTCTGGAAAGGTAGGAAACCCTTTCGGTTTTTCCGTCGACGGAAACGCTCATCTTCAATAAACGCTGAGCTGATAAAAAATTTGCAAAAAATAATAGAAGTAAAAAAAAGTATTTAATTTTCATACGGTAGTTATCTTATGTTTTTGCCATATTAAACTCGCACTAAAGTTATACATTTGATTGTAAACTTATTATATGCTCGTTTCATAGATGTAAAATATGATTAACCTATAAACGGAATCATAAAACCGCTTTGTTTTTTATAATTTAAAAATTCATCACCGAAATGCTGTTTTAAAATTTCTTCTTCCTTTTTTGCCCGTAAAATAAACAACGGAATTTCAAGTAAAATTACAAAAGGAATTACAACAAAACCGCCAAGCGCAAAACCGGCTCCCAAATCACTTAGCAACTGACTAAAATATTGCGGATGTCTAATTAGTTTAAAAGGTCCGGTTGTTACCAGCTCCTGATCTTTACGCACAATTATTTCCTGAGAATAATTTTTTCCCAAATACTTAAAAGACCAAATTTGAGTCCAAGAGAAAATAATAAAAACAATCAATCCGATAACTCTTACATTAAAATATTGATTTAAGTTCTCCTGATTAAGAGTGCCTATATTAAAAATTGCCAGAATAATAATTACAAGAACTAACGCGGAAATATTTAACGGCACCTTCTGCAGATATGTTTTAGGTTTGTTTTTTGTTTGTGTAATTGAAGATTTAAAACCTTTTTTAGCGCCTGAAAAATTGGCCGTCATTGTAACAAAAAGGTTTATTCCTAAAAGTAAGTTAATTGGATCCATAATTATGACATTATCTTATAAATGATTATAAATATAACAAGATTGAATATAATTATACGATTTTTAATTTTTTTTACAAAAACATAATCGTTACCTGTAAAAATTACCTGTTTATATTCGATAATTGTTAAAATGCTTCTATTTTGAGTTAAAGCACACCAACTAGCTTAGCATGAAAATTGAATGGACTTAATAATGGTTTTTATATATTTTAAAGCAAAAACCGGGACCAAAAAATGAATACCGGACAAATGATGATTACTATAGGAGCAATAATGCTCCTTACTCTGGTTATTGTTAGAGTAAACAACGGATTTCTAAGTACCGATTCGGTACTTATGAGAAGTAAGTTCGGCGTTCTTGCTGTATCTTTGGCAACCTCTATGATTGAAGAAGCAAACGGAAAAGCGTTTGACCATAACACAGACACGACTTCAGTAAGCGCAATTACACAGCTAACAAGTACTCTTGGTCCCGAAACAGGCGAAACATATTCTACATTTAATGACTTTGATGATTACCATAATTACTTAAGATATACAGCAACAGATTCCACGATTGTATCGGCTCCATTTAAAATATACTGCAGAGTAAATTATATTAATCCTTCGGATCCCGACGATTCTTCAGCAACGCGTACATGGCATAAAAAAATATATGTAGAAGTTTCAAGTCCGAATATGGAAGACACTATTAAAATGTCTTCGGTTTTTAGTTATTGGTTTTTTAGATAGGAAAGCAAAATGGGATTTAGCTCGCTAATTGATGTATTAGGTTCGTTTTTAGTAGGAGGCATGTTATTTATGATTCTGCTTAGAATGAATGACGCTTCCGTGCAAAATACGTTTAAATACGGCGGCGATCTATTAGTGCAGCAAAACCTTGTTGAAGTAGTTTCATTATTGGAATATGATTTTAGAAAAATTGGCTACTGTAGGGATTGGCAGAATATTCCTGATCCTTCAAAAGCAATTATTTATGCTGATTCAAACGATATTAGATTTTTAACAGATATTGATAATGACGCGGTTGTTGATACGATGAGATATTATCTTGGTCCTGCAAGCGAATTGGCCGATACGCCCAATCCGAGAGACCGACTTCTTTACAGGGTAATAAACGGTTCAGTACCTTTAACAGCAAATCTGGGAGTTACTCAATTTAATCTTGTTTATTTTAATGCCCTGGGCGACAGTCTTAGTTTCCCGATATTGGTACCAAGCGAAATTTATACAATGCAGATAAACGTAACAGTAGAAAATTATGCCGCGTATGACGAGGATTATTCAAGCGCATTCTGGAGACAGATAAGAATGGCTGCGCGTAATTTAAGGAACAGGTAAAAAATGGGCGGTAAAGCAGCAATATTACTTGTTTTAGGATTCAGTGTTATATTCCTTGTAGTCGGATATAACTTTGGAAATCTATCAAATAGAGCAGTTGATAATTCTTCGGATTATTTTGAAGAGAGTGTTGCTCATCAAATTGCAATAAGCGGTTCCAACATGGCGCTGAATGAAATTTTTAAAGATAATGATTGGGACACAGGTTATAACAACCTCTCTTTTAACCAGGGCATATTAAATGTAACTGTCACCGATTCGGTGTCGACAAAAACAATTACATCCACAGGCACTTACAACGGCGTTAGTAAAGAAGTTGTTATAAAACTTCAGCCGAGCAGTTACGCAAAATTTGCTTGGTATGTTGGAAATATGAGCTCAAAAGAATTTATAACCGGCGATACGGTTTGGGGTCCATTTCATTCTCAATCGGCTATTAACATTGGGGGAAACCCTGTCTTCATGGGAAAAGTAACCACATTAAAAGGTGTTTCACCCGATGAAAAAGGATTAAAATCCTCAGGTTATGATCCTAAATTTTACGGAGGTTATGAATCCGGAGTTGATATTCCTCTTCCCGTGAATTATCAGTTTACCGAAGAGAAAGCCGCCGCGGTTGACGGTGTAAGCGCGGGGGGATCATCTTATTATGAAAATACCGATGTTTGGCTTACATTTAATGCCGACGGAACAGTAACGCATAGAACCGGAAGCGGAAACGACAGCAGTACTTATTCTGCTCCTATCACGGAACCTTTAAGCACCTACGCTCCTAATGGAGTTATTTATGTTAAAAAGGGGGACGTTTATATGTCCGGTACATTAAAAGGCAAAGCGACAGTAGTTGCAGGCGAAGCATCGGGAATTGGAAGCGGAAATGTTTACCTGGTGGACGATATCACCTATACTTCAGATCCTATGACCTACGACGCATCTGAAAATAAATATATTCCCAATAACGGCTGCACCGATATGCTTGGAATTCTCGCGACAAATAATGTAAGAATAGTTGATAATAATGCTAACGTTTTAAATAAAGATATTCATATTGACGCTTCAATTTTCTGCGCGCAGGGAGGCGTAGAAATGGAAGATAAAACAATTCCTCCCAGCGGAACAGTTTATTTAAGAGGAGGAATGATTGCGGCCAAAGAAGAACTGCTGGCAATAACTTCTTCCGGAACTGTTACTCACGGGTATAAAAAGCATGTAGTTTTCGATCAGAGGTTTATGCTGGCGCTTCCTCCTACTTTTCCGAATACAGGAAAATTTGAAATCGTTTCCTGGTTAGAATAATTAATTATTTAACGGTGAATTAATATGGGCGGTAAAGCAGCAATTTTATTAGTACTTGGATTCAGCACTATTTTTTTAGTGCTCGGCAATAATTTTAATAATTTAGCCAATAATGCGGTTGGCAATTATGATGATTATTATATCCAAAGCGTAGCGCACAACATAGCAATTAGCGGTGCAAATATGGCTGCAAGTTTACTCTTTTTTGATAAAACTTGGGAAGAAGGATTTGAAGATGTAGACTTCGGCGGAGGCACTCTTAATGTAATAGTAAGCAATAATCCGTACGGTGCTTCAGCCTCCGGCAAAACGACAATCTGCCATATTCCGCCGGGTAACCCGAGCAATTCGCATACAATTAGAGTAGCGAATGCCGCCGTACCAGCGCATCTTGCTCATGGCGATTATTTAGGCGAATGCGGCAGCGATGTGGTTGATAACGACATGGTAACGATTGTCGCTGAAGGTACTTTCGCAGGTAAGACTGAAGTTGTAACAATTGAGTTCCGGCCCAGTAACTTTTCCAAATTCGGCAACTTTTATTCAACGGTTTCCGCTTATCCCGCAACCGGTGATACTTTTAACGGTCCATTCCATACAAACGGTAAATTAACAACATACGGAACTCCAGTGTTTTGGGGTAAGGTTACAACTCAAAGCGGCTTAAAAAAGATGGGCACACCGAAAGATCCCAAATTTTACGGAGGTTATGAATCCGGGGTTGATATTCCTCTTGAGTTTGATACTTCCGGTTACGCTGCAAAAGCGGATGTTAAATTTTATGATACTACAGCATCAAATAAAATTACTAATCTTGATCTTACTTTTAATAATGACGGTACGGTAACATGGAAACAGCAGATCGACTCAGGCCCGTGGTCTCCCGATGCAACAGTTCCGCTTGCAGCCATTGCGCCAAACGGAATGATTTATTGTGAGAAGGGGAACATTTTCGTAAAAGGAACTTTGGACGGAAAGATAACTATTGTTGCTACCAAATCCGGGAAAACAGGAGCGGGAAATATTTATCAAACCGGAGATTTAAAGTATAAAGATGATCCGGCGACTGACCCGAACTCAACAGATCTTTTAGGAATGGTTGCCGAAGAAAATATAAGAATTCAATATAATGACGATACAAAACATAAAGATATAATTACACAAGCCTCAATGTTTGCTTTAAATGGAAGTATTGGACCGGATGATAATTTAGTTGATAACGACGGTGTATTAAAAAGCTGGAAAATTCTTGGCGGACTAATTGCCAAAACCACAAGAGTTACAGCTGATTATTCGGGCTCTAATCCTGTAAACGGCTACAGGCTGGTTCATTCCTTTGACGAAAGATTTTATACGCAGGTGCCGCCGCATTTTCCGCATACTAAAAATTTTGAAGTCGTTGCCTGGCATGAATAATTAATTAATAATATTATTTAGCGCGTCTATAGATTTTTCGAATTGAAATTTATAACCAAACCCCAAAGTTTTTTGGGGTTTTATTTTTGATCCTTTTATTACCGCCTCTGCGCCTTCTCCAAGTACTATTCTTAGAATAAACGAGGGCACATAAAAAATCGAAGGACGGTTTAGAACCTTTCCCAAATTTTTGCAGAATAATTTCATATTTATTATTTCCGGGGATACTGCATTTAATGGACCTTTAACATATTCATTATCCAAAGCGAAAATATATATTCCCGCGGTATCATTAATATGAATCCACGGAAACCACTGTTTTCCGTTTCCCAGCGGACCGCCGATAAACATTTTAAATACAGGAAGCATTTTTGCCAGAGCGCCTTCATTTTTGTCAAGTACTACACCTGTTCTGATATTTACTCTTCTTACTCCAAGATCATCTGCTTTCGCGGTTTCATTTTCCCATTGTTTTGTTACTTCGGCCAGAAAATGTTTTCCGGGTTTTGAGTCTTCGGTAAATTCTTCCCAGCTTGAATAAGGATAATAACCGGAAGCTGAAGAGCATATAAATGATTTGGGTTTTTGTTCGGCTTGTGATACAGCTGAAATTAAATTGTTTGTAGAAACTGTTCTGCTTTTCAAAATTTTCAATTTATAATCATCAGTCCAGCGTTTTCCCATAACGTTTTCACCGGCGAGATGAATTATTGAATCAACGCCGTTTATTTTCTCTTTCCATTCATCGGGTTTATTGAAATTCCATTTTATATATTCTTTTGCGCCGGGAACTATTGATTTAGCTTTTTCGGGGGATCGAGTAAAAATTATTAACTCATCACCGCGATTAATTAATATTTCGGAAATCTTTTTCCCTATTAATCCGGTGGCGCCGGTAATTATAATTTTTTGGGGCATAATAAAAATTTATTTTTTTGATAATACTAATGTAACACCCAAACCTATATAAACAGTTCCCGTGAACCATGCTTGCATTTTTTTTATTTTTGGTGACCGGTTTAATAATCCTCCTAATTTACCGAAGAAAAGGGCCACGAGAGAATTTATAATAGTGCCGGTAGTATCAAATATAAAACCCAGAAGTAATATTTGAATCGTTACATTTCCTGAAGCAGTATCAACAAACTGCGGAAGAAAGGCAAGAAAAAACAAAGCGACTTTAGGATTTAATACATTTGTAAATATGCCCTGCATATAAATTTTTTTAAGTGAATCTTTTTTAATGTTCTGCGCCTCAGCGTGTTTATTTCTATCAAGTATAGTTCTAATTCCAAGATAAACCAAATATGCCGCACCGATCCATTTAATTATTTCATACGCAACGGCAGAATACATCAATATTGCAGAAAGCCCTAAAGCCGCGGCAAGAATATGAAATATTGTTCCTGTTCCAATACCTAGGGCGGAGACAATTCCTGCGTTTCGTCCCTGTGCCGTGCTGCGAGTTGCGGTATAAATCATATCCGGACCGGGGGTTATATTTAATAATAACCCTGCCGAAGTAAATAAAATCAAGCTTTCAATTGAAATCAATATTTATTTCCTTTGTTTATGCGGTTGCCCCTCCGCAGCTTGAACCAGCTCCGGCCGTGCAGCCGAAACAATGCTGGCCGGTTATTATTTTTCTGTTTAAAAGCTTATCTTCATTAAAATCTTTTATATGACGCGGTGCGCCGTGGTTTAAATTTAAGTCGAGCATCTGATTAAAATCACAGTCGTACAAATATCCGTCCCAGCTTACCGACAATGTAAATTTGCACATTACGTTTTTTGCAGCGGCGGGATTAAAAGCGTTTACAAGTTTTTCCATATAAGAGTCATAATTATTAGAGGCGATTAAATAATCTAGGAATCTGCTTATTGGCATATTTGTAATTGTATATAAATTATTAAAATAGACGTCAAAGTTTTTCTGAAGTTCTCTTTTGTAATCGCGTTCCAGGCTTTCCTGCGCGGCCGGAAGAAAAGCTCCGACAGGATTATAAACCAGATTAAAAATTAATCCGGTTCCTTCTTTCGCGTATCCAAGTGAATTTAACTTTTTCATAGCGGCTATTGACTTCTGAAACACTCCTTCGCCCCTTTGTTTATCAGTAAATGAAGCTTTATAGTAAGGCAGTGACGAAATAATTTCGGCATTGTGATCAGCCATAAACTTAGTGTGATTATCGAATCCGTTGGCTTCCAAAATTGTCAAATTTGAGCGGACTATTAAATGACGGTTTAATTTTTTGATTTCGTCGGCAAACCATTTAAAGTTCGGGTTTAATTCCGGCGCGCCGCCGGTTAAATCAACAGTTGGAATATCTGAACTTGCAAGCGCATCCAAACATAACTGCATTGTCTCTTTTGTCATAATTTCTTTTCTATCCGGACCGGCGTCAACGTGGCAATGTTTGCAGACCTGGTTGCACATTTTGCCGAGATTGATCTGCATAAATTCAATTTTGTCGGTCTTTAAATATTCTTCGCCTGTAAGTTTATACTTTTCGTCGAAAAGCGGGATGCCGTTAGATTTATTAATAATTTTTAATTGTTCTTTTGAATCGGCCAAAGTTTCACCGAATGCTTTCATGCTTTTGTGGCGGATTTCCATTCAACTTCCTTTTGATATTCTTCTTTTATATAAATTTATGCTGCTAAATGGCAGATTAGATGATTGGTTAAAAACATTCATGAAATTTCATTCATCAAATCATTCAATTATCCAATCATCCTTTCAACCAATCTCTTTTACATTGTTAGTTTTGAATTTACATTTTTCATCTGCACGCCGTGCACAAGAGAAGCTCCTCCGCGAATTGCAGAGGCTACATGAACCGCTTCTGTCATTTGATCAAGATCGGCTCCCTTTTCCAGGCAATCCTGAGTATATGCGTCGATACAATATGGGCATTGAACCGCATGAGCAACTCCCAGAGCAATTAATGATTTTTCCCTTGCTGTAAGTGCGCCGTCCTCAAATACGGCGCCGTACCAGCTGCTGAATTTTTTCCATAATTCAGGAGCGCCTTCCGACATTTCTGCAAACTTTGCTAAATCTTTCGGATTATAATATGTTTCCATGCTTTAACTCCCTTTTATTTTTATCACAAAATCAATATGTGATAATTTAAGAATGTAATATCACAAAACTATCACATTCAATTAATTTAATTGTCAGCTAACCTTCATTTGTTCATTATTTTTTCAATTTCTTCTATTGTATGCGGGGCGCTTTGTGATAAATTTATATATCCGTTTTCGGTTACAAGTATATCATCTTCAATTCTTACCCCAATGTTTTTGTATTTTTCAAATGCTTTTTTTATTTCATCTTTAAATTTTATGAATTCATCTTTAGGTATAACACCTGCAGGCATTTTGTCGGATAAATTTAAAATGTTTTCCGCAATATAAATTCCGGGTTCAACCGTAAAAACCATTCCGGGCTCGAGTATTCTTCCACCCTCTTTATACTTATAATCACCCGCGTCATGTGTATCCAAACCCAGCCAATGGCTTGATCCGTGGGGATACCATATTTTTGTCTGCCATTTTTTAGAAACATCCGTAATTAGTCCCAAGTTAAAAAGGCCTTCTGCAATTACTTCGAAAGTTTTATTATGAACTTCCCGAATATTAACTCCCGGTTTTATCATTTCGATTGCTTGTTTATGAGCTTGAAAAACAATACCGTAAATTTCCTTTTGGCTATGCGTAAATTTTCCGCTTGATGGAATTGTTCTTGTGACATCGGCCGAGTAGTTTCCGTATTCTGCACCAATATCCAGCACTACAGTTACGCTGTCTTCAATTACCCGGTTATTCTGCTGGTAATGAAGCACGCATGAATTTTTTCCGGAACCGACAATTGAAGGAAATCCGTTTCTCGGCGAACCGTTTATTCTAAAAGTATATTCAATTAATGCCTGCAGTTCGTATTCATTCATTCCGGGTTTTGTTTTTTCCAATGCTGTTAAATGAGCCTTATTGGTTATATCAACCGCCTTTTGAATAAGCTCAATTTCTTCGGATGATTTTATAACTCGGAGTTCTTTAGTTATTATTTCGCTGTTGATTACTTCTTCCGGTTTGCGGTAGGACAAGTCGAAAAGACTGTTAATTTTTTTGTTTATTTCATTGTCGCTAAATGAATAATAAATTTTGGTTTTATTTTTTGAAAGCTCATCAAAAACCTCGTCAAAGTCTTCTTTGTAATAAACTTCATCGAAGCCGTAAAAAGTTTTTATTTCTTCAATAGTTTTTTCAATTCCGTCGTAAACCTCCGAATAAAAAGATGTTTTATTTATAAATAGAATTGATTTATTATTCTTTCCTTTTAATATAATTAAAGATGCCCCTGGTTTATCATATCCTGTTAAATAATAAAAATCCGCATTTTGGCGGAAACTATATTCAGCTTCTCCGCTGTAGGAAACCGAATTATTGCCTACAAATACAGCAATGCCGTTTTCCATTTTATCAATAAACATTAACCTACGTTTTTCAAATATATTTAATTCTGCCGGTTGGATTTCTGCGATAATTGAAATTGCAGAAAAGAAAAGTAAGGATATTATAAATCTATTAATAATAAACTTCATTCATTCTCCAATTAAGTTAAGGGGAAATATAAAGTAATATTTATAAAAATATTAAGGAAGAGAGAAACGGAAGAAATTAATTCTTATAGAAAATTAACAAAGGGAAAAAACATGTAAATGAATAAAACTCAAATAATAATTTAGTTCTATTCCGGATTTTCAGAATTAACTAACTTATAGGAAAGAACCCGGCTGATAACGTTAATTAACACCTTTGAATTAATATACTAAGTCATTGTTTCTCTTTTAACAGTCGGTATAAAATCTTTTGGTCTTCCGATCCTTGGTAAATTTAAAATTTCACGCGTCCTGTCCAAAGCGTCGTCAATATTTCCGAAAATATTATCTTCACCAAAAAGATCAAGCAGGCCGTCCTGTGTCATAGCAACTAAGGGCTGAGTATGAACCCCCGATAGAATTAGTTTTGTGCCTTGTTTTTCGGAATCATATAAAAATTCTCTTAAAATATGAAGTCCTGTTGCGTCAATAGCGGGTACATTTCTCATTCTTATAATTCTTACCTTGGGAGGGGATTCAATAATTCTAGCCGCGTCTTTAAAAGTAGAAGCCGCGCCGAAGAAAAACGGCCCATTAATTTCAAAAACTTCAACTGATTCCGGCACCGCTTTTTTAGTTATTGAATTCGGATCGGAAAAATCTTCTTCGTCCTGAAGCTCACGAGTAATAATACCGACATTTGTTACAAGCGACATTCTTCTCATAAACAACAATACGGCAAGTACCATTCCGACTTCAATTGCTACGGTAAGATCAAAAATTAGAGTTAGGAAAAATGTAGTAAGTAAAACAGCGACATCGCTACGGGGACTTTTCATCAAACTTCTAAATGATCTCCATTCACTCATATTATAAGAAACGATTACAAGAATTGCGGCAAGTGTCGCCATTGGAATTAACTTCGCCCATTTACCGAAAAACAACATTATTAATAATAAAACTAAGGCATGGGTAATTCCCGCAATAGGAGTCCGTCCGCCGTTTTTAATATTTGCAGCGGTTCTCGCGATAGCACCCGTTACCGGAATTCCGCCGAACAAAGGAGATAATATATTTGCCGTTCCCTGTGCGATTAATTCCATATTTGATCTATGTCTGCCGCCGATCATACCGTCTGCGACAACGGCGGAAAGCAATGACTCAATTGCCGCAAGCAGAGCAATAGTTGTTGCCGGAATTATTAAACTTTTAATTAATGCCAAATCAAAATAAGGGAGTGTAGGTATCGGAATTTCGGCGCTTATATTTCCAAAGCGGCTTCCGATTGTTTCAACCGGAAGGCTGAATATCTGAACTGCCGCTGTTGATAATACAATGGCAATAATTGAACCTGGGATTTTTTTTGAAATCTTTGACCAGAATATCATTAATAATAATGATGCCGCACCGATTATCATCGAGCTGTAATTTATGCCCGAAAAACTTTTAAAATATAATTCCCATTTTTCGATAAAATCTGCCGGTACGTTGGAAATACTTAATCCGAAAAAATCATTTACCTGAGATGAAAAAATTACAATCGCAATACCGCTAGTAAATCCTACTACAACCGGGTACGGAATAAATTTTATAACAGTTCCCAGCCGGGCAAATCCCATAATTATTAAAATTACGCCGGCCATTATTGTAGCAATAAGCAGCCCGTTTAAACCATGAACCTGTATAATTTGATATACAATTATTATAAACGCGCCTGTAGGTCCGCCAATCTGAACACGGCTTCCGCCCATAAAAGAAATTATAAAACCGCCAATTATAGCAGTAATTAAACCTTTTTCAGGCGAAACTCCTGATGCGATTCCGAATGCAATTGCAAGAGGGAGGGCGATAATACCTACTATGGTACCGGCAGTTATGTCTGAAATTACCTGCTGTTTGGTAATTGTTTTGAACATTGTGAAGAACTTTGGTTTGAACATTCTTACTTCTCAAAAAATGATTTGTAAATATAAGTCTAAAAATTATGATGTAGAAACCGGAAAAATTTATTTGATGCAAAATCCCTGAAAACAGGGATTGAAGACCCGGAGTCTTAATTATAGATTTACAACTCAAAATTAAAAATGAAATCAAAAATTAATTAAACAAAAAATAAAGGAGTAAAAATGAATATCTATTTCAAAATACTATATGCGGCGGCTACATTATTAGTTCTGCTTGTTACTGCCTGCTCTTTGGACGGCAATGATACCAAGGTTCAATCTGTTTTAAATCAAGAAGAATTAATTAAAAGAGGAGAATATTTAGTTAACTCTATCGGCTGTGACGATTGCCATTCTCCAAAAGTAATGGGACCAAAAGGGCCCGAAATTAATCATGAATTAAGATTTTCCGGGTATCAGGCAAATATGCCTCTTCCTAAAATAGATAAAAACGTACTGCAAAACTGGGTGTTGTTTGCACATGATTTAACAGCAGCGGTAGGACCTTGGGGTGTTTCATTTGCCGGTAATATTTCATCTGACGAGACAGGAATTGGATTGTGGAGTGAAGATCAATTTGTTAAATCAATTAAAGAAGGCAAGTTTAAAGGTATGGACGGAGGAAGAACATTATTGCCTCCTATGCCCTGGCAGGTTTATAGAAATCTTACCGACCAGGATCTTAAAGCAATTTTTGCTTACTTAAAAACAACAAAGCCTGTGAGAAACATTGTGCCTACTCCGATTTCCTTAGCAGAGTTGAAAAACTAAAACTTCCCAATTGGTAAATATGAAAGTATCTCGGGATAAATTACCGGAGATACTTTCATAAAATTTTTAACAAAAATTATAAATGAATTTTATCGATCACAAGTATTCAAAAATTATATTAATAGGAAAAACAATGAAACATGTATATAAACTTTTACTTTTGCTTTGCGTTGTTATGCCGTCAATATTAAAAGCTCAGGTAATAAATTCAGGTTTTGAGCTTTGGACAGGCGAAAATCCCGATAACTGGGAAACAAGTAATTTCACTTTAATAGCATTACCAATTACAAAATCAACAGAAAGTCATAGCGGTACTTTTGCAGTTAAAGGAGAAGTAACGGCAGATTTATCCGGAGGAGAAATATTTATCCCGTTACTTACTTCTATTCCGGTTTCATCACCGCTTCCGAAATATTCTGCAATGGAATTATATTATCAATTTAACCCTCTCGGCGGCGATGTATTAACGATAACAGTTTTAATGTATAACGACATTACTTTAGTGGGCGGAGGCGCTGTTGTAATTTATGACCAAACATCAGGTTATACTCGTTTGTCAATTCCCATTGATTACTTTTTAGAAGGTGAGCCAAATTACTGCATGATTGTTATTGGCGCGGGGAATGAAGACGAAGAAATAGCCGGTACGGTTGGTACATGGTTTTTAGTTGATGATGTTTCTTTCGGAGGAACTACGGGCATTGACGATAAAAACGACAATAAATTGCCCGAAGGATTTTCACTTGAGCAGAATTACCCGAATCCGTTTAACCCTTCAACAACAATAGAGTTTTCACTTCCTTTGGCTGCCGAAGTTTCATTAAAGGTTTATAATATGCTTGGGCAGGAGGTTGCCTCATTAATAGACCAAAAAGTAATGAGTGACGGACATCACAGAATTCAATGGGATGCTGATAATTTATCAAATGGTACTTATATTTACAGCATAACGGCGGACAATTTTACTTTTGCAAGAAAGATGATTTTACTTAAATAAACAGAGGGGAAAAAATCGTACGGCTGGTAAACCGGATACTGGAAATAAATTAAATTTTATTTACTGTATCCGGTTTTTATATTTAATAACATCATGTTAGATAAATCCTCTCTCAACAGAAATTCTTATAAGCGATGCTGTATTTCTCGCCTGCAATTTTGCGATTAAATTTTTACGATGGCTGTCAACGGTTAAAGGACTTATAAAAAGCTGTTCGGCAATTTCCTGGTTTGTTAAGCCTTCGGCAATTAATTTTAATACTTCTTTTTCGCGGCGCGTTAAAATCATTTCCTCTTTTTCTTTTTTTTGAAGTATGATTTCAACTTCATCTGCAATAAATTTATTCCCCGCGTTTATTTCTTTAATTGCTTCAAGTATTTCTTCGGATTCTGAATTTTTGAGTACATATCCGTCCGCCCCGTTTTCCATCATTTTTAAAACAACAGATCTTTCGTTAAAAGTTGTAAGAGCTAATATTTTTTGTTTCGGGGTTTTTTCTTTAATTGTTTTGCAAATGTCGAGTCCGCTTGCATCCGGCAGATTGATATCGAGTAAAATTATATCAGGTATTTCCCAGCGTAAAAAATCAATGCATGCTTTGCCCGATCCTGCGACTCCAATTACCTCCGCTGTTTTGGAATCGTTAATTAATTTTCTTAAACCTTCCGCAACAATCGGATGGTCGTCAACAATTAATATTTTTATCATAGTTTTATAATTTTAAGTTTTCAAATTCAACTGTTATTTCGGTTCCTCTTCCAGGTAAGGAATCAATTTCAAAATGTCCCCCCATTGATTCAACACGAGATTTAATATTTTTAAGTCCGTGTCCCGTAAAAGATTCAATCATTTCTTTCTCAAACCCTTTTCCGTTGTCCTGAACCAGCAGGCTTATTCTTTCTTCTTCCTGTATTAATTGAATTACGGCTTGAGAGGCCCCCGAATGTTTAATTACGTTATTTAAAAGTTCTTGAAAGATTCTATAAATTGTTAATTCCATGTTTTGTAGTAAACGATTTTCCAAACCGAAAAACTGGTGTTTTACTTTTAAATTTCCGCTTTTATCAATACTGTCGCAGAATTCCGAAATTGCTTCTTTCAATCCGTAATTTAATAAAGCCTGCGGCATTAAGTTGCGCGCAACCCTTCGCAGTTCGGTTATTGAAGTATCAAGCAAATTTAATGCTTGATTAAATGTATTAGTTGCTTCTTCATTAGGAACATAAGCTTCTTTATATGAACTTAAAGTTAATTTTGTACCGGAGAGCAGTCCGCCCAGCCCGTCATGCAAATCACGTGCAATTCTAAATCGTTCGTTCTCTTCACCTTCAAGCGCGGCCTGCACGGCTACAAGTTGTTTTTCTTTTTCAAGTTCGTTTACTTTCTGCCGGTGAATCTTCACATTCTGCTCTGCAATTTTTCGTTTGTTTTTATAATATTGCCTTACAAAGAAAAACGCAATTAAAAATGAAATTACTAAAAGAGTAAGAAGCAGAATCAGGTTATTACGTTTTTCAAGTTCAAGATTTTGGATTTTCTGTTCTGTGAGAAGTTTTGATATTTCGTGCTCTTTTTGTGCCGCCTGGTATTTCGCATTTAAGAAATTTGTCTGTTTTTGATCATCTTCGGAAAAAATTTCGTAAATGGTATCAACATATCTTTGCAGATAATCGTACGCCTTTTTATAATTGCCCCTTTCTTCTTCAAGATAATATAATACATCTAAAATATTTCTGATCAGTAATTTTGATTTTATTTCCTCTGCCTGCTTTAAAGCCGGCAGAAGTATTTTATTCGCGGCTTCTAATTCATTATTGTAATAAAAAGCTTTGCCGTATTTATACATAGCGTCGCATTCGTCAAATTTGCTCCCGGCTTTGCGGGCGTATTCGGCTGACTTAAAATAATAAATTTTAGACTCCTCGTACTTTTCTTGACGCGTTAGCATAAAAGCGTAATCATATTCACAAACACTTAACAGTCTGAAAAAATCATTCTGCCCGGCAATTATTCTTGCCTGTTCATAAACTGGCGCAGCTTCTTTAAACTTATTCTCATATGTTAAATTGTTTGCATAATTAATTAAGTATTCAACTCTTACATATGGATCATCAATTAAATTTGACAACGATTTTGCTTTATCCATATACATCATCGCTTTTTCATTTTTATTAAGATGTAAATGGATGTCAACGAGTCCCAAATAAATTTTCAGCAAAGCGGCGTTATCATTGTATTGAAGAAGGATAGATTCCGCTTCCATGTATTTTGTAAGCGAAGTTTGCATATCCCCGTTTTTCTGATAGAACGAGGCTATGTTTGTAAGTGTTTTTGCAAATCCGATGTTTCCGGCTTTTGTACTAATAGAGCCGTATAATTTTTCCGCTTTGTTGTAATAGAATAATGCCTTTTCAAAATCGGCTGCATTGCCAAAATATATTCCCGCAATTCTATAAGATTCCGCTTTTTCAAAATCATAATTTGTTGAGCCGGCTTCCTTTAAAACTTCCGCGCAGTATTCTTTTGCTTTTGCGGTATCCGTATTTATATAAAAATAGAAAATGCTGTTAAGTATATTAAGTTTTGAAGAATCATTTTCTGCTTTGGAAAAAGCAGTATGCAATGAATCAAGTTTCTGATTTTGTGCAAATACAGATATGTTTAGTGTTGATAAAACTATTATCACTTTTATGAAATTATTTATACTCATCTTACAACTATTATTGTTAATAGATTACTATTAAATCCCCCCCTTAATATATGTAACCAATTCAGGAAAAAAATCCACGAAAACAGGGATTGTTGAAGCTAGATTATAAGACTAGATTTGAAGTTCAAAATTAAAAGAATATTAATTCAAAAAAACAAAAAACTATCACTAATAAAGGGTAAAATTATCATGAAAAAACCAGCTCTTCTTCTATTCTTTTTTATCGTATTCGGTTCATTTGTAAATGCGCAGGGATTTCAAAAAGACAGCAAACAAATTAATGCGGGAATAGGTTTCGGACTTCCGGGTATTTACGGTGATTCTGATCTGCCTCCGGTAAGTGTTGGTTTTCAATACGGTATTGATGAGAAAATATCTATCGGGGGAATTGTTGGTTTAAGCACTTCTTCATATAGCGACGGATGGTATAACGATAATTATAAATGGTCGTTTACATATTTTATTATAGGCGCAAGAGGCGAATACCATTTTTTAAAAAACGAAGATAAATTCGACGCTTATGCAGGCGTTACATTAGCTTACAACAATGTAAGCGTTTCAGAACCGTCCGGTTATAACGGGTTATATACTTATGACGGCAGCTACATGATTTACGGCGCGCACGTAGGCGGAAGATACGCATTTTCGGAAACTTTAGGGGCGTTTGCTGAAATTGGGTACGGGATAGGATATTTAACATTTGGTGTTTCTTATAATCTAAAATAAATGTTTAGTAACTAATTAACGTCTCTGTGCCGGTTCAAATTATAGGTTGAAACGGCGCGGAGACTTTTATATAAATGAGGGATAAATGGTAACAATTATAAAATCTATTTTAATAGATTGTCCGCTAGAAGAAGTTTTTATGTTTGTTTCAAAATATAAAAACGATACAATTTGGCGTAAAGACGTTATTGAAATGCTTCAGTTCCCGGATTACAGCACCTTTGTGGGAACTACAACAATTGAAACGATAAAAATATTCGGAATAAAACATTTTGTATCTGCCGAAGTTTACGAATACGAAAGAAATAAAAAAGTATCATTCAGAACAACAGATGCCCCTTTTACAGTAAACGGATATAGAGACGTACGCCGCGAAAAAGATAAAACCAAATTTACTTACGCTTTAAACGCGGAGTTAAAAGGAATTTATAAAATGTTTGCCGGATTTATAGTTTATCATTTAAGAAAAAGGATAAGTAATGATCTTGTTAGATTGAAGCAAATACTTGAAGAAAAAAAGAATTAGAATTAAGAACTAACCAGCCAAAAACTTGCGCATGCCTAAAACACAAAAATAAAATTTTATCGTTTCAATTATTGTTAAGTTTTATTCTCTTGTATATATTTCACCTCTAAATATCCAACAATCTAAAGGAACAAATGATAAAGGTAATTTTTGTTTGTTTAGGCAATATTTGCCGTTCACCCAGCGCGGAAGCAGTTATGAATTCTATTGTTGAAAAAGCAGGACTCAGCGGTATTGTTGAATGTGATTCCGCCGGAACTATTGCATTTCATGCGGGCGAACCGGCAGATGCAAGAATGAAAAAGCATGCTGTTAAAAGAGGATATACGTTAACAAGCATCGCGAGAAAATTTACACACGATGATTTTGAGAAATTCGATTATATTGTCGCGATGGATAGAAATAATTTTACCGATATTCTGGCTCTTGATAAGGAAGCTCAATATGTTGATAAAATTAGTATGATGACTAGTTACTGCCGGGACCACGAAGAAGAAGAGGTTCCCGATCCTTATTACGGCGGTCCACAGGGATTTGAACACGTACTCGATTTGCTCGAGGATGCCTGCACCGGATTTCTGGAAAAGATAAAAGAAGATTTTCCTGAAGAATTTGAGTAGGGAAATAATTGAAAAACCTTGAAGAAATATTAAATGAAAAAATTCTATCAAGTAATTCAATTGGCGGCGGATGTATTGCCGACGCTAAGAAAATCATAACTGAATCTGGAAATACTTATTTTGTAAAATCTTATTATGATAACAACGCATCCATTTTGATTAATGAAGCAAACGGACTGCGGGAACTTAAAAAGACAGGCGTTATTAAAATTCCCGATGTTGTTTTTTGTAATAATGAATTTCTTATAATTGAATATATAAAGTCTGGGAAAAGAAAAAATAATTTTTCGGAATTATTCGGCAGGCAGTTTGCCGAAATGCATAAATTTAGTTCGGAAAATTTCGGGTTTTATGAAAACAATTATATAGGCGCGAACCGGCAAATAAATATTCCTCAAAAAGAAAATTGGATTGATTTTTACTGGGAGCACAGACTGCTGTATCAATTCAAGTTGGCCGAAAGAAACGGTTATGTTGATTCAAGCTTTCAAAAATCATTTGCCGAATTTGAAAAACGCGTACCAGATATTTTAAAGGGAAGCGAGGAAAAACCCAGTATTCTGCACGGCGATTTATGGAGCGGAAATTATATTGTTGATGAAAACGGCGACCCTGTATTAATTGATCCCGCGGTGTATTACGGACATCGTGAAGCGGATTTGGGAATGACCAAACTTTTCGGAGGATTTGATTCGGATTTTTATTCTTCATATAATGAAACCTTCCCTCTGCGTGAAGGATGGGAATACAGAATTGATATTTATAAACTCTATCATGTAATGAATCATTTAAATTTATTCGGTACCGGATATCTGTCTCAGGCAAAATCAATCATTAATAATTATAAATAATCATGAGAAAATTTTTAGCGGGAATAAGTAAAAGTATTTTATACTTTTTCGGAGGCGTGTTTTTTACACTTTTTATTTTTACTGTAATTATTGTAATAGTACTCTATAACGAAAACGCACGTTTAAGAAATGAGATAAACAAGTTTAAATATAAAAGTGAACAAATAGAACTTCCGCCTGCCGTAAAAAAAATAATACCTAATGAAATTATTGAAGAAGAACCCGAAGAAGCAAAACCTGTTGCAGTTCCGCGGGGAATCAGCTGGCATAACTGGCAGAATTTAAAAAGAAACATGACGGCCGAAGAGGTGGTAAATCTGATCGGAAACCCCACACAAATTGTTTCGATGATTGATACGACAAAATACATTTATAAAGACGGCGCGAATGAAGGATCCGTAAGCTTTAATAGGCAGATGAGGGTAATTACATGGAACAGACTCTGATAAAATATAAAAACTAATGCTTTAAGTCTGCGTCTAACAAGCAGAAATATATTCCATAATTTTTATTATTCTAATAAGGATACAATATGTACTCTCATGAAGTTGATTATGAAATTTTCGGCGATGATATGCAGGTTGTTGAAATTGAGCTTGATTCCGGCGAGGTTGTTATTGCCGAAGCCGGCGTTATGAATTGGATGGACGACGGTATTACATTCGAAGCGAAAATGGGGGACGGTTCGCAGCCCGACAAAGGGTTACTCGGAAAACTATTTGACGCCGGCAAAAGAGTGATAACCGGCGAATCGCTTTTTATGACTCACTTTACAAATATTGGACAAGGTAAGAAACGAGTAGCATTTGCCGCTCCTTATCCCGGGAAAATAATTCCAATTAATATGGCCCAAATAGGCGGAGAATTAATTTGTCAAAAGGATGCTTTTCTTTGCGCCGCATTGGGAACTGAAATTAGTATTGCTTTTGCAAAAAGACTTGGAACAGGATTTTTCGGAGGTGAAGGATTTATACTTCAGCGTCTTCGCGGCGACGGGATGGCCTTTGTTCATGCCGGTGGTACAATTGTAAAAAAAGAATTACGCGGCGAAACTATAAAGGTTGATACCGGCTGTATTGTAAGTTTTTCTCCGGGTATTGATTATGACATTGAAAGAGCCGGAAACTTAAAATCAATGTTTTTCGGAGGAGAAGGTTTGTTTCTTGCTACTCTTCGTGGTACGGGTACTGTTTATCTTCAGAGTCTGCCTTTCTCACGTTTGGCTGATAGAATTATTCAGCATGCGCCTAGTATGGGCGGATCCGATAAAGGCGAAGGTTCTGTACTTGGTGGATTAGGACGTTTAATAGACGGCAGATAGATTTATTAATCAGGCAAAAATGCGGAAGCTTATTTTACCTGATTTTTAATTTCAGTTATATGATTTTTGTTTACAAACTAATTTCTTTGGCAGCAGCACCCCAATAATATTATTTATTTAAGGATGTTGATATTGCAGCAGCTTTAAATATGTCCTTCTACTTCAAACTCAAGCGCCTTTAAAGTTAAACTTACATCTATAAACAAAAATATTGCCGATAGTATTATTCCGATAATGCTGAAAAAGAAAAAGATTATACCAAGCCATTCGAGGTCAATTTTTAATAAATTCATTATTAATAATACAAGAATAATTAAACTGCTTGTCAGTATACTGAATGAAATAGCAACAATAGAATGTCTTAAAATTTTACTTCTTTTAAACAATATCCGAAGCTGTAATCGTTTCTTTTCCTTTTCAGAGCCGTCATCATTTTCAAGTTCATGTACCATTGTTCTTGAACGGTCAATTGTCCGCGCCAGCCTGTTTGTCAAAGACAGTAAAATTAGTCCTACTCCAGATATTAAAACTATTGGGGAAATTGTTGACTGCAGCAGTTTAACAAATAATGTAATTTCTTCCATACTTTTCCGTTATATTTTGTCAATGATTAATACGATTATAAATTTTAATTTAAGTACAACTTTAAAGAGTAACGATAACTTTAGCAAGAAATTACAATTTAAAAAATAGAATTTTTACAGATTTGATTTTTATTTTAACTAACTGAACAAATTGGCATATCATTTTTAACAATGCAGTTTATTCAATAATCCTGTTGTAAATTAAAAGATTACGGAAGCAAAATGAAAAACAGTAAAAAAATAATCACCATAATATCTGTTGTAATAATATTAATTGTAATTACCCTTCCCAAAATTGATTTTTCAAGTTCAGAGGCAAAAGATGAAGCTGAATCTAATTCCAAATCTTTAATGCTAAACGTTGATGGAAAGATACTGAATCCCGAATCGCTTCAGAACCGAATATTTACAAACGGGACATTAATTGGCAATGAAGAAGTGCTGCTTAGAAGCGAGACCTCAGGCAAGGTAACTGAAATTTTATTTGTTGAGGGGAAAAAAGTTAATAAGGGAGATTTGTTGGTAAAAATTAATGATGCTGAACTTCAGGCTACATTAAAGAAAAATTTCATTAAAGAAGAACTGGCAAAGGACAAGGAATTCCGCGCCAAGCAGCTTCTTGAGAAAAAATTAACCAGTCAGCAGGAATATGATGTCGCATTGAACGAATTAAATTCAGTCCGGGCCGATATAGAATATACCAAGGCGCTGATCGCTAAAACTGAAATCCATGCCCCGTTCGATGGGATAATAGGGCTGCGTTCAGTAAGTATTGGAAGTTACATCACTCCTCAAACACAAGTAGCAACTTTACAGAGCATAAATCCGATTAAAATTGATTTTGCAATTCCGCAGAAATATTATAATGAAGTAAAAGAAGGGAAAGAAATAGAATTTAAATTGCCTAATACCAATAAATTATTTAATGGGAAAATTTATGCCGTTGAACCCAAAATAGATCAAACAACGCGTACGCTTCAAGTGCGTGCTATTGCATCAAATAATCAGGCTTTGCTTTCTCCAGGCGCTTATGTAGAAATTGATATTGTCCTTTCAAATATTAACAATGCGTTTATGGTTCCTACCGATGCGATTGTGCCTGATATTCAAGGGGAAAAAGTTTTTTTATATAAAAACGGTAAGGCGGTTCCGCAAATTGTAAAAACCGGAATCAGAACAGAAGCAAGCATTCAGCTTATTTCAGGTGTTGAAAAAGGAGATACAGTTATTGTATCGGGTATAATTCAATTGCGTCCCAATACAAATGTAAAATTAAGTTCGGTAAACTAAATTTCGGCACTTGGTAATTATAAATCGTTAGTTATTTGTTTTACCGCTTGATTGAAAATTATTCGTTCATGGTTAAATAAAATGTAGCTTATTTTTTTGCCGGTTTATCATACTGCTTATTTACGTTATCAAAGTTATAAAGTAAAAATGGAAAGTTTAAAATTATGAGTTTATCATCAATAAGTATACGCCGTCCTGTATTAGCAATTGTTATGTCAATTACAATTGTATTGTTCGGAATAATTGGATACACTTATTTAGGCATACGTGAATACCCGAGTGTTGACCCGCCGATAATAAGCGTGAGAACCGGATATGTGGGTGCAAACGCTGATGTAATTGAATCTCAAATTACAGAACCGCTTGAAGAACAAATTAATGGAATTGCGGGAATCCGTTCTTTGACTTCTGTAAGCCGCGATGGAAGAAGTGATATTACTGTTGAATTTGATGTAGATGTTGACCTTGAAACAGCAGCAAATGATGTGCGCGACAGAGTTTCGCGGGCGCAAAGAAATCTGCCGCAGGATGTCGATCCGCCTATTGTTTCAAAAGCCGATGCGGACGCAGTTCCAATAGTTTTTCTAAACGTTAAAAGTGATCAGAAAACATTACTTGAGCTTTCGGATCTCGCATTAAACACATTTAAGGAAAGGCTGCAGACAATTGCGGGCGTTAGCCAGGTTATGATTTGGGGAGAAAGGCGCTATTCAATGCGATTATGGATGGATCCCTCAAAACTCGCCGCGTATAATATTACTCCGCTTGATATCAGAACAGCTTTAAACCGCGAAAATATTGAACTGCCTTCAGGCAGCATTGAAGGAAAAAATATTGAACTTACCGTTAGAACTTTGGGCCGGTTAACCACAGTCGATGATTTTAATAATCTTACCATTAGAGAATCAGGAGGTGCAATTGTAAGATTTAAAGATTTGGGTTACGCCGAACTTTATCCTGAAAATGATAAAGCAATGCTAAGACGTGACGGCATACCTATGGTTGGTGTTGTTTTAGTTCCACAGCCGGGAGCTAATTATATTGAAATAGCAGACGAGTTTTATAAAAGAATTGATCAAATAAAAAAAGATCTTCCAGCCGATATTGAATTAGGTATTGGGTTTGACGTTACAAAATATATACGTAATTCAATTTCTGAAGTAAAAGAAACGATTTTTATCGCATTCATTCTTGTAATATTAATTATTTTCTTCTTTTTCCGCGATTGGCGGACAACATTAATTCCAATTGTTGCTATTCCGGTTTCTCTTATCGGTTCATTTTTTATAATGTACATTGCCGATTTCTCTATAAACGTATTAACCCTTCTTGGAATTGTTCTGGCTATCGGAATTGTTGTTGACGACGCTATTGTAGTTCTTGAAAATATTTATAAAAAAGTTGAAGACGGAATGAATCCGGTTGAAGCCGGAATCAAAGGGACATCCGAAATTTTCTTCGCTGTATTATCTACGACAGTTGCTCTGATCGCCGTGTTCTTACCTATTATGTTTTTACAGGGAATTACCGGAAGATTATTTGTGGAGTTTGGTGTTGTGATTGCAGGCTCCGTTATTATTTCTTCCTTTGTTGCTCTTACATTAACGCCAATGTTAAGTTCACGTCTGCTTAAACAAAAAGAAAAACATAGCTGGTTTTATTATAAAACGGAACCCTTTTTTAAAGGTATGGAACAATTCTATAAAAACGCGCTTAATTCCTTTATGAAGAAAAGATGGGTAGCATTTATTATAATGGCGGTTTCTTTTGCGGGAATATTTTTAATAGGCGAAAACCTGCAGTCGGAGCTGGCTCCTATTGAAGACCGCGGCGAAATAAGAATCGACAGCAAAATGCCGGAAGGCACTTCTTTTGAGTTGATGGACCGTTATATAATGCAGACAGTCAACGCGCTGCAGGATTCAATAAAAGAAGTCTCCGCTATGATTTCACTTACCGGCGGGGGATTTAGAGGTACAAACGGAGGTTTTGTAAGGCTTACATTAACCGATGCCGAGAAAAGAGAAAAATCACAGCAGCAAATATCCAATGATATTACAGGAATGCTAAGAGATTTAAATGACGCAAAATCATTTGTTATTCAAAGTCAGTCCATCTCAACCAGGCGCGGGGGCCTGCCGGTGCAGTATGTAATTCAAGCGCCAAATTTCGAAAAACTTCAGAATGTTGTTCCGAAATTTCTTGAAGCGGCACAGGACGACCCGACCTTTGCTAATGTTGACGTTAATCTCAAATTCAGCAAACCTGAAATTGTTGTAGAGATTAACAGAACCAAAGCGCGCCAACTTGGAATTTCCGCGCATGATATTGCCCAGACTCTTCAGCTTGCTTATAGCGGTCAAAGGTTCGGATTCTTTGTTATGAACGGAAAGCAGTATCAGGTTATTGGACAGGTATTTAAAGAAGATAGAAATAAACCGCTTGATCTTACTTCGCTTTATGTTAGAAACAACCGCAATGAACTGATACAGCTTGATAACCTTATAACAATGAATGAAAAAAGCAGTCCTCCGCAGCTTTTTAGATTTAATAGATATGTAAGCGCAACCGTTTCGGCTAGTCTTGCCCCCGGCAAAACAATTCAAGACGGTATTGACGCGATGGACAAAATTGCCAAAAGTGTTTTGGACGACAGTTTTTCAACATCGCTTGAAGGAGCGTCGAAAGATTTTGTGGAAAGTTCCTCGAGCATGCTGTTTACATTTTTGCTCGCGCTGGTATTGATTTATTTAATTTTATCGGCGCAGTTTGAAAGCTTCCGCGATCCTTTTATTATTATGTTTACTGTTCCTCTTGCAATTGCAGGCGCGTTTTTTTCACTTTGGTATTTTAATCAGACGATGAACATATTTAGTCAAATTGGTCAAATTATGTTAATCGGACTTGTTACTAAAAACGGAATTTTAATCGTTGAGTTCGCTAATCAGAAAAAAGCTCAGGGATTAAAAGTAATAGATGCTGTAAAAGAAGCTGCCGGACTGCGTTTACGCCCGATTCTTATGACAAGCTTATCAACAATTCTTGGTACCTTGCCTATTGCATTAGCATTGGGAGCCGGTTCCGAAGCCCGCGTATCTATGGGTATTGCGGTTATCGGCGGACTAATTTTTTCAACAGGATTAACTCTGTTTGTAATCCCCGCAATTTATTCCTACTTATCCGATAAGAAAAAGGAAGTGAGCAATGTTGCGTTGGGCGAAGCGGAAGAAAAAATTATTCATTCCGAAGAAGCAGTAACCGTAAAATAATTTTGCAAAAAGGAGAAAATATGCTGCGTGATTCATTAATAAAAATATTTGAAAGAGATTTAAATAGATTAAAAACAGAGATACAATCCTATAAAAATGAAAATAAATTATGGATTGTTGAAGAATCAATAAATAATTCCGCGGGAAATTTATGTCTTCATCTTCTCGGAAACCTGAATCATTTTATCGGTGCGGTTTTAGGAAACACAGGTTATGTACGAGTAAGAGAAAACGAATTCGCAACTAAAGATATACCTATAAATGCATTAATAGAAAAAATCGACGAGCTTGTGAAAATAATTAATGAAACTGTTTCCGGATTAAACGAAAAAGATTTTGATAAAATTTATCCGATTAACGTTTTTAATAATGAAATGACAACAGAATTTTTTATGATACATTTAACTACCCACCTGAATTATCATTTGGGACAAATTAATTATCACAGACGGTTACTCGATTCTTAAAATCTTCATGCCGTATTTTAAAATTCATTACTTGCGTAACCGATCGGCTTCATTTATATTGGTAACCATACGGTTACTAATATTTGGGAGGTTTAATGAGAAGAGATGTATTTCAGGCAATCGCAGATCCTACTAGGCGAGAAATTATTTATCTGCTTACCGATAATAAATTAACACTTAACAAAGTTGCGGAAAATTTTAATATTAGCCGTCCAGCTGTTTCAAAACATATCAAAATATTAAACGAATGCGGTCTTGTAACAATCAGCCAATTCGGGCGCGAAAGATATTGTAAGATAAACGCCGAACCGTTAAAAGAAGTTTATAACTGGCTGGAATATTTTAATAAATTTTGGGATAAAAAATTAAACTCGTTAAAAAATTATGTGGAAGGAAAATAATAATGAATAAATTTAACTCCGAACCGGTGATAAAAGAAGTAATAATTGATGCACCGATATCAAAAGTTTGGCAAGCCTTAACGGATAAAGATAAAATGAAAGACTGGTATTTTGATTTAACCGAATTTGAGCCAAAGGTTGGATTTGAATTCAAATTTTACGGCGGTAAAGATGAAAGACAATACCTTCATTTATGCAGAATAACAGAAGTTAAAGAAAATGAGAAAATTTCTTATAGCTGGAAATATGACGGTTACAAAGGCGAATCATTTGTTTCTTTTGAACTCTTTTATGAAAATGGAAAAACATTGGTTAGATTAACGCATTCCGGGCTCGAAACATTTCCCGCCGACAATCCGGATTTTGCAAAAGAAAATTTTATTGACGGATGGAATTATATTATCGAAAAATCGCTTAAGGAATACGCAGAAGAAAAATAATCTAATTCATATAATCAATAAACTCGATTAAGAGTAGTCTCGGTAGATGTAATTGAAATTTGATATGTTACTTTTTGGATTGACTCAGTACAACCGGCAGCAGTACCGCTGCTTTCTGTTCCCACACCTTCAATTAATACCCTGGTTGAGGTAATATTAAGTATTTCAAAAGTTCCGGTCGCGGTTGCTTTTAATTCTTCAGGAATATCAAACCCAACAAAACTCCTTCCGCCTCCACCAAGTTGATTCTCTTTTTTATAGTATGTTTGGGCTAGATTGGCGAGTCTGTTCAAATCCAAAATTACCTGGTCCCGGTTGCTTTCAACTGCTTGCGATTGAAAGTAATCTAATCCTGCAAGCACAGCAATACTTACCGCTATAACTCCAAGGACTATAAAAAGGAGTTGTTGATTTCCCATTGATTTTTTTCATTTGTTGATAAATGTTAAGATAGTTTTGCAAATTTTGGGGAAATATTCAAGTTAAATTTAAAGAAACAGTATTTTTTTAATAATAAATTCTTAAACACCATGCCTTTTTATTCGATTATATTGATGTAAAAATGTTAAGTAAACTACATTTGCATTTTTAATAATCTATTCAAAATTCCTAAAAAAGTACTGTTATGTTTTATTTTTCCAAAGGAGTTGTAAATGAGTTTAAGTACGAAATTTTATTGTAAATATTATACTTTAGAAAGTAATTGTGTAATTATTGAAAAGCGCAAATTTAATAAATCGTATATAAATGCAAGGTTTTTATTAAGTCGTTTTGTAATACTTTTATTTACAGTTGTTTATTTATCATGCGGTGAAAACAGTAATCCTGGAGATCCGGGGCCGACTGGTGATAAAATACCGGTAAACAATTCAGGAGTTGATTGTAATAAAACCGTAGAATATTTTATTAAAGACCTGGACAGAGACATTAACTCAATACCAAGCTGGGAACAAATAGACTGCTACACGGAAAATTTAGTGCGTAAACCATATCCTTCAACTGTAATAATGGTGGCGGAAAGACCGCCTGCTGAAGACGGTCCTGTAAACAATTTCGGCGTTTGGGATTTTCTTCAAAAGCAAACGGCTTATTTAAAGACCTGGCCGCAGAACGAAGTATCAGGTCTTGCAATGTTTCCTCCTTTTTTAAGTACGGACGGAACTTCAAGCTTTTACCGCGAAAGCGCGGAGCGTTGGGATGAAAAAATGCGTGCAAATGCGCTTAATGCAATATGGGTAAAACAGCAGGGATACCGGGTTCGTATCACCAATTTTTATCCGCCATCCTATTTTGATCAACCCAATTGGTGGAAATTACACGCACAAAATGTTAACTCAGCTGAAACTTTTCTTAATTGGTGGCGTACCGAATATATTCCTGAACGCAAAGAACTCGCAAAATTAGCTGAACGGATTAAAGCAGAAATACTAATGCCTTGGGATATAGAACCAGGTCACTTTGTGCGGGCATTCGGAGATGCATGGTTAAGTTCTCTTAGTGAATCAGAACAAATTTCACTTGTTCAAACAATGATTGATGAATTAGCAGCAGCTTTGCGCCCGCTCTTTTCAGGAACACTCTCAATAATTATTTATGACAGTTACGCGGCTTTCGGTCAGCATTGGGATCAAATAAATGTGTCGGCCTGGGATCAAGCCAATTTTGTTTTCTTTACACAAGGAAATCTTGAGTTTACAGAGCAATACCTAGATAGACAGCTTGAAGGATATATGAAAATTATCCAACGCTCTAATATTCCATGGATTGCACAGGAAGTTACCGTTGACGGAAATAATCACCGCAGATTGTTATCTCAAGGTGAAACATTTGAAGCTATTGAAGAAGATATTTACAGGATGATATTTAAAAAATTATCTGAACAGCCGGTGAAACCCGTAGGCATAGGCATTACAACAGGTTATATTGAAACGCCGGGGGCTGAATCGTATGTTAGAAGCGCTTTATCAAATGTTGCTGCAGGCGGATTTTAATAATATTATCTCGGAAGTAGAAAATAATTGATTCGTCTTAATAATTTCAAAAAAAAATATTATTGTTCATCTATTTCAGTATAATTTTTTATTTGTCTGCCGAAATTCGAATCGGCGCTTTTGTGATTTTACCTAGTATGACTTTTTCCTTAGCGCCTGTAGTTTTAGGCAGTGTAATAGGAATTCCCATTATTGCGGTATATCCGATAAATGCCATAAACACTGCTTCAACTGCATCTACATGTATTCCATAATCGGTAAAAGTTTTAATTTTGGGATTTTCAAAATTGTTTTTAAAGAAATTTATTAATGAACTATTATGCGCTCCGCCTCCGCAAAAAACAAACTCTTCAATTATATTTTGAGGTAAATGTTTTTTAATATTCATTGCCATTATATCTGCGGAAGCTTTTGTAATTGTATGGATAATATCATCTTTGTTGCAATTTTTATTTTTTGAAATAATATTTTTAGCGAACGACGACCCGAAAACAAATCCGACTGATTTGGGAGGTTTCTTATTTATTTGAGATTTCGACAGAATAGTATCGTATAAAGCTTTGATTAACTTTCCCCTTTTTGCTATGATGCCGTTTTTATCATATTGTTTGTTAAACAAAATCCTCATAGCCGTATCAATAAGAATATTACCTGGACCCATATCAAATCCTATAACTCCGTTTTCACCAAGCGAAGGATTAATAAACGTAACATTGGAAATACTACCTATATTAATAACCGCGACAGTTTTTTTAAGAGGTTTGAAAAAATGATAATGAAACGTAGGCGCGAGAGGAGCTCCTAATCCCCCGGCAGCAATATCGGCCTGCCTTATATCCGAAACTGTTGTTATACCGGTTATTTGCGAAATGACCGACGCTTCTCCTATTTGTATTGTGGATACGGGACGTTTGTTGGAATAATAAATAGTCTGACCGTGAGATCCTATAACGTCAACTTTTTTATCTGAATTTTTGCTGATTAATTTATTGGCCGCGTTACCGAATAACTTGCCCAGCAGCATGTTGAATTCGGAACTCTTTGCTATTGAGACTTTATTTGTGTCGCCGTAACCAATTTCCAAAATTCTTTTTTTAATTTTTGAAGAATACGGGATTGATATAAAATCAATACATCTAAATGAAAAATTAGAATTTTTATATGAGATATCAACAATTGCCGCGTCAATACCGTCCATACTCATTCCGGACATTAGTCCCAAACATCTTAATTTCATGAGTCCTCAATTTATATCTATTTTTTACACCAATAATATAACCAACCGGATTAATCAAATCATTATAATACTTATCAATAAGGATATAATAAGTAATTGAAATTTATTGTTAGTTGCTTTAAAAATGTTTTTTCACAATATTGAAGCCGGCTACTTTTGAAGTTATTATAAATATCCGTGAATATTGACTTAAGAAAAGAAAAAGTAAAATATTTTTAAATCTGAAATAATGTATCTGACTTGCAATCGATTTCTTGTTGTAATGATGTTTTGAATATTGTATTCGGGAAATAAACTTATAAGCAATTTTTTAATTCATTAATAGTGATGTTTAATAAATAAGAAACGAATATGAAAACATTCAACTTTAATATCGATGAAGCAGATACTCTGTGGAGACGCTGGAAATTAAACTCAGAAAGATATCCCGATAAAGACGCTATCGTTCATTGGGTAGCCGGAGAAGAGCCTTATAGGTGGACGTATAAAAATCTTATTAATACCGCAAAAAAATACTCCGTAAAATTAAAAGAATTAGGCATTAAACCGGGGGAAATATGCGCGAATATTATAAGGCATAACGAAAATTTTTATCCGTTGTATTTGGGAATTTCCCGCATAGGTGCTTTGCCCGCCGTATTGGCATTTCCTAATCCTCGTCTGCACCCCGATAAATTCCGTCAAGGTTTAGAAGGGATGGCTCAGCGTTCCGGCCTCGATTATATTTTTACAGAAAGAGAATTGGAACCATTAATCAAACCGCTGATTGAAAAGCCGGGCAGCACAATCAAAAATGTTTATTTCCCTCTTGAATGGGATTTGGATTTTGAAATTGATCCTAAAGCGGACGATGAAATAGAAATGATTGCCGGTTCAATTAAAGATTCAGACCCCGGTTTGCTTCAGCATTCTTCGGGTACAACCGGTTTGCAGAAGCCTGTTGTGCTATCGCACCGCGCAATTATGAATCATGTTTACCAGCTTGGCAAGGCGATGAAACTTACCGAAAATGATAAAGTAGCAAGCTGGCTTCCGCTTTATCACGATTTAGGATTAATAGGTTCTTATCATATTCCCCTAGCTTTAGGAATTCCATTAATTCAGATTGATCCTTTTCAGTGGATATTAGCGCCTGTTCTATTACTTGAAGCAATCACAAAAGAAAAAGCTACTGTATCATTCACGCCGAATTTTGCTTACAATATTATGGCCGAAAAAATTAATGAAGAAGACCTGGAAGGCATAGATCTGTCAAGTTTAAGAGTTATAATTAATGCCGCCGAACCTATTCGCCATGATAGTCATGAAAAATTTGTAAGAAAATTTCAAAAGTACGGATTCAATCCCCTTGCTTTGGCAGTATTATACGGAATGGCGGAAACAACCCTGGGAGTTACATTAACGGAACCCAGCAATCCAATTACCGAATTATCCGTTGATAGAAATGAGCTTTCTAAAGGTGTAATGAAATTTTCTGATGATAATTCTGTTGTGCGTATCTGCGTTTCTTCGGGAAAACTTATTGATGAATGCGAAGCGCGCATTGTTGATGAAAACAGAAACGATATTCCCGACGGGCTTGTAGGCGAAGTTGTTGTGAAATCAATTTCTATGTTTGACGGTTACAGAAATTATCCCGAAAAAACCGCTGAAGTTTTTGAAGGAGGTTGGTATTATACAGGCGATTACGGATTCAGGTACAAAGATGAATTTTTTATAATCGGAAGAAAAAAAGATATTATTATTGTTGCAGGAAAAAATATTTATCCGGAAGATATTGAAGACGCATTGAATCAAACAGAAGGCCTTATCCCCGGACGAGTTATTGCTTTTGGGGAAGAAGACGCGGAAATGGGAACAGAATTCGTAAGCGTTGTTGCCGAAACAAAAGCTGAAACAGAAGATGAAAAAAATAAGGTTAGAATGACTATCTTAAAAGCCGGGATGAATATAGACGTAGTTATTCATAAAGTTTATCTTGTCCCCTCGCGGTGGCTTATTAAAAGCTCGGCCGGTAAACCGAGCCGCAAATCAAATAAGGAAAGATTAATTGGCATAACAGACTCACAAGTTTGGAGCAGATAATGATTTCACCAGAATTAAAAAAAGTTATACTGAAGCAGTTAAATCTCGACGATTTTAATCTCAATGACGCTACTCTTGCGTCGGATGTTCCGGGCTGGGATTCCCTTAATCATATTAACGTTATACTTGCCGTGGAAGAAAATTTTAATGTAAAGTTTAGAAGCATGGAATTATTGAGACTGAAGAATATAGGGGATCTTCAAAAACTGCTTGATTCCAAACTTTCAAAGTAAATTTTTTTTGTGTTTGTATAAAAAGTTTTTCAGTTTCCAAACAGGTGGATGATAATTTATCACAGCACTGTAAATAATTATGTCACTAATTTTTTCTCAAAAGAACTTTTGTAATTAAATTATGCTCTGGAATATTGACCTCAAGAAAATACCGGAACTGTTAACCTTTATTCCGGACGACCCGTTATTTTTTAGTACAAGTCTGTTTCTAATCTTATTTAGTGTTTTTCTTCTTTTTTATAATCTCTTCGGGAAGAATAAAACAGTGCGCATCGGCATGCTTATTTTCTTCTCGCTTTATTTCTATTATAAAACCACCGGATATTACGCCGGGATATTGGTACTTTTGGCAACAGTTAATTTTTTATGCGGTAAATGGATAGCCGGCACCGAAAAATTACCGTTGAAAAGAATTTACCTTGTGGCAGCGGTTATAATTAATGTTGCAATACTGGGATACTTTAAGTACACAAATTTTATTCTAGAGATAATAAGCAATATCGGAAGCAATAAATTTGATGCCTTGGATATCTTTCTGCCTATTGGAATTTCATTCTACACTTTTAAATCGCTTAGTTATGTCTTCGATATTTATCTCGGTTATATTGAATCCACAAGCACATTCCGCAACTTCTGTTTATATGTTTTCTTTTTCCCAAACTTACTTGCCGGTCCAATTGACAGGGCATCAGCATTCATTCCTCAAATAGACAGTGAATTATATTTATCGAAAGAAGATTTGGGTAAAGCCGTGCTGTTGATTATTGTCGGGTTAATTAAGAAAGTGATAATTGCCGATTATATCGGTATTAATTTTGTCGACCGAGTATTTGATTTTCCATTACGTTTCACCGGATTGGAAAACCTTGCCGCCGCGTACGGTTATGCATTGCAAATTTACTGCGATTTTTCAGGCTACACCGATATGGCAATAGGGATCGCGTTATTGCTTGGATTTAAATTGATGGACAATTTTAATTATCCTTTCAAAGCAACAAGCATAGCTGATTTTTGGCGAAGGTGGCATATTTCGCTTTCAAAGTGGCTGCTCGATTATTTGTTTAAACCCATTCAAATGAGTGCAAGAAGATTAAGAGTTTTAGGTAATGCCGCGGCGTTATTAATTACATTTTTAATTTGCGGTTTATGGCATGGAGCCGGCTGGAATTATATTATTTGGGGAGCCTTTCACGGGGCTATGATGTCGTTCTCTCTTTTTATTAAAGAGCCCAGGGCTAAACTTTTCGCAGTTCTTAAAATACAAAATACAAGGTTTTTAAAGTTCTTTCAGGTTCTGTTTACCTTTCATCTTGTCGTTTTTTCCTTTATGATTTTCAGAACCGATGATTTTCAAAACATAGCCGATATGCTGAATCAGATTGTAAATTTTTTTCACGGCGAAATATTGTTTCAATTTGTAGAACGCATGCCGGTAATTTTCGGATTAATGATGCTTGGATATGTCTTTCATTTTCTTCCAAATAAATTGGAAGAATTTGCGCAAAGAACTGTATCGGCTCTGCCGCTTATCGGAAAAGCGATTCTGCTTGCATTAGTAATTTGGATTGCCGCTCAATTCAAATCAGCGGATATACAGCCGTTTATCTATTTCAAATTTTAAACGCCGTTTCTTTTAAAAATCTTTTATTTAGGCGAATAATTTCATCTATACAGTACTAAAGTTTACTGGTTATCAATTATGTTTTCAATAGCAGACTGAATAGAAACCGGAACATTTGAAAGAAAATCATATCCGGTTTTAGTTTCAACATAATCTGTTGTTACCCTGAATGTCTTCCAATCATCTGCCAGACTTATTAGACTATTATCGTTAGGCATATCAACAGCAATTACTCTTGTAATATTAGAAACTCGGTTTAAATCATTATCTCCTTCATCCAGCACCACAACTATTTTCCAAGTACGAGAGGGAATATTAACACGTCCGCTGTCAATTGTTCCATTCGATCCATAACCACCTGCATAAATATACATCTCCTTTCCAATACTAATAAGCGAGCGCAGATAATTCTCCATGTCAGCCCAAGGACCCTGATTATTATTTGGCGCCTGAGGAATCATATTTGTCATAAAAAATGTCGCGGAATTTACTTCGATCGATGAAGTTCTGTCTGCCGAAGGACAAATATGACCTCTGTCGTAACCGCTTCCGCTGTAGCTTGTCGACATCACTTGGTACCACCCTAGAGGAAGGGAAGTATCATTTCTAAAATCATTTTGACGCGGCGCGTTTCCTCTCCATGAAACATTTAAATGCCAAGCTACCCAATTTGCGGTTCCTTTAAAACGGTTGTAGGATAAAACGTATTCAGGCTTTTCAAGCAAATAATTTGTGTCAAATAAAATGTCTTTTACAGCGCCGCTTGGATTTCCCATTGTTAGATGTATCTTTGCGGCGGCTGCTGAATCAATTGGAGATTCAGCGTTATTATCGGTTATTAATGAATTTGAAGAATCGTCCTGACATGAAAGCGTTAAGAAAACAAATAATAGAAAAAGCGTTGCTTTTAGTGATAACCGGAATAACTTCATTAATACCTCTGTAATTATTAAAATAATATTTAAAATCTATAACAAAAATTTTGATCAATTCTATTTTTACTTCAATCCTTTTCAATTACAATGTTACAAGAAATTTGTAATTATCTAAAACATTTCAACAAGCTGTAGAAATCTCTTCATTATTACTTATTCAAAATAAAATTATAGGTTTTATCAATTATTATTAAGATTTAACACTTAGATAATAAAATATGCGGTGAAAATTGTGTAAATTCATTTTGAAAAATAGTAATACTCTGCAACATATTTTGTCAATTAAAAAAACTTATCTATTTTTTACACTTAATTTTAAACAAAAGGAAATAAATGGCCAAAGATTTTTATAAAAATGCGCGCGCTTACGATATAGCTTTCAACGACAGAGAGTTTGATACCGAATGCAGTTTTCTTGAATGGGCTTTAACGAAACACGGAAAAGTAAAATCAAAAAAAAATAAAAATAAATCTTTTATTGAATTAGCATGCGGGCCGGCAAGACACGCACGCGAGATGGTAAAAAGAGGATGGAATACATACGCACTGGACCTTTCTGAAGAGATGGTTGCATACGCGGCAATGGAAGCCGAAAAAGAAGGATTAAAAATTACCGCTATTGAAGCCGATATGACAAAATTTAAATTGAAAAAACCGGTAATGATTGCATGTACCTTGATGGAAAGCATATCTCATCTTGTAACTAACGAACAAATGATTTTACATTTAAAATCCGTTTCTAAGAATTTAGTAAGTGGGGGAATTTATGTTATTGAGATGACTCACCCGATGTTCTATTTCCCGGATGATGAAGCGAACACATGGATAACCAAGGAAGGAGATACAAGTGTTGAGATTACTTTCGGAATTCCTTCCGATACTTATAACAGCGTAACACAGCAATGGATGATTACAACAAAAATGAAAATTAAAGAAGGTAAGGAAAGTCCCATAACCTTCGAATCCCAAAGTCCAATCCGATGGTATCTTGCACAGGAAATGAAAGCGTTAATTGAACTTTCCGGCGCCTTTGAAAAATACTGGATGTACGGAAGCATGTATAATATTCCCGGTAAAGAACTTGATACTAGTGAAGACTCCGACGCTATGGTAATTGTATTAAGAAAAAAATAATATTGATGTATAAAAAATTCTACATTATGTAACTTTTTAGATAAAGATTTGGTCAAATTGTTATAAAAATAATATTTTATTACGGCATATTAATTGAGAGCAGTACTTAACACCTGTTTTCAATAAATAAGGAAAATGCATTGAAAAAATTTATAACAATTTTTCTAATTACTTTTAGTCTAACTTCAGCTCAAAGTTTTACAATAACCGGCAAAGTAACAGACGCCCGGAGCGGCAACCCCTTAAGTTTCGCAAATCTAATTTTATGCGGTACTTCAAAAGGAACTTCTTCAAATGTAGAAGGCGAATACCAGATCAAACTCGAAAAAGGGAAATACTTTTTCGCAGTTTCTTATATTGGTTTTAAATCAGACACATTGGAAATTAATGTAAATCAAAACATGGAAATAAATTTCAGATTGAGTAAAGTATCTATTAATCTTCCTGAAATTACCGTTCTTCCTAAAGAAAATCCCGCGCTCGAAATTATAAGAAGAACAATTGAAGCAAAACAGAAAAGAAACGAAAACTTAAATTCATACATCTTTACCGCATTTACAAAAGGATTAATAAAAACAACGAAAGACCTTAATACATCGGGGAACAGGGCAACTATAAGTATAGGCGAAAAAGATACGGCTGATTTGAAAATTACCGGCCTTCTCGAAAATCAAAGCATCGGTTATTTCAAAAAACCGGATAATTATAAAGAAAAAATTTTAGCGAGAAAACAATCATCAAATTTTTCATCTTCAATTAATATTTTAACAGGCGGCAGAATAGTACAAAGTTTTTATGAAGATGATATTAAGTTTTTTGACAAACCTCTTTTAAGCCCTATTGCCGACGATGCGCTCGATTATTATTATTTTAACATTGAAGATACGGTAGCAAGAGACAATAAAAATATATTTCAAATTAGTTTTACTCCCGATGACGAATCGGATCCCGGTTTTTACGGCACATTGTTTATTGAAGACGTATCATTCGCACTTCTTAAAATAGACGCCCATCTGAATGATGCCGCTAATCCGGGCGGAATATTTACAAAAGTAAATGTGTTTCAGCAGTATGTTACTTTTAACGATGACATTTATATGCCGATTGATTACAGACTTTTTGTCGAGGGAAATGTTTTAGGCCTCGCGAAGTTCGGATTTGAAATCAACTCCATTATGTATGATTATCGTATAAATGAAATTATTGACGACAATGTCTTCGATAAAGCAGTAATTACAGTAAGCACTGATGCCGATAAAAAAGATTCCATTTATTGGAGAAATATTCAGACAATACCAAACACTAATGAAGAATCAATTGCATATAATAGAATTGACAGCCTCGAATCATTGCCGAGAGATTTCTGGAAAGAGTTTTCAATTTTTTCGAAGAATATTGATGTCACCGAAAATATATCAATACACGGACCGCTAAAATTATACGGATTTAACAGGGTTGAAGGACACCGCTTAAATTTCGGATTTAATATTGGAGATGTTAAAAACAGAAGATTTGCTTTAGACACGGAAATCGGTTACGGTTTCTCAGACAGAAAATATAAGACCGAGTTTAATACAAGTTACTATTTGGGAGAATACCGGATACACAGGCTAAACTTATCCGTATATAATAAAATAGCGGGCCTATTTAACGAAAGTATAAAATATAATAATCTTACATCATCAATTTTTAGTCTGATTAGCAAATACGATTTTAGAGATTATTACTATACAAAAGGGTTTGAATTTATATTTAAAAGTGAAGTAACCCAAATACTTAAACTTGGAGTTGGTTTTGTAAACAGAAAAGATAATTCCGCCCAAGTTAATACGGACTTTTCATTTTTCAATAAGGAAAAAAAATTTCCGGATAATAAACCTGTGTTTGAAACCAAGATAAACGCCGTAAAAGCATTTCTTTCATTTGACTTCAGAGATTTTATTGAAGACGGCTATTTTAGAAGAAGAATTTCACGTGATAATATTCTACCTGAAATTAATGCTGAAGTAATATTCAGCGACAAAAACATTTTGAATAGCGGTCTCAATTTTACAATTTATAAATTTATGGCTAACGGTGAAATTTCAATTTCTGATTTACCGCCAATATCTTATGAGATGAACGGAATTTCATCCGAAGGGAATGTGCCTTATCAGCTTCTATATGCATTGCCGGGCAATATCGAAAGCTCCGGGAAAAGCTTTTCATTCCGCACATTAAAAATCGGGGAAATATTCGGAGATAGAATTTTTACATTCGGTACGGAATTAAATTTGGGCGATAAACTTTTCAGATTTTTAAGTATTCCCGTTATCAAAGATTTACAGATTCAGATTGGAACTCACTTTAATCTAGCGGTTGCCGGTATTTCAAATCGCAGCAAAAGTATTCTTCCGGTAAATGATTACAAAATATTTAACCATGCTTTTTATGAGGCTGGTTTCAGTTTAGGGCATATTTTAGTTCCTTTAAAATTTGAGTTTACATGGAAGCTTAATTACAGAGGAAATAACAATTTTGTTTTCGGAATTAATACATTTGTATTATAAGAAATGTATTAATGATTGTTCAGAATAAATTTTATATTTTTGATCCAATGAATAATTGATAGGCTGCCGATGCATTCAAAAAAAATTATTGCGTTCATTTTTATAATCTATAATTTCTCGCTTGTTGTTTATTCGCAATCGCTTCGAGTTGATAAAGTAGAACCGCCCAACTGGTGGTCGGGTATGAAACATAATAAAATTCAATTAATGATATATGGAGAGAACCTTTCCGGAATTAAAGCTGAATTTGATTGTGAAAAAGTAAAAGTAAACAAGGTGCATAATTCGGAAAATTCTGCTTATGCGTTTATTGATGTTGAAATACTAAATGAAGCCGAGGCGGGTACCTACAAACTTTTAATAAATAAAGATAATGAGGAAATTGAAATTCAATATGAATTATTAGAAAGAGAAAAAAATAAAAATATTCAGCAAGGGTTTTCAAACGAAGATGTAATTTATTTATTAATGCCCGACAGGTTTGTTAACGGAGATGTCACCAACGACAGCGTCAGCGGTTATTATGATTCAATGCAGTATATAGAAAAACAAAAACGATACGGCGGAGATATTCAAGGCATTATTAATAAACTGGACTATTTAAAGGATTTGGGAATTACGGCAATATGGTGCACTCCGCTGGTTGAGAACAATACTTTCAGAAGTTATCACGGTTATGCGGCCACGGATTTTTATAATATCGATCCGCGCTTGGGATGCAACGAACTTTATAAAAAATTTGTTGACGAATCTCATTCAAAGGGTTTTAAAATAATTATGGATCATGTCGCAAATCATTTCAGCGACGATCATGCGTGGATTAATAACCTTCCCGCGAAAGACTGGATAAACGGCAGTGTAGAAAATCACCTCAACGCAAATCACAACAAAATGGTTTTTACCGATCTGTATTCAGACAGTTCAATTATAAATCATGTTGAAGAAGGATGGTTTACAAATGAGATGCCCGATTTAAATCATGATAATCCGTACGTAGCAAATTATATAATTCAAAATACAATATGGTGGGTTGAGTATTCCGGTGTTGACGGAATCAGGGAAGATACGTACCCGTACTGCGGTCAAAGGTTTATGGCCAAGTGGGCGTCTGTTCTTTTAAATGAATATCCGGACTTGAATATTCTCGGCGAAGTCTGGACGGGCGAACCTGCTTTCCTTGCCGGTTATCAGGGCGGCACAAATCTTAAAAGAGATTTCGATACTAATATTCCAGCGATTACCGATTTCGCTTTGCGGGATGTATTTGTAAATTATTTGCAAGGCAGCGGCGGACTTTTTAATATCTACAATGTTTTAGCTAAAGATTATCTTTACGCCGATCCTGAAAATTTAGTAACATTTATAGACAACCATGATGTTGCCCGCGTTATGTATTTCGCGAAAGACAATGTAGATAAGGCTAAAATTGCATATACAATTTTATTATCTACCAGAGGAATTCCGTCAATATTTTACGGTTCCGAAATCGGAATGGCTTATACTCCCGATCATGGTACCCTGAGGGCTCCGTTTCCGGGCGGATTTCCGGGGGATGAAAGAGACGCCTTTGATAAGAATGGAAGAAGCGATTATGAGAATATTTTTTCTAATCATTTAAATAATCTTCTTCAAGCAAGGAGTAAATATAAAGCTCTTCAAAAAGGAAGACTTATTCATTTTCCCCCGGTTGATGAAATGTATGTTTATTTCCGAATATTAGAAGATGAGAAATTGTTAATAATTATAAATGGCAGCGATGAAGAAAGAGAAGTTAATCTTTCTGGTTATTCTCACCTTCTGAAAAAATATTCTGTTATTAAAAACATCTTAAATGATGAGGAATTTACCGAGGTTAATAAAATTAAAATTGGTAAAATGAGCGCCGGTATTTTTGAATTTAAATAAAGTAACGCAGATAATTAATCTGCGTTACCATTTTAATATTTTAGTGATGTACTTTTTCTAGCAGACCTGTTTCTTCCATACTTTTTACTATTCTTTCAAAACTTGTGTGAATGTTATTATCAAGCCCCACCGAAATTCTAACAAGTCCGTCGCTTAATCCCATAGCAATTTGTTCTTCTTTCGGAATTTCGGAAGAAGTGCTGTGTCCCGGAGAGCTGAATAGTGTTTTATAAAAACCTAAACTTACCGCTAAATAACCTACATGATTTTCCTGCATTTTAAACATTAGTTTATCAGCATTTTGAGATGTGCCTGCGTCAACGGCTAGCATGCCGCCGTATCCGAATCCTTCATTCATAAGCTCATTCATTAAATTATGCTGCCTGTGAGAAATAAGTCCGGGATAAAAAACATTGAATCCGAGTTTCTCAATTTCAGTCGCCAAATAAATTCCGTTCTCGCTATGTTTTTTCATTCTTATATGAAGTGAATGCAGATTTTTTAATATACTTGCCGCTCTGTAACTATCCAGCACAGGTCCCAGCAGCATTGAAGCTCCAGAGTTAATGTCGGTAAGCTCATGAATAAATTCGTTTGTTGAACAAACTGCTCCGGCTACGCAATCGCTTGTTCCGTTCGCAAACTTCGTTAAACTATATACAACTACATCCGCGCCTAATATAATCGGAGAAATTATCATTGGACTGAAAGTATTATCAACGACAAGTTTTAAGTTATTAGATTTTGATATAAATGAAAGCTCCGGAATGTCTGCAATCTCTAATAAAGGATTGCTCATCGATTCAGTATAAATTATTTTTGTTTTGGGAGTTATTGCGCTTTTTACCGCTTCTAGATCAGTAATATTTACGAATTTTACATTTATACCCAATTTGGGTAAAAAGTTTTTTAATAAAGCGTATGTTCCCCCGTATATTGTCCTGCTCGCAATTATTTCATCGCCGGAACTGCAAATCTGAAAAATTGTACTGCTGATTGCAGACATTCCGGATGATGTTACGATTGCGCTTTCACTGTCTTCCATTCTGGCTAATGCATCGGAGAGATATTTATTTATCGGGTTCCAGTGACGTGAATATAAGAAGCAGCCTTCAATTTCATGATCGAATAATTCTTCCATTTTTTCGGGACTCATAAACGTAAAAGTAGAAGAATCTGTAATTGAAGGATTAACATCGCCGAACTCACCGAATACAAGAAAATCCTGTATCATGCTGCCCGGGTCAAATTGTTTCATATTACCACCTAGTTGTAATTTATTGATTCTTTTGATTTATATTAAAATGAATTTTAGTGCCGTATTTTACGGTGGATAAAACAAAGGTTGTTTTTATTTTACTAACACCTTCAACCTTTGTTAGTTTCTCTATTAAAAATTTTTCATAACTGTTTATATCTTCTACAGCAATTTTTAATAGAAAATCATCATCACCCGCAATGTGATAACATTCAAGCACCTCTTCCATTTTGTTTATCTTTTCTGTAAACAGATCAAGCGAAGGAAGCTGATGGGCGGCAAGTGAAACATTTACCATTGCTAATGTACCTCTTCCTACAGATGCCGGATTAACAAGGGCAACGTATTTTTTTATTATCCCGCTGTTTTCAAGTCTTTTTACTCTCTCAATCATACCCGGAGGCGAAATACCAGCTTCAGCCGCAAGCTGAGCATTTGTAATTTTTGCATTTTCCTGAAGAGTATCTAAAATTTTTTTGTCGGTTTTATCTAATTTCATTAATCTGCCTCAAAACAATTCTGAATAAAATAAATAATATCAATAATAATATCAAATAAAATTAGATATAACCGAAAAATACTTAAGATAATTAGACTAATTATCCGAATTGGTTAATGAATTAAACTGGTGGTATTTTTTGGAATGTTTTGCCGCCGGGATGTAAAATTTAAATTTGCTTCCTTTCGATATCGAACTTTCTACAGAAATTTCACCGTTATTTTTTTCCACAAATTCCTTGCAAAGAATTAGTCCTAATCCCGATCCTCTTTCTTTTGAAGTTCCGTCTGTTGTAAATGAAGAGTCAATTCTGAATAATTTATTTAGTTTAGATTGACTCATTCCAATTCCCGTATCTTCAATTTCAACGTAAACTTTATCGTCTTTAAGAGAAGCGCGAATATAAATTTTATCATTTGGGTTTGAGAATTTAATAGCGTTTGAAATTAAATTTCTTAAAACGGTATCAATCATATTCTTATCGGCAAAAGCAACGGTATAACCGTCAACTTCCGGCACTAGTTCTATTTGTTTTGTAATTGCATTACCGCTGTAAAGTTCAACCGCTTTTTGAATCATTTCTTTCATGTCTATATTTTCGGGAATAAATTCTATTCTTCCGGTTTGAACCCTTGACCACTGAAGCAGGTTCTCAAGAAGATTCAAAATATTTTTTGTAGCCTGATACATGTGCGTTGCGTATTCTTTTAATTCTTCTCCGCTGAAATCATCGGAATACTTTGCCATATATTCTGAGAATCCAAGCAGGGAAGTGAAAGGGCTTCTTAAATCATGCGAAATAATTGAAAAGAACCTGTCTTTATTCTGATTTAAATCCTTCAATTTTTCTTCCGAAAGAATTAATTTTTTATTCAGTTCCGTAAGTTCGTCGGCATTGCTCTGAATCAAATTTTTATTGTGCTCAATCTCTTTAATATATTTTTTTATTTCTTCTTCGGCTTTTTTCTGTTCAGATATATCCTGGAATGTAATTACTGCCCCCACAACAACATCATTTTCAATAACCGGGTTGCATTTATATGCTGTTGGGAAAAACCGGCCGGTTCTTTTCCAGAAATATTCATCATTTCTATAATGAGTGCTTTTATTTTTTATTGTATCTAAAAAAGCATTCTTGTTTTCTTTATAAGGTTTCCCTTCGGGGTTAAGATTATGAATTATTTCGTGAATTGATTTACCAATAAGTTCTTCTGTTTCCCAATCAACCATTTCGGAAGCGGAAGGATTTGCGAAAATAATTTTTCCTTTTATATCTAATCCGAGAATTCCTTCTGCGGCCGAGTTTAATAATAGCTCGTTAAAATGGCTTAAATCGCTGAGTCTTCTGTCTGTATCTACGTGTTCATTTATATTTTCGCATACAATTAATACTTTTAAATTTCCCGAATAATCTTCGGTAGCCGAAGCGATTTCTTTTGTCCAAATTACTTCTCCGTTTTTCGCAATTTTCCGGGAGTTCCACGTTAATTTATCTTCTTTGTTATTTATGCATTTTGATATGTTTTCTTTTATTACAGAGTGGTCTTTATAGCTGGAAATATCTAAGAAGGAGTATTTTATTAATTCATCTTTTGAATATCCCAATTCATCATAAACCTGATTATTGGCGTTGTGAATAATGTAATCGCTGTCGACCGAGAAAATCATAAGAGGATTTTTATCAAAAAGATTTCTCAATTGTTTTTCGTTTCTTTGAAGTATTATATCGGAGTTTTTTCTTTCTATTGAAAGCACTAATTGTCTTGCTGCAAAAGAGATTATTTTTTTTTCATCTTCTGTGAATTTATTATTGTCCAGTTTCTGAATAACTAATGAACCGAGACTTGTTTTATCAGGTTTTAGCAGCGGTACGCCCAGCCATTCTGCTGCGTTTTCGGCTGAGGATAAATCACTGTCGTTTATATTTACATTTACCGATACAGCTTTTGTACCTTTATTAAAATTCTCGGCAAGCGTTTTACCGAATTTTATATTATTAAAATTATCCTTTAAATCATTTTCCGGATGACTATACTCAAATGGGAATTCTAAATTTTCATTAATAGAGGTTGATATATAAAAATTTCTTACCGGTATATATTCATTAAGTATGGTGAATAATTTTGAATATAATTCAACAATGCTTTTCGAAAAATACTCGGCTTCCGAAATTCTGAAAAGAATATCCGTAAAATTATTATCGGTATGATTTTGAGTTAAATGATACTTAAGCTGCATCAGCAACTGGTTAATCAGGCTCTCAAGATTAAAAACAAAGAACTCAATCGCTTCTTTTTCATTAGTATCGGATGAGTCTTTTAATTTTTTACTAAGAGATTCGGTTTCAGAAAGGAGACGCTGCAATGTATCTTCATACCGAGGTAATGAATATTTAAATTTACCTGACATAAATTAGGCTAATTTTAAAGAAAAATTTCGATTAATTCAAAACAAAAAAAAATAAAATTAACAATTATAACTATTTAAAACATATCTTCATTTATTATCGCAGAAAAACCACAAAACTTTATATTTTTTTAATTACATCTTATTTATAGAAAACCTTATAACTCCAGCCCGGCATTTCCGCAGTATATTGAGACAAAATCTCTTTTTCCGATTCGTTGAATAAATCTTTAAATTTATCATTAATCAGATCCGAATTTATTTTTACCGTTACTGAATTGGGAGATAAATTAAATAGCGCAAATACCTTATTGTTGTTTTTTTGGCGTATAAAAGCAAAAATTGATTTATCGTCATTTGTTTTTATTCTTACCAGTTCGCCACCTGATATCCCGTTCCACAAAGCTTCATTGTTTTTTTTCAAATCGAATATTTTTTTTATTACATCATAAAATCTGTGCCTTTTCCATTCAATTGTGTCCTTTTCAAAAAAATCCAATCGTTTGTTTAATCCTGCTTCTTGTCCGCTGTAAATTAGAGGCATTCCTTCAATAGTTGCGGCAAGTACCATAAATGCTTCGGCTCCGTTTCCTAGTCTTTCAAAAACAGTTCCGTTCCAAGTATTTTCATCGTGATTTGTGGTGAAGTTCATTCTGTATGCATCAGGGTGATATTCTTGTTTTTCTTTTTTTAATCTTTTGTCCAGCGCATTTACATTTTTTTTACCTTTAGCAATTTCATTCATAATATCTTTTAACTGCCAGTTATATGTCATATCAAATGCTTTTTCGTGAAGATATGTTTCGGACGCTTCGGCAAGCATAAATACTTTTTTAATTTTATCCAGTTCTTGTCTGGACTCATTCCAAAATTCAGTTGGAACCATTGCGGCAACGTCGCATCTGTATCCGTCAATATTACATTCGCTTACCCAAAATTTAAGAGCGTCAATCATTGCGCTTCTCATTTCATTGTTTTCGTAATTCAAATCTATTACATCGTGCCAGTCAGGAACGGGTGCATAAAAATTTCCAAGTGAATCTTTTGAGTAAAAATCAGGGTTCGTTTTTGTCCATTCATTATCCCAAGAAGTATGATTTGCTACCCAGTCAATAATTACATACATACCCATTTCATGAATTTTATTCACGAGATCTTTAAATTCATCAAGAGTTCCGAATTCGGGGTTAACCGCTTTATAATCTTTAACCGAATAATAACTTCCCAACGTGCCTTTTCTATTTAATTCACCAATAGGATGAATCGGCATAAACCAGATAATATCAACTCCCATATTCTTTAAATTAGGCAGGTGTTTTTCAAAGGCCTTGAAAGTGCCTTCATTTGTAAATTGACGTAAATTTACCTCATATATTGTCGCGTTTTTACTCCATTCCGGGTGAATAATTTCACTTTTTTGCGCGACGGCATTTACCGAAAAAAAAGAAAGTATACATGAAAAAAGAAAACTAAATTTGTTAAATTTTCTGAATGATGCCATTTTCTACCTGCTTAATATTGTGTAAATTAAATTTTTGTTAAGAGAAAAATATATTTATAATAAATAAAAGAATATTGATATTTTTGAATAATATAAACATTTAAGTTAACAATAGTATTTTAATGGTAAAAGTAATTTCAGACCCGGTAATAAAATTCTTTATAAGCGTAATCGGCATAGTTATAATTTTTTTCACATTAATGGAACTGCAGCACATATTTATTCCGCTTGTTATCGCATACTTTTTATTTTTAATGTTTGAGCCGTTAAATAATTTCCTGGTAAAACACAGCGTACCCCAGTTTTTTACAATTATATTGAACTTAATAATAATTATAGCGGTATTATTCGGAATTTCAAGGGTAATAATCGATTCGTTTACAAATCTTACTGGCGAACTTCCTTATTACGAGCAGAGATTTAACAATTTAATAAGTTCAACGGCTGTATCACTGGGAATAAAAGATCCGATATTTTCAAATTTTAAAGTCGAAAATATTTTAATAAATTTTGATTACAGAAGCTTTGCGGGGGGATTATTTTCTTCAACAGTTTCAATTTTTACCGCTTCGTTTTTTATTCTTTTCTTTTTCATCTTTGTAAGTACCGGGCATTACAAATTAATTGACGCAATTAAACATCGTTTTGTTGAAAAAAACATTAATAATTCTATAAAAAAAATTAAGAAAGATCTTAAAAAAAAGGAAGGTACATCTTTAATTCCTGTTGAGGAACTTAGAAATATCGAAAAACAAAAACTTAAAGAAATAAATGAAAGTTTAATTGATAATACATTTAAAGTTATTACCTACCAGGTGCAGAAATATATAGCCACAAAATTTTTTATTAGTCTTCTTTCCGGACTTTTAACCGGATTAATTCTTCTGGTATTCGATGTTAAATTTTTTATTATATGGGCGGCACTTACCGCGCTGCTGAATTTTATCCCCAATATTGGTTCTGTAATTGCTGTAATTATGCCCGGTTTAATGGCGTTGGTTCAATTTGAGTCATTCGGGTATGCATTATTAATTTGTTCAATAATTATTATAGTCCAAAATATTATAGGCAATGTTCTTGAACCCAAAATATTCGGCGACAGCCTTGGTTTAAATCCTTTAGTAATATTGTTGTCTCTTCTTTTATGGGGTTATATTTGGGGAATTGCCGGAATGTTTATTGCTGTACCGTTAACCGCAGTTATTAAAATAATAATTTCCAATTCGACTTCAAAAAACCTCAATTTTTTATCAAATTTGATGTCAAATTAAGGTTTCTGCTTCAATTACACGTCACTGTTCAATATTAATTTTGTGTAAAATTTTTGTTAATGATTCTAGAAATCTTTTTCATTATATTTATTCACAATGAATGAAATAAATAATTAATTAAATAATAAATAAAGAGAAGAAGTGCTGTTGTTTATTCAAGCTGGGCAATTGCTGCTGAGCAATAAAATGCTCGAGTAGAGGAAAGTCCGAACTCCACAGAACAAGGTGCCGGGTAACGCCCGGGGTTCCGTCCCGCTTGCGGGAACGGGATACGGAAAGTGCCACAGAAAATATACCGTCCCGCTTTGCGGGATAAGGGTGAAATGGCAGGGTAAGAGCCTACCGCTTCGGTAGTAATACCGGAGGTCTCATTTATGAGAGCCCCGATTATTCGGGGTCAAGGAAAACCCCACCTGGAGCAAGGTCATGTATAGGGAGTTTTCGGGTAACCGGATAAGGGTTGTTCGCTCTTCGTCTCCCGGGGTGGACCGCAAGATTCCGGCAGCAATGCCGGAACCAGACAAATAATTGCCGTCCCGTTTACTTTTACCGCAAGGTAAAAACTTACGGGATTACAGAATTCGGCTTATAGGTTTGGATATTTAACAGTCTTCAAATTAAATAATGTTAATAAAACGCTGGCATTTAGAAGAAGAGCCGGATTATAACAAGATTCTTGCATTGAGCGATAGTCTTAATATTCCGGGTGTGCTTGCTAAACTTCTTATTCAAAGAGGCATTACAAACTTTTTTGAAGCAAAAGAATATTTCCGCCCTACCTTAGATACACTTCATGATCCCTTTTTAATGAATGGAATGGAAGAAGCCTCAATAAGAGTAATCAACGCAATTACTAATAATGAAAAAATTTGTGTTTACGGTGATTATGATGTTGACGGAACCTGTTCGGCGGCATTGATGTACCTTTTTTTGAAAGAACTGGGCGCTGACGTTGAAGTATATATTCCAAACAGACTTACTGAAGGATACGGTGTTTCCATCAACAGCATTGACGGCTTTGCAGAAAAAGGGGTTACCTTACTTATTACCGTCGATTGCGGAATAACTGCTGTTGAAGAAGTTGCGCATGCTAAAACAAAAGGTATTGATACTGTTATTTGTGATCACCATCAGCCGAAAGAAGAACTGCCCGATGCTGTCGCGGTTTTGGATCCTTTGAAACCCGGCTGCAATTATCCGTTTAAGTATTTATCGGGTGCCGGTGTTGCATTTAAACTTGCCAGGGCCGTTGGCTACAGAATTGGGAAAAAAGAACTTCCTATGCAGTATCTTGATCTTGTTGCTCTTGCCGGCGCGGCCGATATTGTGCCTCTGCTTGATGAAAACCGTGTGCTTGTAAGAGAAGGGTTGGAATTAATTAATAAAAATCCGCGACCCGGAATTCTTGCTTTAATTAGAGTTGCCAGATTAGAGCCGGGCGATTTATCAGCAGGTAAAATTGTTTTTACTATTGCGCCAAGAATTAATGCCGTTGGAAGATTAGGAGACGCGCAAAGAGCGGTTGAACTATTTACAACAAAGGATTACGAAGAAGCTAAAAGACTGGCGCAAATATTAGAGGAAGAAAATTTAGAAAGAAGAAAAATTGATGAAGCTACTTTTTCGCATGCGGTAAACCGAGTTGAACAAAGCGTGGATTTTGAAAACGACCTTGGAATCGTTCTTCACGGCGATGAGTGGCATCCCGGAGTTATTGGAATTGTAGCATCTCGATTAGTTGAAAAATATTACCGTCCTTCGGTTATGCTTTCTACAATTGACGGAGTTGCAAAAGGTTCCGCACGCAGTATTTCCGGGTTTAATATATATGAAGCTCTTGAAAGATGTCAGGATCTTCTTCTTCAATTCGGCGGACATGCGGCCGCAGCCGGACTAGCAATTGAGATAAATAAAGTTGATGAGTTCAGAGAAAGATTTAATAATATATTAAAAGAAAAATTGCAGGGTTCTGATATACTTCCCGTAATTAAAATTGATACAAAAATTTCATTGTCGGATATTACCCCAAAATTTATAAGAGTTCTTGATCAGTTCTCGCCGTTTGGGCCCGGTAATATGAGACCTGTATTTTTGGCCGAAGGTGTTAGGATAGCTAATATTCCAAGAATTGTCGGAACCAATCATCTGCTCGCTTCTTTCAAACAGGACGGGCATGATAAAGTTTTTGACGCAATTGGATTTAATCTGGGCGCTTACTTAAATGAAATTGAAAAGAATGGAAAATTAGTAGATATTGTTTTTACAATTGAAAAAATTATGAAAGACGGACGCGCATACCCTCAATTAAGGTTAAGAGATATTCATTTTCCAAATGATTTAAACTAGAAAAAAACCAGGAATTATAATTATGTCAGGTCACTCAAAATGGGCAACAATTAAAAGAAAAAAAGCTGCAATAGATACTAAAAGAGGAAAAATATTCACAAAACTTATTAAAGAAATTACAGTCGCCGCAAAATTAGGCGGTGGCGATCCGGCCGCAAATCCCAGACTAAGATTAGCAATTGATAACGCGAAATCAGTAAATATGCCGCAGGATAATATTGAAAGAGCTATTAAAAAAGCTACGGGCGAATTGGAAGGAGTAACATATTCTGAATTAACTTACGAAGGTTACGGCGCCGCTGGAATTGCGCTTATGGTTGAATGTTTAACAGATAATAAAAATAGAACCGTTGCCGATGTGCGTCACCTGTTCAGCAAATACGGAAACGGTATGGCGGAATCCGGTTCAGTCGCATGGATGTTTGATAGAAAAGGAGTTATTATTGTTCCTATTCAAGGGAAAACAGATGATGATATAATGGAAATTATTCTTGAAGCCGGCGCAGAAGATTTACAAACGGAAGAAGAATTTTTTCAAGTTACAACTACTATAGAAAATTTTGAGGCTGTAAGAAAATCATTAAGCGATGCCGGAATTGAAATAGGGAACGCATCACTTCAGTGGATTCCTAAAAATGAAACCGAAGTGCGGGGTGAAGACGCCGAGAAAGTAATAAAGCTTATCGACGTTTTGGAAGATAACGACGATGTACAAAATGTTTACTCGAACGCAGATTTTGTTGATGTTGAATAATAGAATAGTAATATGATAATATTTGGTGTTGATCCCGGAACCATGTGTACCGGCTTCGGGATTGTAAAGCACGATAATAATGAACTTACAAATATCCGCTCCGGCATTATAGTGCCTCCTTCCGATGTTGATATTCCTCATAAATTGGAATTTATTTATAACGAACTTAATAAGTTGATGAGAAAATACAAACCGGATGAGTTTTCAATTGAAACCGCATTTTACGGCAAGAATATACAATCAGCTTTAAAAATTGGATATGTTAGAGGTATCTCATTGCTTGCGGCAGTACATAACGGGCTGCCTACAGGCGAGTATTCACCCCGTGAAATAAAAAAATCAGTTGTAGGTAACGGAGCCGCATCCAAAGACCAGGTGCAGTTTATGATAAAAAAATTGTTGTATCTTAAAAATGATAACATGAAATTTGATGAAAGCGATGCTCTTGCAGTTGCTATTTGTCATTGTTTTAAAGTAAATTCGGCGGCATATAAAAATGGAAACAAAGCGGTTAAAACAAAAAAAGGATCAGGATGGAAAGCTTATCTTGACGCTAACCCCGGAAAAGTTATTGAATAGTTGTTTCATCGGATTGTTAGTAGATTAAATTTTGCAGATGAACAAATACTATAAAAAAATATTACTTAAAAATGTTTATGAAGAATTAAAATGATAGCATACTTAACAGGCAAAATTATTTCTAAAAAACCGACCAAAATTATTTTGGATGTAAACGGCGTTGGTTATTTAGTAAATATTTCAATTTCAACTTTTGAGAAAATATCCGAAACGGAAAGCAGTATTTCACTTTTCATTTATACGTCGGTTAAAGAAGACGCGATTGATCTGTTTGGATTTTCAAGCGAATCGGAAAAAGAAATGTTTGAATTGCTTATAAGCGTAAACGGAATTGGACCAAAATTAGCTCAGAGCATTTTGTCGGGAATTCAAATAGATGATCTGAAACAGGCAATTAAAACCGCAAATCTTTCGCGCATTATAGCTACACCCGGTATTGGAAGAAAAACCGGTGAAAGATTAATTATTGAACTTCGCGATAAGGTCGATTCAATTGCCGACAATCTGGATAAATCATTAAACGCTTCATTCGAGGTTAAAAACGATGCCGTTGCAGCGCTTGCAAATTTAGGTTATAATCATAAAAACGCTGAAAAAATTGTTAGGGATATTTTAAACGGCGAGCCAAATATTTCTATAGAGGAATTAATTAAAAAATCTTTGTCGGAATTTAATAGTTAGTATGAAAACATTACATATATGAAAATAAAATCAATTGTCATTTCTACTTTTTCACTAATCTCAAATTATTATTAATTATTCCTTCAGTCCGAGATAATCAATAAGTCTTTCGTGCGATTCCTTTGATACTTCAACATTATAATTTCTGTAGCACTCAATGGTAATATCAAGGGATTTTAATAATTTTTTACAATCTTCGCTATTTGACACAAGTTTTTTAATTTCATCATTTTTAAAAAACTCGAGATTTTCTCCAAGATTGGAGCAGATGTATTTCATTATTTCTTCTTTTGACAAATTTTCTTTATTCATCTTTAAATCTCTCGTTTAGTTCGTTTCTTAAAAATGATCTTGCCCTGTGAAGCCTTGATTTTACAGCAGGAACAGATAAATTTAATATTTTTCCTGTTTCTTCGGTTGAAAGCCCTTCGGCATCTCTAAGCAAAAAAACAACTCTGTATTCCGGCGCGAGTTTCTGAATCGCTTCATCCAGTATTTTTTTAAGTTCATTATTTTCTGTTACCTTTTCAGGAGAAACCTTCCAGTCGCTTATTTCTTTTTCATCTATAAATTTTTCGTCATCGTCAATCGAATCGGTAATTCTGGCTTTCTTTCCGGAACGCGCCTGCATTAAACAATGGTTTGAAACAACAGTATATAGCCAGGTAGAAAGTTTCGATTTGCCGCTGAACTGACCAATAGATTTAACCATGCTCATAAAGGTTTCCTGCATGGCGTTTTCAGCGAATTCTCTGTTGCGGCATACTTTAAATGAAAAATTGTAAACCGTCTGTTCGTATTTTTTTACAAGTTCGGCTAATGCTTTTTTATCGCCGTCCTGTGCCTTTTGTATCAACTCTTCTTCAGTCATAAAATTAGATGTACTCTTTCTTAAATGGATTCAGGATTCATTTCAAGCGACCGCCATAAATACCATGCCGCCACACTATTATAAGGACTCCAATTATTTTTTTCTGCCACCTGTTTTACTTTTTCCTCGGTTGGCATTTTTTTCAAACTGTAATTTAACATAATTGCCTTTTTAATACCAAGGTCTCCGACCGGTAAAATGTTAGTTCTTCCCAATGTAAACATTAAAAACATATGAACCGTCCATACACCCACACCTTTTATCTTTGTTAATTCCTCAATTATTTGTTCATCCGGCTTATTCTTTATATTTATAAAATTTATTTCTTTAGTTATAATTTTATTTGAAAGGTCTTTAATATATTTAATTTTCGGGAACGATAAACCAAGTTCGCGCAGCTTTTCGTCATTAGTATTAATAATTATTTCCGGTTTTGGGTCGCCTTTGTAGAAATTTAAGAATCTTGTATTAATTGCCCTTGCGCTGGCTACTGAAAGCTGCTGACCAATAATCGCTTTCAAAAGAGACAAATAATATTTTCTGTGAGCTGTTAAATTGCATTTAGGGCACTTTTTTATTATTCTTAATAGCGTTTTATCTCTGTCAGATAAGTGTTGTAGTGCTTTGTCAATTTCACTATTTTGCATAAAAATTTAATTATTCTTGTTATGGATACTCAGTTAATACTTGCATTAAAAAACAACAAGTTACTCAAAAATATTGATTTGTCAGAAGTAAATCTCGATCAAATTAAGGGTAATTTGATAACTGTTCAGGAAGGTGAAATTATTTACCGCGAGGGACATAAGTCGGATTCCATTTTCCTTATTGTAAGCGGTGAAATAAATCTTCTTAAAAAGAAACTTCTCGGTAAATCAAAATCTATAGTATTCTACGACAATGAGTATTTCGGATACGAAGAATATATTGAAGGCACATCCCGCACTTCAACTGCCGTAGCACTTAGAGATAGTTATATTATTAAATTGTCCAAAAGTGAAGTCGATAACCTCTGTCAACAGAACGGACGAATTCTGGAAAACTTAAAAGATCCTTCAATCACGGAAGATTTTGGAAGCGAATCCAAAACCGATCCGGAAATTAAAATAGAAGAAAAAACAGAACCTCAAATAAATGATATTGCACCCGAAGACTTTAATATTAGCGAAGAAGATTTTAAAATTCCGGATGAACTTAAAAATTCCATTGAATCTGCTATTAATGGAATGGATGATGATTTTATCGAAAATATTGAAAGTACGCTTGAATCGAATCTAAACAAAGTCGGGGAACAAAGTTCCGATACAACTTCTGATGAAGAGTTCTCTTTGGATGAAAAAGCATTCGCGGATTCGTTAAAGGAAAAAGAAGACGATATATTTTTTAATATAGACGAACTTGATTCATTTGATGATAAAATGAAACCGTCAGTTAATGATGAGCCCTTCATTGAACAGCTCGAGGAACAATTAGATAAACCTGAAGACGACCAAGAGAGTCCGAAAAATACTGAGGATAATTTCTCCGCTCAGCCTTATCAGCAAGCCGGTGCTTATAAAAAGCCTGAACCGGAAATAAATCCTGAAGAAAATTTTGAAGAATTAAATGTTGAAAACGATTTTGATTTTGAAAAAAATTATTCAAACGATTTGGCAAAAGAAGATGAAGAATTTTTTGCCAACCTAAATAAAAATGATGAGCCCGTTGTTAATTTAACTGAGCCTGAACAAACATCTGTAGAAAATTCATTGGATAATAATGACGCAAATTCATCAGAAATTATAAATGAAATAGAAACGAAAACCGAAGAAGAAAAATTACCGCATTCATTATATCCGGATTTTGAAGATTTTCCGGCCGGCTTATTGGATGAAGACGGGATTCCCAAACCGGAAGGGGAAATTCCGGATGATTTTAATTTTGATCATGAAACAGTTGAACCTATTGAACCTCAGACAAACGATAATATGTTTGAAGATGATAAAATGAAATTCGAAGAAGATTTAAATGCTTCAATTGATTTAAACGAAGAATCAATTACTGATAGTATAAACGACGAAAGCGAAAAAGTTACTTATAATCCTTTTGAAAATTCAATGAATATATTAGACGACAATTTAAATGCAGATTTTAACCTTGACGAACAATTAAACGATAGTATAAAATCGGCGGAAAATACAGAAGAAAAATTTCTGACTGATGAAGAATTGGAAGCCGATGAAAATCTCAGAAAACTGTCTGATGAAAAAGAAATTAATAACGCAAGTTCAGCGGAGGACGGACATATGACTGCAGATCAATTAATGATGATCAATCAAGCAGCTCAATTGGTTAACTCAAACATCAAGTTGGATGATGTGCTTTCCAGTATTGTGGATGTAGCAACAAATTTAACAAACGCCGATAGAGGAACTTTATATCTTGTTGACAAGGAAAAGAGTGAGCTTTGGTCTAAAGTAGCAATGGGCAATGAACTTAAGCAGATACGCTTAAATATTGGCGAAGGTATTGCAGGATGGGTAGCACAAAGCGGTGAGATTGTAAATATTGAAGATGTAAAATCAGATTCCCGATTTAAATCCGATTATGATAAATCAAGTGGTTACCAGACAAAAACGATGCTTTGTTTCCCGATAAAAAATAAAGAAGAAGAAATTGTAGGTGTGTTGCAGTTGCTGAACAGCAAAAACGGAAAATTCTCTGCTCTTGACGAAACGTTTCTTAATGCCCTTTCAATTCATGCGGCTCTTGCTTTGGAAAACGCGAGCCTTGTTGAAAAACTTCTTCAGACCGAAAGAGTTTCGTCGCTCGGGAAAATGGCAAATTTCCTAATTCAGGATATCAAAAAACCGGTGCTTGTAAGCAAAAGATATGCTGAACATTTAAGAAGTAAAGAATTCCCGCCCGATATTTATCAGGTAATTGACATGCTTATGGAGCAATTGAATCACGTTGCTGATATTGTTCAAACAACTTCTAGTTATTCGCAGGGTACGTCGCTTCTTAGGACTGTAAACACAAGCTTAAACCAGCTTCTTGATGATTACAGCGGAAGAATTGAAAGTTTTGTGGCAACACGTAACTGCAGTATAATGAAAGAATACGGCGATGACGTAAAAGTAAAAGTTGATATAAAAGAATTCAATCAGTGTTTTTCGCATATAGTTAAAAACGCTTGCGATGCAATGCCTGAAGGAGGAACAGTAAAAATTTCTACACGTAAAGATGATGGAAATATTAAAATTTCTTTTAAGGATTTCGGATTAGGTATTCCCGATACTATGAAAGAAAAAATCTTTGAACCATTTATGTCGCATGGAAAAAAAGAGGGAACCGGACTCGGACTTTCAATTACGAAAAAATTAGTTGAAGATCACGGCGGTAAAATTGAGGTTTACAGCGAACTTGGAGAAGGGGCCGATTTTATAATCACTTTACCGATTGCGTCCGCGTTTTAGTTCATCTGCATGAATTATAACTTAATAACCATTCTTGGTCCAACCGCGGTGGGGAAAACCAGACTTGCCGCGGAACTTGCATTCAAATTTTCCGGCGAAATTATTTCGGCCGATTCCCGTCAAGTTTATAAAAAAATGGATATCGGCACAGGCAAGGATTTAAATGATTATTTAGTTGCCGGAAATAGAATCCCATACCATTTGATTGACGTAATTGAACCCTCCGATGAATTTAATTTGTTTCTCTTCAATAAACTTTTCTACGATGCTTTTCTTGAAATAAATAATAAAAACAAAATACCTATTTTAACAGGCGGCACGGGACTTTTCCTACACTCAATACTAAAACAATATGAATTACATGAAGTAGAAATTAACAAATTAAAATATGCTGAATATGAAAAATTATCTCTCAATGAACTATGTGATAAATTGAAAGTATTAAATTCTAATATGCATAATACAACCGATCTTCTGATTAAAGAACGTGTAATAAAAGCTATTTTAATTGCCGAAGATAATTTGAATAATAAAATAATTAATAAGCCCGAAATAAATTCGTTCGTAATAGGCGTAAAATATGATAGAGAAATAATTAAGGATAGAATTACAAAGCGGCTGAAAGAAAGGTTAAAAACAGGAATGATCGAAGAAGTCGAAAAACTTTTAAATTCAGGTATTACTTTTGATAAATTGAATTTCTTCGGACTTGAATATAAATTTGTGGGGCTGTATTTAAAGGGCGAATTAAATTATAACGATATGTATCAAAAGCTCAACAGCTCCATTCATGCTTTTGCTAAAAGGCAGATGACTTGGTTTAGAAAGATGGAAAAAGAGGGAATTCATATTCAGTGGATAGAGGGTCCCGATGTTTTAAAAGCTGCAGAACTCATTGAAGAAAATTATTTTAATAAAATAATATGAAAGAAATCCCGGAATCAGTAATAAAATACCTGAACAAATTTGAACTGCCCGAATGGGAATTAATTAAAAATGACACGCGTAATTATAAATTAATAATTGTTATACCCGCAGTTAAAGAATCTGAGAATATAATAAAACTGCTTATTTCGCTCTCCGAAAACGACAATACATATTTTAATAAAACATTAATCGTGTTTGCTGTAAATTCTGTTATTAATTCTCCGCAGGATATAGTAGAAGATAATAACAATACTATAAGTTATTTAAACTCTATAATTAATAAAACTCCAAGCAGAGATAAAATAGCAAATAAAATTTCATGTTCAGGTCTAAATATAGGAGTTGTTGATATAAATTCTCGGGATAAACAAATGTCTCCCAAAGACGGTGGTGTGGGTCTGGCCCGTAAAATTGGAATGGATCTTTCACTTAAAAGTTTCGACTATTCGGATTCTTCCAAAAATATATTGGTATGTTTGGACGCAGATTGTACGGTTCAGAATAATTATATAACGGAAATCTATAACTTTTTTAACACTCAAAAATGTTCCGCGGCATATGTGCAGTTTGAACATTTGCTTGAGCAGAATGTAGAAAATAAACTTGCAATAATATGTTATGAAATATTTCTCCGGTATTATGTTTTAGGACTGAATATCGCCGGCTCGCCCTTTGCTTTTCATACTATCGGCTCAACGATGGCATGCGATTCTGAAAGTTATATTAAAGCGCAGGGCATGAACAAACGCAAAGCGGCTGAAGATTTTTATTTTATGGAAAAACTTTCGAAGAACACGAAGATTCATAAAATAATTAATACAAAGGTATATCCTTCATCCCGCGGTTCATGGCGTGTGCCTTTCGGAACCGGTCAAAGAGTTAATCGTTATTTATCAAAACAGCAGAATGAATATTTGCTTTACTCACCCGAAAGCTTTTATGTATTAAAAAGCTGGCTTAATTATTTTCATAATCCGGAAATCTTATCCTCAAATGAATACTTAAACTTTGCGAAATCTATTCATATAGAATTATATAATTTTCTGGTGCAGAATAATTTTGAGGATAGCTGGAATAAAATTATTCAAAACACCAAAACAGCCGGGCAGATAAATCTTCAAAAAACATTTTGGTTTGACGGATTCCGGACGTTAAAATTTATTCATCATCTTCGCGATAAAGTTTTACCTATGGTTAATATGTTCGAAGCTCTTGACGAGGTTTTAGCTAAATTTTATGACTTTAAAATTAAACGGGGCGACGAAATAATTCCGAATTTTGAAATTCAATTAGAATATCTTGAAATACTGCGCAAAATAGCATAAGATTAAATTTGGTAAAACAATTTTAGAGAAAATGAAACCGATCTTTAGTATATTTGAAGTTCGATTTTAGAGGAAGAAATGGAATTTATAGCCAAGTTAGAAGAAGTAAAACAAAGATATCTCAGCATACAAGAGCAGCTTTCCGATCCTGCCATTATGTCAAATCAGGAAAAATTAATAAAGCTTAGTAAAGAAAGAAGCGATCTTCATGAAATAGTTGAAAGTTATGACGAATACAATTTATTGGTGAAAAATATTAAAGGTAACGAAGAAATTATTGATTCTTCAAGCGATAAAGAACTTGCCGAAATGGCCGAGGCCGAACTTGATGAACTTTACGAAAGAAAAACAGAACTTGAAGAAAAAATAAAATTGCTTTTAATTCCCAAAGACCCGAATGATGATAAAAACGTAATACTTGAAATTAGAGCAGGCACGGGGGGCGACGAGGCTGGAATTTTTGCCAGCGATCTATTCAGAATGTATACCCGTTACGCTGAAGTAAGAGGATGGAAATACGAAATCATTGATATGAACGAAGCGAGTATGGGCGGATTAAAAGAAGTAGTTTTCAGCATGATTGGCACTAGCGTGTTCGGCGATCTAAAATTTGAAAGCGGCGTTCACCGCGTTCAAAGAGTGCCTTTGACAGAAGGAAGCGGAAGAGTACACACTTCGGCCGCTTCTGTTGTTGTTCTCCCCGAAGTTGAAGATGTGCAGGTTGATATTGATCCAGGCGATTTAAGAATTGATGTTTACCGCAGCGGAGGCGCGGGAGGTCAGAACGTTAACAAGGTTGAAACCGCTATTCGTATTACTCATATACCGACAGGACTTGTTGTGCAATGTCAGGACGAACGCTCACAGTTAAAAAACAAACAGAAAGCAATGAAGGTTTTAAAGGCACGACTTTTTGATTTGAAGACTAGAGAACAGACAGATGAATTAGCGGCGACAAGAAAATCCATGGTTAAAAGCGGAGACCGAAGCGATAAGATAAGAACATATAATTTTCCACAGAACAGGGTTTCGGATCATAGAATAGGATTAACATTATATAATCTTTCCAATATTATGGAAGGCGATCTTGATGAACTTATTGAAAAACTAAAACTGGCCGACCGTACCGAAAAACTTAAAGCAGGGTGATGAAAAAAGTTTTATTCATATCATTCTATTGGCCGCCTTCGGGAAAAGCTTCCATTCATTGGCCTTTGAAGATGATTAAATATTTACCCGATTACGGCTGGCAGCCAACCGTTTTAGTTTCTAAAGATGATTCCTTTACTGCTAAAGATGAATCCCTTTTAAATGAAATTCCAGGTGAGCTTGAAGTTATAAAAAGTGATTTCTGGGATCCGTTTGTTTATTACAAAAAATTTCTTGGTAAAGAAAAAGATGAAATTCTGGTTGCTTCGGAAGCAATGTCGAAAACCAATAAAAGTTTGAAACACAAATTTGCTTTATGGGTCAGGCTAAATTTGTTCATTCCCGACGCGCGTATGGGATGGTACCGGCCGGCGGTTAAAGAAGCAAGCGAATACTTAAAGAATAATAAAATTGACGCGATTGTATCAAACGGTCCCCCGCATATTTCTCATCTTATCGGGAAAAAATTAAGTAAAAAATTTAACATTCCTCTCGTTTCCGTTTTTATTGATCCATGGGTTGATATTTCTTATTACATTGGACAGAAAAGGAATAAACTAACCTTGGCTGTTGACAATAAACTTGAAAAATCGGTTATGAAACATTCTTCACGCGTTGTAGTTGTCACAAATACATTAAAAGATTATTTCATAAACAAATATCCTTTTATTAAAAACAAAATTCATGTTCTGCGCTGGGGTTATAACGAAGATGATTTTTCAAAAGTTGAGAATATTAATTCTAATGAAAAAGTTATTCTTCACGCGGGAAATATTTTTGATTTTCAAAATATACCCGAATTTTGGAAAACAATAAAAAAACAAATCGAAAAAGGGAATAAATTAAAATTAAAATTTATTGGAACCGTAAGTCCCGCCGTAAAAAAAACAATTGAAGAAATAGGGTTAACCGGATACACAGAGTACGTCGGCTTTTTACCTTATGAGGAAGTTTTAAAAGAATTGTGCAAAGCATCATATTTATTGGTTTGCGCGACCGAGCCGCGTCACTTCCCGGGGAAACTTTATGAATACATGCGGGCAGGCAAGCCTATAATCGCTTTCGGAAATGACAACGCGGAAGTTGCCGAAGTTTTAAATGAAACAAAATCCGGAATACTGTTCAGATATGAAGATACGGCTGAAGAATTTTTTGAAGAGGCAGAAAAGATTAAAACAGATTTGGAAAAAGTAAAACAATTCGATAGAAAAGTAATCTCAGAAAACCTTGCCGTAATATTAAATAATATCTGTTAATTGAGAATCTTAGAGTTCCTTAGTGCCTTGTTAACTTTACGGCAAAAATTAATGCCGCAAGTACACAAAGAAATATCATAAGAAACTTCTATAAAATTCTTGATATTTCTTTCCTACAATTTCAGGAGTGAAATTATTTAAAACTTTTTGTCGCGCATTTGCATTGATAAATTTTTTTTCATTTTCTTGCAAATTGTAATACCATAAAATTCCGTTCATCAAATCTTCTTCATCTTTTTCTTTCGCAAGATAACCATTCTGTTTGTGTTCAATCATATCCGGCATTCCGCCAATGTTAAAGGCAATAACCGGAGTGCAGCAGCTCAATGACTCCATTACCGTATTGGGTAAATTATCTTCAAGAGAGGGGGCTACAAATAAATCCGCCGCGCTGTAGCATTCGGCTATTTCAGTTGGCACACTTAATCTGCCGAGCAAATTAACTTTAAAAGGAAGGTCATTAATTAAAGACTCATCTGCCGCGCCAAGAATTAATAATTGAATATTTTCCGCGTTCTTTGTTGTTTTATATAATTTTTTTAAAGCATTTATTAAAAAGGAGAATCCTTTCCTTTCATCTTTCACGGTCATTGAGACAAAAAGAATTAAAAATTTATCTTCTTGTAAATTTAATTTTTTGCGCGATTCAATTTTATCGTGCTGAATATATATATCTGTTTCAATGGGATTAGGAATTACATGAATATTTCTTTCTTTCAGCAATTCGCTATTTCTTGCTTCATTAGCAAGCCAATTGCTGCATGTAATTGCCGAAAGTTTCATCGAATTATAGAGATTTTTTTTAGCATTAAATATTTTATTCGCTTGATCATTGTAGCCTGATATTTTTAACGCCGGACAGTTTCTGCATTCGACCAAATATTTTTCACAGCCCCCCGCATAATGACATCCTCCCGTGAAGGCCCACATATCATGAAAGGTCCATATAATTGTTTTATTTAATTGTTTCAATTTCTTTAATGAATTTAAGGATAAGAACCCTTCATTAATCCAATGGAGTGATATAATGTCGGCGTTGTTTAATAATTCATTTTTTGAAATATCGGTGCCGAAAAAGGGGAAGGTAAATCTTCCTCTTTCTTTTATACTTAGTGATTCTATTGAAAGCCAGTCCAAACCTTTGCGTATAAACGCAGAACAATTTCCTGCAATATTTTCCGAGACAGAAACAACGGAATCATCATCAGTCAACTTCTGCTGTGTTAATATATATGAATCTTCGCCCAGCGCCTGCAGTGATTTATGAATTCTATAACATGCGCGGGCTGCGCCTCCTTTTGAATCGGAATTTGTAAGGTGTATTATTTTCATTTATTTATACGCGTATATGTTTGTCTGAAGATCCATGTCCGGACTGTAATTATTTTTAGTTTTTAGAAACGGGTATTTATTATAAACTGCGGATTTAACAAAATACCGGAAACCGTTCTTTGACAATATACTTAAAACCAAATCAAGATTCTGTTCATGATTAATAAAAGAATGGTACTCAATAAAAATATTTTTAATATGCATTAAACTAGCAGAACAGTTTTTTAATACCTCGGTTTCCGCTCCTTCAATATCCATCTTTAAAAAATCTATTGAGGTTTCTTTTTCAATTAACTCTTTTAAACTTACAGACTCAACCTTTATTTTTTCACCCTTTCCGAATATCGAAGAACCGTCGGCTCCTTCGCTTGTTATTTCAATCCCTTCGTTATTAATCCAAACCGCTTTTGAATATAATTCTACGTTATCGATATTATTTAATTCCAGATTTTGTTTTAAGATAGAAAAGATTTCTGGATCGGCCTCAAAGGCTTTAATTTGCGCGTTGGGGTATAACTCCTTAAAAAACAAGACGCTGGTTCCTATGTTTGAACCGCAGTCATAAATGATAGGGGAATTATTAGAAGAATTAAACAAATAATTCCGATCAACAAATATTTCTTTAAACTGCCATATAAAAGAACGGCAGTCGGGGACAATCATTTTATATTTTAAAAAACTTATTGTACGTGTATTATATCTTGATATGCCGCCGTAAAAGAAAACCATTTTCATAAATTGACGGTAAACACGGCTGGTTAAAAAATTATATAGTCCATTTAAAAATATTTGCGCGAATAGTTTCATTTATCTTTTCTTTATCTGTTTTTAACTTTAAAATTTCTTTTTACTCTCCAGTATATTCTTTCCCATAAAGTGAACTTGAAAAACTTTCTGAAGGCGGATAAGATTCTTTCGTCAGTTGTAATATTAATATTTAGGTCCGGGGATTGATTTGAGGAATCGAGTTCAACCATGAATTTATCTGTTGTTATTGAATGAAGTCCCGAACTGTCGGTGCCGATATTCTGCACTTTTGATTTTACAGGGTAAACACAATAAGCTCTATTCTTAAAATGTGTATAAGTCCATCTTATAGCCCATGAATCAATCTTTCCATCCGCCTGGTTTTTAAGCATTCTTGTTAAATCGTTTCCGCCTTTATTAAAATCTTTAACAGAAGATTTATTATTTATAAATGAATGAAAATCTGAAACATTCCAATCGGCTTTATCCCATCGGTCTTTCCAGGTTCCCCAACCCCATGAAGAAGCGCGCGGAGCGAAATAAACATCGTGTTTATAGTCATCAGGAATTATAATCGGGAAATTGTAACCGGATACGGAGAAGACATTATTAACAGTTTGAAATTTATTTAATGCGGCATTCATAAAAGATAGAAAATTATTACTAAAAATCAGATCGTCTTCAAGAACAACGGCTTTATCGAACACATTTAATATTTTACCGACTCCTTGAATCACAGAATTCGCAAGTCCTAAATTAATATCCTTTTCATCAATAGTAATTGATTTAAATGATTTCAAAGTTTTCAAATAATTTCTTACCGCAGATACTTTTCCGGCGTCAAGCTCGTTTTTTGCCCCGTCGCTAAAAATATATAATTCGGATTCACTTGCAAGCTCAATGTTCCGCAATGATTCTATCGTTCGTTGAGTATGCTCAAGCCGGTTATAAACAAATAAGATTATGGGGGCAAGTTTATTCATAAAAAATATTATTTAGTAAAATCAATAATCAAAGAAGTATAATTAGGGGATCCGTCGGTATTTCTTTTATCATTTATAAATGATCTTCTAATAATTCCGTTTCCGTCGTTTTTATAATATGTGAAGAACTCATTATTTTCGTTCCAATATTCTATATAATTAGATTTGAACCCTGCATTTTCAAAATATTCACTTAAAGATCTGTAGTTAAAAAGATGTTTATGATCAAACGAACCCTCTCCCTTGCCGCCGGGTTTAACAAGATTTATATATTCTTTACTTTTGTGATAGCCGTCCGGAACAGCAATTCTAATATTTATTTTATTTGAGGAATATTTATAAAAATTTGAAGCCATTAAATTCAATTGTTCCGAACTTAGATGCTCAAGTACATGTTCGGCTAGAATTCTATCAATTTTTCTTTTTGAAAACAATTTTTTAAAATCGGATTCCTTAGTTATATCAAGAAAATGAACATCGGTCGGGAACCATCCTTCAAATTTTGTTAAACCCGCTCCAACAAGAATATTAATTTCATCGTTTGTTGTAGAATAAAATTTCCATTTAAAATAAAATACTGGGTATAATATTTTATAGAATATATTCTTTAATTTATTTTTTATATTCCCAGACAATTGTTTTCCCTATAAAAAACAGAGGTGCATGAATTTATTGGAGTTACTGGACCCATTCCCCAGAAGTCTATTTTTTTAAATCCTTCTTTAGATAAAAAATTAATGGTTTCCGAATACTCCTTTCTTTCGCTGTTGTCAAATATTATAACTCCATTTGAAGAGAGCGAATTTATGCTTTCATAAACACAGTTGTTTCTATCAACGCCGTCGATTATTATTATTTCGTATTTATTTCCGGCCACTCCGGCTTCTTTTGCGTAGGAATCATTCTCAACTTCTTTGTAAACCAATTCAGCGTTTACTGGAAGATTTATTTTCACTTTTTCATACCAGGCTTTGTCATGCTCAACCGATTTAATAAATTTAATTTTATTTGAAATCCAAAAAGTTGAATTTCCCGAACCAAATTCAAAAGCGCTAAAATTCTTTGAAAGTCGCGGGCTGATAAATTTAATAAACGAATAAGTATACCACGGCAAAGGTTCATTGTTTAATCCGACAGATTTCTTTTTATAAAAGCTATTAAACCAGCCGTCCTCTTTAAGCTGACTATTTAAAAACAGCTGAACGGGTCCGCCTACCCTTAGTGCGTTTAATATTTTCCATACTATTTTTTTCATTAATTATTAAAACCTATTTTTAATTTTCTCGTACATTGTTTTCGCCTGATTAAGCTCATCTTTTTTAAAGAATCCGGCAATAATTAATACAACTGGATATAACAGCAGTAATATTAGTTTTATAATTATGTTAAAAATAAAACCGCTGACAATAAATAATTCGGAAACAAAATATAACAATACTGCGGCGAAAATTATTTTTATAATTCGCAAATACTCAAAAGGAATTTTATAATATTTATTAGATCTTAACGTAGTTATGATTGTTAATAATAAAAAAGCGATTAATGTGTTTAATGCCGCGCCCATCATTCCCAAGTAAGGAACGAGCCAAAAATTCAGTCCAATGTTGATTGCCGAGCAAACTACGGAGATTATTGCTACATTTTTTGTGTTTCCTGTTAAATACAAACCCAGAGCTGTAACAAGACTCATCCCGAATATGCAGTAAGATAATGTTAATAACGGTACTACCTCCGCCGCCGGATAATAAGACGGATCAAGCGAGAAGAGTCGCACAATCTCTTCGGCGAATATTGAAAGTCCCAGCCCAGCCCAAAACATTACAAATGAAAAAAAGGTAAGAATCTTAGAGTAAAAAAGTTTATCTCCTTCCTGCTTGTAAAATTTATAGGCGATTGGCAGCAGCGTTAGACTGAAAGGCACAATAAAAAACATATTCAGAATTCCGGCAACTTTATATGCTAATTCATAAAGTCCCAAAGTGGAATAAGCAGTAAGCAGTTTCAATATGTAACGGTCGCTCCAATTGAGAAGATTCATAGCCAGACTGCTGAATATAAGAGGTATTCCGAATATAAGAGATTCTTTTAACACGGCAGTATCAAATTTAAACTGAAGCTGTGAGAACAGATAAGGAACTACTATTAATAAGGCTATAACTTCACCGGCAAGATTGGCGAAGAGAACTCCTTTAACTCCCATGCCTTCGAAAGCCACCAGATAAACTCCCGTTATTAAAACGATTAAAAGCTTTGCGATTCCTGAGACCGTAAAAAGTATAGATTTTTCATCGGCCCTTAATTTATTTGAGAGCAGGTAGTTAATATTTGTAAAGGCGATTATAAATAATGAAATATTTAAATATTCTCTGAAAGCGTAACTGTCTTCAAATATTGAAGCGAATGAATCAATAAATGAAACGCCGGCAATTAGAAACAGTATGGAAATTGCCGTAATAAACGTTAGCAAGGTAAAGAAGACTGATTTCTTCTTCTGTTCATAATCTTCAATATTACTGTAGCGGATTATTGATTGACCCTGACCGAGAAGCAGAATTTGCGAAAGAATTGTAATGGTTACAATTAATATTCCCTGTTGACCGAATTCTGATGTTGATAAATATTTTGTTAAAACGGGAATTAAAATTATTCCGGAGGCTTTTTGAGCGATACTGCTTATACCGTATACAAGTGAATGTTTTATAAAATATTTAATATTAGCCTGCATTATGAATTTGCCGGCATTTTTACTGTAGTTTTAATCGTATTTTTATTCTCTTTCAGCAATCCGAAAATTAGCAGTAATAATGTAAGCACACTTAAAACTAATACAATATATTTTGTTACCGTAAAACTAACCGGAGCGTAAACAAACTCCACTTTATGTTTTCCCTTAGGTACAATTATTCCTCTGAAGCCGTGATTGATTTTATAAATCTCTGTTTCGGTTCCGTCAATATACGCATGCCATCCGTTTGGGTAATATGTATCTCCGAGGAACAATAAATTATTTCCGGAAGCTAAAACCTCAAGTTCAATTTTTTCATCTTGGTAACTTTGAATATTTACAAACGATGTTGAATCAGGCTTGTCGGCATTTAAGCTTTCAAGCGTATACATAACTTTTTGGGGATCGTAATTATAATCTTCAATACTTTTTATTATTTGCATTTCAGAACTTACGGTTGATATACTGTCTACAAAATAAGCGCGGGGAAGCGCGTCGTTGTTTCTATAAACATATGATTTATTTTTTGCGTTTATTAATGTTAAATTTCTAATTCCCAATTCTTGATCGGATATTAAATATTTTACATTAAGCATACGCCATAAATTTACATTAATTGGTCCCAGCACATCCATAAAATCCTGATAAGATCTCGGCTTTACCGCCGAATAGCCGTAAAAATCATGTTGAAGAAAGTAAGCGTTAAAATTTGAATTTCGATTAATAGAACCTAGCGATCCGTCCCGTTTAACGTTAAAAATCCTGTACGGTTCTTTATCATTTTGATTTTTAATAACACTTATATAATCAGGTTGATTAAATAAACTATCAGAATTCTGGGCGTCATTATATTTGGCACCGCGACCGTCAATTCTCATTAAATCAAAAAGCACAATAAGTACAAGAGCCGCGATCATTAAATGAGAAGAAATTTTCGAATTCCAATAAGCATAAATCAACCAGAATGAAAAGGAAAGAATTCCGAATGCGATTAGAAAATCGGTAGTGAACATTTGGGTTATATAATCAGATAGAGCCTCAAATTGCTGCGCAAGCTGCGGGTTTCCGCTTTGAAGCAATTTTACGTGGTCGCTTATTCTTCCGGCAAACCAGTTTGATATTGCGCCGTTAAACAGTATTGAAATAATAAAAACGCCTGTAAAAACATATGCGCTATACTTTATTAGGTTTGCAGCCTGTGTACTTTTGCTTTTTTTCAACAGTATAATTTTATGAAGACCCATTGCGGCAAGTACAGGAAAACTTAACTGGACTAAAACCAATATCATTGAGGGAACGCGGAATTTATCGAAGAAAGGGAAGTAATAAAACATTATATCGTAAACCAATGGAAATGTCCGGCCGAAAGATATTAATAGGGATATAACAATTAACACAGTTAAGTATCTTATAAAATGATTATCCCAGTTCAAATAAATTGAGAATATTCCCCAAAAGAAAATTAAAACACCCATGTACATTGCTACATCCGTAAAGGGCATTTGACCGAAATATGTGTTTACATCAACCTCCCGGCCCTGCGTAAGAGGTCCGGAATACTTTGAATTCCCGAATCCGTAATAAGAAGGAACAATAAACGTTAAAATTTCACCTGGAGAAAACGACCAGTTTGTTGCGTAATCATAAAACTCTGATCCCTGCTTGTTCGGATCACTTCCTTTGTCTTTGTCGGTTATGCTTTGCGTGCCTCTTGTTGAATAAGGATTATACTGATAAACCTGTGTTAAATTATCCGACATTATTAATAGAGCTATTATAAACGCACCGACAAATGTAACGCCTGATTTTATATATTTTACCAATCGCTCATTATTTTTATTTACGATCGATTCAATAATAAAATAAATGTAATAAATCATAATTGAGAAAAGAGTATAAAATATAATTTGAACATGCCAGCCTAGAATAGAAAGCTGAAGCACAATAATTAATACAGCAAAATCCCGGAGTTTGATTTTCTCTTCAAATTTTAAAAGAATTAAAAATATTAATGGATAGAAAGCAAGCGCCGTCAGTTTTGTAACATGCCCGATAAATAAAAATAAAATTAAACCTGTTGAAAACGCTGTGGCCAAACTTCCGAATAATGAAAGCAGCATGTTTTTTGTTAAATGTTTTAACAGAAGAAAACTCGAAAAACCGAGCATTATTAAATAGAAAGTCCACATTGCATATTCAACCTCAAATAAAGCGGAGAAAACAGTTCTTAAAGATGTGATTCCAACATATATCATATTGAACCATTTGTAATCAACAGCAATTACATAAGCAGGCATGCCGCAGAAAATATAGGGGTTCCATAATGTATAACCGTCTCTGTCTTTATCTAAATATGTTGTTGAACTTTGGGCGGTGATAATATCGCCAGACTCAAAAGTTTTACCGCCGAAATACATCGGTGAAAAATAGAATAAAAATATTAATAGAATTACGGCGAATGCGGCGGCTGTCTGATATTTTTCGGGAATAAATTTATTAATATCAAAAGAGGTATTTTCTTTTACATTTTTAATTTTCTGTTCTTTATTTTTTGCCATTTTAAACCTTTGATGTTTTCATCGTTTAACAAAACTTAATAATTCATCAACAAAATTTGTCCATGAAATCTTATTAATTTTTTCCGAAATGTTAATGGAAAACTCTGCTTCCTTATTTTCGGTAAAATATTTTATTACGGCTTCAGCTAATTCATCGGGATTTTCCTTTTCTACAAGGAAGCCGGTAATATTATTTTCAATAACTTCCGGCAAAGCCCCTACGTTTGTTGCTATTACGGGTTTTAAAAAATTATTAGCTACCTGCACAATTCCGCTCTGCGTCGCATCCCTATAAGGAAGCACAACCGCATCCGAAGCGGAAAAATAATATTTTACTTCTTCGGTGGGGATAAAATCTTTAAATAGTTTTATGTTTTTGCTTAATCCAAGTTCGTTAATTAACGAAATATATTTTTCCTCATTTTCATAAAACTCGCCGGCAATAATTAATTCAACATTAATTTTTTCTTTAAGAAGAAACATTGCTTTTAATAATATATCGAGCCCTTTGTATTTTCTTATAAACCCGAAAAATAGAATAACATTTTTACTCTTAATTTTTAAATATTCTCTCGCCTGAAATTTGTCTACGGAATTTCCGAAATGCGAGTATACGGGATGATATAAAGTAATAAATTCAGCTCCCGGTTTTATTTTATTCAGATCAGTTTCAACCTTTGAGGAAAGCAGTACAAACTTACTAGAAGCGTTAAAAAAGTATTTGGTAAATGCGATGTCTCCCATTCGTTTTTCATGCGGAACAATATTGTGGCAGACTGTAATAATTTTTGTAAATCTGTTTGTATTTACAATTCGCGAAATTGTTCCGAGGCATGGTCCGAAAAAAGGCAGCCAGAATGGGATTATCAAATAATCCGGTTTTTCATTTCTAATTTTATAACCAATCTTTATCCAATTTACCGGATTAATTGAATCGACAATTTCAAATGATGATACATTATTAATATTGTTGTTTGTTTCATACTGGGTTTTCCCGGGGAATAGAATATCGGGATATAATCTTTTGAAATTATATATATCAACTTCGTGATTTTTTTTTAATTCGGAATAAAGCAGATCAGTAAAATTTGCTATTCCTCCTCTAAAAGGGTATGAAGGTGAAAGAATTATTATTTTCATCTGTTCTGAAATTTTAAAATGATATTAAATGAAATTCTTCCAGCTTTATTGATTCTTAATTAATTCCCGGATTTGTTGGGGGAGAAAATCATTAATTCTTTTCTTTAATTATATACTCGCGGTCGTCAAGTGAATTATGAACCATAATTTCACCCAGTAGTCCTACAGAAAAGAATTGAATACCAACAATTATTAAAAGTATTCCCAAAAATAAAAGCGGTCTGTTGCTGATCCATCTATCAAGGACTAACTTTTCATATGTTAAATATCCGTTTACAAGTAATCCCGCTAAAAAGGACAAGAAACCCAGAAACCCGAATAAATGCATCGGTCTTCTTATATAACGTGTTGTAAATACAACGGTTATTAAATCTACAAATCCTTTAAAGAACCTTGAGATTCCGAACTTAGTTTTTCCGTATCTGCGGGCCTGGTGTTTAACAATAATTTCAGTTACTCGGTAACCGTTCCAGCTTGCAAGAACCGGAATATAGCGGTGAAGTTCGCCGTATACATTAATGTTCTTTACTACTTCGCTTCTATATGCTTTTAATCCGCAGTTAAAATCATTAATATTAATACCGCTGAACAACCCGGTTATATAATTAAAAAACTTTGAGCTGTATTTCTTAATGAAGGGATCGTATCTTTTTTTCTTCCATCCTGAAACAAGATCGTAATCTTCCTGCAGTTTCTTTAATAAATTTGGTATTTCGGCCGGATCGTCCTGCAAATCGGCATCCATTGTAATTATAGCATCGCCTGTTGAATTTTTAAAACCCAATTGAAGCGCGGCTGATTTACCGTAATTTTTTCTGAAGCTTATATATTTTACCTTTCCGTCTTCCTTGTTTAATTCTTTTATAACCTTTAATGATTTATCGGTGCTTCCGTCATCAACAAATATTATTTCATAATCGCATGATATAGATTTGACTGCTTTTTTAATTTCAAAAAACAAAGGCCTCAATGATTCTTCTTCGTTTAATAAAGGGACTACTATAGATACTTTCTTAAACTCAAGTTTCTGTTCGCTGGTTTTAGCGCTATAATCCTTGTTCGGATTTTTGTTATACTTTTTTCTGTAATAATATTTTCTTCTTCCGCTGTAATTCTTTTTTGATTCAGCCGGCGCCGGGGTCTCACTTTTATTTTGATTTTCCAACTTTTTAATCCGAATTCGTTATTCTTTGCTTAAAATTAGAGATTAAAGTTAAGGTAAAGGGGAACGAAAAGCAATCAGCTTGATTTATTGATAACCTCTTTCACATGCTTATCTTATAACTTGATCTTTTCACTTAATTTGAATTCAAAAATTTATTGACAATAACAGCGAGTATCTTTAGGTTTCGTTAGCAAGGAGATAAATGTGGGCGCAATAATATTCTGGACAATTATCCGCATTGTAATTTTAATTCCGTCGCTCTGGCTTTTATTCGACTGGATGGAATACCGTTACTGGTGGATGATAGGAATAATGTCGATTTACGGCATTGTTCTGCATCCTGCATATATTCAATACAGGATGTTTTTAGATGAGAATAAAGAAGTTCTGAACAATACGCTTTGCGCTACTTGTGAACATTTTGATGAAACCGCGGTTATTTGTTTAAAGTATGACAAACATCCTACCGTTGATTATCTGCCCTGCGACGGGGTGGAATGGGAACCTAAAAACAACTCTCGGAATAATGAAGAATACTAAAACAGCAGAACTAAAAGTAAACAAAGGTGAAGTGATTTATTGTTCCGATTGCGGAATGGAATTGGACAATTTTGCGCTTTATGAGATGGTCAACGATTATAATTTGCTTATTAAAAAATTTGCAAGCTGCAAAAAGGACGGCAAATTCAGCGGCGACCTTTGTTCAAAAATATTTAAAACAATTAAAGGCACGGCGGATTCTATTCCGAAAGAAAAGGATAACGAGTTTTTTTGAAAAAATCCTGTAATGCGGGAACAAAACGCGGACCCGGCCTTAAATACATATCGGCATCTACGGATATTATATTATTGTTTTTTACCGCATTAATATTCTTCCATTCGGGATATGAATTGGCAATCTGCTCAATTGCCATCGCTCCGCTGTTGGCGAAGACAATATAGTCGGGGTTTCTCTTTAAAACTTCCTCGCGGCTGAATACGGGGTAATTCATTTCCAGATCGTCCGTTATATTTTTAAATCCGCAGAAACTTATATATTCATTAATAAATGTATGCTTGCCGGCAAGCATTAAAGGATTTATTGAAATCAAAAACATAACAGTCTTTGATTTTAGGGAATCGGATTTTGAGACGATATCATTTACAATATTTTGCCATTCATTAACCTGCGCTTCAGATTCTTTTTCCCTGCCAGTAATTTTTCCCAAATCTAAATAGGTTTTCTTTATTCCTTCGTAATTTCTTGGATTAGATACGAATGTTTTGAATCCGAGCTCTATCAGTTTTTCATACGCGGATTTATTATTCCCCTCAACGCTGATTAAAATCAGATCGGGTTTTAAAGAAATTATTTTTTCGAAATCTATTGTTAGCATATCCCCCACCTTTGATTTATTTTGGGCGTCTTCGGGATAATTGCAGTAAAGTGTATTGCCTATCAAGTATTCGTCATATTTAATTTTATAAATCATTTCGGTGAGACTTGGAGCAAGGCAAATAATTTTACTCGGATGTTTCTCAAAATTTACGGTAACATTTAAATCATCTTTTAAAGAAAACATTATAGATGATTTTTCCCGCTCGTTTTCGCGGCAGCCTGTAATTATGATTAATATAAATAAGCAGGTTATAAAAAATTTATTTGTTTTCATTCGCAGAAAAATTGTAATCAATAAAAGGATTTAGAATTAACGTGAATATAACATTATTTGCTCCTGCAATTCAAATTAAATTAAAAGAACGCTATAAAATGTATGTTTATGCACATTTCATTTAAATATATTCGATTTACTCAAATAAACTGAAATTATATGCAAAAACTGCTTGACAAAAATCCCTCATACAATTATGTTTTGAACCATGATTAATACAATACAATATATAGTCTATTCGCAAATCGCTTTTAAAAGTCTGCAGAACAGAATTATCCGCCGACCTCGTAAGAGGTAATAATTTAAACATCTAACCAAACAAATCATTTTAAAATAATATTTTTTTGAAGGGCAAATTACATGATTTCAGTTGGAATTATTGGCGGCAGCGGTTATACGGGAAAAAAATTAATTCATTTTTGCACTCAGCATTCATTTGTTGAGAATTTTGAAGTTTACGGTTTTTCAAAAGCGGGTGAAACATTATATAACCTGTTTCCCGATCTTGTAAATATAGCTGTAGACAAAATAATAAATTCGATAGAAGACATATCAGCGGAACACGATTTATACTTTGTCGCTCTTCCACATGGTGAAGCGTTAAAGTACGTTCCTAAATTAATTGAGAGCGGGAAAAAAGTAATTGATCTCGGCGGCGATTATAGACTTGATAGTGAAAATTTATATAGCGAATGGTATAAAAAAGAACATACATCGGCTGAATTATTAAATAATAAAACATACGGATTGGCCGATTATTACGGGATGTCCGATTACAATTCTAATTTAATCGCCAATCCAGGATGTTATCCTACTTCAATTTTATTAGCGCTTTTGCCTTTGGCAAAATATTATTCGCATGAAATACTCTCTGTAAGTTCGGTTTCATATTCGGGTACAAGCGGGGCAGGTAAATCTGCTAATCAGGATTTGCTTCTTTCGGAAATGGACGGAAACGTGAAAGCATATAATGTTAACGCGCACAGACATCAACCTGAAATTATGCAGGAATTAAAAAAGAACGGTTTTAATTCTCCTTTTTCATTTACAACCCATTTGCTCCCCGCAGCGATTGGAATTTATTCAACTTCTGTTGTTCACCTAATAAACAATTTGGATGAAAAAGAAATTAATAGTCTTTATGAAGTTGTTTACAAAGAATCGCCGTTTGTCAGATTAAGAAATACTCCTCCAGAATTAAAGTGGGTGGCCGGTACAAACTTCTGCGATATAAATATTTCTATAAAGGGGAATTGCGCAGTAATTACATCAACAATAGATAATTTAATAAAAGGGGCTTCGGGACAGGCAATTCAGAATATGAATAAAATTTATGGATGGGAAGAATCGGCAGGACTGCTTGTTAAGGGGGGTAATAATGTACAAGTTTATTAATAACGGATCCGTAACATCGGCAAAGGGATTTTCCGCGGCCGGCATTTTCTGCGGAATAAAGAAGAAGAAAAAAGATCTGGCGATTATATATTCTAGTGAACCGTGTACCGCGGCAGGAACTTTTACGTTAAATAAAGTTAAAGCTGCTCCATTATTAATTTCTCAAGAAATTATTAAATCCGGCAGCATGATTAACGCGGTATTAGTTAATTCCGGAAACGCCAATGCATGTACGGGAGAAGAAGGATTTAAAAACGCTGAACTTATGCAGAAAGAGTGCGCCGCAGAACTTTCAGTTAAACCTCAGAATGTTTTAATAAGCTCAACCGGAGTTATCGGTCAGCAAATGCCCATGGAAAACTTATTAAAAGGAATAAACAGTATAAAGCCTTTTATGTCAAATGACGGCGGGCATGACGCGGCGGAAGCAATTATGACCACCGATACAAAACCGAAATCATTTGCAGTTAATGTTGAAATCGGAAATGATTCATTTACAATCGGAGCAATTTGCAAAGGAAGCGGAATGATTATGCCGAACATGGCCACCATGCTTGGTTTTATTACTACCGATGCGAAAATTGAAAAATCTTTGCTTCAGAAAATTCTGTTTAACGCTGTTGATGTTTCATTTAATAAAATTTCGGTCGACGGTGAAACCAGCACCAACGATATGGTTACAATTATGGCCAACGGTTTGTCGGGAGTTGAAATTAATAACAATGAAATAATAAACGAATTTCAAAAAGCTCTTAACTCGGTATGTATCGAAATGGCAAAATCTATAATTTCCGATGGCGAAGGCGCCACAAAATTAATTACAATTAACGTGACAGGCGCAAACACTAAAAAAGACGCCGATCTTGTGGGTAAATCATTATCAAATTCACCCTTGCTTAAAACAGCTATGTACGGCGAAGACGCAAACTGGGGAAGAATAATGTCCTCGGCCGGAATGAGCGGCGCCGAATTCAGCCCGGAAAAAGTAACAATAAAATTTGATGATCATGCTGTTCTGCTCCCCGATTATAAAATTGTAGTAGATGAATCTATTGCTTCCAAAATTTTGGCTAAAAAAGAATTAAATATAAACATTAATTTGAACGGCGGTCAATTTTCATCAACATGGTGGACATGCGATATGACCGAAGACTACATTAAAATAAATGCCCATTATAGAACTTGAGGTGTTTTATGAAAACAGCGGTACTTAAAATAAGCGGAAAAGCTCTCGATCATTTTCTTGAAAGTGACGATTGGAAATATACATTGGAAAAACTTAATAAAGTTTATGACGGAATTGTAATTGTTCACGGAGCGGGCAAAGGAATAAGCGAATGGTCGCAGGCATTGGGACATGAGGTAAAGTTCCTAGACGGACAAAGAGTTTCGACTAAAGAAGTTGTTGACGTTGTAGCCGCAGTGCAGGCAGGTATTATTAATTCGAAAATTGTAAGCAGATTAAACGCTTTTGATGTTCACGCTACCGGATTAACAGGAATTGACAGGGGAAGTTTTATTGCCGAAAGGGTGGATGAAAATTTAGGATTTGTAGGAATACCAAAACAGGTAAAAGACGTCAACTGGATTTTCAATTTATTGAATGAAAATGTAGTGCCTGTGTTCTCAAGTTTATGCAGAGACATTGAAGGAAATTTAATAAATGTTAATGCTGATTTTTTTACAGAATTAATCGCTTCTTCATTAAACGCCGAAAGTGTTTTTTTTATGTCGGATGTTAGCGGAGTTTTAATTAAAGGCGATTTTGTAAAAACAATAAATCAAAACGAAATTATGGAAGGAATAGACAACGGCGAGATTACAGGAGGTATGATTCCTAAATTAAAAAGCTGTATTGAACTTTTGAATAAAGGGATTCAGAAAATCTGGATCGGTTCAATAAACATGGAGAATATTTTTGATGACACCGCAGAAGAAAGTACAGGAACATGGATCATTCAATCCTCACAATGCTGATGATGAACATGATTACTTATTAAAAAATTATGCGAGATTTCCCGTTGAATTTATAAGGGGCGAAGGCGCGTATTTATACGATAACGACGGAAAAGAATACCTCGATTTTTTAAGCGGAATTGCAGTTACGGGTTTCGGGCATAATCACCCTGAAATTAAATCCGCAGTCGACAATCAGCTTAACCAATTATGGCATGTATCAAATTTATTTGAAAGCGGAGGTCAAAAAACTCTTGCCTCAAAATTAGCCGAGAGATCGGGACTCGATTATGTTTTCTTCTGCAATTCAGGAAGCGAAGCCAATGAAGCCGCAATTAAATTAACAAGGAAATGGGGAAAAGAAAGAAGTCACATTATAACTGCAATCGGCGGATTTCACGGAAGAACAATGGGAAGCCTTTCGGCAACAGCGCAATTTAAAGTCTGGAACGGTTTTTTCCCCCTTACACCGGGATTTATTTACGCTCAGTACGGTGACATGGATTCAATAGAAAATTCGTACGGGAAAGATGTAGCTGCGGTTATGATTGAACCGATACAGGGAGAAAACGGAATAATTCTTCCGCCGGATAATTTCTTAAAAAACCTGCGCGATTTCTGCGATGAAAAAAACATTCTATTAATTTTTGATGAAATACAAACCGGAATAGGAAGAACCGGGAAGTTTTTCGCATTTGAACACGATAACGTTAAACCCGATATTGTTACACTCGCAAAAGGTATCGCAAACGGACTCCCCCTCGGCGCGGCAATATGTTCAAAAAAAGTAGGCGATGTTATTAAACCCGGCGATCACGGCTCAACTTTCGGGGGTAATCCATTGGCAATTTCATCGGCAAATAAAGTTGTTGATTTAATAGATGAAAAATTATTACAACATATATCCGATGCGGGAGAAAAAATAGTTCAGTCGATTATTTCATTAAATGAAAATTCAATAAAAGAAGTAAGAGCAAAAGGATTAATGATAGGCGTTGAATTTAATGAAAAGGTATCGGCAAAATCGGTTTCGGCCGAATTATTAAATAACGGAGTTATTACCTGCACAGCAGGCGAAAATGTATTAAGACTTTTACCGCCTTATATTATTACGGAGCTGGAAATTATCAAATTTTTGCATAAATTTGCAGAAGTATTATCCATAATCAAACTAGGTAGGTAAAAATGTCGGCAAAACTAAAAAGACAGCACAAAATTAAAGAGTTGTTAAACTCTAAAATGATAAGCAGCCACGAACAATTAATTCAGCTTTTAAAAAGCGAAGAAATAAGAATTACTCAGGCTACATTAAGCCGCGATTTCGCGGAGCTGGGAGTTGTTCGTACATTCACAAATTACGGCACCCGTTATGTATTAAGTCCCGAAGAATCCGGAAATCAAATAGCGAGATTAATAGGTTTTGAAATTCTAAGCGTGGAATATAATGAAGCTCTTATTGTTGTAAGAACCCTGGCAGGAAGAGCGCAGGGAGTTGCGCATTTTATTGACAGATTAAACAAACATGAAATTCTCGGCACAGTTGCCGGCGACGATACAATGCTTGTAATACCTTCTTCAACCGCGCATATGAAAAAGGTTATAGATTTTATAAACGATTTAATGACCGAAAAACCCGGTCACAAATATAAATAAAGGAGATGAGTAAGTGCCTCAATCAAAAATTGCTGTAGCTTACAGCGGCGGACTAGATACATCAGTAATGGTTAAATGGTTAAGTGAAAAGTTTGACGCTGAAATTATTACCGTAACAGGTAACCTTGGACAAATTTCGGAACTTGAAGGACTTGAAGAAAAAGCGGCAAAGTCCGGCGCGGTAAAGTCAATTATAAAAGATTTGAGGCATGAATTTGTGACCGAATATGTTTGGAAAGCTTTAAAAGCGGGAGCATTGTACGAAGGAACGTATCCTCTTGCAACCGCAATAGGACGTCCGCTTTTGGCAAAATTACTGGCCGAAGCCGCCGTTGAAGAAGGAGCAGAATTTGTTTCGCACGGATGCACAGGCAAAGGAAACGATCAGGTGCGTTTTGAAGTCGCAGTTCAAACACTTGCCCCGCATTTAAGTATTATTGCTCCATTAAGATTCTGGGAATTTAAAAGCAGGGAAGATGAAATTGATTACGCGATTGCGAATAATATTCCCGTTAAAGTAACTAAAGATTCACCTTATTCGATAGATGAAAACGTTTGGGGAATAGCAATTGAATGCGGCGTGCTTGAAGATCCTACCGTGGCACCGCCGGAAGATGCGTATCAAATTACTACTAATCCCAAATACGCGCCCGATGAAGCGGAGACTATTACAATAAATTTTGAACAGGGAATACCCTACGGATTAAATAATGAATTAATTGGACCGGTTGAGCTTCTTGAAAAATTAAATATTATTGGAGGTAAACACGGAATTGGCAGAATGGATATGATTGAAAACCGTGTTGTAGGAATTAAATCAAGAGAAATTTATGAAGCTCCGGCTGCAATTATTCTTCATAAAGCTCATCATGAACTTGAAAAATTAATTATGGATAAAGAAAGTTTCAGATATAAACAGGAAGTTTCAAATAAAGTAGCGAACTTAATTTATGACGGTTTGTGGTTCTCCCCTCTGTTCGATTCTTTAACGGCGTTTGTTGACTCAACTCAGAAAAATTTAACCGGCGAAGTTAAACTAGAGTTATATAAAGGCAATGTTACCGTATTGTCAAGAAATTCGGTATTCAGCCTTTATAATATGAATTTGGCAACCTATACAAGCGCGGATACATTTGATCATAAAGCCAGCGAAGGTTTTATAAAGATTTACGGACTGCCGTATAAAACCATGTCTGAAATTAAATTAAAAAATGTCGGAGTATTATAATTGCTTTGGGGCGGAAGATTTAAGGGAAAATTAGATGACAGCGCTTTAAAATTTTCATCCTCGCTTGGATTTGATATCAACTTAATTGATGAAGATATTACTGTAAGCAGGGTGCATGCCGAAATGCTGTTTAAGGTTGGTTTAATTACCGAAGACGAATATAAAAAAATTGATGCCGGATTAATCCAAATCCAAACCGAATACAGGGAAGGATTGTGGAAGCCGGAAGCTTCAAAGCATGAAGATATTCACTCGGCAATTGAATACAGGCTTTCCGAATTAATTGGAGAGGCTACGGGAAAACTGCATACGGGCAGAAGCAGAAATGACCAAGTTGCAACAGGTATGAGACTGTGGATTAAAAATGTTTTAAATACAGTTACAGAAGAATTAATTATTCTTCAGCAAATATTATTAAAAGTTTCTGAGAAACATATTGAAACATTAATTCCCGGTTATACTCATCTGCAGAGAGCGCAGCCTGTTTCATTATCGCATCATTTCCTTGCATATGTTGAAATGGTTGAACGTGATAAAAAAAGAATTGAGTTTGTAGGTAATGAAGCCGATCAATCGCCTTTAGGCTCAGGAGCTTTAGCAGGCTCAACTCTTCCGCTTGATAGTTTTTTTACGTCTGATAAATTTGGTTTTTCTTCCCCCTGCAGAAACAGTCTTGATGCCGTATCAGACAGAGATTTTATTTTAGATTCTCTGAATTGCTGCTCTATAGGAATGATGCACCTAAGCAGACTGGCTGAAGAATTAATTCTCTGGTCGACTGAAGAGTGGAAATTTATAAAACTTTCGGACGAGTTTACAACCGGTTCTTCATTAATGCCCCAGAAAAAAAATCCGGATTTAGCCGAATTGATAAGAGGCAAAACCGGAAGAGTGTTCGCTAACCAATTTGCATTGCTGACTTCCTTAAAAGCGCTGCCCTTAAGTTATAACCGTGATATGCAGGAAGATAAGGAGCCGGTTTTTGACTCTTTCGATACATATATAAACAGCATCAAAATCGCTTCACAAATGATTGCAACTATGAGTATTAATAAAAGCAGATTTGAAAAGGAATTGGAAAACGGGTTTATACTTGCTACGGATCTTGCCGATTGGCTTGTTCTAAAAGGAATTCCTTTCAGAGAAGCGCATAATATAGTCGGCAGACTCGTAACATACTGCGAAGAAAAAAACATTACTTTTAAAGATGTTGGAATTAATGATTTAAAATTAATACATGAAATATTTACAGAAGACGCGTTAAATTGTTTTGATATAAAAAGCTCGCTTAAAAGAAAATTAACTTTCGGCTCGCCAAATCCTGAATTGGTTGAAAAACAAATTAATAAATGGATAGAAAAGCTGGGTTAAAAAATGTTATACAGGTATTAAAGTTTGTGCGTATTAATGTATTATTGAATTACAGAAGAGAAAGAGAAATCTTTAATGATTTATCAACTTCGAGTATTTTGTTTTTGTCAATTGATCCAAACTTTGTAAGTAATCTTTCCTCTTTATCAACGGTTCTTATCTGGCCGCAGTCAATATAGCTGTCTTCTAATATTCCCCCTTCACCTTTCTTTAGAAATATCATTATTGGCAAGGGTTTTGTTATTTCTTTTGCGCTTGAGATTGGAGCAATAATTGTGACGGGACTGAATTTGTTTCCAATATCATTTTGAATAATTACAGCTGGTCTTGCTTTTCCAATTTCTTTACCGACAATTGGATCAAGGTTTACAAGGTATACATCACCTCGAAGGAGAGGAAAAATGATTCCGGTTTTATTCTTTATCGGCATATTTCCATTCACTTTGAGATTTTAGATAATAATCATAATTGGCTTTATAACCGGCTTCAAGTTCCTTCTCAATTTTCTCTTTCTCAATTTCGTCAATATAATTTATTAATGCTTTACGAGCAATTTCACTAACAGTTAATTTAGTCTGTTTTGAAATTTGATTGACTTTATTTGATAATTCAGGGTTGACAAAAAAACTTAATCTTTCTTTTTTGCTTTTAATTTGCACAGAAGACATAATTTCTCCTTTGACTTCTAAATATTATCGCAAAGTTGTGCAAATATATGTGTATAATCAAGTGTAATATTATGAGTAAAATATTGTGGTCAACAGATTAAAATAATAAAACAATCCGGCGGAAAATTTCCGAGCGGCGGGTTATTTTAAAGAACGTTGAACTTAAAAAAACTGTAATCTATTTTTCTTCCTTTAGATATTTTTTCAAATCGATATTTAACTCATTTATTCCTTGTGCTATAAGTCCCGCGACTATTTCAGCCCCGTATTCTGAAAAATGAGTGTTATCGTCAAGTCCGCTAGGATAGTTAACATACTTGCCCGGTTCAAGTATAAGAAATAATTCTTTTGACTTTTCTTCCCCCAAATTAATTAATAACTCTTTGCTTTTTTTATGAAGGTCAATTAATGGAACGTTAAATTCCTCGGCAACATTTCTTACCAAATCGGGATATTCTCCGTGAACATCATAAAATACTCCTTTATCATTAAATCTTCTGCGAACAACCGGAGTAATTAATACAGGCAATGCATTTCTGCTTCTTGTTTCAGTTACAAATTTTTTAAGATTATTATTAAAATCATCTGGAGGTGTATACCTGTCAAGTTTTTGTTTCGATTGGTCATTATGCCCGAATTGAATTAAAACATAATCTCCCTGATTTAAATTATTAATAATATCCTGCCAGCGTCCTTCATTAATAAACGTGCGTGTGCTTCTGCCGTTCCGAGCCCTGTTATCAATTTTAATATTACCGTTTAAGAATAAATCCAACTTTTCGCCCCACCCTGTTTCAGGTTTTTTCTCGGTAAGTTTTTCCGCAATTGTTGAATCTCCCGTTAGGTAAATTGTAGGAATTTTTTCCTGAACAAAGCCGTATAAAATAATAACCGTAACCAGCAAAGCAAATTTCTTAATAGAATACACCCAATTGTAATAAACTATTTGACCGAATATAAATATTGTTTTAAAAAATCCTAATTGAGTTAAAGTTAAACATCATTTACAAAAATATTTCTGTTTATCCTGTTTTAATAATAAACTCAATTAGCTATATTTGCAGTGCACTCTTAGCTCAGTTGGTAGAGCAGTTGACTCTTAATCAATTGGTCGGGGGTTCGAGTCCCCCAGAGTGCACTAAAATAAAAACCCGGCTTATGCCGGGTTTTTTATTTTATAGCATTCTTGTTTGGGCCGAATTCCAAGGTTAGAGCCTGCCCTCCGAAATGAAATGAAGGAGGGTCCCCCAGAGTGCACTTATAAAGCCCCAATAATTGGGGCTTTTTTTCTTCCTATTAAGAACCCATTGTAATACCTTACGTCTTATTATTGGCTGATCTAAAAATATTGGATTAATAATGCAAAAATTTCTAATTGCTTTAATATTGTTTTTAAATATAACACTTATTGCACACCCTACCGGTAATTTGATAATTAACAATAACAAGGTTTATTGGTCTTATGTTTATCCTGTCGGAGACCCGGATCATCATGCGTGCATTATGGTTTGGGACGAAAAAGATGGAGCAAGACCATGGATTATATCGGAATATTCAGGAAGCGATTGGATGATGAGTCCATCAAGCGAGGGTGGATTTTATTTTGTTGAAAGATATTATGATGCGCAGATTCAAAATCACAGATCGAGAATTTTTTATTATGAATCAGATACAGATATAAAAGAGATTATGAGTTGGTTTGTTGATGAATATCATTTTGGGGAAGGTGGATTTATACCAACTGAAAATGGAAATTTTATCTTTGCAAAATATCCGTATATACTTTATATGAATTCAGATGGAACGTTTAATAATTGGATTGATTGGCATAAGCCGGTTTCAAGAATCAGATATATAAATGATGAAAGTTTTTTAATAAAAGGCGATTCCTCAATTTGGATTGTAGACTATAATGGGAAAAATTTAAATGAATGGTCTAACTTGATTGAACCATTAGATTCAGATCCTCCATTTTTAGGGAATCGTATTTTTGATGCAGATTTTAACGATGGAGATTTGTGGATTGCTTATTGGGGAAAACGCAGATTAGATTTAATTAATGGTAACGCAAGAGAGGTTATTAAGACATTTAATGAACCATTTTTACCTCATGCTGTTGGAGCAAAAGGAGATAAAGTTTTTATTTTAACCTCAACTATTTCCCCTTATGATAATCAACAAATACTTCCAAACCTTTGGAAATATGAGAACAATTTTAGTGAATTAATATGGGGAGAACCGACAGGAATAAATGATGTTGAAAGTGAAAACAAAATGATTCCCAATAGATTAAGAATTTATCAAAATTTTCCTAACCCTTTTAATCCGTCAACAACAATTAAATATTTTTTACCTGAATCCTCAGTTGTAAATATTACAGTTTTTAATTCGGCCGGTGAAAAGGTGGCATCGTTAATAAATTCCTTTCAGTCGAAGGGATTAAACTTAGTAGAATGGAATGGTATTGATGAACATGGTAATAAAGTTAGTTCTGGAATATACTTTTATAGAATAGAATCAGGAGGCAAAGCATTAATCAAAAAAATGCTTCTAATTAAATAAAAATAAAATTGAATATTACTTATTAGGAATAATACAAGTAACAGTAGTTCCTTTATTTATTTTACTTTTTATTTTTAGTTCACCATTAATTACTTCGATAAACTCTTTTATTAAATATAGTCCTAATCCTGTTCCTTTTTCATTTTGAGTTCTCTGCAATGAAACTACTGACTTGCTATCATAAATTCTGTTTATTTGATTTTGGTTCATTCCAATTCCCGAATCAGATACGTTTATTATTACATTTTCATCGTAAAGGACTTTAATACCTTCCTCCACTGTTTTTTCAAGTTTAATTCCTTTTTGATCAGAATGCGGCGCAACTAATGAAATATTATTCATAACAAATATCTAAAGATTAATTGATCTCACTTAAATCTTTAACCTCATCATTTTAAATTTTGATCACTAAAGAAAATTTTATAGAAAATTATAAATATTGCTTGTAGCTATATTTATATTGGAACCAAAAAACCGATATCTTCTTTTTCGAGGTTATTAACTTCTTTAGATAAGTATTCACTATTACTTAACAAACAAGAAAAAGGCGCCTTTAAATCATGAGCAATTATAGAAAAGAATTGGTTTTTTTTGAATTAATTTCTTCAAGTTCTTTAGTTCTTAATCTAACTTCCTTTCTTAACACTTCAAAATCTAATAATTTATTTCTTATTGACCTATGCCCGAATTACTGCAGGCAGAAAATTTAAATTCAACATTCTCAATAAATTCCTTTAAAATGACATCCTTTTTTTCGATACTAATCTATGAAAAAATATTTTTTATATATTTTTATCCTATTTATTTCGGCAATTGATCATTCATTTGCTCAAAAGAGCATTATTGACAGTCTTGAAAATAAACTCACAAATTCTGTAGGTAAAGAAAGAGTCGATTTGTTAAACAGATTATCTGATTTTTACCAATACAATGACTTACAAGTTGCCATAGAATATGCTCAAAAAGGAATTGATCTCGCTGATTCAATTGGTTATCAAAAAGGTCTCGCGGGCGGATACGGAAGTTTAGGTTTTGCATATATCGGTTTTGACTCCTCTAAAGCGCTTGAATACACAAAAAAAGCTCTCGAAATAAGAAGACAAATTAATGACGAAGAGGGAATATCTACATCGTTAAACGTGCTTGGAGTTATATATTATTATTCTGGCGATTATTTATTATCGATTGAACATCATTTAAATTCAATTAAAATGAAGGAGAAATTCGGCAACAAAGTTATTCTTGCTACTTCATACAACAATATTGCCTTGGTATATATGGCCGTTGAAGATTATGACAAAGCTTTGGAGTTTTTGTACAAAGCAGTTCAATTAAGGATTGAAACAAACAACATTCGCAGCACCGGAATAATAAAAACAAATATTGGCGAAATTTATGCGAGAATTGGTAATTATGAAAAAGCTAAAAATTATTTCAGTGAGTCATTAAAAATAAATAAGGAATCAGCTTCTAAATCTTCAATAGCTTATTCATACTATTGTTTCGCGAATCTTTATGTTACTCTAAAAGAATATGAAAATGCATTTAATTTCTACGACTCAGCTCTTGTATTATATACCGAAATGGATATTAAGAACGGAATAGCAAATTCCGAAAACGGAATCGCAAATGTTTTCAAAATAAAAGAAGATTATGATTCTTCAATTTATCACGCTAATATCGCACTTAAATTAGCGGAAAAAATTAATGCTCTGGATAATATTTCCAAAGCTTCTAACTCACTTTATTATTGCTATCAGCAGAAAGGAAATTTCAAAAAAGCGTTTGAATATCTGCTTCTGAATAAGTCAATTCAGGACAGTTTAATGAACGACGACAAATTAAAAAAGATAGCAAAGATTGAACTGGATTATAAAATAGAAAAGATGAAGCAGGAACAGGAACAGGAACTGAATAAACAGAAAACATTTAATCAATATTTAGTTATAATATTGTTTTCAGGCGGCGTAATTCTTTTGGTAATAATTAGAAGCACAAGAAGCAAAAAGCTTGCAAATCAAAAACTAAATGAATTAAATTCTCAACTGCATGAAGCTAATTCGGCAAAGGACAGATTTATTTCCATAATTGCACATGATTTAAGAGGTCCTTACCAATCTACGTTGGGATTGTCAGGCGTGCTTGAAACAGAGTTTAATTCATTATCTGAAGATGAAATTAAGAATTCAATCTCCAATTTAAACTCATCGTTAAAAAAACAATATGAATTGTTGAACGATCTGCTTAAGTGGGCAAATCTTCACGGCGGTAATTTTAAAATAACTAAGGAAAAACTATCCCTTCATAAAAGTATAAATGAAACGTTTGATCTTCTCGAATTATCGGCGAAAAAGAAAAAAATAATTCTGACTAATACTGTGAACAATAATTTGTATTTAGACGCTGATAAAAATATGCTTGACCTACTTCTGCGGAATCTTATTTCAAACAGCATTAAATTTTCACATGAAGAGGGAGATGTTAGTGTATCGGCGGTTGACAAAGAGAAAAATATTCAAATTACAGTTTCTGACAAAGGTATTGGTATTGAATTAAAGGAGTTGACAAATTTATTTAAAATTGACAAACATTTTTCCCGCAAAGGGACAAAGAATGAAGTGGGGTCTGGACTTGGGCTTATTCTTTGCAAAGAAATAATTGAAAAACACGGCGGCTCAATTTGGGTGGAAAGTGAAGTTAATAAGGGCAGCCGCTTTATATTTACTCTTCCCAAATCACAAAGCTAGTATCCTTGTTTATTACGTCTTCTAATTTTTATTAATCAATATTTAATGAATACTATTGATATTATTAACTGTAGTTTGATAATATTGTTTTATATTATTGCTAAATAAAAGTTTGCATATTTTTTTAACGAACAGCTATATGAATAGATCTTTATTGATTGATATACTTAATTCAGAAGAAGCACAAAAATTTATTGAGAAAAATAAAACGCTGAATTCTTCTGAAATTTTACTTAAAAAATCTGCAAGTAATCTTCCGCTGAAAGAAATTGCAGAACAAATTGATTGTCTGCAAAAAGCGGAAATCAAACTTCCCGAATTAAACACATATAAACTAATCTATAAAAAAATTCCGCTTGAGCAGTCATCTTCGGAACAGACAGCCCGCTATAAATCAAAAATATTAAAAGGAAACAAAATAATAGATTTAACTGGGGGACTTGGAATAGATTCAATTTATTTTTCAAAAAGTTTTGAAGAAGTTGTTTATTGCGAATTAAATGAGGAATTAGCAGCAATTGCCGCACATAATTTTAAAACGTTAAAGATTAATAATATTACGGTAAATAATGGGGACGGAATTGAAATATTAAAAAAATATAAAGACGAATATTTCGATTGGGTTTTTGCCGATCCCTCCAGAAGAGATAAGGATAAAAGATCCGTAGATATAAAATATTATTCTCCGGATGTGGTTTCAAATCTGGATTTGTTTATTCAAAAATCACAAAACATTTGTTTAAAACTCGCCCCGGCATTTGATTTAAAAGAAGCGGAGAGAATATTTCCTAAAATGAATGAGTTCTCTGTTGTTTCTGTTAAAAACGAATGCAAGGAAGTTTTAGTTTATTTTAATAAAAAGAATGAACGAAAAATAAAATCAGCTGTAATTTTAAATGATAATAATGAACCTGTAATAATTAATAACAGTATAAATGAAAAAAATAATATAAAAATCTCTTTACCGGAAAAAGACATATACTTTTACGAACCCGACGCCGCGATTAGAAAAGCAGGATTAACAAAACACATTGCCGATAAATACAAGCTGAAATTTATAAACCGGCTTTCAAATTATTTAATTTCAGAAAAAGAAATAGAAGATTTTCCGGGGAGAAAATTTAAAATATTATTTACATGTCAATTCAATCTAAAAAAGGTTAGGCAGTATTTGTCGCGTGAAAAAATCATTAAAGCTAATATTACCAGAAGCAATTTCCCGGATAAACCGGAAATCATTAAGGAAAAATTAAAATTGAAGGACGGCGGTGATTATTATTTGTTTTTTACAAAGGACAAAAACGGGAAATTGATTTTTATTAATACAAGTAAATAGGTAGAGTATAAATTATATTTAAGACTTAATCTCAAGAGATTCTACAAGATTTTTGATTTTTTTGTATTCATGTTCAACTGTTTCGTTATCGTAATCTTCGTGAAAAATTTTCTTTAATCCGTTATCTGTTAAAACAACATTAATATTAGCTTCAACACCAATGTTATTTAAACAATGTTTTGCGCATTGAAGAGGACAGCCGTCAATAACAATTATTGGTTTACCGGACAACGCTTTTTTTACAAGCGGTTTCACTTGTCCTCCGACTCCGGCAATGCAGGACATTTCGGCAATTGACTCTCTGTCAAGTTTTACAGCAATATTATTTGCCATTTGAGCAATGTTGCTGCAGCCTGAACAAGAATATACAATCGGCAAATCTTTCGATTTGCCGATAATATGTTTCATAAAATATTTACTCCGTTTCTTTTATCATTGTTAATAACATTTTAGATTTTTTAACGGCAACTAATCCGTGCGGTATGTTGGAAGGCAGCAGAATAAATTCTCCAGCTTTTACATTGTAGGGTGTGCCGCCGACTTTAATTTCCATCTCGCCGTCCGCAATTGAAACCAACGCTTCATAAGGAGAAGTGTGTTCCGTTAAACTTTCTCCTTCATCAAATGCGAACAATGTAACGTTGCCATTTTTCTTTTTAATAATTTGTTTGCTTACAATCGTTCCCGATTGGTATTCAATTTCATTTATTATTGATTTCACTTCTGTCATAATATTTCCTGTTTATTTATTTCTGAATTTTAACGATAACTTAAATACGAACCAGACAAGTATAACAATTCCAACTGCGAAAATAGTATCGCCGAATGCCCTCATCCATCTTAAAAATTCCATTATATCTGTCTGTAGAAACTCAGCGCTTCTCGCATACCAGTAACCTGTTTCAACAGAAGCCCAAGTTTGCATTAATCCGACAGGAAGCAGACTGAATGTTACCATTGCAAAGAGTCCGAAATTTATTGACCAGAAAGCGATCTTTAATGGTTTTTCTTCCCAATGAATATCGGAACGCAATCCTCTTAAACAGAACAGCATCAGACCGATTCCCAACATTCCGTAAACTCCGAATAATGCGGCGTGAGCATGAACCGGAGTTGTGTTTAATCCCTGCATATAATAAAGTGCGATTGGAGGATTAATCATAAAACCGAACAGCCCTGCACCAACTAAATTCCAGAACGCAACAGCTACGAAAAAATTTATAGGCCATTTATATTTTTGCACCCATTCTTTCGCCTGTGAAAGTCTAATGTTTTCCCATGCCTCGTAACCTACAAATACAAGAGGAACAACTTCAAGTGCGCTGAAGACAGAACCGAGCGCAAGTACAAATACAGGCGTTCCGGAAAAATATAAATGATGAAGAGTGCCTATAATTCCGCCTGATAAAAATATTGTTGCTGAAAGAACTACGGTTTGTCCTGCGATTTTTGCGTTTATTAATTGAAGCCTTACAAACAAGAAAGATATTACAACAGTGGCAAACACTTCGAAAAATCCTTCAACCCAAAGATGTACAACCCACCATCTCCAGAATTCCGCAATAGCAAGATTTGTATGTTTTCCGTACATCAAAGCTGCAAAATAAAATAGAGCTATAGCAACAGATGAAATAAGAAACAAAGTGAGAATCGGTTTCTGGTCATCGTTTTTCTTTAATGCCGGTTTTATTGCGCGCACCATTAAATATAACCAAAGCAGCAGACCAATTAATAACGCAACTTGAAAAAATCTTCCGAGATCTATGTATTCGTAACCGCTATGCCCGAATAAAAACCACGCGTCATCTGGCAGCATATGCTGTACGCTTAACCATTCGCCGAACATTGAGCCAAGAACAACAAATAGAAGCGCCCCGAACAAAATATCGACACCTAACTTTTGTGCTTTTGGTTCGAAACCGCTAACTGCAGGAGCGATATATAATCCTGTAGCCAGCCATGCAGTTGCAATCCAGAATATTCCAAGCTGTGTATGCCATGTTCTTGTGATTGAATAAGGTAGAATTTCGGAAATCGGAATTCCGTAAAATGCGTCTCCTTCAACTCCGTAATGTGCAGTAATTACGCCAAGTACTATTTGAAGCAGCATTAATCCCGAAACAATTAAAAAGTATTTTATTACTGCTTTTTGGGAAGGAGTTGCGATTGAATTTAGTAAAGGATCGCTTAAGGGTAAATTATTGCCGTGGACATCTTCTCTTTTTGAGGCATAGAATGAAGCCATTCCTCCTATACCGAGAAGAAGTAAAATAATGCTTACTCCAGTCCAGACAATCATAGGCGCAGTCGGTTCGTTGGAAATTAATTTTTCATGCGGCCAATTATTAGTATAAGTTGCTTCGTCATTGGGTCTGTTTGTTGATGCAGCCCATGAACTCCAGAAGAAAAAAGCGCCGAGTTTTTTCAGTTTAACAGGATCAGGTTGAGCGTTTTTCTGAATTGCGTATTCTTCTTTTCCTTCTGTGAATAATTTACTGTAGTATTTTGTTAAATCTTCTATAGCTTCCGCACGGATTGGCTCTATTGTAACTATACCAGTACTTTCGTCAAACGTATTTGTTCTGAAAATATTTTCGGCGCGTGTTTTAAGTATTGATTGATTCTTTTCTGATAAATCGTCGAACTTATTTCCAAATTCAGAAAGAGCCCATTTATCAAGAACAAAAACAATTTCGCGGTGAAGCCAATCGGCTGTCCAATCGGGAGCTACATAGCTTCCATGTCCCCAAACAGAACCGACTTCCATTCCGCCCATTGCCTGCCAAATATTTTGTCCCTGCTGAAAATCTTCTTTTGTAAAAATAACTTCGCCTTCTGTTGTAACAACCTTGGTTGGAACAGGGGGAGCCTGTTGATAAATTTGAACTCCCACCCAGCTTAATACCGCGAATGACAAAACAATCACGGTTATAAATCCTATCCAATATTTTTTCATGTTATCCTTTCTGAAATATGTTAAAGAATTTTTAAGAAATACTTTTATGTTTAGTGACCGTGATGTTCAAACGTACCTGTTTTACCTGAAAACAGATTTTCGATGTAATGAATAAAATGAACATAAGAAGCTACATATTCTCTTCCTGCATCAACATTATTTACATCAAAATTTTTCAAAGATTGCAGTTCCTCGAAATAATGATGTATTTTTTTATGATGTGTTTCGTCAACAAGGGATAAAATTTCTTTAATAGAATTATTTTGAATAGCCTTATCGGCTGCCTCAATTCCTTCTTCGGGCTTAAATTCACTTTCTTTAAGTCCGGTATATCCGACTCCTTCGCCCATTCTGTGAATTCTAACGACTGTTTCAAAAAAATATAAATCTGCAAGTGCGCGCACATCTTCATTTATATTTCTTACATTATTAACTTTTTGAAATAAGCTTTTCAGCTCATTTTCACTTTCAGCCGGAATCCAGATTAATACATGGTTTATATTACCGCTATTAAGAGCTTCTACGGCGGATTTTACAACCGGACCTTCAATTGAATCACAATGGGCCCAAATAGAATTTGTTAAGGTAAAGAGAAGTACTGCGGCTATCTGCATTATTTTTTTCAGTTTATAAATCATATCATGTTCCTGTTTGTTAAAAAGTAAAAATTAAATACTGCATGAAAGTTAATCCTTGACTTAAGTCAGAAAGTCTATGAATTAATATTTTTTATTGCGTCCATTGGGCAGACCTCTACGCATTTATGTTCATCTTCATTAAAACATTCGTTGCAGTTTAGCAAATCAATGAAGTAATGAACTGCTGATAAAGTTTTACTTATGCTAATTTTATTATTATAATTTTTTACAGGTTTTAAGATTGCTTCAACGGGGCACTCAATTGCGCAGGCACCGCAATTAATGCAATCATCATTAATTACAAAAGCCATTTAGAATTTTTCTCCTCTTGCTTCTCTTATTTGGCTGCCCACCGGCCTTATCCTGCCCCAAATGGAATAGAAAAATAATATCATTGCCAAAACCTGAAGAGCAGATGTTACGGCAATAAAAATGTCGAATGATTCTGTCCAGAAGAGACCTTTTATAATTTGAAAAATGAATCGAAGTCCGGTCGATATTGTCATCAGCCAGTAAACAATAAGTATTAAATCGGGATTGTACTTCTTATCTGTCTTTTCGGCCCTCGGGAAAAACCATAAAGCGACCCCCATAATCATCATCATAACAGAGCCGACTAAAATTATGTGTGTATGAGCAGATAGAAGTTCTCCGCTGTAGCCTGTTTTTGTTATATACTTTGTGTATGACATATATAACCCGGTTAAAATTCCCAGCAATAAAAATGTTACGCTGGTTTTTACGAAGTACCTTACTGTTGTAAACATTTAATATCCTTTCAGATTCCTAATTGTTTTTTTGCTTCGCTAGACATTCGGTCAGGACTCCATAACGGATCCCATATAAGATTAACTTTTGCGGATTTAAATGGCGCGAATTGTTTAACAGCGGTTTCAACCCATTGTGTTATGCTTGTGTGCATTGGGCAGCCCGGAGTTGTAAGAGTCATTGTAACTGTTATCTCTTTTTCTGTTTCTATGATATCATAAATTAATCCCAAATCGACAATATTTAATCCAATTTCCGGATCAATAACGTCTTTTAATGCTTCCATTATTTTATCGTTGTTATTCATGCAATTATTTCCTGAATATTGTAGTCATGTTGTATAAAAAAATTATTGAGCTTAAAAACATTATTATAAATGATATAAGAATTCCGATATCCGTATTTAAAGCTAAAGAGAATAAAGCGGCAAATACTGCAGTTAACATTAAATAGTATTGAATGTGAGCAAATTTGTCGTTAAACATGTCTTTCAGCATCGGCACTTTCTCTAATCCTACCTTACTGCTGTATTTATGATACCAGACAAGGAATGGAACTATTTTATACATCTGTCCGACAATCAATAAAGAAACATATCCGAAAATTATTATATAGCCGTATATCAAGGTTAGGTTTTTAATATTTTCATAATCAACAACTGTTAAAACACCTCCAAGAATTGTTGTTAAACCAAGCATCAAATATGCTGTTGCTGAATATTTAATTCCTATGTCAAATTTTTTGCGTATTCTTTTCTTGAATATGAAAAGCATCTGAAATAGAAAAAAATAAATACCCACGACAATTAATGCCGAGAAAATATAGAATAGTATTGTTGTGTTATCGTAGTGCATTACTGTTGATATTCCTAAAAGAGAAATATTAATTAGCCAGAATGCCGCCTTGCCTGTTTTAAGCGAATAACCGTGTGAAAGAGTGAACATTGGAATAAGCTTGAAAGATACTCCCATTATTACCATTGTTACCCATCCAATAAAAGCAACATGTGCATGGAGATTTAAATAATTAAGATGATTTGTCTTAATATATGGATATGCTAAATTGATGGCAAGCAAAAGTCCTGCAATCGCAGTGACTATTAAAAAAAATATTGAGGAGGCAAGATAGTATCCTGTAATGTTCCACTTTTTTACATTTTTCATTGTAGCAATTATGTTAAACGCAAAAATGAACATTGCGATATTTAACAGAATTGCCGATGCTATCATAAATTCTCTATCGCTGAAATTTAAAAAACTGTATACCAAACCTGAAACGCCGGATAAAAAAATCCAGAATTGCATTTCGGCAAGCTTTTCCGAATACAATTTTACCTCAAGCACCACCGGTATTAATTGAAACAAAGCGCCAAAAATTATCATTGTTATCCATCCAAGAGTTGCGATATGAGTAATTGCTAAAATTTTTGGCTGAAAATGGAATCCGGAAATATCCTTGTAAAATAAAAGAAGTAATCCGGTAAGAAGAATAAATGAAAAAATTGCTGCTATAAAATATTTAGCTACAATCTTAAATGGCGGCGCATAAGCGGATGTTACGGAATTTAGCTGACTCATTTCCGCTTATTCCTTTTTAGTTATTACAACTTTGTAATAATTTTCATCAATTTTATTTGTAATTGCCTGGTACCCACGCTCTTCAAGTTTTGGATAAAGCATCATAGGTTCGCGGTGGTGGTGAACAACCAGAAGACTATTGCCGTCAACCTGCTGAATAGCTTCCAAAATTTTAACCATTGGTTCCGGCGGCTCCAAATCTCTTACATCAATTTCTATTACATTTGTTAAATCGTTTTGGCTTTCTATAATTTCACTACTTCCGTTCCGGTTTACTTCAATGTTTTGATCATTGACCGTTTTATAAAAATAAACTTCATAAACGGTTTCATTTATTTCGGTGAAATGCTCATATCCTTTTTTGCCTAATACTGCATATAACGGCAAAGGCTCGAAAGAGTTTTTTAATAAAAATATTTCATCATCTTTTATATCTTTTAAAAAGCTCATAATATCAGTAAAGGGGTCTTTGCCTGAATTTATAATAGGTCTTACGTCAAGTACTTTAACTTTATCTTTATTGAGATTATTCAAAGCAACAGGTTTATTAAGCTGATCTTCTTCCATATGCGTTCTCTTCAATTTATTTACGATTCATTATTATAATTTAGAAATATTTACTTTCCATACTTCGGGACCTTTCTCAACATATTCCCATGAAAATTGATTAGGCCTTTCAGCATTAAACTGATAATAAAGCGGCATCGGATCGTGATCATTTATAAGCTGAAATGTTTCGCCGTTTAATAAATTATCAAAAGTGGCGAAAATTGTTGGATGTTTTTCTTTTGGCTGAACTGGACGGATATCTAATTCTTTATTTGTCATTTCTTGTTTCCGATTTATTAGTAAAAGTTAACGGCGGTAAACTAAGTAATGATAAGATAGATTTCCTTGACTTAAGTCAGATTTGCAAATATTTGCCAAGGTTGGTAGTTAACTTAGTTTTAAGAAAGAAGTTAGTACTTACTTAATTTTAGGAGTGGTGTACTTTAAAATTAATTTACGGGAATGCTATTAAATTTTATTATTATATTCGGCAAAATTTATTTTGCGACTCTAATGGGCAAAAAATTCTTAACCAAAATGCAATTATGGATTTCCGTTAAGTTCCTTTAACTTTTTGAGATCAATAATAAAAACGGTTTTACCTTTTATTTTAATAATGCCTTGATCTTGAAATTTCTTAAAAGTTCTGGATAATGTTTCGGTAATAGTTCCAAGGAAAGACGCGAGCGCCTTTTTGGGAATGGAAATTTTCACAAACGGTTCAGGCAGGATTTCTGTATTGTTATTTTTTATTTCCTTTAATAAATATTTTGCGAGTCTATTCTTTACTTCCTTTGTTGTTAAGTCATCTACCTGCACTACCAGTTCCTTTAATCGTTTTGCGAAACCTGCAAGCATTTTTAAAGAAATGTTCGGATCTTCTTTAATCAGGTTGATAAAACTATCTTTAGGTACAAACAATACAAGACATTCTTCCAATGTTTCAGCGCTTACCGGATAATTATTCCCTTCAAATAACGGAATGTCTGCAAAAACATTAAACGGCTTTATTAAATGAACAACCGATTCTTTACCTTCGGCGGTAGTTCTAAAAATTTTAATACTTCCTTTTAACTGAATATAAAATCCTTTGTAATGATCACCTTCTAAAAAAAGAATTTCGTGTGAAGGGATTCTTTTAATTTCACTTACTGCGGTAATTTTTCGGAGGTGTTCTACGCTCAGTTCTGAAAATAGCGGTACTGAAAGCAATGTATTAAAATCTTTAGTCTTATTAAGCGGTTTATTCATTCTTATCAATAATATTTGAAACCAAATATAATAAATTAAGCTGTGTTATATAATCTTGATAAGACATATAATCGTCCGTTTCAAAATTCTAATTTTATTTCATATACGCATGTCTTTTTATATATTTAAACACAAAATTACTTATGAGGTGAACATGCCCGAATATTCATTAAACGTAAACGGTAAAATAAGAAAAGTAAATGTTGAGGAAGATACCCCGCTTCTATGGGTTTTAAGAGATACGCTTGGATTAACGGGAACAAAGTACAGCTGCGGAGAGGGAATCTGCGGATCGTGTACAGTCCACATAAACGGTAAAGCAGAACGCTCATGCGTTTTAACAATTAAAGACGTAGCCGGAGACAAAATTACAACTATTGAAGGATTAGCTGAAAATCCGGATCACCCGATATTTAAAACGTGGATCGATCTTGAAGTATCACAATGCGGCTACTGTCAACCGGGTCAAATTATGACTCTTGCCGCGCTGATGAATGAAAATCCGAATATTACTAAAAAAGAAGTAAAAGAAAATATGAATACAGTTCTATGCAGATGCGCCACATATGCCCGAATTGACAAAGCTATTGATAAGCTGGTTGAGGAGGGAAAATAAAATGAAAAAACAAAGCAGAAGAGAATTTATAAAAGTTTTTACAATGAGCGGAACGGGATTGTTTCTAGCCGCTTATACTCCAATGAATGGTTTCTTTAAACCCGGAGACGATCCAAAGATATTTTCGCCTAGCGTATATCTGAAAATAGATAATAATGGAATAGTCACAATTATAGTTCATCGTTCTGAATTGGGGCAGGGGGTACGTACATCGTTACCGATGCTTGTTGCAGAAGAACTTGAAGTGGAATGGGAAAATATAAGAGTTGAGCAGGCCGACGGACACCCCAAATACGGGAATCAAACAACAGGCGGAAGTCAGTCTATCCGCAAAAGTTATGAACCGTTCCGGGTTGCAGGCGCGACCGCAAGAGAAATGTTAATTGCCGCTGCCGCAATAAAATGGGGAGTAGATGTAAAAAAGTGTTACGCAGAAAAAGGATATATTGTTAATAAATCTAACGGGAAAAAATTAAGTTACGGCGAACTTGTCGATGAAGCTTCAAAACTGCCTGTTCCCGAAAATGTACTGTTAAAAGATCCGGAAGATTTTCAAATTATTGGAAAAAGAATTCATAGAACCGATACTCCCGATAAAATTTACGGGAAAGCGAAATTTGGAATTGATCTTGTTATTCCGGGAATGTATTACGCCGCGGTACAAAGATGTCCGGCAATTGGCGGAAGCGCTAAATCTTTTAATGATTCTAAAACAAAAAGCATTAATGGTGTTGTTGATGTTGTTAAAATATCAAGAGGTATAGCGGTTATTGCAAATTCTACATGGTCTTCATTTAAAGGTAAAGATGCGCTTGTAGTCGATTGGGATTTGGGTCCGAACGCAAATGTAAATTCAGAAATAATAAGAAAAAATCTTGAGTCGAAGTTGAACGAAGAAGGTTCCGATATTGAAATAATTGGAAAACCTAATTCTGATTTTTCAAATAATATTAATATTGAAGCAGTTTACGAAGTTCCGTTTTTGGCGCACGCCCCGATGGAACCGATGACTTGTATTGCCGAAGTAAAAAACGGAAAAGCTGAATTGTGGGCACCCTCGCAGAATCCGCAAGGTTTGAGAAGTGATGTTGCGAAAGCGTTAGGATTTAACGAAGATGACGTAATTGTTCATGTTGTTTTTGCAGGCGGCGCATTCGGAAGAAAACTTGTTAGCGAATACGGTATTGAAGCCGCGGAAATTTCGAAAGCTTCCGGAAAAATAATTAAACTTACCTGGACACGCGAAGACGATATGAAACACGGCGTTTTCCGCCCCGCAAGTATGCACAAATTAAAAGGCGCGGTCGATGGTAACGGAAATCCGGTTTTATTCGGTCATCATGTAATAGCAGAATCAATAAGCGCGCAAAGATTTTACAGAGCGCTTCCTGTTAAAGATTCGGATTTAGGAGAAGGGACAAAAAAACTTTCGTATAAAATTCCGAATATAAAAATATCCGGGTCAATTGTGCCGACACACGTTCCGGTTTCCTGGTACCGTTCTGTTTATCATACACAAAATCCTTTTGCTGTCGAATCATTTTTAGATGAAATGGCTTTTGCAGCGAATAAAGATCCGTATGAATTCAGAAAAAAAATGCTTCCCGATAATTCGCGTTTAAAAGCTGTATTAATAAAAGCAGCAGAGAAATCAGGCTGGTACAATAAATTGGAAGCTGGAAAAGGAAGGGGAATTGCATGCGCCGAATGTTACGAAAGTTATATTGCGCAGGTTGCCGAAGTGACAGTAATAAATAATAAAGTAAAAGTAGATAAGGTAACTTGTGTAATTGACTGCGGAATTGTTATAAATCCTGATTCGGTTGAAGCTCAACTCGAAGGTGCAATAGGCTTCGCTCTTTCGTATGTTTTAAAAAGCAAAATAACAATTGAAAACGGCGGAGTTGCTGAAAGCAACTTTGATGAATATGAAATATTAACCCTAAATGAAATGCCTAAGGTCGAAATTGAAATTATGAAAAATACTTATAAGGTTGGAGGTGTCGGAGAAACCGGAATTGCGGCGCTTGCTCCCGCTGTTTGCAACGCTATATTTGCCGCGTCCGGGAAACGTATTAGAAGATTGCCGGTTGAACTTTCATAATCCGTTTGATATTATTTTATTTGTTGTAAATATAAATGTATTATTTTTTTATATTTGCACCCAAATGAGAAAGGAATTTTAATGAGTAAGAAAAAATATAGTTTGGGCCTGCTTCAACTTGCCTACAGCTCAAATACAAAAGATAATTTAAAGAAAACAGTTTCATGGGTGAAGAAAGCAGCTAAGCAAGGAGCTCAGGTTATTTGCCTGCCGGAACTTTACCGCTCACAGTATTTCTGCCAAAAAGAAGATTTTAAAACTTTTGATTTAGCCGAAACGATTCCGGGCCCTTCTACAATAGCCTTTCAAAAAGCTGCAAAAGAAAATAAAGTTGCTATTGTTGTTCCAATATTTGAAAAACGCGCTCCCGGGGTCTATCATAACAGCGCTGTAATTATTGATTCGGACGGAAAAATTTTAGGAGTTTACAGAAAAATGCACATTCCCGACGATCCCGGTTTTTATGAAAAATATTATTTTACTCCCGGAGATCTTGGGTTCAAATCTTTTAGTACAAAATACGGAACAATAGGTACATTAATTTGCTGGGACCAATGGTATCCCGAAGGCGCGAGATTAACGGCGCTGAAAGGAGCCGAAGTTTTATTTTATCCGACCGCAATAGGCTGGCATCCTTCCGAAAAAGATAAGTACGGACAAGCGCAAATAGATTCGTGGATTACTATTCAAAGATCGCATGCAATTTCAAACGGAGTTTATGTCGCTTCCGTAAACAGAATAGGTTTTGAACAGCCCGTTAAAGAACAAGCGGGAATAATTTTTTGGGGTTCCTCTTTTATATGCGATCCGCAGGGAGTTATCCTTGCGCAAGGCAGTGAAGATAAAGAAGAAATTATAACCGCCGAGGTAGACTTAAATCACATTGAAACAATTAGAAGAAACTGGCCGTTCCTGCGCGACAGAAGAATTGACGCATACGGCGACATCACGAAAAGATTTCTGGATGAATAAGATATAGTTTTCTCCGTTTCTTTATGTCTTCATGGTCTACAGCTCAAATTAGTAATATTACTTTAACCACTAAGTCACTAAGACACAAAGTTTCACAAGAAATTAATTTTAATTGTTAATTTGTCATTATACGAAATTCGAAAAAATATTATGAGTAAAAAAATAATTTACCGCTTGCCCGCTGAATGGGAAAAACATAAATCTACAATTCTTTGCTGGCCTCATCAAAAAGAAGACTGGCCCGGCAAATTTACTCCCATTCCTTGGGTCTATACCGAGATTGTAAAAAATATTGTGCCTGGCGAGCTTGTTAGAATAATTGTGCAGTCGCAGATAGATAAATTAAAAGCGAAAAAATGCCTTGAGCGGGCTCATGTTAATTTAGAAAACGTACAGTTTATAATCAGCAAAACCGACCGCGGCTGGATGCGCGATTCATCTCCTGCGTTTGTGAAAAATGGAAACGAAGTTACTGCCGTCAAATTTACATTTAACGGATGGGCCAAATACGACAACTGGAAAAAAGATAAATTCATTCCGGCAACACTTGCAAAAAATTTGAAACTAAATTTGGTTGAAGCAAAATACAATGATAAAGGTGTTGTGCTCGAAGGCGGGGCAATTGACTCAAACGGATGCGGAACTTTATTAACAACAGAAGAATGCCTGCTTGATGAAAAAGTGCAGACTCGCAATCCGGGCTTTACAAAAAAAGATTACGAAAAAGTATTTAATGAATATCTCGGCATAAAAAATATAATTTGGCTAGGCAAAGGAATTGAAGGTGACGATACACACGGTCACGTTGACGATCTCTGCCGTTTTGTAAATAAAAATACTGTTGTGTTATGCAGAGAAAAAAATACAGCCGATGAAAATTATAAAATACTCGAAGATAATTTTGAAAGACTGAAAGACGCTAAACTTGAAGACGGTTCAAAACTAAATGTAGTAGAATTGCCAATGCCTAAACCTTTGCGTTTTGAAGATCTGCGTTTGCCCGCAAGTTACGCGAATTTTTATATTTCAAACCATGCAGTACTTGTTCCAACATTTAACGATCCCAACGATAGAATCGCATTAAACATAATCAAAGAATTTTACCCGGACAGAGAAGTGGTTGGCATTCACGCGGTTGATCTTGTTTGGGGATTGGGAACTATCCATTGTTTAAGTCATGAAGAGCCTGAATAATAATTACGATTTCATACAATAAATTAATCTTTTATTCCCATCCAAATTGATGTGTCGGGAATTATGCCTTTTATTTTAATGTCAGGATTGTTAATTATTTTCTCGTCGACACTTTTTATAACATCGGTTCCCGCAGAATGATAATCATGTCCGCAGATTATTCCTTTCGGTTTTAAAATTCTCATTGCAAAATCAATATCAATTGAAACGTTATTATAGTCGTGCGCGCCGTCGATAAAGACCATGTTAAAGGATTCGTCTGCAAATAATTCAATAAAGTCCACTGTCCTTCCTCTTAAATGACAGATGTTTTCATCCAGCCAATCCGTGTTCTTCATAAAATCTTCAATAACTTCAAAATCGGTTTTTGGTAAGTTGTCTTTTTTCAAATCTCCTTTTAACGGATTATCCGGTTGTGTATTATAATTTCTCCAAATATCCAGGCAGTAAAGTTTTTTGTTAGTACCTTTAATTGAGCAACCAATTGCTGCAGAAGATCGGCCGCGGTAGGATCCGATTTCTAATATTTTTGAATTATCGGGGATATTGCTTGCGGCTCTAAACAAAACAACTAATTCAATTGGCATTGTTTGTCCGCCTAAGTTTTCGCAATAAGAAAGCATTTCTGTTTCGCGGGGATTCAAATCATTCATATCAATTAAGTGGTTCATATAAAAATACCATTCGATATATTTTAATAATAATTCAAATTATAAAATTATAATAATCTATTTATATTTTTTCTCAATCTCTTCAACTTTATTTTTGCTGTAATCTGAAACACCAACCATCAAACCGCCGGTTACAACTACTGCCCCGATAATTTGAGCGAGAGTTACATCTTTGCCAAACAGAAACATAATTAGCGGAAGGAATGCAAGCCAAAGATTTGTATAAGGCACCCAAAGATGCGCCGCAAATTTAGATAGTTTAAAGAAACCAAAACTGTAAATGTATCCGGTTAAACCCGCCGCGACAACAAATAAAATGGGCAGCCAGTTATCTGGGATTATATTTCCGGAGAATAAAGAGAAGAATCGATTATAATCCGTTTCTGAAATTACAGACTTTATTTGTTCTTCAGTCGCTTCATTTATATTTTTATTTAGAATATAATCATCTTCAACTTTATTATAATTATTTAACAGAAATAATTTATCTGTTTCGTTTGTTTTTCCCAAAACCTGGTTTTCAAATTTTGCGGCATCTACGCTTTCAGGCAAGTTAATATTCATCACATTGGAAATAAATGGGAAAATAAAAAGAGCCGAGGTTATAAAAATCATTTTCCATATTTCCCTCCAGAAAACTAGGGCATTAGGACCTACGCCTTTTAATGCAGTCTGCACAGTTTTGTTATTTAAAACTTGTTGTGAACACAAACAGCAATTAATAATTAAAATCCATATAAGCGCATTTAAATCCAAAACAGCATCGGCTTTTGCAGTGCTTCCGAGCATATACGGTATATGCGGGATAACTAATCCAAATACTACTAATCCTGCTCCGAGCCAATGTTCTTTTCTTAAAGTAGAATCAAATAAAAATTTGCCGAAGAAAGGAAGAAAAGCCAAATATATATTTACATAAGGAGCGTAAATGTGAGGCGAATAATACCTGGGCAGATAGAAGAAACCTATATTTTCAATAACGCCTGTAAAAGCGCAGATAACAATTGTTATCATTGAAAGATAACCCGGATTAAAATATTTTAATTCTTTGCCGCGGATAATTTCAATTGTAATTGCAATAGTTGCCCACAATAATTTTGAGAGTTCACGCCACCATGTCATTACTCCGGCCGAAACCCCAATTTGTTTATCTCCAACAAACTTCGGCTGGTTTCCCATCCAGTTTAATATGTATTGTCCCCCGAGACCGCCGTTAATAATTGAAATCCAAAGAACCAGTATTATCCATTCCATATAAAGTCCGGATTGTTTCGAAATTTTATTAAAATAAAATCAGAACATTAACTAACAAACAAAATTAAGCATTTACAAGAATAAATTGAGTTGAAAACAACATTATATCTTAATTAAAAGTCAGGTAAGTATAAATTGACTATTCATCTTTCTAATTTTCCACTCGATGCTGGTCAATGAACTTAAAAATCTTTTATCGTGGCTTACTAGCAGAAGCGCGCAATTAACATTTTTTAATGCGTATTCAAGACATTCAATTGATACCATATCCATGTGATTTGTGGGTTCATCCATAATAATGATATGTGGATTTTTTGTTATGCCTAGTCCCAGCAATAATTTTCGGGTTTCACCCGGGCTAGGCAGTTCCGTACTAAGAATTCGTTTGGCGTCAGAAGCAAGTCTGCTTATTATAATCATTAACCTGCCAAGTTCTTCGTTTGATAAATATTTTATTTCTTCAATTATATTTTTTGTTTCTTCAATAGAAATTTCCTGCGGAATGTAGCTAATATTATTCCTATCAGCATTAATATGCGGCAGCAAAATTTTGAGTAAGTTACTTTTACCGGAGCCGTTTAACCCTGTTAAAGAGATTTTATCCGTAGGATTAATTACTAAATCCTTATGAACTATTATTCTGCCTTCTGATAAAAGCGGCGATCTGCTTTTTAAATTCAACAAATAATTTCTTTTTGAAACTGAGTCTGAAAGTGTAATTCCTGTTTCATAGTTACGCTTAAGATTAATATTATTTATTTCAATAAAAGATTTTTCAATTCGTGCCTGCATAAGTTTTTTTTGCCTTCCTCCTACAGCATCTTTGCCGGTTAAACGTCCGAGATCAATTTTAGCTTTAGCGTCGTGATCGTGTTTACTAATTAATCTTTTTGATGATTTCTTTTTTGATTTATCGGTAATAATGCTTCTGCGCTTATGCTCTTTTTCGAGTTTAGTTATTTCAATTTTTTTTAATTGATACTGTTTAAGAGCGGCGTCGTTTTCCAAATTCCTCTGATTAATTGTTTCGGATAATTTTCCCTGTCTTAACTGAACATCGGGAGGTTCTATAAATAGTATTTGTGCGCATAGATTTTCCATTAATTCTCTGTCGTGACTCACAATAAGTCCAATGCCATCAAATAAATTTAAGGCTTCAACAATCATTTCTTTGGCTTTAAAGTCCAGGTGATTTGTAGGTTCATCAAGAGCAAGTAAATCCGGTTTACTCCAAATTGCGCATGCAATCTGCGCTCTTTTTCTTTCACCGTGAGAAAGGGTTGACCAACGATTTATCCATTCGTATTCTATTTTCAGTTTATCGAATAATTTAAACGCGTATTTATCCGGATAATTTAAAAATTCCGAAAAATTATAAGGCGGGTTATCTGTACGCTGTTCATTATAAAATATATTTATCGGTTTTTCGATCATTCCTGAAAAGTCTTTTAATATACCGCTCCCCAATTTCAGCAATGTAGATTTACCCGCGCCGTTAACGCCAGTTACGCCTGTCCAACCATTTGATATTTGAAATGAAATATTCTCAAATAAATTATACGCTGAATTTTCGTATGTGAATGTCACCTTATCAAATCTTAAAAACTGTTTACTCATAATATCTTCTCCGGGATTAATATTAAAATATAGAAGGGCGGTTTAAAATGGGAAAACCGCTTTCCGCGGTTTTTATAAACCACGGGTAAAAAGAAACGGATAAAGATTATCTGCTTATACCTGCATGTGTAAAATTATAAATCAGCCGATTATCTTAATCCGTTATGCTCTTTTCAACCCCGTGTCTCCAGAAGAAAAATTGATTTGATGTACAAAAATAAAATAATTTTAATAAAATAAAAACAGGGACGATTAAAATTCCGTCCCTTAATAATTTGAATTATTCGAGCGGAATTTTGTCTTTATTTTCCTTAAGCCAATCTTTAAATGTTTTTAATTCCGGATTAAGAGATTTGGAAAAGTCAATGTTTCTGGCACCGCAGAAGTATTCTTCAAAATCATGTTTGAACTGGAACATGTTTCCGAGATCATCCGCTCCGGGGAAACCGAATCCGCGGTACATGTCAAAAGGAACCGGGAAATAATTAATCGGCTGACCGAGCGCATCAGCTAAGGCATCGGTCATTTGATTTCCGGTTAAATGTTCGCCCGTAATACCGACTGTCTGACCAATATACTTATCACCGGCTTTAAAAATACCGTATGCGCATTTGCCAATATCTTCGGCTGCAATTCCCGGCAGTTTTTTATCTCCCATTGGTAAAGCGAAAGTAAGATTTCCGTCCTCACCTTTTTTAGGTCCCATTCCAAAATAAATTAAATTATCCCAGTAAAATGAGGTAAGCATAAAAGTAGTCGGTACGCCGGAATCAGCAAAAATTTTATTTGCTTCCCCTTTTGCATCAAAATGAGGGACCTTATATTTTCCGCCAAGTGTAGGCATTCGATTATCATGCAATGGAATCCAATTTCTTGTATCCTCCAGTGTTGACCAAATTAAATGATTCACCTTATTTGCCGCAGCTGCTTTTGCAATTAATTTTGCCTGTTCAATTTCTTTTTCGGGTGAAAAATGCTCCCAAAAGAAAGTAACCGCATATACGCCGTAAACATCACTAAAGGCTTTATTAATACTTTCATAATTGTCTATATCGAACGCGACAACTTCAGCCCCCATATCTGCAAGCGCTTTAGCTTTATCGGAATTAGGATTTCTTGTTAAAGCTCTTACTGAAAATTCGCTGGTTTTATCATTTAATATTGCTTTTGCTATTCCGCCTCCCTGTGATCCTGTTGAACCCAGTATGGCAATTATTTTTTTATCCGCCATTTATGTTACTCCTTATATAATTGAATTGTAATTCTTCAGAAGACAATATATCCCGTTTTGTGCTTTTTCTCAATTGTATAATAATCAGAAGTTTAACATTAAAGAATCACTGTGAAGTTTTTCCAACATGTTAGGGCTGTGATTCAATTTTTAACTAAATATATATGAAAAAACAGCTCAAAGGATATAAGTTGTTGTTGTACTGTAAATTAATTCTAGGTTAATAGTGCAAAGGATATAGTAAGTATTAAATTATAGTTTTATATTTAATACAACAAAAAAACGAAAGGAAAAAGAAAATGATTTTTGATGTTTTATATAATGCCGATTTGTACTATGGACTTGACGAGAAAATTAAAAAAGCTCTCCAGTTTCTTCAGGATACCGAATTAGAAAATTTGGAACCTGGCAGAATTGATATTGACGGAGATGATATATTCGCTCTTGTTCAGAAATATACCACAAAAGATTTTTCTGAAGGAAAATGGGAAGCGCACAGAAAGTACATTGATATTCAATACATGGTAAGCGGCAGCGAAAGTTTCGGTGTTGTTAATATTGATTATCTTGAATCAAAAGCAGAATATGATGAAGAAAATGATATTGAATTTTTTGATGGCGATGGCGATTACCTTCAGTTAAACGATGATGAATTCGTTATATTGTTCCCCGGCGACGCTCATATGCCTGGAATTGCCGTTGAAGAAAAAGAAGAAGTTTTTAAAGTTGTTATTAAAGTAGCCATTAAGTAATTAAGAACCGGAGGTTTTATAACCTCCGGAATCTTTAACCTAAATGAGCGGAACTGATATTATATTCAAACCCATCGGAGTTGTTAATTCCGATTTTAAACTGCGGTACGAAACTCCCAGGCAAGGTATTTTAGCCGAAGGATGCGAATCAGTAATTAAACTCTATCCTAAAAATAATTTTGAGCAGGCGTTAAAGGAACTAATTGGATTTGACCGGATTTGGGTGTTATATCAGTTTCATTTAAATAATAATTGGAAACCCCAGGTAAACCCGCCCCGGCACACAAGAAAAAAAATCGGTGTTTTCGCAACGCGCGCCCCTTATAGACCTAATCAAATTGGAATGAGCTGCGTAAAGCTTGAAAGAATTGACGGACTGAAAATTTATATTTCAGGTTCGGATATACTTGACGGTTCTCCCGTAATTGATATTAAACCGTATCTTCCTTACAGCGATTCTTTTCCCGATTCGGGCACAGGCTGGGTTAAAAGCGGACTTGAAAATATTTATGAAATTATATTTGAAGAGAAAGCTGGTGAGCAATGTTTATGGTTAAAAGAAAAGGCCGATATTAATTTAAAAAACTTTGCCCGGCTTCAGCTTGAGTTTAATCCTTCGGATGACTCACGCAAAAGAATTAAAATAATTGATACGGATGATAATTCTTATGTTCTGGCCTACCGCACATGGAGAATCTTTTATTCTATTATTGAAAGGGAACGTAAGGTAATTATTACTAATATTAATACCGGTTATACGAACGATGAACTTGTTAATATTAAAGAAGATAAATACGAAGATAAAAAACTGGCGAATCTATTTGTAAAAAGATTCGCCTATTAAAAAGATATTTTTTTAATCTATAAAATTATTGTTGTGAAGTTCGTCAATTGAATTCATCATCACGTTTATTTTTTCAAGCTTCAATTTAAGATCCGCATTTTCAGGTTTAATATTAAACGCTTCTTCAAAATATTTTTTAGCGCCCTGATAATCTTTTTTCTCCAGACACTCATTTCCCAATTTAATTTTTGTTGAAAATTCGAAATCAATTTCAGGCTGCACCTTTCTCATCTTAATCTTATCCCCTTTTTCCTCGACTATTTTTTTAAGGAAATCGGCATCGTATCCGATTCTTTTAGGTTTAGCGAACTCATTTTTAACCACGCCGTCCATATATTTCATATTTATAAAACCGAAAAAATCTTTCCATTTATTGTAAGTATTATTCCCCGCGTTAATTGAATAATCCGTTAAATATTTTACGGCTTCTCCTTTCGATTTTTTTAACAATGAAAGAGCCGTATTATCAACTATTTCCTGCTCTGCAAGATATGCTCCTTCTATTTCATCCTGGACCATTTTTAAATCATTTATTACCAACGAGTAACGGGGATAAACAAAATTGGAAACCGCGTTAAACAGCCAGAATCCAGAATCCCAATTGAACTTACCGAGAGAGGCCAGACCTTCTTTATAGTTATACGGAATATCCGTCATACACGAGTATAAGGGAGTATAAACGGTCATATATGTATCATCGAAACCGAACCAGAGCACTCCGCCAACTTCATCCGGATAATTGCTTCTGGATTGTGAAACAAAAGAGAAACCGGTTTGATAAGTAGAAATAGGCCGTTCGTGAAAATATTTTTCTCCGTTTACTTCAAAAGTAAGAGGACTATTTCTGTATGGAGATTGAAGAGGAGCGGCCGCAATCCCTTTTGTCATATCCAAGTCTGTTCCTTCAAAATGATCCCGCATCAACGACATAACATCGCGCACCGAAAGTTTATTTTCCGGTTTAATCCAAAGGGGCATTCTTTCTAAAGACTCGCCGTTTATATAATCAATATATTTATCTGCTTCTTTGTTAGCTCTACGGAACATCGACCATACTCTTCCGTCGCAGAATCTTATTCCCCCGAAATCCATTGGATTATATGCGGCAGAAAAATCAATTTCTTCGTCCTTGCCTGCAAAATAATTCATCTCTCTTGCGAATGAAATTACATCATTCGAATAAAGACAATTTTCAGGATCGTTTAACGGAAATGTTGTAATGCGGGCCATGTTCGCGTGACCGCTAATATATCCGTCGGGAATTTTTCTTGCCACCCATACCGCGCCTTTTTTATCTTTCCCTTTGCCGATCATTTCCATAATCCATGCTTCGTTTTTATCGGCAATCGAAAAAGATTCGCCGGAACTGTAATATCCGTATTCATCTACAAGGTTTGTCATTATCTTTATTGCATCTCTGGCGGATTTAGCTCTTTGAAGTGTTATATACATTAAACTTCCGTAATCCATAATTCCTTTTTCGTTTTTTAATTCTTCTCGGCCGCCAAATGTAGTTTCGCCTATTACAACTTGATGTTCGTTCATGTTGCCTACTACATTATAAGTAACTTCAGCCTGGGGTATAGTTCCAAGTAATTTACCCGAATCCCATTCGTAAATTTCCAAGTTCGATCCGTTTGGATATACCGCAGCTTTAAAGTGGTAAAGCTCACCGTATAAATTATATGAATCGGCAGAATATGTAACCATAACAGAGCCGTCTTTGCTTGCTCCTTTTGTAACAATTAAGTTAGTACATGCATCGCTTGAATAATTAAATAGGAAAATCAAAAAGAATGCTGTGGTAAGAATTAAATTTGTTCTCATATGCTTCCGGTATTTCGTTAATAAATATTTGTACACTAAAATAGAAAAAAGACCCGGAATTCGAAATTACTTTCGAATAAATCAATAAAAAGGTTTGTTTTTTTAAGCTTAGCCCTTTAACCGGAAATAACCGTATAAAAGGGAATAGCAGAATCTTTTTATCAATCTCTGCATCGAACTCTTAAAGAATGAAAATTTTTATCAGAATTAAATAATAGGAGAAAAAATGCTTAGAACAAATTTAACACACGTATTATCGAAAGATGACCACGCAAAATTATTGCAGGAAAATGAAAACGTTATGATATGCTGCGGAAGAATGGGACCAATGTGTATTCCTGTTTATGAATCAATGGAAGAACTGGAAAACGAATATACGAATATCAAATTTGCGGATATGGAATTTGATACCCAGGATGCTGAAGTAATAAGAAATTTGCCTGAATGCAGTTCATTCAGAGGACTTCCATTTGTTGTTTATTACAAAAACGGAAAAGTTGTGAAAGCGACTTCAAGTATACAGTCGCGTGATCAGATTACCGAAATATTGGATGAAAATTTTGAAAAAGTAAGCGTTTAGAATTAATAAAATTAAAAACCGGCAGAGACATATATGAATAATCATTTTGACGTAATAGTTATTGGCGCAGGAGCGGCCGGCTTAACGGCAGGGATTTATCTTTCGCGCGCAAAGGTAAGCACCCTTATTTTAAACGAAGGGGCAGTAGGAGGTCAAATGGTGCTTACTCACGAAATAGCGAATTACCCGGGTGTTGAGAATATAAGCGGATATGAGCTTGCGCGGATTATGAAAACACAAGCGCAGAAATTCGGCTGTGTTATAAAATCAAATTTAAAAATTACTTCTATGACGTTAGAAGAAAAAACCAAAAAAATTGAAGTAAATAATAAAGATATCTATACATCGAACGCCGTTATTATTGCAACCGGCGGAAAATCCAGAACTATCGGCGCGATCGGGGAAGATAGATTTAAAGGCAAGGGGATTTCCTATTGCGCGACATGCGACGGTGATTTTTTCCAGGATAAAGAAATTATAGTTGTCGGAGGAGGAAACTCAGCTTTGGAAGAAGCGGTATCATTAACAAAGTATGCCTCCAAGGTTACTGTAATTCACCAGTTTGATCATTTTCAAGCACTGCAGCATTATGTTGAAGAAGCGGAAAATAATTCCAAAATAGATTTTATTATGGAATCCAAAATTGTGGAATTTATTGGGGATGAAAAACTTACTTCGGTAAAAATTCAAAATGTTGACACTCAGGAAATTACCGAAAAACAAATTGACGGCGTTTTTATTTTTATAGGATATGTTCCTAATACCGAAAACCTTGAAGGAATTGTTGAACTTAATCAATGGAAAGAAATTATAGTTGATAAGAATATGATTACAAACATTCCCGGTGTTTTCGCGGCAGGCGATTCAATTCAGAAAAAGTACAGGCAGGTTACTACGGCAGTAGCCGACGGAACAGTAGCGGCGTTAAGCGCTTCTGAATATATAAATGAATTTAAAAAAGAATTAAGCTTAGTTAATGCTGTATAAAAAAACCGCATTGGAAAATACTATTTGATTTTCTAATGCGGTTTAAATTTCTATAAAGGAAAATTTACATCATTACATCTTCATGCAGCTTTTCCCTCAGCTTTTTCACTTCCGGATCGGCAATGTATTCATCAAAAGTCATTTCTTTATCAATTATTCCCAAAGGTGTAATTTCTATAATTCTGTTCGCGACTGTTTGAATAAACTGATGATCGTGAGTAATTAGTAAAACACATCCGGGGAATTCAATTAAGGAATTATTTAAAGCAGTAATTGCTTCAAGATCAAGATGGTTTGTCGGTTCGTTAAACAACAATACGTTTGATCCTGCGAGCATCATTTTTGAAAACATGCATCTTACTTTTTCACCCCCGGAAAGCACATTTGCTTTTTTTAGTGATTCTTCTCCGGTAAAAAGCATTCTTCCTAAAAATCCTCTTATAAATGTTATGTCTCTTTCAACTGAATATTGCCGCAGCCAGTCAATTAAATTATCGTCCGTATTAAAATAAGCAGTATTATCTTTAGGAAAGTATGCTTGCGAAGTTGTAACGCCCCAACGGTAATCCCCTTCGTCCGGTTTTAATTCATCCATTAATATTCTGAACAGCGCTGTTTTGGCAATATCGTGAGAACCGACAAAAGCAATTTTATCATTTTTATTAATTGTAAAAGAAACATTATTTAAAACTAATTCGCCGTCAATTTTTTTAGAAATATTATTAACCGACAAAACATTGTTGCCAATCTCTCTTTCAGGTTTAAAATGTATATAAGGAAGTTTACGCGATGAAGGCTTGATTTCTTCAACCGTCATTTTTTCTAGAAGTCTTTTTCGCGAAGTAGCCTGTTTGGATTTAGAAGCGTTGGCGCTGAACCGCGCTACAAATTCTTTTAATTCTTCAATCTTGGCTTCGGTCTTTTTATTAGCGTCTTTAGCCTGCTGAAGGGCAAGCTGACTTGATTCAAGCCAGAAATCATAATTACCTGTATAAATTTGAATTTTACCGTAATCAATATCGGCTATATGCGTGCAAACATTGTTTAAAAAATGCCTGTCATGCGATACTACAATTACAGTATTTTTAAAATTAATTAAAAACTCTTCCAGCCAGTTTATTGAAGCAATATCAAGGTGGTTGGTTGGTTCGTCAAGCAATAATATATCAGGGTTTCCGAAAAGGGCTTGAGCTAGAAGAACTTTTACCTTTTGATTACCTGAAAGCTCGGCCATTGATTTATTCTGTAAATCCTCACCAATTCCTAAACTGCTAAGAAGAGAGCCCGCTTCGGATTCGGCTTCCCATCCGTTTAACTCGGCAAAATCACTTTCCAACTCGGCCGTTCTCATTCCGTCTTCATCGCTAAAATCGCTTTTTGCATAAAGAGTATCTTTCTCTTTCATTATATCGTAAAGTTTGCGGTGTCCCATAATTACGGTCTGCAGCACTTCAAGCGCGTCAAATTCATAATGGTTTTGTTTTAATACCGCTAGCCGTTTCCCCGGTGAAATTGAAATAATTCCGGATGAAGGTTCAATTTCACCCGACATTATTTTTAGAAGTGTTGATTTTCCCGCGCCGTTAGCGCCGATAATACCGTAACAATTGCCGGGTGAAAATCTAATATTAACATCTTCAAATAAAACACGCTTGCCGTATCTTAAACTTATATTGCTTGTACTTAACATAATCTCTTTCTTTTTTAACTGAAATAATATATAAAAAATAGTCTGCAATATAAGGAATAATTGGGAGATTAAGGAATTTGGAGCTGAAGTAATAAAGCAATTATAAAATTTAACCTAAAATTCTCCGGCAAATCATAAAATAATTCATTTATTATCTGTTTAAAGTTTCGGATAAAAAAATTGTTTAAATTATTTATAATTGTTATAATCCTTAAATCTTTCTCAATCAAATACAGGCAATATGAGTATTTGTATAAAATATTATTAATTGTTATTACATTTTTGGGCACTGAAAAAATATGTTATTAAATGATGAGAATGATAAAAAACCTATAATAGAATATCCTTGAGAATGGACATATAGAATAATAGGTAACAATATTAATAAAATGGTAGAAGCTGTTGAAAACGCGGTAAGCGGGATGGAGTATGATCTTCAAGCATCTAATATTAGTCAAAAGGGGAGTTATTTCAGCATAAGTTTAAAAGTGATGGTTGATAATCAGGTAATACGCGATATAATTTATGAGAAAATAAATAATCACGAAAATGTTAAAATGGTACTGTAACCGGCGCTGAAATTAATTTCGAATCTGCAATTATACTTTCTTATATTTATTTTATAATAATTCGGCTGAATGATGGATTCATTAAATCTGCTTGTTGTTGAAGATAACTTTTCCTCGCGTTTCGCTTTAAGAAAACTTCTTATCAGAAAAGGTTTTAATGTTTTTGATGTTGAAAACGGGAAGGAAGCCTTTGAAATATTAAAAAATAATGATATAGATATTGTTGTAACCGATTGGCTTATGCCTGAAATGGACGGCATGGCGCTTACAAAAAAAATTAGAGAAGTCTTAAAAAAACAGCCTATTATAATTATTCTTACAGCAGTTAATTCCAAAGAAGCGAAAAAGAAATCTCTGTTTTCAGGGGCCGATGAGTATGTCTCAAAACCTGTTGAAATAAACAACTTAGTTGACATTATTAACAATGCCTTAAACAAAAAATTAGCAAAGACGCGTTTGCCGGAAATATCAAAATTTGAACCTCCAGTTTTAATGGACTACTTCTGTACGGGAATAGCGGCTTCAACGGGGGGTCCGCAAACATTAACAAAGTTTTTTTCGGAATTAGGAAAAGTTGAAAGTTCTGCTTTTCTTGTAGTTCAGCACGGACCGGCATGGATGCTAGAATCATTTGTGCATTCACTTCAAAAAGTTACTTCAATGCCCGTTGTTTTAGGAGAAGAAAAACTTGAAGTAGTTCCTGGCGTAGTATATATCGCTCCCGGAAAAAGACATATGATTATTGACGAAGAAAAAATTGCTATAAAATTAATTGATACCGAACCTATTAATTTTGTTAAACCTTCGGCCGATCCTTTATTCAAAAGTATTGCGTCTATCTTCGGGAAAAAAAGCATCGGAGTGGTTTTTACCGGCATGGGAAGCGACGCTTCATACGGAGCGGGATATATTTCCGCAGCCGGCGGAAGAGTATTTGTTCAGGATCCTCAATCGGCAATTCTTCCCAATATGCCCGAATCGGTAATTAATTTAAACCTTGCCAACAGGATATTTAGTTTAAATGATATGGCGGTAATGTTTAACGCCGAATTAAAAAAATTCTGGAAATAAGTTAATCCAGTTTTGCTTTCCTGAATCTTAATGAATTACTTACAACGCTTACCGAACTTAATGACATCGCAAGCGCTGCAAACATTGGGTTCAGCAATCCTAACGCAGCTAAGGGAATTCCTACTGAATTATAAATAAAAGCCCAAAATAAATTTTGTTTAATTGTTCGAATTGTTTTGTGCGAAAGAACGATAGCTTTATGAATATCTTTTAAAGAGCCTTTCATTAAAGTAATTGAAGCGGAATCAATTGCAACGTCTGTTCCCGTTCCTATTGCTATCCCCACATTTGCTAAAGCAAGCGCTGGAGCGTCATTAATACCATCGCCAACCATTGCCACAATTTCGTTTTTATCTTTATACTTTTTAACAATGTCGGACTTCTCGCGGGGAAGTACTTCGTAATAAACATCCGTGATCCCTACTTTTTTCGCAATTGATTCCGCTGATGATTTATTATCGCCGGTTGCAAGACTTAATTTTATATTCATTGATAATAATTTTTGTACAGCCTCTGCGGAGTCACTTTTAATTGGATCGTCAATAACAAGCAGGCCTTTAATTTTTTCATCTATTGCTACAAAAATTACCGTTTTGGAATCGTTAAATACATCAACGAATTTTTCTTTTATTTCGTCTGCGGCAATTCCGAATTCCGACATTAGTTTTTGGTTTCCGATTATAACGTTTTTACCTTTAAATAATGCGGTAAGACCCATTCCGGGATAATTAGCGAATGATTCTACGCTGCCGTTTTCTATGTTATTTAATTCAATTCCGTTTACAATAGCCTGCGACAACGGGTGTTCGCTTTTCTTTTCAACATGAGCGACTATATTCAACAATTCATTTTTATCGATATCAATATTAATGGTGTTTACTAATTTCGGTTTTCCTTCGGTAATAGTTCCTGTTTTATCTAATATTATTCTGCTAGTCTTGTTTAGTATTTCAAGGCTTTCGGCATTTTTAATTAATATTCCGTTTTTTGCCCCCAGTCCGGTTCCTACCATAATTGCTGTCGGTGTTGCCAATCCTAATGCGCATGGACATGCGATAATTAATACGGCAACAAAATGAATAAGCGCTTGTGAAAAATCGGCTCCTGCTAACAACCAAACTATAAATGTAAATATTGCGATTCCAATTACCGTTGGAACAAAAATACCCGCAATTTTATCGGCTAATTTTTGTATTGGCGCTTTGCTGCCCTGTGCGTCTTCAACTAATTTAATAATTTGACCAAGTACGGAATTATTATTTGCCTCCGTAACTTTAAACATGAAGGACCCGTTTTTATTAATTGTTCCTCCGATTACTTTTTCATTTACATTTTTTTCAACCGGGATGCTTTCGCCGGTTATCATTGATTCATCAATTGCTGAAAATCCTTCTGTTATTTCTCCGTCGGCGGGAATTTTATTCCCCGGTTTTACAATTACAATATCACCGGGAAGCAACTTATCTATTTTTACTTCTTCTTCCTTGCCGTTTTTAAGAACAAGTGCGGTTTTGGGACGCAGTCCTATTAATTCTTTAATTGAACTGCGGGTTTTATTTTTTGCCCGGCTTTCTAGTAGTCTTCCTAAAAGTATAAGGGTAATAATTACTCCAGCTGTTTCAAAATATACATGCGGTTGAATGCCCGGACTAATAATATATTCGGGGAAAAGAGTTACGACTAAACTGTACAGATAAGCAGAACCGGTACCAATAGCTACGAGTGTATTCATTTCGGCTGAGAAATGTTTTATGTTTGACCAGGCAATTACGAAAAATCTTTTTGCCGAAACGAACATTAATGGGGTTGTTAATACAAGTAAAAATTTTTGCGTTTGTTCCGGCGTGAAACTCCAAATGATTTTAAACCAGTTAAACTGCATATCTGCCGACATGCTGATTATAAAAATCGGAATGGTCAAAATAAGAGCGAAGAAAAAATCTCTTTTTAATTCGTTATAGTGTTGATCAATTTCATTTTCAAGACCGTTTCCGGAAACGTTTTTAGCATTATCTTCATTCAATTTAAGTTTATATCCGTATTCTTCTATTGCCTTTGCAACTTCATCCAAATTTACTTTTGAATTGTCGGCATTAAAAGAAACTTTCTCGGAAGCAAAATTTACAGACACATCATCAAGACCGTCAAATTTTTTCAATATTTTTTCAACACGCGCAACACAGCTAGCGCATGTCATTCCCTCAACTGGCAAATTATATTTTGTGCTCATTTTATTAATCCTTTTTTTCTTCGGCTGCTTGATTTCCTCATTCGTGCGATTTTACTTTATAACCCTCATCCTCAATCGCATTAATTAAATCTTGTTCGTTTACTTCCGCTTCATCAAAAGTAACCATTGCTTTCCCTATTTCTACTTTTAAATCTGCCGGATTAAATACTTCTAAAGCTTTTTTAATGCCTATAACACAATGGTTGCAGCTCATCCCGTCTATATTAAATTTTTTAGTGGTCATTTTGGTTCTTCCTTATATTTATTAATTACGCGGTAAAATTATAAAATGAAAGAGGTTATTACGTTACAAAATATTTTAAATGATTTACAAAATTTTTTGATGCTTATTTCAGATTATCGATTGGCTTTCTTTTTATAGAAGTGTTTTTCTTAAATTCGCTTGCTGTCATGCCGGTTACTTTTTTAAATTGCGATGACAGGTGGTTTACGCTGTTATAACCTAATTTATAAGCGATTTCACTTAATGTTAGATCGCCGTATTTTAATAATTCTTTTGCTCTTTCAATCTTCTGAAGTATAAAAAAATGTTCAATTGTAAAATTTTCGGTTGATGAAAATAGTGTGCTTAAATAAGAATAATCTTTTGAAAAGTTGGTTTCAATCAATTCAGATAAATTTAAACTAAGATCTATGTTCGAGTGGTGAACATATTCAATTATTACAGTTTTGATATTTTCAATAATTTTTGCGGTTTTATCTTCAATAAGCTCAAACCCGTTTTCTTCAAGTACATTTTTAATTTTTTGTCTTTGACTAGGGTCTGGATTTTCTTTTATTTCGGCCTCTCCCAAGGTTAAATTTATTATTGTATATCCAAGTTTTTTTAATTCCTCATTAACAACCCTTATACATCTATTACAGACCATATTTTTTATAAATAATTTCATAACTCAAAATAGTATAATCAAATTAATGATACTTTAAAAAATTATCATATTTTTTCCTTTAAATCTGTAATTTATTATTGTATTGCTATTAGATACAGGAAATTTAAATTGTCTTAATTCACTATCTTAAAGCTAAAAAAAATTATTAATTTAGTGGACAAAAGATATATTAAGTATTATATTCAAATAAGACAATAAGATATACTTTATATGTCTTATAGGTTTTCGATCGCTGTCCAAAAACAGTTAGCCTACTTTGTTGTTTTAAGGGGCGGCACAGGGGTTTCATCAAAACTATTAAAATATTAAAACGAGGTGTTAGCCTATGAAAAAACAACTATCTCTCGTATTGATGCTTTGTTTTACAGGCTTTCTATTTGCGCAGTCTCCAGCTAATGTTGAAATCGCTACAAGATTTCAATCGGTTGCCCAAAACTCAATCCATTCTTTAAACGGCAGCCAGCAAAGTTCTGAAGTATATTCTCAGCCTTCGGAATTGTTAAATAATAATTCCTCAGCGCAATTAGATGAGTTCGGAAGCAAATACGGATTCGCAAATTCCACAACTCAGCTTGAAGAATTAGGCAGCCGCTTCGGTTGGGTAAGATCAAACACACAACTGGACGAACTAGGCAGCCGTTTCGGTTGGGTAAGATCTACAGCACAACTTGACGAACTAGGCAGCCGTTTTGGTTGGGTAAGATCAAACACACAACTAGACGAACTAGGCAGCCGTTTTGGTTGGGTAAGATCAAACACACAACTAGATGAACTAGGCAGCCGTTTTGGTTGGGTAAGATCAAACACACAACTTGACGAACTAGGCAGCCGTTTCGGTTGGGTAAGATCAAATACACAACTTGACGAATTAGGCAGCCGCTTCGGTTGGGTAAGATCTACAACACAACTTGACGAACTAGGCAGCCGTTTTGGTTGGGTAAGATCAAACACACAACTTGACGAACTAGGCAGTCGCTTTGGTTGGGTAAGATCAAATACACAACTTGACGAACTAGGCAGCCGTTTCGGTTGGGTAAGATCAAATACACAACTTGACGAACTAGGCAGCCGTTTTGGTTGGGTAAGATCTACAACACAACTTGACGAACTAGGCAGCCGCTTCGGTTGGGTAAGATCAAACACACAACTAGACGAACTAGGCAGCCGTTTCGGTTGGGTAAGATCTACAGCACAA
>JAHJUE010000002.1 GCA_018829205.1 Bacteroidota bacterium
AGCGTATGGATTATTGAGAGGATATCTTGAATATTTCGGTGTGCCGTTTGATTCAATGGGATTCATCGCCGGAGTACAAACCGATTCTGAAACAGGCAAACCGAAAAATTTATCAAAAGTCAGACTACTTCCGGCAAACATACTTTACAATGGAGATTCATACAATAATGGTTTTTACTTATTTGATAGGTTATCTCCCGGACTTCGTAGAGTTGTATTTGAGACACCTGATTATGGAAAAGATACTGTCACTCAAACTGTTGCAGTGAGTGGATTACATTTTCTTGACAGAACTCTCTATATTGCAATCCCGCCAACAATTACTTCTTCCCAACCTTTACCGGGTGATACCGCGTTTAAAGTGAACAATTTAATCGGGGTCAGATTTTCCAGGCCGATGGATACAACTTCTGTACGTTTAGCTTTTTCGATGTCTCCATCTACTTCAGGAAGTTTTACATGGACAGCAGGAAGCACGATGATATTGTTCATTCCTAATCCGGCTCTGCTCTATAATACAAATTACACACTGACAATTGCAGCGACCGCTAAATCGCTTGGCGGCGTTCCAATTGATGGGAATAATGACGGAATTCCCGGCGATCCATATATTCTGAACTTTAAGACCGAAAGCGGAACAACAGATATTTCAGAGACCGGAAATGTTCCTTACAAGTTTGAATTGAAACAGAATTTTCCCAATCCTTTCAATCCAAGTACAACTATCAAATTCCAAATACCAAAAACCAGTTATGTAACACTTAAAGTCTTCGATTATCTTGGAAGAGAAATTGTAACACTTGTTGACGGTGAAAAGTCACCAGGTAATTACGAAACACAATTCACCATTGATGATTCAAAATTCTCGAGTGGAATTTATTTTTATAGATTGATTTCCGAAAACTTCATCAGCACAAAAAAAATGTTGATGCTTAAGTGATGGAATCACTTTAGCAGAAATCCCTTTGGGAATTTTGGCTAAATAAAAACTTATTTGGTGCAAAAGATAATTTGTATGCATTTTTTCAATTGGACAATATTTGCTAATTATATACGCTTACAGATGAGGGATCTCTTAATTAATATTTATATCGAATTTAACATTGGAGGTAAACATGCCTTACCGGTTTAAGCTCAGTACAATGCTTCTCATTTTAGTTATTACATCTATAAGTTATTCTCAAACCGAACAAAGTCTAATTAAAGATGGGGCAGCAAAGGTTTACATCGACTGCGGTTTGTGTGATATTAATTATATCAAAGAACAGATTCCAACAGTCAATTATGTGAATGATCGTAAGGATGCTGACGTTCATGTTTTGTTTGTTTATCAAAGAACCGGCGCGTCGGGAACGGCATATAGTCTGTTCTTCATCGGCCAGAACCAATTTAACGGCATTAATGATACGGTTAAATTTGCAACAGATCAGACGGATTCTCAAGACAAAGTTAGAGAAAAAACAGTTGGCGCGTTAAAGCTTGGTCTTGTGAGATATATAGGAAAAACAAAATTTGCAGATCAAATGACAATAACTTTTTTAAAACCAAAACAGCAAACAGAAAAACAGAAAGAAGATTGGGATTTTTGGTTTTTCCAAGCAAGTATAAATAGCAATATTAATGGACAAGAGAGAAATAGTTTTTATTTTTTGAACGGCTCTTTATCTGCAAATAGAGTAACAGAAGATCTAAAAATTAATTTGCGGTTATCAACCTCGTATAATGAAAGTAAGTTCAAATATGATATTGGCAATAGTACAGTAACTTATACAAGCATAACAAGAAGCCAGAACTTTAACGGGTCAATTTATTTTTCGATTGATAATCACTGGTCATGGGGGCTTGCCCCCTCAGTATGGAGGTCAACTTATTCTAATATTGATTTTGCGGCTATCTTTTCTGCGGCAATTGAGTACAACGTTTTTCCTTATTCTCAGTCAAATCAGAGACAGCTCAGAATTAATTATAGAATTTCTCCAACGCATCACAAATATTCTTCCGAAACTATATTCTTTAAAACGAAAGAGGGGTTAGTCAGTCAGAAATTATCCGGCACGCTTTCTATAATTGAGCCATGGGGAAGCACAAGTATTATGCTTTCCGGCGCCAATTTTTTTCATGATATGAAAAAGTATGAATTGGAAATATTCGGCAATATCTCCTGGAAGATAGTAAAGGGACTTTCATTTAGCGTTTATGGCGGATATAGTAAAATAAGAAATCAGATTTCGCTACCACGGGGCGGAGCAACTCTCGAAGAGGTTTTATTGCAAAGACGTCAGCTTGAAACGGGTTATTCATACTCGGGCGGATTTGGGATTTCTTATTCGTTCGGTTCGATATACAATAATATAGTCAATCCACGTTTTGGCAGCGGTGGCGGAGGCAGTATGATTATTATTTCGAACTAATTATTGAACGTTACATAAAAACATCAGAATTTTACCGTGAAGCCATTAACCGAGTAATATTTCTTGGTATCATAATTTGATAATTTATTTGATAAATCGAGTAAAAAGTTAGTGATTATTTCACTCACTGTCCTCTCATGTAGTGGCCTGCCACTTATGGGTGCTATTGCCACAAGTGGGGCATTCGCACCACACCAATCCGCCGCGGCGGATACCGTTCGGTATACGGCGGTTAGCAAAACAATCCGTCAGCTGACGGATTCTGCATTCATTTCTTACTTACTCCAGTGCAATACTTCCCCCTCTCATTTCATTTGGAGTTTCACTCCACTTAGTAGTTAACAATAGTAGCAATCTTATTTCAGTACTCTTTCGGACACTGTTTTTGTAAAAAGATTGCTTATAATGTACATTATGAAGAAGTAAAATTTTGAAAGGACATTTTATGAAAGGGATACAATATTTAGTTGATGAAGAGGGTAAAAAAAATGCTGTTCTCATCGATTTAAATAAATGGAAAAATGAATGGGTCGATTTTTATGATATTTTAGTTTCTAAACATAGACGAAAAGAAAAAAGAGTCTCATGGAAAGAGCTGAAAAAAGAATTGCAAAACCCAAGTGATGAAAATTA
>JAHJUE010000029.1 GCA_018829205.1 Bacteroidota bacterium
CACAGTTATTTGATGTTTAAGAGCTCTAGACTTTTCATTTTTGTCAATTGTCGGATCTCCGCTTTGGCTTAGTCCGTTATCACTGTAAACTACATGACAGGCCGAGCATCCGGACGATCGCATATTACCGGGAGATTTAGCTCCTTCAGTCCATAAATGGCAGCGAATACAGAAATTACGATTCATATTATCAACATCAGAAAAGCTTGAAGGAGGAGCTTCTTTTAGTTCTCTTAAGGCACCTTTTTCAGAAGGTATATCCCCGTCTTTATCAACCACGGCTCTAATACCGTATATAGCCCCCTTTTTCATCTGCTCACCCCACAAATACCTTGATCCGCTTAACTCACCGGCTGAGGTGGCCATTAAACCTTTTAACATTCTTGTTACATGATCTGTTTGGCCATTTGCGGCAACTACAGTCATAAGATTACCATCTTTCGAATGACATCTACCGCAAGTTTTATCAATAAATCTAAAGTCGGCAGAGTTTACAATCATATCTTTGTGTGCCAATTCTTTTGTGTGACCAGTTGGATTACCAAAATGGCATATTTCACACTTTTCAACTCCGCTAGCGGAAATTTTTTTACTTTTCCATGCCAAATCCATTTTTTGATTAATTTTTTCAATACCTTCATGGCAACTTAGGCAACGTTTCTTTTTTGCTAATTCAACTGAAACTTCATTAAACTGTTTTTTCGTTTGAAGATCAGAAGTATTAATTTTAGCCATGCTTGAATCAACGCTTATAATTGCGTCAACCATTATCTTTTTATCTTTTAATTCGACTAAATCGTTATTATCATCTCCACATCCGATTATTAAAAATGAAAAAACAATTGTGTTAAAAACAAAACGAATAACTAAAGGAAAAATCTTAAAAATCATTTTATAACCTCACTAATATTTTCTTTTTTTTTAACAACATACTCGGTGGGTATTTCTTCAGGAACTAGGCTTAACATGTATACTGCAAGTGCGGTTGCATTTTCGTTATTCATTTTAAAATCCATCATTTTTGATTCATAATAATATGATGGATTTTCAAAGTGGTTTACCAACCATTCAGAAATATTTTTATCACCATGATATTCGCTTCCCCAACTTACATCGTAATATTTTTTTGCACCAATTTTTGTTAAATCTGGACCTGCTGTTCCACCGCTTTTATATAATTTATGACAAACATTACATCCGTATAAATCAAAAAGACGTTTTCCTTTTCCAATTACCGAGGTTTCTTTATATGAATTTTCAGCATGACATTTTCCGCATGAAGATTGTATAAAAACTCCACCAAGCATTGGGTATAAAGATCCTTCCTCTTCAGCGGCACCATGAGCGGATTCAGTTGTTGTTGCCATGCCCAGACCGCCGTGACAGATAGTGCAGCCAAATTTCTCAATTGGATGATTTTTTAAATATTCTCCAGGATGGGACGTAAGCGGTTGTTTAATATTTTTAAATTTTTCCTCGTCTATGGAAACATGACAGCTAATACAACGATCCGTTTTATTTAGTTCTTTTATATGTATTTGCTTTATATTTACCTCAAACTGATTAATTAATTCTTTCTCTTGATCAGTTTTTGCCATCCTTGAGGAAATATCCTTATAACTCTCTTGATAATTTGCCCAATCAGTTTGAAAATCAAATATGAAAACTAAAAAATATATTAGGGAAAAAACCAGAAAGACAACTGATAAAAGAAAAACACTTTCTATTTTAACTTTTTTGAGATTATTGAGATTAATTTTCATAATATTTTTTAATTAAAATGGTAAAACAAATGACCAACCGGGGCCCCTAAAGTATTGCCCGATGATCGTTAATAAAATGGCTAAACCTAAAGCAGACGCAAAAACAATAAGTTCTTTTTTTCTTTCTCTCGCAAACCAAACTCCAACACCATTATGATCCGGTTTTATATATGGAACAGCCATTAAAATTATTATTGCAGCTGCAGGAATAAAAAATCCTCCCCAAAATGCAGTAGTATGAGATACAATTTCCTGAAGAGCTATAAAATACCATGGTGATTTTGCCGGATTAGGAGTTTTGAGTGGATTCGCTAATTCTTCTAAAGGAGCATTAAAATAAACAGACATTAATAGTAAAAGGAGAAATACTATCACACCAGCAATAATTTCCATTATTAATAAATTGGGATACGTCATAACTAGTTCATCAGGTTCTTTATCTGTTCCGTAAGTTATTTTCAAATTTTTAGGAGCTGTCATCAAAGTATAAGTTTTTTTCTGACTTTCTTTTTCAGTATTAACAGAACTGTTTATATAAGTGTTTTTAGGTGAAGATATACCGCCGTCTTTTCGAACTCTCCAGAAATGAACAAACATTAAAATGACCGCTAAAGCCGGAAGAATAAAAACATGCAGTGTGTAGAATCTTATTAAAGCATTTTGATCAACAATATTCCCGCCCAACAATAAAAATCTAACTTCTTCACCAATAATTGGAACACCTTTAGCCATATCGCTCCCAACAGTTATTGCCCAAAAAGCTAATTGGTCCCATGGTAGCAGATACCCAGTAAAGCTAAGACCTAGCGTTAAAACAAACAGAAAAACACCAATTACCCAGTTGAATTCTCTTGGCTCTTTAAATGAGCCTGTAAAAAATACTCTACACATATGCAACAGTACCGCAACAACCATCCCTTGAGCCGCCCATCTATGCATATTTCTAATAATTCTTCCATAAGGAACAGTATAAACTATATCCAGTACACTCTTATAAGCTTTTTCGGTTGAAGGTATATAATAAAACATTAAGAGTCCGCCAGTTATAACAAGAATAAGAAATAGAAAAAAGGAAATTCCTCCTAATCCGAATGTATAATTGAATTTCAATCCGTGTTTATTAATTTTTACTGGATGAAGATGTAAAAAGAAATTATTGTTCATTAATAATGAACGGTCTAAATCATTGTCAGGATTACCATGCCTAATTATAGATTTAGCAAGTCTTGATGATTTTAATTTTTCAATAATATTATTCATAGTTAAATACCAGCTTAGAAAATTTTAATTAAGTTAATCTTGCATTTTCATCAACAATCTTTCCTGTATCAACAACAATTCGTCCATCTTTTCCTTTTATAAGATGATACCTATCCAAAGGTCTGGGCGCTGGACCTGCTATATTTTTCCCATCTTTGTCAAATTTACTTCCGTGACATGGACAATGGTATTCTTTTTCTCCCGCCTGCCAATTTACAGTACAACCTAAGTGAGTACAAATTGCTGATTGAGCATAAATTCCTTTCCCATCATTTACTAGGTAAGTTTTCTTTTCAGAAACAAACTCAACTGATCCAACTTTATATGTATCAGGTGTTTCAGCAGAAAATTTTGCAGAAGGTTCGTAAAGAACTTTTGGTGTTAGAAATCTTACAGCGGCAAACAAACTGGTAAATATAGACGCAGAAAATGCGCCAAGACCTATCATGGAAATCAGTTTCTTTCTTGAAATCTTTTTTTCAGTTATCTGACTAATGATGCTTTCCTTTTTGTTGTCGTTCATATGCTTATTCCTCTAAATAAATTCAAATGATTCCATTGAAATGGCATTCACTGGGCATCTTCTAAAACATTGTCCGCATTGTATACATTGGGTATCGTCTTTTAAAATGGAACATAGTTTTTGTTTGTTTTCAAACTTGTTACTATTTATTGAGATAAAAGTTTTTTTCAGTTCTACATTTTCGACTTGGTCAAAATCAACAATTGAAAGACAAGAGGTTGGGCAAATATCAACACAACCGCCACAGAGTATACATGTGTCACTGTTAAAAACAGTATAAATTTGGCATCTTAGACAACGATTCGATTCTGCAATACCCTGCTCAATTGTAAAACATTGCTCAACTTCACTTATACCGATTCTACGATCTAAAGAAAGAGTTGATGCGTCCTGTCTTTTAATTTTATGATAGTTAGGTTTAAACTCGAACTGTTGATGACAAACTGCTTTTATTGTTTTAACTGGAAGGATTTCTTCTTTTTCTCCTCTCTTTTCAGAAAGCATCAGGTGTATTGAATCAGCGGCCTTTTTTCCATCGGCAACTGCTTGAATAACATTTCTTGGTCCAAATGCAACATCACCTCCGGCAAAAACATTACTTTCCGTTGTTTGATAATGTTCTTCATTAATTTTAATTGTTCCATTTAAATTCAGCTTAATATTAGAATCCGAATTTAAGAAATCCAACTCCGGCTTTTGACCAACAGCCATAATTACAGTATCGCAGTATAAAATGTTTTCGGTTTTAGGAATTAATATTGGATTAAATACTCCGTTGGCATCAAATACTGATTTCACACTTAACGTTTCGATTCCCAATACTTTTCCTTTTTCACCAATAATTTTTTTTAAGCTGCAACTATTATGAATAATTATTCCTTCTTTTTCGGCTTCTTGAATTTCCCAACCAGTTGCGGGCATTTCTCCCCTGCTCTCAACGCACATTATATGAACTTCTTTTGCGCCTAGTCTTAGCGCTGTTCTAGCGGCATCAACTGCAGCCTGAGCTTCTTCAGATACTGAAGAGTTGTTATTATTAGTGTTTTGTCTAAGAACTGTCCTAGCAACGTCTAGGGCAACGTTTCCGCCCCCAACCACAATAACCTTACTGCCAACTTTTACCTGATATCCTTTATTTACGTTAAGGAGAAAATCGATACCATTAAAAACACCATCAAAATCTTTGCCCTCAACATTTAGTTCTTTGCCTTTTTGTGTTCCTACTGCAATAAAGATTGTTTCAAAGCCTTCTTTTTTTATATCTTCAAGAGTATAATTGGAGTTTAACGGTGTGTTAAGACGAACATCCATACCAGTACTTAGAATAAATTCGATATCTTTTTGAATAATTTCTCTCGGCAATCTATACTCTGGTACTCCCAACCAAAGCATTCCTCCAAGGGTTGAGGTTGATTCAAAGACAGTTACTTGATATCCTCTTTTCTGAAGGTAATAAGCTGCGGTTAAACCTGAGGGACCACCACCAATAACGGCAATTTTTTCCTTATATTTAATTCGTTGTTTTAGGTAAGGCTCTGTATCTTTACTGTGTTCCTCGGCAAGTCTTTTTAAAGCTTTAATCGAAATTGGATTTCCGAAGTCCCCCTTGCGGCAGTTAACTTCGCATGGGTGTGTACAAATCCTTCCGCATATAGAAGCAAAAGGATTAGGCTCCCGAGCAATTCGAAAAGCTTCGGTATATTTACCCAAATTGATAAGTGAAATATATTTCCACGCATTAGTACCAACGGGACAACCTTTTTGACAACCAATATTTTCGTGAAAATTTAATAAATCCAGGTTTTTTACTTTAAATTTCATCAATATACAGAATTCATTTGTTGTAAATGAAACGTCAATTTTAGTACCAAATTAAAAGCTATTATACAGTGCTTAAAATGAAATTATTTGATTAAAGTGAGGATTAAACATAAAGGTGAGTCGGAACTTTAAATCCGATTGTTGAAAAAATTATCCGAAAATTATTGTTGATTCTGTCTTCATATTTATTTTTAAATTAACAAATATTAATTATTTTTTTCTTATTATCCTTTAAAATCTTCTTTTTTTAAATCGTATTTTTTCATTTTTTCATAAAGATTACGTTCTTGAATACCTGTAAATTTTGATGTGTCACTAATATTTCCCTTATATAGTTCCAAAGCCTGCTTTATATATTCCTTTTCAAAATTTGATTTAGCTTCTTGTAATGGTTTCATATTAGAATTTACAATTCTTCCAATATCGCTATTGTGAGTAAAAACCGCATTAAAACAATCTGCATCCAAAACCTCTTTGTTGGTAAGAAGCAGCATCCTTTCTATTAAATGTTCAAATTCTCTAACATTTCCCGGCCATTGATATTCAACTAATTTTGATAAAAGGCTTGGATTGATTCCTTTTATTTTTTTATTGTATTTTTCTGAATATTTATTAACAAAAAATTCAGTTAATAACGGTATATCGTCAAATCTTTTTCTAAGAGGAGGAATGTTAATTTGTATTACATTTAATCTAAAAAATAAGTCTTCTCTAAATGTATTCTCTTTTATTTTTTGTTTAAGATCTTCATTAGTGGCGGCAATAACTCTTACATCACTATATATTGTTTGGTTGCCTCCAACTCTCTGAAATTCCTTTCTTTCGATTGCTCTTAATAATTTAGCTTGGACATTATAGCTTACATTACCAATTTCGTCAAGAAAAATAGTTCCGCCATTTGTGAATTCGAATTTCCCCTTTTTTTGTTGATGTGCGTTTGTAAACGATCCTTTTTCGTGTCCAAACAGTTCACTTTCAATTAGTGATTCAGCTAATGCGGCACAATCAACTACAGTAAAACCTTTGTCACGCCTGTTGCTGTTATAGTGAATTGATCTTGCAACTAATTCTTTACCACAACCTGTTTCTCCCTGCACTAATATTGATACGTCGGTGTCTGCAACAGACTTAATAAGGTTATAAATTTTTCTCATTTCAAAATTTTGTCCGACTATATTATCAAAACTAAAAAGCTCTGATCTTTCTTTTTGCAGCAATCTTAATTTTTTTTCAGTCTTATAACTATCAATTGCTTTTCTTGCCAAAATAAAAAGTTCGTCATAGTTTAATGGTTTAGTAATGTAATTATATGCACCGCTTTTCATGGCTTCAACTGCATTTTCGATTGTTGAATGGGCGGTTATCATAATTACGGGAATTTCAAAACCCTTTTTTCTTATATTTTTTAATACCTCCATTCCGTTCATTTTTGGCATTTGATAATCAAGCAATACTAGGTCAAAATCTTTTTCTTCAATTTTAGAAATTGCTTCATAACCAGACAACGAAACTTCAACATTATACCCTTCTAAACCAAGATTAGCTGAAAGTACTTTTAAACCTCCCGGCTCATCGTCAACAATTAATATAAGTTCATTATTCATAATTTTTTAATTATTATGTTCTAAGTGGCAGTTTTATATTTACAAAAGTTCCGCGGTTTTGTTTACTTAAAATTTTTATTTCGCCTCTATGGTTAGAAATAATTTTTTCAACAATACTTAAACCAAGCCCTGTACCACTTTGCCTTGTTGTAAAAAACGGGGTAAAAATCATTTGTAGATCTTCCTGCTTAATTCCACATCCATTGTCAAAAATTCTTATCAGTAGGAAATTCTGCATAGGAGATGTATTTATTTTTTTTACATTTATTTTAATTTGGCCCATCGGTAATTCACTAAAAGCGTTAATTGAATTTTCAACAAGATTATCGATTACCTGAGTAAATTGATTTTTATCAATAAAAATGATTGGGATTTCCTTTTTTGCCTCAATACTAACCACAACATGAGCAAGGTGTAACTTATCAGAAAATTCCTGAATTCTTTCGCGTATTAAATTCACAACATTCACTTTTTCCAAAACAGGTTTTACAGGTTTTGTCGCGTTAAGCAATTCTGAAGCTACATTGTTAATTCGTTTTATATTTTCTTCAATAAGATCCAGATATTCTTTCAAGATGATATCGTCTTTACTTGTTTTTTTTAAGTAATGAATAGCTCCGTCAATAGTATTAAGCGGATTTCGGACCTCATGAGCAACTTTTGCGGCCATTTCTCCAATACCAGCTAATATTTTTATTTTTTCTTTTTCAGAATTTTTTCTTTTTATCTCCTCTATATAATCGTCAATATCACCCGCCATTTTTGCCAAAACATTAAATATATATTTAAATTCATTAGGCGAATTAAATTTTTCATTACTTATAACCTCACCTTTCGAAATGTCCTTTGATATTTTTACAAGAGCATTAATTGGTGTACTTAAATAACTATCTGAAAATGATTTGAAAAAATTTTTTGCGAAAAGATTCGCAACCAATCCCATTAACAATAATAACACTAGATAAATTATTGTATTATTTACTCCACTTAAAGAAGTAAAAGAAATTACCAAACCACCCAAAATTTTATCATCTTCAAAATGACATCGTTGACATGAGTTTTCATTTTCAAAGGTCAACACTATTCTATCATTAGATTTTATTGTATTCTTTTTAAAACTGTTTTCAAAGGCTTCATTTAATTCAGGGTAGTCTAATATTATTCCTTCATTATTTAATTCGTCTGAGATTATAACTTTTCTATTTTTATTCACTAAAATTACGTTTTCAATAGCATCTAACTCTCTTATTTTTTCTAAAGAATTTCTAACGCGCATAAAATCATTTGAGATCATAGCTGATTTTAAATTCTCAGCCAGACCAATCTCAATAATATTGAGCATACTGTTTTTAAATGAGTTAAACTGTAGATTAATACTTAAATAAAACAATACGATTATAATGCCAATTATTAGTGGAATAAAAATAAAAAAAACCTTAGAAAAACTTTCGATAAACTCTAAAAGACTAACATTTTTTTTAATTAATTGTATCTTAATCAATTCCCTTAAATATTCCTCAAATTTTACATATATACTACTAAGTGTCTTCATATTTTCGCCTTTTCAAATTCCGTAGTCTTATGCGTCTATGGAACAATAATTGTACCATAAACTATTGCATTTATCTTATAAATATATTTAACTGTAATACAATATAATTTATTATAGGGTTTACGAATATTTTTAAAATATTGAGACTTATAAAACAGCTATCACAATAGTCAAACTAACTTCTACATTATTATTTATCGGGAAAAATTAAATTATGAAAGAAAACATAACCGCAATAGTATTAGCTGGTGGAAAAAGTTCAAGAATGAAAACCAACAAGGCATTATTAAAAATTGGCAATTTGTCGATTATTAATATTTTAGTCGAAAAATTAGATTTATTATTTAATTCTGTTATTATTATTTCTAATTTCCCGGACGAATATACAGAAACAGGTAAAATTATCTATAAGGACATATATCCATTTTTAGGCCCTGTTGCTGGAATCCACAGCGGATTATTTCACTCTAATACAGAAAATAACTTTATCATCTCTTGCGATATGCCATTAATAACTATTGAAGCTATAAAATACTTGCAAAATTTTCCATCAGAGAAGGATGCTGTATTATATGCATTACATGGAAATTTGCAAATTCTTTGTGGCATCTACAAAAAGCGCGTTTATATACTTGCTGAACAATTTTTAATAAAATATAAAAACATAAAAAACTCAAAAAATAAAATTAATCTAAAATTATTTGATTTAATCAAAGCATTGAATGTAGATATTATTAATATAGACAACCTTAAGTTTTATAACGAAAACTTATTTTTTAATATGAACACCGAAAAAGATTATAACTATATAATTGAAATGCTAGAAATTAAAAACAAAACAAAGATATAATTTATTGGATTGTTGAATAAGCTAATTACATTGTTTTTAGACAAATAACTTCTTTCAAATTGATCAAAATAATAAATCAAAAATATTTTTAGTATTTATTTAATTTCCCTTGTCTTTCTTTTGCCAGTTTATCCCATTCTTTTGCACTATTATCCAATAAGTTTTGTTTGTCTTCTCTAAGTGTCTGAATTTTAAGACCGATTACTTTCTGCGCTTTTTCTTTTGTTGAATAGTCAGGCAAGTCTAACGGATATTTCTGGCCATGTTTTACAAGGACCAAAGCAACTTCTCTTCTAGCTTCTTCAGCTTTCTGAACAGATGTTCCGATAACTCTCATTGCTTCAAAAGGAGCGTGGAAACCGAGAGCGTTTGCTGCCGCAACCCAATCCCATCTCCATTGCGCGTGACGAATTAATTTCAACACCGGTTTCATTTCGGCTTCTGTGGCCCCGGCATCCCATGCGGCTTTTGCTTCAAGGTGAACGGCAGCCAGAGCTTTTTCCGCAAGTCTTCTTAACTCTTCCATTCTATCCTGTCTTTCATAAACATCTGTAATCAAATCCTGAGTCTTTTCTCTATGACATACCTGGCAAGAATTCTCAACATTATTTAACGGAGATTGAATATGATGGTCCGTGAATTTAACTCCGCCTTCTGATTTATAAGGCATATGGCAATCCGCACAGGAAACTCCGCGTTTGGCATGTACGCCTGTCATATATAATTCATAATCGGGGTGCTGTCCTTTTAACATAGGAGCTTTGCTTAAAGCATGTGTCCAGTCTGAAAAATCAATATCGTCATAATATTTTTCCATATCATCAGCGCTGAATCCGTTATCCCATGGGAAGGTTAAATATTCTGAACCTTCAACTTTCTTTTTGTCGAAATAATATTCAACGTGGCATTGAGCGCAAACAAGCGAACGCATTTCGTTTCTTGAAAAATCTTTTATGTCTTTTCCCTGTCTTTGATACGCTTCAATTAAAGCAGGGCGTGTAATTTTTAAATTCATGGTTTCATTGTCGTGACAATCCTGACATCCGATAGGATTCACAATTTCAGCTCCTTTATCAAACCAATTACCTTTATAAAATTCGGCAGGTCCTACTTTTTCCATCAGTCTAGGAACATCGGTGCTTTTGCATGTCCAGCATGTTGCAGGCATTGGGTGTTCCTCTTCACCACCAGTCCGCAGGGTATTTCTTATATCTTTTACTGAATATGCATGTCCGCGGCCTTGGTTATAATCTCGTGAAAAACTATATCCCGCCCACATTACAACTAACTCGGGATATTTTTCCAGGTAGTCAACCATTTTTGAACCGCCGTGTTTACTGGCGAAATTAGTATCAAGCGTGGCTAAATATGTTTCATATTCGCGGGGAAAATTTTCACCCCAGACCTCGTTTCTCGGTTCATAATCTGCGATTGGTTTTACCATTTGCAGGGTATACATTCCCTCGCTTCTTCTTTCAACAATTGAAGAAGCGAACAGTCCCAGAATAAATACTACAATTACCGTGGAAATAAATAATGTCCAGTTAACCCAGGGTTTTCTTCTGCTGTCGTTTTTGTTTTCCATTTTTCTTTCCCTAATTAATTTTATTTTTCTTTTTCAGTAAACTTTCTAAGCCATTCTGGAACAACAGGCTCCAATGCAGGCACATTTGCATTTGGTGTAGATGATAAACTGTGTACTTTGCCGTGCGGCACATCGCGGTGACAATCCCAGCAGTATCTTTCTCCCTCGTCAAATATCATTGCCGCATTTATTGATCTAACCGCTACAGGGTGAATATTATTTTGATGGCATCTAATGCAATTCTCCTGTACGGCGTCTTTTCCTGCCTGCTTAATTTGAATTACTTGTGGTTCCAGTCTAAACGTAAACATTGTCGCATGCCGTAAACCGTCCATAGCTTTGAAATAGTATTTTCTAACGAAGGTGTCTTGTGGCACATGGCAGTCATTGCAGACCAAGTCTCTACCGTGACTGCTTTTTGACCATGTGATATATTCAGGATTCATAATATGACAATTAATACATGCCCGCGGATCATCGGATAAATATGAAACAGCGTTTGAAATGTGAAGAATATAAAACACCATTCCGGTCATTATCCCCAGAAATATAATAACCGGGAATCTCCATTGCGGCGGCGGAGTTAAGGTGTTTATTATCTTTTTCAAAAATGAAGAATTACTTGTTTTGTTTTCTTCCATCAGCTTTTTCCTTTTCTGAGACTTTGTTTAGTGTTTCAATGTCTTGTACAGATGTTGGATGACCAATTCTATCGAGATTTTGGTAATAAAGTAAATAATCTTCCTTAGTTGCCTTGCTTTCCCAGTTTCCGGTAAACATTCCGATCGAAATGACAATAAGATAAATTATCGCAATTCCAATAGCAATCTTAGGTTTTGAAATTTTCTTTTTTGTGATTAATGATTTTACATCAAGCGTATCGGCAACGGGACATGCGTCAACGCAGCTTAAGCATGTCGAACACTCGTCCGAAATAACATTTATTATTTTATTAACTTTTATATTTGACGGGCACGCCTTAGCGCAAAGGCCGCAGTCAATGCAGCTTATCGGATCTCTTTTAATTTTATTCGGACTAATTAATGACGTGATTCCTAGTAAGGCGCCGTAAGGACAAAGATATCTGCACCAAAAATTTCTTATAATAATTGATAGAAGAAATAGTACGCCGATTACGATTAATGAAAATTGGGTTATGTTCGCGAAGAAATGATACATCTTTACATCGGCGACAATATTATAAGGGCTATCCAAAAAATATTTTAATGAAAGAGCCGTCATTGAAAAAAATATTGCGTACACAAAAAACGCGAGCAGTAAATATTTTAAACTCCGCAAAGGAATATCTAAAAACCTCGGCAGTTTTAATTTTCTCTTAAATAATTTTTTCTGAATCTTTTCTCCGAAATCCCCAACAAGTTCAGAAATAAATCCGACAGGGCATAACCAGCTGCAGAATGATTTTCCGAAAACAAGTGAAATAGAAATTATTGCCAGAAGGATAAAAAATCCCGCCGGATGAGCGTCGTGAATTTCTCCTGTTAAAAAAAAGTAATAAATACTCATCAACGCGCTTATCGGCAAAAAGCCTTCAACACCCGCAGGTCTGTTGTAAAATTCAGTAGTTCCGCCCGATTCTAAGTAGGTTGTAAAAAGATAAAACTCTATTCCTATATAGATGCACAATAATGCAAAAACCGATTGAAATACAAACCTGTATTTCTGAACTGGTTTTTCTATGTTTTTTATATATTTCGCCATAAATGTACTTTCAATTTATAAACAGATTTTAAATTCTGATTATAAATTAATCGTTTAAGATTCTTTTGTCAACTTAAAAAAGCAGCGGAAATTTTAAATTAGAAAAATTTTTCTGTCCATAAAAAGACATCAAGATTTTATTTGCGGATTAAATTAGTTTTTAATAATTTTAAATCAGAAAAAATAATCTGATTATGGGAAAACGGAATGAAAAGAAAAATTATAAAAATAGATGAAGATAAATGCGACGGATGCGGAGTTTGCGTACCCGAATGTCATGAAGGTGCGCTTCAAATTATTGACGGAAAAGTAAGATTAATCAGCGATCTTTTCTGCGACGGACTGGGAGCGTGTATTGGTCACTGTCCTCAGGATGCTTTATTAATTGAAGAACGGGAAGCTGAGCCTTACGACGAAACAAAGGTAATGGATTATATTGTTAAGGGAGGTCCAAATGTTATTAAAGCTCATCTTGAACATCTGCGCGATCACGAAGAATTTGAATACTTAAAAGAAGCGTTTTTTTATTTGGAAGCCAAAGGTATTTATAATCCTATAAAAGATATTAAACCGCCGGTTACTAAACAGCATCAAGCATGCCCTGGATCGGCTTCAAGAGTTATTGAAAAGAAAAATACCGGAAACGACGAAAGCGGGAAACGCGAATCTCATTTAACGCAATGGCCTATTCAGCTTCATCTTGTTCCCCCAACGGCGCCGTATTATAAAAACTCAGATTTATTATTGGCGGCTGATTGTGTCGGATTCAGTTATGGTGATTTTCACAAAGATTTTATGAAGGATAAAAGTTTAGCAATCGCATGCCCAAAACTTGATACCAATAAAGAGGTATATCTAGAAAAGATAACATCAATGATTAAAGACGCCGGAGTTAAATCTATTACTGTAGTAATAATGCAGGTTCCGTGCTGCGGAGGATTGGTGCAAATTGCGCAGCAAGCTGTTACGGCATCAGGCAAAAACATTCCGGTTGAAGTAATAGTGATAGGCGTAAACGGAGAAGTTCTTCAGAAAGCTATTATTAACTAAAAGATTCCCTCCCCTATGGGGAGGGTTATAATAGTATTACCAACCCGCGCGAAAAGATAATATAAAATTTCTTCCTGAAGCCGCAATGCCCGAACTGTAAGGACGGTAGCGCTGGTCTGTTAAATTTTCTATTCCGGCGGACAGAGAAAAAATATCCGTCAATTGATACATTGTTTTAAAATTTAATGTGTACCATGAAGGCGAATATGGATTTCCGTTTTTATCTGCCGCGTAAAGATAATCTTTGCCTTTTTCTTCTTCGGCCAAATTATCATAACTAATTTCGCCGTTATAGATAGCGTATAAATCAAATTTAAGTTTTTGAGCAGTGTAGGTTATATGCGCTGCGCCGAATAATGGTCCGGCGTGACGCAAAGGACTTGTACTTCCGTTATCTAATTCTTCTTCCCCGCTTTGATAATTTGCTCTTGCGGCAAAACCAAATCCGCCTGAGAATTTGATTTCTATACCTGTTTGAATTCCCCACACATTCGCTTCAGCAGCATTTTGTATTGCCTGTACCTTGCTTAATTCACCGTTGTAATTAATGCTGTCCAAACCGTTTAATTTAAAATCCCGCCTAACCATCGCGTCGTTTAAAATTGTATAATAGCCTGTCATATCGATTTTAATATAATCACCAAAAACTTTCGCGATTCCGATTTCAGCATTATATGCATACTCGGATTTTAATGTTGGGTTCGGAACAACAACTGATCCCGGCTCGCTATCAAATATTTTTCCTATATCGTCGACATTAGGCGAACGGAATCCGGTTGAAAGATTTGCGCTGATTGACCATGATTCATAGGGATGAAATACCATACCTACATTTCCAGTTACGGCGCCTTCGCTTAACTCTGCTTTTGAAAACGGGAACGGATAAAATGTTAAATCAAAATCTGAGTTAAGTTTAAAATAGTTATATCTAATTCCCGCCTGCAATGATAATTTTTCATTGGCTTTAAATTGATAGACAGCATAAATAGAATATGATTCCCAAGTGGAAGCCGGATATCGGGATGGTCCGGGATTAATTATCCGGGTTATAATGTCTTTATCGGTACCGGAAGAAACAACATCGTTATAAACCGCTTCCGCGCCGTAATTAATTTGATGTATGTTATTTATGCTTTTTGTTAGATCAAAATTTATTGAATAAGCATTTACTTTTTCAAGGCGGCTTCTTAATTCATAATCATTAAAGTCCCGGTCGTTTCTGCTTTCTTCGAAAAATTGATGAGCGAAACGTATTGTAACATCATCATAAAAACTATTAGCTTCGTGATTGTTAATAATAAAATTATTCATCATCCATTTTTGCGGACCGTAATACCATTCTCCGCTTCTAGGCAAACCGTTTTTGTAACGAATATGCCTATCGTACCTGCTGTAATTAGTTGTTGCGGAATAATGAAATCCGTATTCAAATTCCCAGTCTTGCAGGTATTTGTATTTAATTTTCTGCATAAGATTTATTTGAGAATAGCCTGTCGGTGTTTGGACTAAAGGGTCATCGTTTTTAAATACCCTGTCAACTCCGTCCACTCTCTGCACATAATCATCTCTTAAATAATCCTCCGGACCATTACTTCCCATTTTTAAATCGCCGAATTCATTATATGATATGCTTGTTGTAAACGCGATATTTTTCCATCCTACATTAAAATCAACATGTCCGCTTTTTTCATTGTTGGCGGTAGCCTGTCTTACGGCAGCATTTCCTTTTATATAAGGACTTTCATTTAATGAGAATTGGGGGGAAAGAGTATAAAAACTCATAACTCCGCCGATAGCGTCGCTGCCGTATATTACAGAACCGGGACCGAAAAGGACTTCTGTTCTTTCAACAGCGAAAGGATCAAGCGATATTACATTTTGCAGATTACCGCTTCGGAATATGGCTGTGTTCATTCTGATTCCGTCAATGGCAATTAAAACACGGTTGGTCGCAAATCCTCTAATCATTGGGCTTCCGCCCCCCTGCTGACTTTTCTGAATAAACACTTCTCCCGATGAAGCCAGCATGTCGGCCGCGGTTTGCGGGTTTTGAAGCATCACGTCCCGGGGATTAATGGTTGCAATTTTTACAGGTATATCGCGTTGAGTCTGATTCCATTTTGTTGCTGAAACAATTACCTGATCCAATGAAATATTTGTCGGTTCTAAATATACTTTAAAATCCCTGTCTTTAATTTCTTTATAAGTCCTGTTCTCAGTTTTAAAACCAAGAAGTTGAAAAGTTATTTTTTCCGAATTAATAAATTTGCGGATATTAGCCTGTCCGGCCGAATTAGTAACCGTAAATGCTTTTGGCTCGCTGCTTGTAATATTTACAAGCTCGAGCGCGTGACCGCTTTCTTTATCGATCACGGTAATAATCTGCGCATTAATAAAAGAGTAAAAACAGAAAATAAAAAACAATAAAATGTTTTTTTTCATAATAATTCCTATAGTTTCATACCAATAATTAAAAACTCTATTCGCGGAAAATTCCGGGACAAAATATTATTTTATGAAATTATAGTTTTTGGGGGCGGCGTATCGGGTATTAAATAACGGGAGGAATAATCAATTATATAGCGAGGAAAAAGAGCGGACCTAAATTCATTGCCAAAATTATTATTATAACTAAATGAGTTAATAAAAAGCGAATTAAAAAAAGTATTTAGTCTTTGCGACCTTTCTCTGTTTTGTTGATGACTTCCGGAGGCTTGACTTACAAGCGATTCCAGCTGTTTATTTAGTTTTGTTTCTTCATGATCCCACCAGCACCAGAAATAAATACTGTCGCTTTTTATTTCTTTTTGCACAATATCATACATCTCCCCTTGATATTCAAACTCTTTTGAATGTTCCCATCTTAGTTTTGTATTTGTTTCTTCAATAGAAAATTTTAATAGCACTAATTCGTTTTTATCAATTTTAGATACAAGAAACCGCTTAATCTCTTTTTTTGTAATATATTTTTCATACTGAATAATAGAATACAAAAACCAAAGGGGAGAAATAATGGTAATAATTAATAATATAGAAATTGTTCTTTTCAAGTATCCGCTTTTTTTATTTCCCGAATATAACCAATTATTAAAATAAATATTTTTTTGAGAAGTTAGACGTTTCTAAAAATAAATATTACTTAAAAACTTCATTTTGGTTTTATTTTTTGAATTAATTCAGGGCTGATATATAAATGTGTCGTTCAGAATAAGATAAAAAACCATTTAATACTTGACACGTGGTCTTTTATTTATTATCTTTAATCAGAATAAAAAATCTGATTATAAAAATGACTATTAAATTTTATTGTTTTTATATTTTTTCACAATTTTCTCATCTCTCCATACTCCGTCTTCTATATCTATAAAAACAAACTAAGGCAGAAAAGAATAGTAAAAACAAAATAAAATAATTTTCACTTTTAAAATAGGACATTACATTCTATTTATGTTATTTAATAAAAAAACGGAATATAGCGTTAAAATTTTACTTTATATGAGTAGTATGTTAAAATATGAATACATAAACGCCGGTGAAATTGCGGCGAAGATTAATCTTCCCAAAGAGTTTCTTTCAAAAATTCTTCAGACCCTTACTCATTATGGAATTGTAAGTTCGCAAAAAGGGAAAAACGGAGGATTCAAATTAATTAGAGACGCAAATAACATTAGACTTATTGAATTAATTAATGCATTTGAAGACGAATCCTTTTTTACAAAATGTATAATCGGTACACAAAAGGTTTGTGCCGGATGTAATTGCCCAATGCATGACAGCTGGGAAAAAACAAAAACAGAAATAAAAAAAGCAAAATTATCGGAAATCAATAAATATGAAATTTAATCAGACAAATAATTCTTTATATAAATTATAGGAGATCTAAAATGAAACTACTAACAGCACTTTTACTAGCGGCAGCTTTTATTATTACAGGCTGCGGAGGTGACAATAAAGAAGATCAATCTTCTTCGGGAAACGCTACTGGCAAAGAAAAGATAGCGGAAAAATTAGGAATAACGGTTTTTGAGCTGGATAACGGCATTGGACCAATTAAAGAAAAATTACAGATCAGCAACGATATAGATAAAATTATGGCTGAGTCGGGCAAAAAAACTTTCGAATCCAAATGCGCGCAGTGCCATAAAATGGACGAAAGATATACGGGTCCGGCGCTTAGAAGTGTAACGGAAACAAGAAGTCCTGAATATATAATGAATATGATTTTGAATCCTCAGGAAATGACACAGAAACATCCAGAAGCAAGAAAAATGCTGGCAATGTATGCTAATCAAATGACCTTCCAAAATGTAACGGAAGAAGACGCGCGTCAGCTTCTTGAATATTTAAGAATGGAATCAAACAAATAACAAATTAATAGGAGAAAAAATGTTAAAGAAAAATTTATTAGCTCCGTTTATTTTCTCGGTAATGTTATCAATTGTTTTTATTGGATGCGCCGATAACGGCAGTAAGCCGGGCACAAGCGACGCGGCCGAAAAAGTTTATGTCGCTCCGGGCGAATATGATGAATTCTATTCTTTTATGTCCGGGGGATTCAGCGGACAGGTAACTGTTTACGGTCTTCCGTCGGGAAGATTATTTAAAGTAATTCCGGTCTTCTCACAATTTCCCGAAAACGGATACGGCTATACACCTGAAACAAGGCCGATGCTGCAGACATCCTACGGTGAAATTCCATGGGACGACGCTCATCATCCGGAGTTATCTCAAACCAATGGTGAAGTAGACGGAAGATGGTTATTTATTAATGCTAACAATACTCCGCGTGTCGCACGTATTGATTTAACAACATTTGAAACCGAAGAAATATTAGAAATTCCAAATTCAGGCGGAAATCACGGCTCTCCTTTTACTACAATGAATACAGAATATATTGTGGCTTCAACCAGATTCAGCGTGCCGATTCCTCAAAAAGATGTGCCGATTTCTTCTTATAAAGAAAACTTTCAGGGTACACTCTCATTCATAAAAATTAATCCGGATAACGGGCATATGGATATTGCATTTCAAATATTAGTGCCTGGATTTGATTACGATTTAGCGCATGCGGGCAAAGGCCCTTCTCACGGCTGGGCATTTTTTACTTCTTATAACAGCGAACAGGCGAATACATTGCTTGAAATTAATGCTTCGCAAAATGATAAGGATTTTATTGCAGCGGTTAACTGGAAATTGGCCGAAGAATATGTAAAACAGGGAAAGGGTAAAGAATATAAATCAGAGTATTACAGCAATCGTTACAACAATGAAACTCACACTGCGGTATCGGAAAAGAGAGAAAAAGTATTAATACTTGATCCTGCGGATTGTCCAGGATTAATTTATTATCTGCCAACGCCAAAATCACCTCACGGAGTTGATGTTGATCCTTCAGGCGAATATATAGTTGCCGGAGGAAAACTCGCAACCGTTATTCCCGTTCATTCATTTTCGAAAATGATTAAAGCAATTGAGAATAAAGATTTTATTTCCGATATGTATGGAATTCCTGTTATTAAATATGAATCCGTTATTGCAGGCGAAGTTGAAAACTGCGGCTTAGGACCGCTGCATACCGAATTTGACGGAAACGGCTACGCGTATACATCCGCTTTCATTTCATCGGAAGTTGTTAAATGGAAACTTGGTACTTGGGAAGTTGTTGATAGAATTCCTTCTTATTATTCTATCGGACATTTAATGATTCCCGGCGGCGACAGTCAAAAACCTTTCGGGAAATATTTGGTTTCATTAAACAAAATCACAAAAGACAGATATTTGCCTACAGGTCCCGAGCTTTGCCAATCTGCTCAATTAATAGATATATCCGGCGATAAGATGAAACTCTTGTTAGACTTTCCAACAATCGGCGAACCGCATTACGCGCAGGCAATTCCGGCCGAAAAATTAATGAATAAACAGGTAAAGATTTTTGAGTTAGAAAAAAACAAACATCCCTACGGCGTAAAATCAGAAAAAGAAACGAAGGTTGAACGAAAAGGAAATGATGTTCATATATATATGACTACAACACGTACGCACTTTAAACCTGATAATATTGAGGGTGTGAATGTAGGCGATAAAGTTTATTTCCATATTACAAATCTGGAACAGGATTGGGATATTCCTCACGGCTTTGCCGTAAAAGGAATGCGTACCGCGGAACTTTTAATTATGCCCGGACAAACGAGAACTGCAGTTTGGGAACCGCAGAGAGAAGGAGTTTATCCTTTCTATTGCACCGATTTCTGTTCAGCTCTTCATCAGGAAATGCAGGGTTATATAAGAATATCAGGCAAAAACAGTAATACAAAATTATCGTTTAATTAATTGCTGATTTATTATCAGCAATAAAATTCTGAGACGCAGATTAATAATCTGCGTCTCAGAAACTGAGATATAAAATGAATTTAAGTGAAATCATATTCAAAAATAATTATTTGTTATTTGGCATCGGAGTTATGATGCTTGCGGCTTCATATTTTTTTCCTATCTGGACAATAGATTTGAACGCCCCGCAGTATCCCGAAGGTATGGGATTAAGAATATGGGCAGATGAAATAAGGGGAGCGGGCGAACACGATTTAAATAATTTAAATAAACTAAATCATTATATAGGAATGAAAGAAATTGACCCCGACGCGATTCCCGAATTAAAGATTATTCCATTTATAATTTTATTTATGGTTCTATTCGGAGCAGTAGTTTTTATAACGAAAAATAAAAAACTGCTTCTCGCTTGGAATATAATACTAATCCTATTTCTGCTAATAGGATTATATGATTTTTATATGTGGGAATATGATTACGGTCATGATTTAAATCCAAACGCCCCTATTAAGGTGCCGGGAATGGCGTATCAGCCTCCTCTTATAGGTTCAAAACAATTATTAAATATTAATGCTGTTTCACTTCCCGGCATTGGCGGTATACTGATTTTCTTATCCCTTGCGTCGGCGTCATTCTCATATGGAGTTGAATATATAAAATCAAAACGGGTTAAAAATGTTAAATAAAATTTCGGCAATATTATTTATAATACTATTAATCCAATTTGCAGGATGCGGTTCTGATCCGGAACCGATTCAATACGGAAAGGATAACTGCACTTACTGTATGATGTTGATAAGCGATTCAAAATACGGGGCGGAATTAATTACGCAAAAAGGAAAAATTTTTAAGTATGATTCAATAGAATGTCTTGCCGCGTACTCCCATAAAATAAATCCCGATAAAATAAATTCAATGTGGGTTGTTAACTTTTCCCGGCCAAATGATTTAATAAAAGTTGATGACTCACATTTTTTATTAAGCGAAAAATTAAGAAGCCCGATGGGTCTTTACTTAAGCGCCTACAAAGAAGAAAACAACTTGCTTGAAATAAAGAAACAGTACGGCGGCAAACAAATTAAGTGGAATGAACTGGTTAAATATGTTAATGATGAATGGAATTAAAATATTTATAACTGCATGGCTGATATTAGTTAATGCCGATATTGCGGCAAAAGTTTTAATTGTCGGCAAACAGCAGAAATATAAATTAATATCAGAGGCTTTGGAAGTTTCATCGTCATCCGACACAATAATAATAAAGAGCGGCACTTATAAAGAGGGAAATTTGATTGTTGACAAATCCCTAACAATAATTGGCAAAGACTTTCCGGTAATTGACGGTGAAAATAAATATGAAAATATTACGATAAAAGCTGATAATGTAATAATATCCGGATTAAAACTTATCAATTCCGGACTTAGTTTTATTGACGATAATGCGGCAATAAAATTAGACGAGGTAAATAACTGTATAATTACAAATAACCGGTTCGATAAAAATTTCTTTGCGGTATATCTCGCTAAATCATCCGGCTGCGAAGTGTCTAATAATAAAATAACCGGGGTGAAAACTTCAGAAGCTTCGTCGGGAAACGGCATACATTTATGGTACTGTAAAAACATTGTTATTAAAGATAATTATATAAAAGGACACCGCGACGGCATCTACTTTGAGTTTGTTCAAAGCAGCTTAATTACAGGAAATACAAGCGAGGACAACCTGCGTTACGGACTGCATTTTATGTTTTCGGACAGCTGCAGTTATTCGGAAAATATATTTAAACATAACGGCGCGGGTGTTGCCGTTATGTTCACTAAAAATGTGGAAATGAGAAACAACCGGTTTGAAAATAATTGGGGCGGCGCTTCTTACGGTATACTATTAAAAGATATTACCGACAGCAAAATTGAAAATAATTACTTCTATAAAAATTCAAGCGGAATTTATATAGAAGGTTCAAATAGAGTTGTTGTTTCAAATAATGAGTTTATTGAAAACGGATGGGCTATTAGATTGATGGCTAATTCAATGGATAATTACTTTTCCAAAAATAATTTTATTGGAAATTCATTTGATGTTGCTACGAACAGCGTAAAAAATTATAACGAATTTAATAATAATTACTGGTCGGATTACAGCGGCTATGATTTAGATAAAAACGGAATTGGCGATGTGCCTTACAGACCGGTAAAACTTTTTTCATTAATTGTAGAAAAAAACCGGCCGACTTTAATTTTACTGAGAAGCATGTTTGTAGGAATTTTAGACGCGGCCGAAAAAATATTTCCCGCCTTAACTCCGGAAACATTAATTGATAATCTTCCTTCAATGAAGAGGTTTTTATGATAGAAATAAATAGTCTTAATAAAAACTACGGATCGTTAAATGTATTAAAAAACATAAACCTTAATTTAGCCGAAGGAAAAATTACATATTTAGTCGGGCCCAACGGCTCAGGCAAAACAACATTAATTAAATCTATACTCGGACTTGTAAAAAAATATGACGGTTCAATATTAGTCAATGGCGAATTATTAAACGGCGGAAGCGGTTATAGAAAAGATATCGGCTATATGCCGCAAAGCGCAAGTTTTCCTGAGAACCTTACAGTCAGAAATATTTTTGAGATGGTAAAGGATCTGCGGAACAACACTGAAAATATGGATGAAGAACTTATATCAAAATTTAATCTGAAAAATGAAATGAATAAGAGATTAAAAAATCTATCGGGCGGAACCGTTCAAAAAGTCAGCGCGGCATTAGCGTTTTTATTCAATCCGAGTATACTGATATTGGACGAACCTACCGCGGGACTTGACCCTGTATCAAGCGGAATATTAAAAGATAAAATTATAAAAGAAAACGGAGCAGGAAAAACAATATTGTTTACATCGCATATTATGAGCGAGCTTGAAGATCTTGCTCAGAATATTGTTTTTATACTTGAAGGTAAAATATGTTTCGAAGGACCGCTTAACAGCTTAATTAATCTTACCGGCGAAAAAAACCTTGAACGGTCGGTAGCATCAGTAATGATGGGAAAGGTTGCATGAACAGTTTATTAAAAATATTAAAATACCAGATGCAGGACAATATTAGAAGTAAATGGGTACTCGGATGTTTCCTATTTTTTCTGGCATTTACTTACTGGATAATTTCATTTACGGGAGAAGCTCCAAAAGTTATTATGAGCCTTCTAAACATTATTCTTATAGTTATTCCTCTTATAAGTATTGTCTTCGGAACAGTATATATTTATAACAATAAAAATTTTATAACCTTTATGCTTACCCAGCCGGTTAACAGAAGCTCCATTTACGGCGGACTTTATTTTGGACTAGTTTTGCCGCTTATATTAAGTTTTATTGCCGGCGTCGGGATTCCTATACTGGTTAACATAACAATATTTAGCGAATCGATATTCACGTTAATAATAATATTTATAACGGGTATTTTTCAGGTCCTCATTTTTACGGCTTTCGCTTTTTTAATCGCCACGCTTAATGAAGATAAATTAAAAGGATTGGGACTTTCAATTTTTATATGGCTGTTCTTTACCGCCGTTTATGACGGACTAATTTTATTTCTTCTGCAAATGTTTCAGGATTACCCGATTGAAAAATTTGCGCTCGGACTAACATTAATAAATCCTGTTGATCTGGGGAGAATACTAGTGATATTAAAATTCGATGTTTCGGCGTTGATGGGATATACTGGAGCCGTTTTCGAAAACTTCTTCGGTAAAACTACCGGCTTTGCGGTATCAATATTGGTATTAATTATCTGGTTTATTCTCCCGTTAACTCTGGGATTTAAAAAGTTTTCTAAAAAAGATATCTAATAAAAAAAGGATGTATTATGAGCACTACTATAAATATAAACGACAGCACAATTGTAAAAGAAATTGTAGCTAATAATTTTCAAACTGCAAAAGTTTTTGAAAAATACGGAATTGATTTCTGCTGCAAAGGCAACCGTCCGTTAACAAAAGCCGCGGAAGAGAGAAAAATTAATATTTCAGAACTAATAGGCGAACTAGTTTCTGTTTCCAAAAATAATAAAGAAAAAAGCGAAAGATATGACGAATGGGATTTGGTATTCTTAAGCAATTATATAGTTAATAATCATCACGCCTATGTAAGAGAAGCCATTCCGCGAATTCAGGAACACCTTGAAAAAGTTGAAAACAGACACGGAAAAACTCACACGCATATGATTGATGTTAATAAACTTTTCCGGCAAATATCGGACGAAATGATAAGCCATATGCACAAGGAGGAAAAAGTTTTGTTTCCTATTGTTAAATATCTTCATGACTGCAAAACATTTAACGAAAAACCAAAAACAGGGGGATACGGTACAATTAAAAATCCAATAAATGCAATGGAAAATGAACACATTGGCGCCGGAGGCATAATGGAATCAATTAGGGAGTTAACTGATAATTACACTTTGCCTGAGGACGCATGCACAACATTTACATTAACTAATAAAGAGCTTGAAGAATTTGAACAGGATCTTCATAAGCATGTTCATTTGGAAAACAATATATTATTTCCTAAAGCAATTAATTTAGAAGAAGAATTATTAAAAATATCTAAGTGATTTTATGCTTACAAACCAAAAATTTTTTGACGCTGTTTCGGATTCATACGACAACATGATATTGTTCAATGAGGCTGTTGAAAAGAAAAAAAAATATTTAAAAGAATTTATTAGCAGTGAAATACAAAGTGCCGCAGATTTAGGCTGCGGCACCGGTGTTGATTCAATCGCACTTTATAAATTAGGAATTAATGTAACTGCTTTTGATATTTCAAAAGGTATGATAGATAAAGCGAAACAAAACGCTGAAAAAGAAAAAGCGGAAATAAATTTTATAAATAAATCCATTACCGAAATTGAGCATGAAAATTATGACAAATACGATTTTATAATTTCTTTGGGGAATTCGCTGGGCAACCTTGACGAACAACAATTAAATTTGTCAGTTAGCATAATTAAAAATATGCTGCGTAAAAACGGAAGCGTAGTAATTCAAATATTAAATTATATACCGGTACTTGAGAAAAAAGAAAGAATAATTAATATTACAAGCGATGGTAATTTTAATTTTGTCAGATTTTATGATTTCAAAGAAGACTATCTTCAGTTTAATATTCTTAAGTATTCTATTCAAAATCCCAAGGACAATCAAATTATATCAACGAAAATATATCCCCATAAATATAATTATATAAATAATCTGTTTAAGCAGTCCGGTTTTAGGAAAATAAATATGTACGGCGGATTGGACAAATCTTCTTTTTCGGAAAGCACATCCAAGGATCTAGTAATTCACGCGGAAGTGTAGCGTTATAAATTAAGTATTTTATTCAGGGTTTTCCCTTTCAATTGCTCAAGCGTTTCTTCGCTTAACATTTTATAAGCATCTTCTCTGAGCTTTCCCCATTTTTCATGCACGGGACAAGGTTCAGCGATAGAGCAGCCCGGAAAACCAAGCACGCAGGTATTAAAAATCTCAAGTCCGTCTATTGCCGCAACTATGTCTATTAACTTTACTTCGGCGGGAGCTTTTGCTAAATAAAAGCCTCCGTTTTTTCCTTTTTTTGAACCGACAATTCCGCTGTCGGTTAATATCTGCAGTACTTTGGAAACAAATTCTTTTGGTACTTTAAGTTCTTTCGAAATCTCAATTGCGCTTACTATAAAATTTTCCTTTTTAACGGAAAGATATAAAACAGCCTGCAGCGCAAGTTCACATTTTTTAGAAAATATTACTGTCATAATCGGAATATTGCCTCTGATAATTGCCAAGTAAAATACTAATTAATTCATAATAAATAAACAGAGTATATTTTTCTTAAATAATACATTATTACTAAATTTTACTATATTCTTTTCAAACTTATTGATTAAAATAAATTGCAATTATTCCGAATATAGAACTATTATTTTAATATAAACTAAATCGGGAGAAATCTAAGTGGACGACTTCAACGATATTAAAATTGAAGGGGGAGATTTAGGAAACGAACAGGAAGCCCGCCAGCAGCAAAATACATATCAGCCGCCGTCTTATTTTCAAATCGCTTTTTTAAAGATGACAAAAGATATGCGGTTTATCGGTTTATACCATATAATTACAGGAGCTATCGCGTGTTTGTCAATTGTTGGAGCGGTATTCGGCATTCCGATAATATTTATTGGTTTAAGAATGCGCGAAGCGGCCGATCAGTTTGATATATTCAAATCAACAAATAATGCCCAGGCATTAAGAAGGGGTTTTGAGCTTCAAGGCAAATTTTTTAATATCTGGAAAATATTAATTATTGTCGGAATTGTTTTGGTGGTTCTATATATAATTGGTATAATATTTTTCTTCAGCTATTTATTTACAACGTCGGTAAATAGTTTCGGCTGACAATAAATTTTAAAAAAAGAGGCCTCTTCCTAATTGAAGACGGCCTCACAATTTTTAAAATAACTTACGGTTATTTTTTATAATTAGTATACTTTAAATATTATTCCTCCGTAAGAAATACTTTCTGAGGTTTCCAAAACTCGTATTCCTCTTTATTCGCAATCCTCCGTTCAATGATTTTATACTCATGTATATCGAAAAGCTGATTCATTCCTTTGGCATATTTTTCTATATCAGGAACCCGGATATAACCTTCGGAAATTTTACCGCTTTTTCTGTTCTTAAACTTGTAATGTACGAACAGTTCTTCCGGCATTGCAAACTCCTAAAATTGACTTACAAAATTAATCCACTTTTTATGAATCTGCAATAGATATTATTTATAAACCTTATCTTATTGTTGATAAAGATATTTAATATTTTATTTTACTACAGATCGGCTCACTTTTAAACCTAAATTGTATTAAAATAATATTATTATAAGCGAATTTTATTTGTATTATGAATTATTTTTATATAAATATCCCTGAATTTTTTTAAGGTTCTTTATGATTCCAATAAAGATTTTAACGCAACCGAGCGATACTACTTGCGGACCTACAAGTCTGCACGCGGTTTACAATTATTACGGAATGGAAATTCCACTAAAACAAGTTATATCTGAAGTATCTTATTTGGAAGAAGGGGGAACATTAGCTGTAATGCTTGGTATTGACGCTCTGAAAAAGGGTTTTAAAGTAAAAATTTATACATATAATCTTTTGGTCTTTGATCCTACATGGTTTTCTGATAAAAAGGTTAATCTTATTTTTAAATTACAGATGCAGCTTAAACATAAAAAAAGCAAAAGACTGCACAAAGCAACAAAAGCATATATTGAATTTTTAGAAAACGGCGGACAAATTTTATTTAAAGATTTAAATACGGCTTTTCTTAAAAAAAAGTTTGAACAGAATATTCCTATTCTTACAGGATTAAGCGCAACATATCTCTATAATTGTTCAAGAGAAAGAACAGGAAAGGGAGATAAAACAATATATGACGATGTTAAAGGATTTTCTACAGGACATTTTGTTGTGCTTTGCGGCTATGATCGAGAAAAAAAACATGTTATTGTCGCCGATCCATACAAAGAAAATCCGTTTTCGGGCAACAATTATTATTCGGTTAAAATCGGCCGTTTAATTAACTCAATAATGCTCGGCATTGTTACTTATGATGCGAATCTATTAATAATTGAAAAACAGGATGAAATGTGAAAAGTTTAGTTGTTGTAAATAATCCGAAAGATTGGAACTTCAACCTGGATACAATTGAGGTTGTAAGCGCCAAATCATATTTAACAGATAGCAAGTTTTTAGAACTGAAAACTGCCCGAATATTTAATTTGTGCAGATCATATAAATATCAGGCAACAGGTTATTATGTTTCTTTATTAGCCGAAGCGCGCGGACATAAGGCATTCCCAAATATAGCGACAATACAGGATTTAAAGTCGTTATCAATTATAAGAATAATTTCGGAAGACTTAGATGAACTGATTCAGAAAAGTTTATCAAAACTGAAATCGGAAGATTTTTATTTAAGCATATATTTCGGGCAGAACGTATCCAAACAATACGAAAAACTAAGCACACAGCTTTATAATCTATTCAAATCTCCTTTAATGCGTGCGCATTTTGTGTATAAAGAAAAATGGATACTTCAAAATATTTTTCCGGTACCCGTAAATGAAATTCCCGAAAACCATCTTCCGTTTGTTGAAGAATTTGCGAAAATATACTTTTCGAAAAAAAGAATTTATTCTGCAAAAATTCCAATGGCAATGTATGATTTGGGGATTCTAATAAACCCCGACGAAAAAGCTCCGCCGTCGGATAAAAAAGCTTTAAAACATTTTATGGAAGCAGCCGAAGAAGTCGGTATAAGGGCGGAGTTTATAACAAAGGATGATTTCAGCAGGGTTCCTGAATTCGACGCTTTGTTTATACGTGAAACTACGGCCGTAAATCATTATACTTACAGATTTTCGCGTCGCGCATTTACCGAAGGATTGGTAGTTATTGATGACCCTCGTTCAATCTTAAAATGTACCAACAAGGTATATCTTGCGGAAATTTTAACAAAAGCAAAAATTCCTATTCCCAAAACTGTAATAGTTCATAAAGATAATAAGGATTCCGTAATTGGCGAAATTGGATTGCCTTGTGTATTAAAAAAACCTGACAGTTCATTTTCGCAGGGAGTTGTAAAAGTTTCGGAAGCCGGTAAATTAAAATCCGAAATAGATAATTTAATGGAAACGTCCGATTTAATTATTGCTCAGGCATACATGTACAGCGAATTTGATTGGAGGATCGGAGTTCTTGATAAACAGCCTCTTTTTGCTTGTAAATATTTTATGGCAAAAGGTCATTGGCAAATTTATAATTGGGAAAATAAAAAAAATGATCAGACCGGAAAGTATGAAACAGTTCCGATTTATAATGTTCCTAAAAATGTTGTAAAAACCGCTTTGAAAGCCGCTAATTTAATTGGAGACGGACTTTACGGTGTTGACATAAAACAAATAGGAAACGAAGTTTATGTGATTGAGGTAAATGATAATCCAAGCATTGATGCCGGAGTTGAAGACGAGGTAATGGGAGAACATTTGTACTTAACTATTATGAAATCATTTAAAGAAAGAATTGAGATTCTTCGTAATGTGAAGGAACTTCATTTATGAAAAATATTCTTCGAATGTTTCAAGGATACGGAGTAGAACTTGAATACATGATTGTTGACAAAGACACATTAATTGTATGTCCGATAGCGGATGAACTTATAAAAAAAGTATCCGGAGAATATGTCTCGGATGTTGAATTCGGTGATATTGCATGGTCAAATGAATTAGTTCTTCATGTTATTGAATTAAAAACAAATGGTCCCGCTAAAACTTTATCAAATCTTGATTTAAAGTTTTTCGAAAATGTTATAAATATTAATAACATTTTAGATGAATTTAACTGCATGCTTCTTCCAACAGGGGCGCACCCTTTTATGGATCCATTTAAGGAATCAAAATTATGGAATCACGAATATAATCAAGTGTATGAGGCCTATAATAGAATATTCGACTGCCGGGGTCACGGCTGGTCAAACCTGCAAAGCACGCATATAAATTTACCGTTTGGCAACGACGAAGAATTTGAAAAACTGCATGCTGCTATTAGAATTCTATTACCCATAATTCCCGCATTAAGCGCTAGTACGCCGATTATAGAGTATAATCCGACAGGATATATAGATACGCGGCTGGAAGTTTATAGAAACAATCAAAAAAAAATCCCCTCTATTGCCGGGAAAGTTATTCCGGAAAGAGCATTCACGAAAAAAGAGTATGAAGAATTAATACTCCGGAATATTTACGAAGATATTAAACCTTACGATGACGATAACATTTTACAAAATGAATGGCTGAATTCACGCGGAGCAATCGCACGCTTTGACCGGAACACTATTGAAATCAGAATTATTGATATTCAGGAATGCCCTTCGGCCGATTTGGCAATAACTCTATTAATTTCAGAAACTCTTAAAAAATTAATTAGCGGCAGTTGGAGTTTAACCGATGAACAGAAAATTTGGGATGAGGATAAATTATCAAATATATTTTTAAAAGTAATAAAAGAAGGAGAGCATGTTATAATTGAAGATGAAAATTATCTAAAACTTTTCGGATGCAATAATAAATGTTCGGTAAATGAACTTTGGAAACATATTTTTAATAATATAACTATTACCGATAGTAATTTGCTGAAATCAATAAAAATATTATTAGATAAGGGAAGTCTGTCATCTAGAATATTAAGCGCCTTAGGAAATGACTTATCAAAAGAAAACATTTTAAAAGTATATAAAAATCTAGCGGCTTGTTTAGGAACCAATAAAATGTTCGTGAATGAATAATGACAAAGTTAGTTATAACATGCGAGCACGGCGGGAACAAAATTCCCGATGAATACAAACTCCTGTTTAAGAACTCTAATAAGGATTTGTTAACTCACCGCGGTTATGATTTAGGCGCGCTTGAATTATTTAATGAATTGAAACCGCTTGCCGATTTTTATGCCGCTTCCGAAATTAGCAGATTGCTTGTTGAGCTTAACCGATCTGTTCATCACAAAAATTTATTTTCTGAAATCACAAAACACCTTAAGATTGCTGAAAAAAATAAAATATTAAAATGTTATTATTACCCTTATAGAAAGCCGGTAGAAAATAAGATTTCAGATTTTGTTAAAAAAGGACATTCTGTTATTCATATTTCGGTTCATTCGTTTACGCCTGTTCTTAATAATAATACGAGAAACTGTGATATCGGCTTATTATATGACCCGGGACGTAAATTGGAAAAACAGTTTTGCCGGTTATATAAAAATTATTTTTCTAAAAAGTACTCGACATATAAAATAAGATTTAATTACCCATATTTAGGAACAGCCGACGGATTTACATCGTATTTAAGAAAAATATTTTCGGCAGAAAAATATTTAGGTATTGAGCTGGAAGTAAATCAAAAATTGATTATGGAAAATGAGGAAAGAGATAAGCTTTCTATAAGAATAAAAGAAATTTTAATCAATACAATAAACTCAGTTTAAAATTATTTTAATGGTTTTGTTCCTTGCTTACCTTCTGCTAAATTATTGTAAAATCTTTGTGTAGGATAAGCGAAATCGATATTGTCATGTTTGGCGAACTCATTTAACACGGCTTCCCATATTACCATATCAACGCCTCTTCTTTTTCTTACTTCACACAGAAATCTCATTGTTAAAAGCACGCCGCTGTCCTTTACGGTTGTGTAAACTATAGGCGAAAGTTTATTATAAAATATCAAAAACTTTCTTGCTGTTCTTTTAATTTGTTTTTCGGCTTCTTCGCTGAAATGAATTGTGTTTTTATTTAATATTTCTTCAAGAATTGTTTTAGCCTTTTTCCAGTCGCTTTCAAAAGTTAACAAGACAGGAATTTCGTTCCAGATATATTCAAAACCCTCAGTGTAATTCGCCTGAAATTTGCTAAATACAAAACCGTTGGGAATATGGATTATTCTACCCGTACTTTGGTCAGCGTCAACCCAGTTTCCTATTTCCATTACCGAAAATTGAAAAATTCTTATATCAATTACATCGCCGGTTACTTCGCCGATTTGAATTCTATCACCAAGTCTTAAAGGTTTTCTGATTAAAATAAAAAGCCACCCGACAAGGTTTATAAGTAAATCTTTGAAAGCAATTGCCAACCCTGCAGAAAGCAGTCCCAAGTATGTGCCGAAAGAATCAAACGCGCCTAACCAAATTTTAGAAAGACCAATAAATGCTATAAATACGGTAATGTATCGTGAAATTTTCAACCATAAGTAACGGTTTGATACATCTTCAATCTTATTTATAAAAAATTTTGAAGCCAGTTTAATTATCGTGTACAATACTCCAATTAAAATTATTGTATTTAATAACTTAATCTGAAGTACAGGACTTATTCCCAAATAATTCTGGATAAATTCTTCCAAAAGATTCTCTATTAATTATTTTTCTTCTTTATTTAAGTATAAGGTCTGAGTCGGGTAAGCAAACTCAATTCCTTTTTCTGCAAAGTCTTCAAATATTTTAAGGTTTATTTCCTGATGAATATTCATATAAACATTATATTCACTTGATAAAACATAATATACGGTTTCAAAATCGAGACTGAAATTTCCGTAATTATTAAAATGGCTTCTGTCAAATTCCGTTAATTCAATTCCTTCAATTATTTCTTTAATTTTCACGGGAATATATTTTAAATGTTCCGGCTTGGTTTGATAAGTTACGCCGATTGTAAAGGCGACTCTTCTTCTTTCCATTTTCTTAAAATTATGCAGTCTCGAGTTTGTAAGATTTGAATTAGAAACGACAATTACTTCACCCGAAAGCGAACGTATCTTAGTTGATTTGATCCCAATTTTTTCGATTACTCCGCGTTTATCGTCGAACACTACAAAATCGCCTATCTCAAAAGGTTTATCAAAAAATATTACAAAGTAGCTGAACAAGTCGCCAAGAATTGCTTGAGCTGCAAGAGCAACTGCGATACCGCTAATTCCTAGTCCGGCAACAATTGTTGTAATTTCGAATCCCAAATTATCGAGGAGAAAAAGTAAACCTACAATCCAGATAACAAAATTTATAAACGCAAAAAGAGGGCGTATCTTATTGCTTTCCTCTTCGCTTCTTGTTTTTTCAACATACTTAGAAATTAAAAAGTTTGTAAGCGCAATTATAAAACGAATACCGTACCAAGCCGCTAATATTTCGAAAGAAATTTTAAGATATGAATCCGCCGCTTCTCCAAACGACAATGTTTTAATTGATATATAAATTGTTCCGAGATAAAGGAAAGGAATTAAAATTCTATTAACGGCTTTAACAAACAGAGTTTGGTGTCTGCTTGTTGTTTGTTCCCCTTCCTGTGCTGTTGATATTATTTTCTTTTTTATAATTTGAATTAATACTACCGCGATTACAATAATTGCGCCGGCAATAAAATATTTATAAACAGAGTTTCCCATAAATTCCGAATACATTAATTCCATCAAATTTCTTTCTCCCTAATTATTAATAATTACAGCCATTTTTTCTTTTTAAAATACAAACCAAGTAATATTCCAATAGAAAGCATTATAATCCAAATAAGAGGATAACCAAACTCCCATTCAAGCTCGGGCATGTATTTAAAATTCATTCCGTAAATGCCGGCGATAAATGTAAGAGGAATAAATATTGTCGCGATTAATGTAAGCATTTTCATTACTTCATTCATACGGTTGCTTACTGTTGATAGATATGTATCGAGCAGACTAATTACAGACTCGCGGGTTAAATCCAGACTTTCAGATATTTGAATTGTGTGGTCCAAGGTATCTTTAAAATAAACATGTGTGCTTGGATTTATCATTTTTATATCTTCGCGCAAAATATTTGAGATTATATCTCTGCTTGGTTTAACCGATAGTCTAACTTTATTTACCGCTTTTTTAAGCTTGTGGATTTCTTCGGTATAATTTTTATCGGTGTTTGTAAAAAGCTCTTCCTGCAGTTTATCGATTTCTTCGGTTAGTTCTTCATTTATTAAAAAATAATGATCAATTATAAAATCAAGCAATACATAAAACAAATAGTCCTGTTTAGATTTTCTAAAAATATTTTTACCCGTTTCAATTCTTTCATATATGCTTTCGAAAATATTACTTGAACCGTCCTGAAAAGTAATTACAAAATCTTCAGATATAATTAAGCTTACCTGTTCAATGCTTAATTTATTATCGTCATGTTTCGTAATATGTTTTATTACAGCAAAGATATGATCATCATAAATCTCAATTTTCGGCCGCTGAAATACATTAAGAATATCTTCCAAAACCAGTGTATGAATATCAAATAATTTACCTATTTCGGTTAGCAGATTTATATTATGCAGTCCGCTAATATTTACCCAGCTTACGGTATCTTTACGCACATTTTTCACGGCTTCGGAAAATATTTCTACCGATTTGATTTGCCGCTTTTCAAAAACCTCAGAATTATAATCCAGAAAGGTTATTTGAGAATCGGTAATTTCTTTATTGCCGACATATAGCAGAGTTCCCGGCGGTTTACCGGTTTTAGCTTTTATTGATCTTTTTTTATTGGGCATAATTTTGATGTGCTGTTAATTAATTTTTTAATTAAGTAAAAAAATACATCAATTAAAAGTACTTTACAGTCAATTCAATTAATTTTCTTACTGTTTTATTATAAGGCGGATAAAGAAACTTAAGAGGAGTAATACCGGGCTGCTTCATAACCGGTTTTTCATTTGAAAAAGATTTAAAACCGCTGAAACCGTGCGATTTACCGAATCCGCTCCCATTAATTCCTCCGAAAGGAAGATTTACGTTTACAAAATGCACAACAACATCATTTATTGTTACGCCTCCGGCCGGAATTGAATTGATAAGCTCATTTGTAAAATTAGTATTTTTACTAAAAATATATAAAGCCAGCGGATTTGGATTATAATTAATAATACTTAAAATATCTTCAAAATTATCGAATGTAAGCAGAGGAAGAATTGGACCGAAAATTTCTTCTTTCATAATTCTTGAATCAATATCAATATTGCTAATTAGTGTCGGCTGACAAAAATTTTCATTTACATTTATTTCGCCGCCCAATTTAACTACTGCGCCAGATGTAACTGCAGAAACTAATAATTCATTTAATCGATGCGTATGATTTTGATGAATTATTCTGCAATAGTCTTTAGATGTGTGAATATTTTCAATTTGTCCGTATAGGTTTTCTACGGCTTTTATAAATTCCGAAACAAATATATCTTTAATACTTTTTTCAACTATTAAATAATCTGGGGCGATACATGTTTGTCCAGCGTTAAAAAATTTACCCCAAGCAATTCTTTTCGCGGCTTCTTTGATGTTTGCTGTCTTGTCAACTATTGTAGGCGATTTTCCGCCAAGCTCCAAAGTAACTGAAGTTAAATTTTTTGCAGCCGCTTCCATTACAATTTTACCAACCGGTGTACTGCCCGTAAAAAATATATGTCCGAACGGAAATTGAAGCAGGCAGCTTGAAATTGTATAATCTCCCGTAAAAACAGCTACTTCATTTTCTTCAAACAATTCCATTAACAATATTTTTAATAATTCTGAAGTGTTGGGACTATGTTCCGATGGTTTAATAATTACACAATTGCCGGCCGCAATTGCCGAAACCAATGGCGATACTGCAAGCATAAACGGGAAGTTCCATGGTGAAATTATAAGAGCGGTTCTTTTGGACTCATAAACCACACTGTTTGACGAGCCGAAAAATGTTAGCGGAGCAGGTACATTTTGAGGAGACATCCATTTTTTAAGATTACGGATTACATGTTTAATTTCGGTAGTGACCGGAAAAATTTCTGTTAATTTCACTTCGGGAGCAGGTTTTTTAAAATCATCATAAACCGCTTTTTCTATTTCGTTCGATTTATCAAAAATTAATTTTAACAGTTTGTTTAATTTTGTTTTTCGTTGAGTGAATGTAGTTTGAGATACTTTAAGACTGTTGGCTTTCTGAAGTTCTATAATTCTTTTTATTTCCGGAAATTTGTCATGCGGCGCGTGTTCCATATAAATTCCTATTAGAATATTTACTTCTGAAAAGTAGTAATTTATTAAAACAATTACACAAAGCGGGTTATTAAAAATCCAAAAAAAACCCGGCATACACCGGGTTATAATAACATTATATTATAATTAATTCATAGCAATTACGGGGTTGTTGAAATCGTTCATTACTAATTCCTCAACCTGAATTTTAACAACACCTTTATGAAGCATACCTAAAACCGTTGCTGCGCCTTTTGATAAATCTAATTGTCTTCCTTTTATATATGGACCGCGGTCATTAATTCTAACAACAACCGATTTGCCGTTACGCGGGTTAGTCAACTTTAACATTGTTCCGAACGGCATATTTTTATGCGCAGCCGTCATAGACATCTGATCATATATTTCTCCGTTTGCCGTAACTTTTCCGTGAAATTTAGGTCCGTACCATGAAGCTATCATATTTCCTTTATTTTTTAATTCTATGTCAATTGTTCTTTCAGTATTTGCTGAAATTGTCACTTCGTTTTCATCGAATTCGTCTGTTGAAGATCCCGCAAGCGAGTCCTTTAAACTAAAGAACATTACTCCTAAAATTATAAATGTTACTGCTATATATATGTTTTTCTTGTACAAATTTGCCTCTTTAATTGTTAATAAATAAAAGGAGAAAAAGGAAAAAATAAAACTATACTTTTAGATTATTGCCGAACCGCTGTTCGGTTTTTAATTGGGGTAGATTAAATTGAGAAGAGAGTTTGCTTTCAAATTCACCGTAAAATTCCGGTGTGTTGTAAGTTATGAAGAATATTTCAAAATTTGACGAGATGTCTGATTGATCCAGTTCGTTTGTACGTATTAATTCAAAATGGGGAAGTGCTATTGTAATATCCCAATTTGAATTTAAAGCTGATTCTTTAACCTTCATTTCGCTCGAACCGTTAACAAATGGTTCTGCTAATAGCGTTGCTGAAAGTAAAAGAATAAAAATTATGTATTTTTTAAAAACGATTTTCATTAATTATATTTTGTCTATAAAAAAGTAAAATAACAGCATTAATATCTGCAGTCATTTTTTACAACACTTAAGTTGTCTTGTTCCCGGCTTTAAAGGTGTGATATATATCACAAGCTATTTCACGGAAATTGTTAGTCGAACATTAAATTTAAATATTATTTTATTTTAATAGATTGGCTTTTGAAGGAAATAAGTTAATATTACGGGTATTTTATTAGGATTTTCACTAAAAAAGCAAGATTCTATTTCATAGCAAAATGTTAAATATTTATATTTAGGGAAAAATTATTAAATCAACATTTGGGCAATCGAATACATTTTATTATTCCTCTCAAATAAATAAATAATCAAACTGTAAAACCAAGCTTCTTTTTTATTATGTTTACATAAACGAAAACAAATCTTTATGACTAGCAAAAATGTAGTTAAAGATAATGAATTGAAAAAATACGGGAGTGTGGAAAATTTTGGTGAACGGACTCGCGCATTGTTTAATTATCAATTTGAAAAGTGGCCTTTATTAAAAGAAAGGCACAATAATCTAAACATTTTAGAATCCCGTGAATTAAAAATTAACAACACTTCGTTATTATTAAAATTTAATCCGCAAAAAGCGGTTGCTTCAACTTCAAACCTTAACAACGGATTAAATGATACAAAGATATGCTCTTTCTGTTCTATTAATTCATCTGACAATCAGAAGTTACTTCAATACGGCAATGATTTTTATATTCATGTTAATCCCTTCCCGGATTTAGAGGAACATTTAATAATTGCCAAATTTAAACACGTCTCTCAAAGAATAAAAAAAAATTTTGAGGATTTATTAAATCTTTCCCGTGACTTGGGAAAGTTTTTTACAATATATTATAACGGACCGGATTGCGGACCGCCTTCAACTGATCATCTTCATTTTTACGGTTGTAGAAAAAATATTTTTCCTCTGGAAAAAGAGTATAGTTTATTAAAAGAATCATTATGCAGATTAGCAGGAAGAAACGGGAAAGCGGAAGTTTGGGCGAGTAAAAATTTTTCAAGGAAGTTTATTGTATTAGAATCAACGAGTAAAATTGAACTATTAAATATATTTAAAATATTTTTCGATGGATTTTTGAGAATATCAGGCGATTCAGTTGAACCTGGGATGAATATAATTGCGTCATTTAATTTAAATAAATGGACTGTATTTATTTTCCCGAGAAGGCAATATAATTCAGAACTTATTAAGAAAGAGGGGGTTGAACAATTATTAATATCGCCTTCGGCTTTGGAATTCGGAGGAATTTGTTTCACCGGACGTAAGGATGATTTAGAAAGCGCGGATCAGGAAACATTGGAATCAATATTTAATAATATTTCTGTTTCTACTGAATTTTTCGAGTTTTTAATTAACCGATGTGAAACTTATTTCAGATAACAATTTATAGTTTTTTTATTTCAATTAGACTTACATCATCTTCAAATTTTCCATTGGTAAAATCCGTAAAAGTTTTTTTGATCATTTCCATCGAATCGCCTCCGGCAGGTGTTTCTTTAATTGAATTTAGAAAACCTTCGTGGCCAAATTGCTCTTCCAATTTATTCCGTGATTCCATTATCCCGTCTGTTAATAAAAATAATTCATCGCCCGGATTTAAATCAAGTTCATGGTCATTATATTCGCTTGATTCGTCAAATCCAAGCAGCAGGCCTTTTGATAAAATGTAGTCAATTTTATCTTTTCTGTATACAAGCGGAAGATCGCCGGCGCCGCTGTATTTAATTTTATTTGTCGTCTTATTAATAATTACTACCGAAAGAGTGATAAATACTTCCGCTATTCTCTCATCTTTGCATACAGATTCATTAACTTTAGTAATAATTTTTGCGGGCGATAAATCCTGAACAGTTTGAAGCGCAAAACGAATAGCGCTTCTTACATAACCGGCATAAGCAACGGCAAAATACCAGGCGCCCCATTTTTTACCCATTACGTCGCCGAGAATAATGACAAGATTATCATCGTCGAATTTAAAGTAATCAATAAAATCGCCGCCGGGTACATTCTCAAAAGGCACATGCCAGTGACGAATTTCATATCCGTCGAAAACCGGGAATGTTTTCGGCACTACAGTAGCACGCATATTATCGGCAGCCTGCTGTACTTCAGCAACTACTTTTGCTCTTTCTTTTTTATGACTGTTTAGAATTGCCGATACTTTTGCAATTACAACCTTTGTGCTTGCTGTTTTTATAATATAATCCTGAATATCAAGATCGTAACCTTCAAGAATATCTTCTTCTTCTCCTTTTGCGGTTAAAAATACAAATGGGATTTTTTTTAATTCAGGATCCTGAAGAATTAATTTTCTGAATTCAAACCCGTCAATTTCCGGCATCATTATATCGCTTAAAATTAAATCTGGATTAACCTCTTTAGCCAATTCATAACCGGCTTTTCCGTTATTGGCAATTTCAACAATAAATCCGGCTTTCTTTAAATTAAATTCAAATAGTTTTGCAATATTAAGTTCGTCTTCAACTAATAATATTTTTATACCGTTATGTTTTTTATCTGCATCAGCCACTTACTACACTCATATTCATTATTAATTATTATTCATTAAAACTTTTTACCGCTTCTTCCAAAGTTGTATATGTATCAAAAACCCTAAAAAGTCTTGTTAGTTCGAACATTGACCTGACGCCGGGTTTAAAGCCTACAAGTTTCATGTCGCCGTTTTCTTTCGCGACTTTTTTTAAAGCATTCACAAGCACTCCTAAAAAAGTAGAGTCGATAAACTCGCACTTCGAGATGTCAACAACAACTTTTTTCAAACCTTCTTCAATGCCTTTTGTTAAAGCTTCTTTTAATATACCGGCTTCCGTAAAGGTAGCTCTGTCAATATCAACAATTTCAACCAATACATTGCCGTATCTTTGTTCAATGATCCCCATAGTATTCCTTTATTTTCTATTTACATCTATTCTATATTTATCCATTAATCTATATAAGGTAGCTCGTCCGACACTAAGTTTTTTTGCGGCTTCAACAATGTTACCGCTTGTAACAGAAAGCGCATGTCTTATTGCCTCTTCTTTTAATTTTTCGAAGGGAATTACAGGCGAATCGTCTCCGAAGAGCGGACCGCTTATATTTATTCCCGCCGATCCGTTTGAGTTAGTTATTTGCGGAGGAATAACATCAGAATCAATATAATCTCCGTCCGTCATAATAACGCATCTTTCGAGTGTGTTTTCCAGTTCACGTACATTGCCCGGCCAGTCGTAATCGTAAAAAACCTTAAGCGCAGGTTTATTAAGTCCTTTTATGTTTTTAGTATGTTTTTGGTTAAATTCTTTAATAAAATGATTAATTAGAATTACAATATCTCCTCTTCTTTCCCTTAAAGGAGGAATTGTAATTGGAAATGAACTAAGCCTGTAATAAAGATCTTCGCGGAATTCTTTTTCTTCCACTGCCTCCTGAAGATCCCTGTTGGTAGCCGATAGAATTCTAACATCTGTTTTGATAATTTCGTTGCCGCCTACTCTTTCAAATTCTTTCTGCTGAATCACTCTTAATATTTTTGCCTGAAGAGACATTTCCATTTCGCCGATTTCATCAAGAAAAATTGTGCCTCCTTGAGCGAGTTCAAATTTACCAATTTTTCTTTGATGAGCTCCTGTAAACGCGCCTTTTTCATGACCGAACAATTCGCTTTCAAGCAGTTCTCGCGGAATTGAAGCGCAATTAACAACAACAAAAGGATTATTTTTTCTTATACCGTTAAAATGAATTGCTCTAGCTATTAATTCTTTTCCGGTTCCGCTTTCTCCGTGCACAAGAACGGTTATGTCGTTATTAAGCACCTTGGTAACCATTTTGAAAACATCCTGCATTTTTTTATCGGCCGAAATAATATTTTCAAAACTATATTCTTTATTAAGATTTTTTTCCAGTTCTTCAACTTTTCTGTTTAAATCATAATTATTTATCGCGTTTTTAACCGAAGGCAATAATCTGTTTTGATCAATAGGTTTAGGAAAGTAATCGAATGCGCCAAGTCTTAAAGACTCAAGCGCAACTTCAATACTTCCTTGTGCCGAAAGCATTATTACGGGAAGATGCTGATTTTTTGTTTTTATAGTTTTTAATAATTCATTACCGTTAATATCAGGAAGCATAATATCGAGCAGCAATAAATCCGGGTCACCGGTTTCTAATGCTTTTAAGGCATCCTTTCCATTTTGAAATGCTTCAACTTTATAACCCCACTGATTTTTAACCCAATGGGATAAAAGTTTAAGAATGGAAGGTTCGTCGTCCACAATAAAAACTAATTTTTCCAAGCTTCACCCTTTAATTATTTTTTGGCAATCTTATAATAAAAGCAGTACCCTTATTTACTTCGCTTTTAACCTGTATAAGTCCTCTGTGCAAATCCACAATTTGTTTAACCGTAACAAGTCCGAAACCCGCGCCGGGCAATTGAGTACCGGGACGGCTGACTTTTTTAAATTTCTGAAAAAGATTTGGAATTTCTTTTTCCGCAATACCGATTCCGGTATCGCTAACAATAATTTCCACTTCTTTTAGAAAATCCTGAACAATAATTGTGATTCTGCCCCCCTTATTAGTAAACTTTATAGAATTAGATAAAAGCCTTCCGATAGAATTTGCGATTCTAGTTCTATCGCCGTGTAAAATAATTTCCGCTTCGGGAATTTCTTTTGAAAGAGTTAATCCTTTTTCTTCGGCTTGTTCTTTATGGCTTTCAAATAAATCCAGCAATACAGGCACAATATCAAATTTTGAAATATCGAGAGCGCCTTTATCGGTTTCTAATTTTGAGAAATCCAAAACTTCATTTATAAACTTTGCCAGTCTTTTCCCTTCGGTTAAAATAATACCGTTAAATTCTTTAATCGCTTCCTGCGGCAAATCTTCGTCTGAGGCCATAGTTTCGGCAAATCCGACAATAGAAGCAAGTGGAGTTCTTAATTCGTGGGAAACGTTAGAAATAAATTCGTTTTTTAGTTTATTAAGTTCTTCAAGAACAGAGATTTGATGCTTTGCTCTATCTCTTTCAATCTGATTAATTCTATTGGCTTCAATTAGTTTTGAGTTCAGGTCCTTTAGTTTTATTTCATCTTTTCTTCTTTCGGTGATATCCCGTCCAATTGCTATCATTCCTGTAATTTCATCATCTTTTTTTGTTGGGCGCGCTTGAATGTCGAAAATTAATTTAGTGCCGAATTTATCAATAAACGCGGCTTCAAAATTAGTAACTTCTTCCGAACTTAAAATATTCTGAAACGCGACGGCAATATCAGACTTACTATTCTCATCAATAAACTCAAGAAAATGTTTGCCTATCATATCTTCGCTGTAGTAACCAAGCGATAATGCGCCGCTTCTGTTTACAAGTTTAAAGTACCCGTAACTGTCGAGCGAAAATATTAAATCATTTGCTGTTTCAATTAAAATTCTGAACTTTTCTTCACTTTTTTCAAGTTCTTCAATTATTCTTTTTTCTTCGGTAATATCATAAATTACTCCTACAATCCGTATTACATCACCGTCTTTTAAAATCGGCACTCCGGTATGTCTTACCATTTTCTGCTGACCGTAAGCATCCTTAAATTTATATTCTACCGAAGCACGTTTCCCTTCACTTAAAGTGTTTATAAAATTTCGGACATCTTTAATATATTCGGGATAAATTTTCCGCAAGAAAATTACTCTTTTATTGTAAATATCCTCTGGCAGATATCCGAATAATTTTTTAACGGCATCCGAAACAAAGTAAAAGTTTGTAGCGTCGGGACCGGTAGAATATAGAATTGACTCAATATTTTTAGTAGTTTCTTTTACTACTTCTTCTGCTTCGGCAAAATCGGTTATATCCCAAAAAGCGCTTGTAACATTTTCAATATTTCCTTTAGAGTCCAATGATAATGTTGAATTAACTTTGTAGGTTTTATAACTGTTATTCTTTGTTAAAAATTTTACTTTTTGTTCAAATAAATTTTCTTTTTTGGAAACTGCCTGCATAAATGGGAATTCCATAAATTCAAGCAGGATATTTTCCTGAGAATAAAAATTTAAGTTACCGTTTAGTAATTTTTCTCCATTATATTCAAAAGATTCACAAAACAATTTATTCGCGAACAATTTTTCGCCGCTGGGATCGGTTATTAAAATTGCTATTTGAATTTTTTCGAGTTCATTCTCGGCCGTATAACTAACCGGAAATTCCAAACATTCCTTAATTAATAGGTTTGAAGATTCAATTTTTTCTATTGTTCCGTTGGAAAGTTCGTGTTCCGAAAATAGATTAAGCAATATCTTAGTACTTTCCGATATTTGCATTTCACTTGCAAAATAATCCTTAATTCCAAATTCATCCGATAAAGTTTTATAGGATTCAAGATTTTTGACATTTTTTACTGTTAATTTTTTTAGGGTTTTGAGATCTTCGTTAAAACCTTTTAAGAATTTATCTTCATTCCTAATTTCTCCCGAAAAGTTAAGTATTGAAGACTTATTCCCTTCAAGTTTTAGCAAATAGACAAATTTGCCGCCGGTGACGAGCAAAATATTTTTTAATATTTTATCTAATACGGAGTTCATAATATTCGATTATTAGCAAGACTGTAAGATACATTTTTTATATATAAAAATTAATTATAAGTTTCCGTGCTTATTAAATGATTGTTAAATTTAGAACGGCAATTATTGCTAGTAAGAAAAAGACAAAATAAATGATTTTTAACAATAATAATTATGAAAAATAATAATGATTAAAAATAGAAAAAAACCTGAATTATTAGCTCCCGCGGGAAATTGGACAATGTTGAGAACCGCGGTAAAAGCAGGAGCCGATGCAGTTTATTTTGGGATTGATAAATTAAATATGCGCGCAAAAGCTAAAAATTTTACAATTGAAAGTCTCCCCGAAATAGCCGCCTTCTGCAAAAAGAATAAAGTTGATTCGCATCTTACCGTAAATTCAATAGTATTCGAGGACAATTTAAGCGAGCTTGAAGAAGTTGTTGCTTCGGCTAAGAAAGCAGGAATTGATATGTTAATATGCTGGGATATGTCGGTTATTCAAAAATGTATTGAATATCAGATGCCTTTTTGCATCAGCACACAAGCGTCAATCTCAAATTCGGCCGCCGCCAAAATGTATAAATCTATGGGCGCAAAAAGAATAGTTCTTGCCCGCGAATGCACACTAGAAAAAATTAAAGAAATTAAAACTGCTTCAGGAATGGAAATAGAAACCTTTGTTCACGGAGCAATGTGTGTTGCCGTAAGCGGAAGATGTTTTATGAGTCATCACTTATTCAATAAAAGCGCGAACACCGGCGAGTGTATTCAGCCCTGCCGCAGAGAATATGAAATTTACGATCCCGAAAGCGACAGATCGCTTCTGCTTGGAGAGGACTATGTTATGTCTCCTAAAGATTTATGCACAATAGAATTTTTAGATCAGCTTATAGAAGCGGGGATTGATTCTTTTAAAATTGAAGGGAGAAAACGAAGTCCCGAATATATAACAAAGGTAGTATCAACATACCGTAAAGCCATAGATCTTTATTTCGAAAATAAATTTACGGCTGATATAAAAAAAGAAATGTATCAGGAATTAGCCAAGGTTTACAACCGAGGATTTTCAGCAGGTTTCTATTTTGGTGAGCCCAGCGGAGACGATTACGCGGTTAAATACGGAAGCAGCGCAACAACTAAAAAAATGTATATAGGAAAGGTTATAAATTATTTTAAGAAAACTAAAATTGTTCATGTAAGACTGGAAGCCGGAAATTTATCAATTGGTGAAGAAGTCTACATAATTGGCGAAACAACCGGCGTAGTTGAAAACAGAATTGATAATATTGTGAAAGAAGAAATTGAAATTAATATCGGAGAGAAGGGAGACGACATTACATTTAAAAGTATAGAAATTGTAAGAAAGGGAGACCAGGTTTACAAAATAATTCCGGTTTAAAATAAAAAAGGCAGCTTAAATTAAGCTGCCTTTTTCAATTTCAATACTGGAAGATGCGAGCCAGCCTGATAATGGCGGTTATCAATTAGTTAGTTAATTAAAACTTTTGCCAACCCGCATCCAAACAAAACAATAAAGAACAATTTTTAAATTATCTATAATTGCTATGCTTAAGTAACTGCCAAAACCATACCAACCTTTAATTATGTTTAACAATTAAAATCCTAACCATATTCATTAATATTAAAGATCAATTTTTCCTAAAAATGTGTGAAAAAGGCTGTTTTTATAAGGAGAAAATTAATTAGATAATATAATTATACAAGTACTTATTAAACCAAAATGAATTAAAACAAAATCAGGTGCGAAAATATTTCGTACCAAACGCAGTATTTGCGTGTTTAGAAGCTGATCTTAAACGAAATATTTATATCATCAACGCTGTTATAACCGGATGAAAATGAAATAGGCGGGGAGCCGTATTCGGTATCAAATACTAATAAGTCGAGTTGAGCAAAAACCCATATTGCGGCATAAGCTGTAATTAAAGCATTCCTAGTTTTGTACGATGTATTAAACGAATTATATTTTTGCTGAATTAAAACCGGGTCGGTTTCATTTAAATATTCTTCTTCTTTATTATTCGCGTCAACTATATAATAAATCATGGTGCCGAGCGAAGCAAGTCCGGCCGAAGTAATTATCCATCCTTTAATTCCGCTGCTTCTTGTTAAATGTCCCCAGCCCGGAATTATAATTGATTTAAGTAAATCGGAATTATCCTTTTTGTAAACTGAAGAAAAATCAGATGTTTTTTCTTCGGGAATATTTTCTTCAAGTTGTTCTTCAGGTTTGTCCGCATAAATCTGATTAAAATCTTTTTTAGTCGATTCGAAAAGAGATATAATTTTGGGTGAAATAAATGAAGGATCGAGAGAATAGTTTTTTTCTAATTTTAAAATTTCAATAAACGATTTTCTTGCTGAAGTTTCGTCATTTAAAGAATAGGAAGAAACCGCTTTCATTATTTCGAGTTCTATTATTTCTTCTTTAGCAAGAGTATTTTCATTTAACAGCGATTCCGAAAGTTCAATCACTTTTTTATAATTAAATGATTTATAATAATTACGTATTTCATCAAGCGATACTTGCTGGGCATATGAAACCGTGCTTAATAAAAAAACAAACGCCGTATAAAGAAAAAATTTATTTTTCATTATTTAACTATAACCATTTTTTTGGTTTCCGAAAAATTATCCGATATTAATTGATAGAAATAAACTCCGCTTGGCAATGTATTGGCGTTAAACTTAAATTCATAATTGCCGGATTGTTTATATTCGTTTATTAATTCATCAACTTCATTTCCCAAAACATCATAAACTTTTAAATTGATATAACTGTTCCTGGGAACATTATAACTTATTACAGTAGAAGGGTTAAAAGGATTGGGATAATTTTGTTTTAATACAAAATCATTTACCAAATAATCGTCTTCAACGGAAGTAACGGGCGTAAGATTAATTTTTTCGATTTGTTTTACAACCGTACCCGTAACGTCTAAACCGCCGAAGATATAAATGCTGTTATTATAAAATACCCCCGAAGTATTTCTTCTTGCGTTAATCAAGCTTGGTCCCGATGAAATTTTTCCTGTCTCCAAAAACGGATTAAAGATTTCTACATCAGACAAAGCCGAATTGGCTTGTTCGTTAAAACCGCCTATTAAATATACATTGTCGGAATTCTTATCTTTAACTGCGGCCCCGCCGGCTCTCGGTTCGGGCAATTCCTCGCCGAACTTTAAATATTCATTTGTAGCAATTTTATATTCATAAATTGTTTTTAACAAACCGTTATGAGTGCCGCCGAAAATATAAATACTGTTTCCTACAAGGGCGCTCATTTGCTGACTCGGAAAATCATTAGGTCCGTAAATAAAATTATCCGCTATTAAATTATTAGGGGGGGCTAAATCATATTTAATAAAATAAGAAAGAGCAGATGTATCCGTTAAATTAGAAAACTTAAATCCGCCGAATAAAAACAATTTGTTTTCGTTATAATTACCTGTTGCAAAGACCCTGTTAAAATTACTTTCATTACCTAAAATCTGAGTAACTCCAGGATTAGTCGGATTCCAAAATTCGAGATTATAAACATAAGGCGAGGTTTCTTCAATTCCTCCTATAAAAAATATATTTTGAGAACTGATAGCCATAAAAAATCCTTTTCTGTTAGCTTTCATTTCTCCGACTTGTTTCCATGAATTTGTGATAGGATCATATTCCTGAATCCAGTTTACATTTTTCTGTTCAATTGAAGAATAGCCGCCTATGACATAAATTTTGTTATTAAGTACAACGGCCTGTGCGCCGGAAACCGGTCTTTCCATTTGACCTATTTCTTCCCATTCACTTTGTGCTTTTAAGAAAAAGCAGTTTATAAGAAGTATAAAAATTGTAATTATTGTTTTTTTCATTTTATTAATTTTGCAATTATTGTACCAAGTTAATTATTTTCGGCAATGCTGAACTTTCTGTCAGAAAAATTAAAATTAATTTCAACTGTATCTAAACCCTTTATATTAAAACTATCTTTATAATCCTCAAAACTGGGGTTTTTGATTTCGATTTGATGATTTCCCTTTTTAAGTTTAAAAAGATTATTCAAAGGAGTTTGACCCAGAAATTTATTATCTACATATATTTCACCCCAGGGAAAAACATTGCACTTAAAGTAACCGACCAATGATTCTAAATGAATCTTAACCGCAGTGGTTTTATTTTTTTCAATTAATACACTGCCGTTATATTCGGGATAATCGGGGTGCAGCAGTTTTATACTATATTCACCGGTTGTAAATGTTAATAAACTGTCAATTGGTGTAGTATCAATTTTTTTATTATTAATATAAACATCAGCCCATGGGAGGCATTCAACTGAAAGCTTGCCATATTCAATTACTTTTGCCGGTTTATTTATATTCTCAGCGGCGGATAAAACGGGTTTATTTTCAGAAGGGAAATCAGCAGCATTTTCTGTTCCTTTACTGCTTTCAAGCTGGTTTGATTGATTTTCCTCAGAAGTCTGCAATTGCTGTATTCCCGGTTCATTATTTGTGTTGTTTATTCCTGTTTCACTAGGAACAGTTTCTTCAATCTGCTGTTCGGATTTATTCCCGAAATTAAATGATATTAAAAGAACCAAAACAATAAATATGGCGGCTGAACTTAACAGTACGGCGGTTTTTCTTTTTTTATTTGGTTCGTTAACTTTTTGGAAAGTGATTGTATTTGTCTGCTGCAAATCAACATTAAAAAACGCCAATGCTTCATCAGCGCTTTTTATTCTATCATTCAAATTTTTCTTTAATAATTTTTTTATTACGGATTTAATATTTTCGGGCAGATTTTCAACATGAGGATCAACCAGGGCGCTATTAAAATTAATTACGTTATTAATTGTTTGGGCAACATCATTCCCTAAAAATAAATTCTTTTCCGTAAATAATTCATACCCTAGAGATCCGACCGAAAACAAGTCGCTTTGAATTGTAAGTTTAGCCCCGTTTACCTGTTCAGGCGACATATAACACGGTGTTCCGACAATAGAGTATTTGCTTGTTTCAAAAGCGTCATCCTGAATTAATGCCAATCCGAAATCGCTGATTTTTAAATGCAGGGAATCGTCAACCAGAACATTTTCTGGTTTAATATCCCTGTGTACAATTTTATTCGAATGAGCAAAACGAAGTCCGAGCAATATCTGCACAAACAATTTTTCTTTATCTTCAATTGTTAAGGATTTTCCTTTTAAGAACTCGCGCAGATTTTGACTTTCAAAATACTCAAAAGAGATATAGAAAAAATCGCCGTACATGCCGAAGTCGAGCACCTTAATAATATGAGGATGATCAAGTTTGGCTAAAAGTTTTGCTTCTCTTTTAAATCTGTCAATTACGGAATCGTCAAATATTTTCTTTGTATCAAGAGATTTTAAAATGATTTTTTTGCCCAGATAAATATGGTCGGCAAGATATACGGCTGCCTGAGCGTCTTTTTTTAAGCACTCAATAATTTCAAATTTCTCGAACAATATTTCTTTGCTTACTTCGTTCATTTATGAATCTTCATCGATCTCTTTTAATTTAAGCTGAATCCATCTTACGGAAACGTTTAATGATTTAGCCGCCTGAGTTCTGTTACCGTCGTATTCTTTTAATCTTTTTTTAAGTAGCAGCAATTCAAAATCTTTTAACGTACCCGTAAAATTATTTACGTCTGATTCTTCCTCAAGAATAATATGCTCATCTGTAATTTGATTTGAATCGGTAAGAATCAATGAGCGCTGAATAACATTTATTAATTGTCTTACGTTTCCGGGCCAATAATAACCGCTTAATTTTTTTAAGGCGCTTGGATGAATTTTAAAATCTTTGCCGGCAAATTTTTTAACAAAATGATTTACAAGCAACGGTATGTCCTCTCTTCTTTCTCTAAGCGGAGAAAGTTTAACGGGAAAAACATTTAACCTATAAAAAAGATCTTCTCTAAATCCGCCTTCTTTAACTAGCTGATTCATATCCTTATTGGTAGCGGTAATAATTCTAACGTCTACTTTTTTTACCTGAGTATCGCCCAATCTAATAATTTCTTTATTTTCCAGAACTCTTAATAATTTTGCCTGAAGAGCCGTTGAAATATCGGCAATCTCATCTAAAAAAAATGTGCCGTTGTTTGCAACTTCAAGCAGACCTTTTTTATCAGTATTGGCGCCGGTAAAAGCCCCTTTTTTATAGCCGAAAAGTTCACTTTCCAAAAGATTATCGGGAATTGATCCGCAAAATTGAGCCAGGTATGGTTCCTTACTTCTATCGCTTAATTTATGAATAGCTGTAGCCACAAGATCTTTTCCGGTTCCGCTTTCTCCAAGTATTAAAACTGTTGCGTCGGTCCGCGCAACTTTATGAATAAGCCTTGTTAGCTCCTTCATTTTTTTACTGCCGCCTATCAATTCAGGAATCTGTTCATATTCCTGAAGTTTGTTGGAAAGCAGTAGGTTTTCATCTTTTAAACGTTCCAGCGTATTAATTCTATCAAGCGCAAGAGAAACAAGACTTGAAAAATAATTTAAGAATAATAAGTTTTCTTCAGTAAATTCCTGTCTGTTTAGTCGGCTGTCGGCAATTATAACTCCCCATATAACTTCGTCTTTAACAATGGGAACACCGATAACTGATTTAATATTTTGAAGCTGCACGCTTTCAAACTGTGAAAGATTAGGATCGCTCTGCACATCGTGGTAAAGCATCGGTTTCTTTTCGTTTATTACTTTCTGCAGAAGTCCGGATGAAAATTCCGAAGGGTCATTAATTTTTTCCTTTCCAATATGTCTAGCGGTAATTACGTTAAACGAGTTTTGGTCTTTATTATATTTTACAAACAAACCGCGTTCGGCATTTATTACTTCAATAATAATATCGAGCACATTTTCAATTAAAGAATCCTGGTACTCAACGGAATTAAGAATCTGTGTAAATTTATATAACGATTCAAACTGTTCCTTTGTCAGTTCTTTAATATATTTCGTGCCTTCTAACAATTTTTCATTCATATTATTACAATTATTATTCTACTATAAAGGACGCTTGTCTTGATCTGTTTTTGTTATTAAACTCATCAATAGACCAAATAACCCAATAATAAGAATTAATACCGTTTACTTCATTATCAATTGGAGTTGTTATATCAAACTTTACGTTTTCTGAGCTTATATTGTCTTGTTCAAATACTAAAGAACCCCCGCCTGTTTCATTTGTAAAAATTTGAATTTTATAATGAAATTTATAACCGGGAATAAATCTATTCCATTCCAATCTCGGAGTTGATGAAACAGTATTACCGTTTATCGGGGCAATAAAAACTATTTCTTGATTAATAACCCTTGCAATTTTTTCTTTAGCAGCCACAAATTTTTTATTCTGCTTATCAACAAATATTAAATTAAAATCTCTTCCTACAGCTGTTTCAATTGAACTAAGTTTCAATTCACTTATTTTAAATTTATTCCCGTATTTGTTAAAGGTAAGGCGGGAAAGACTTATATAAATATCAAGCTCGTTATTATAAATAATTACAGAATCAACAACATCGTCCTTGTCCGTAATTTCTGTTTCAAAACCGATATGAAAACTTGCCGCCGAGTGAGTATTTTGTATTTCGGTATAAATTGAAAAAATATTAGCAGTTGGTACTGTTAATAAAAATTTCTGAACGTTTATTTGCGATTCGGATCCCCATTCTACATAAACAGAATCATAATAGTATAAATCATGTTCAAAATAAATCCACCCGTCGTTTTTTTCAATGTTTTCAAATTTAAAGTTGCCTGAGACATCGGTTTTGCTGATAATATTTTCTCCCGACCAAAAAACATTTACTCCTGTTATCGGCGCCGAGGGGGATGCAGAGGCTCTTACGGTTCCCGTAATTGAGGTTATTTGAACAGCTTCTAAAAATTTCTGAACATTAAAAACCGTATCTGTCCATTCCACAAATAATGAATCATTTTTATAGCCGTCTTTTTCAAAATACAACCATCCGTTAACGGGATCAACGTCTTTAAATAAAAAACTTCCTGTTTGATCAGATTTTACAATTCTGCTTTCATTCTGCCAATAAACGTTCGCGTTGGCAATGGGTACCGAAGGAGCCGAAGAAACAATTCCTTTAATAGAATATTTTTTATGGGTAATAAAGTTGGGATTCTCGGGATCCAGCGGATTTAAACGCGGTGCATCGCAAGAGTAAATTAAAACTATACTAAAAAGTAATATTGAAATACTACGCAGCAACATGGATTTATTAATTTCATTATTAATTTAAGATGATAAATATGCACATATTTTGGCAAACTATAAATCTAAAAAAATTGAACCTTTTGAATAAAGCACCGCTTTTCCGGATATTTTAACTCTTTCTCCGGGCATATTTTCTACAAACAATTCACCGCCTCTTTTAGAGACTTGAAATGCATGCAGATTATTTTTACTCAATCTTTCCGACCAAAAAGGAGTAAGCAATGTATGGGCAAATCCTGTAACCGGATCCTCGTCAATGCCGGCGTTAGGCACAAAATAGCGGGAAACAAAATCAGACTTATTGCCAGGCGCGGTAATTATTATGCCGTCGCTGTGAACATTACTAAATTCCCTAAAATCAGGATTAATGCCTCGGATTTCTTCTTCTGTTTCAAAAAAAGCGAGATAAGATTTGTTAAAATATAATTCCTTTGGTTCGGCTTTAAGCGCGTTTATTACTTCGCTTTTAATTTCAACTCTTTCCGGTTTATTCGCCGGAAAATTTAAAGATATTAATTCTTCACTTTTTGTAACAATTAATTCCCCGCTTAACGAATGAAATTTTATTTGTTTAATATCCTTGTCTAAAAAGTTAAAAATAACAAAAGAAGAAGCAAGCGTTGCGTGTCCGCAAAGCGGAACTTCTACGCTCGGGGTAAACCAGCGGATGTGATAATGATCTTCTTCTTTCACAAAGAATGCTGTTTCCGACAAATTATTTTCGAAAGCAATGTTCTGCATTAAACCGTCGTTTATCCAATTATCGAGAGGACAAACCGCGGCCGGGTTACCTGTAAATAATTTCGATGTGAAAGCGTCAACAATATAAATAGGCTGATTCATTTTAATTCCATATAATTTTTTGAATATAAATTTTTGTGCAGAAAAGGGACTACTGCTACAAGAAGGCCTGATATGTATAATTCTTTTCTATCCATTACTCCGTTGGTAAAAAATCCGATGGCGCCCGATTTACATTTTGAATTTTCCGTTTTCATTATTTCATCCATAACATGTCCAAGTTCCATTCTTTGCAATAAATTATCAACAACAATATCCGGAAGTTCAAAATGAGGCGATGAACCGAAAGCGATTTCTTCTTCTTTATTAATAACGCACATTCCCCCGAAAGCAAACCATCTATTATGCTGATTTATTATACCGCCTTCAACTCCCACAAAATAGTCGGCCTTTAAATTCTGTTCAATATTGATTTTAAATAAATTTCGGGCGCGGTTTTCAGCGCCAATAAATGTTTCATCGTTTATCGGCTGGTCCGGCACATTAGAAGGAACCTTAATTCCTATTACTTCGGTTTGTCCGAAATGTTTTTCAAACGCTTCTTTAACAGCATTTATTTTTACTGGATTTTGAGAACCGACTAAAATTTTCATAAATAGTTTTATTTGTTAATGAAAGATACGAAATGTTATTTGCCGAAAAATTTAATGAGAGCTTCGGGAATTCTTTTCGCCCAGGCGGATTCATTATGTTCTGCTTTTTCGTCTTGTATAAAATATAAATCTTTGTTTAACTCAAAACCTTTTAATGTAAGCGCGTTAATCATTTCTTCGATTCCGGGCTGAATTTTTTTTTCCAAACCGGTTCCGCCGTTATCAATATATATTCTTATATTTTTTTTCATACCTATATATTTTTCAATCTCGGAAACATAATCTATAACTCCGATTTTAAATGCCGGGGACAAACAAAATGTTTTTGAGAATACTTCCGGGTGTTCCCAAACCAGCATAAGAGAAATCAGTCCGGCTAAAGACGAACCTCCTGTTGCCGTATTTTCTCTATCCGGTTTCGTTCTATAAGTCGTATCAATAAGCGGCTTTACTTTATTGATTACAAAATCCATATATACAAAACCTGTATCAATGTTCATGTATTCCGAACTCCGGTCTTGCGTATTATAAATACCAACAACAATTATAGGCTCAATTTTATTTGATTTTATTAATGTGTCAACCGCTTCATCAATCTGCCAGTCAATTCCGAATGAAGAAGTTTTCGGATCAATAATGTTTTGTCCGTCGTGCATATAAAGAACAGGATATCTGCTGTTCGGGTTTTCTTCATATCCGGGAGGAAGCAATACTATAATATCTCTCGGTTTTATTCCTGGCCAATTTAAATTTTTGTGATATTTAACAATGCCTGTAATTTGTCCTTTAAAAATATTTTCTGTTTCTATGCTTTCTTTCCAATAATTAATTTCTGTTTGAATAACCGTATCGTTTATTACAATTAAATTATAATTTTTAGGAATAGTTTTATCGTTAGTTAAGGCTTCGTTAGACCAGCTGCCTTTTGTAAATTTAAATTCGAGATTTGAATTTTCGGGGAATGAAAAACTTTTCTGCCATGTTATATCCCCTTTTTTTTCTAATTCAACTGCGCCGGGATTCCAATTTCCCAACTTTTCATGATTGCCTGCGACAAACACTTTTGCGGAATCTTTAAGGTTTGCCGTTACTTTTATTAAAACGGTGTATTCTTTTTGCTGTGCAAATAAAATTGAAGCTGCAAAAAACAATATTAATATTTTAGTAAAATTATTAAATAACATATAATTATTAACATAGGACTTCTGAAGAATTCTTCAATCATAAAGACACAAAGAAAAACAATGTCGAAATTGTGCACTGCCTAACCGATAGGTTCGCGACAATTCATTTTAAAACAACTTAAATTAATAACCTTTCTTTACTACTTTTTTAAAATCTGATTCAGCCATAATCCTGACCAGTTCGTTAAGTTTTGTTTTTGCTTTCCAGCCCAAAACTCTTTCGGCCTTTGAGGCATCTCCTATTAACAACTCAACTTCCGTCGGTCTGTAATAACCGGGTGAAACCTCAACCAGAACATCGCCCACCTTAGGAATCTTCACTTTATTTATATTCTCTTTAACATAAACAGATTTATCGGGATTAAAGGATTTAAATACTCCTTTTTCATTTTCATTTTCTCCCTGCCATTCAATTTCAACTCCATATTCTTTAAATGTCAAATCTACGAAATCCCTTACCGTATTTGTTTCTCCGGTTGCAATTACGAAATCCTCCGCTTTATCCTGCTGCAGAATTCTCCACATAGCTTCGCAATATTCGGGAGCGTAACCCCAATCACGTTTCGCATTTAAATTACCCAGCACTAGTTTATCCTGAAAGCCCAATGTAATTCTTGCCGCTGCGCGTGTAATTTTTCTTGTAACAAAAGTTTCACCTCTGCGGGGGGACTCGTGGTTGAATAAAATACCGTTGCTTGCGAAAAGATTATAAGCTTCGCGGTAATTTACAATTATCCAGTAGCCGTAAAGTTTTGCAACACCGTAAGGAGAGCGGGGATAGAAAGGCGTGTTTTCCGTCTGCGGCACCTCCTGCACCTTACCAAAAAGTTCGCTTGTTGAAGCCTGATAAAATTTAGTCTTTCCCAATCCCGTTTCGCGTATAGCGTCTAAAAATCTTAAAGTGCCGAGCGCGTCAACCTGCGCGGTATAATCGGGCACTTCGAATGAAACCTTTACATGGCTCTGAGCCGCGAGGTTATAAATTTCATCAGGCCCAATTGTTTCCAGCAGTCTGTTCATACTGCTTACGTCAACCAGATCACCGTAATGAAGAAATAATTTTTTGTCATGCAATTCGGGATTATTAAAAAGGTGATCAATTCTCGAAGTGTTAAACGAACTGCTTCTTCTAATTACTCCGTGAACTTCATATCCTTTTTCTAAAAGTATTTCGGCTAGGTAGCTTCCGTCCTGACCGGTTATTCCGGTTATTAATGCTTTTTTCATATGAACCAATTCATTTATGTACGACAAGTCATTTAATTGATTTTTTATTGCTGTTTATAACTCTTAAATATTTGTATGCAAAACAATATTAACAGCGAACAAAAACAATGTATTTATTAAATATGCATTCGGCGTTCAATTAGTTTTTAATTGAACAAAGTTTTCCAAAAACCACTTATACGATTTTCTAATTCCGTCATCCAAACTTGTTTTATGTTTCCAGCCCAGATTATTAATTCTAGTTACATCCATTAATTTACGGGGTGTACCGTCGGGCTTGGTTGAATTGTATTTAATTTTTCCTTTATAACCGGTAATGTTTTTAATGACATCAGCTAATTCGGCAATTGTTAAATCTTCACCGGTGCCTATGTTTATATGTGAAATTCCATTTTCATATAAATCTTTCGCGTTTATATTTTCGAGCAGAAATAAAATCGCTTCGGCTAAATCTTCAACAAATAAAAATTCGCGTTTTGGAGTTCCGCTTCCCCATACTTCGACTTCGCTCAGCAACCCTTTTTCATCTGTACCCTGAGCTTGTCGAAGGGTGGCTTCATGGAATTTTCTTATAAGCGCCGGAAGAACATGAGATGTCTGCAGGTTAAAATTATCGTTTGGGCCGTAAAGGTTTGTAGGCATAACCGAATAAAAATTACAGCCGTACTGTCTGTAATAATTCTCGCATAGTTTAATTCCGGCTATTTTTGCGATTGCGTACGGTTCATTTGTAAATTCAAGCGAATCAGTCAACAGGTATTCTTCCTTTAACGGTTGAGGCGCTAGTTTCGGATAAATACATGAGCTTCCCAAAAAAATTAATTTTTCAACCTTGTTTTCAAAAGCCGTATGAATAAGATTTGATTCAATCATCAGATTTTCATAAATAAAATCCGCGCGGTAAGTATTATTAGCGACAATACCCCCGACTTTAGCTGCGGCAATAATAACTATATCCGGTCTTTCTTCTTTAAAGAACCGCTCTACTTCGTTTTGCCGTAATAGATTTAATTCTTCAAATGTTCTAGTTACTATATTATTATAATTCGACTCAGTAATTTTTTTTAATATAGCCGAGCCCACCATTCCTTTATGTCCGGCGAGATATATTTTTTTCTCTTTCATACTTATTCTTTTTCCGCGGTGAATACAAAAGCTTTACCGTGTACAGTTATAATTTCATTCATTTCCATTTTAATATTTTTAAATCCAGCTTTTTCGAGCATCATTTCGAATTCATATTTTCCGTACCAGCGCAAGTAAATTTCGCCGATCATAGTATCAGTAAGTCTGTCGTTATCGTAAAGTTCATATTTATACAAACCTTTAATTAATTGTTCATCAATATTATTTTTATTGGATCCGTAAACAATTATTTTTTTACCGAGATGATTTTGAGCTTCGCGTCCTTTTACCCAAAGTCCGTCCTGGATTATATTATCTCTGTCCAGCGGACGGAATATATCAACAACAAATTTTCCGCCGGGAAGAAGGTGGTTGTAAATTTTTTTCATTGCGCGTAATGCTCTTTGAAAACTTGAAATTAATTGAAATGATCCGCCGGCAATAAAAATAGTCTGGTATTGTTTTGGAAGATCAAGATCCGCGATATCCTGCATGTATAAATTGCTTTTTAATCCCATTGAATCAATTTTCTTTTTGCATATTTCAAGCATTTCTTCGGAAACATCAACACCGTCAATCTGTACCCCTTCTTTTAAATATGGGAATAAAAGTCTCCCGGTTCCGCATGCAAGTTCGAGAACGGGACCTTTGCTTTCTTCGGCGAATTTCTGATAATATTTAATATCATTTTCTTCTGATTCTATTAATGCGTCGTACCATTCGGCGACAACGCCGCTGTAATGTTTTTGATTGATTGTATCGCTCATATATTCCTTTAAATTAATTATAACTCATTGCCGGGAAACCGAAATGTTTTCTTAATAAAGAAAGCTGCCCAATATGAAAAGATTCATGCTGAACTCCAAAAGTAATAGAACCCAAAAGTGTATCGTCATTTATTGGGAATTTAATTTCGGATAATGAATTTAATTTTTCCGAATTTATACTTTTAAAATTATTTATTAATAATTCTGTTGATTTATTCCACGCTTCAAGTATTTCATTAAGCGGCGGATATTCTTTAAATCCGTCTATAGATTTTATATTCTTTGTTATCTCAAAATAAGGGGATTGTATTTCACTACCTATTATTTTTAAGAAAAAATATCTTGCGTCTACCAAATGAATAAGAATAAAAATCATAGAATTTGTTTTGTTATTTATTCTATTTTCAGCTGTCGATTGATCAATGTTTTCAAAGCAATTATTTACCAGTCTTGAATTAAGCTCAATTGTTTTTATTAATGATATTAATTTCTCGTTCATTTGTTTCTCTTAAATGCCGGGTATATATCGTTCTTTAATTATCGTTAAATGATGAAGCTCGTGACCTGCTAAAATAAAAGGAAAACATTTTACTATAAAGTTTTTGCCGCCCGATAAACCAATTCGTTCCCATGCCTCATCGCTCAATGATTTAAATAATAAAATTGAAGCCTGGTGAACAGCATTATATTGTTCAATTAAAGCGGTAATACCCTGAGTATTAAAATCCCCCTCTTTTACATATGCATCATGATCAAACTGGGGTATATCGGTTTTATCATTTCTTGCAATTCTTAATGCGCGGTCTGCAAAAATTCTTTCCGTATCAATTATATGTCCGAGCACTTCTTTTATACTCCACTTTCCCTCTGCGTATTTATATTCCGCCTGTTTATCTGATAATCCGGATAAAAGATTATTAATCTGGTTTTTGTTGGAGACAAGGATTTCGAAAATATCGCCGTCGGGGACAATGCTTGTATATCTTTGATAATATTCCGGGTAAAAATTTTCGGAAGGTAAAGTCAGCATAATAATTCTCATCATTTAGTTTAAACGAAGGTTAAATTTATTAAAAAAATTATACTTTTTTGAAATATAAATACAATTAAGGGATTTTTTTTCTAATTATTTTGTTGTAAAATAAAATAGAATATTCGGATTCAACAGTTATTTATAATAAAGGGGATTAAAATGAAGTTAACAAGAAAAAATTTCTTAAAATCCACACTTCTTTTAGGCGGGGGATTATTATTACCAGTTGGCAAAATAAACGCTATGAATAAGTTTTTAAATGAAGAATCAAAATTAAAAGTAATCCGCGGGAATGCAGGCATCTATTTCGGCGGCGGCGGTACGATTGGCTGGTATTCCGACACCGACGGTGTTGCGGTTATTGATACTCAATTTCCGAAAGACGCTGAAATATTTCATATTGATTTGAAAAAACGAAACGAAAGGAAAATTGATTTACTTTTTAACACTCATCATCACAAGGATCATACATCTGGTAATTATTATTTTAAAGATTATGTAGATACGATTATAGCCCATGAAAACTGTCCCATACTTCAAAAAGAAAGAAACACGGAAAAAGGGAAAGAAGAATTGGTTGTAACGGCAAATAAAACATTTAAAGATAAAATGACTTTTGAACTTGGGAAACAGAAAATTCATGCTTACCATTATTTTAACGCGCACACCGGAGGTGATGCTATATATCATCTCGAAAATGAAAATGTAGTACATATGGGCGATTTGGTATTTAACGGATTTTATCCGGTGATTGACATTGACGGCGGGGCATCTTTAACCGGTTGGGCGGATTATTTAAACAAAGTTATAGATCAATTTAGTGACGATACAATATTTATATATGGTCACGGCAGCAATGCGATTGAATCTTTCGGCGGGAAAGAGCCTTTAAAATTAATGGCTGATTATGTTATAAAATTAAAAGAATTTGCAGAAAAAGAATTTAAAGCCGGAAAAACAAAAGAAGAATTTATGGAAAACACATCAATTCCAGGCGTTACAAACAGGGTGGAAAAATGGCCGGGCGCATTAAAATATAATCTTGAAATGGGTTATAGATTTGTTTCTGAAAAAATGTAAAAATTCTAATATTCCGCAATTAAAATCTTTGTGTCATTGTGCCTTAGTGGCAATATCCAATTTATTCTTTTAGCCGCTGAGACACAAAGGCACCAAGACAAAATTGTACATATTAATTATTTCTTTTACTAAATTAATAAACTTTTCATCAATTCATCATTAGTTACAAGATCTTCAAATGAACAATCAATAAAGGTTATTTTTTTACTCAAGGAATAATAATTTAATCTTAGTATCTCTTCCTTTTTTGTATTTACAACAACAACTTCAATATCATCCATTTTTTGTTTCTTGAATAACGCTTTTACATGAACATCCGCATCGGAAAGCGAGTAGCCGATAAACACAATTTTTTTTGTAGCGCGAATTTCCCGCGAAGCTTCGCTTAGCAATTGAGTAGTAACGGGATGATTTAATGATTTTACATATGAAGGGGGCATTATCACGGTCTGAAAATCAGTCCCGTCAATTGGACACGTAAATTCATATTCTTCATTATCGGGATAAGTGTAACCCAGAAATTTTCCTTTATCTAAATCTATTTTTCTATCCCATGGAGTTAATAAACTTTGATTGCAGCAGTTGCAGTATTTCCAGTTTAAACTTCCGTGTACCTTTAGAATCTTAATCGCAACAGGCTCAATATCATTTTCAACTTCTATTGGTTCACGAGGGTTTACCCACTTGGCAAATTTAACTTTCGTATTTGTTTCGTCGTAATTCAAAAAATGGAAACAATAATCTATATAACCAAAATTCTTGAATAAAAACCCGAATGAATGTTCCAGCAGTGTATCGTAATTTAACGTGATAATTGAAACGTTGCTGTTATATTTTTTAACGGCTTCCCAGAAATGATGATAATACTTACTTGGTTTATCGGTTTCAAGATTTACAACGAAGTGTATAAGCTTTATCAAAAACTCTTTTATTTCACGTAGTTTACTATTTGTATATTTTGCGTTCAGACTTTCGTTTTGCTGTATAAAATAATCAAGAAACCCAAATACGGCTTCCAGGTTCGGGTAAATTTTTTCTTTTGAGGAATAAGAAAAATTCTCATCAATAAATTCTAAAACTTGTTTACCTATTAATGAATTTTTTATATGCCCGTTTTTATCCTCAATTATCATAGGAAGAATATGTCTCTGAAGAGGCACGCCGTCGGGGTGCGAAGCGCCGGCGCCGAGGACAAATACAACATCCCGCTTCGGCTGATATTTTAAAAATTTTAACCGCTTATTTTCCATAATCACATTTATAATTTACAAGCTATATAAATAAGCGAATTAAAATTAAAATCAATAGAAGAAAATTATTTTTATATTTTATTTTTATTGATACCGCTTGTCTCAATATCCAGAAGTTTCTTTTTGCGCCATACTTTGCCGCCGTAACCGCGCAAATTTCCGTCCTTGCCTATTACGCGATGGCATGGTATAACAATACCAATTGAGTTGAATCCGTTTGCGTTTGCGACGGCTCTTTGCGCTGAGGGATTGCCAATTCTTTCGGCTAATTCTTCATAACAAATTGTTTGTCCGTAAGGAATTTTTAATAATTGATTCCATACATTTTTCTGAAATTCCGTTCCAGTCATTTTAAACGGAGTCTTAAATTCAGATAGTTTTCCTTCAAAGTATAAATTAAGTTCATTTTCAATTTGTGATATAAATTTATGTTTCGATAAAACGGGTACTGCTTTATTCCCTTTTATTATTCTTTTCATTTGAGTTTTTAACATTCGTCTGTCTTCAAACTCAAGAAGGTAAATACCGTCGTCCATAGCACAGACAATCATTGGTCCAAGCAAGGCATTAATTTTATCAACAGAAAGAAAATTTATATTTTTACTTTTTGTCGGGGTTTTGCCTGTAAAATTTTTCATCGCATCAATAAATCCGCTAAGCGATTCGTAACCCTGCGCAAATGCTGCCTGGGTCATAGACTCTCCTTTTTTCATTTCATTTAAAGCATACTTCAGTCTTACTTTTCTAATATAACTTAGAAATGTCATATTATATTTTTTTTTGAACCAGCGTCTGACTGATGTCGGGTCAATACCCATAAGTTTTATTTCTTCGTCGCTCCATTTTTTGGAATTATTATTTTCGATTTCAGTAATTAGAATTTTGATCCACGGCGGGGTAATTTCGTCATGATTTTCCGGTTTGCAGATTTTACACGGTCGGTAGCCGTTATCAGACGCTAATTTAAACGAAGGAAAGAATTCTACATTTTCAAATTTCGGTTTTCTGGCTCTGCATGTAGGTCTGCAGAATACACCTGTAGTTTTCACTCCAACGTAAAAAATTCCTTCGAATGATGAATCTTTATTAAGCAGCGCCTGATACATTACGCTTGTTCTGGGTAATTGATTATTCATAGATCAAAGATAAAAATGTTGAAGATATTCCGCTTCCGAAAAATTGACAAGTATTTTTTGCAATTATAATTTTATTTGAGAAATAATTTAGCGGGTTAAAAGAATAAATGCTTTTTGTATAAATTGAGTAAAAGTGATTATACTTTTTTAATGCTTATGTGAGAGAAAATATTGTTTCTTACTTATTACTATTTATTAAAAATAAAAATGCCGGGAATGAACCCGGCAATTCTATATCATAAATTTATTTTTTATTATTAGGTATATTTTTCAATTTTAAAACTGATTATGCAACGATTAAATATTATTTAGTCAATTCAAGAAGAATCAGTTTTTTACCTTTTTGATTTCTGACATTATTAGGTTTATATGAAAGTTCAAACACGGTTGATTTTTTTATATATGCTTTATATTTCATTTCCGCCGTTTGGAATTCAGAGTCAAGATCACCGCCTTTAACCGCAATAATAAATGCTTTATCTTTAATAAGCGGAATTGAATATCTAAAAAGAATTATTAACGGTACGGTTGCCCGGCTGACAATTAAATCAAATGAGTCTTTGTGTTTTTCTTTAAACTCCGGACTTTCTACTCTATTATTTTCAGCAACAACATTGCTTAATCGAAGGTGTTTAATAAATCCTTGAACGGCTTCAATTTTTTTAGCCGTAGAATCAGCCAAAACTCCCCGCATTAATGGACGCATAATTGCAAGAGGAATTCCCGGGAAACCGCCCCCTGTTCCAATATCAAGAAACTTATTAACTTTTTCGGGGAGATATTCCGAAATTAGAGAAGAAATAAAAATATGATTTTCCACAATTTTTGTTATATCGCGGCGTGAGATTAAATTTACACTTTCATTTTTTTCCGTTACAAGAGATGCAAAATGCGCAAGCCTTTCAATTTGATATTCATCGGGATTAAGGCTGTTTTCCCAAAATAACATTTTCAGTTCGCGTAAATACTGTTCTTGTTGATCCAAAAAAAGACCTCGAAAATTAGTTTCTTAAATATACTAATAAAATTGAAATATCTGAAGGCGAAACACCTGAAATTCTAGATGCCTGCCCAATTGACCGCGGTTTAATTTTTGATAATTTTTCGCGGCCCTCACGTGAAATAGAGTTTATATTTAAATAATCAAAGCTGCTAGGTATTTCTTGATTCTCTAATTTTTCCATTCTTGCTATTAATTCCATTTGACGTTTTATATATCCTTCAAACTTAAACTCTATTTCTACTTGTTCTAAAGCTTTTAGATCGGATTTTAAGTTGTTAACTACCGGGTGTTCATTTTCATCAATTCTATCTAAAAGATCGTTAAGATTTATATTGGGTCGTTTTACAAGGTTGTTTATAGGCTGCACCTGATCAATTTCTGCAGAACCATTTTCCTGTAAAAGTTGATTTACTTTATTTGGGTGAAGTTTTATTCCGCTTAATTCAGCGGAACTTTTTATAATTAATTTTTCCCGTTCAATTAATTCTTCAAAAAGATCTTGTGAAATTAATCCCAGTTCATACCCTTTTTTTAATAATCTTCTATCGGCATTATCCTGACGTAAAAGGAGTCTATGCTCAGCGCGCGAAGTAAACATTCTATAAGGTTCTAGAGTTGATTTTCCAACAAGATCGTCAATTAAAACTCCAATGTATGCTTCGCTTCTTTTAAGTATAAAATCTTCTTTTCCCTGTATTTTTAATGCCGCGTTTATTCCGGCCATTAATCCCTGTCCGGCGGCTTCTTCATATCCTGAAGTTCCGTTTATTTGTCCGGCAAAATATAATCCTTTAATTAATTTTGTTTCCAATGTTAGGTCAACCTGGTAAGGCGGAAAATAATCATACTCAACCGCGTAGGCAGGACGTACCATTTCGGAATTTTCCAAACCTTTAATTTTATGAAGAGCTTCAAGCTGAATTTCTACCGGCAAAGAAGAAGAAAATCCGTTTAAATAAATTAATGGATCATCTAAACCTTCGGGCTCAATAAAAAGCTGATGCCGGGGTTTATCTGCAAACCTAACAATTTTGTCCTCTATAGAGGGACAATATCTGGGTCCGGCGCCATTAATAATTCCTGTAAATAAAGGTGATCGGTCAAATCCTTTTTCAAGTATTTTATGAACCGCTTCATCAGTATAGGTAATATGACAGCTAATTTGTGGAAGATAAGGGAACAGTTTTTTATCGGTTCTTAAAGAAAATGGCTGAGGATTTTCGTCCCCGGGCTGTTCTTCGAGAATATCAAAATTAATAGAATTTTTTAATATACGTGGAGGAGTTCCAGTTTTTAATCTTCCGGAAACAAATCCCATTTTCTGTAGTGATTCCGTTAATCCGGTTGAAGGATTCTCGCCAAATCTTCCTCCCTTTGTTGCGTTTAATCCAGTATGCATCAATCCGTTCATAAAGGTGCCCGAACATACAACAAGAGCTTTAGTTTTTATCTCTTCCCCTCTTAAAGTTTTTACTCCGACAATCTTTCTATTTTCCTCAACCGCGTCGATGACCGAGTCTTCAACTATTTCTATATTAGGAGTCGATTGCACTAAACGTGCAGCTTCTTCGGAGTATAATTTTCTATCGGATTGACATCTGCCGGCCCAAACGGCGGGACCTTTGGATTTATTTAAAATTCTGAACTGTATACCGGTTTTATCCGCTATGATTCCCATAACGCCGCCGAGAGCGTCTATTTCATGCACAAGGTGACCTTTTGCGCTCCCTCCTATTGCCGGGTTACAGGACATTCGTCCAATGGCATTTTTATCCATTGTGACCATTGCAACCGAACAACCCATTTTTGCCGCCGCAACTGCCGCTTCAATTCCGGCATGACCGCCGCCAACGACAATTATATCAAATTCTCTCATTATTCTATTTTATTACCTTTCCGGCTTCGATTAACGAAGCCCATTGGTTTCACGTGAAACATTTATGCTAATTGCGGGAAATTTTGAATGCTCAATTATGAATATTAAATAAAAGTATAAATTTTTTCATTCAACATGTAGCATTTATAATTTAACATTCCGCAACCCTTTGTTGCGGCTGTTTCACGTGGAACAATATTTTTTTACTAAAACTATTTGCCGATACAAAATTTCATAAAAATATTATTTAAAATATCATCAGAAGTAACCTTACCGATTATTTCCCCCAGAGAGCTTTCCGCATTTCTTAAATCCACGGAAATAAATTCACCGCTCATTTTATCATTTATGGATTGTTTCGCATTAATTAAAAACTCTTTCGATTTTTCAAGCGCGTAAAAATGCCGGGTATTAGAAACGACTGCTGTTTTTTCGCTATAAGATTTTGAACCTACTACCATTTCTTTCATTTTAAAAAAAAGTTTATCAATTCCCTGTCCGGTTAAAGCAGAAATTTTTACATCAGCTTCAAATGAAATATTGTTTTGAATATCAATTTTATTTACAACTGTGAGAATTCTTTCCTTTTTAGACAACCCTAATAATTCTTCATAAAGATCATTTCCGAATCCGGTTAATACATCATTTATAAAAATTACAATATCAGCGTTTTTCACGGAATCCCGGCTTCTGATTACCCCCTCTTTTTCAATTGCATCTTCAGTTAATCTAATACCGGCAGTATCTGAAATTCTGAACAATATTCCGTCTACAGATATTTCTTCTTTTATAACATCCCTTGTCGTACCTGGAATTTCACTTACAATGGCACGGGATTCTTTTACCAGATAATTTAACAATGATGATTTCCCAACATTCGGTTTTCCGACAAGAGCAACATTTACACCGTCCCGAATTATTTTGCCGAATGAATATGTTGAAAGAAGAATATCAATTTCATCGATAATAACATTAATATTTTTAATGATTTGCTGAAGCGACATAAATTCAACATCCTCTTCGGCAAAGTCCAGTTCTAATTCAATTAGAGATGATGTATTTATCAGCATATCCCGCAATGAATCTACTTTTTGGGATAAAAGGCCATCCAGCTGATTTCTTGCTCCGCGCAGTGAAGCTTCAGTTCTTGAATTAATTACATCAATTACAGCTTCTGCTTGGGCTAAATCAATTTTGCCGTTTAAAAATGCCCGTTTTGTGAACTCGCCTGGTTCAGCCAGACGGACATTATGTCTTATTAATAAGGAAATAATTTTTTCAACAATTAAAGGACTTCCGTGAGTGCTGATTTCAACCGAATCTTCGCCGGTATATGAATTTGGGTTATGATACACTGAAACAAGTACATCATCAATGACTTCATTATTAATGTTTATTTTTCCGTAATGAATAGTATGTGATAACGCATCAGAAATTTTTATTCCGCCCTTAAAAATAGAATCGACCGAATCAAAACTTGCAGGTCCGCTTACACGAATCACAGAAATCGCACCTACTCCGGCCGGTGTTGCAAGGGCAGTAATTGTATCGTCATTTAAGAAAAGATCAGTCATTGTAACAATCTAAATTATTTAAATTGAATGTTGTTTCTATTAATTAAAAAAATGAAACCCTAAATTTACAAAAAAGAAGTTGTTAAAGCAACTGCGGATAATAGTTAACTTATTTTATGGAAATGAGTTAGAGGGATATTGTTTAGTGAGACTCAATAAAAGAAGTTTATTAAAATAAAATTAGAAAATGGAAACTGCCGGCATAGGCAGGTTCTATTTCAGTTCATACTTGATTGTTATAATTCTATCTGAAAAACATTAATCCCTGGATTAATCTCTTTATCAAATTCTTTTTCGTTTATAAAAATTTTCAAATTAAATTTACTTTTGCTGTTTATTAAAAATTCATAAACATCACTTTTGGGAGTACAGATTAAACTAATTTTTTCTTTCCCGAAATTTATATTTTTTATTCCGTGTTTATCGCTTCTATGAATTCTCCAAACAATTTCATTAGCAGGAAAATCAATATTAATTCCAATAATATTTTCAATAAGTAATGATATAGGACCTAATCCCGACCAACCTACAAAATCCTGGCGGCTGTAAAACGTATTATCCCACCGTGTAGCGGGAGTTAAAAACTCAGGAGAGTAGCATTCCCAAATTGTTTTGTAATCATCATTATATCTTTCTTCAAACGCAACTTTTTCCTCATCGGGTTTAAAGTTAGAATAAACATAATAGATATTTTTTAAATGATTTTCTGAAATTTGATATGCCGTTAAGTGTTCATTATATTTTTCCAAACCCTTGACTGCCATATAATTTGTCGGAGCCCAAACACTTCCCCTCCAATAATGCCCTTTAATATCATATGAAGGATCGTCATAAGATAAAGAAGGAATAAGATGCGGTCTCCAAAACTCGGTCGGATTTATTAAATGTTTTTTTAATTCCTGGAATCTTTTATTATCCGCGACTTCAGAAACTAAGGTCCAAAATGTTCCGATATGTTTTGTAGAACTAAGTGTTCCGTCCTGTTTAAAGTCGTAATAGAATCCCTCGTCTTCGTTCCAGCAGTTATAATTAATTATCATTTTTAAGTTCTGATAATTATCAAAAAACACCTGTTTTATTAAATCCTTATTTAATATATCCGCGATCTCAGAAATGCATTTTGCAGCAAGCGCCTGTTGTGCAGTCATATCAATCCAGCCCCCTTTATCCACACCATCTCTCGGAGTATTGTCCATTCCGCTTCCCAGCTGGGTATTATAATACAAACCGTTTCCCCATTTCGAGCGCATATTTTTTTCAATCCACGAATAATATTTTACAAGCACTGGAAGTACATTCTCAAGTCTGTTTTTATCGCCGTTTAATTTATAATTCTTTAATTCAATCCACGCGAATAGAGGCGGGTTTACCATCGGTTCGTCGTTTGTGGGTTCATTAGCAATTTGTCCGGAGCTTTCCCAATAAACTCTTTGAATATAACCGTCTTCTCTTTGTTTATTATAAAAATTATCCAACGACTGCATAGCAGGAAAAAGATCGGCGGCGTAAATTCCGAAAGCCGCCATAAAATTTGTATCCCATTGATAAATCAGTTCGTTAAATCCTTCATCCATATAATATTTTGCAAAACCGTTTATATTATTTCCTCTTGAAATTTTATTCCATGCCGTTTCCCATGCGGCGTAGTATAGCTCAATCCAGTCCGGGTTATTCTCTAATATGGGTTCAGGTAAATATTTAATTGGAAGTTTAACGCTGTTTCTTTTTCTTTTGGGTATGGGAGGATCACCGACTTTTAAAATTGAGTTAAAACTATTACCGCCATCATTAATTTTCCAATCATTAGGGGGATCTGGTATCCAATTGCTATCAACAACAAGTTTATAATAATAATAACCGGGATCTAAATAAATATCGGTTTTCCATAAAGAGTCTTTTTTTATTAAAGGATTTGTCTCGGAATTCCAATTATTAAAACTTCCGGCAACGGATACTTTTTTTGCTTTTGAATCGGTAAATTTGAGTGAGACTTTTACCGGCAGGTATTGGGCGGATAAATTGATAAATAAACTTGAAGAGAAAATTAAGCATACTGTAAAAATTAAGCTTCTTTTCTTCATAATAATTTACTATTGTTATTTGGTAAAGCATAAGATAACAAAATTTTACAAAGAAACTTTTGATTTAAAATAATTGTAATATGCCTTAATTTAATAAAGAGAAAAATGAATATACGGGGTAATAAATATGGCATTTAATTTTAATAAGCTTACGGTAAAGGCACAGGAAACGATTCAAGACGCGGTAGAAATTGCTCAGAATTATAATAATCAGGTTGTAGAGCCTGAACATATTTTAGCCGCGATGCTGCAGGACCCTACGAGCGTTGCTGTTTCATTAATTCAGAAAGTAGGAACGGATATAAACAGAATGAAAATAAAAACCGGCGAACTACTTGAAAATCTTCCCAAGGTAACGGGAGCCGGTGTTGGCAACCAGCAGCTTTCAATGAACAGCGCAAAACTTTTGGATGCATCCTCCGAAGAAGCTAAAAACTTAAAAGATGAATATGTTTCAGGCGAACATATACTACTCGCTTTTACTTTGGATAAAGGAAATACCGGAAAAATATTTAAAGATAACGGAATCACAAAAGAAATAATTTTATCAGCATTAAAAGATATACGCGGCACGCAAAGAGTAACCTCGCAAAATCCGGAAGATACATATCAATCATTAAAAAAGTACGGTCGTGATTTAAATGAACTAGCGAAGTCGAATAAACTTGATCCTGTAATAGGACGCGATGAAGAAATTAGAAGAGTACTACAGGTTTTAACTCGAAGGACAAAAAATAATCCCGTATTAATCGGTGAACCGGGAGTCGGAAAAACTGCGATTGCAGAAGGCATTGCTCATAGAATTATTTCGGGAGACGTACCGGATAATTTAAAATCAAAAAGGATTGTTTCGCTTGATATGGGAGCCCTTGTTGCCGGTACTCAATTTCGCGGCCAGTTTGAAGAACGATTAAAAGCAGTTGTTAAAGAGGTTCAGGAATCCGCCGGTGAAATAATTTTATTTATTGATGAACTTCATTTGTTAGTCGGGGCCGGGAAAACAGACGGCGCGATGGACGCGGCGAATATTTTAAAACCTGCCCTTGCCCGGGGTGAATTGCATGCGGTAGGAGCAACAACATTAAAAGAATACAAAAAATATATTGAAAAGGACGCCGCGCTTGAAAGAAGATTCCAGCCTGTAATTGTTCAAGAACCAAACGAAGAGGATGCAATTTCAATATTGCGGGGACTAAAAGAACGTTATGAAGTTCATCACGGCGTGCGTATAACCGACGGTGCAATTGTTGCCGCTGTGCAATTGTCAAACAGATATATAACCGATAGATTTTTACCTGATAAAGCCATTGATTTGATTGACGAAGCGGCATCAAAATTAAGAATTGAAATCGACTCAATGCCGGAAGAACTTGATGTTTTAGAACGGAAAATCAAACAGCTCGAAATAGAAAGAGAAGCGTTAAAAATTGAAAAAGATGATGACTCGGCAAAACGGCTCGGAGAACTAAAAAAAGAATTAAGCGATTTTGAAGAAGAAAGAAATTCCCTGCGCGGGCATTGGAAACTTGAAAAAGATAAGATTCAGAAAATCAGGCAAATGAAAAGCGATATCGAAAAAGCAAAATCGGATGCAGAAAAATTTGAACGTGAGGGTAATCTGGGTAAGGTTGCAGAACTTCGTTACGGTGTAATTAATGAATTTGAAAGAAAGCTGAAAAATGAAACCGACGAATTGAATAAATTTCAAATGACAAAAAGAATGTTAAAGGAAGAAGTTGAAGCGGAGGATATTGCCGAAGTTGTAGCAAAATGGACAGGCATTCCCGTAAGCAGAATGCTTGAAAGCGAAAGAACAAAATTAGTAAAACTGGAAGATGAGCTTCACAAAAGAGTAATTGGGCAGGAAGACGCCGTTTCCGCAGTAGCAAACTCAATTAGAAGATCAAGAGCTGGAATGCAGGATGCCGACCGTCCGATAGGCTCATTTATTTTTATAGGAACCACGGGCGTAGGAAAAACAGAATTAGCCCGCGCGCTTGCCGATTATTTGTTTAATGATTCACACGCAATGATAAGAATTGATATGTCCGAATATATGGAGAAATTTTCGGTATCGCGTTTAATCGGAGCTCCTCCCGGCTACGTAGGTTACGAAGAAGGCGGACAATTAACCGAAGCCGTTAGAAGAAAACCTTATTCGGTTGTTCTTCTTGATGAAATAGAAAAAGCGCATCCGGAAGTTTTTAATATTCTTCTTCAGGTTTTGGATGAAGGAAGATTAACCGACAACCAGGGCAGAACTGTAGATTTTAAAAACACAATTATAATTATGACAAGCAATCTCGGTTCGCATTTGATCCAGGAAAGACTGGAAAACTTTTCCGAAGACAATTTTGAAAGTGTTTTGGGAGAGCTAAGATCAAAACTGAGCGAACTTTTGCGCAATACGATACGCCCCGAATTTCTAAACAGAATAGACGAAATTGTTTTATTCAAACCGCTTCTAAAATCGGAATTAAAAAAGATAATTGACCTGCAGCTGCAGAGGGTAGGCAAAATGCTTAACGATAAAGGAATGTTTTTGGAAGTTACTGAAGACGTAAAGGAATATATACTTCAAATTGGTTACGATGTTACATACGGTGCGCGTCCGCTGAAACGTACAATACAAAAGCATCTAATTAATCCTTTGTCAACGGAATTGTTGATGAATAATTATTCTCCCGGTGATACAATTTTAGTTTCTTATCCGGGTGGAGGGAGATTGGAGTTTTCGAAAAAACAATAATTAATACAGATTAAGAAAAAGATTAAGAGTAAGATAAAATTAATGATCTTACTCTTTTTTTTATTTTAAATAAATCTGATTTTGCAAAAGGTTTTAAATACTTAGAATTTCCTTATTATCAATTAATACTTATATCCTTTCAATTCTTCTTCGCTGTAATCGACTCCCAATCCAAGCACAATTCTGTTTACAAAATTGAAATAACTTACAATTAAGTTAATATTCAGAATATTTTCATCCGTAAAATCATGCAGTTTTAAATTCTCAATATCATTTTCATTTACAGCGTTTGGCATTGTAGTAAGTTTCACCGCATAACTTAACATAGCCATTTGTTTTACAGAAAGATCAAGCTGTTTATAATCCTCAACAACTTTTTTTATTTTCTCTTTATCTTTCCAATAATGATTTAAAGCTTCCGCGTGATGATTAATACAATATCCGCATTCGTTAGCAGAAGAAACGACTACTGCAATTAATTCGCAATCCTCTCTGCGCAATCCGGATTGACTGAACATAACCGATAAGTACAAATCCATATGTTCTTTCATTGCTTGAGGATTAAGGGAATGAATCTTCATTATATTTGAAAGTTTTCCGCGCGCAGAAGTTATTTCTTCATAAACTTCTTTTAGTTTACCTTCCGCATGTTGTTCGTCGATAATTTTTATCCAAGCCATATGCCCGCCATTTATAATTTAGAATTAGTTAACAGCACCCGCCGCCGTCATAAAAATAAGTAGATTCGGAAATATAAATATCTTCTCCTTTCAAACTCTTAAATGCCACCGCGGTTTTATCGCAAACTGCAAGCGGTTGGTTTTGCATTAGAATGTGACCTTTATTGTCGTCAAAGCATTCTTTATTACCGAAATAAATTGCAGCCTTTCTTGTAAATATGCAAGTGCCGACTTCCGGCATTGAGTCTTTTATTGCGAAGATTTTTAATACTTAAAATAGTTAATAATTACCTTGTTTATAATTGTGCGGATCCCAAATTCTTCAAAGTCGTTTTGCGCCTATTTCTATTTTTCCAAAACCAAGTGATTTGATTTTCTTAATCTACTCTTATAACTCTATTGCATATTACTCTAATAAGATTTTTTATTCATTTGGTATTGGTAATTTATGCATTCTTAAAAAAGAAAGTTTATCCCAGTAACCTCTTTGCGTTATTATTTTTCCGTTTACAATATGAAAAAAGCCGCATCCTCTTAGTCCTAAAGGATCTTTCCATTCTAATATAGCCCATTGCCCGTCTTCAAAAATATTTTCTATAATACAAACCATATCGGCCTGTGCAAATTCCCGGCGGAACATTTCTCTAATAGATTCTTTCCCTATAACAGGGTCATTTGCCACTTGATGGTTTATAGCATCATCCCAATAAAGTTCCGCTAATTCATCGGCGTTCCCTTTATTAAATATCTCCACCCATTTATTTATAAGTTCTTTTGGTTTCATGAATTCTCGAATTCTATTAATAAAAAATACATTTAGATGTTCATTAAAACTATCGTCTGTGCGATAAAATTATCCTTCGTAAAAATCTATTAAAATTATTTATATTAGCATATTATTAAATAGATTTGATAAAATAATGAAAAATAATTTCTACAACGAATTTGATTTACAGAGAAAAAAAGAAAGTACTCGCGGCGGAAATGATTACCGCTCACCTTTTCAAATTGACCGTGACAGGATTATCCATTCATCCGAGTTTAGAAGACTGCAGGGAAAAACTCAAGTCTTTCTGCCCGGTGAATATGACTTTTACAGAACACGTTTAACTCATTCCATTGAAGTTGCGCAGATTGGACGATCAATATGCAACTATATCGCGCATCAATACAATTCAATTTTTAACGATGAGTATTTTATTGATCCCGATTTGGTTGAGTCTATTTGTCTTGCGCATGATTTGGGTCATCCGCCGTTCGGGCATGCAGGCGAAAGGACAATCCACAAACTTATGACAGACTTCGGCGGCTTTGAAGGTAACGCGCAGACATTAAGATTAATGTTGGATATTTTTTATAGGGAAGACGATCACCATAGGGGAATGAATCCAACCCGGTCCTTAATTGACGGGGTTCTGAAATATAAAGCTTTGTATGAAGATTTGGAAAATCCCGAAAATCATTTTCTATATAATTTTCAAAATGAGGATTTAAAATTCGTTTTTAATGATAAAGAAATTAAAAATGAATTTGATTCGCCAATAGAGTTAAATAAGTTTAGAAGCATTGAATGTCAGATTATGGATTGGGCAGACGATACCGCCTATTCTGTAAATGATTTAATGGACAGCATTTCCGGCGGATTTATTACTATCGCGAAACTCGGCAAATGGAAGGACAATAATGAAGAACGTTTAAACCCGGCGCAGAATAAATATGTTGAAGAAATGATTGATTGGATTAGAAAGGATAAATTTAAACCCAAATTCGGCGCGCAGATAGGCGAATTTATACGTGCCTGTAAAATTGAGAATCATGAAAATTTCATGAATGAATTTACAAACCGTTATAAGTATAATCTTGTTATTGATGAATCAGTTTCGGAAAAAGTGAAATTGTTTAAAGATATTTCAGTTGAACTTGTGTTCCGTTCATCACAGCTTCATCAAATGGAATACAAAGGGAATTTTATGCTCACAAAAATATTTAACCTGCTTTGTGAAAATTATATAGACGCAAAAGGTAAAACAAAACTTCTTCCAGACTTTAACCATAAACTTATAATTAATGAAGATGATAAGTTTAAAAAAGCCAGGTTGATTTGTGATTATGTTTCGGGTATGACAGATTCTTTCGCAATGAGAAATTATAAACGTTTGTTTGATCCGGATTATAGTTCGCTTGCTGATTTTGTTTAATATAATCAATAATACTTAAACTGCTAATCATACAATAATCCGCTGTGTTAGTTACAATACAAGCTGCATTATTTATATTTTAATCATATGTTTTTTTTTGTTACTAGTCCGATAAAATTAAACTATTTACTAAAGGCAGTTTGATTGAAATATTCAAAGACAATATACATTGAACGAATTAACAAAGTAACAGATTACGTTCAAAATAATTTAAGTGAATCCACTTCATTAGATAAGCTCGCCAAGATTTCAGGTTTCTCTTCTTTTTATTTCCATAGGATCTTTACTGCGATAACCGGAGAGACAGTCAATTTTTTTACCAACCGCCTTCGACTCGAAAAAGCTGCGCGTCTCCTTAAATTTTCAAGTAACTCAACGACACACATTGCGTTTGAATGCGGATTTTCCTCCTCAGCTACATTCTCAAGATCATTTAAACTGTATTTCGGTACAACTCCTAATAATTATAAAAAAACCGGAGTTATTGAAAATAGCAAGATATGCAAAGAACTTTTTCCAATAGATGAATATATTATTCCAATGACTAGCGAACAATTAAAAGAAAATTTTCCGGTTCAAATAAAGGAATACCCTCAAAGGCATGTAGCTTTAATCAGGGTGATTGGAGGTTATCAGGAAAATAGAGTGCTTAATGCATTTGAGCAGATGGTTAAATGGGCAAAGGAAATGGATTTGTTTGATGCCGGAACAATTTTTGGAATGTCCCTTGACGATCCAATGGTTACTCCGAAGGATAAGTATCGTTATGAAGTCTGCCTTACAATTCCAAGTTCAGTTAAAATGAATACTGAACTTAATATGTCTGCTATGACTATGCCTAAATGCAAGTACGCAGTTACACGCGTATCCGGAAATATAAATATTGTGGCAACAGCTACAAATTATCTATTCAATGATTGGCTAATAAATAGCCGATATGAGCCGGAGCATCAGCACGGATTGGAAATTTTCCTGGATAAGAACAATGTTTGCAACTGGAATCATTTTGATTTAGACATTTGTATCCCTATTAAACCACTTAATCAATACTAACAATACTAATATATATAGAAGGAGAATATTATGGAACTTGGCGGATTTTCAGTTAGCCTCGCGGTAAAAGACATAAAAAAATCAAAGGAATTTTACGAAGCTCTCGGCTTTGGTGTATTTCATGGCGAAGAAAGCCAGGGATGGCTTATTATGAAAAGCCCTAATTGCAATATTGGACTTTTTCAGGGAATGTTTGATAAGAATATATTGACTTTCAATCCAGGTTGGGATGAAAACGCAAATACAATTAATACTTTTACTGATGTAAGAGAAATCCAAAAATTACTTATAGAAAAGGGAATTAAAATAGAAAATGAAATCAATGAAAATAGCTCGGGACCCGGCAGTTTCATCATTAATGACCCCGACGGGAATCAAATTTTAATTGACCAGCATGTTTAAGATAAATTATATTCTGAAATAGTTATTTACATTATCTATTTACTTGAATAAATGTATTACCAATTAGTTCTAAACATAATTTCACTGTGAAAAGATATAATTGTATATTCCACATGTAGCTGGATTTGCCTGCTAATTATATTTTACAAACATTTTTGAATAGTTTATTAAATGAATAAAGCTTTAAACCGTTTCTACGATGTATTGGTATCTATTTACATATACAATGAGTATACAGGCTATACTGAGCTTGATAAATTATTATCCGCTATTAAAGTGAAATACCCGGATGAAAAAGAATTTATAGCCACAGTTGAAAAACATACCAACGATGAAAGAAAACATTACCGCATGTTCCGGGATTATTTTGAAAAAGCGGGTAAAACTCCTTTCTTTGTCGACGCGACATACGGATACATCGATTTGTTCATAAAACTGGTTTTTAAAAAACCTATTGAGGATCTTGACAGAGAAGAAATTATTAATAATGATAAGCAGTTTTTTAAGCTATGTCGTTTAATTATGATGACCGAATTTAGAGGAATGAAACAGGTTGACAAACTTCTTAAAAATGTTCTGATAAGAAAAAATAATTCATTATTCAAAATTTTTAAAATAATTGAAAGAGACGAACCCACACATTGTTATCCGTATCAAAACTGGCTTAAAAAAAGAAACAGTCATATGCCGGGTTTTGAAGAAAAGTTTACCGACTTATGGATTCATTATTCAATATTACTAATTAAATTTCCAATACTGTTTTTTAATTTCCGTCTTGCAAGGATGAACAAGTTTTATGATTAAGGATTATAAAAGCGCGGACATGCAGTCCGCGCCGTCCAATTTATTTCCAAATACTTAATATTACCGAATAAGCCAATAGAACAGTCAGATGATAGAATATGTTTATAACAAGCAGTTTATTAGGTTTGGCTTCGAATAAATTATTTATATAAAAAGTACCTGCGGTAAATCCCAGCCAGCATAAAAGTGCAATCATTAATGCGTCAACAATTGTTGCGGCTCCCGCGTAACCCATAATTCTTGCCAAGGTATAAGCCACAACAAAATTCGCGATTACAGTAAGTCCGTATGTTTTAGCGGGATTAAAATCTTTTCTAATTTCCTCTTCGGTTTTGCCAACAGCAGCCATCCACGCTTTTCCGAAAAGCGGTCCGTACCACATGGCTCCTATAAGCATTGGGATAAAAGCGCAAACAAGAACAGCCAAATAGTTTATTTCAACATACTCCATACACCCTCCTTTTATTAGTTAGGAAATCTTTATTTCAATCTTTATCATAATCTCTATCGTAATCTTTATGTTTATCATTATCCTCACACGCAGATCGAGATCAAGATTATTCTTTATAAATTTTTACTACAAATTTGCCGTCATCTAAAACAAAAGCGCGGAACATTCCGGCAGTATTAAAAGGCATCGCAATATTTCCTTTTTTATCAATCGCAATTATACCTCCTGTTCCTCCCATACTTGAAAGCTTCTTGTTGATTACTTCATCAGCGGCATCATTTAAGCTCATTCCTTTATATTCAATTAATGCCGATATATCATGAGCAATTGTTCCCCTAATAAAAAACTCACCGTGCCCGGTTGCCGAAACGGCGCAAGAATTATTATTAGCATACGTGCCTGCGCCAATAATCGGGGAATCGCCAACTCGACCGAATTTTTTATTTGTCATTCCTCCCGTTGAAGTACCGGCGGCAAGATTTCCGTTTTTATCCAAAGCGGTACAGCCGACGGTTCCAAATTTATAATCTGGATTATACGAATTGAAATTTGCTTGATCTTTATTTATTGCTTTCTTTTCAATTTGAATTTTTTGTAAATCGTTCCATCTTTTTTCCGTAAAGAAGTAAGACGAATCAACAAGTTTAATTTCGTTTTGTTCTGCGAAAATTTCAGCGCCTTCGCCTACAAGCATAACATGTTCAGATATATCCATTATTTTTCTAACAAGAGAAATAGGATTTTTCACATGGGTTAATCTTGCTGCCGCGCCGGCATTTAAAGTTCTTCCGTCCATTATTGAAGCGTCCAATTCATTTATTCCGTTTGCGGTAAACACCGCTCCTTTACCAGCGTTAAACAGCGGCGAATCTTCAAGTATATTAATAACTTTTTCAACGGCATCAATGCTGCTTCCCCCGGCAATTAATATTTTGTATCCGGTTTCAAGAGCTTCCTGCAGTTTGGTTTCATATTCTTTTTCCTGTTCGGGTGTTAGACTTCCTTTAATAATATTTCCCGCGCCGCCGTGAATTACCAAACCGAACTCGGAGTTTTTGTTTTGATTTGTTGAACAAGAAAGTGTAATTAACAACACAGGTACAGTTAAAATGTTAAGAAATCTTAATAAAATATTCTTCATAAGTTTACCTAAAAATTAATTTTAATTTCCAATGTAGGCTTCGCCTTTAGTTATCCATAAAGGCGGCTCTTTTCCTTTTAAATGATAATCCAAATACTCTTTCATTTTAATTGAGTAATCAAGTTTATTCGGATATTTAGTTAAATGATGCGGTTCACCTCTATATTGAAGGAACACGCAGTCCTTTTCTAATCTGCGCATTGCTAAATATAATTCAATACTTTGATACCAAGGCACAGCTTCGTCAATATCGCCGTGCATAATTAATAACGGCGTATTTATTTTATCGGCAAAAAACACCGGAGAATTTTCATAATATCTTTCGGGGTATTCCCAAAGACTTCCGCCAATTCTGCTTTGAGCTTTTTCGTATTGAAATTGTCTAGCTTTGCCTGATCCCCATCTTATTCCGCTGTATGCGCTTGTCATGTTTGAAACGGGAGCTCCGGCAATAGCGCATTTAAATATATTTGTTTGAGTTATAACAAATGCCGTTTGATATCCGCTCCATGAATGTCCGTGAAGAGCAATTGCGTTAGGATTGGCAACTCCCATATCAATTAATTTTTGAACTCCCGGCACTAAACATTTTGTAGCTGAATATCCGGGCCGGCCTATTTCAAACCTTATATCGGGCAAAAAGACACAATAGTTTTCACTTATAAGAACAGGAAATTTCGGGCGGTGATTAATTACAATTTCAGGAAAGTTATACATATTTGGAGTAAAAAATCTGTAATAATAAACAAATACTGGGTATTTCTTTTCCGGATCAAAATTATCGGGTTTAATTAATATTCCCTGCAGTTTAATACCGTCAATGCTGCTCCATTCAACAAGTTCAGGCTTTCCCCATTTATAATCGTTAAACTGTGAGCCCAGGTCGGTTAACTTTTTCCCGTTATTAAAAGCCGGACCGCAAATCCATAAATCGGGATATTCCTGATAACTTTCGCGAGTATATAAATAAACTTCTTTGTTCTCTGCTTTCGAAAGAAATTTATATTTTTTCCCGCCGTCGATTAATTTTTCTGTCCCGGGTTTATTAACTGACGCCGAATAGATAGCGGTAAATTTTTCCAGGTCGTGATAGGCTGAGATTAATAGTTTTTCATCTTTTCCGAAAGACTCTTTGTCTTTATCGGTTTGAATAACTCTTAATTGAATTTTATTTGTTCTTCCGAAATTATTGGTAAGATTTGTAGCTTGACCGCTGTTTGTATCAAATTTCCAGATGTCGTATTTATCATAAATTAATACGGCTTCGTCATTTTCAATCCAGCCGGCAATATCATATCCGGGAACCTCAATGGGGTAGTCGTGATCTTCGTTGTAAAAAGGCACGGCAAAATTTTGAGTTAAATTAATAACTGTTTTATTCCGAGTATTATATAAAAACCAGTTTTTCATTTGATAATAAACAAGAAATTTTCCATTTGGAGAAAGACTGCCGTTATTTCTAACCTTGGAGGCAACTAATGTGTGTTCTCCTGTATTTAAATCTATTATATAATTATCAAATTTCTCATCATCCCAGGTAGATTCTATTAAATAAGGAACATCGGAATAGCCGAACACAAATTTTGGATTATTGGAGTATTGAATAAAAGGCAAATCCGGATTTGCAAGTTTTACGATTTTATTAACATTGATGTGAACAACTGCGGGGAATACTTGATCTTTCTTGTTTTTCCAATCTTCTTTTTCATTTGTTTTAATTTTTGGATCCTTCCAATGCCAAACATCCATTTCTTTTTTTGACAGCAGCTTTTCAACATCGTAAATATTCTCGGTAGTATCGTTTTCATCGTCAATAGGATTATTGTTATTCTTTAGTTTATATCCGAAAAATAGTCTTTCGCCGTCTTTTGACCAATGAAGATTATTTTTTGCGGGGATTATCCAATTTTCACCGCCGCTTCTCTCGGAAGCAAGTAATAAATTTATATTATTCCATAAATAAAGTTCGGCGTTTCCCGAATTTCCTTTTTCATCAAATGCCGATTTTAGGAATGCAAGTCCCTTTTCCTTATGCCATGTTAAATGAGTATAATATCCGTTTGTTAAAGTATCGGCTGTTATAATTTGTTTTTGAGCATTATTTAAATCCTTTATATAAAGTCCGTTGTGACCGGATGTATCTGCGGAATAATACGCCAGATAATTTGAAAGAGAGTCGAACGCGAATTCTGAAACCCAATTAAATATTTGTCTATAATTATTGTTGAGATTTATAAGAAGTAAATTTGAGCCGATGCTTTTATCCTTATGCGATTCTTCTTTATCCTTTTTACTTTTAACCGAATCGTTTTCTTCTTTTATATAATGAACGGCAATCCAATTTGAGTTTTCGGAAAAGGAATAATTTTTAATCTGCCGCAAAGTATCAAGAACTCCCAATTCGAGATTAACTAGAATAAGATCATTCTTAATATTATTTTTCTTCTTTTCTTTTTCCCTTTTAATAAAATCGGGTACTAAAGAAATACCCGCCCATTTTTCATTATTTGAAAAAACAGGATTAATTCCCTTTTCAAATCTGTATTCAATTTTTTCTTCGGCGGATATAATTACCGCTTCTTCATTTCCTCTATCCGGATTTGCGTTATAAGCAATCCAATTTCCGCTATACGAGATAATAGGATTTTTAATTTGTTTAAACTGCATTAAATCAACAAAGGTTACGGGTTTTTTATCTTGGGCGGGCAGCTGAAAGGATACAATAAGGATTAAAATTACCAACTTAATTCTATTCATAATTCGTAAACTCCAAAGTTTGGAAGGCATTTAATAATGAAATTATTTTTTGTTCCGATAAAAAGCAAAATATAATTTAAACGTAATAAAATATGGTCAATTATTTATTGCTAAATAAAATCTATTATTCATAAATTGTATAGACTAAATGGTATAAATACATTATAGCCCAAATTATTGTCATATATAAATTAACATAGGGGGGATAATGAAGAAAAGATTTATTCAAATTTTTTTCATTTTGATATTTTGTGTTTCAAACGGCTTAGCCCAGAATAGAGAAATATCAATTCAATATTTGCAATCTAATTTAGAATTTCTTGCCTCAGATGAACTTGAAGGGAGAGAAGTAACAACACGCGGAGAGAAAATCGCTTCTTTATTTATTGCCCAGGAATTAAAAAAATACGGTATTAAACCTTTCGGCGATAACGGCAGCTTTTATCAGAATTTTAATTTGATGGTTATTACTAACGACAAAAACAATACGGTACTAAAAATAGAAAACGGCAAAGACAATAACGAAGAATTAAAATTTAACGATGAATTCTTACTTAGCAAATCGCCAATGCCCCACGAACTTTACTCAAATAAAAAGTATAAGGTTGTATTCGCGGGTTTCGGGGTTGAATCGGATAGAGATAATTACAGCAGTTATAAAAATATTGACGTCAGCGGAAAAATTGTTGTTGTGCTTCCGGGAACCCCGTTGGAAAGCCAAAATCATTTTGGTTTAATGGCTTTAAAAAAACTGAAAGAAAATATAGCGTCTCAAAAAGGCGCGGCGGCAATTATTCATTTATTAGGAACAGAAACCGCCCTTAAATGGCCTATGATTAAATTTTATATGACAAGTCCTACATTCAAACTTGAAAATGAATTTGAATCGCCAAATAAAAAAAATATTCCCTCTATTATTGTTTCAAATAAAGGCGCGGAAAAAATATTCATTAATGAATTATTAACTTATGATAAAATCGACAGTGTTTTCAAAGTGGATGGAATTAAAGCTTGTTTCGAATTAGATAAAGAAATTTATTTAAGTTATGATTTTATTAAAGAAATAAAACCGGCGCGGAATGTTGTCGGGATTTTAGAAGGAACCGACGATATTTTAAAACAAGAATTTGTAACAATCGGCGCGCACTATGATCATCTCGGAGCTTACAACGGAAATGTATTTAACGGAGCTGATGATAACGGATCGGGTACGGTCTCGGTATTGGAACTCGCCAGATTATTAGCAATTGAAAAAACGAATAAGAGATCGATTGTTTTCGCGTTTCATACCGGGGAAGAAAAAGGATTATTAGGCGCAAAGTATTTAACAGAACATTCCGATAATCTCATTAAAAACGCGGTTGTAAATATTAATCTAGATATGATAGGAAGGGAGAGTATTGATACAATTTTCAGCGTCGGGTCGGGAAGAATTAGCTCCGAGTTATTAAGTTTAATAGAAGAAATAAATTCGCAAACTGTTAATTTTGTTCTTGATTATAAGTTCGATCAACCTAACGATCCGCAGAATATATACAACCGAAGCGACCATAAACATTATGCAGATAAAGGAATTCCGGTCGTTTTCTTTTTTGATGAAATGAATGAAGATTATCACAAACCTACAGATACAATCGAAAAAATTAATTTTAATAAAATTTATAAGGTTACCGAATTGTCAAAAGCTATTGTAAATAAAATCGCAAACTTAAATCATAAATTAAAAACAGACAATAATAATGAATTAAATAAAGATAGAACGGAGGGGAAAATTGAAAAGGCAAATTAATTATAGCATCATTATTATGATGTGCTTATTAACAATAAACAATTTCGCGCAGGAAAATAAAAACGTTCATAAATTTTCAATGCTGTATTCCGTTGAAAATACGCCGGTAAAAAATCAAAACAGAACAGGAACCTGCTGGTCATTTTCGGCTTCATCATTTCTGGAATCTGAATTAATAAGACTCGGTTTCGGGAATCATGATATCTCGGAAATGTTTTTTGTTAGAATGAGCTATCCGCAAAAAGCAGAAAGATATATGCGTTATCAAGGGAATTTTAATTTTGGTCCGGGCGGACAGGCACACGATGTAATCAACGTAATAAAAAATTTCGGGATGGTGCCTGAAAGTATTTATCCCGGGATAAATTACGGCGCCGATAATCATGATCATTCCGAACTTGACGCCGTACTTGAAGCAATGCTTAATTCGGTAATTAAAACTGCAAAACCAAAAACTACAAAGGTCTGGGATGAGGCTATAAACTCAGTGCTTGATGTTTATCTAGGCAAGGTTCCCTGCGAGTTCGAATACAACGGTAAAAAATATACGCCAAAAAGTTTTGTAGAGGCTTCCGGTTTTAATCCTGACGATTACATTGAATTTACATCTTATACAAATTATCCCTTTAATGAAAAAGTAATGCTCGAAGTTCCGGATAACTGGAGCTTTGATTTATATTATAATGTACCGCTCGACGACTTAATAAGTATTATGAATAATGCGCTTCAAAACGGTTATTCAATTGAATGGGACGGGGATTCGGGAAAAGATAATTTTTACAGAAAGCAGGGATACGCGGTAATTCCCGAAAACGAAAATATCGATATCGACGATATTGAAGAACCTGAAAAAGAAAAAATAATTACTCAGGAAATCAGACAGGAATCATTTGACAACTTTGACGTAACCGATGATCATTTAATGCATATAGTCGGACTTGCCGAAAACCAGAACGGCACAAAATTTTATTATACAAAAAATTCATGGGGAACCAAAAGCGGAAACAAAGATATGAAATATGACGGTTACTGGTATATGTCGGAGTCATATGTAAGACTTAAAACTATAGCATTTATGGTTCATAAAAACGCGGTACCGAAAGAAATTAAGGAACGTCTTGGTTTTTAAGTAATTAAATTAACAATACATAATTAATACAATAAAATTAACCGGATAAAAATGAACTTAGACATTGTTGCGGCCGACAAAATTATTGAAAATGCTCTTCTCGAAGATATCGGCACCGGAGATATTTCAACAAATTTTTTAATTGATGAAAACGAGGTTAGATTAGGTTATTTAAAAGTAAAAGAGTCCGGTATTATTGCAGGACTCCCGATAGCATTTCATGTTTTCAGAAAACTGGATCCTAAATTTTCAGGAATACAAAAAGTTGACGAAGGTTCAAGAGTAAAAGAAGGAACGGTAATCGCTGAACTTCACGGAACTCTCCGCGCTTTATTAAGCGGTGAAAGAACAGCTCTTAATTTGCTTCAGAGAATGTCGGGCATTGCAACAAAAACATTTATTTTCGTTAACGAAATAAAAGGTACAAAAGCTAAAATACTTGATACCCGGAAAACTGCGCCGGGTTTAAGAATTCTGGATAAATACGCCGTTAAAACCGGCGGCGGCACAAATCACAGGATGGGTTTATATGATATGGTTATGATAAAAGATAATCATATAAAAGCCGCGGGAGGAATTTACAGAGCTGTTGAGCTCGCGAAAGCTAAAATTAAACCGGGAATTAAAATAGAGGTCGAAACATCAAACATAAAAGAAGTTAACGAAGCCATTGAGGCCGAAGCTGATATTATTATGCTTGATAATATGTCTGTTGAATTAATGAATGAAGCGGTAAAATTAATTAACGGAAAAGCCGAAGTTGAAGCTTCAGGGAATATTTCGATTAAAAATGTAAAAGCCGTAGCTGAAACAGGCGTCGATTTTATTTCTGTCGGTGCGTTAACACACTCAGTAAAAGCGTTGGATATTGGGCAATATTTGCGGTAATTTAAAAAATAATTTTTTGGATTATTTCAAAAGTTGTGAAAACATAAAACCTCTGAGGTTTTTAAAACTTCGGAGGTTTCTTATTTTACAAAATGAAACATATTTATATAAGAGCTTGTTTATAGCTAAACAAGTAATTTATTTTGAAAGGAATGATTAAAAAATGATAAATGAAATTAAAAGATTAAAAAAAGAAAAAAACGCGGTAATACTGGCTCATAATTATCAAATACCTGAAGTTCAGGATATTGCTGATTTTGTTGGTGATTCCTTGGGTTTATCGCAGGAAGCAGGCAGAACAAACGCGGATATAATAATTTTCTGCGGCGTTCATTTTATGGCCGAAACCGCTTCAATTATTTCTCCTAATAAAAAAGTATTAATTCCTGATCTTGAAGCCGGATGCTCTCTTGCGGCAAGTATAAACGCCGAACAGCTGCGCGAATGGAAAGCCGAAAACCCCGAGGCAGTTGTTGTTTCTTATGTTAATACAACCGCGGAAATAAAAGCTGAAACGGATTACTGCATTACTTCTTCTAACGCTGTAAAAGTTGTAAACTCAATTCCGGCTGATAAAAAAATATTATTCCTTCCCGATAAATTTTTAGGGCAGTATGTGCGCGCGGTAACCGGAAGAAATATGGAGATATGGGACGGCGCCTGTCACGTACATGAAAAAATAGGAGATATTAATTTTGACGCCGCGAGAGAGGCGCATCCAAGCGCGGATTATTTAATTCATCCCGAATGCGGATGTTCATCTTCATGTATGTTGAAATCAACAATGTACGATAACTGCAAAGACATTCATATTTTTTCAACTGAAGGAATGATACATCATGTTGAAACTTCGCCTAAGAATGAATTTGTTGTCGCTACCGAAACAGGTATATTGCACAGAATGAAAAAACTTGCGCCGGAAAAAGAATTTTATCCCGCTAACGAAAACTCAATCTGCGAATACATGAAAATGATAACAATCGAAAAGCTTTATAACTCATTATTGAATGATGAGTTTGAAGTGAAAGTCCCCGAAGAAATCGCCGAACGCGCGAGGCTGCCGATTGAAAGAATGCTTGCTATTGTTTAATTGTTTTTATGAAGTAAAGTTTATCTATATAAACTTTCAAAAATTCTAAAAGGGACTAATTTATCAAGTCCCTTTTTATTATAAAATGACCGTCTTCTAAATACCCATTAATAAAAAAAACCGTCTTTGTTTAATTCCTATCTTCGTAAAAAACTAAATAAGTAATTAGTGCCGGAACTTATGAAGGACTATCAAAAAAATAATTTCGAGTTATTAGTAAAATATTACGGCAACGGTCTGTAAGCTAACCATAATTCAACTAATGTAAACAGAGATAAGGTAGCTGCAGTTTCAAGTTTATCTGCACTTACGTTTTTATCTCACTTGGAAAGTGCCAATATTGTAATAGTAATTTTAGATAAAACATATGGAACCAAAAAAATCACAAAATAGATTTTATTACTTCTGATTTGTCCTGCATAAGATATTTTTTTATTTTAATCACTTAGAAATTTTTTTTAACAATGAAGTTGATACTTATAAAATAATACACCGAAAATAATTAATAAATTAAGCGGAGTAAAAATGATAAAAATAAATTACCTTTTCATAATACTATTTTCTTTATTATTAATTTCATGCAGCGGTGACGATAACCCGACAGAGACCCAATCTCCGTTAAACGGAGAGTGGGAAATTTTTCAATCCGTTGCAGGAGGGTCATCTCCTTATTCCTTAGAGGTTAATCTGAATTTAACATTTACCGGAAACAACATAACGGGCACGGGAACTATCATCCATTCAGAAAGCAGCGGGGGCGCTACTTTTACAGTCACAATACAGGATAATATTTCAGGCACTTATAATGATCCCAGTATAACTGTAACAGCCGCTAATTCTTCCGCGGGAAGCAGTTTTACATATAACGGTAATTGGAATACAAAAAATGTGAACTTTACGGGAACCGTGACAGTAAATGACGGTAATAATGAATTTACTTATCAAAATGTTTCATTATTTAAAAACGATTAATAACTAAAGGAACTTCTATATGAATAAATTTAAATATTTTGTTCTGCTGCTGACGGCAATAATTCTTTCATCTTGCGCTCATACCAACGAACTGGCTAAGTATGAAGTAAGAGGAAAGAATATGTTATATAATCAGAAAGTCGGTCCTCTTGCGCAGATTGTTCAAATAACAACCGTTAGTCAAGAAGATTCAAAAGATGAGGGAAAAAAATCCACAGTCGTTAGCATACTGGAAGCAGTTGCTTCAATCGGCGCTGATATTATTTCAGAAGATGCAAAGTCAAAATTACAAAAAGATATAAACACGCAAGATATGGTTGGGTATGTAACCTCTGGTATGAAAGACGCCCTGCAAAATTATCTTGATATAACTGAAGCGGAATCAATTTCGGATAAACCCGATTTTATTTGCAACATTGTTTTGGAAACTTGCGAACTTAGAATAAGCAAAAATCAGATTAATGTTTTAGTCAGCGCAACAGGAACAATTATTGACCGTGCTTCCGGCGGAATTGTATGGGATAATACCGAAACAATTACAAAACCGGTGAAATCAAATTATAATACTCAGTCTACAACTAAAATTGAAGAAGACGCTATCAATTTACTTCAGCTTACTTCCTTAAAAGCGGATGAGTTAAACAGAATAATCGGCGCCACTGTCGATGACGCTGGTTATGAAATGGCTGAAACTTTAAGAAAAGATATTGCGGAAATGAATAAAAAATAATTTTAAAAGTCGGGATTTGATAAACGTTCAGGGCAATAATATCAAATCCCGACTAAGTTTAATTCCTGAACTCAGCTCCTGCCTCGGTAAATCTTTCCACCATATGATTAACAGGTTTTAATGTTTTTAAATAAGTGAAAATCGCTTCAAGGTCTTCTTCAGACATTCCCGCGTACATTGTCCAAGGCATCGGAGTATTAAATTCATCCTTTGCAACCGGAATATATTCGGAACTGTCCGGATCAAAATTCTTAAAACGGGCAATAAAATCATCGCGCGACCAAACGCCGATTCCCGTTTCTATATCAGGGGTAATATTCATTGAGCGGACAGTACCAGACGGCATTTTAAATTCGAAACCTCCGGCGCAATACATTCCGGGCAGGGGCTCTCCTTTATCCTGCGGTGTATGGCAATCGGCGCAGCCCGCAATATTTACTAAATACTCCCCGTATTTCACCTTATCAGTTTTGTTAACTTCATCTGCCGGAATATACTTTTCCGGCGGGATTGTTTTTACTATAAAATTTAGTGGGAAATTTAAACTGCTTTCGTCCACAGCGTTTTCAATCGGTTGAAGTGATCTAATGTACGCAACAATAGAGTATAAATCTTCCTGAGTTAAATTATTATAAGAGAGATATGGCATTAAAGGGAAGATTGCTTTATTATCTTTTGTTACTCCGTTTGTAATTAATCTCATTAATTCGCCGTCGGTCCATTGCCCAATTCCGGCGGGAGTAATATTTTTCGCGTAAAGCGTTCCGGGTACTCCACCCAAATCTTCACTAAATATTTCACCGCCTTTGCCAAGTGAGCCGGGTACTATCGGTCCGGCGAATTTTGTCCAGTCTCTTTCGGAATGACAATCCATACAAACCGTAACATGATTTGCGAGATATTCTCCCCGCGCTAGCCTTTCCGGAGTTATTTCTACTTTTACATCTTTGGGCGGCTCTACTTTTGGGTAGGATGAATTAAAATATATAATAAAAATGATTATGACTAAAATTAATGCTGCTCCCCCGTACAGAAAAAATTTGAGAAATTTTTTCATCAATCTTCCTCCATTATTAATAATCCCCGCAGAAAATATCGCATAATTACTAAAAAGACAAGAAGTCCATTGATTTTTTTTATATTTTTATTTGTCCCCGTTTTCAAAACCAAAAAGGAGCTAAAATGAAATTTTTGCATATTTTATTTATAATTTTTGTTTTTGCATTATTTGCACAAGCACAAAGCAAGAATAAGATAATCGATTTAACATATTCTTTTGATGAGAACACCATTTTTTGGCCAACCGCGGAGGGATTTAAATTGAATGAAGGATTCCATGGGGTAACCGAAAAAGGTTATTATTATTCTTCAAACGAATTTTCTACGTCCGAGCACGGCGGAACTCACCTTGACGCGCCGATTCATTTTTACGAAGGAAAATATTCTTCGGATGAAATTCCGCTTGAGAAATTAATAGGCAGCGCGGTTGTAATTGACGTTTCCGCAAAATGTGAAAACGATAGAGACTATTTAATCGGCATAAAAGATTTTGAAGAATGGGAAAAAGAAAACGGTAAAATTGCCGAAGGCTCAATTGTTTTATTAAAAAGCGGATTCGGAAAATACTGGCCCGATAGAAATAAATATATGGGAACGGACGAACGCGGGGAAGAAGCCGTCGCAAAACTACATTTTCCAGGTATAAGTGAAGACGGCGCAAAGTGGCTAGTTAAAGAAAGAAAAATTAATGCTGTTGGAATTGACACGCCAAGCATAGATTACGGTCAGTCAAAATATTTTAAATCACATGTTGTGCTATGCGGAGCAAACACGCCGATATTTGAAAATGTCGCAAACTTAGATCAGCTTCCGGCAAAAGGATTTAAAGTTATCGCCCTTCCAATAAAAATTAAAGGAGGCAGCGGCGGTCCGGCTAGAATTGTTGCAATAATTGAATAGATTAGAGAAATAGATATCATGAATTGACCTCCTTGAATGCAGGTTTAAAACCAAACTCTAATCATACCAGATCTCTGATTATATTTTAAAAAAATAAATGCTAAAAAATTTTTTTTGTTCGTAGATAGTACATATTTTAGTTTCTTATTTTTTAAAACTTAGGTTAGGAAATGACTGATAAAATACTAAAAAAATCACCTGTTATTGATTATATCGCAATCGCATTCGGCGCGTTTATTATGGCTTTGGGGATTGGGATTTTTCTTGTTGACGCAAAAGTTGTTCCCGGCGGTGTCAGCGGATTAGCTATGGCGTTTCATTACTTATCGGGAAATACACTGCCGGTAGGTTTAATGATTTGGGTTCTTAATGTTCCCCTTTATATATGGGGGGTAAAAGTACTTGGCAAAACATTCGGCGTAAGAACTTTTTACGGTTTTACATTAAACTCTTTCTTTATCGATTTTCTGCGCGGCGATATTCCGGGTTTTGCGAATATAAGACTTCAGGATTCCGAGACAATGAAGGATTTGGCACAAAATGATTTCTTCTTTATGATTCTTATAGGTGCGGTTTTATTGGGAGTTGGATTAGGAATTATTTTTAAATTTAAAGGCACGACTGCGGGATCAGATATTGTTGCGGCAATTATGCAGAAAAAATACGGCGTTAAACCCGGGCAGGCAATTATGTTCGCTGATTTTTTCGTAATTGCTTTTGCAGGGTTTATTATAAACCTGAAGGATTTATCTCCAGATAAACCCGCGCTTTCGTTAACTCTTTACGCATTATTTTTATTGTTTGTTTCGGCAAGAATTATTGACATGATTATTGACGGGTTTGATTATGCCAGAATGGCTCACATCATTTCCGATAAATATGAAGAAATAGCAAATGTAATTATGGACGATTTAAGCCGAGGTGTAACAATGCTTAAATCGCGGGGAATTTATAAAAATATTGACCGTGAAGTTATTGTGGCCGTTGTACAACTAAAAGAACTTAGCACATTAATTGAAAAAGTAAAAGCTGTTGATCCCGATGCGTTTATTATTGTTAATAATGTACACGAGGTTTTGGGTCAAGGATTCAGAAGAAGAATTTAACAATTTGAAAAAATAATTTTATAAATTTTTCAGTTGTCTGTTTTTTTATCAAACATTACAACTTTATAAAAACAATAAATTGTTAGGCCTATAATCATGCTGCATGCAGAAATAAAAAATATCCATCCGCCTGTATTCATTTAAACTCCCGAAATTAAAAATACGGACGGCCTTTAACCGCCCGTATATATTATTTAAAAAAAAGTAGACACTATAAAAACTATAGCTCCAACAGCGCCGATTAACATTAACCCGATTAAAACATAAAATGCAATATCTGTTGTTTTATCGTTTTGAGTTGACGTATTCATTTTATCCTCAATTTTTTTGAACAAACTTAATTAGCTTTTTAATACTTCGTAGAAACTATTTGCTATTTAAGTACTGGTAGAAAATTGAGATGTAAGAAAGAATTGAAAATTTAATAAGCTGAAATGCTGAGGGCGAATTTTAATAAAGTTATTAAATTTGACTAAAACGGCTGTGTTATCGGAAATCTCAAACGATGAACTGCAATTGACTTTTTGAGACTGGAATTGATTTGTTTTAATTAAAGAAGTTATAACATTTTGAGCAGAGAGGGATTCGCATATCAATGTTTGACCGGCGTTATCCCCGTCAATCTCAAAACTATAAGAGTTGTTAAACGCGAACAAGTTGCTCAAAAAAAGAACTATTAAAATTGTCCGCTTTATTTTTTTTCTATTATTTAGCATGTTCGAAAATATTTGATAGGAATACTTAAAGGTTTTTCAACAAAGAAACAATAGAAATAATGGTTTAAGACATGAAATCCGAAAATATTTTTGTCATTAAACAAAGTTTAATCGGATTAAATAAAATCAATTTTTATATTGTATCCTCATTTTATAATCAAAATAAAAAGAAATGAATCCGTGGAAAGGCTTAAATAAGCTGCCGAAAAATATTTGGATTATCTCTATCGCTTCGCTGATAAACAGAACAGGTATGATGGTATTGCCGTTTCTTGCATTATACATGACAAATGATATGCACGTTACGGCATCGGAGGCGGGTACTGTTTTAATGGCTTATGGATTAGGAGCATTAATTTCTGCTCCATTTGTAGGAAAACTTAGCGATAAGATCGGTTCGCTTAATTTAATGAAAATAGCTTTAGTCGGTTCGGGCATATTTTTATTCTTTTATTCGCTCATTCATAATTATTACTATTTTCTTGTTTTAAGTTTTATATGGGCAATAATCAGCGAATCATTCCGCCCGGCGGCAATGTCGTTTATTTCCAACGAAACCAAACCCGAAGAGCGTAAACCGTCTTTCGCTCTGTACAGACTTGCAATTAATTTAGGGATGAGTTTCGGACCTGTTATCGGCGGACTATTAAGTACAATAAATTTTTCTCTTCTTTTTTATTTTGACGGAATAACCTCAATTCTGGCAGGATTATATTTAATTTTATCCCCCATTAAACTAAGTGTTCAGGAAGAAGAACTCCCGAAACATGAATCTTTCCCTCTGTTGAAAAGATTTGGCTTTTTACCGGATAAGGGATATTTGCTTTTTCTTCTTGCGCTAATTCCATCCAGTATTATTTATATGCAGCATATCGGCGCTATGCCATTATTTATTGTTAACGATTTAGGTTATACTACCGCTACATTCGGAATTGTGACCGCAATTAATACAATATTAATTATTGTAATTGAACTGCCTCTAAACAATGCTATGAAACACTGGCCAAATTGGAAATCGATGTTCTGGGGCGCTGCTTTAACTGCCGTAGGTTTCGGTGCAATGGCATTTACCGAAAACATTACGGTTCTTGTAATTACAATAATTATTTGGACATTCGGGGAAATGATTTTATTTCCCGCTGCCGCCGCTTTTGCAGCCGAATCATCACCTCAAAAAAAACGGGGCGCGTATATGGGTTTTTATCAAATGACTTTCGCTATTTCATTTACAGTAGGTCCGTGGTTTGGAACATTTATATACGGTAATTACGGCTCGTTTGTATTATGGATTGGAGTTTTGATCTTTGGTTTGATATCCGCTTTGTTAATGCTTACAATGAAACGGCAAAATAATTAACGAACCTTAATCTTTTGATTGTATTTATGCTTTAGAAATTGTAATTAATGTAATTTCTGAAGGCACGCCGATTCTTAGGGGCGGTCCCCAGTATCCCGTTCCCTTGTTTACATATAACCATGTATCATTATGTTTGTGCAGTCCTTTTATATAAGGCTGATCAAGCTGTACCATAAATGTGTATGGAAAATACTGTCCACCGTGCGTATGTCCGGAAAGCTGAATTTGAAATCCTGCTTTAGAAGCGTCATTAATATTTTTAGGCTGATGGGCGAGCAGAATCTTTAAATCGGGTTTATACGCCGCTTCTGCCGCTTTATACGGATCCGATTTATGAGATTTGTAAAACTGTCCGCCGCTCCAATCGGTTACTCCTGCCATCATTAATTTACTGTTTCCTATTTGAATGCTTTTGTTTTCATTTAATAGAGTAGTAAACTCCAATCTTTCCGCTTCTTCAACCCATTCAATCGCGCCCGAATAGTATTCATGATTTCCGGTTATAAAATATTTTCCATATTTGCTTTTTAACTTTTTAAGCGGTTCAACATGTTCACGAAGCCCTTGAACAGAACCGTCTACCAGATCCCCTGTAAAAGCAATAATATCGGCGTTTAGTTCATTAACCATTTTAACCACTGTTTCAACAAAGGATTTCTGAATTGTCGGTCCAACATGCATGTCGCTGAATTGTGCTATAGTTAATCCGTTCAGGTCATCGGGAAGATTTTCAATTGGAATTGTAATTCTTTCAATTTTCGGTTTACTCATTACATTAAATATTCCCCATCCGGTTAAGCCGGCTGAAGCGGCAAGAATTCCAAGGTTTAATGAATTAATTAAAAATTCTCTTTTTGATGAGTCGATAACCGCTGTGGATTCTTGTTTTGAGAAAAATGAGTTAGCGAATAAATAGATTTTGTGAGAAACTAACCCGGCAAGCCAAATCAAATCTTTTATTAAAACAAACGCGAATAATAGTGTTATTAGTCCGAAGCCGGTATAACCAATCCAAGCTATTATTTCGCTGAAGGTGTTTTCAATTTTATTGCCTCTTAGTATAAATTCTAATACCAAGATTAAAAAAAGAGAAATAATTATAATCCATAATAACCAAGAAGTACTTACAGGTAAATTAGCCGGGACAATCATACGCCAGCCGACATATCCATAAATACAGCTCATTATAAATACTACAAGTACAATAAAAATAATTGGCGGCATATAATCTTTTACCTAATTTTTAGAAATAAATGTGAAATTGAATTTAATAATTATGACGGGGTAGCGCGAAAAATATTTCATAAAATCTATTTTGATAATTAAAACACATAATTCTAAAAATTAGTTCTGGTTAATTGTTCTGTAAAATACGTTCAATATATATCTCAATTTATAAGAATTAAAATTTTTGATGCTTATTTTTGCCTAAAAACAAATTAATTTATTGTTGCATGTACAAGCAATTATAATAGAGTGCTAATTTCTATTCTAATTTTTTAGATGACTCTTTAACAAGATCGTTTAATACGCCGCTTAATCTTTCACCAAGTTTTTCAGTATAGGATTCATATAAACTATCCCAGCAAGATTTTATTACAGGCTGAAGATTTATTCCTTTTTCGGTATTGTAAATTTTTGATAATTTTCCCTCAATTTCTCTGTAAATCAGTCCTCTTTTCTCTAAAACATCTACAAAACGTGTAACAGTTGAAGGAGCGATCTGAAGTATTTTTGATAACTCATTTGGTCCAATTCCTGGATTTTCGTTTATGGTTGTAAGTAAAATTGCGTGCGAGGGAGATAACGCAGTCGGACCGAATGACTCATCAGCTAAACGACCCATAATTCTTGATAAAGAATTAACCGAAAAATATAAACATTTATCCAGCAAAATAATTTTCCCTAAATTACATGGTTGTACATACAAACATAAATGATATTAATTAAATTGTCCAGTTTATTTATTTATGATTTCTTTTCAATTATAAATTAAGATACAAAGTTTAATAATTATTATATTTGTTTCGTTAATTACTAATAAGCTATGTCTTTTTTCCGATAATATATTAACAAAAAACACTACTGATGTTATTAACAAAGAAGATCATAAACAGTCTATTTTTTTTATTTATCTTTTTTTCCTTTTTCATTTCAACAATTTCCGCACAGGAAAGAAACCTAATAAAGTTTTCGGTCGAGAACGGGTTAAGTTTATCTCAGATTTCATGCATTGATCAAAGCAAGGATGGATTCCTAATTGTAGGTACATACGGAGGCGGATTCAGTCTTTTCGACGGAATCACTTTCCGAAATTTTAATTCTTCTGACGGTTTGGGCAATAATGTTGTTTATGATATAAACGTCGACCTTGAAAATAATATCTGGCTGGGGACATCCAAAGGATTAAGCCGGTTTGACGGCAATACATTTGTCAATTATCAAATTCAGGACGGTCTGCCGAATGAATGGATTTGGAAATTATTGAGGGATAAAAACAATAACCTTTGGATTGCAACAAATAAAGGAATTTGCAAATATTCTAATAATACTTTTACCAGATATGAAGATTCAGAATTAAATGACGAAAGCGTTTATTCTATTTTGGAATCAAAATCCGGCGCCATTTTAATGGGTACTCAAAACGGATTAATAAGTTATAACGGCAAAAATTTTGAATTGGTAAGTGATCATCCCCTGCTGCAGAATAATAGAATCTATTCTATTTATGAAGATAAAAATAACTCTCTTTGGCTCGGTACAGAAAAAGGATTAATGCAGATTTCAAATCAAAATGTTCTGCATTACAGCATTCCCGGACTATCAAATAACAATACAATTTGGTCAATAAAAGAAAATTTTTATGGAAACTTATTGATCGGAACCGACGAAGGTATAAAACTATTTGATTTCCTAAATTTCTCTGACTATACAAATTCAACAATCGGAATTAGCAACCGGAAAATTTGGACAATATTTAAAGACCGCGAATCAAATTTATGGTTTGGAAGCGATGATGGTTTATATCTTCAAAACAGCGATATCTTTAAAAGATATAACAATAAAGGTAATATTATTTTTGGTTGGAGCTTCATTGAGATTGATAGTAATAATTTATGGATTGGAACCGGCGCCGACGGGATTTTAAGTTTTAAAAACGGGAAATTCAACAAAGTTAATACCGGCGGCATATTAAAAAGCAATTCGATTACCTACTTTTATAAAGATGTAAATAATGATATTTGGGTGGCAAACGACAGTGGTATTATTAAATATGACGGAAAAACATTTTCTAATATTAATGAAAAATTGAAACTGAAAAAAAATATTGTAATGTCCCTTCTTAACGATCAAACGAGAGACTGTTTGTGGATTGCTACGTATTATGACGGAATTTATTGCTACAAAGATAATTTGCTTACTCATTATACAGAAGTTAACGGATTATCCAACAATATGGTTTATGATCTGTTAATTGATAATAACGGAGATTTGTGGGCCGGTACTGATCACGGCATAAGTAAATTTGAGGATAATAAGTTTATAACGCCGCAAGGACTTGAAAAATTTGAAAAATTCGCAATAATGAAAATGCTGAAGGATAAAAAAAATAATATTTGGCTTGGGACATATGAACTCGGATTAATAAAAATTGGACAATCTGAAAACGGGCAATACAATGAATTTGATACTGTAAACGTAAAGAATAATTTGAATGATAATTCAGTTCTTTCGATGTCGTTTGATAAAAATGAAAATATTTGGATAGGTACAAATTTCGGAATAAACAAATTTGACCTGAATAAATATTTTGAATCTGGTGAAAAAAATGTTATTTCTTTTGCGAAGGGCGACGGATTTCCGGGTGTAGAAACCGTTCAAGGCGGAATATATTCCGACAGCAAAGGTCAAATGTGGTTCGGAACCATAGGCGGAATTATCAAATTTAATCCCGATGAAATTAAATTAAATAAAACACCGCCATACGTAAATATTACAAAGGTAGAATCGTTTAATAATAATTTTGAAAGAAATACAACCTATTCAAACATACTGCACGAAATTTATTATTCCGATTTTAATAATATCCCGTATGAAAACAATAATTTAACAATTCATTTTACGGGAATTTGTTTCGCGAACTCTCAAAAAGTAAAATACAAATACAGATTAAATAAAGGCGAATGGTCTCCCGCATTCGGTAATCAATCTGTGTCTTTTTCAAATATGAATCCCGGCTCTTATACATTTGAGGTTATTGCTTCAAATAATCACGGAATATGGAACCAGGCACCGGCGATTATTAAGTTTAAGATTATTTCTCCTTATTATAATACATGGTGGTTTTATACTTTGTCCGCAGCAATAGTTATTCTTCTTATATATTATTTTATAAAAATAAGATTTAAGAAAATAGAAAAGAAAAATAAAGAGCTGCGTGAGAGGATTAAGGAAAGATTAAAATATGAGGAAAAACTTAAGCAGTCCGAACAGGAGTTAATAAAAGCCAGAGATAAAGCGGAAAAATCAGACAGGTTAAAATCAGAATTTCTTGCGCAAATGTCTCATGAAATTAGAACGCCCGTTAATTCAATTTTAAGCTTCACAACTCTTTTGCGTAATGAATTTGAAAATGTTGTTGACGAAGACTTAAAAGATAGTTTTACAATAATTGAAAGCGGAGGCAGAAGATTAATTAGAACTATCGATTCAATATTAAATATGTCGCAACTGCAGGTCGGTAATTTTGAAACAAGAAAAGAAAAAATTGATTTGGTAAAAATTGTAGAAAATCTGTTTAGTGAGTTTAATAATACGGCGCTTCAGAAGAAACTTGATTTTAAAATTATAAAAAATGGCGAATCATTTATTGAAACAAGGGATGAATATACTGTAACACAACTTATCGCAAATTTAATTGATAATTCTCTTAAGTATACTTTAAGAGGATATGTGTATATAAATATTTTTAAAAACGAATCCAATAATACTGTAATTGAAGTTAAAGATTCAGGTATTGGAATTTCAAAAGAATTTCAAGAATATCTGTTTACTGCTTTTACCCAGGAGGATACCGGATATACAAGGAAATTTGAAGGTTCGGGTTTAGGGCTTGCACTTGTAAAAAAATACGCGGAACTAAACAATATTATTATTGAAGTACAAAGCGAAAAAGAAAAAGGCACAACATTCAGTATTGAATTCCTTCCCAAATAATTATTACCTTAAAATTATTAATAACCAAAATAAATAAAGGAATAACCTATGTCTGAAAATATAGATTTGCTAAAATATCCTATCGGGAAATTTATTTTTCCGGAAATAATAACATTAAACGATATAAAAAAATATGAAAATGAAATTAGAAAACTTCCCGTAGAACTTTCCTCGGCAGTGAATAATTTAGATGAAGTACAGCTGAATACTCCATACAGAGAAGGAGGCTGGAGTGTTCGTCAGCTTGTTCATCATATTGCAGACAGCCACATGAACGGTTATATACGTGTTAAATGGGGACTTACGGAAGACGAGCCATTAATTAAAACTTATGATCAGGACGAATGGGTAAAATTGCCGGATACATTTAACACTCCGGTTTCAGTGTCTTTGAACTTAATTTCCGAGCTTCATGAAAGATGGGCAAATTTAATCTCGGTGTTAAATTCAGAGCAAATCTCAAAAAAAATTAAACATCCCGAAAACAGTTACGGAAGCTTAGATCAGGTTATCTGTCTTTATGCGTGGCACGGAAAACATCATACAGCTCATATTTCTTCTTTAATAAAAAGAATGAACTGGTAATGTGATTATTTAGAGTAATGTTATAATGCAAAGAATAAATATTTATCAATGATAAATTTTCCGATGTCTTTATTATTATTCAATCATAATGAAAACAACATTGTACAGCAAAGATACTGCTTAAATTAAAATTCTATATAATTGTTTGATGAATCGACGTCGGGAATTTGATCGGTAATAATCTCCGCGCTTTTTAATATTTTATTTTTATCAGTATTAATCTCAAATTCATTTTTTCCGCTTTGCCATATTCTAATATTTTTAACTATTGTTTCAACAGTTTCATCGTTATAAACTAATTTTACTTTTACGGAAACAGGCTGAGCGCCGATTTTTAGTATCTTTATAACTGTATTAGCTTCGTCATTTATACTTGATTCTATTGCTAAATCACAGTTAGCGAAATCGTAAAACCACGGTTTCCAAAACCATGATAAATCTTCTCCCGATACATCATTAAATGTAAAAAAGAAATCATATGGAAGAGGATGCTTTCCTTTCCATCTTTCGATAAATTCTATTAAACAATTCTTAAATAACTGATCGCCCAGCAAATTTTTTAAGGAATGAATAGCGAAAAATGATCTGGCGTAGGAAAGTATTGTTAAACTTGGACCTCTCAAAGAGTGAGACGATACCATTAAAGGCAAATCATTTTCCGATCCGAGTATTCCCCAGTTTTTATAAAAGTTTTTGTACCAATTATAATGGCTGTATCCTTCAATATATTTGGGCGCAAATTCGGTCGGAAAAAAAGAAGCCCACCCTTCATCCATCCATGAATATCTGCGTTCGTTAGTTCCAGTAAAAAACGGGAAATAAGTATGACCCATTTCATGAATCAGCAATGTTACAAATCCTACTTTGTCGTTATACTCCCCGTCGTTAGCCATCATTGGGAATTCCATACCGCCGCCCCATTTTTGAGTATTGTCAAAAGAAGTGAACTTAGGATAAGGATATGGATATCCTGGCAATTCATTAGATAAATACTCAATCGCGTATTTTGAAAGTTGTGCCGCTTCGTCAAAATATTTCGCGCTGTCTGGATAGGCAGCGTCAACAAAAGCGCGCCGGCCTGTTGATTTATCAACAACTGCGCTTACACCGTCCCATAAAAATCTATTACTGCAGCCGAAAGAAAAATCGGGTATGTTTTCAGCTTTATAATACCATGTATTATTTTCATTTTTATTAAGTAAATAATTTCCGGCCGCAAGATCTTCTGCTGAAATAATTTTAATTACTTTATCAGAAGATAACGCGTTGATGTATTTTTTATAAATATTTTCATTAAACAACTCTCCGGCATTTTGCAGAAGTCCCGTAGCCCAAACCATATATTTTTCAGGCAGAGTAATTTTTACCTCGTAATTTCCGAAATCGCTGTAGAATTCCTGCTCGCCAGTATACTCAAGTTTATCCCATCCGTACACATCATCATAGACTGCAATCTTAGGATAAAAATATGCGGCAAAGATAACTCCGTCGTCGTACTTGCCGGTTCTCATAAAAGAAATTTTAGGCAGTTGTGTTTCCCATTCAAAATATAATTTTACAGAATCGTTATGAGGAATAAATCCTCCGGGAAGATTACTGATAATCATATTAGTTGATGTAAACTGAACCTCTTCTTCAATATTAATTTCTTTTTCACCGACAATCAGTTTTTTTATTTTCACTCCGTCGGTTAAGTCTTCTTCTGCAATTTCAAAATCTCTTTCACTTCCTTTGCGGTATAAATTATTAAAAAGCTGAATAACTAATTTGTCTAGGTCAAACGGACTATTATTAAAATAGTTAATAGTCTCATTGCCTTCAATTACGGCGCTGTCGGGGTTTAATTTTATATTTATATTGTAATCAGCGCGGTTAATCCAATATTTATCTCCCGGTTTGCCGTCCCATGAACGGGTTTTGCCGTCGTATAATTTTTTTATTTGATTGGGAATAAATATTTTATTTGACTGCGCGTATACAGGCCGATTATTAATTAGCGACGATATAGAAACCATAAATACAAATAAGGCGATAAAAAATTTCATAAAAAGTTACCGTAATAAATTAAAGGAATATTATTCATATTAAGGAATGAAAAATATCGCATAAAATTATGAAAAGAAAGAAGCATTAAGAATTATAATGTCACTAATCTTTAAATCATGACACTATCATAATATATACTTACGATAGAATAACTTCTATAAGTAAAACCTTTTTTAGAGGAAGCGGAATGAGTATTAAATTAAATAAAAATCAAAAAAAAACTGTATATGTCGCAATATCGCTTATTACCCTCACTTTAGTAATTTGGATTTTATACGGAGCGGAAATTTTCACAAAAACTGAAGTGCTTGTAGAAATAGAAGATGAACTTTTTGGCACAACAAAGGAATGGCGGAAAGAGTTTGTATGGGGCCTGGACCTTTCATTAATAATCAGCGCGATAACAGTTGCGGTTTCATTAGTTGTAATGTACTTTCAAAAAAATAAAAGGGATAAAAATGAATCTTAATTTTCAGAATATATTCATAGTGTTTATCATATTAACTGCAGTATCTTTCGCGCAAACAAAATTTTCATGCGGTCCCGATGATGAACGCAATCAGGCTGTATTTGAATCAAACGCTCCGCTTGAAGATATAGTCGGCGTAAGCAATAAATTATCCGCGGACGTATCAATTGATTTAAGTGATATATCTAATAATCCCAACGGTTATGTTAAAGTTGAACTTGCGGAACTTAAAACAGGAATAGATTTAAGAGACCGTCATTTAAGAAGCGCAAACTGGCTGGATACCGATAATTATCCATTTGCCGAATTTGTTCTTACCGGTATTTCGCAAGCCTCTTCAAAAGTATTGGAAGACGGAACTGAAGTAACAGCGTCGGCTTCCGGGAATCTTTCCATTCACGGAGTAACAAAAAAAATTACAGCGCAAATAAAGCTTACCTTTTTTAAGGAAAGTGATAAAACAAAATCAAGAATCGCCGGAAACTTGTTAAGGGTATCAGCTGATTTTAACATAAAATTAAGCGATTATAATATTTCTATTCCTTCAATGGTGGCCGGAAAAGTAGATGAGAATATTAAGGTGTCGGCAAATTTTGTGGCTTCTGATTTTAAATAAGTAATGTAATTTTATAAAAACAAAAAGCTGTCGGTCTCTAAATTAAACAGACAGCTTTTTATATTCAGCTTACTTCTTTTTTATTTCTTTATTTAGTTTATCGTAAAACCACATTACGTTTTCATTATTTGGTGATATTTCTAAGGCTTTATCATAATTCATTTTCGCTTCATCAAATTTATTTTCACTTGCGTATGCTTTTCCTATTTCAAGATATGCGTTCCATGAGTTTTTATCGTACTTATTTAAAAAAGCCGTAAAGAAATTTACCAGGTCTTCGCCTTTGTTTTCATTTATTAAAGCATCTGAAAAATTTGAAAGGGGCTGGAATGTAAAATCATAAACATAAGCGCCGTAATATTTTGCGCGCAGTTCGTCATATTTTTTTAACGCGGCTTCTATTCCGCTTTTTTCATACTGGCGCGCAAGAATATTTTCTAATTTTTTCGGCGGCTCTGCCATACCCTTGTGGCATGTTACACATTCAACTTTTTCCAAATGGTTCTTTTCTTTAATTAATGTTAGATGGTCGTTATTTATAGACTGTGTCATTTTCATCATTACTCTTGTAATATCTTTTGCCGGGATTTTATCCGACGCGAAATCTATTTCGGAAAGTTCCTGCGGGTCGCTTATTCCTTCTTTTCCCGCGTGACAATAGTTGCAGCGCACGCCAAGTGACGAAGTAAAGTTTTTCATTATACCGATCAAATCTTTTTTGCCGATATCCTTTGGGAGCGCGGTTAAATTTGTAAAGGAATCGGGTATTTGCGCATGAGCCACACTAAAAATAAAAATCAGCATGAAGATGAAATTTATATTAAAATATTTATTAGCCATATTATTTACCTCCTTGTTGATTAAAACATATTTTAGTTATTAAAAATTAAGCGGCGGACGCTTTTTGTGAAAATCAGTCGCGTCTTGATAAGCTTTAGCTACCGCAATTAATTTTCCTTCATCAAACAAATTTCCCATAAATGTTATACTTGTCGGCGTGCCGTCTTTTGAAAAACCGTTCGGCAATACAACACACGGATGTCCGGTCAGATTTGTCAGCAATTGATTATCGCTGAACGAAGGAGCTAGATAAACATCAACGTCTTTTAATATCTCTGCCATTTTTTGGATTAGCAATGTTCTGATTCTATTTGCGTTAATATATTCGACCGCAGGAATAAAACGCGATGCGCGGAAAACATTTGGCCACGCGTTTCTGATTTGCCGTACTAACAAATCATCATTATTTGAACGGGTCAATTCATCAAATGCCGCCGCCGATTCGGCTGAAAGTATAAATGAAATATCGTTAAAAGGAAGCTCTGGAAGTTCAATCGGGATTAATTCGGCGCCGAGTTCTCTCATTTTAGCTAATGTTAAAGAGTCATTTGTTTTAAATTCGTAATCACTTTCAAAATCTTTTTTTGTATATGCAATTCTTAATTTTTTGAAATTAACTTTAGGAGAATAATTAAACGGAAGATCATATAAAGTCTGGTCAATTCCCGTTTTATATTCGTTTTGAATATCGGGTCCGTGTATCACATCAAATACAATTGCTAGGTCTTCCGCGTTTCTGCAGAGCGGACCAATTTTATCCATTGTCCAGCTTAATGCCATAGCGCCGCTCCGGCTTACTCTGCCGTATGTCGGGCGTAAACCTGTAACACCGCATACAGTCGAAGGAGAAACTATCGATCCCCAGGTTTCCGTGCCGATTGCAAAAGGTACAAGTCCGGCTGAAGTAGCGGATGCAGAACCCGCCGATGAACCGCTGGAACCCTGAGACAAATCCCACGGATTCCTTGTTTTACCGCCGAACCAAACATCGCCCCAAGCAAGAGCGCCCATAGTTAATTTTGCGACGAGAACCGCACCGGCTTTTTCTAATTTGATAATTACTTCGGCGTCTTCGTTTATCATTTGATCTTTATATGGCATTGCGCCCCATGTTGTTTTGTAATCCTTTGTGGCTAGTAAATCCTTAACGCCGAAAGGGATTCCGTGAAGTTTGCCTTTATAATTTCCGGAAGCTATTTCTTCGTCGGCTTTTTGAGCATTTATTAAAGCGCGTTGTTCCGTTAAAGTTATAACACATTCTAACTTTGGTCCGTATTTCTTTAATCTTTCCAAATACATTTTTGTTAATTGCGTTGACGTAATTTTTCTTGTTTTTATTAATTCGGCTAGTTCGCCGATTGAGTAAAACGCTAAGTCATCAATGTTTTCTGGCATTGTTACGTATGAATATTCGCTATACTGAATTGGTTTTTGTTGGTTGTTAAACTTGGCGCCTGCCGGAATAGGATTAAACTGTATTGCCGGAACAATATTATTCGGCAATTTAATTTTTCTGATATTATTATAATTGTTTAATTGATCCGCGAGATCTCCAATCATTGAATCTCTTTCCGAATCGGTAAATTCCAATCCTATAATTTTTTCCGCGCCGGAAATGTTTTCTTTTGAAATTTTGCTGTCGGCCCCTGTCGAAAATAAAACTGCGCCGAGAATAAAAGATATTAATGCTAATATAAAGGAAGGAAATATTTTTCCGGTAATTCTTTTCATAAGTTCTCCGGGTTCTTTGTACTATATTTTTTGGTATGCTGGAGACAAACTAATCAAAAAAAATATTATTTGCATCAGAGGGTAAAACGAGGATTAAGAATAAACGCTTTCTTGTCATAATCTTTTAGCGTGAATGACAAGAAAGCGTTATTAATTATTGACGCGGCACCAAATTAAACGAAACGGTATCTTTTACCGCCGATCCGAAAATTCCGATACCGTCGCCTTTAAAATTAAACGCCGGTTCAATAAAATTTCCGTCCGGCTGCTGCACGCGATTTACGGTAAGGAGATAGTTCTTAAAATTTTTATCACCGCCGTAAACAATTACCTTATAATTTGTATAAAACCATGTATCAAGTTCTCTTATCTCATAATCGGTGACACCGCCGTTTTCCGAATTGATGTTTATTATTAAGTTTAATTGATACAAATAGTTGTCAAATTCTTCTTCAATATCTTCCCTTTTAAGATTAGGTATAAAAGGATTATCAAAAATAAAATTATCAAGGGTAGCGTTTTCAGCCCTTACGGAAAAGGCATAGAAACCTGTGCCGGGAGCCGGAACAAAACTAATCACAGCTCTTTCCGTTAAATATTTTACGTCACCAAGTTCTTTTTCTATTACTTGAAATCCGCTTTTGGGAGTAGTCGTTTCAGATTCTGTATATAAATATATTCCGTCGATTTCGGCGCTTACTTCTAATTTATAAAGCTTGTCATTTTCAATAAGCATGTTTTCGTTGTAATAATATCTGCCTGCTTCGTTATACTTTAATTGAACACCGTTGATGCTGGCGCTAAGTGAATTAAAGGAAGGAGTTAAAAATAAATTAAGCGAATCAATAGTAGTTTCAAGCGGGAAATTTCTGAGCAGTTTTATATTATTTACGGTTTCCCCGGGATATAAATAGCCTTCGACCGTAATTTTAGGTTCATATTTTACCTCTTCAATTTCAACTGCGGGATCTCCGCAAGAATAAAAAACTGAAGCGTAAATAACGATTAATAAATATTTAATAAACTTCATATAGTATTCCAATTTAATTTTCTTAAAATTTTATGTTAACGCCGAGACTTGGAATCAAAGGCAGCATATTTACTTTTTCGATTTCCTGAGTAATCTTTCCGTCTTTTAACTCATCTTTATATTCAATAAACCACGCGTTTTTTCTGTTTCCTAAATTAAATATTTGAAGGTACGGGGATAATGACCAGCTGCCGTAATCCTTTGTATAAGTAACACTTAAATCCATTCTTATATAGTCGGGAAGATTAAATGAATTTATTGCGCCCGGATACAAATTATATTTATCGCTGCCTATTTCACCTGTACCGACATTGCCCCAATCCGGCAATGTATTTGTATAATAAGCCGAAGAAGGTGCGGTAATCGGCTGTCCCGTGGCATAAACAAAATTCATTCCCAATTCCCATTTCGAATCAGATTTTTGATAATTATCTTCGAAAAACATTTTGTTAATATCCATGTTTGCGACAGCATTAATAATTGAGCTTCTGTTATGTCTTGGAGAAAAATAATTCTGCCGGTTTATATTGTCGAATTTATAATTCGTTTTTGACCATGCATATGAGATCCATCCATTAATTATTCCGATATCTTTCTTTATCAAAAATTCTATTCCGAAAGATTCGCCGTCGCCCCGGTTATATACGTTATTTGTATTTGTGTATACCGGTCTGTTTGCTTCATCATAATAGCTGGGTTCAATTGTTGTCCCGACATTATCGTTATACTGATAAATGTTTTTATAATCTTTATAATATATTTCAGTTTCAAACTGCCAAACCTTCCCTATTTCCCTTTGGTAGCCGAGGATAAAATGTTTAGAAGATGAAACTTTGTTATACTTGTTAGCCGTGGACCAAATGCTTGAAATAAAAAATCTAGGTAAACGGTTTAAATATTGGTGATATAATCCCGTGGCAAATTTTAAACTGCTTTCATCATTCAATTTATATTTTATTGAAAATCTCGGCGCGGCGTTAAAATATGTTGTATCTGCGTTATAATAATCGGCTCTTATTCCAGCTTGAATATTCCAATCGTTGGAGGGTTTCCACTCGGCTGTGAGATAGCCAGTAGTTAACTGTCTGTTATTATCTATATAGATTCTTTGATTAGTAAAATCCTGATCATATAATTCATGAAGCAGTTTTTGTTCGGCCCCGAAACGGATTGTCAGATTCTGGTAGGCGTAATATTCAAGCGATGCTTTAAACGCGTAATCGCTCAATTTATTTTTTTCGGATAGGTTGATTGCTTCAAAATCAAAATTTGAATTGAATCTGCTTGCGGTTATCCAAAAACTCGCAAATAGATCCGGACTGAAAATGTGTTTCCAGTTTATGCTGCCTGTTGTATTTCCCCAATCGTATAAAAACTCTAAGGATTCTTTTGCCGTTTTATCGAGTTTAAAATCCAGATCGTCTCTTCCGTTAAATATACTTATCGAGAATTTATTTTTTCTGTCGAAATCAAAATACGCTTTAAGATTTCCGTCATAAAAATAATAGTCCGGAACTTCGTCAATCCATTTCGCATATGTCTGATCAATATAGGTTCTGCGCAGCGAACCGGAAATAGATCCTATAGAACCGATTGGTGACTGAAGCGTTGTTGAAGCTGAGAGCAGACTAACATTTGCGACACCTTCAAATTCATTTCGGTTTCCGTCAAGGTTTGTTACATCGAGTACGGAAGATAAACGTCCTCCGTATTCCGCGCCGAATCCGCCTTTTGATACTTCAACTTTTTTAATCGCGTTCGTATTAAAAGTTGAAAAGATGCCGAAAGCATGTTCGGGATTATAAACATCCGTTCCGTCAATTAAGTATAAATTCTGATCGGGTGTTCCGCCGCGTATATAAAGGGCTGATGAAAAATCTGAAAGCGAGGTAATTCCCGGCAAAGTCTGAAGGGCTCTCAGAAGATCGGCTTCAACAAATCTTGGTATATTATTTATCTGAGCTGAATTAAGTTCAATTTTAGAAACAGGTTTTGAGAATAATTTCTCACTTATTTTTTCATATTCATCTGAAATTATAACTTCATCGGTCTTAATTGCTTCAGGCTTTAATTTAACTTCAATCTGATTATCCTCATCTGTTTTGATGACAATTTCTCTTTTTTCTGTCTGGTATCCGATATAACTGAATAAAAATGTGAACACGCCTGTCGGTAAATCCGGAATTATAAAGTACCCGCTTACGTTTGTAGTAGCGCCATATTTAAGCTCATTTATATAAACATTGGCTCCAATTAATGCTTCTCCATTAGACATGTCGTATACAAAACCGCTGGCAGTTGTTCCGCTTTTTTTCGATTTTGTGATGTTATCAGCATTTATGGATATTGAACCCATAATTAAAAACAATAAAATTACCAGTATTCGATTCAAGATTTTTCTCCTATTTACTACTAAAATTATTTGTGCTTTGTCTATTAATTTAAGACTATATGTCAATCCTTATGCCAGCCGTATTTTCAAAAACATAATAAAAAAGACACAACAAAAAATGCTGTGTCTTAGTTCTGCAATTTGACATTAATCTGTTAAAAATATTTTACTGTATTTATAAGATTAATTATATCAATGATTTTTTAATTTCTAATTCTAAAACCATCTTCCATTTCTTTTCCGAAATGTTCTTCGTACATATTTTTATATTTTTCAAACGTACTATCGGGAATTTTTTCCCCATTAATAATTAATTCGTTTTTATTGAATTCCATATCAAAATCATCTTCACCGTATTCCAGATATCCGTCGTCAACAAGTTCTTCTCTAAGATCCTTCATAAAGCGTTTTATTTTTTTCATTTCAAATTTTAAATCGCCCATATCCAGATCAAGATTTTTTAACTCATCTTTTAGGTTTGTCATTTCTTCTTTGAAATCCGACCAGTTCTGTTCGTTTAGTTCAACTTTAATATTGCTTAAGTTTTCTGAAAGTTCTTGCATGTTCGAATTAAAATCATTCATATCGATATCTATTTTTATATTTTTTAATTCTGCCAAATCATCGTGAAGTTTGTCTAAATCAATATCAGTGCGGAATTTATCATAATCTATATCTTTAAGTTCTCTTTTTAAATCCTTCATAGCATGCCGCAGCTCATTATTATTATCCGCATTAAGCGAAGCAAGGTTTTCTCTTAGCTCATCCATGTCTAAATTAAATTCAATTTTTAATTTCGACAAAGAATTATTAAGTTCTTCTCTTTTCTCGAAAACCAAATCCTCATATTTAGAAATTTCATCATCATCAACACGTTCACCGTTTTTATAAAGCTTATAAATCCTGCCGCCTCTAATTTTTACCTTGAACCGGTCGCCCGAATCGTTAAATGAAAACTTACTTGGCCCGTCAGAATAATACTCGCTATTTTTATGGCCGGATTTTGAAATATCTATAACATCTTCGCCGGAAGAACAAGCGGTTAAAGAAGTAAGTAATAAAGGAATCAACATTAAAAATAGATTTAATCTAATTTTTTCACGGTTGGATTTATTAAAGAATTTCATATTGTCCCCCGACAATTATTCAAAATAGAAATTAATATTTATTTGATTCTTCCTACAGCCTTGAGACGGAAACATCTAATAAAAAGTTCACAATTATAAATTACTTGTTAATTTTACGGTAGATTAAAACAAATCTCATCGCCATATTTCATTAATAAATATTTAATTAAAATGTAAAAAATCGAGTTTTTATGATAATGAATAAACTTAAAGAGAGTAAATCCCTGCCGGTGTTTATACTAATTTTATTAGCATTGATATGGGGCAGCTCGTTTATTTTAATAAAGAGGGGATTAGATTCATTTACGGCAGTTCAGGTAGGAACAATCAGAGTTTCTTTTGCTTTTCTTGTGATGCTTCCAATTGCGGTTAAATATTTGCGAACAGTATATAAATATAACTGGAAAAAAATATTAACACTTGGATTTGTAGCTAATCTAATGCCGGCAATCCTATTTGCGGCGGCGGAAACAGGTTTAAGCAGTTCGCTTGCCGGAATATTAAATTCTTTATCGCCTATATTTACAATAATTATCGGAACGTTGTTTTTTAAAGTGCCGATGAATAATAAACAAATCGGCGGACTTGTTATCGGATTAGCCGGATCAATTGCGCTGAGTTTTATAGGCAGCGGCGGGCAGCTGGGAAGTTTTAATTTTTACGCCCTGTTTGTAATTCTTGCTACATTGTTTTACGGAATTTCAGGCAATATGGTAAAAGCATATTTTTCCAATATCAGCTCCGTTACATTAACCTCACTTGCAATGTTTTCAATTGGACCTTTCGGAATAATGTATTTATTAACAACTGACTTTGTATATAAATTGCAAACGCTCGACGGCGCATGGGCTTCGCTTGGTTATCTTTTTATTTTGGGTGCGGTAGGCACCGCATTTGCGCTTGTATTATTTAATAAACTAATTCAAATAACTTCAGCTGTGTTTGCTTCAACGGTAACATATTTAATTCCGATTGCCGCGGTTATTTGGGGTATAATCGACGGAGAGTCTTTGTTCCTATTACATTTCGCGGGAATGGCCTTGATTATTGCCGGAGTTTATTTGGTTAATAAAAACAAATAAAATCATTCATGTCTTGTAGTATAATTATCTTTCTTTTGATTGTTGTGGAGCTGCCATGAAATAAAAATATTCTGGGAGAAAATATAAAAAACCGGACCCATTGCCGCTAATGGATTTATAAACTCAAGTCCAAGCCACATTGTAAATCCATTGTTTTTTTGTCCGAGCGACTGCATCGCTTCATCGGCATATTTATTTCCTCCAATAATTCTTCCCAATGAAAAAAACAGAATGCATAAAAACATTGATGTTATAGCGATTACTGCAATCACTAAAAACGAACTATCTAATTCAGTTTGAATAAAATATACCGCTTTTGATGTTCCTAAATAAATATTAGTTATAAGAAAATAAAATGACTTGTCCTTGTGCGCGCTAAGTAATTTATGTAAACCTGGTAAATATCCTACAATGATTTTAGCAAATAACAGAGGTAAAAAGATTATTGATAAAACAGGCAGCAGAACATCATTTGTAGATATGTTTAACTCGCTTGAAAGCAGCATTGGGAAAAGAAATGGTATGATAAACGCCAAAACAATATTTGTAAATATTAATGATACCGCGGCATATTCAACCTTTCTTTTTAACAGGCTTATTATAACAGGCGAAGCGATTGCAGTAGGCGCAATTGCCGTAACCAACGCCGCAGGAGCGGCTTCGGGATAAATATTTTTTATCAAATAAAAAACTGATACGGCAATAAATAATTTTGAGAATAAAATAACAAAATGACTTTTTTGGATAATCTTAAAATCTATTTTAATGTCTAGAAATGCCAATAAAAGCATTATCATAATTAAATAACGGACTAAGAAGGTAAAATCGTGACCGTAAGGAAATAATATTCCCGTTAAAATTGCCGTAAGAAGAAGAATTGTTTTCATTGACTTAAATTATGCGAAAATTAAATAATAGTAAAATTTTAATATCCTTAATGTTATAAAGTTCATTCATTTGCATTTATTTGGCAAAATTGTTTTATATTTATAGATGTAATTCGAGTCTATCTTTAAAGAAGGCTACGAACTTTCCCGCAAATGCGGGAATCTCCTGCTTAAACAGGATACATTATTTTATAAAAATAACAAAATGGATTCCCGCATACGCGGGAATGAAGGACTTGATCCATGGGACAGGTACCGGCAGCAAAAGCGGCTACGTATTTAATAATCGGAAACGGAAAGCTTGCAAAACATATCTCTCATTACTTCGATCTTTTAGGAATCCCATATTTAAATTGGTTTCGGAAAAGCAGCGAATCGTTAAATTCACTAATTGCTAAGTCAGAAAAAATTCTTGTATTAATTAATGATGATGAAATTGAAAATTTTATTTCTCGTAATAACAATAATAACAGTGGTAAATTTTTTATTCATTGTTCGGGATTGCTTTCGACTCCCCTGGCTGAAAGCGCCCATCCTTTAATGACTTTTTCAACTGAACTTTACGATTTAACAACTTACGAACAAATTCCGTTTATAACGGAAAAAGGGAGAAAAAGTTTTATAGAACTTTTTCCGGAAATGCGTAATTCCTCTTTTGAAATTGATCCCGGTTTAAAACCTTTTTATCACGCCTGGTGTGTAATGAGCGGAAACTTCACAACAATTCTCTGGCAGAGATTTTTTGAAATTATTGAAGTTCAATTCGGTATAAATAAAAAGTATGCGATTCCATATTTAAATAAAGTTTCCGAAAATTTAATATCCGACAAATTTCCCCTAACAGGACCATTAGCAAGAGGTGATAATAAAGTAATAGAAAAAAACATGTTAGCTTTAAAAGATGAACCGTTTGCCGAAATTTACGGGGCTTTCGTCAATGCATATAACAAAATGAAAGAAGGCATAAAGAAATGAAAAATATAAATGAGTTTCAGAAATATAAAAACGACAATAAACCGATTTCCGTAATTACATGCTATGATTACTGGTCAGCCAAAATTGTTAATGAAACCGATATCGACGCCGTACTGGTAGGCGACAGCGCGGCAATGGTAATGCACGGGTACGGTACTACAGTTAATGCTGATATGCAGATGATGGTTTATCACATTGAGGCGGTAAAAAAAGGGATAAAAAATAAACTTGTAATCGGTGATATGCCCTTTCTCTCTTTCAGAAAAAGTTTGATAGAAACAATGAACAACGTAGAACAATTTATGAAAGCCGGATCAGACGCAGTTAAAATTGAAGGCGCGAATGGAAATCTTGAATATATAAAACATATTGTTGATTCGGGCGTGCCCGTAATGGGACATCTCGGATTAACTCCTCAGTCTGTTCATCAGCTCGGCGGTTATAAAGTACAGGCAAAAGATAAAATTACTGCTGATAAATTAAAAATTAATGCGAAAAAACTTGAAGAGGCCGGATGCTTTTCAATAGTGCTCGAATTAATTCCGGCAGAACTTGCAAAAGAAGTTACGGACGGTTTAACAATTCCAACAATTGGAATCGGCGCGGGAAAATTTACATCGGGACAGGTTTTAGTCCTTCAGGATATGCTGGGAATGAACATTGAATTTAACCCGAAGTTTTTAAGAAAATACTTAAATGGTTTTGAACTTATTAAAGTCGCATTAAACAGTTTTAATAATGATGTGAAAAATAAAAACTTTCCGAATATTGATGAAAGTTTTTAACAATACGGTGTCACTAATAGGAAATTAATTATGACTGAAGTAATTACAGTATTAAAAGATTGGTTTAAAATTAGAAAAGGATTAAAAGGTTCACTTGGATTTGTGCCGACAATGGGCGCCTTGCATAAGGGGCACAAATCATTGTTTGAAAAAAGTGTAGAAGAAAATGAATTTACTGTCGCTAGTGTTTTTGTAAATCCGACACAGTTTAATAATCCAAACGATTTGCAAAAGTACCCTAAAACTTTTGAACAAGATTTAGAAATGCTGAATGAAATAAATGTTGATTTTTTAATTTTCCCGGAATACGAAACATTATATCCCGATAATTATGTTTATAAAGTAACCGAAACAGATTACAGCACAATATTGGAAGGCGAACACAGGCATGGACATTTTGACGGTGTGCTGACAGTAGTTATGAAATTATTAAATATTGTAAACGCAGATAAAGCATACTTCGGTGAAAAAGATTTTCAGCAGTACAAGTTAATTGAGGGAATGACGAAAGCGTTTTTTATGAAAACTGAAATCATTTCATGCCCGACAATTAGAGAAGAAGACGGACTTGCTTTCAGCTCGCGAAACGTAAGATTAACGGAAGCTAAAAGAAAACAAGCGCCTTTGTTTTTTAAATTATTAAAGTCAAATAAAACACCGGAACAAATAATAAACGAATTAACAGAAAACGGATTTAAAGTGGATTATATAACCGATGTAAACAAACGCCGTTACGGTGCTGTTTATCTCGGAAACGTGAGGTTAATAGACAATGTCGAATTATAAAATATTATTTAAAATTTCAGGATCAATAGCCGCTTATAAAAGCGCTTATTTAATTTCTAAACTTGTGCAGAATGGCTGCGAAGTACAGACTGTAGCAACCGAATCCGCGCTCGAGTTTATAGGCAAAGCAACGCTTGAAGGATTAACCGGTAAACAGGTAATAACTGATACGTTCGTAAGCGGCGGAATGATGAGCCACATTAATTTAGTCAAGTGGGCGGATTTAACAATTCTTGCTCCCGCGACAGCGAACACAATAAATAAATTAGCGGCGGGAATTGGCGACAATATATTAACGTCATTGTTTCTCGCACACACGTGGGAAAAACCATATTTAATTGCCCCCGCAATGAATATGTGGATGTTCGATCATCCCGCAACTAAATCTTCCCTCGAAAAATTAAAAAGCTGGGGAGTTGAAATTCTTCCTACCGGGGAAGGTTACCTCGCTTGCGGAGATATGGGAAAAGGCAAACTTCTTGAACCGGATTTAATTTTTAATAGAATCGAAGAATTATTAGAAAACAAAAAGAAGCCCAAAAATAAATTGTCAATATTAATAACCGCAGGAGGAACACGCGAAGATATTGACGGCGTACGATTTTTAACAAATCTAAGTACCGGTAAAACGGCAGCCGCAATAGCAGATCATTTTATAAGTGCCGGTTATAATGTTACATACCTTCACGCGCCGGATATAATTTTACCGAAGGGCAATTGTGAAAAAATAATTTTTACTTCATATAAAAGTTTGGACGAAGCCGTTAAAAAAGAATTGAGTTCAAAAAAATATAACGCGGTAATTCATAACGCGGCAGTGAGTGATTATTCGGTTGAGAGTGTTGTTGTGGCGGATAAAATATATAATGTTCCGTTCAGCGAAAAACTTCCTTCATCGGAAGAAAATATTTCTCTTAACTTAAAACGGAATGAAAAGATTGTTAACAAAATAAAAAGCTACTCGAAAGATATTTTATTGACCGCTTTTAAACTTACGGCAAATCAAAACGAAGAAAGAAAACTTGAACAGGTAAACAAATTATTTCATGATTCATCTGCCGACTTTGTTGTACAGAATGATATATCGAACAGAATGGGTGGAAACGTTCAGCAGATGTTTTCTGTTTACGGGAAAGAAAAGTTAACAGAAGTAAAAAATGTAGGTGAGCTTGCCGTTGAGCTTGAAAAATTATTTTTAAGTAAAAAATAGCTTGTGACCGTTGAGTTTTCTTTGAGAGCTTTGTGGTAAATCAAAGTTTTTATTAACCGCAAAGGTCACGAAGATTTTCGCAAAGAACACTAAGAAAGGAATTATAAATGATACTCTGTCTCGACGTAGGTAATACGCAAATACACGGCGGTGTTTTTGAAAATAATGAATTGATACTTCAATTCAGAAAATCGTCGCTAAGTACCGGTTCATCGGATGAAACAGGAATATTCCTAAAATCAGTTTTAAGAGAAAACGGAATTGACCCGGTTAAAATAAGTGAAATCGCAATGTGCTCGGTTGTACCCGGCGCGGTATATTCAATACGAAACGGATGTATAAAATATTTTAATATAGATCCGTTTATTCTGCAGGCCGGCGTAAAAACAGGATTAAAAATAAAATACAGGAATCCGCTTGAGGTAGGAGCAGACAGAATAGCAAACGCAATTGCAGGTACGCAGATTTACCCAAACAAAGATTTAATAATTGTTGATTTCGGAACAGCTACAACGTTTGATGTAGTAACAAAAGAAAAAGATTATTTAGGCGGAGTGATTCTTCCCGGAATAAAAATTTCCGGCGAAGCTCTTGAAAATAAAACATCAAAACTTCTTTCGGTTGAAATTGTTGTACCAGAAGAAACTGTTGGAAGGTCCACAAAAGAATCAATTCAATCCGGACTTTATTTTTCACAATTGGCGGTTGTAAAGGAATTAAAAGAAAGAATAAAGAATGAATCGTTCGGGGGCAAAACTCCTTTTGTAATCGGCACAGGCGGGTTTGCAAATCTGTTTGAACATGCGAAATTATTCGATGCCGTTCACCCCGATCTTGTTTTAAAAGGATTATTATTCTCACTAAAAATAAATAGATAAAAAGGAAATATCATGCAGGTAACACTTCTCAAATCAAAAATACATAGAGCTACTGTAACTGACGCGGATTTAAACTATGAGGGTTCAATAGGTATTGACCCTGGTTTATTAAAACAGACAAAAATACGTGAGTTTGAAAAAGTAGATATATATAATATTACAAACGGAGCGCGTTTTTCAACTTACGCTATTAAAGGGAATCCCGGCGATATAACTTTAAACGGAGCCGCGGCGAGAATGGTACACAAAGGCGACCTTATTATTATAGCCTGCTTCGCGAATTACTCGGAAGAAGAAGCGGATAATCACAAACCAATTATTCTTTTAATGGATAAGAATAATAAGGTTAAGAAAAAGATTTCAAAATAAACGGTTCGTATGTTTTTCAGGAATAGAAGAGTTACATTTTAAAATCTTTCTTTCATATTAACCAATTCCCATGCTGTGTGAAAAATTAATATTGTTCTTTTTGAAAGTCCGCTGAAATTAATTTTGTCAATTGTATCAGAAGTTCTATGATAATCGGAATGATATCCGCCGTAAAAGAAAACGGCCGGAATACCAAACCGGGCAAAATTATACTGGTCGGATCTTTTATAAAGACTTGATGGAGTTGATCCTTCGTCAAGGGAATAGTCAAGCCGTAGATCAACATACAAATCATTCACGTTTTCAATTAACTCTTCAAGTTTTGGAGTAATTATCGAAGCGCCGATAACATTAACAAACTCATCGCCGTTTCTTCCAATCATATCAATATTTAGATTGGCCGCAATTTTTGTCGACTCAATTGTTGGATATTCCATAAAATACCTTGAACCGAGAAGTCCTTTTTCCTCCCCTGTAAACGCTGCAAAAATAACAGATCTTTTGAATTTATAATTTTCTTTCAATGCAATTGAAAAAGCTTCTGCTATTTCAAGCAGAGCCGAAGTCCCTGAAGCATTATCATCTGCACCGTAAAATATTTTATCTTCATATCTGCCCAAATGATCATAATGTGCTGAAATAATTATGTACTCGTTTTCCTTTTCCGAACCTTTTATATATCCTAAAACATTTTCAGTCTCCACATAATTGGATAACTCGTCCTCGTCAACTTCTTTTTCATTCCATAAAAACATAGGTAGATCGAAAGGTTTCTTGATCCCTTTTTTATGCATTTTAAATTCCTGAAAATAACTATTTCCGTTTTTAGTTTTAATCCATGGAAGTAAGCCGAACTTCTCAAATTTGTTCTTAATAAAAATTGCCGCGGATTTTTGCCCCTTTGTTCCGGTTCCCCTTCCTTCAAGTGAATCAGACGCTAATACGGAAATGTAATTATACAAATCATCCTGTTTTATTGTATTAGCATATTTTTCTGGAATGCTGTTTTGCGACCTGCAGGAAACAAATAAAACTAAATATAAAAAGACAACAACTCTTTTCATTTTCACCCTGGAATGAAATAAATAATTATTTTGACGTTTCTGCCAGACCAAATGTTATAATGAATTTATTAATAATATATCATTTAACTTAGAATAAAATAATACGATAATAACCAGTTAATATTTCTTAATATCCGTTTATGTAATATTCTTCGGGAATTTTATGAACTTTCAAAGTATAAAATCATCAATATTAAAAAAAACTTCTATAAGTGTTATTGTTGCCTTAGTTTCTAGTTTTGGACTCTCATTAATAATACTTCTCTATTTAACCGAATCAGCAAGCATAGAAAATAAAAAAAATGAACTGAAAGAATTTTCAATCTTAATGAGTGAATCGATTAGTTTCGCTATGTCCGAAGGAACTACAGAAGTTGAACCGTTTATCGAAAGAGCTTCAAAAATTCCCAATATCATTGATCTAAGAATTATTCCTTCGGACAAAATTTCCGAAGGAAATGAAACCGAAATGGATAAGGATGAAAAGAGAGTTCTAAATAATTCCGAATCCGTTTACTTAAACGAAGATTATAATAATACAACAGTATTTAGATTAATTGAACCGATAATGGCAGATAAATCATGCACAAGCTGTCATGATGCAAACGAAGGAGATGTATTAGCTACAATGAGCATTAGGTATTCAATGGTTGATACTTTCGGGAATATATCGGTACAACGATATACAGCTGCAATACTTGTTTTTCTTAGTACCGCACTGGTAATATTTATTATTATATATATTATTAAAAGCAAAATATTGTCGGATCTTTTTAATTCAATAAATTTTATTGAACAGCTGGCAACAGGTGATGTAACAAATAAACTTGAAGTAAAAAGAACCGATGAAATCGGCAAACTTGTTAACTCATTGATGAAATTAAAAGATAACAGAAAAACTCAGGCTGAAATTGTATGTAGAATGGCTGAAGGTAATTTAGACGTTAATGTAAGTATTCTATCTGATAAAGATGTTCTCGGTAATTCAATTTTTACAATAAAAGAAAGTCTAAGTTCTCTTTCGGATGATATGATAATGCTTTCAAAAGCAGCTAAAGAAGGAAGATTAAATTTACGAGCCGACTCCGACAAACATCGGGGAATTTATAAAGAAATTGTGTCGGGATTCAATGATACATTCGGAAGTCTTACCGAGCCTATAAATGAAGGTGCCGATGTACTAGGACAAATGGCAGATGGTAATCTTACGGTTAGAATGCAAGGCAGATATTTAGGAGATCATCAATTAATTAAAAACAGTGTAAACAAAGTAGCCGATTCATTTAACAATATTTTAAGTGAAGTTTATTCTTCGGTAGAAATCACAAGAAATTCATCTCAGCAGATTTCTAAATCTGCCGAACATATTGCAGCAGGTGCAATTCAGCAAAGCGAACAAACGACAGATATTGCAGGCGCGGTTGAAGAAATGGCAAAAACTATTATTGAAACTGCGGGCAATACAATTAATGCATCTGATTCAGCGAGAGATGCCGGCGGACAAGCTAAGACCGGGGTTGAAAAAGTTCTTAAATCAAAAGAAGGCATGCAGAAGATTGTTGAATCAGCAAAAAATACGGAATCTATTATTTCTTCATTAGCTAATAAAACAGGTCAAATTGGTGAAATAACACAGGTAATTAATGAGATAGCGGATCAGACTAATTTGCTGGCATTAAACGCTGCAATTGAGGCCGCAAGAGCAGGAGAACACGGAAGAGGATTTGCCGTGGTAGCGGATGAAGTAAGAAAATTGGCAGAAAGAACATCAAAAGCTACAAAAGAAATTGCAGATACAATTACGTCAATTCAAAAAGAAGCTATTGACGCTAATGAATCGGTTCGTGAAGCAGGAGAATCCGTAAAGTCCGGCATGGAAATGAATGAAGAACTAGCCTCCTCTTTAAGAAATATTTTAGACAGCAGCGAAGGAGTAATAAGTCAAATTGAAATAGTAGCCGCGGCAAGCGAGCAGCAATCAACAACTGCAGAAGAAATAAGCAGAAATCTTGAGTCTATTACAAATGTAACAAACAATACCACCGCTGGAATTCAGGAAGTTGCAAGATCTTCAGAAGAACTTCACATGCAGACTGAACATTTGCTGCAATTAGTTATGAACTTTAAACTTACAAACAACCTATCAAAAATAAATTCATCCGGTAAACAAAGGGTGTTATTTAATAACTAATTAAAATTGTTTGCTAATCAACACTTATTTTTTCTTTTTTGAAAAAATAAGTGTGTTTTGTGCTGTCAAAAGGAATAATTATTTTTAAGTATTCCGCATCACGAGACGCGGGAATAAATACGAGTCCGCCTATATCGTCCTGAGAATTAAGCTGAATTTTTGGAAGTACATCATATTCCCACATACTTTTCTGAGATTTTAAATAATCAACATCCGCAGAATAATCAATTTCTTCTATTACCTGTTTTTCGGCGAAAATTGCGGCGTTTTCAAAAACTTCAGCAACATCATTTTTGTTATTGTTTGATAAATCCACGGCGGTATTAATAAGCGCGAAAATAAAATTAAATCCTGTTGAAATCGCATGCTCAGTTTTACGGTTATTAATATTTTCTTCCAGTTCTCCAATCATTAAGGCCGGATCTATAGCATAAAAAGTATTTTTTTTAGGAATTAGTTTTTTGTTTTCATCGAAAGCGATCATTTTAATTTCGGCTGGGTCAATATTAATTTTTTCATCGGACTTGTTAAAAACAAACAGGTAAAAAATGTATTTTTCGTTGAATTCATCAACGAATTCAATATTTGAATACACCAATTCATCTTCTAGGAAAGCTATTTCTGTTCCATCCTCAGTATCTGTTTTTTCCTTATCCGGCGCTAAAGTAAATAATTCGGAACTTGAACAGCCTGCTGAAAGGAGAATCGGAAATAAAATAATTATAAATTTTAAAAATAAACGCATTGTTCTCTCATTATTTATTAAACTATCAGGAATATCATCAAAAAAAATGCCGATTTAAATCGACGAAAATATAATTCATTCAAACAATCAAATTAAATTTGTGTTCTAAAAAACAAATAGATGTATTTATTTTTATACAGGAAAGAAAATCATCAATTGAAATGTTATATTAGGAAATCAATTTTGCCCCCGTAGCTCAGTGGATACCCGCCTGCCGGCGAGGCAGGGAGCAGTGGTTTCCAGACATTGTTCAAGTGGCTAAATGTGCAAATTAGTGAGAGAAAATATTTTTGCATGACACATTTTGTATACATTTTATATAGTAAAAAATATAATAAATATTATACAGGAACTTCAAAAGAATTAGAAAGAAGACTCAAAGAACATAATTCCGGAAAAACTAAATCAACAAAACCTTATAAACCTTGGGAAATTATTTATATTGAAGAATATAATTCTGAAGCGGAAGCTTATAAAAGAGAAAAATATTTAAAAAGTGGAAGCGGACGTGAGTTCATAAAAGGTTTAATTTTGCCCCCGTAGCTCAGTGGATAGAGCAGTGGTTTCCGAAGCCATGTGCGCAGGTTCAATTCCCGCCGGGGGTACAAGTTTTATTTATATAAGGGCTTTTCTAAGCCCTTTAAAAGCATAAATTAAAACCCGTCATCCACAAAATATTCGTCATCATCTTCAAAGATATCGTCAGTATTTAAGTCAATATCTTTTATATTATCGTCAAAGCCGTCCACTTCATCATTGTCTTTTTCTGCAGCGGCTTCGCTGATATAATAACTTTCACCCTCATAATAATTTGTTGTGTGGGAACTTGAATCAAGTTTATCCAATACCAGGTTTAATATTTCTTCCTTTAAGTCAAGTTTAACCTTATCCGCATTCAGTTCGCTTCTTTCGGCAAAGTTTTCCGATGCGGCTTCGGATTGCTCCCATAAATCAAATAATTTTTCGTCATTTAATTTATCTAAATGAATGGTAATTTGTTCTTTTGCGGAATTAAGAAGTTGTTCATCCCAAACTCCTTCTTCTTCGGCCTGTTCGGATATTAATTGCCAGTAAGTTTTTTTTGATTTTCCGGGAGCCTGTAATTTTTTGAAAATTTTTTCAATTTCTCCCGCGGTTTTTGTTAATGATGCTGCCACTTTCTTCCTCTAAAAAAATATTATTTACAAACAGAAAAAAATAGTAAAATGGTTTTAAAAGCAACAATAATTTTTATTAAAAATTTTTTTAAAATTTGATTGTTACAATTAATGATATTATAATAATCGAAATTTATTCTTATTTATTAAATTCTAATTTCCGTAAATATTTTTCTCTTCTTTTATCCATAATCTAATAAAATGACTTACAAATATTTATTAATACAGATATCGGACAATCGCTCCCGTTAATAAATTTATATTCTTAAGAAGCAATTAACAGGTTAAAGAATATTATTAAATATTATTACAACCTTTTGTATGCCTCCTTAGTCTAACACATTGAACATATAAAATAAATATGCAAGACGATAATACACTAATTCAAAAAGCAAGGTCGGGCGACACGGGAGCCTTTGAGCAGCTGTTATACAGGTATGACAGGCATGTTTTAAACATCGCATATTCATTTAGAAATAGTGAGGATGACGCTAAGGATATTTATCAGGAAGTTTTTATAAGAGTCTTCAGAGGATTAAAAAACTTTCAATTCAGAAGCGAGTTTTCGACATGGCTTTATAGAATTACAACAAACGTATGTATTTCGTATAAAAGGAAAGAAAACCGTCATAATTTAGATTCATTGGATGAATCTGTTTTTGAAGACGAAGGAGCTTCGGTAAAACTCTCGGATTTAATTGAGGGGGACAGCTCTGCCGATAATTTGGCAATCAGTTCTGATTATTCAAAATATATAAACAGCGCAATAGAAACGCTTCCGGCTCAGCAGAAAATGGCGTTCACGTTAAAATATTATCAAGGTTATAAAGTAAAAGAAATTGCGGATATGATGCAGTGCGCCGAAGGCACAATAAAAAGATATTTGTTTAACGCAGTAAATAAATTGCGGGAAGAATTAAAAGGAATAATTAATAATTAAGTAAATGAGCTTTAGAATGAACGAAAAGAAATATAATGAATTAATGCAGATATATTTTTTAAATGAAATTACCGAAAAAGAAAAAATTGAACTTGAAAATTATCTGCTCGAAAATAATTGGGCTAAAAAACAATTTGAAGAAATGAAAAAACTTCAAAGGACTCTCTCGGAAAATCGTCCCGCGCCACTAAGTGATAAAGTTCTTGATGAATCAAGGCAATTGTTATTAAGAAAATTAAAAGAAGAAGTATCAAAGAAAAGCCGGATAGTTCAAATGGCGGACTCATTAATTAACTTCTTTTCCTTGAATTATAAATATGCCGTAAGCGGTGCTTCAATGATGGCAATAGGTTTTTTAATCGGGTATTTATTTTTTGCGCCTGGTAATTTGCAAACCCCTTTAAAACTCAAAAACCAAAATCAATTTGATCTTGATAAAATTAGAGAAGGCGGAGTAGATATATCAAACATTCGTTTTAATGATCAATTCGGCGAAAGCGGAAAAATAGAATTCAGCTTTAACGCCGTAAAACCGGTTACTTATGAAGGGAATTTAAAAGATGAACTTACATTAAAACTTTTAGCAATGGCTCTTGTTTCATCTGAAAATCCGGGTGTACGATTAAGGTCATTAAATACAATCGCTTCGCAGACTATTAAAAACATAAAGCCCGATATTAAAGTTAAAAGCTCGATGATTACCGCGGTAAAGACAGATCCTAATGCCGCCGTAAGAAAAGAAGCTTTAAATGTATTAATGAAATATCCTTACGACGATCAAATAAGAGACGCGTTTCTATTTGTTCTTCAAAAGGACAAAAACTCGGGTATGCGGGTATCTGCAATAAACGCGCTGGCGGATTTAAAACAACAGGGCAATTCAATTGATGATGAAATTAAAAATGTACTTAACAAACAGGCGGAAACGGCTGAAGATAATTTTATAAGATTGCGCGCCGCTTCCCTGCTTCAGGAGGTTAGATAAGATGAAAACGGAAAAAATAATTTTAATGATATTTTTATTGTCCGCTTTTACTTTTTTAGGTGCCCAGGACAAAATCAAAAAAACTCATTCATTCCAGGTTTCTAAAGACGGCGAGTTGGAACTTTACGCCAATCCGGGTGAAATTACCGTGGATACATGGGATAAAAATGAAGTCGTTGTTAAATTAAGGGGCGATGAAGAAGATTATGATTTACGTAATGTAAAAATTGAACAGAGGAATAATAAAGTAATTGTAAAATATGATTCGCATTGGGGATGGTCAGAAGGAATCGACTTGGTAATAACTCTTCCTAAAAATTTCAACGCTTCAATAAATACAACCGGGGGCGATGTACAATTCAGAAACGATATTAACGGTAAAATAACTATAAGTACTTCGGCTGGAGATATTTCAATGGCAAACGTATCGGGTGATCTTTCGCTTAATACTCAAGGCGGGGATATTCGGCTTAGAGATGTAAACGGAAATATTGATGTTAATACACAAGGCGGTGAAATTCGAATTGGGAAAATCAACGGCAAGTCAGCTCGCATAAACACAATGGGAGGAGATATTGATATTTCAAGCATCGGTTCCGATGCAAAAGTAAAAACTTACGGCGGTGAAATACGTATCGGAGATGTTGACGGGAATGCGGAAGTAATAACATTCGGCGGCGATATTGAGCTGGGTAATGTAGGAGGAAGCGTGAATATGGAGACCTATGGCGGAAATCTTTCTCTTAAAAGCGCCAAAGGCGATGTTGAAGCTAGCACTTATGCCGGAGATATAAATCTTAGAAATATTAAAGGCAGCATTAAAGCAAAAACTAATGCAGGGAATATAACGGCAGAATTATTTCCAACTGGAAAAAATAGAAGCGTATTAAAAACTTCAAACGGAGAAGTTACGCTTTACCTGCCGGAAAACGCTAAAGCAGATATTGAAGCTGCAATTAGAGTCCGCGGATGGTGGAAACAAATGAAGGATGATTTTCAAATCAAATCAGATTTTCCGGGCAGTACCAATAAATTTAATGAAGATGAAAAAGAAATATCCGCTCATTATTCAATTAACGGAGGCGGCGAAAAAATTACAATATCTACTTTTAATTCAAGTATAAAAATTAAAAAAATAAGAAGCGGAAATTAAGGGGGCGGGGATGAAAATTTTAAAATCATTAAAACTATTTGTTTTATTATTGTTTGTTGTTCCGGTTTATTTATCGGCTCAAAAAACCTTTGAAAAACAATTTGATGTTAAGGCAAATGAAAAACTTGTAATTGATCTTGAAACAGGAGCATCAATTAAGGTAGAAGGCTGGAATAAAAATATTGTAAGCGCCGTTGCAGAAGTCGGCGGTAGAAATAAGGAAGAAGTAGAATTTAATTTTGAAAAAACATCATACGGAGTTGAAATTACTTCCGAGTATCTGTACAGGGACGAAAATTATAATTCAAAAATTGAATTAAAAGTTATGGTTCCCAATAAGTTTAATGTTGACTTTAAAACAATGGGAGGAAACGTTGAATTATTGGGTGTTGAAGGCAAACTCGAAGGAACTACAATGGGCGGCTCAATTGATCTGAAAAACCTTAAGGGATATTTGGATATTAAAACTATGGGAGGAAGTATAGAACTGACCAATTCCGAAGTTGACGGAAATGTTGAAACAATGGGCGGTTCAATACTTGTTGAGGATGTAATCGGTGATGTAAACGCAAGTTCAATGGGCGGGAAAGTAATTCAAAAAAATGTAAAGAGCAGTAAAAAATCGGTAGGCAAAGAGATTGATATAAGCACAATGGGAGGAAGTATTAATATTGATGAAGCGCTTCATGGAGCAAATATAAAAACCATGGGGGGCAAAATAAGTGTGAATAAAGTAAAACAATTTCTGAAAGCTGAGACCATGGGAGGAGACATTTATGTAAAAGAAGCGGATGCATGGATAAAAGCAAAAACCATGGGAGGCGATGTTGAAGTAAAGTTAAATTGCGATCCAAAAACAGATGACAGAGACGTTGAACTTATTTCAATGCACGGCGACGTTACTTTATATGTTCCGTCAAATTTTTCTATGGATTTAGATATTGAAATAAGATATTCTGAAGATGATGAAGACGAAGTGGACATTGTAAGTGATTTTAATATAAAAGAAGAAGTAACCGAAGACAGTAAAAAAAGTCATTGGAATAAAACAATGATTCTTCACGGCAGCGCAAGTTTAAACGGCGGCAAAAATAAAGTTGAAATAAAAACAGTAAACGGCAGAGTTTATCTTAAAAAAATATAATTCTTACTTTGCGGTGTTTTTCTTTGCGTCCTTTGCGTGAAATAATAATTCACGCAGAGTACGCTAAGTTTTAATACGCAAAGATCGCAAAGATATTTTCTCATCATAAATTTTCTCGCACCAATAGTTTAACTTTCCGTGATAGTTTTGCAATAATTATAAATTATATTAAATTCGTCTAATTACGGAGTTAAACGAATGAAAAAAGTATTAGTAATTGAAGACGATAAGGATATTTCTGATTTGCTCGAAATTCATTTGCTCGATCTCGGCTATCAAGTTTCAAAATTATATAACGGAAGCGCAGGTTTAGCGGCAGCATTAAGCAGTAAATTTGATTTTATTGTCTTGGATATTATGCTTCCAGGAAAGGACGGATTTGAAATATGCAAGGAAATTAGAAAACAGGATGAATATACGCCAATACTTATGCTGACTTCAAAATCAGAAGAGTTTGATAAAGTTCTCGGTTTGGAATTCGGCGCTGATGATTATTTAACTAAACCGTTTGCAATAAGAGAGTTTATCGCGCGCGTAAAAGCTATATTAAGAAGAGTAGATGCTGGGAAAAAATCCGGCGGCGAAGAAAAAGAAATTAAGTTCGGTGAAATATTAATTGAACCGACATTAAGAAAGGTTACTCTTGCCGGCAACAGAATTGAACTTACGCCCAAAGAATTTGAGTTGATCTACTTACTTGCCTCTCACCCGGGAAGAACCTATACAAGAGAACAATTGCTAAATACAATTTGGGGTTACCAGTTCAACGGATATGAACATACGGTTAATTCACATATAAACAGGCTCCGTAGCAAAATCGAAAAAGAAATATCTAATCCCAAATATATTTTAACCACATGGGGAGTCGGATATAGATTTGTCGAAGAAGAAGAATTAAACCAATAAGATAGGTTATGAAATGAAAACAAAATTTTTTAATTCTTTATTCTGGAAATTATCGGCTGCCTTTGCTGTAATATTAATATTATTGTCCGGAATTTTTGTTTATGTGGCCGTATTTTCAGCTGAAATGTATTTTCAGGAAACCCGTCAGAAACTTGATACAGATATTGCCGAGCATATAGCCCAGGAAAATCAATGTTTCATAAACGGCGAAGTTAATACGGAAATCTTAAAAAATGTTTTTCACGATGTGATGGTAATTAATCCCAGCATCGAAGTTTATCTTCTGGATACGGGCGGAAAAATTCTTTCTTATTACGCGCCTGATAAAACTGTAAAAGTAACACATGTTCCGCTTGAGCCTATTGAAGAATTTATAAACGCGGGAGAGGAAAAATTTTTAATGGGGCTCGATCCCAAAAATCCTCAAAATAAAAAAGTATTTTCTGCTGCCGGTGTAATAGAAGACGGAAAATTAAGGGGATATATTTATGTAATTCTTGGAAGCGAAGAATATGACAATGCTTCTCAGCTTCTGTTTGGCAGCTATATTCTCAGGCTGGGACTTCGTTCAATTTCAATTTCACTTGCAGCCGCATTATTATTAAGTTTTATAATTGTCGGCTTTGCAACCGGGAAGTTAAGAAAAATTACTTCTGTAATAAGAAATTTTAAAAACGGCGACTTATCCACAAGAATAAATATTAAATCAAAAAGTGAATTAGGAGAATTCGCCGATTCATTTAATGACATGGCCGATACAATTGTTCAAAACATCGATGAAATAAAAAAGATAGATTATTTACGGAGAGAATTAATTGCGAATGTTTCGCACGATTTAAGAACACCTATTTCTATCATTCACGGGTATTTGGAAACTGTGCTTATTAAATCAGATTCGTTAAGCGATGAAGAAAAAACAAAATATATTGAAACAACTTTATCAAATACTAAAAGACTGCAAAGTTTAGTTGAAGAATTATTCGAACTTTCTAAACTTGAAGCGGAACAATCGCAGCCGAATATGGAAACCTTTTCAATTGCGGAACTGATTCAGGATATTCAGCAGAAAAATCTTCTCGAATTAAAATCTAAAAATATTAATCTAATTATTGATTTCCCTCAAAACCTTAAAATGATTAAAGCAGATATCGCGATGATGGAGAAAGTTTTTCAAAATCTTCTCGATAATTCCATAAAGTTTACAAGTGCCGGAGGCGAGATTATTATAAAACTACTAAACAATGATAAGACGGTTCTAGTAAAATTTTCGGATACCGGAAGCGGAATTGAAAAAGATGACCTCCCTTTTATTTTTGAGAGATATCAAAAAAGTAAACGAGTGGTTTCTAATCAAAAAGGCACGGGACTTGGATTAGCGATAGTCAAAAAAATTCTTGAGTTGCACGGAATTAATATTTCGGTAGAAAGTGAAAAAGAAAAAGGAACAACTTTTTATTTTGAGATTCCTTATGTGTAGCTGTAGTAGTCATTATTTAATCTGACAACCCCTGTTGTTAGTTAGCTATTAACTGCAAGATTATAACCAAGCATTTTGTCTTTAGCAAGATGCTTGGTTTGTAAAAATGTTTCCATCGGTGTTCTGCCATCACAATGTTTTC
>JAHJUE010000030.1 GCA_018829205.1 Bacteroidota bacterium
CCTCGATGTCGGCTCATCGCATCCTGGGGCTGGAGAAGGTCCCAAGGGTTTGGCTGTTCGCCAATTAAAGCGGTACGTGAGCTGGGTTCAGAACGTCGTGAGACAGTTCGGTCCCTATCCTCTGCGGGCGCAGGATACTTGCGAAGATTCGCTTCTAGTACGAGAGGACCGAAGTGAACTGACCTCTAGTGTACCAATTGTCACGCCAGTGGCATCGTTGGGTAGCTATGTTGGGAAGGGATAAGCGCTGAAAGCATCTAAGTGCGAAGCCCACTTCAAGATTAGGTATCCCTGCCGGTAACGGCACTAAAGACTCCTAGGAGATTACTAGGTTGATAGGCTACAGGTGTAAGTGCAGCGATGCATTCAGCCGAGTAGTACTAATAAGTCGTGAGACTTAACCAATATATTTTTAATAAAGACATACTTTTACAGACTAACTTTCAATCTTTCATTAATTTTGATTAACAGAATTAAGACCCTCGCTTTCGCGAGGGCAAAGTTTTCTGGTGACTTTAGCTAGGGTGAAACACCTCTTCCCATTCCGAACAGAGAAGTTAAGACCCTAAACGCCGATGGTACTGTATGCGCAAGTGTATGGAAGAGTAGGTAGTCGCCAGGATTAAAATTCTAAACCCTCTTACGCTTTGCGTTTGAGGGTTTTTTTATTTTAAATTAATAGTTTATTGAAACCCCGATATTTATCGGGATAAAATCCGATAGTCGCCAGCCCGCCTTCGCTGAAGCTACGGCGGATAAAGATTAAAATTCTAAACCCTCTTATGCTTTGCGTTTGAGGGTTTTTTTATTTTAAATTAATAATTTATTGAAACCCCGATATTTATTGGGATAAAATTCGATAGTTGCCAACTCGCCTTCGCTGAAGCTACGGCAGATAAAGATTAAAATTCTAAACCCTCTTATGCTATTCGTTTGAGGGTTTATTTTTATTAATTTTAAAATTTTATTCAAATTATCAGAATTATAATTAAACTTGGCATCCTGGTTATATGACGGGACCTATTGTTGGGTAAATTATTCAGTTTGAATAATTAGTATAATAAAATGAATAAGTTTCAGTTTTAAAAAAAGCAGAGTTATTTTAATATACTCTGCTTTTTTTTATAAAAATTTTATAATTTAAATTCTATTGCCAGAGCAAGTTTTACCTTTACATTTGCTCCTTTTACTTTGCCGGGAGTAAATTTTGCTTTTTTAACACCATCAATTGCAGCTTCATCACATCCGTTTCCAATGCCTTTTATAATTTTTACGTCATCTACGCTGCCGTTTTCATTTACAAGTATCATTAAAAATACTTTTCCTTGTGTCCCTGCAGATTTAGCCGCAACTGGATATGAAATGTTTTTATAAATTGCAGTAATACCGCCGATAGGTTCCGGCATAATCTCAGCCGCTACCAAATAGTCATCTAAGGCCGGTAATGCTCCGGCGTTAATATTTGTGAAAAATAAAAAACCTAGAATACAAAAAAGAACTATTAATTTTTTCATTTAAACCTCTAAATAATAATTATAAAACATAATTTTACATTTTATAATCGAAAATTAATTTCGAATATTTAACGAGATTAAATGAAAAAGTTATACTTCTTTGCCGCCCAGTTCTGTTATTATTGATTTAATCAGAGGATGTTCTTCTTCGAATGGTTTTTTCCCGGCGTCATCATATATAGTTTGTTTTGGAATGGATGATTCAGAATTTGAATTATGAATTTGTTTACCGCCATTTTTTACTGAATTGGTAAAAACCAACTCATATTTGTTTTTTAATATTTCAATTATGGCTTGATTAATATATTGTAAGTGATTCTTAATAATTGCTTCGTCTTCGGGATGCTCTAATTCAAGCATAATTTTATTTTCAATAACTTCAATTAGTTTTGTATGGGCCATTAATCCTAATGAAAATTTTTCCTCAATTATTTTATCTATTAATATTTCCCATAATCTTTTAAACTCTTTACCGGTATTTAAATTCTTTTTATCAACAACAATGATTGGATCAGAATTAATTGAAGATTTTACAGAATTATTTTCACTTTTTGGGGAATCTGAAATGTCAGGTTTCAGGATAGGCTTTTTTTTTTCTTGATCGTCAGTTAATTGCACATTTCCGGAATTTAGTTTTGATAAAATTTCCGAAATCGTTGAAGTTTTTTCCAGTCCAATTAAATGAGTTAAAGAAATCTCTATTGTTAATCTTTGATTTCTTGTGTTTTTAATTTCGTACTGCAGCTTGTTCAAGAACGATAAAATTCTTAAAATATCACCTTCTGAGAATTCGTTTTTATAATTATTATATTTTTCTTTGTAAACTTCCGCTGTTTCAATTAATTTTAAATTGCTGCTTACAATTACGGTCATAATATTTCTAAAATGTTCAATTAAACCGTCAACAAAATCTATAAAATTCCAGCCGTTTTCATAAATCCTTTTTGAAACAATAAATGCGTCTTCGTACTTTTTATTTATTACCGCGTCGGATATAATAAAATAAACTTCTTCGTCAATTAAATTCAGCATCTTTGTAATTACATCGGACTCGACATTATTTCCGCAAAAAGAAATTACCTGATCGAACAAACTTTGAGCGTCGCGTAATGCGCCGTCGGCTTTTTTAGCAATTAAGGTTAATGATTTGTCGTCGATTTTGATATTCTCTGCCTCAGCAATTTTATGCAGAAGTGATTTGATTTCACCCAATTCAATTCTTCTAAAATCAAATCTTTGACACCTGGAAATTATAGTAAGGGGCACTTTATGAATATCAGTTGTAGCAAAAATAAAAATTGTATGCTCAGGCGGTTCTTCCAAAGTTTTCAGCAATGCATTAAAAGATTCCGTTGTAAGCATATGAACTTCATCAATTATATAAACCTTGTATTCACCTTTTGTAGGAGCATATTTTACTGATTCTCTTAAAGTTCTTATTTCTTCAATTCTTCTGTTGGAGGCTCCGTCTATTTCAATTACGTCTAATGACTGCTGATTGTTAAAAAGCTTGCACATTTCGCATTCGCCGCATGGTTCGCCGTTAATAGAATTCATGCAGTTTAAACTTTTCGCAAGAATTCTTGCCGTTGTTGTTTTTCCAACTCCGCGTGGACCTGCGAATATATATGAATGCGCAATCCGGTTGTTTACAATCGCGTTCTTTAAAGTTTGTGTTATATGCGATTGACCAACAACTTCATCAAATATTTTTGGGCGCCATTTTCTTGCGGTTACTAAAAAACTCATGTATTAATTCCAAGATTACATATTTCAAGATCGAAAGATTAGCTAATTGAAAAGTTTTCTAAATCTAATTTATTTACAAACAATTCACAAAATTTTTCCAAATAAAATTTATCGTTATCATTAAAAGCCGAAAAATCGTAACTGTCTAAATCCAATACGCCTATTAATTTCCCGTTAGAAACAATAGGCACTACAATTTCAGAATTTGAACCGCCGTCGCATGCAATATGCCCGGGGAAATTATGAACGTTTTCAACAATTATTGTTTCTTTTTTTTCGGCGCTTGTACCGCAAACACCATTGCCAATATTAATAATTGTACACGCCACTTTTCCTTGAAACGGTCCTAATACCAGTTTCTCACCGTCAAAAAAATAGAATCCCGCCCAGCTGATCTTTTTGAAACTTTGTTTAAGAAGCGCAGTAAAATTCGCGGCATTTGTAATTACCGGTTCATCTGCATTTAGAATAGATTCAACTTGGGGAAAAAGTTCATCGTAATTTTCTAATCCGTCTTTTATTTCAAATTCCATATTTATTTTTTCTTTCCGCGTACTGGTGTTTTTTTAGATTTTAGAGTTTTAACCGCACTTTTTTTCTCTTCAAAAACATAAGGAAACGCATCCATAATAGTTTCAATACAAATAATATTTAATCCTTTTTTTATGGCTTCTTTAACTTCAGCTAAGTCCTTTTCGTTTTCTTTGGGAATAAGCACTGTTTTAATTCCGCTTCTTTGAGCCGCTAAAAGTTTTTCATTTAATCCGCCGATTCCAAGTACATTACCGCGTAAAGTTATTTCTCCGGTCATAGCTATATCGGCTCTGGCGGGTTTACCGCTTATAGCAGAATACATTGCCATTGTTAATGTGATACCGGCCGAAGGTCCGTCTTTTGGAATAGCTCCTTCTGGAAGATGAATATGAATTTCTTTTCCCTTGTTGAAATTAGGATTGAGTTTCAAAGTCTTGGCATTCGAACGCAGATAACTTAAGGCCGCTTTTGCAGATTCTTTCATAACGTCACCGATTTGACCGGTTACTGATAATTTTTCGGAACCTGACATAATTGTGGAATCAACATGAAGAATTTCGCCGCCAACGCTTGTCCATGCTAATCCTGTTACGCTTCCTATTCTTGATTCTTTTTCGGCTTTTTGAAATTTAAATTTTGAAACTCCCAAATATTCGGCTGTTTTTTCTTCATCAATTAAAAATTTAAGATTTTTTTCAATCTTACCGCTTCCGTTTTTTGTATGACGAAGAATAATATCTCTTGCTGTCTTACGGAAAACAGTGGCAATTTCTCTTTCCAGATTTCTGACACCAGCTTCACGAGTATAATCCCTAATTATTTTTTGAATCGAATTATCAGGAAGATTAATCTTAAACTTATGCAGACCATGAGCAACTAATTGTTTAGGCACAATATGTTTTTTTGCAATTTCAGTTTTTTCATGTTCAAGGTAGCCTGGCAATTCAATTATTTCCATTCTATCCTGCAAAGGAAGAGGAATATTATACTTAACATTGGCAGTAGTTATAAACATTACCTGCGATAAATCATAATCAATATCCAGGTAATGGTCATTAAAAGTATGATTCTGTTCGGGATCTAATACTTCAAGCATTGCCGCCGAAGGATCGCCTCTGAAATCCATGCTCATTTTATCAATTTCATCCAGCAATATTACAGGGTTAACTGTTTTAGCTTTTTTCATTGATTGAATAATTTTTCCGGGGAGTGAACCGATATAAGTTCTTCTATGTCCTCGGATTTCAGCTTCATCGCGAACTCCGCCTAGGCTTATCCGCACAAAATTTCTGCCGAGTGCTCTTGCGATTGATTTTCCCAATGAAGTTTTACCGACTCCGGGAGGGCCAACAAAACAAAGAATTTGTCCGCGCATTTGTTTTACTAAATTTAACACTGCAATATGTTCAACAATTCTTTCTTTAGGTTTTTCCAAGCCGTAATGATCTTCATCTAAAATTGTTCTAACATTTCTTAAATTAAGATTGTCTTTTGTTCTTTTATACCAGGGTACATCTACAAGCCAATCCAGATAATTTCTTATTACTGTAGATTCGGGTGAACTTGGAGGAGTTTTCTTTAATTTATTTAATTCCTCAATAGCTTTTTCCTGAACCGGTTTCGGCATTTTGGATTTGGAAATTTTTTCTTTTAGTTTGGAGTACTCCGGTGAGTTTTCTTCATCTTCGCCTAATTCATCCTGTAAAATTCTAATCTGTTCCTGAATAATAAATTTTCGCTGAGTCTTTGTAATATTTTCCTGAACCTTTGATTCAATTTCTTTTTCGACCTTTAAAATGTCAATTTCAGAATTAAGAATTTTTATAACTTCGTAAAGCTGTTCTTTTAATGAAAACTTCCTAAGGATTGACTGCTTTACATCAATTGACTGATTTATATTTGCCGCAACGTAAAAAAGTTTTCTATCCGGTTCGTCAATATTTTCAAATGCACCTATAGCTTCTGTGGGGATACTTTTATTTATTTTTACATATTCTTTAAACATGGAAGTCATTTGCCGCAACAGGGCGTTCATTTCCATTGGATCATCGGCTTTCGGCAGAATTACTTCAACTTCAGCTTCAAAGAAATTTTTATTCTGAGTAAATTTTTTAATTCTTCCTTGTATCATTCCGTCGACAAGAATCTTCATTAATCCGTTGGGAAGTTTTAATATTTGGATAATTTTAGCTATCGTTCCTTCCGCATAAATATCATCTGTTGTCGGGTCTTCAATATTCGCTTTTTTCTGAGGCGCTAAAAATATGTACTTTGAACTTTCAAGCGCATAATTTGCCGCTCTAATAGAATGTTCGCGTCCTACCAGCACCGGGAAAATCATATAAGGGAAAATAACATTGTCTCTTAATGGTAATACTGCCAAAACTTGAGGTATATCGTCAACTAACGACATATCTGAAGCAGCATTTCTTTTTACTTCGGCCATTATTTAAATTCCTAAAACTTAGTTTAATCAATCATACAAGATAATAAATTAAAGCAGGGCGGGCAAGAAACTTAACTTTTATTAAAATGGAATATGCGGATTTTTAGTAAATTTTTTGTTCACAATTAATTTGTTAGCTTTGTTATTAATATTTTTAATTGAGGTACCATGTTAGAGAAAGTTCAATTTATTGCAAAAGAGGCGGGTAATATTATTAAAGAAGGTTTCGGGAAAAATTTTTCGATTGAATTTAAGACGAATGAATCAAATCTGGTAACTGAAATTGATCAAAAGTCGGAACAATTAATAAAATCATTTATTACAAAAGAATTTCCAAATCATGGCATACTTGCTGAAGAAAGCGGTTCAATGGATGGAGATTCCGAATATTTATGGATAATTGACCCGCTTGACGGAACCACAAATTTCGCGCATGGGTTACCTATATTCAGTGTATCGATAGGTGTACAAAAAAAAGGTGAAACGATTTGCGGAGTTGTTTTTGATGTTATGAGGGAATGTTTATATTCGGCTGAACTGGGAAGCGGTTCATACTGTAATAGTCAGAAAATAAATGTAAACAATAACAATAATATTAAAAGAAGTGTTTTAGTTACGGGATTTCCTTACGATATCTCTGAAAATCCCGAATTCGCAATTGAAAGATTCGCTGCTTTTTTGAGGAATTCAAGAGCTGTAAGAAGATTAGGCTCGGCGGCAATTGATTTGTGTTATGTTGCAAGCGGCGTATTTGACGGATATTGGGAAGTTAGTCTGCAGCCATGGGATATGTGCGCCGGAAAGTTAATAGTAGAAGAAGCGGGCGGAATTGTCACAAATTTTAAGAATGAGAAATTAGATATTTTTTCCAAACAGATTTTAGCCAGCAACGGAAATATTCATAAAGAAATGTTGGAAATTCTTAAAATTCATGAATCTGACAATTATTAAAACTGAAATTTAAAGAATGAAAATTAGCGATATTTTAAAAATATTGAGAAAAACTCACATTAGATGATTATTTCTTCTAACTCATTAAATAATAATGAGTTATTAAGATTTTTCCAAAACTTTTTGTTGATAATTCCTAAATCATTCCTTATTTTTCTTAACTATGTCTAAAAAAATTGTTGTAGCTATAGATGGTCCGGCGGGTTCGGGTAAAAGTACAATAGCAAAAGCTTTGGCTCAAAAGCTTGGTTTTGTTTATTTAGATACCGGGGCTATGTACCGTGCTATTACTTATCTTGCAATTTCGAAATCAATACTTAATGAAATTCCTGAAATTATTGAGCTTGCTAGAAATATTGATTTAAAACTAAGTTTTGAAAATGGCATTACAAGGGTATTTGTAGATGGAGTTGAAGTTACTGAAAATATAAGAACACCTGAAATTAACTCCAAGGTCAGCGATATTAGCAGGATACCTGAAATTAGACAAGAGATGGTAAGAATACAGAGATCGTTAGGTCAAAAAGGAAATTTAGTAGCAGAAGGACGCGATACAACCACTGTAGTATTTCCAGACGCCGATCTTAAAATTTTCTTAACCGCTGCTTTAGAAGAAAGAGCTAAAAGAAGATTTCTTGAGTATCAGGAAAAAGGTCAAGTTACAAGTTTGGAAGAAGTAAAAAAAAGTATTGAAAATAGAGATTATATCGACAGTCATAGAGAAGTAAGTCCGCTTAAAAAAGCAGACGACGCTGTTGAAATTGATACTACATTCATGACTGTGGGAAAAGAACAGGAAATAATATTAAATAAAATAGAAGAAATTAAAAAACAAACCGAGCCGCAATAATTATTTATGTTAAACTAAAACCATGCTTTATTTCTTTTTGCGCGGCCCCAAAAAGATAAAAGCAAGAAGTGTTTTTCAGGAGGATGAATGTCCGAAGAAGTAAAAGAGGCATTAAAAGAAGAAAAAGCAGCGAATGTTGACAGAAACAAATTTTTTAATGCAGATGAATATTCCGATGAAGAATTATTGTCATTGGAAAAACTTTACAACAAATCTTTCAGAGCCATTAAAGAAGGCGAAATCATCAAAGGTAAAATTGTTGGTATCAGCGATGATAACGTTGTTCTTGATGTCGGCTTCAAATCAGACGGTACGATTTCTAAAAATGAATTCTCTGCTACTGAAGAATTAAAAATCGGTCAGGAAGTTGATATTGTTATTGAAAGCGTTGAAGATGAAGAAGGAAACTTGGTGCTTAGTAAAAAACGCGCTGACTTCCTCAAAATTTGGGAAAGAATTATCAGAGCTCACGATACCGAAGAAATTATTCCCGGTAAAATTCTTAAACGAATTAAAGGCGGTATGGTTGTCGACCTTACAGGAATTGAAGCATTCCTTCCAGGTTCGCAAATTGATATCCGTCCGGTTAGAGATTTTGACGCCTTTGTCGGTCAAACTATGGATTTCAAAATCGTTAAAATTAATATTCCTACAGAAAACGTTGTTGTTTCACATAAAGTACTTATTGAAGAAACAATTGCAGACCAAAGAAAAGAAATTCTTGATGGTTTAGAAAAAGGTCAAATTCTTGAAGGTATTGTGAAAGCAATTACCGATTTCGGTGTGTTTATTGATCTTGGCGGTGTGGACGGTTTGGTTCACATAACCGACCTAAGCTGGGGAAGAATTAATCATCCAAGCGAAGTTGTTAAACTTGATGAAAAAATTAAAGTCGTAGTTACTGACTTTGATAAAGAAAAGAAAAGAATTTCTCTTAGTCTTAAACAATTGCTTCCGCATCCATGGCAGGAAATTGATGTCAAATACAAGATCGGCGATAAAGTTGCAGGCCGCGTAGTTTCTTTAACCGATTACGGTGCCTTTATAGAAATTGAAAAAGGAATTGAAGGACTAATACATATTTCGGAAATGAGCTGGACTCAGCACATTAGCCATCCTTCACAGTTTGTTTCAATGGGACAAATTGTTGAAGCGGTTATTTTAAGTCTTGATAAAGACGATAAAAAAATCTCACTTGGAATGAAACAATTAACACCTGATCCATGGGAAGAATTAATGAAAAAATATCCTGTCGGTTCTAAACATAAAGGTGTTGCGCGTAATTTAACCAACTTTGGTGTGTTTGTTGAACTTGAACCAGGTATTGATGGATTAGTTCATATATCTGACTTATCATGGACTAAAAAAATCCGCCATCCCGGCGAAGTTGTTAAAAAAGGTGAAGACATTGAAATAGTTGTATTAGGTGTTGATACTGATCAAAGAAAAATCTCATTGGGACATAAACAAGTAGAAGATAACCCATGGGAAAGATTTGAAAAAGAATACGCTGTTGGAAAACATACCGACGGTAAAGCTGTTAGAATAATTGAAAAAGGAGTAATTGTTGAACTTCCGCTTGGAGTTGACGGTTTTATTCCTGCAACTCAATTATCTACCTCTAAAATAAAAAACTTAAGTATAAGTTATCCTATTGATACTCAGCTCGGATTAAGAGTTGTAGAATTCGATAAAGAAAACAAGAAAATTGTCTTAAGTGCATTAGCTGCGGTTAAAGAAAAGTCGGATGAAGAAATAATGAATTATATCCAGACACATAAACTTGAAAAAGTTACAGTTGAAGATATAAAAAATGCTGACGCCGGTAAATTTGATTCTTCGGATTTTAATTTATACGAAGATTTAGATAAACCAGCTCCGGTTGTTTCCGAAAAAGCTGACTCCGCTTCAAAAGCCGAAGTTAAAAAAGAAGAAGCAAGCAATAATGAAGAAAGTAAAAAATAAGTGAAATAATTTAGGGCTGTATTTATTGGAAGTATTTTTTAACTTCATAATTTAATACAGCCCTTTTGATTTTAAAAAAGGTTATAAACAAGTGCCTAAAGTTGCTTTTTATACATTGGGATGCAAACTTAACTTTTCAGAAACTTCAACCATAGGCGAACAGTTTTTGAATAAGGGTTTTAATATTGTCGAATTTAAAGATCATGCAGATGTTTATGTCATTAACACATGCACTGTGACTGATAACGCCGATAAAGAATGCAGACAAATTGTAAGAAGAGCGTTAAGAGAAAACCCAAATGCGTTTATTGCTGTAACCGGATGCTACGCGCAATTACGTCCGGATGAAATAGCCGAGATTGAAGGTGTTGATGCCGTTTTCGGCAGTAATGAAAAGTTTAAAATCTTTTCTATTCTTGAAAGTTTTGAGAAAAAAGAATTATCATGTATATATGTCGCTGATACGGAAGAACTAAATAATGAGTTTAACTCAGCGCATTCAACCGACGCAGACAGCAGAACACGGGCGTTTTTTAAAATCCAGGACGGCTGTGATTATAAATGCACATTCTGTACTATACCGCTGGCCCGCGGTAAAAGCAGGAGTATGCATCATGAAGAAGTTATTTCACAATTTAAACAGCTTGTTAATTCAGGATATAAGGAAATAATACTTACAGGCGTTAATGTAGGCGATTACGGTAATTCATCCGATATAAAATTATATGATATTTTAAAAGATCTTGTAGAAATCCCGGGCGATTTCAGAATAAGAATCAGCTCTATTGAACCCAATTTATTAACCGAAGACATTATAAAACTTACCGCCGAAAATAAAAAACTTTGCAGTCACTTTCATATTCCTTTGCAGAGTGGAAGTTCCGATGTGTTAAAATTAATGCAGCGGAGATATAACGCTTCATTTTATAAAGACAGAATTAATAAAATTAAAGAGTTGATTCCCGATTGCGGTATTGGGGTTGATGTAATTGTAGGATCTCCCGGCGAAACACATGAAAGGTTCCTCGAAACATATAATTTTATAAAAGATCTGCCAATTTCTTATCTGCATGTTTTTACATATTCCGAAAGGCCGAATACCAAAGCAATTAATATGCAGGGTAATGTTGAAATAGCAGAGCGAAGAAAAAGAAACAATATGCTGCGGATTTTAAGCGAGAAAAAAAGAAACGAATTTTACAGAAGTATGATTGGAAAAGAATTAGAAGTAATTTTTGAACATCAAAATTATAATGGATTTATGAAAGGATTTTCATCAAATTACGTAAGAATAATAAATTCATTTAATGAAAATTTAATAAATAAAATTACACCGGTATTAATTAAAGAAATTAAGGAGAATGAAGGTATAGCCGAAACTTATACTGTTAATAATACACTAACCACATTAGCCGGGTAAATTTATGAAAAAAGTAATCTTAATCTTAATTTTTACAGCCGCAATAATTTCTGCTCAGCAGAATAATGAAAACTCTCTTCTTTCTTTAAGAAACAAAATTAATATTCAAACCGATGATATGGCATCTTTCTCATTTTCTTCAGAACGAGAGAAAAAAAGCCCGATGCTTGCAATTGCTTATTCCTTATTATTGCCTGGTATGGGAGAACTGTACGGCGGAGATTATAGTCTGGGTAAATATTTAACAATTGCAGACGCTGTATTCTGGGGCGGAGTGATTGGATTAAATGCATACGGCAATTACCAGAAGGATAATTATCAAGCGTTTGCTCAAACTACCGGAGGCGTAAATATTGACGGTAAAGATGAACAATATTATGCTGACATAAGTGAATACATTAGCATTGAGCAATTTAATACCGAACAGGAAAAATACAGGGATTTTGAAAATATTTATAACGAAGAAACACACTACTGGAACTGGAGTGATAATAAAACCCGCCAGGAATACAGGGGCATGTGGTCCAAAAGTGAGAGCGCGTATAATAATGTAAGATTCGCTGTTGGCGCCTTGGTGCTTAACAGAATAATTAGCGCGATAAACGCGGTGCGTATTGTTGCCGCCTACAATAAAAGTATTAATGAAGAATTGAGCTGGAATGTTTCAGTAGGTTTAAAAAAATACAGCGTAAATCTGCCTACGAGTTTGAATCTTAATTTTAATACTACATTTTAAAACTTTGTGCCCCTGCCTACCGGCAGGCAGGTTTGTGTCTTTGTGGCAAAAAAAAGCCACGAAGGCACAGAGACACTAAGAAAACAAATCTCTTCATGAAAAACTACAAACTAATAATCCAATACGACGGCACAAACTACGCAGGCTGGCAGATTCAAAATAACGCCGTAACGATTCAGGAAAAAATTACATCGGCTATTGAGACCCTAACAAAAGAAAAAATCAATTTAATTGGGTCTGGCAGAACTGACGCCGGTGTACATGCGTTTGGACAGTCCGCTAATTTCAGATGCGAAAACGAAATAGACATATACAAATTTATGTATTCGCTTAACTCATTGCTGCCCGACGATATTTCAATTGATAAAATGGAAGAAGTAGATGAAAATTTTCATGCGAGGTTTGACGCAAAAAAAAGAGCCTACATGTATTTTATTAATGAAAGAAAATCTCCGTTTTATAAAAGGTATTCATATCAATATGGCGGTTTTAAAGATCTTTCGATTGATTATCTGAATGAAATCAGCAAGCCGATTTTAGGAGTGCACGACTTTACATCGTTGTCAAAAAAAACCGATGAACAGGAAAACAAGAATTGCGAGATCTATAATGTCTGCTGGAAACGCACAGGCGGATTTGTTGTTTTTTATATTAATGCAAGCAGGTACTTAAGAGGCATGGTGAGGACAATTGTCGGGTCGGTATTATATGCAGCTAAAAATAATTTAAACGAAAATTATCTTACGGAAGTAATAAATAAACTTGACCGTGAAGCAGCTGCAGAAGCAGCTCCGGCAAAAGGATTGTTTCTATTTAAGGTGAAATACTAATTTATTTATAAATGCCTATATCTTTATTAGATAAAAAATGTGAGGCAGTTTAAATTATAACGATTAATTGCTTAGTATTAATAATTATTTTTTAAAAGAAATTCCGATTCCCGCACCCGGATACCAATGATTCAAAGGCTCTTCCTTAAAAAATAAAAACTGTCTGCCGTTTTCAATCGAAAACTTATATAACTTATCCGAATAGTGAGAATTATCGCCAAGTATAACCGCGTTGTCCGAAAGTTTTTCTTTTATTGTCAGATATTCTTGATATTCATATTCTGAAGAATGATCGCTGTCGTTAATAAAAAGATCAATTTTTTTATCAAACTTTTTAAGTGTTTCTATCGAATCGCCGTACAATATTTCGCCATGGTTTTTATAAATGCCGTCGAATAAATAACCGGCTTTTAAATTTATGTCTGTGCCGTAATAGTAACCTTCAAAACCCTCTGATTTATTTTTTATTAATGCGGAAGTTAAAACACACGAGCCCATTCCTTTATCGACACCGGTTTCTATAATAATTTTCGGTTTTAATATTCTTACAAGCGCATACCAGCCGACTCTTCTACCGTACTTAAAATTATAGTCGGTTTTCCCGCTTTCGGTACTTTTTGAAATCATCATTCTAAAATGATTAATTAATTCCTGATCAGATTCAATTTCATTAATATAATCTATTATTTCGTTAATGCTTTTTCCTGTAATATTTGCAAGCAGGGCTGCTAAATAGTTTTTATTCTTTTTATTCAATTCATAAATAAAATTTGTGGTTTCTCTTGAAACGAAAAGCCATTTAACATAATGTTTAACAATGCCGGAAACATACTTATAAGTTTTTATCATTCTGTAAAAGAAAAGAATAATTCTTCCAGCGGCGGGGATGTTTAATAGAAAATTTTTCATTTAACCGGTCTCGTATTGAATTTTATTTTTATCATTTAAAATATAAAAATAGTAGCAGAAACATCGTTATAATTTATTCTAATTTTATTAGATTACCTCCGTAATAGATAATTATTATTAGAAAATTGGAAATTATATGCTGAATCTCGAAAAGAAAGTTGTACTGATAACCGGCGGTTCAAGTGGAATAGGCGCGGCGTGCGTCAAACTTTTTGCAAAAGCCGGAGCAAATGTCGCCTTCACATACAATAAAAATAAGGGCGCCGCTTTCCAATTAATAAACTCGTTGAGTAATGAAAACAAAATAATTGCTTATAAAACAAAAATAGAATCCGAAACAAGTATTAATAAAACTGTTAAGTCGGTTCTAAATGATTTTAATAGGATTGATATTTTAGTAAACAACGCCGGAGTTTGGGAAGAAGGAAAGATTGAAGAAATGACATTAGAACATTGGGATAGAACAATTAAAATAAATTTAACCGGGACATTCCTTTTTACAAAAGCAGTTGTACCTCATATGAAAAAAAATAAGTATGGAAGAATTATTAATATTTCTTCTACTGCCGGTCAGAGAGGAGAAGCAACATATTCACATTACGCCGCTTCAAAGGGAGGTATGATTTCATTTACAAAATCTCTAGCTGCAGAACTCGGAGAATTTAATATCACTACCAATTCAGTCGCCCCGGGCTGGGTAATAACGGAAATGACCGATGAGGTATTTTCCGATAAAAAATATCTTAAAAAGGAAGCCGACAAAATACCAACGAAAAGAATTGCGACGGCTGAAGATATAGCAGGGTCTGTTCTATTTTTAGCTTCTGATTTAGCGCGTCAAATTAACGGAGAAATATTAAACGTAAACGGAGGATCGGTACTCTGCGGTTAATAATATTTTGAAATGTGCTGCTGAATATTTTCAGCAGCACTTAATTAATTAACAATATTCTTGAGTTCTAATTAGATGAATTAACCTTCCTGTATTCTGAAAGGAAAGGCGCGTAATCGGCATAATCTCTATGTTCGGAAACTAATCCGTTTTCTACTTTTAGTATTGTTATTATCGGCATAACCGATCTAACTGTTTTGCCGTTTCTTAAATTAGTTGTCCAATCCAAATTGCCTTCAAATATTGCATGATTGCCGGAATAAAAAGAACGGATTTTTGTGAATTTCATCTCTTCAATCGTAGCATAAGCTTCTCTGAATGTTTTCATAACGGCAATTTTACCATATTTCATAACCGAATTAAAAATTGGCTGCCCTGTGGGATCTCCAAATGACGAACTATCGGCAAGTAATTGCTCTAAATTATCCCAATCCATTAAAATGTAGGATGAAAAATATTCTTCGCCGACTATTTTAGTATTTGCTGTTTGTTTTTCAAAGGAATTTTCTTCTTGAGCAAATAATTGTATTGCAACGAAAAGAAAACATATAATAAATCTGAAAATTCTGTTCATTGGTTGCCTCTTTTTATAGAATTAAATAGAATTATTTTATAACTGCCATTTTTTTCGAATACATATAACCATTAGCATTAAGCTGATATATATATACTCCTGAATTAAGTCCTGAAGAGTTAAAATTGATTTCGTAAATTCCATTTGACTGATACTTATTAACTAATGTTGAGATTTTTTCGCCTAATAAATTATATACTGTAAGATTTACGAATCCCGGCTTATAAAGCGAATATTTAATAATAGTGCTGGGATTAAACGGATTCGGATAATTTTGTTCAAGTGAAAAATCTTTTGGAATTATATCCACAGAATTGACAGCTGTTGTAGTTTGTTTCACTCCTGTAATCATCCTAAGCGAACGGCTGGAATAGTCGGATACATAAATTGTATCACCCGTTGAAGTTGCCGCTATTCCGTTGGGATTATTAAAAGTAGCTTCGAGCGCCGGACCGTCTGCTTTTCCTTTGCTTCCGTTTCCGGCAAAAACTGTTTGACCGCTTCCGTCAATTGCGACTTTGTATATTCTATGATCCTGGTAGGCGGTTGCATAAATATAATTATCTATCAAAATCATAAATCCCAGCCATCCGGGAAGCTGACCTATGACTGTAAAAGTGTTCCCGTTTGTTACTTTGAATATTTTTCCGTCATTAAAATTACCGATGTACAATATTCCGCTTTCATCTTTTAATACACCGATTGGTCCATTTAAAACTCCTCCGCTGTATAAAGATGTAATATTCTTATTTTTATCGATTACTGAAATTTTAGAATCGGTGTAGTTGGCCACATATAATAATCCGTCTTTATCAAAATACAATTCGCTCGGTTTATCAATGTCAATAAATTCTTCAACTTTTCCGTCTAATCCGACTTTGTGAATTTTATTTAATCCTACACTAGGCACATATAAAAATCCGTCAGGCCCGAATTTTAAACCGTTCGGGCTTAAAAAGTCATTTGCGAAAATACTTGTTACTCCAGATTTGGTAATTTTAGTAACGGTTTTACCATAATAAAGAGAAGCATAAATATTCCCTTGGTTGTCAATTGCTAAACCGTCATTAAAAGATGATGGACCTGCCACAACTGTGGATACGGTCTGCGCAAATGATAGATTAAAAGCAGCGGTAAAAAACAATAATAATTTGTAGATGAGTTTCAATTTCCCCTCCAATTTTTAAGTTCGAGGGCAAAAGTAGAGCAATTATCCGTTATTGTCGTTCGGCTCTATAAAACCGGACATAAATAATTAAATTTAGTCGGTTTTTATCGTCGTTGATGGGTTCAATTTGAAATATTCTCTTGGGGTCTTTTTAACTATTTTCTTAAATGCAGTATTAAATGTAGTCTTCGAATTGAAACCAACCTGGTAAGCGATTGCTAAAAATGTAAGATTATTATTTTCAGTTTTGCTTAATTGGGATTTAAATTCTTCAATCCGGTAGTAATTTACAAATTCGAAGAAATTTCTGTTAAATTTTTCATTAATAATTCTTGAAAGAAGATGAGTGTTTATTCCGGAAATTTGGGATAATTCCGACAGTGAAAGTTTGGGTTTTAAATATGGTTTTGATTCTTTCATAATTAAATCTAATTTAACACTTAGCTCATCAATGTTCTCAATTCCGGGCAGTTTAGTTTCATATTTTTTTTGATTTTGTAAATTCCACAAGGCTTCTGGATTGCTTAATGTATAATAACCTAAAGCAATTACGGAGCATGAAAGTACGAGCCAAACCATCTGGTAACCCAGATAATCACTTGTGCCTAAAGGATCAATAAATCTCATCAGAAAACTTACCATCCAGAAAAATATACCTGTTGCGTTTATTACCAGTAATACCTTATAAAAATTAATTTTCGGAATCTCAGAAATTTCATTGCTGCTCAAATATAAATATTGTTTTAGAAGTATTGAGTTTAGAACCAGATAGAACAAGTTCTGGAAAATAGCGAATAATTCAATACCTATAAAAACATAATTATACTGTTCAATTAATTCTCTTAATTTTGCTCTGTCTGCAAGTATTAATGGAAACATTAAAATAATAAAGGCGAAGAGCGGCAGAAAATGAACCCAATTTTTTATATTTAATTTGTTTTTTATATCAAAAAGACTTAACAGATAAAAATAAAGCATGGGACCGAAAAGGAATATTATTATATCACCTACGTATAATATTTTGAAATGAAATAATGTTAACGGTTGGAATTTATAGAAGAATCTGCCAAGTAATGTTAGTACAATTATCAGTATATAGCCTGAAAGTATGTAATTAGCTTTTCTATTTCCTTTCTTGGAATTTATAATCGCAAAGAATAGTATTATTCCCTGTAAAACTCCTAATAAAACGATAACCGAAAACCAGCTCAATGTTTGTTGTCCCCGCAAAAACTGTTTTGATATTCTTAAATCAAGCTAAATATTTTATAAAATAAGTTTAGCTGAAAATAAATTTTAGATCAAGTTATATAAAAATCCGTTGATTTTTGCATCAATAATATTGTATGAAATTCGGCGTAATTCTTATAAAATTACAGTGATTAAAGAAGGTGCTGATCTTTGAATATTTATATCATTGTTATATATTTGAAACAAAGGAAAAGAGAACATAGAAGAATCTTCCTTTCATTCTAAAAAATAATCTCTTCACAATTTTGAAATGCCTATTATTATATATTGTAATACATTTGAATAATAAATCAAAAGTACTCTAATGAGGAGTTAAATGGAATTCTTAGCCGGGCTTCATCCCAAAGTAATTCATTTCCCGATAGTTTGTTTTATTTTATATACATTGTTTGAAATTGCCGGAACTGTTCTTGATAAAAAAAATATTTCAACAGCTGCGTATATATTATTGGTGATTGGTGTATTTTCAAGCGTAGCCGCAGTGTTAACCGGAAACCAAGCTCATGAAGTCGCGTTAAAATTATTTGAAAAAGGAATTAACATTCCTAAAGATTTGATCGATGAGCATGAACAATACGCTACAATAACACTTTGGTATTTCTTTTTCCTTATGGTATTGCGTACCGTACTAATAATTAAAAAAAGATTTACAAAAACCTATCAATATGGTTTTATTATACTTTCAATATTGGGATGTTACTTCCTTTATGAAGCAGGAGATTACGGCGGAAAGTTAGTTTATAAATATGGCGTTGGAACTGAGATAATTAAAAATGTTAAATAAAAAATTATAAAAGTAAATTTACTTATGAAAAAATTAATTTTAATGTTTCTTCTTTTAGCGGGAACAGCAAATGCTCAAATTCCCGAACTTGGACAAGCAAAAGGTTTGTTTATGGCCGTAGGCGTTGGGCCGCGTGTGCCTATTGGCCGATTTGGAGATGTTCAGAACCTTGGCGTAGGTTTCGATTTTTCTTTTTCATACACTGACAATCAAATTCTGCCAATATTTGTATATTCAACTCTTGGATATGAGCACTATCCGGGAAGACAGGATTATTATAAAGTCTCAGATCATACGGCATTATCCTCAAATGTTATTATGTTAAAATTTGGAGTACGATATTATCTGCCTCCAATTTTTGATGAGGTTGTACTGTTAATGCCTGTTATTGAAGCCGGGCCTTCTTTTGCATTGTATGAAAAATTCCATCAGTACAAAATAGAAACAGGAAAAAATAACGTAACGGAAGACAATTTCAAATCCGGATTTCATGCCGGCATAGGAGTATCAATGTTTATTTTGGATGCAATATTTTACTACAATTATTTGCATGACAGTCAATATATCTCGTTCGATCTCAAAGTACGGATTCCGATTTTCGCAACAATATAAAAATTTAAATAGGAGCAAATGATGTCTTATCAAAACATTTTATTTGAAATAAAAAATTCGGTTGGAATTGTAACTGTTAACAGACCTGATAAACTAAATGCACTAAACAACGATACAATAAAAGAACTAAACGACGTATTTTCCGAAATTAAAAATAACGATGATGTTTCGGTTGTTATTTTAACAGGCGCTGGCGAAAAAGCATTTGTAGCCGGAGCAGACATCTCGGAACTTAATAAATTGGATTTGTTAAGCGGGAAAGAATTTTCTGAAAAAGGGCAGGAAGTTTTTAATTTAATTGAAAATTTGGATAAACCTGTAATTGCGGCAGTCAATGGTTATGCCTTAGGCGGGGGATGTGAACTTTCGCTTGCCTGCCATATACGAATCGCATCGGAAAAAGCGAAGTTCGGACAGCCAGAGGTAAACCTCGCGGTAATTCCCGGATACGGAGGAACTCAAAGATTAGCAAGATTAATAAACTCGGGGCGGGCATTGGAATATATTCTAACCGGTGATATGATTGACGCCGGCGAGGCTTACAGAATAGGACTTGTAAACAAAGTTTATCCTACCGAAGAATTAATGCCTAAAACAATTGACATGGCCGAAAAGATTGCTTCAAAAGGACAAACTGCCGTTAAAATGTCGGTTCGCGCAGTAGTCAGCTGTGATGAACTTTCTCAGAAAGAAGGTCAAAAGTTAGAAGCGGGACTTTTTGGAGTCTGCTGCGGTACCGAGGATTTTAAAGAAGGCACTTCCGCATTTCTTGAAAAAAGAAAACCGAATTTTACAAACAAGTAAAATATTGTTTCGCGCAAATTGAAGATTTGAATTTAAATATAAATAAATATTTTAAATAATTACTTAAGCGAACGAAAGCAAGTTTTGAATAATTACTCGAATTCCGCCGCTGTAAGTTTTTATAACAAGTAAATAGAAATAGAATTTCTGACATTCCATTGAAATGATTAAAAAGAAAATAATAAATATTCTGATTGGCGCCTCAATTGTTCTACTGTTAAGCAATGTGTTAATAGATGTTTTAACCGGCAATGATGAGAAGATAAAATCCGATGAAATTACAATTTCTCAGATTGACAGTATTTTTTTCAGCGTTATTGAAAAGTTTGAATTAAATGATAATTGGATAGAAAAGAAAAATATTAAGAAGGGCAATAATGATTCGTTGAAATATGTCTTTTATATTAAGATACCTAAAGATATTCCGGTCGCAACAATTTTAAAAGAAATGAATTACGGCTTTTACGATAAGCCAGTAAAAATAATTTCGGAAGAAAAAATAAATTTCGGCAAAACTGTTATAAAAATATCGTCCAATAATAATCTTAAACTTCAGGCGTTTTTTAACGTAGAAAAAGATATACAACGCGAATTTTCTAAACTGTCTTTTATACTAACTGACGCGGACGATCTAAATGAACTGGAATTTATCCGGCTTATGAGAATACCTTTTCCATTTGCTTTGTTACTAATTCCTGAAGAGAAAACTTATAATCTTCTTGCTCAAACTTATGAATTCAGAAAAGAAGTTTTCCTTCTGCTAAACGATGATGTTGACGAAAAAAAATATTCATTAGATCCTGATTATGAAAAATTACGTTTAAAGAATTCGGTGCTTTCGGTAATTTCTGATTTCCCTAAAATAATTAATTATGTAATCGATACGGAAAGCGATTTGTATAAATCAACATCATATAATTTTGTTAAAGATGAGTTTATTAAAAGAGGGGTTAAAATCAGCGAGTTGGTAAAATTTGTAAATCTTGACCGGGAATCAAAAAATGAAATCAAATCTTTATTGGAGTTCTATGTCAGCAGCGGCAAATCGCTTGACGCAAAAACATTTTTAATCAGCGCTGAGAATTTTATTGTTATGGAAAGAGAATTATCAATTTTGTTCAACAGGGGAACAAAGTATCTTTATCCTTCATCAGTCAATTAATACACACTTAGAAATCAAGTTCAATAATTTCTTTGTTGAACTTTTTAAGATCGTCAAATACAATATTTTTATCGCCTACGACAATAATTTTCAGCTCGTCCATATTAATATAATTTAACGCCGCGTTTTTTATATCTTGATTCGATGTTCCTTCAATTTTACCAATATATGTGTTAAAGTAGTCGTCCGGAAGATTATAATGAACAAGAGTCAAGATTTGTCTTGATACTTGAGAATAAGTTTCAAATTGCGACGGGAATCTTTTAATCAAATATGATTTAGCAAATTCAATTTCTTCATCAAAAATATTTTCATGTATTCCTTTTATTTCAGAAAAAATTTCATTTATAGCAGCGCCGGTGTTTTGGCTTTGAACCGCGGTTGAAATTTCAAATTGCCCGGATACTTTATTATAATAAAACCCTGAATTAATTCCGTATGTGAAACCTTTATCTTCTCTAAGGTTTGAATTTAATCTGCTGGAAAATTGACCGCCCAATATAGTGTTCATAAGTAATTTTGCGAAATAATCAGGGTGGTTTCTGCCGTTTGTAATATGTCCCACCCTTATTTCACTTTGAGCCGCGTCATCTTTATGAACAAAATATATTTTACCTTTGCCTGGTTTTAAGCTTTCAAATTTTGGTTCATCAATTATTCCTGTTTTCAAATCTGAAATACCGCCGCCGGTTAAAGAAATAATTTCATTCTTCGTAATATTCCCGGTTACAATAAGCGCGGAATTATCGGCGTAAAAATTATTTTTGTAAAAATTGATTACATCCTGATTTGTAATATTCTCGACGGTTTCTTTTCTGCCCATTGCCGGATGCATATAATTTGAACTTTCAAAAATGAGTTTTTCAAAAACTGTATCGGCAACATAAGAAGGTTCATTTCCGGCTTGAATAATTTTATTCAACAATTTTTTGTGTTCTCTGTTAAAGTCGTCTTGTTCAAATCTTGGTCTTAAAATTATATCCGAGAAAATTTCGAATGATTTGTTAATGTGTTCTTTTAAAGTAAGAAGTGTAATTGAAAGTGAATCATGATCGCATGAAACTTTCAGTACCGAACCGAGGGATTCTATTTCATTGTCAAGTTCCAGCGCCGAAAGATTTCCCGCTCCTTCGTCGATAAGAAGCGCCGTTAAATACGCAAGTCCTTTTTTATTTTCGGGATCAGATTTACTCCCCGAACCGGTCATATAGTTAAACTGCACAATAGGCAGAGAATTCTTTTTTACTAGAAATACTTTTAAACCGTTACTTAATTCAAATTTTTCAATTTCCGGAATCTCAAAAACAATACCTTTCTGCGGCTCAGGTTTTATACTTCTTTCAAGCATTTATTTTCCTTTGGGAATTATATTCAGTTCGACATAATTTTTTAATAGATATTTTTTCGCTGCATTAATAATGTCTTCAGATTTCAAATTATTAATTCTTTCGTAATCATAATGGAATGAATTTGGTTCGTTTAAATATGTGTTGTAATTATTCATTAAATCGGCTTTAGTGCTTAAATTCTGAAGAGAATATATAAATGATGATTTATTGCTGTTCTTCGATCTCGCTAATTCTTCATCTGTAATTCCATCGTTTACCAATTTATTAATTTCCGAAAAGATAACTTCTTTTATTTCGTTAAGTTCGGTTTCGGGCTTTGCGGTTGCTATGATTAAAAAACTTCCGTTTAGATGAGCGGAATATTGAAATCCCGATACTTCATGCGCAATCTGTTTTTCAAAAACAAGGGATTTAATTAATCTGGAATTTTTTGAACCGAAAAGAATGTCGGCAAGAACATCAAGCGCGGCGTCATCTTTTCCGTAAAGACTTTCGCTGTTCCATACAAGGTATAATCTCGAAAGTTCAACATTATCTTCGTGTACAATTTTTCTTGTCTCATTTAATTCTTGTTTTTCAGGTGTAGGTTTTTTTACAAGATCTCCTGCGGGAATTTCTCCAAAATATTTTTCAACGAGTTTAAGCGAGGAATTGTATTCTATATCTCCGGCAATTACAATACTGGCGTTATTAGGAGCGTAATATTTTTTGAAAAAGTTCTTAACATCGTCAAGTTCATAATTTTCAATATCTTTCATCCAGCCGATCGTTGGCCAATGATAAGGATGATTTTCAGGGTAAAGATTTGAAAAAATAATTTCCCACGAAAGTCCGTAAGGCCTGTTTTCATAAGACTGACGGCGTTCGTTCATTACTACATCTTTTTGATTGTTAAGTTTTTCCTCTGTCAACGCGGGTAATAGAAATCCCATCCTGTCGGATTCAAGCCAAAGTGCCATTTCTAAAAAATTGGAAGGAACGGTTTCGTAATAATTGGTTCTGTCGTTGCTTGTTGATCCGTTAAGACTTCCGCCTGCTTCCTGTATATATTTAAAATGCATCTCTTTGGGAACGTTCTGTGAACCCTGAAACATCATATGCTCAAATAAATGGGCAAATCCGGTTTTGCCTTGTACTTCATTTGCCGAACCGACCTTATACCATAAATTAACCGCGACTAACGGAAGAGAATTATCTTTATGAAGGATTACTTCAAGTCCGTTTGACAAAACATGTTTCTTGTAGTCTATGTTTAGTATTTCTTTCATAATTTTGTTTTTGATTACAATATAATGAAATACAATCTAAGAATTTATATTAAGTTGGAGTTATTGTCTTAAAGAGCATATTTTCTATCTTGATAAATATGATTCTTCATGTATATTAAAAAGTGCATCTATGGATAATTTAACATACAATTCAGATTTGCTATTAGCTATATTACAAAATAACTGATTTTATTACGGTACGTTTTTTGTTATTCCAATTTACAAATATCATAATTGCTGTGACACAATATGAAAACTAGTCGTCCTTTTTTCAAAATTCCAGCTTCTTTTTTTTTACTTATCTTTATTTTTATTATCTCAAATTCAATAATAGGTCAACAATATGGAAGTTTAAGAGGATTTATAACTGATTCCACCAGCGGCGAACCGCTTGCTTTTTCTAATGTGCTAATAAAAGAACTTAACAGGGGCTCATCATCGGATAATAAGGGAATTGTATTAATAACGTCTCTTCAACCGGCATATTATACGATTTTAGTTTCATATGTTGGATATCAATCAAAAGAAATTTCAGCTGAAGTTAAGACCGGTAAATTAACCCATATTGACATTAAATTAAGTCCGAATAGTATTGAGATTCAAACCGTGGAGAAAGTCGGTGAAAGTGTTGCAGAAAGTAATGCTACGGACTTGGGAGTTGAAAGAATTTCGGTTAAGGATTTGGAGAAACTTCCTCAAGGAGTTGAAACCGATATTTTCAGATCGCTTCAATATATACCTGGTGTAAAATCAGCAGGAGATATTTCCGCAAGATTCTATGTACGCGGTAGTCCGAGTAATCAAAATTTAATACTTTTGAACGATATTCCTGTTTATCATCCTTTTCACGCACTCGGAATGTTCAGCGCTGTTGATCCTGAAATGATAAATAATATTGAATTCTATAAAGGCGGATATACAGCCGAATACTCAGGAGCTTTGGCTTCAATAATGAAGTTAAATACAAAAAGCGGGAATATGAATAATATTTCAGGTACTGCTCAGGCAAGTTTGCTGACCGGGAAAGCATTATTGGAAGGTCCGGTTTTCAACGGATCATTTGTTTTAACAGGAAGAAAAAGCTATAACACAGATGTTCTTAAGAAATTTACTAATAATAAGAATGTTCCGATAAATTTTTATGATGTATCATTAAATCTTTCTTTCCCCGAAATCTTTCCAAACGGCAATGTAAAAATATTCGGTTTTTTAAGCAGTGATATAATTTATAATAACAATATGCAACAAGCTGACTTTAAATGGGGGAATAAGCTTTTAGGAATAAAATGGTTTCAACTTTCAGACTCGCCCTTGTTTTTTGAAATTAATACTTACTTTAGCAGATTTGAAGGTGAAGTTATTTCTAACCTAAGTTCAATTAGTCCAAGTAAGAATTCATTGACCGATATAACAATGGATATGAATTTTAAATATGTTTATGATTCAAAAAATGAGCTAGATGTTGGATTGAAAATTCAGGAGGTAACTTCAGAACTTATTATTGAAAATGCATCAGGAAGTTCAAAAGATATAAGCGGGCCTAAAGGCACAAACATTGACGCATATGGGAAGTATAAATTTTTAAGTAATAAAAATATTGGAATTGACTTAGGAGTCAGATTAAATTTAACAAGATTAGCAACCGGGGATGCAGGCAAATATTTTATAGAACCTAGATTTAGCACTACATTTAGAATATTTTCCGAGCTTGCTCTTAAAGGTTCATGGGGAATTTATAGTCAGGAATTGGTTACTTTATCCGATGAAGATGAGTTAATTAACATTTTTGAACCGTGGTTTATAATTCCTTCATACCTTCCGGCAGCGCAGGCAATTCATTACGGTTTAGCTATTGATTATAAGTTGTCGGAAAAATTCTCCTTTGAACTTGGGGGATTTTATAAGAGTTTAATAAGTTTTCCAGCTTTAAACGACTATAAATTTTATGATACCGATCATGATTTAGTTGAAGCAAAAGGCAGGTCCTATGGTTTGGAGTACTCACTAATTTATTCACCGTTTCCTTTTAGAATGAATCTCGGCTATTCACTATCGTGGGCCGAAAAGACCGCAAACGGAAAAACTTATAATCCTCGTTATGATTCAAGACATTCACTTAATATTTCGGTTGAATACAATATCGGCTATGGTTGGTATTCAAGTTTATCATGGAATTACTATTCGGGGTTACCATTTACTCAGATAATCGGTTACAGAGACGAATGGGATATTAAAGACATTTACGATACCGATAATATTTATGACAATTTATTCCCTTATACAATAACCGGCGAAAGAAATGCAAATAGATTACCAGATTATCATAGGATGGATATAAGTATATCAAAAAACATAGATCTTGAATTCTTGAAATTATATTTAAGTATTTCAATTGTAAATGTATACAACAGAAAAAATATATTTTATTTTGAAAAAGATACAGGAGAAAGGGTTAATATGTTGCCATTCTTCCCAAGCGCATCATTAAAGGCGGAATTATGAAATCTATATTTATTAAAAAACATGCCTTGATTTTATTATTATTAGTGATTGTAGGTTGTGATGATGGTTTCAGTCCGAAGGGCAGTTTTGAAAACGGCTACTCGTTTTTTTGTATTATTAACGGTAACACATCAGTTCAAAAAGCATATGTTGCAAAAAATTATAATCCTCCAAATATAGTTCCCGGAACATTCGAAGGTGAAAAAAGTATTCCCAATGCAAAGGTAAGTTTATTCTATAATAATTCGTCTTTCTCATTTTATGATTCTACATTATTAAGCGAAGAAGATGGAAGAGTTTACTACTCATATTTTTTAGAAAATTTTTCAGTATCCGAAAATCAAATGACAATTGTGGTTGAGTTGGATGATGGTTCAGTCTTGAGTTCAAATGCAATGTGTACTGGAAATTTGAGATTCAGTTACGATTCGCAGAAAAATATAGTTTATAATTTGAAAGATGCATACAGAGTAGCCTTCTATGATAAGAATGATGCATTTTATTTTAGTCCCAAACTTTTTATAAACTATGAAGAAAAGATTGGGAACGCGGTAATTAATAAGAGAATTGAAGTTCCGAGAAGATATTTAATTAATGGGAACGATGTTATACCCGAGTATCCCGACTTGGCTGAAAGGCTTGACTTTTATTATCCTATATTGATGATTGAAAATACGTTGAATAGTATAAAAGAGAGTGCTTTACAGAACAGTATAATCGTAATAAATAATCTAACACTTGAGGTTCTTGAAGTTTCTGAACCATTAGCTGCCTATTTTGAAGTAAATAAAACATTCAATGACGGATTTACAATTAAATCTCAGCAGCCAGAATACAGCAATATTAATGGTGGTAAAGGAATTTTTGGATATAAGTATACTTCAGTTTTAAATGTTGGATTGGATAAATCGTGGGAAAATTTAATTGCCGATATGGGTTATTTGTTTCTGAGATAGGAGCAGAATTATTTCAGGATAAACTCAATCCTTTCAAGCTTGCCGTCTATATTTTTATTTGGAGCTATGCCGTATAATTTACAGAGAAGGGGATAAATATCAATATTCCAAATAGTTCCGGTTTTGTATCCTTTCTTAAAATCCGGCCCGGCAGCTATAAACGTTCCGTGCATATCAATATAATTGTTATTGTAGCCATGATTCCCTTTAGTAGTATTTAGCCATTTTAGGTTTTTATCAGTTATTAATGACCATCCCAATTCGGCCGAAAGTATTAATGGGTAAATGTTTTTATCGTTTGAATAGTGGAAGTAACCCGGAATGTTATCTTTAGTGTAAACCTTAAAATGGTTTTCGTTTTCTTTTAATCTAGTATAAATATCATCAATATTATTATCGGCGGAATTGATTGTCATAAACGGACCGTAATCCTGTATAATACAGTCAAAACCTTTCAGTATATGGCCGATATTAATATATTTATCAGGAGAAATTTCAGTCATGCCGTGATCGGAAACAATAATTACGTTTACGCTGTCCTGCAAATTGATGTTTACAAATCCATTAAACAGATTATTTATCAGACTGTCCAAACGTTTTATAGAATAATTAATTTCATCGGAATTGGGTCCGAAGTTATGGCCGTATGTATCAGTAGCGTCAAAATAAAGAGTTAAAAATTTTGGACGTTCGTTATAAGGAAGTTTAAGCAGATTAATTATGCCTTCAATTCTTTGTTCATAAGGTCTTTTATGTTCGTATAATTCGTATTTATCGGGTCTTCTTTCGGGATTATTCATATCGCTTGCAGGCCAAAAATAACAGGCGGTATTAATATTATTTTTTTTAAGAGTTTCCCAAAGAGCCTCGCCTTTATACCAATCGGTATTATTTGTTTTTGAAATATTACTTAAAGAATTCCAATTACCCGAAGTATCGGCGAACCCGTTTGATATAATTCCATGACTGTCGCAGTACATACCTGTAATTATTGAAGTATGATTCGGAAATGTTTTTGAAGGGAATACTGGTCTTAATGAAACCGCGTGAACTCCGTTTGTTTTTATTGAATCAATAGTAGGGGTAATACCTCTTAAAGAATAGTCCCATCTGAAACCGTCGAAAGAAATTAAAATTGTATAATTTTGATTTTGACCAAATAAGAGGGAAGTAAAATAAAATATAATTATAATTAATAACTTCATTTTGTTTTTAAATAATAAAAAAGGCTGCCCGTTTGAGCAGCCTTTTTGTGTAAATATATTTATTAATATGAAAGTCTAATGCCGGCGTTGAAGTATCTTGGTAAACCAAAGAAAACTTCAGCGTCGTCAGCTTTGTGATTTTTTACACCATAAGCGTTAAAGCTGCTGTTATCAGTTGCATCAGAAACATATTCTTCATCAAATAAGTTGAATACATGTCCGAATACTTCGATACCGATACCGCTAAGTTTAACTGGAAGAACATAGTTTGCATGGAAATCAAATACTGAATATGCTGGAATTTTCCATGGCTGAATACCGGCATCAGCTTGGTTAGATCTATCAAACGGTTCCCATTCAGCGTAGTGGTCAGCGTATGTTTGTCCGGTTAAGAAAAGGCTTAATCCTTTTATTGGGAATAAACCAAGTGTAACAGATAATGATCTTTGAGGGCTATCGCCAACTTTTAAACCATTAACATAAGCGTTAAAAGTAACATCATTTGCACCGCCGCTAGAATAATCTTTATAAACAGCGCTTACGTCGTTTGTAAATTCCCATCTTCCTATTGAAGCTGCTACTTCCAATAGTAATTCTCTAACAGGTTGGTAGCTAAAATCAAATTCCAGACCCTGGTGCAACTGGTCCATACCTGAAATTAAAATCATACCTTCTGTATCTGGTGTAGGTCTGTATGTTTCAGTTGATGCCCTATCTAACCATTTAGTATAGTAATATGTAACGCCAAGACTTACGTTATCTTTATTATAGTGGAAACCGCCTTCAACAGATTGGAATATTTCATTATTGGGATCTTGAACAACAAAACCAGTAACGTCATTAATTGTGTTGTCAAAAATTGGAGCAGAAGAAACATAACCGGCGTTAGCATAAAACATAAATTCTTTGGTTAAACGATAGCTCGCTCCGCCTTTAAATTGATACCCAATAAATGAGTCTGTTTCAGCTTTAAGTTCACCGCCGTCACTACCTTTTTTCATATGGTTTGTATAACCGTAGTTTTTCGTATTTAAACCTGCTGAAGCAAATGCAGTAACTTTTTCTGCGCTATATTCTGCTTGTGCAAATCCGCCAATCCAATCAACAGTATTTGTAAAGTCGTAATCAATTCTATCACCTAATTTTTTGAAGTATTGATCACCTGATTCAAATTGGTTTCCATTCCAATGGAATGCTGTAGCTCCTAAAAGGTCACGAACTTCTCTATAGTGGTATACTTCAGCAGTTCTCCAATCGACACCAACTTGAGCAGTAATATTATTATTTACTTTTACAACTAATTTACTAATTGCACCAAATTGATCCTGAGAGTTAACACTGTTTCTTAAAATACCGCTTCTTGCATAATTAGGATCATTTCTTCTATCTGTAATAATTCCTGCAGCTTGGTTAATAGCAATAGTTTTGTTCCAGTCCGGAACTCTTTGGTATAATGAGGTATTAAACTGTAAGGACCCGAATGTACCAGATCCGCCGCCTCTACCGCCAGAATAATATGCTGTTGTATATAAACTAAGAACATCAGATAATTTTGAATACCAGTTTAAGTTAACCTGAGGTTTGTGGTAATAGTTTTCTCTTTCCATTATAACATTCGGATCGAATCTTTCACCTTCGCTGCCATTCCAGTATTGTTTTCCATTATAAGATGGATCTACTTTATTCCAGTTAGCATTATATTTTAATCCTTGTTCGGCAAATTTTGCACCTTCCAACCAGCCGTCTTCTGTACCTTTTAATCCGGCTGCAAACTCATGGCTAAAAGCAGCAATGTTTAATCTATATGATCTTTGACCATGACGCTGAGGAGCACCCAACGCATATAATTCAATTCTATTATTGTCATTAACATTATAAGCGGCGCCTAAATAATATGCCCATGCATCAGTCCATGCTTGGTCAACGACTCCATCACCGGTTTTTCTGACAATGTTTCCGTTAATTGCCCATTTACCATCCATTAATCCGGAAGCAAATGATAGACCTGATTTAAGAAAACCTTCAGTACCAAATTCTTGTTTTAAAGAAACACCAAAATTCTGAGCGGTTGGTTCTGAAATTAAGTTCATTGAACCGCCGATAGAAGGAGTATTAAGTGTTGATGCACTTAATCCTCTTTGTAGTTCTATTGAGCCTGCGGCATCTCCAACACCATCCCAGTTTGACCAATAAACCCATCCCCATTCAATGTCATTGATTGGAACGCCATTAATCATTACTGCAATATTTCTTTGATTAAAACCTCTAACATTAATTCTACCGTCGCCAGCTCCGCCGCCGCCGGAGGTAGCGTAAACTGAAGGTGTTGTATTAAGTACTAATGGGATGTCTCTTGAACCAAGAGATGTTTCAATTTCTTTTTTATCAATATTTGTAAATGCAACTGGTGTTTCAAATTCTCTTGCTCTATCGGCAATCACCTCAACATTTAATGAAAATGCGTAATCTCTGAGTAAGAAATTTAATTCCATATTATTAGTTAGATTGATGTCAAATACTTTCTTTTCAAATCCAATAAAACTACAGATAACTTTGTATTCACCTGCAGTCGTTGTAATTGAAAATTTACCATCAACATCTGTAGCAGCACCTGTTGTAGTATTTTGCAAATAAACGTTTGCTCCAACAAGGGCTTCACCAGTAGCAGCACTTGTTACCTTACCGGATATTGTATATGTCTGAGCGCTGATAACTCCGGCAAACAATACGGTAAAGAGAAGAATCAAGTAATTGATTTTCTTCATAAATCATTCCTTTTTTATTGATAATAGATTTTGTTAATTAATAATGTGTGTTCAAAATTAAGAAGATTAAGTAACCTGTCCAAAAATTTTGCTTCAATTAACAATTTTTTAATCTTAGTGAGAAAACTCTTTATTTTCGTCACGGAACTGTTAATTTTCACCTCCTTACTTTTCCAGCCATAATTTATAAAACTAATTAATAATAGTAAATAAATTATTACATTGATTTATTTAAAATAATTGATATGGATCAGATGCTTTATTTTTAAAGTATATTCATTTAATAAACAATTTTAAATGTTCAACTGATATTTAATCAATTAAAATTTACAAACTGAGTGGGGAAGTCAAAATCTGCTTCTCGAACTGCCTTCATAACTTCCTGTAAATCATCTTTTTTTGGTCCCTGTACACGAATTTTTTCGTCCATTATTTGAGCAGTAACTTTAACTTTTAAATCCTTTATAAGCTTTGTAATTTTTTTAGCATTCTCTTTTTCAATACCGCTTAATAAATTTATAACCTGTTTTAATCTTCCGCCGGAAGAGGTTTCTGGTTCACCATACTTAAGCGCTTTTATAGAAATTCCGCGTTTAATAAATTTTGATTGGATTATATCAATGCTTTGTTTTCTGGCGTAGTCATCCTTGGTGTTTATGGTAAGTAATTTATCTTTTTTATTCAGCTCGCATGTAGTGTGCGAATCTTTTAAATCATAACGCTGTGTAATTTCTTTCACCGCTTGATTTAAAGCGTTGTCAACTTCCTGCATATCAATTTCTGAAACAATGTCGAATGAAGAGTTGCTGGCCATCTTATTTCTCCCGTTCTTTTAGGTAAAAATATAAAAATAATATGAAGGAATGAATAATAATTTAAACATAGTGTTGCAGTACTCCTGAAAAATATTCATAAAATTATTTTAAAAAATTTCTAATTATTTTAGCGATTAAAAGTATCCTGCAAAAATTGCGGATTTAGGTTTTAATAGAAATAAGAATGTAACGAACAAAGGTTAAAGTCGGAGACGGCTTCCCCAATCCAATAAAGACGTGCTGTTTAGACTCGAAAACAGAGATTAGTTTTATAAATATTTTTTAATGAAGTCGGGGTGATCCCGCTTTGAGCGGGACGTCCTTCCCGATTCAATCTGCAAGTTCTTTAAATTGAATCGAAAAATAATTATTAATGAAGTCGGGGTGATAGGATTCGAACCTACGGCCTCTTCGTCCCGAACGAAGCGCGCTACCGGGCTGCGCTACACCCCGAAAATAAAATCTTAAAAAATTACAGAGGGGAAACAACATTCTTCCCGATTCAATAAACATTTTGTAAATATTATAAATCTCAAATTAAATTAAAATACATCTAAAGAATTATTGGAATTTTTTCGAATATGAATATGTAATTTAAATCACTGCATTAAAAATAGATTACAAATATATTATTTTTGTTTTACATATGTAAATAAAATTTTTATCAACTTCTTGACTATTACGGCTTATTTTGTTAAATAAGCTTAAAGAATTTTGTTAACTGTTGAATTCTAAATCTTTGTTAAATATATGTTTCCTAAATTGAGGAAATTATGAAGAAAGTTATACATCTTGTTATTATATTTTTTTTCGTGCTATTATCTTCTAATTCATTTGCGCAGGTAGCACAGGATAGCTGGGGATTTGGATTTGGCGCGTCTTATCCTAAATTAATTAGCACCAATATTTCATCCTCGACTTTAAATTACGGCGGGTTTTTAAGTTTAACACGTGACTTATCTGAGCATTCAGGTTTCAGATTTTACGGAAAATATTCTCATCTTGAAGGAACCTGGGGCGCTTCTCAAACCACATCAATTGAATCAATTTTAGGGGGAGCCGATTTTGTTTTCAGATTTGTTCCTTGTGAACCAGTGTCGCCGTATATTTCTATCGGCGCCGGAGCCAACTATTATATGCTTGACAATCCTTCAACAGTAGGACTAAAAGACAATTATTTCGATTTAACTTTGACAGGCAGTTTAGGAATTCTTTGGAGATTAAGCCATGATTGGAATTTGACAACTGAGTTCACTTACCAAACTGTTGACGGTTCAAATTTTGACGGTAATTCAGCTTCCAGTCCTAACGGCGGAATTTTAGGCGGAGTAACTGATTCATATATGACTTTTGATTTAGGTTTCCTTTATTATTTTGATAAAGGCGCTCCTTCAAAAATTTGCGAAATTTACAGCGGCTTAAGCAGTAATAATTCTGACCCGGTTGATTATGAAAGAATTGAAAATATTGTTAAAAAACATATTCCTAAAGAAGTAGTTAAAGAAGTTGTTGTTGAGAAACCGGTTAGATCAGAAAAAAAATGGGTGCTTGTTGGTGTTAATTTCGATTATGGCAGCACAAAATTAAGTTCTGAATCGTATCCTATCTTATTCCATGCCGTTCAGGTATTGTTGCAGAATCCAGATATGCAGGTTGAAATCCAGGGTTATACGGATAATATCGGATCGGAAAAAGCGAATTTGAAACTATCTGAAAAACGAGCTCAAATGATTAAAAATTATCTTGTCGCAAGAGGAATTGACGGAAATAGACTTAAAGTCGTTGGTTATGGCGAAGCTAAACCGATTGCCGATAATAAAACAGCCGACGGAAGATCAATGAATAGAAGAATCGAATTTAAAATTCTAAATTAATTATTCTCAATTTTGTTTTAGGGAAAGGGCCGTTTTTACGGCCCTTTCTTATTTTAAACAAATATAATTATTAATAAACTCTCCCTTACTTTACTTTTATTAAATTTTAATTTAGCTTTGTTCAATTAAAAAATATTTATACGCCCGATAACGGTGTAATCCTTTAAACTTATCCGGAGAGATAAAAAAGGAATGAAAATAAAATTCAACAAATAAAAAGAGGACCTCTGCGACAATAGTCAAAGAGGATTTTTTGTATATGGACATAAAAGCTACAGTAATTGACCGCGAAGGGCTAAACAGAACAATAACAAGATTAGCTCATGAAATCCTTGAAAGAAATAAGGGATCAAAAAACCTGGTGCTGATTGGCATGCGCACCAGAGGCGAATTCCTTGCAAAAAGAATTCAGCAGAAAATTAAAGAAATTGACGGAAGTGATACCAATCTGGGTGTTCTTGATACTACATTATACCGCGATGATTTTAGAACCAGATTAAAACAGCCTGAAGTTTCCGTTACTGAAATTAAATTCGACCTTACGGAAAAGGACATAATATTAATTGATGATGTTCTTTATACCGGAAGAAGCACTCGTTCGGCATTAGATGCGCTGATGGATATGGGAAGACCAAATACAATTCAGCTTTGTGTTTTGGTTGACCGCGGTCATAGGGAAATGCCGATAAAAGCAGACTTTGTCGGTAAGAATATTCCTACTTCTATAAACGAAGAAGTAAAAGTAAAAATGACGGAAATTGACGATGAAGATGCCGTCTATTTAGTTGATAATTCAAAAAGTAATTAGAGAGTAAAATTATATGCCTTTATCAAGCAGACATTTACTTGGTTTAGCCGGAGTTCCTAAAGAAGATATTCAGTTAATACTTGATACTGCAGTTACGTTTAGAGAAGTGCTTGAAAGACCTATTAAAAAAGTGCCTACTCTTCAGGGTAAAACAGTTGTTAATCTCTTTTTCGAAAACTCTACTCGAACCAGAATTTCATTTGAACTCGCGCAGAAAAGACTTTCGGCCGATACTGTAAATTTTTCTACTTCAACAAGCAGTACAAAAAAAGGTGAAACATTTAAAGACACTGTACGCAATATTGAAGCAATGAAAATTGACATGATTGTTGTCCGACATCAATCTGCCGGAGTTCCTCAATTCTTAACTCAAATATCGAACGCGCATATTATTAATGCAGGCGACGGACGGCATGAACATCCGACTCAAGCGTTGCTTGATATGTACTCAATTAAAGAAAGGCTGGGTAAACTGGCCGGATTAAAGGTTTGTATTGTTGGGGATGTAGCCCACAGCAGGGTGGCACTTTCAAATATTTTCGGACTTAAAGCTATGGGGGCGGATGTTTCTGTTTGCGGACCTCCTACATTAATTCCAAAAGGAATAGAATCTATAGGCGTAAAAGTAATACACGATATTGATAAAGCAATCGCAGAACACGACGTGTTAAACGTTCTAAGGATTCAGCTTGAAAGAAAAGCAGGAAGCAGTATTCCTACTACACGAGAATATCATAATTATTTTGGAATTACCGCCGATAGAATTGAAAAGAATAATAAAGATGTTGTAATACTTCATCCGGGACCAATTAACCGCGGGGTCGAAATTTCTTCTGAAGTCGCCGACGGCCCTTATCAAGTAATACTTGATCAAGTTACGAACGGTGTTGCAATAAGAATGGCGGTACTTTATTTACTTGGTACAATGAATAATTAAAAGGTGAAAAATGCGTTTAGTACTAAAAGGTTTAACTCTAATAAATCCCGATCAGAAATTAAATTCCAAATCAGATTTATTAATTGAAGACGGAAAAATTAAAAAGATCGGAGATCTAACAAAAGAAGAATTAAAAGACGCGGAAATCCTGGAATTAGAAGGCAAATACTGCGCGCCTGGATTTTTTGATATGCACATTCACCTTCGTGAACCGGGAAGAGAAGATGAAGAAACTGTTGTTACAGGAAGCAATGCCGCCGCGGCAGGCGGATTTACGGGCGTTGCTTGTATGCCGAATACCGACCCTACGACAGACAGCGCCGAAGTTGTAAGATTTATAAAAGAAAAAGCTAAAAATCATCTTGTAGATGTATTCCCTATCGGCGCCGCTTCGGTGGATAGAAAAGGTGAATCTCTTGCCCCTATCGCTGAAATGTTTGACGCTGGAGCCGTCGCTTTTTCCGATGACGGCGTTGCAATTAAAACCGCTTCTTTGCTTAGAAGCGTTATGGAATATTCATTGATGTACGATGCGCCCATTATTGAACATTGCGAAGATGAATCGCTTGCCGACGGACACATGAACGAAGGTGAAACTTCTACATTTTTAGGACTGCCAGGGATCCCAACTGTTGCCGAAGATTTAACCGTAATGCGTGATATAATTATGGCCGAATATACCGGCGCCAGAGTACATATCGCTCATATTTCTTCTAAAAACGCAGTTGATCTTGTGCGTCAAGGAAAGAAAAAAGGAATTAAGGTTACGGCGGAAGTTGCTCCGCATCATTTTACACTTTCCGAAGAATCACTTAAAGGATATAATACCAACTTCAAAATGAATCCACCTTTAAGAACCCGCGATGATGTTGAAGCTATGATTGAAGGATTAAAAGACGGCACAATAGACTGTATTGCAAGCGATCACGCGCCTCATTCAATCGAAGAAAAAGAAATGGAATTTATTTACGCTCCAAACGGAATTTTAGGACTGGAAACCCAAATCGGGCTTGCTTGCACGGAACTTCTTCACAAAAAGCATTTAACATTAGATCAACTTGTTGAGAAAATGGCAGTAAATCCAAGAAAGATATTAAATATTGAAGTTCCTAAAATTGCCGAAGGTGAAAATGCTAATCTAACAATTTTTGATCCTAATGAAATTTGGACGGTTGATATTTCCAAATTTAAAAGCAAATCAAAAAATTCACCTTTTGATAAGAAATTATTAACCGGTAAATCCGTTGCGGTGATAAATAACTCTCAATTATACTTTGAAGGTAATTTCAGAAAAATATAATGTAACTTTCTTATAAAGTATTCATTGTTGTTTAGAAAATAAAACACATGTAATTAACAAGAATATTAGTACATACAAAAGGCTGCGTTTTTTAACAAATTTGCGGCCTTTTGTATTTTAAATTATTGATTTTTTTGGCACTCCAATTGTAATATCTGTTATAAAAGCAATTCGGAGGATAAAATGAAAAAAATAAGAATTTTTAGATATTTATTATTATTGACGATAATTATATCATTTTCCGCGTGCGATAACGATGATTTTTACTATGACAATTCACCCCCTGCTCCACCTAAAAACGTTGATGTTTTCGTAGGCGACAATTCAGTTGAAATTCAATGGGACTTTAACAGAGAAAGCGATGTGGTAGGGTATAATGTCTATTTCAATTATACTTATGATGGTGAATATACCTTAATCGGAAGTACTAGTTATGACGTAAATTATTTTGTTGATTATGATGTAAATAACGGTGAAGTGTATTATTACGCCGTAGCCGCTTTTGATGAAAATCAAAACGAAAGCGAACTAAGTTACGACGAAGTTTACGGTGTTCCCAGGCCGCAGGGAATGAATCAATCCATATTCGATTATTTAAGATTTCCGAATTCATCCGGATATGATTTCAGTGAATATCTGGTAGTTCCTTATAACGAAGTTACCGATGATTATTCGGCAGATTTCTTTTTCGAAAATTTTGACGGCACATTTTATTTAAATGTTTGGGACGACAGTGAAATTCAGGATATGGGATATACCGACAATATTTATGATATACCATACGCGCCTATTTCCGGCTGGGTTCCGCTATTAGAAGGTGAAAATGTAAAATATACACAAGCAGTAATCGGAAGAACATATGTTATACTTACCTGGGACAATCATTTTGCCAAAGTACGTATTAAAGAAATTACTACCGAAAGATTAATCTTTGATTGGGCGTATCAACTTGTTGAAGGTGAAAGACAGCTAAAAAGAGGTGAAACACCTGAGAAAAGAAACACTGTTCCGGCTTATGTTATTAAAAATAAGTAACCGAAATCAAGACGATAAAGTCAAAAAATATAAAAGGAAATAGCGAAGAAAGCATACCCGGCAGGTATGCTTTTTTCTTACTAATTATGTATTTTAATTTAACTTATATAAAAAATATGAAGACATCTTTAAATATATTCTTGCTTGTAGTTTTATTTTTCGGGGCTATGTCTCAAAGCTACGCTCAGGATAAATTTGAAGATGAACCGCAGGTCATTTTTAATAAAATTGAATCGGGAATTAAAGAGTTTGATGTAAACAGGTTCTCGGATTATTTTCAGTCAGAAACTTTTGTAAGTTTTATTAATGGTGTTTCCGGCAGCTTTTCCTCAAATCAATTGTTCTTTATTGTTCAGGATTTTATTAATTCTTATAAACCAATCAGTTTCCGCATCACGAAAATTTCTTCAGGCCCGCAGTATTCTTTTGCCACCGGGTTTTATAATTACAGTTACGAAGGAATAAAAGGAGTTGCTAAATTTTATATCTCACTAAAAACAGAAAACGGCAGCTGGCGGATAAGTCAAATTAGCATAAACTAAATCGAATGGTTAAAAAATATTTTTCGGGTAATAGAAAATTTTTAAGTTCAATTGCTGTTGTTGTTATTGCAATTGTTGCGTTGGGTATTATTGAGCCGGTAGTAGTCGAAAACAAAAGCTCAAATTGGGAAAACGAACTTAAAGAAAAAATAATATTGATTGAAAAGTCCGTTAATAAATTATTCTCCGAAAAACAATCTTCGTTAATTAACAACTCCGAACAGCTAAAAGTTAAAATCCGCTCAATAATTAATGAAAGAGATTATCACTCCCTTCTGTTCGAACATCTTCAATCGTTAAATAAACTTGGTTATACGGCCGAAATTTTTGACTCTGCAGGTAATTTATCAGCTTGGAATAATAATATACTAACTGATTCTGTCGCCGATGATTCCATAATGAAATATGCAGGACAGACGAGATTCACACATTCGGATTTATTAATATATTTGTCATATTCCGATACTGTCCATATTAACGGAAGTATAAATTATTTTTTATTATCGCTTCCTATGGAAAAAGAATACAGCTTTAAAAACGATTATTATGAAAACATCAGCTTTGTAGATTATCTGTCATCAAAATATAAAACCGTATTTAATATTTATTATAACTCTTCTGCGGATTATTCGCTGGACGGAAGAAAACATTCTTTTGATTTATTAAATAATAAAAAAGAAAAAATAGGAGTGGCAACATTTCTAAAGCCTTCAAAAGATTCCTCTATTAATTATATTAAAGAAGATTTTAAAGCGGTTCAGGCATTGTTAGTTTTTTTCGCGTTTATATTAGCGGGTTTCGGATTATATAAATATTTCAAAAAGATAAAATACAGGTTTATAAAGTTTTTATGGGCGGCATTTTATATTGTTCTCCTAAGAATATTATTATTTATTTTAGGAATACCTTCAGAGTATATTCCTACGGAACTTGCCAACGCTTCATTTTTCTCATCCGCGTTTGGATTCGGAATTGTAAAATCTCCTCTTGAATTTTTTATAACAATATTCGCATTCCTGGTTATTACGGTTCAGGCTTATAAATATTCTAACGAATACTTAAATGAAAAGAAAAAGAATGAAAATATTTTAATCTTTGCCTCAATTCTTATTGGGCTTACGGCTTTTTATTTTATAAGTCTAAGGGGACTTGGAGCGGCATTAAGAAGTGTAATTTTCGATTCGACATTAAGATACTTTAAAGAATCCGATTTAATACCGGCAATGCCGATTTTTATAATGCATATTGGCGTTTTGATTTTAGGTTTTTGCTCTATCGTTTTTTCAGTGGTAATAGTATTACTGATATTTAAATCAATTCCTTCCAAAATTTCCAATAATAAATATTTGGTAGTAGCAGTATTGTTTTTCTTTTTCCAGGCGGCCGGTTATATTTATGATATAACACAAAAACAGCCTCAGGGCACGCCGGTTATAAGAATAATTCATATTAGCGTTTGTTTTATTTTGGCATTTATGATTTTTTATTCAAATAAAAGAACGGTTATGAATTATGTGCTTTTCTTATTCGCGGCTTCTTTTATTTCAATAAGTCTGCTGAGTCACTACAATCTGGCCTTGGAAAGGGAATCACTTAAAATTATTTCGAAAGAAATTACAAGATCAAATAAAAATCTTTTGGAATTCTTTCTTACTCAAACATTAGAAAGCGCCTTAAATAAAGAGAATATATCAAATATAATTGTTTCGCCAGATTATAATTACGAAGCGGAGGCATTCAAAATATGGAGCAGAAGTCCGCTGCAAAGAGAATCCGTGGTATCAAGCGTGAATTTCTTAAATGCTTCTAAGGATTACCTAGGCGGAATCAATTTTGGAATAAATGAAGGATATAATAATTATTTCAATACATCAACCGACGAAGAGCAAAATATAATAATCTGGGAAGAAGACTATCTTTATTCAAACGCAAAACTTTTGAAAGGACTTGGTGAGATAAAATCAAATGACGGAAAGGTTCTTGGATATGTGGAAGTAATCGTATTGTATGATGTAAATAATCTTGGTTTGTTTGAAGGCCCAGAATTCTTTTCTACTAAATCAACTTATTCAAATTTAGCCTTGGATTTATCCAAAATAAAAATATTTGATTTTCATAACGGCGTTCTTCTAAATACATTCAGCGAAATTAATCTTAGCTCCGAACAAGAAAATATAATTCTTAACTCTCCCGATAAACTAAACAATGAAGCTTGGCTTTATTTGCAATTGAACAATGAAGAAAACTTAGTTTATGTACTTAACACAAAACTTGATGATATTAAAAGAACTATTGCGGTCGCGCTTGCAAGTAAGACTATTTCGTGGAATCTTTTCGACTTTTTTAAAGTGTTTTTTATTCACAGCTTTTTTATAATTATTTTGATAGCCGCGGCGGTAGTGATCGGTTTCGGAAGAAAGAAAATTTCGGGATTAACTTTCCGCACTCAATTGCTTACGGCATTTCTTGTAATTTCTATAATTCCATTAATCCTGCTTGCTATTTACTTCAGAACACTTACCGAAGAAAGCAACGATTCAGCAACATTTTATAAATTGGGCAAACGCGCCGTTAGAGTAGAAAAATACGTAAACGATTATCTTATAAGCAGCGGAATTAATATAAATAGTATCTTCGATAAAGCTACCCGCGACCTTGCCGTTAATTATGAAATTTACGACGACAAAAAACTAGTATACAGTTCAGAAAATATTTTTCACAAGATTGGCCTTCTTCCCGGAATAATTAACCCAAATGCATACAATAAAATTGTAAACAAAGGGATAAAAGAAATTGTTGTTGAAGAGAATATTGAAAAATATAATTTTAATTCCTTTTTCTATAAAGGGAAAATAGGGAACAGGGATTATATAATAAAAATAAGCGACAGTTTTAATAATATACTTTTGCCAATGTCTTCTACCGATGTTGATATTTTTCTTTTCGGAAGCTACTCGCTTGCGGTAATATTAATAATTATCTTAAGCACATTTCTTGCAAATCAAATCTCCTCTCCCATTAGAAAACTTACGATTGCTACAAGGTCGGTTGCCGGCGGGGATTTAAATGTTGAATTAAAAGAATACAGCCGCGGCGAAACCAAAGAATTAATAACCGGTTTTAATAAAATGGTACGCGAATTAAAAAAGAGTCAGCTGGAACTCGCCGAACTTGAACGCGAATCAGCCTGGAAAGAAATGGCTAAACAGGTGGCTCATGAAATTAAAAATCCGCTTACTCCAATGAAACTGGCCGTTCAGCAGCTTATTATTGCACATAAAGATCAGTCGCCAAAATTCAACGATATATTTGAAAAAGTAACAAACACAGTAATCAATCAAATTGAAACGCTTAAAAATATTGCATCTGAGTTTTATAATTTCGCGAGAATGCCGAATCTAAAACTTGAAGAAGTTATGCTTCAGCCTGTTATTAGTGACGCGGTTAATTTATTTATTGAAGAAGCGGTTGCTATTTCTGTCGATTTGCCTTCCGATAATTTAATTGTATTGGCCGATAAGGATCAGGTGAAAAGAACTATTATTAATTTAATTCGCAATTCAGTTCAGGCCAACGCGAATTCAATATTAATTTCTTACGAAAATGATAACGTTTCACATATAATAAATATTGCAGATAACGGTAAAGGTATAGAAAAAGAAATTGCCAACAGAATTTTTGACGCGGATTTTACGACAAAGGTAAAAGGAATGGGACTGGGACTAAGCATTGCAAAGAATTTTATGGAAAGTATTACTGGCAGTGTTATTCTTAAAGAAACATCTTCAAACGGTACAACCATACAATTAAAATTTCCTAAAATATGACGCATCAGCTTACACCATATCAAATCGAAGCTCTTAATTATAAAAGACATATTGCTCTAACCGCTAACGCGGGTTCGGGTAAAACCTTTGTGCTTTCAAAACGTTATGTTGAGATTGCCTTAATAGAAGATGTGCCGATAAATAAAATTGTTGCCATCACTTTTACCGATAAAGCAGCGGGCGAATTGTATAAAAAAATAGCGGGTGAAATTGAAGAACGATTAATTTCAGAAAAGGACCAGCGGATAAAAACAAAACTTGAACGCATCAGAAAACAATTAGTATCTTCAAATATTTCCACCATTCATTCTTTTTGTATTGATTTATTAAGAGAGTTCTCGCCCGACGCTGGAATTGACGCAAACTTTTCACCTATCGATTCTGAAACTTCCGATGAACTCATTGAACTCAGCATTGAAGAGGTTATTATAAATCTTCTCAAAGAGGAAACCCAGTCGGATAAAATAAAATATCTTGTACGCATTCTCGGTTCAAAGGCTGCTTTAACCTCGCAGCTGAAACATCTTATTCATCAAAGAAAAAACCTTATTAAATTAGCAGACACATTATATTCTGGTAATGTTGAAGTAATAGCGAAACATTTTAAATCGGAATTTCACAATAAATTTATCTTATTCTTTTCGGAGAATATAGAATTGTATTTCTCAAATCTTGCGAAACTGAATAATGAAATTATTTTTAACGAACCCGGCGACTCAATTGCATTAACTGTTAGATCTATACTTGATAAATATACACTTCCGATAAATCCTTTAGAAATATTATCGGCAGTTCACCGGTTAGGTGAAGTAATTTTTACTCAGAAGAATGAATTGAGGAAAAAAGAATTTACAAAAAAGTTTGATTCTCAGAATTTTGTGAATGAAATAAAAGAAATTGAAAAAATTCAAAAAGTGCTAAGATCATTTAAAATTGATGAAAACTTTGAAAGCGCGAATATTGAGCTTGCTAAATTTGGGAAATCAATACTGGAAGTATTTAACAGGTCCGCGGTTTTGTACGATGAAAAAAAATCGGATAAGGGATACCTGGATTTTGAGGACATATTACTGCATACAAAAAATATTGTATCGCAAGAAAGTGTAAGAGAAAAATTAAGCGCGAAATATAATTATATAATGCTTGATGAATACCAGGATACCAACGAAATACAATATGAAATATTTATGCCTATTCTTGAGAATTTAAATGCAGGTAATTTGTTTGTTGTTGGCGATGAAAAACAAAGCATTTATATGTTCCGCGACGCCGATCTGGAAATATTTAACAGAACCAAAAATGAAATAGAAAAAAAGGAGACTGCCTTAAGCCTTCTGCAGCTGCCTCACAGTTTTAGAATGTCGCCGCCCATCGCTGCCTTTACTAATGAACTTTTTAAAGAATTATTCAGAAATCCGAAAATAGAGTTTAATGAGGTTACTCCGAATGAACTGATATGTTCAAAGGAAGAAGATGTACCCGGACAGATAGAAATTCTCGCTGCCGATTCGGATACGGAAAGCGAGATGGTTTCTAAAAGGATATTAAAACTATTAAATAATTCTGAAGAAACAGAAATCAATTTTAAGGATATCGCCGTTCTATGCAGAAAAAGAAACGCGTTTTCGGAATTGGAAAAATCATTTTCAAAATATAAAATTCCATTTACGATTATTGGCGGAAAGGGTTATTACCAGCGGCAGATAATTTATGATATATATAATTACCTCTCATTTTTAATTAACCCGGACAACGACAGCGCGCTTGTAGGAATTTTACGGTCTCCGTTTTTTACAATTTCGGACGCGAATATATATGAAATTTCACTTTGTAAAGGGAAAACTTTTTTTGAAAAGTTTAAGGATTTTAACGTATCGAATAAAACATTCCAGTATATATTAAATTTATTAACAGAGCATCTTTCATACGCTTTAAAAGTTGATTTAGCTTTCTTGCTCAGAAAAATATTAAATGATACTGCTTACTGGTCGGTTATTGCATCAAAGCCAAACTCAGCGCAGGAAATCGCGAATTTAAATAAACTTCTTCGCATATCTAATTCATTTCTTCAGCAGGGACTTAAAACCATTTATGATTTTGTTAATTACCTTGCCGAAGCTATGGAAAAACTTGCGGATGAAGGTCAGGCGGCTGTTTCAAAAGATGAAAACACTGTTAAAATAATGACTATTCATCAATCAAAAGGATTGGAATTCAAAGCGGTTTTTCTTTTTAAGTGCGGCGATTACTCAAAGGACGAGAATGTTCGCGCCAAATCAATCAGCGTTGATAAGCAATTCGGGATATTAACAAAGGTGCCATTAAACGGCAATTATTTCGATGAGTATTCAATGCCCCCTATTGCAGGCATTTACAATTACCAGATGAATAAAAAATTAAATGCCGAAGCTAAAAGACTATTATATGTAGCCGTAACAAGAGCGATCAATTATTTATTTATTTCGTTCTCTGTTAATTCAAAAAAGGCTGATTCATCTTTTCTTAGTTTTATTTGTGAAGGACTTAACATTAATCTTGAAGATGAAAATCACAACATTAATTCCAGATTAAAATTTATGTCATCTTTTGAAAAACAATATGAAATATACGAGAAAGATGTGCGGCTGGTAATACCGGTGATTAAATCGATTGAAGATTTTGAAGAAATAAAAGAAAGAGATAACGAAGTTTTACCGGACGATAAAATTATAACAACCGGTGTTATAATTGACAGAGTGAAAAACGAAATTATTTCGGCGACTAAATCCGCTATGTTTCTTCAGTGTCCCCTAAAGTACAAATTAACTTATGACCTTGGTTATACAAAAATTCTTAAAATATTCGACAAACAGATTCCCACATTTGAATTCAAATATAATGAAGATGAGGAAACAAACGATCTTGCCGATTTGCGGGGGAGAGTAATACATTCCTTGCTGGAAAAAGAAGTTAAGTTGGAAGAAATTAATAATTTGGTAAGTCTTCTTGTTATAGCCGAAATTGAAACAAAGCAGCCGAAATACAAAAACAGAGAAAAACTTATCAGATCCATAACCGAAGAATTAAGTAATTATTATTCTTCATCAACTTTCAGTTTAATAAAAACATATACCGACTTTCAAAATGAATTTGAAATCTATTCAAAAGAAAACGATTATTATTTATACGGCATTATTGATAAACTAATAATTGATGGAAATAGAGTAATTATAATTGATTATAAAACTGACAATATAAGCCCTGAAAAAATTGAAGAAAGAGGAAATAATTATTTGCCTCAGTTAAAGTTCTATTCTTTACTGGCATCTAAAATGTTTCCTGATAAAAAAGAAATTGTATGCAGACTTGTATTTATAAAACATCCGGAAAATATATTTGAGAAAGTAATAACTGATAACGAAATAATTAATTTCAAGGAGGAATTGAATTTAATTGTTAAGAATATCAGGCTGAATAATTTCCCGCCGAATTTAAGTCACTGCCAGGTTTGTCACTTCGCGTTAAATAACGGAAAATGCATTATTGCAAATTCTTAGCATTAATTTTTACATTGAAAAAGGCAAAATAATAAAAGATATTTTATTCATAATTATTTTAAAATTATGAACCTGATTTGAATAAGGTTGTATACTATTCTAATAAAATATTATAAAACTATGAGAAAAATTAGCCCTTTAAATTTAGTCCCAATTAATTTATTTAGAATTTATAAAGGTATTGATATGAAGATAATTCTAATATACGCGGTATTGCTTTTCGTAAATATATCATGTTTCGGTGTTGTGACGGAAAAAGAACAGCAGGACAAAATGATTTTTATAAAAGTAAATATTGTTGAAGGAAAGCCGGCAGAAATTAATTATGAAATATTGCCGGGGAAAATAAAAACACCGAAAGTTGCCACTTATTTTGCGGACGATATTTTTTATGAAATTCTTGATGCCGAAAATTCAATTATTGCCGACGGCGTAGTTAAAGATCCTTCCTTGAGAAATTATGAATATGTTAATGAGAAAGGTGAATTAAATACTATTAATGTTAAGCGGGATTCATCTGAAGTTATTGTAAGAGTAAATTATGAAAAGAATATCTCAAAGATAAATCTCTACAGGGTGCCTGAGGACAATTCGCTTAGAAAAGATAAGCATCAATTTATTCAGATAGGTTCATTCCCAATTAAAATAGACTAATCTACATGAATAAAATTCATATAACATTTGGTATTCTGTTTTCGTTTGTTATAAATATTTTGCCGCAATCGTTTCCCGTAAATGAAATTATTGTTAACGGTGATAGAGATAAAAGAATTAATATAGTTTTTTTGGGTGACGGTTATACAATAGGCGAAATGCATAAGTTTACCGGCGATGTGCAGGGAGTGGTTACAGAATTGTTCAAATCGGAACCTTATAATACATATAAAAATTATTTTAATGTTTATTCTATTGAAGTTCCTTCCGAGGAATCGGGTTCAACTCATCCCGGCACGGCAAACGACGAACCGGGCGGTTTGGAAATATTTTCAAGCAATACGTATTTCGGAAGCACGTATGATTTCGCTGGGATTCACAGACTTCTTGTTATTCAGAATTATACTGCGACAAACTCTGTTTTGGCTTCCAATTTTCCGGATTGGGATATTGTATTTATTATTGTGAACCATCATTACTACGGCGGGTCGGGAGGAACCTATGCAACTACTTCAACAAATGAATCAAGTTTTGAGGTAGCAATTCATGAGCTGGGGCATTCATTTGCGCGTCTGGCCGATGAATATGATTACGGTTCGCAGACAGGATTTGAGGCTCCGAACGCTACGGCCGCCACAAAATTTGAAAATATAAAATGGAATAAGTGGATTCATCAATCAACTCCTTTACCTACTCCTGAAACCGGCGATTACACTGACGTTATTGGTTTGTTTGAAGGCGCGGTTTATAATACCAAAGGCTGGTTCAGACCAAAATTAAATTGTAAAATGAATTCATTGTTTGTTCCTTTCTGCGAAGTTTGTTCTGAACAGACCGTTCTTTCCATATATAATTATTTAAATACAATTGATACTTTTTCGCCCGAAGAATCTGTGCAAAACATTCCTATTAATTCAAGTAAAGAATTCTCCGTTGAAACGATTGATCCGTTAGCCAAAAGAATTTCCGTTAATTGGTATTGGGATAATGAAATTACTGCCGAAAACACAAAATCATTTTTGCTAAACACCTCAAATGTTTCCGAAGGGACTTACAAACTTAAAGCGGTTGCGAAAGATAATACAGAACTTGTTCGGAAAGACGAACATAATCTTTTAACCTCCGAGTTTGAGTGGACAGTTATAGTTGGAAATGCGACTTCGGCAGGCGATAATGTTCTAAAATTTAATTATTCATTACAACAGAATTATCCTAATCCTTTTAATCCTTCAACAAAAATAAAATATTCTTTAAAGGAAGCAGGTCATGCAACTCTAATTGTGTATGATTTATTCGGCAGGGAGGTTAAAAGATTGGTAGATTCGTATAAAGCCGCTGGTAATTATGAAATTGAATTTAACGCATGGGAATTGGCGAGCGGTATTTACTTCTATCAATTATCTTCGGGAAAATTTAGAGGTGTCAAAAAATTAATGCTTCTGAAATAATATCAATAATATATTAATGAATCCTCCGGGTAAAAATCCCGGAGGATTAATTTTATAATCATTCTATTTTTAATTTGCCGCCGATGCTTTTGCGTCAATTTTATTTGTAACATATCTGAAAATGTAAAGCGCAACAGCCGCTACTGAAGCGATCACAACAAAATAATACCATATTACATGAGCGTCTGCATAATATAAAGCTTTTTGCGCTTCTGTAATTCCGATAGGAAGAGTTTTTGGATCAGGGCAGTACGCATCCAGTAAAAATCCTGAAAGTATAAAACCTACAAGTGCTGAAATAAATGAATGCAAATGGCTGAATCCCATATATGTTCCTTCTTCACCTTTGGGAGCCTGCTTAGCAAAATATTCAAGAAATCTGGGCGATATAAAACATTCGGCTAATCCCTGAATTCCAATTCCTATTATCATCATTAATGTTAACGGATGAACGGTAAACAATCCGAACATTGAAACATCACCGCCTGTAAAAGACTGCAAGGTATGACTGAATGACATAGCTAATGCCGAAAAAGGCATTATAACCATTCCGGCGAATATTGCTGAAACGGCTTTCCATTTTTTTGTCCATTGTGTTATAAATACAACAAAAATTACAACTACGGCAGGGTTAACATTGGCAAGCCATTCGGGACGCGCTTCTTCTCCTAATAATCTTATAACGTATTTAGGCATTGTAGCATATAGCTGATGCTGGATAATCCAGAATCCGGCTACAATAACCGTAAGTATAATTAATCTCGGAGTTGAAAAAATTTTCTTTAATGCCGTAATTACTGTTGCAATTGATTTGCCGTCATCTTCTCTATCAAGAGGTTTAAATAATGTAATCGCTAAAATCAATGCAAGAAAGGACATAGCTGATGAAAAGAAATTAACATATTCAAGCCCTATGCCCTGACGAATATAAGGCACAAAAGTTTTTCCGCTGAATGCTCCAATATTAACAACCCAGTAAAAAAGAGAGAACGCGCGGGCTTTATTAATTTCGCTGCTTGTTTTTGCAACTGTTCCGGTTATAAGCGGTTTGATGAATGATCCGCCAATAAGTACAATAGTTAAGAAAAATATTACAAGAAGTTTTGAGTGGAATACGCCAAGAAAAAAGTATCCTATCGTTAACAAAGTGAAAGCTAAAATTAATCCGTTTTTAAATCCTATTTTATCGGAAATAGCGCCTACAAAAGGGGGGAAAAAATATAATAACGCAAAAAACACTCCGGCTACAACCCCGGTTTCTTTATCTGTGAATCCTACAATATCTGTTAAATATAAAGTCAGTACAATAAAAAATCCGTAGTACGCGGCTCTTTCGCAAAGCTCCATTACATTAGCAAGCCAAAATTCTTTCGGAAACCTCCATGATTCTTTTGATTCTTGAGCGTCTTGAGTTGTGGTCATAAATATTCCTGTTTATTTCTGAAAGCAAAAAATGTTGATTGGAAAATAAACAAGAATGTCTCATTATTCCAAGTGTTTTGTTTGATAAATTTTGTAATTTTAGTTTATGAATTAATTGTGTTCCGGAAATTATTAATATTATATATAAATCAAATACCAAAACAAAAGGGAACACCCGTTATGAAAAAATTGTCATTTATTAAAAATCTAATGAGGTTTATATTGGCTTTAGTAATTGGACTCAACGCTTCTAAATTATTTGCGCAGGATTCTAATGGTGAACTTCCTACCAGAAATAATATTGCCGACAAGTACAAATGGAATCTTGAGGATATTTATAAAACTGTAGATTTATGGGAAGTTGATTATAAATATCTTGATGAAAATGCCGATAAGTATTCTCAGTTTGAAGGAAAGCTCGGTAATTCGGCCGGCGATCTTTTAGCATGTTTGAAATTCGACGACTCAATGGGTATAAAATTATCAACAGTAGCATTATATTCTTCCTTATTGAAGGATTTGGATCTTGGTAATGCGGAAAACTCAGCGAGAGACAGCAGGGTTGAAGCTTTAGCCTCAAAATTATCAGCGGCAAGTTCATTTATGAATCCCGAAATTCTTGCAATTCCTGAAGATAAATTGTGGGGTTTTCTGAATGAGAATGCCGAATTAAAAATCTATGAAATGCAGTTAAAGGAATTGGTTAGAACAAAAGCGCACACTCTTTCAAAGGATCAGGAAGAACTATTGGCTTTAGCCGGTCCGGTTTCATATGCGTCTTATAATACATTCGGTATATTCAAAAATGCCGAAATGGAATTCCCAGTAATTAAAGATGAAAACGGAAATGATTTTAAAATTTCGGACGGAAGATATTATGCGGCATTATATTCAACCGATAGAAATTTGCGCGAAAGAGTTTACCGCGGATATTATCAGCCATTTATGAAATATGAAAATACCTTTCTTTCATTATTTACAGGAAATCTTAAAGCGATTCATTTTAACGCAAAGGCAAGAAAATATAATACCGACAGAGAAGCTGCGCTTGACGCAAACAATATTCCTGTCGCAGTTTATGATAATCTTGTTAATTCCGTAAATGATAATCTCGCACCTTTAAACCGCTGGTGCAGTTTAAAAAAGAAATTATTGGGTGTTGAAAATTTACATGCTTATGATACGTATGTAACTTTATTCCCGGGCGTAAAGGATAATTATTCATACGATGAATCAATTGATATTCTGCTAAAAGCATTAAAACCGCTGGGCGAAGATTATTTGAATAGCCTGAACAAAGCATTTAACAACAGATGGATAGACGTATTCGAAACAAAAGGAAAACGCAGCGGCGCATATTCTTCAGGTGTTTCTTACGGAGTTCATCCTTATGTTTTATTAAACTGGAATAATCAGTTGAACGACGTTTTTACTTTCGCCCATGAAATGGGACATAACATGCACTCATATTATACGGAACAGAATCAGCCCTACGCTTATGCAAATTATTCGATATTTGTAGCAGAGGTTGCTTCAACTATGAATGAAGTCTTTTTGTTGGATTATTTAATTGAAAATGCTCAGACCAAAGAAGAAAAATTGGCCCTTATTGAAAAAGAATTAAATAATATTACAACTACATTTTACCGTCAGACTCGTTTTGCCGAGTTCGAACAAGTAGCTCATGAAATGCACGAAAAAGGAGAAGCGATTACGCCCGAAAAATTAAGCAAGATTTACGGCGACATGTACCAGAAATACTGGGGTAATGATATGATTGTTGATAAAGAAGAAACATATACATGGGCGCGCATACCTCATTTTTATTATAATTTTTATGTTTATCAATACGCAACAAGTTTTGCCGCTTCTCAGGCCCTTGCTCAAAAAGTTAAAGAAGAAGGACAGCCTGCTATTGAAAGGTATTTGAATTTCCTTAAATCGGGCAGTTCAAAATATCCGATTGATGTATTAAAATTAGCTGGTGTTGATATGACTTCACAAGATCCGATATTAGCCGTTGTTAAAAAAATGACGGATCTTCTGGATCAAATGGAACAGCTTATTGCGGAATAAAATTTTTATAACCATATTTACAAAAAATTTGAGGCGGGTATTTATACTCGCCTTCTTTTTGTATAATAACTATAGTATGAATATACAGGAGCAAAAATGAAACTTTACTCAAAACAAGATCTGGCTAATTATGATTTAGCATTAACTTATGACGATATAAGTCTGGTTCCGACGCATATTTCGAAAATGAAAAGCAGGGTTGAATCTAATACTAAACATAAATTTTTAGGCAAAGCGCTTAGCCTGCCGGTTGTTTCAAGTCCAATGGATACGGTTACAGGATTAGCTATGGCTAAAGAACTTACATCGCTTGGATGTTTGGGAATAGTTAACAGATTCGATTCTTCATTAAAAGAAGTGTTGGATGATGCGGCTAATTTTAAAGATATTAAAGGTGTTTCGATTGCTCTTAACACAGACGATAAAACAATTGAGAGACTTGCCGAAAGAAAAGCGGTAATTTGTATCGATACGGCCAATGCTAATAACAAATTTGTACTTGACAAATGTGAACAGATTAAAAAGAAATATAATGTGAAAGTTATTGTCGGTAATATTGCTCACGGAGCAACATTAAAACAATTGGTAGACGCCGGAGCTGATGCTGTTAGAATAGGCATTGGAGGAGGAAGTATGTGCACTACCTCAATTCAAACCGGAATAGGAATAGGACAAGTTTCCTCTTTGCTGGATGTTTATTTCACAAGAAAGGAACAGAAATTAAATATTGAATTAATAGCCGACGGCGGAATTAAAAGTCCGGGGGATGTAGCCAAAGCAATAGCATTAGGCGCCGACGCGGTAATGCTTGGAAGAATGCTTGCTGGCACAAAAGAATCACCTGGCGAAGTAATTAAATACAATGATCAGCTTTGGAAAAAATACCGCGGCTCGGCTTCGTTTGGAGTTAAAATGAAGAATGAGTTTATTGAAGGAGAAGAGACTATGATTGCATATAAAGGAGCCGTTAAAAATGTAATTAATGGAATTTCCGACGGGCTAAGAAGCGCTATGAGTTATATGAGCTGTTTTACAATTGACGAACTTAGAAACACTGAAACCTTTGCTATTTTAAGCAATAGCTCTTATTTGGAGAGACTGCCTAAAAAATAATTAAACTTTTTCCCGCCCGCGGAATTTTCCGCGGGTTTGGAATTTTTCAGAGTATTACCAATCAACTTCATAACCGGCTTCTTCAATTGCTTTAACTATTTCGCTTTCTTCTACTATTGTTTCCTCATATTCTATTTTTGCCAGCCCTATTTCAACATTATGTGAATTTATTTTCAGTTTGGAAAGCTCATTTTCAACTGCTTTTACACAATGTTGACATGACATTCCGTCAATTTTAAAATTTTGACTTTTCATTGTAAACCTTCTCAAAAAATTTTCGATTATTTAACACGGCAAATAAATATAACTATTATTTGAGCAAAATATATTCATTCATTAATCAAAAAATACCATGGGTATAATTAATAAATTATTTAAAAACAATAATTCCGATAAAATTCTTGCGGAAGCGTCAAAAGAATATAAAAATAAAAATTTTTCTAAAGCCTGCGAACTATATTCCGCATGCCTTGAAACTGACGCCGGAAATTTGAACGCACTATACGCAAGAGCACTCAGTTATTACTATGGTGAAAATCTTGTTTTGGCAAAAGATGATTTTACGGCTGTATTAAAAACAAATCCAAAATTTTCTGAGAACTGTAATTTCTTTTTAGCTAAAATTGATGATTGTTTTAATGAGTTTGAATCATCGAAAAAATATATAGATTCTTATCTTAGTAATAATTCAAATAATGCGGATGCCTTTTACCTTAGGGCAAAAATAAACTTCAATTTAAAAAATTTCGGACAAGCCCAATCGGATGCGGAGAAATCATTAAAAATTGCGCCCGATAAATGCGATAGTTTTATTTTATTGGGGAAAATTAAATTTGAGGAAGGCGACCAAAAAAAATCGCTGCTGTTTTATGATAAAGCTATTGAAGCTGAGCCTGCCTGTTCTGAAGCTTATAACCTAAGGGGTTTTACACTTTATAAATTAAAATATTATGATGAAGGTCTCAATGACCTAATTAAAGCAATTGAAATACATCCTGAATTTACAGATGCCTATTATAATCTTGCGTTGATTTATAATGAAAAAAATCAACCGGATAAATCAATTCAGCAGTTAAATACTCTGCTTAAATTAGATGAACATTACTTTGAAGCATATTTATTAAGAAGCAATATATATTCAAAGATGGGAAATTCTGAAAATGCTTTAGCGGATTTTAACCATTTAATTAATATCGAACCGGACAATTATAATTATTATTTCAAACGTTCTATTTTAAAAAAGGAATGCGGCGATGTAAACGGCGCTAAAGATGATTTATTAGCTGCCATAAAATTAAATGCCGATTTCTGCGAAGCATATTATGAGTTAGGTCTTTTAAGTTATCAGAAAAAGTTTTACGCAAAAGCATATAAGGCTTTTTCGAAAGCGATTGAATTAAATCCTAAATTCGGCGACGCATATTTACAAAAAGGTATTGTGGCAATTTTATTAAATAAATTTCAGGAAGCTGATAAAAGTCTGTCAAAAGCAATTGAGTTAAATTCAGAATCGTATAAGGCCTATTATTTCAGAGCGGTAGTTAAAGAAAAACTGGCCGATACTCACGGAGCGTTAACCGACTATACAAAAGCATTAAATGACAGCAGTTATTTTGAGGCATATATTGGCAGGGCAAAACTTAGAATAAAAACGGAAGATTTTAATTCTGCTTCAATTGATTTGTCAAAAGCAATTAAAATTGATCCTAAAAATCCGAGGTCTTATTTCCTGAGGGGCAATGTATTTAAGAAGATGAATAAAAATGACGAAGCGTTGGATGAATTTAACAAGGCTGTGGAAATTAATCCTAATTATACACATGCTTACTGCTTAAGGGGATTTATTAATTTTAATTTGAAAAAATTTAAAAATGCAGTTCAGGATTGGCAGAAAGCTATTAAGTTAAATAATAATTTTGAATTCAGGCTGAAACCTCATATTGAATCTGCATCTTCAAAAATGTAACAAAGGCAATTTTATTCGGATTTCTTTTTTACCGAAATCTTAGGAGTGAAAAATTCTTCGTTTTGATCGTCGGTATATTTATTTAGTATATTTTCGTTAGATTCAATTTCTTTCCTTTTAGGTTTTTCTTCTTTAGTTTTTACCGGGAGTTCGGGAAGCCTAATATTTGAAGGTTTATTGATAATTTTTATGCGGTTTTCATCTGTCCGGTTTTTAGTTTTTGATGCAGCAACTTTAGGTTTGTTTGAACTCTTTTTAATCTGATTTTTATCACGGCTTTTATGTTCACTCTTTTTACCTTCTGAAATTACAGTATGAAACCTGCCGTCTGAATCCATTATTTTCTTTTTCATGTAATTTTTGTTCGAAGGATCTTCGACTTTTTCGTAAGGTTTTTTATAACCTTCAGTTTTACTTCTGATTTTATAGGATAGAAAGGAGGTAATAATCGTTGCGAAAGCGACAACCGCAAAAATAGCTAAGCTTACATATATTATAGGGAGTAATTCCATTGTCCAAATATATCAAAATATTTATTACACCGCTTAATTCATTTTAGAATAATTAAGCCTGAAACAAAACTCCTTTTTCATTTTCATGATAGTAGCCTAAAAAATTATTCGAATCATAAGTGCTTGGTACCGCTTGTCTTCTTACAACCACAACTTTTTTCTCAGTAGGTTTATTGATTATTTGAATTCTTGGAACAGATGTTTTCTTATTATTATAATAAGTTGAATTTGTGCTTATAGGTTTTTTATAAAACATAAGATCATTTTGATTTCTAACAGGTGTTTGATTCCTTTGACTATAATTTTTAGGTATATGTGTATTAATTGTATTTACAGATCTTGTCTGCTGCTTTTTTACATGTTGAACATTATTTATTACGGCAGGTTTTGGTCCGCCGCCCTTGGCTTTAAAAATAATGTATGATACGATTAGAACTGTCGTAGCTAAACTTGCAAAAATTAAAAGGCTTGTATATATAATAGGTAATAATGACATTTTAGCTCCTTTTTTGATTCAACCATATTGTACAAATGCTATGCCATGTCGTTTATAAGTTAAAAATCAATAAAACAAATTGGATGTACATACCAAATTGAGAGCATGTACCAAAGAGATACACCATTGCTAACTTTATATAGATAAATAAATTATAGAGATTGATTTGTTTGATTTTTCAAAATTATTTAATATCTTGCATAGCTCTATCAGAAATTTTTAATAATTATATAGGTATTGGGATGACCAAAGCTGACATAGTTGAAAAAGTTGCTGCTGGAACAGGTTTAACAAAACTTGAAACAGAGGCGATAATAGAAGGATTTTTGAATACTGTAATACAGTCTTTAAGAGAAGGAAACGGAATCGAAATAAGAGGCTTTGGTAGTTATAAAGTTAAAATGAAAAATTCAAGATACGCCAGAAATCCCAGAACCGGCGAAAAAGTTTTTGTTGACGAGCATTTTGTCCCAGTGTTTAAGTTTTCTAAAGATTTTAAACATGCCGTTGATAGAGGCATGAAAGATTCATTAAAAAAAAATAAATAGGTTCCTTTATCAGCGCAAAAAATTTAAATAAAGATGTAATTTGTTCAGTTTGCGGTACTGAAAATAGATTAAATGCTAAATTCTGTGATTCTTGCGGTTCAAAACTGACAAATATCAAATCCAAAGAATTTAAGTCGGATTCTCAAGAATCAAGTTTGAGTAAAAAAGACAGCAATAAATTAAAAACAGAAAAAAAAGAAATAAATAGTGTAAAAATATTATATTCTGTGCTCGGTTTGGCGGTTGTTGGTTTAATTGTTCTTTATGGTTCAGGAACGTTCGATAAACCAGAAACAATCGGCAAAATTAACCAAGGTGAATTTGATGAGGTTCACAAAGGAGTTGATTTAACTAAAGTTAATCAGATAAATCAGCTTGAGGCGGAAGTAAAAAATAATCCTAACGACCTTGAAAAGGTTGCACAGCTCGGACATTTATTAAACGATTCCGGGTTTTTTGAAAGAGCGATTGAAAAGTATCAAATGTATTTAATCGCAAAGCCGGACGATGCGGACGTAATGGTCGATATGGGAGTTTGTTATTTTGAAATGAAGGATTTTACCAATGCGATTTCTACCATGGAAAAAGCAATTTCGGTAAATCCAAAACATCAAATAGGTCATTTTAATTTAGGAATAGTTCATCTTTCTGCCGGCAATCAAGAAAAAGCGGTTGAGTATTGGAAAAAATGCGTCGACCTGGATCCTAATTCAAGAATAGCACAGAAAGCGCAAGAATTATTAAATAATAATTAAGTAATCGGAGGATAATATGCCTTGTGGTAGAAAACGCAAACGTCACAAAATGGCGACTCATAAACGTAAAAAAAGATTAAGAAAAAATCGTCATAAAAAGAAATTAAGATAAACTGAAGACCAACTTATCTCTATTCATAGAGCGTTCCGGATGTATAAGGAAGGTTGTTAATATTTTTGCTGATATTATTGAATATTAATGCCATCTTAGCTCAGCTGGTAGAGCAACTCATTCGTAATGAGTAGGTCGCCGGTTCGACTCCGGCAGATGGCTCGGCATTATACCGGGTGTGCAGTTTATAAGTTTTAGAAACCCGCTGAAATTTGGCGGGTTTTTTATTTTAACCTAAATTAAACTCCAGTTCAATTCATTCAAAAATTATGATAAAAAATCTTCTATTAAACATAACCTATTTTAAAGTCTTACTACTTATTCTTTCCTAATTCTTGACTAGTCATTTTTTAATATCAGCAAACTAATCAATTAACAGAATTGTGATCTGCTTCAACTTATTATCTTGTAATAATTTACTTCCCATTTTTTTATAAAAATAACTTGACATTTGACCATAAAATGGTTTATTTTGGGTTGAAGTGGGGAAAAGTGTGGAATTAAACCAAATTGAGATTTTAACATGTTTATAGGCAGTTTTAAATATTCTGTAGATTCTAAAGGAAGAGTCAGCATTCCGGCTAAACTCAGGAAATATTTAACGCCAGAAGCAAACGACACATTTATACTAACCCGCGGAACCGCTCAATGCATCGACGTTTATCCAATGGATAATTGGAAAGACCTTGCTGCAAATAAATTGAATCAGCTTAATTCTTTCGATTCGAAAGAAGCAATGTTTATTAGGATGTTTTTGCAGGAAGCCGCTGAAGATAAACTTGATTCTCAATCAAGATTGTTAATACCAAAAAATTTAATTGAATACGCCGGAATTGAAAAAGAAATTTTTATTCTGGGCGCCGTTAAAAAAATTGAATTTTGGAATCCCGATAATTACGAAAAGTACTTAAAAGAAAATGTTCATTCCTATGAACAAATTGCTAATGAAGTAATGAAGATGAAACCGTGATGCAACATCATATTCCTGTACTGCTAAATGAGTGTTTGGAATATTTAGTTACAAATGAAAGCGGAATATATTTTGACGGTACTATTGGCTTCGGCGGGCACACTTCTGAAATATTGAAAAAATTAAACAGTGACTCGAAAGTTGTTGCCACCGATAAAGACATCAACGCTTTCAATTATTGCAAAGAGTTATTTAAAAATGATGACAGGGTAAAATTATTTAATACGGGTTTTACTGATATAAATACAGTTTCAAAAATTGAATCAATAAAACTTTATGACGGAATATTTGCCGATTTAGGTGTTTCTTCTTTTCAACTTGATGATGCCGCTTCAGGTTTTACATATAGGGCGGATACCAAACTTGATTTAAGAATGGACAAAACTAAAGGCGTTCCAGCTTATGAAATTATAAATAAGTATGAAGAGAAAGAACTAGCTGATATTTTCTATAAATACGGGGAAGAAAAAAAATCGAGATTAATTTCTAAAAAGATAGTTGAAGAGAGGAAGTTGAAAAAAATTACCGGAACAATAGAGTTTAGAAAAATTATTGAAAGCGTTGTACCGGAACGTTTTGCCAAAAAAACTCTCTCAAGAATTTTTCAAGCCCTCCGAATTTATGTAAATAATGAACTGAATGAACTAAAAATTTTTCTTGAAAAATCCGTCCCGCTTCTAAAACAAGGCGGACGTATTGTTATTCTTACATACCATTCTTTAGAAGACAGAATTGTTAAAGACCATTTTAATTTTGAAAATTTGGATTGTATTTGCCCTCGTGAAATTCCCATTTGTGTTTGTGGAAAGGAGAGGCGATTGAAAATTCTTACTAAAAAACCTCTTATTCCTTCTGAGGATGAATTAAGAATTAACCCGAGATCGAGAAGCGCTAAATTAAGAGCGGCGGTAAGATTATGAACAAAGACAAAGGTCCGTTCTTAAAAATTTTTATTGCAGCGGCAATTCCAATTGCGGCTTCTTTGTTTATTTATGTGCTTGTAACTCAGGAAATAAAATCACTAAACAAAGAAAAAATTAATAAAGAAGAATTGCTTCTTGAAAAGATAAATAAGGTAAATCAAAAAATGGTTGCTGTTCAGCAGTTAAGTTCCGAAGCCAGGATTACAACCATAGCTAAAGAATCTTTAGGACTGATCAGAAAAGGTGAAGAATTCGATAAAATAAGAATTGATAAATATAAAGCCGATCAAATAGAGAAAATAGTAAACGAAAAATATGAATAACGGCAGAGCATTAATTGTTTTATTCGGACTTGTAATATTTTTTGCGATACTCGTAACTGCCTTAATAAATCTTCAAGTAGGCAAGCACGAAAAGTATAAATTCCTGGCTGATAGACAGCAAAATTCCGGCAGCCAAATTATTGCTCAGCGCGGATTTATAAAAGACAGAAACGGCAAAGTTCTTGCTTTTACAAATAACGACATATCATTCTTTGTTGATACAAGAATGCTTAAAAAAGGTGAAACCGAAAAAATTGCGGAAAAATTTTCAGAAGTGTTCGGTAAAAGTAAAACTTATTATAAAAATTTAATTAATAGTTCGAAAAAAAATATCTGCATCGAAAAAAAAGCTCCAATGGAAAAAGCACTTATGATAAGTGATTTTACAATAGACGCGCTTTATAAAACTGAAGATTACTCAAGAGTATATCCCTACGGGAGTTTAGCGTCGCATATTGTCGGATATGTAGATTTAAAAACTAACGGTATCGCCGGCATTGAAAAACAAATGAACGAGAACTTAACCGGCGAAAACGGTTACAGGTATATTGAGCAGGACGTATTGGGAAGAATGGTTTCGGTAAATGAAGAACTATCAAAAACTCCGGTTCCCGGAAATGACATATTACTTACCATAAATAAAGATTATCAGAAAGTTTTGGAAGACGAGCTGCAGAACGGCGTAAAATCATTTCAGGGAAACAGCGGTGTAGGAATTGTTATGGATCCTAATAACGGTGAAATTTTAGCTATGGCTTCTTTCCCTTCGTACGATCCCGCTAACTATAATGTTTTCCCGGATACTACTTTACGAAACAGGGTATTAACAGATACATACGAACCAGGATCCACAATAAAATCGATAATTATGTCGATGCTTCTTGAAGAAAATTTAGTTTCAGAAAATGAAATAATAAATACTGAAAACGGAAGATATAAAATTAAAGGAGCAAGAATTTCCGATTCTCATAAATATGAACAGCTGACAGTCCGTGAAGTTCTTGAACATTCAAGCAATATTGGTATGGTAAAGCTAAGCGACAGAATTAATCCGAATACCTTTTATAAATATTTACGTGATTTCGGATTCGGGAATACAACCTCGATTGATTTACCCGGCGAAACAGAGGGGACTCTTAAAAAACCGGCAAACTTTTCCGGCATTTCTAAAGCGTTTATTTCTCAGGGTTATGAAATTTCAATAACACCGATTCAATTGCTTGCCGCTTACGGCGCATTAGTAAACGGAGGATATTTATATCAGCCCTTTGTTGTTAAAGAAATTAAAGATTTTCACGGTAATACTATTGAAAAATCAGAACCAAAAAAAATCAGAAAAATTATTAATAATGAAACATCAAATAAAATAAAAGAGTTTATGATCGGCGTTGTTGAAAGTGGAACAGGAAAAGCCGCGCAGCTTAAGGACTTATTAGTCGGGGGAAAAACCGGAACAGCTCAAAAATTAATTAATGGAAGATATTCAAGCCGACATCATAATTCCTCTTTTATAGGATTTTTTCCCGCGGATAATCCCAAAATTGTATGTCTGATTTTGGTTGATTCGCCGCAAATAGGAAGATACGGCGGTCAAGTTGCTGCCCCGATATTTAAAGCAGTCGCTCAAAGAATAGTTGAGGCTGATGTAACAATCGCGCCCAATAAAATAAGGATTGATAGAAAAGAAGATTTGATAGAAGAAATGTTCGCTGATATTAATTCGGAAGGAATTGCGCCTGAAATATTAAATACAAGTAATATCGGCGAAGAAACAACTGTTAATAGAATAAAAGAAGATTATTCAAACAGAACTACAATGCCGGACTTAAAAAATCAATCACTTAGAAGCGCTGTTACAAGCCTCACACAGCTTGGACTAAAATACAAAGTAATCGGAACCGGAAAAGTTGTTGAGCAAAGTATTAATCCGGGCGATAAAATAAATCCCGGCGATGTTGTATTAATAACATGCAGAGCAACCGAAAAATTAAAAGGATTAAAAATAAATTAAATGAATTTGGCGTCCATATTAAATAACGTAAATACAATTCAAGTAACGGGAAATGCCGAAAAACATGATATTGAATTAATTACAAGCAAATCCGGCAATGTCGTTAATAATTCATTATTTGTTGCCGTTAAAGGATTAAAAGTAGACGGACATTTATTTATTCAGGATGCCGTAAATAAGGGAGCTAAAGCAGTTGTTCTGCAGGATGATTCGAGTTTACCTGATGAATATTTTATTAATTTTGATGTTGTTAAAATTTTAGTTGCCGACAGCAGAAAAGCTTTCGCTGAAATATCCAATGAGTTTTTTGGAAACCCTTCTAAAAAATTAAAACTCATAGGTGTTACAGGTTCAAAAGGTAAAACCACCACAACTTATTTTATCAAAAATATAATTGATAATGCCGGGTTCAAATCAGGACTGATAGGCACTAACAATAATTTAATCGGCAATAAAATTTATCCTACAAAATTAACAACGCCTGAATCCAATATCATTAATGATTTGATGAGTAAAATGGTGATTGAAGAATGTAAATACTGCGTTATGGAAGTTTCTTCGCACTCGCTGGATTTAAAGAGGGTACATGGATTGGATTTTGATATTGCGGTATTTACAAACATAACTTCCGATCATCTCGATTATCATTTGAATTTTGAGAACTATCTAAAAGCAAAAAAAATATTTTTTGATGAATTAAAAAACAGCGCTTTTGCTGTTATTAATAAAGACGATAAAAACTGGAATGAAATAACTAAAGATACCAATGCCGTAAAAGCCGGTTATTCTTTAATTGATGAAGCAGAAATAAAAATCAAAAATATTAAATATGATTTAAACGGCACTTCATTTGAAATTATTTATGAAAATAAAACTTATGTCATTCAGACTGAATTAATAGGAATCTTTAACGCGTATAACGCTGCCGCCGCTTTTGGGGCTTGTGTAAAACTTGGGATTGATACCGCTTCGATTATAAAAGGCATCAAAAATACATCTCAAGTTCCGGGGCGATTTGAAGTAGTCGGAAACGGTGATAAAAAAGTAATAGTAGATTATGCTCACACAGCAGATAGTCTGGAAAAAGCTTTGCAGGCTGTAAGGCATATAGTAAAAAATGAAAGACCGGTTTACACCGTTTTCGGATGCGGAGGCGATAGGGATAAAACAAAACGCCCGATAATGGGAAAAATCGCGAATGAATTAAGTGATAAAATTATTGTTACATCGGATAACCCAAGAACAGAAGACCCTGAAATTATTATTCAAGATATATTGAAAGGTGTTAAAGGAGTGAAACATATTGTTGAACCCGACAGGGAAACGGCAATAAAAAGGGCTGTAATGAATTCGGAAGAAAACGCTGTGATATTAATTGCTGGCAAAGGGCACGAAGATTATCAGGAAATTAATGGCGTCCGTAATCATTTTTCCGATAAAGAAATTGCGGTGAAATATTTAAATCAATGAATAAACTTGGAATTACATTAGAGGACTTATTCAACTTGTCAACGTCAGTAATATATAATCCCGATGTTTACAACACATCAAACAACATTTCAATTGATTCCCGTACAATCAAAAAGAATTCAATTTATGTTGCGTTAAAAGGGGAAATATTCGACGGGCACTCATTTGTAAAGGAAGCCGTAAAAAAACACGCAAACGCTGTTATTATAAATGAAAATAAACTTAATGAATTTGATTCCGTAAATTCTACAATTGTTACGGTAAACAATACTTTAAAAGCATACGGTGAATTAGCGACAATAAGAAAAAACAAACTGGATGCAAAAGTAATATCAATTACAGGAAGCGCTGGCAAAACTTCAACAAAGGAAATACTCTCGGTATTATTAAGCGAGAAATATAAAGTCCATAAAACATCGGCTAATAACAACAATCATGTCGGAGTTCCGCTTACAATATTATCGGCTCCTAAAAGTACCGAAGTATTGGTGCTTGAACACGGAACCAATCATTTTAATGAAACCGAATTTACCGCCGGAATAGCCGAACCCGATATCGCGTTAATTACAAATATCGGAGATTCGCACCTTGAATTTTTTGTAAACAGAGAAGGTGTTTATAATGAAAAATCAGCTTTACTTCTTGCCGCTCAGAAAAATAAAGGAACAGTTTTAATAAATTATGACGATCCAATTTTAAAAAAGAATTCGGGAAAATTTTTAAATAAAGTTACGTACGGATTTAAAGGAAAAGTTGATATAAAAGGAAAGATTTTAGGTTTGTCGGCTGAAGGAAAATCGGAAATAAGAATTGAATATAAAAACATAAAAATTACCGTAGTTATTCCGCTTTTAGGCGAAGCAAACGCTAAAAACTATTTAGCCGCATGTTCAATTGCTTTAGCTCTTGGTTTGACAAAAAAACAAATATTAAACGCATCCCCAAAAATAAAATCAATAAAGGGAAGACTCGAAATTTATAATCAAAAAGACAAAATGATTATTGACGATACTTATAATTCCAGCCCGGATTCAATGAAGAATGCCGTTTCGGTTTTAAATAATATATCAAAATATAAACGTAAAATATTAATTGCCGGCGATATGTTTGAACTCGGCAAACAATCAAAATTGCTGCATGAAAGTTTAAGCGCCGAATTAATGAAAAGTAAAATTACCGATTTTTATACAATCGGTAAAATGATGAAACACTTATCGGTAAAAGTTTCATCAAAACGTATTAATAAAAAACATTTTTTCACAAGAGAATCATTAGCAGGATTTTTAACTAAACAGGATTTCAGTAAATCCGTAATTCTTGTTAAAGGTTCGCGCGGAATGAAAATGGAAGATTTTTTAAAAACTATTATAAACCAAAAGCCTGTCCGGCTGCAGTAGGGGTAAGTAATGTTTTATTATTTATTTGATTACATAAATAAGAATTTCAATCCCCCGGGATTTGATGTATTCAGATTTCTTTCATTCCGCTCCATGCTTGCGGCTATTACAGCTTTGATCCTTTCTTTCTATATAGGGCCAAAGATTATTAATTACTTAAAGAAAAAACAAATAGGCGAAACTATTAAAGAGGTTGGGCCTAAAAATCACGCAAGCAAAGCAGGCACACCAACAATGGGAGGTATTATAATTATTCTTTCTGTTGTAATTCCTGTTCTTCTTTGGAGCGATATTAAAAGCACATACATTTTACTTGTATTAGCCGGAACCATTTGGTTAAGCATTGTTGGTTTTATTGACGACTATTTAAAGGTTGTAAAAAAATATTCAACTGGACTAATTGCGCGTTATAAAATACTTGGCCAAGTTTTAATTGGATTGATTGTTGGCTGCGCTATTTATTTCCTTCCGGAATTCGGTCCTCACGCGTCCGAAACAACATTGCCTTTTTTCAAAAATCTGAACTTCGATTTTTCATATTTATATATACCTGTTGTTGTGTTTCTTATTACTGCGACATCAAACGCCGTTAATTTAACAGACGGACTTGACGGACTGGCGATGGGCACAATGATTATAGTAATGCTGGCATTAGCTGTCATGAGCTACGTTTCGGGAAACGTAATATATGCTGATTACCTTAACATTATTTATTTGCCTGGTTCGGGCGAGTTAACAGTTTTTGCGGCCGCTCTAATCGGCGCAGGATTAGGATTTCTCTGGTTTAATTTTTATCCGGCTCAGGTTTTTATGGGTGATACTGGTTCACTCGCTTTGGGAGGCGCACTTGGTATAATGGCAATCCTAATAAAAAAGGAATTGCTCATTCCGATTCTTGGTGGAATCTATTTTATGGAAACTCTTTCGGTTATTATTCAGAGACTTTATTTCAAATACACAAAGGCAAAAACCGGTGAGGGTAAACGCGTTTTTAAAATGGCGCCCATTCATCACCATTTTGAAATGCTGGGATGGACCGAACCGAAAATTGTAATACGTTTCTATATAATTACAATAATATTAACAATAATTAGCCTTGTTTCATTTAAGATAAGATAATGAACATAAACGGAAAACATATAACAATTATTGGCGCGGTCAGAAGCGGAATTGCGGCCGCCAAGCTTGCAAAACAACTAGGCGCAATTCCATTTGTTAGCGATATAAGTAAAATTGAAAAGTTAGAAGTTTTGGATAATGAAAACATTAAATACGAAACAGGTCAGCACAGCGCTAAAGTTTTTGATTGTGATTTAATAATTACAAGTCCTGGCGTTCCTTCTAATTCTGATGTACTTGTTAAAGCAAAAGAAAAAAATATAAAAATTATAAGCGAAGTTGAATTTGCGTCATTGTTCTGTAAAGGAAAAATTATTTCAATTACTGGTACTAACGGTAAAACAACCGTTACCGCTTTAATGTCGCATGTTCTGAATAACAGCGGATTAAAATGTTACACCGCAGGAAATATAGGAATTGCATTTTCGGAAATTGTACTTCAAATGAATGAATCGGATTTTGTCGCGTTAGAGACTTCAAGTTTTCAGCTGGATTATATTGATACTTTTAAGCCGGCGTATTCAATTATATTAAATATAACACCGGATCACCTTGACAGATACAACCATTCAGTTCAGGAATACGCGGCTTCAAAATTTAGAATATTTGAAAATCAGACCGAAAATGATTTCTATATATTTAATGCCGATGACAAATATTTGAATACTGGTTGTTCTAATAAACTTGTTAATAAATTTCCATTTTCAATGAGTCAAAAATTATCAAGCGGTTCATTCTATCTTGAAAACAACATGAACTTTTCTATTGGCGGAAATTCAGAAATAGTATGCGGAGCGGATTCTTTAAAGATTAAAGGCGAGCACAATATTTCCAACGCCCTGGCGGTTTTAACTGTAGCGAAATTGATTAAGGTTGATAATCTCAAAATTGAAAAAGCGTTTAATTCATTTGAAGCTGTGGAACATAGAATTGAGTTTGTTAAAGAAATAAACGGAGTTCAGTATTTTAATGATTCTAAAGCAACTAATGTTGACGCGGTATGGTACGCGCTAAAAAGTTTTAATGAGCCGTTGCTGCTGATACTAGGCGGTAAAGATAAAGGGAACGATTACAATCAAATAAAAGATCTTGTTAAGGAAAAAGTAAAAAAAATATACGCAATTGGAAGTTCTGCCGATAAAGTTTATGAATTTTTCAAATCTTTTGTTGATGTTGAAAAAAAAGAATCTCTGGAAATTTCCGTTGAATCGGCAAAGATAGATGCGGTAGAAGGCGATGTAGTTTTACTTTCTCCTGCATGCGCAAGTTTTGACATGTTTGATAATTACGAACATAGAGGGAAAGTATTTAAAGAAGCGGTAAAAAATTTAATATGAGAAAACTTGTAAAAATATTGTTCGCGCTTGTGGTTATTCTGATGTTCTTCGGAATTATACTTGTATTCAGCGCAAGCGGAACTTACAGCGCGATGAAATTTGACAGTATTTACGTATTGTTCAAATCTCATTTGTGGAAAGTTATAATTGCTTTTGTAGCTCTTGTTGTTTTTGCATCTATTCCATATGAAAATTATAAAAAGCATAGTAAAATTCTGATACTTGGTATAATATTTTTACTTCTTTTAACATTAATAATTGCACCTAAAGTTAAAGGTGCATCCAGATGGATTGATTTGGGTTTTGTCCAATTCCAGCCTTCCGAACTTGCAAAAATTATTATTGTAATGCATCTCGCATCAATGATTGAAAGAAAAGATGAATTGATAAAGGATTTTCAAAAAGGTTTTCTTTTAACTATGGTTTGGATTGTTATAGTAGCGGGATTAGTTTTAATTCAGCCCAACGTAAGTACAAGCGCGATTATTGTTCTGCTTTCTTTTACAATTTTGTTTGTCGGCGGTGCAAGATTAAAACATGTTCTTGGTACACTGGGAGGTGCGGCAGCTTTCGGCGGAATTGTTATGATGATATTTTCGCATTCGAGAGAAAGAGTTCTTGGTTATGTAAACAGTATTGTTAACGGAGGCGACTTAAATATACAGGTTAAGCAGGCTAAAATTGCCTTGGGCAGCGGGGGAATATTGGGAGTTGGACTAGGACACAGCCGTCAGAGCGATTTGTTCCTTCCGGAATCCTACGGAGATTTTATTTTCTCAATTCTTGGAGAAGAACTTGGACTGGTCGGAACTATTACAATTCTTATTATATATCTGTCAATATTTTTAATCGGATTAATAATTGCTAAAAGATCTGATGATAGATTCGGTCAGCTGCTTGGATTTGGAATTTCATTTAATATTGTTTTCTCAGCGTTTATTAATGCGGGTGTAGTAGCCGGTATATTACCAACTACTGGAATTACGCTACCTTTTATTAGTTTCGGCGGAACTTCGATTATCATTTTCGCGATGTCTGTGGGAATACTAATTAACATTGCCAACCAATCGGCAAAAAAACAAGAACTTAGAGCGGCGCAGGTAGGATGAGCAATAATTCAATATATCGTTTCATATTTGCCGGCGGGGGTACAGGCGGACATTTATACCCTGCAATTGCCGTTGCCGAACAAATTAAATTAATGAAACCGGAAGCGGATATATTGTTTGTCGGAACTAAAAATAAAATTGAATCGGTTGTCGTTCCTAAATCTGGATTTAATTTCAAATCAATTTGGATTAGCGGGTATGCAAGAAAGTTAACATTTAAAAACATTCTGTTCCCCTTTAAAGTAATTGTCGCAATGATTCAATCACTTATTATTGTTATGAAATTAAAACCGAAAGTAACAATAGGAACTGGGGCTTATGTTGCCGGACCTGTAGTTTGGGCGGCCTCGGTTATCGGATCAAAAATTGTGCTTCTTGAACAGAATAGTTTCCCAGGTATTACAAACAGACTGCTTGAGAAAAAATCACATGAAATACATATAAGTTTTGAAGATTCTAAAAAATATTTCAGACAGCCCGAAAAATTAATTCTAACAGGCAATCCGGTTAGAACAGAAATAAAATTAGTTGATAAAACTTCGGCCTTAAATAAATTTGAATTGCGGAGTGACAGAAAAACATTGTTGATACTTGGCGGAAGCCTTGGCGCTAAAAGTATAAATGAAGCCGTAAAAAATAATATAGATTTGTTTATTGAAAAAGGTATTCAAATTATTTGGCAGACCGGCGGTTTATATTTTGAACAATATAAATTATATAATAACGGACGCATTAAAGTAATGGCGTTTATTGATGATATGGCTTCCGCTTATTCTGCATGCGATTTGCTGGCAGCAAGAGCAGGTGCCACCACAATTGCGGAAGTTTCGCAGCTGGGACTTCCTGTAATATTTATTCCTTCAAAAAATGTAGCCGCAAATCATCAATATAAAAACGCGAAATCTTTAGCTGATAATAATGCCGCGGAAATAATCATTGACGAAAATTTAAGCGAAGGTATTTTTAAACCAGTTTATGAATTAATTCATAACGAAAACAGATTAGCCGAACTGAGAAATAACATTAAAAATTTTTCTAAACCTGACGCCGCAAAAGTAATTGCCGAAAGAGCAATTAAATTGGCGGAAACAGTATAAAGGTAAATTAATACTATGATCGAAACATTCATTAAAAAAATTCATTTTGTAGGTATTGGCGGAATTGGAATGAGCGGGATTGCCGAGATACTTTTAAATCGAGGATTCAAAATTTCCGGTTCTGATTTAAATAAAACAGAAGTTACCGATCATTTGGAAAGCTTAGGCGTTACTGTTTATCAGGGCCATGTTGCCGATAATGTAAAAGATATTGATGTGCTTGTTTATTCTTCGGCCGTTAAATTAGATAACCCCGAAGTACGGGAAGCGGTTGAAAGAAAAATACCAGTTATAAAAAGATCCGAAATGCTTGCCGAAACAATGCGTATGAAATTCGGTATCGGCATTGCCGGTACTCACGGCAAAACTACTACTACTTCCATGGTCGGACTTGTGTTAACCGAAGGGGGAATTGATCCTACTATTATTGTCGGCGGTAAATTAAGCGGACTTGGCGGCACTAACGCCAGGCTCGGACACAGTGATTATATTGTAGTTGAAGCAGATGAATTCGACAGAACTTTTTTGCAGCTTACGCCGAGTATTGCCGCGTTAACTACTTTGGAAAAAGAGCATCTGGATACTTATAAAGATCTTGACGATATAAAAACCGCCTTTATTGAATTCTCAAATAAGGTGCCTTTTTACGGATTTGTTGTTTTATGTCTCGATGAACCCGCATTACAGGAAATTATACCTGAAATTAAAAAGAAAGTTTTAACATACGGAACAACAGCGCATGCTGATGTAAGGGCAACGGAAATTACACATAAAGAAAATTCAAGCACGTATTCCGTTCTGTATCACGGGAAAAAATTAGGAAAAATTACAATTCATATTCCCGGTGTTCATAATATAAAAAATTCGTTAGTGGCCGTTGCTATTGCAACTGAATTGGGAATCGGATTTGATGTAATTCAAAAATCGCTTGAAGCTTTTAAAGGCGTTTACAGAAGGTTCGAAACAAAATATAACAATGAAATTATGGTTGTTGATGATTATGCTCATCACCCAACTGAAGTTAACGCAACATTAAATGGAGTTAGAAACGGTTGGAACAGAAGGCTTGTCGCCGTATTTCAGCCTCATCTTTATTCTAGGACAAAAGATTTTTATGTGGAATTCGCAAGAGCGTTTTTGAATTCTGATATTTTTATCTGCACTGATGTTTATCCAGCAAGAGAACTGCCTATTGAAGGCGTATCAGGCGCGATGATTTCAGAGACTGCGAAAAAATACGGACATAAAAATGTTTATTACGAACCCGATAAAAACAAACTGCCCGAACTGCTTAAGAAAATTGTAAAAGATAATGATATTGTTATAACCCTCGGCGCAGGTGATATATGGAAGTTCGGAGAAAAATTTATTGAGATGATAAAAAATAAATAATGAAAAATGTTGGGAAAATATCGGGAATAATTTTTATGTCGCTTTCAATTTTATTGATCGTGTATCTGTCATTTACACTGGATAGAAAGGACGACATAAAAATAAGCGTTATTGAATTAAACGGTGATAATCATTTAAAGAAAGATCAGTATTTCAAATTCGCGGGTCTGGATAAAACAAACGAATACGGAAAACTTACACTTTCTCTAATTAAAGACAGAATTGAAAAACACCCTTATGTTAACTATGCCGAAGTTAAATATGAAGGACAAAATAAGGTAACCGTTAATATTTTCGAAAAAAACATTGATGCAATATTAATTGCAGAAAGCAGACAATTTTTTATTACGGATGAACTGGAAGTAATTCCGTTTCTTCCTTTTACAAATAAAGTTAATTACCCGGTTGTAAGTAACCCTTTTATCGAAACAGATTTGAAAAATATAAAATGGGTTAATAAAGAAAGCGATATTGTAACCGGTTTGAAGATATTGACAACATTGAAGCTTGTTAATCCTGGATTGTATGAAGAATTGTCGGAAATTGATTTAAGAATTGGGAAAGATATTGTGTTGTTTTTTTCAAATTTGGATTACCCGGTTGTTGTGGGAAGAAATAATGAAATAAGAAAAACACTTTACCTGAATTCACTTTGGGGTTATTTGAACGGAAAAGATGTGAACCATTATATGAATTATATTGACTTGAGATATAATGAACATGTTTATATAGGATTAAATTCATTCCCGGATAATAAAGAGAACAGGGCTTCAGAAGATAAGGAAAGCGAATCATGAAAAAGAATATTGTTGCCGGATTGGATTTGGGAACCACGAAAGTTTGCGCTGTAATTGCTGAACGTGACGGAGATAAAGCTAATATTCTAGGTTTCGGTGTTGCTCCTTCCGAAGGATTAAATAGAGGCCTGGTAGCTAACATCGCTAAAACCGCCGAAGCTGTTAAAGAAGCTATGAATATTGCGTGCAACCGTGCGGGAATTGATCTGAAAGAAGTTAATGTCGGTGTAGCAGGCGAACATATTTCAAGTTTACGTCATAGAAATTATGTTACTATTAGCAGTCCCGATAAAGAAATTTCAAAGGATGATTTGGAAAGATTAAAAAACGACGTGCATACAATTCGTATTCCTTCGGACAGACAAATACTTCACATAATTCCCGAAGAATTCTTTGTCGATTATCAGGGTGGCATTGAAAACCCAATTGGAATGTGCGGATCTAGACTTGAGGCTGTTAATCACGTTGTGCTTGCGTCAATCCCGGCCATTCAAAACATAAACAAATCCGTTGAAAGAGCCGGATACAAAGTCAACGATTATGTGCTTCAGCCTATTGCTTCAAGTTTATCGGTGCTCGAAGAAAATGAAATGGATTTGGGTGTAGTTCTAATCGACATCGGAGGAGGAACTACAGATGTGGCAATCTATCATGATAAAAGTATTAAACATACGAAGGTAATTGGCGTCGCCGGAAATCAGGTAACAAACGACATTCGTGAATCGTTAGGAATAGTTACTAACGAAGCTGAAAAGCTTAAAAAAGAATACGGATACGCAATGGAAGAAGCTATCATTAAAGATGAAGACATTTATATAAAAGGTGTAGGAGCCAGAGGCAATATTAAAATACCGGTCACGCTGTTAACTCAAATAATTAGCGTGAGAATGAGAGAACTGTTTACACTAATTGATAACGAATTAAGACACACAGGATTTAAAAATAAAATTAAAGCCGGAATAGTATTAACAGGCGGCGGGGCATTGCTGAAAGGATGTACCGAATTAGCAGAAGAAGTTTTCGGACTTCCTACAAGAATTGGTGTTCCTCTTGAACTGGGAACCGGTTTATCTACTGAAATTGAAAGTCCCGAGTTTGCGACTGTTGCCGGACTAATTAAAGGTATACCGGGTACAACTTCACATGAGGCAATATTAACAAGCAAAGAAAAAAAGAAAGCCGGTAAAGCATCGGTTTCTAAATTTTTTAAAAGAATACAAGAATTTTTTGACGAATTATAAATTAATTTATCCCGCTTAAAACGGGGAAAACCAAAACGAGGAGGAAATATGCCGACATTTGCTACACTCGATCGCCAGGATTCGCTTTCCGCTAAACTTAAAGTTATAGGTATTGGCGGCGGCGGATGCAATGCAATAGAAAGTATGATCAAAAAAGGTCTTACCGGAGTTGAGTATGTTGCTGTTAACACTGACGCACAAGTGCTTAATAAAAGTACCGCTACTCATAAAATTCAGGTGGGCAACAATCTTACACGCGGACTTGGAGCAGGAGCGGACCCTAACATTGGGAAAAAAGCTACTGAAGAGGACCGTGAAAAATTAACAAAAATTTTAGAACATAGCGATATGGTCTTTGTTACCGCCGGGATGGGCGGCGGTACCGGAACTGGAGGAGCTCCTATTGTTGCTTCTATTGCTAAGAGTCTGGGCGCCCTTGTAATCGGTATTGTTACTAAACCTTTCAGATGGGAAGGCAAAAAAAGAATGATGAATGCCGAACAGGGAATTAAAGAATTAAGCCAGTATGTCGACAGTTTAATAGTAATTCCGAATGAAAGACTTCTGAATATACTTGATAAAACGGTTTCCGCTGCTGCGGCATTCGATAAACCTAACGAAGTTCTTTATGAAGCAACCCGCGGTATTGCCGATATTATTACTATCCCGGGAATTATTAATGTTGACTTTGCCGATGTTCGTTCAGTAATGAACGAAAGCGGTGAAGCATTAATGGGATGCGGAATTGCCAGCGGTGAAAACAGAGCTGTTGAAGCGGCACAGAAAGCCATTTCTTCCCCGCTGCTTGAAGGAGTTAGCATTAAAGGAGCTAAAAATATTCTGCTTAATGTTTCGGGGTCAACTAATCTTACAATGCAGGAAATTGACGAAGGCAACCAGGTTATTTACGCGGCCGCCGGAGAAGAGGCAAATGTAATATTCGGTTGGGTTAATAAAGAAGAAATGAATGAATATGTTTCTTATACAGTTATTGCTACCGGTTTCAGTTCCTCTTCCAAATCGGAAATAAAAAGTAATTTTAAACCACAGGAAAAAGAAAGAAAAGAAGAACCCAAAATTCCAATGGGTGGTTTTTCACCAAGAAAATTTGAAGTTGATGAAAATGATGATTTAAATGTTCCTACAATTTTCAGGGTTAAAGGAGCAAATAAAAAAATGATGGATGATGAACCGGTTGAACAAACAGGTTTTAGGTTTGATCAGTTCGATGCGTTTGATAAAGAAGAAGTTGAAGAAGTTAAAAGCGGCAGACGGGATGAAGATGATAGTTCTTCGTTTTTAAGAATGATGATGGATTAATACGGAAAATCCGGATTCCGGCTGCCGGACTCCGGGTAACATTTGTTAAAAGGCTGCATTTGATTTCTCCTCGTTTTGGTATTAAGGACGGCATCCTTAATGGAAATCAAAGCAGCCGCTTTTATTTTCCTCTTTTTTAACCGATTAATGATAATATTTAGGTTTTTTCTTTATTTATTATTCGTTAATTTCACATCTTAATAATTAATAATAGCCGGTAGTTTTGAAAAGAATAATTTTATGTAACGTCATTCCCGCTTTATTTTTACGGGAATATTTAAACTTTCAGTTGCGGATTCCGGCAATAAAGCGTGCCGGAATGACATTAATGCTATCCATTTTTATCCTAATTCCCAGCAATTTCATAAAAGCCCAAAATGCTTCGCAAGTTGCTTGGGTTTCTAAATTTGCAGTAGCAGGCGGAGTAAATTCACTTTACCTATTTCCGGATATGTCTGAAATTAATAAACAGATTTCCAATTTCGGAGTAGGAGAATTTTCTGAAAATGGAAATTTTACATTCGGCGGTTCCGGTTTTGTATATATTAAAATATTGGATGATGTAAGAATAGGCGGTATCGGTTTCGGCGGCTCAACTAAAAATGAAGCGGTTGTAAACGGATTTAACAGAGAAGCAAAATATAGCCTCGGCGGCGGAGCTTTTACAATTGAATATTCGATTCCTATGGTTCGTAAGATTGCTTTATCTGTTGGAGCGATGATCGGGGCTGGTTCAATTGATTTGGAACTTTATCAGAATAAGGGAACCTTTACCTGGGACGGAGTATTTAACGACCTGGGAAATTCAACGGATAATTACAGCAGAAAAATAAAAAATAAATTTATATTGATTTCTCCTACAATAAACCTGGACGTACCTTTTAATAGATTCCTTGCCGTTAGAGTAGGGGCCGGGTATTTATTAACATTGGGAAACGAGTGGCAAATTGAAAATGAATTGGAATTAAAAAATGTTCCCAAAAGTATTAATGCCGATTCATTTTATATTCAGGCAGGTCTGTATTTCGGTTTGTTCCTGTTCTAAAAGTATTTGAATATTATAGTTAATAAATTGATTGATTAATGATTGACTGATTGACTGATTGACTGAATGGATGGTTGAATTAATGGACGGATGATTGATTTTAATTCTCCTTATCTTCAATCACACAATTTTTTTTGTGAATGAACAAAAGTAAATAAAACTAAACATAGCATAAAAAATTAAATGAAAAACATTCTAGTTACAGGCGGCGCGGGATTTATCGGAAGTAATTTTATTAATTACATACTTAAAAACAGAGATGATGTTTTTGTTGTAAATCTTGATAAACTTACCTATGCCGGAAATCTTGAAAATCTAAAAGAATCGGAAAATAAAAGTAATTACAGATTCATTAAAGGCGATATAACTAATCGTGAACTTGTTGATTATATTTTCCAAAAATATTCAATAAAACATGTTATAAATTTTGCGGCTGAGTCGCATGTGGATAGAAGTATATTGGGCTCGGAGGTATTCTTTTCCACAAATGTAATCGGCACCAACGTTTTATTGGAAGCCTCAAGAAGAAATAATATTGAAAAATTTGTTCAGATTTCTACAGATGAAGTTTATGGTAGTCTCGGCGCAGAAGGATTATTTACCGAACAGACGCCAATTTCACCCAACAGTCCTTATTCATCAAGCAAAGCAGCGGCAGATATGATGGTTTTATCTTTTCATCATACATACGGACTGCCGGTTGTTGTTACTAGATGTTCAAATAATTACGGACCTTATCAATTCCCTGAAAAATTAATTCCGCTTATGATTTTAAATACTCTTAACGGAAAAAAACTTCCTGTATACGGAGATGGACTCAACGTAAGGGATTGGATTTATGTAATTGATCATAATAAAGCTGCCGAGCTTGTATGGGAAAAAGGAAAAGTTGGGGAAGTTTATAACATAGGCGCCAGCCGTGAAATGGCCAATATCGATATTGTTAAACTGCTTCTCAAGAACTTAAACAAGTCGGATGATTTAATTGAATTTGTTAAAGACAGACCGGGTCACGACAGACGGTATGCCATTGACTCATCAAAAATACAAAACGAACTTGGCTGGAAACCAGAATATGTATTTGAAGACGCAATGAGTAAAACTATTGAATGGTATCTTCAAAATAAACCATGGTGGGAAAGAATTATTTCAGGCCAGTACCAGGAATATTATAAAACATTATATACTAATAGATAATTTAGGTTGTTAAATGATTAAAAGAATTTTAACTATTGTATTATTGTGCGTAAGCTTAAGTATTGCGCAGGATAATTCTTCAAATAAAAATAATAATTCCTCGATTAGTATAAGTTCTCTTCCAATATCCGTTACAATTGGCGGAGATTTTGTTGTGAATGGTTCGTTCGTAGCTTATGCAAGTCAAAGATTGGATAATTTTATTACACAGATTTTCAACAAAACAAAAATGGAAGCGTTAAGTGTTTCCGGTGAACCGGAATACGCAGCCCAGCTGTTAAAAGAACTTAACAAATATTCTTTAGAAAATATTACATTAAAAAGAGCTGACGGCACCGAACTGAAAATTAATCTTGAGCAATTTAGAAAAGACGGTGATTTTAAAAATAATCCCTATTTAAAGAACGACGACGTTATTATTTTTCCTACTTCCGGAAATATTAGTAATGGTATTTTAATATCAGTTACTATTGGAGGGGAATTTATTGTAAACGGGACTTTCGATGCTTTGCCTGCTCAAAGAGTTGATCATTTTATTACCAAGGTTTTTAATGAGGCAAAAGAAAAAACATTAAGCGTTACAAATGAATATGAATATTCTTTACGATTGCTTGACGAATTAAACGAATATTCTCAGCGGAATATTCTTATTAAAAGATCAGATGGTTCGGAATTAAAAGTTGATTTGGAAAAGTTCAGATTAACCGGGGATTTTAGTTGTAACCCGTATCTGAACGACGAAGATATTATAATTTTTCCTAAAAAAAATATTGAAAAGGATTTTATATCAATAGCCGGCGCCGTTAAAAGACCTATTACTTTTCAATTCTCCGAAGGAGATAAATTATCTGACGCTTTAATGTTTGCATTAGGTTTAAGTGAATCTTACGAAAATGTAAACAAAGCTGAAATTTCAAGATTGAGTTACGACGGTCAGACAGAAGAAAGAATATTGGTCAATTTGGATGCTTCGTTTGATTTACAAAGAGGGGATAGAATCAGAATAATTGGTAAAGAAATATTTAAAGAGTCTTATAAAGTTCTAGTCAGTGGAGAAGTTAACAATCCTGGATACATTTATATAACTAAAAATAGTTCAACTGTTAATGAAGTAATTTCAAAGTCAGGAGGATTCACAGAATCAGCATGGTTAAAAAAAGTTCAGCTTATTTCAGGTAAAAACGCTGAGTTGTTATTTAATAAAAAAGATCTTTTAGAAAAAGGACTTACTGAATTTGAACGGACACTTGAACTAGAAAATAATATGATGGGCCGATTATCAAATATCGGAGAAGAAGATACATTATATTTCAATATTGAGAATGAACTAAGAATTTATAATGGCGGTACAATTTTAGATTTTTCTGATTCAATGGATATTAAAAGGAAGAATTTAATTGTAAATAATGGTGATGTAATCGTTGTGCCAAAATTTGAAAATGTTGTAAACATATTTGGACAAGTACCTAAAACTGGGAAATATGAATATGCTGAAGGTAAGGACTATATGTATTATATAAATCTTGCTGGAGGTTTTGGTGATTTAGCAGAAGATGGTGAAGTGATGTTGATAAAAGGTAATAATAGAAATTGGATTCAGGCTGATGATTCAGATACGATAATTGAACCTGGTGATTATTTATGGATTCCGAAAGAACCAATTAGAAATTTCGACTTCTATTTAGCAAGGGTTAGTAATATTGCAGGAATATTTGGTACAATTGCAACACTTATTCTGCTTTTTTCTCAATTAGGTAAATAAGGCAAAAAGTTTTCAGGGGTTATTGATGAATATGCAAAATGAAATTAAAGAGAATGATAATAATCAATATGTTGGTAGTTCTTTTATTGAATTTCTTATAATTACTGTAAAATATAGAAAATTTCTTTTTTGGTTCGTGTTTTCTATTACTGTTTTTACAACTTCCTATTCTTTGCTGATTGCCGATAAATGGTTTTTATCAACTGCTTCTGTTTTACCGGCTGAAAAAACGGATCTGTTATCAACATTGTCTGGACTTTCTAGTTTAGCAAAGGGTTTTTCCGCAAGCAAAGGACTTGCTGCATTAACTGGCGGGAATGCTGAGACCGATCGATATATGGCTATATTATTAAGCGCATCTGTAACTGATGACGTTATAAAAAAATTCAATTTGAAAGAAGAATATGATCTTGAAGATACTTATTATGAAAAAGTTGTTAAAGCTTGGCAGTCAAATTTTGAACTCGAAGTACAGGACGAAGGAAATTTAACATTATCTGTTTACGATAAAGATCCTAAAAAAGCAGCTGATATTGCCAATTATTTGGTTGGAAAATTAAATGAGCTTAACACAAAGCTTAGTGTGACAAATGCAAAAGCAAATAAAGAATTTGTGGAAAAAAGATATTTTCAGAACATTGAAGACATAAATAACCTTGAACAAAAAATGCAGGACTTTCAGGAAAAGTATGGTTTAATCGCTGTGCCTGAGCAGCTAGAAGCTACTGTTAAATCAATGTCTGAAATTTACGCGACTTTATACAAGAAAGAAGTTGAATATAATGTTATTAAAGAAAGGTACGGTGCAGATCATCCGCTTGCTACTGTTTCTGAAATTGAAATGAAAGAACTTCAGAAAAAAATTAACTTATTAAATTCGGGGAAAGATGCGTCACAGCAAGATGTAAATTTATTGATCCCATTTAAACAAGCGCCTGAATTAGGAAATCAATACCTAAAGATTTATAGAAATCTAGAAATTCAGTACAAAATTTTGGAATTTGTTCAGCCACTATACGAGCAGGCAAAAGTGGAAGAAGCTAGAAATACTCCTAGCGTTATTGTTCTAGATACAGCAGTACCTGCTGATCGAAAAGCGAAACCAAAAGGAAGTTTATATGCTTTGTTATCTTTTGTGGTTTCCACACTACTTGGATTATTTATCGTATTTATTAGAGAATTCCTTGTTAAGTTAAAAAAAATTGATTCTGATAAATATGAATATATTACTGGATGGATATCCTTTAAAAATGTTAATTGGCCTTTAATCAAGAAAAAATAATTTTATTATTAAGATGTTTGATGAAAATATTACAGATAAACAATAATCATTACAAATTGGGAGGGGCTGAAGTTGTTTATCTTAATACCATTCAATTATTAGAAAAATATAATAATCTTGTTATATCATTAAGTCGAGATAGTAAAAATAATTTAAATATAGCTTCAAAAGAATATTTCATCCCCGATTCAAATAATTTAGTTAACAAATTCTATTCAAGAAAGGCCGCAAAATTAATTGATATAATTGTACAAAATGAAAAACCTCATATCGCTCATATCCATAATATTATTGGCGGAATTACTTTTTCAGTCCTTTCAAGTTTAAAAAAACATAATATCCCAATTATAGCAACAATACATGACTTCAGATTAATGTGTCCGGTCTATGTGTTTATGAACGGGAAAAAGGAAATTTGTGAACAGTGTAAAGGGGGTAAATATTTCAATTGTATTATTAATAATTGTGCTCCAGAAGGAATTTCTAAAAGTATTCTTGTAAGCATTGAAAGTTATATTAGAGATTATGTTTTACCATTTCAAAACCTAATAGATCGCTTTATATTTGTTAGCAGTTTTACTAAAAAAAAATTCCTTGAGGTTTATCCTGAAATAGAATCAAAATCAGATGTAATATATAATTTTAGTGACAAACCAACAGACCGTAGAATTATCAGAGGAAATTATTTTTTATTCTTCGGTAGATTATCATATGAAAAAGGGATAACAACACTATTGAAGACTTTTAATGATAATCCAATGTTAAAACTAAAAATTATTGGTGACGGTCCTTTGAAATATATTGTCGAGAATAATAAAAATACTAATGTTGAATACTTGGGGTATAAGTCAGGCAAAGACCTTGAAGATTTAATTTCAAATTCTTCTTTTGTAATTGTACCATCAGAATGTTATGAAAATAATCCCCTAACAATTGTTGAATCTTACTCAATGTCAAAACCGGTTATTAGCAGTCTGCTTGGAGGTATTAAAGAAATTGTTGTTAATGAAGTAACTGGATTTACATTTAAACATAGAGAATCAGGAAATCTGGGTGAGGTATTATTAAAAGCTGAAAGAATTTCTGATTCCAAATATAACTTAATCTCACAAAATGCCTTTGAATTCTATAATAATAATTTTACTAAAGAATTATATATTCAAAAACTATTGGAAGTTTATAAAAAATCAGTTTTATAAATTCAATTCCATATATTAACATATCAATAGAAATATGTCAGAATCGGATAAAATTAAAAAAAATTCATTGTTTTCATTAATTTCAATTACTTCAAGGTTGTTTGCCAATTTTGTAGTTTTTATGATTCTGGCGCGCTATTACGGTCCAGAGACATTTGGACAATTTACATTTGCACATACATTAGCAATGACATTTCTACTTTTTGCTGATTTTGGTTTTGATATACTATTAACGACTGAAATTGCCAAATCTAAAAAAAATGCTGCTTTAATATTTCAGCAGATATTTTCATTGAAACTTATATTTACAATTATATCATTAGTCGGGATGTTTCTTTTTACTCTTGTATTTGATATAAGTAATGAAGCACGTGAATTAGCAATAGTCTTTAGTTTTTTTATGGTTTTTACTACTCTCACTAATTTTCTTTTTGCATTATTTAAAGGTTTTGAAAAATTAAATTTAGAATCAATTATTTCATTTACGATTAATATTGGTCTTATTATATTCACTGTTGCTGCAATCTATTTCAGAATAAATGTAATTTTCGTTGCTGTAGGATTCACTATATCTAGAATGATTGGTTTTATATTAGGTATTAAATTTTCAATGAATCTAGTACCAAATATAAAGTTTAGTCTATTATTTAATGATCTTAAAAATATTAGAGGAAAGGTATTGGTTTTCGGTTTTCACTTTCTTTTCAGCTTTTTATTTTTCCAGTTAGATACCCTTCTTCTTGCATTACTAAAAGGGGATTATTATGTAGGTATATATCAGTCTGTATTTAAATTAATAATGTTGCCGCTAGTACTTCCAGAAATATTTATAAATGTGCTTTTACCTTTACTTTCAAGACTAAATATAGAAAACCATAAGCAATGGAAAAAAACAGGAAGTATAATGAGTAAAATCCTGTTTATAATAATAATTCCTGTTTCTTTAATATTATTTATTTATGCTGAAGAAATAATTGATATAATCTACGGGCTACAAAATTATCATGAGGCTGTTAATATATTAAAGATATTTTCACTAATTGTATTTGTTAGATTTTGTCTTGAACCTTTTGCATTAATGTTAACTACTTCAAATAGACAGATTGTTCGTATGTATGTAGTAATTACCGCAGCCATTGTTAATTTAGTCTTAAACATTATATTTATCCCTTATTATGGCTTGCTAGGTGCTGCTTTTGTTTCACTCGCGTGTAATCTATTTGTCGGAATTTTATATATAATTGTAAATATAAAATTGTTCAAAGAATGGTTTGTAAATTCTAAATCAGTGATTATTTTAATAAGTTCATTAATACTTTATTATTTTATTGAGGATTTACTTCATATAAATTTATGGAATGGCTTATTTATTATTGTCGCAATATATTCATGTTTAGCTTACTTTTATTTCTTTTCAAAAGAAGAAAAATCATTACTGTTGTCATACAATTTTACTTCAAGAAAAACTTAAAATTTTACGAAATGAAGAAATGACTTATATCTCGATAATATCTTTTACCATATTTTTTGTGCTAATTATTACTTTTGCTAAAAAGGGGACAGATATATTTGCACCAGCCAGGATCTTTACTATTGTCTGGTCACTTGCTATTGGATTAGCAGAATTAAAATTAAGTTGGCATCAAGTCCAGTGGAATATTTTTAGTTGGCTTGTGATTATTATAAGTATTGCTTCTGTACTATTGGGAATGTTTATAATTTATGTCATAAATTTTGGAAAGTTGAACTATTCTATTAATAAAACAAGATATCTAATTAGAAGTTCTGAACTGAATCCTAATGTTCTCTATAAAATAATAATATTTGTTTTTCTTTTATATATGATTTCCTATATAACTATATATTTGATTGTCGGGTTTATTCCTTTATTCACAGCTCTACCCAATATTACAAGAACCAAGTGGAGTGTTTTCGGTTTTGGACTAATTATTCATCTCGCTCCAGCAATAATTTATTTTGTATTTCTCTACTATCTTACAATCAGAAAAAATATATCTAAAAAAATATTACTTGGACTATTAGTAATTCTGACCTTGGTTTCTTTCTTATTATTATTGCAACGATTTGATCTTGTAATAGCAATCGTACTTTCTACGGTATTTCTATATTACGGCTCTAACAAATTTAAACCTAGAAATGTAATAATTGTATTCATATTATTTATAGCATTTATGTATAGTATTTCTACAATTAGAGTAAGTAGCTTATTTATAGAATATTTATACTATACATCAAAAATGAAGATTGGTATGCAATATGCTTTTCTTACAGAACCATACATGTATATTGTGATGAATCTTGAAAATTTTGCGCATGCCGTAAATGATTTTACTTCTTTCAGTTTTGGTTATTACACATTTGATTTTATACTTGCTTTGTCAGGACTAAAACACTGGATTGCTGAATATGCTTCGTTGAACGATTTCCCAGGTTTAATTACAGAGGAATTTAATACATATAGCATGTTCTTTTCATATTACAGGGATTTTGGTGTCTTAGGTTTGTTTTTATTATCAATGGGATTCGGAATGCTTGTTTCTTCTTTTTACTATAAAATGAGACGAAACCCAAATGTTCACACAATTTCTATTTATGGTATATTTTTTATTGTAATTGTATTTTCATTTTTTATCCCGATGTTAAGCTGGTTATATTTTATTCTTAATTTAGCAACTATATATTACCTTACAAAAGTGCTGGTAAAATAAAACATAAAATTTATTTTTAAAATGGTTTTTATATATAATGAATATAGGTATTGATGCTACAGTTCTAGATAGAGGTATGACAGGTACAGGTAGATACCTTTTGAATTTATTAAAAGAAATTCCTAATCATGATAATCATAATAAGTATTTAATATTTACTGGCTCAATACTTCCCGTAAATAATGATTTTTACAAATATGATTTCTTTAAACAATCGCTAATACCAGCCAAAATTTTCTCAATTATTTGGCTTAATTTAATTCTGCCTTCAAAATTAAAAAAACATAAAATTGATTTATTATTTTCTCCAAATATTCTTACTCCAATTGTTGATTTAGGAAGTATTAAAAAGATTTCTGTTGTCCATGATGTAATTCCAAAAGTATATCCTGAGTATTATCCTTATTTCTATAAAAAATATCTTGAATTGTTTCTTCCATTATCTTTAAAAAATTCTGATAAAATTATTACAGTGTCTGAATTTTCAAAAAAAGATATTGTTAATTATTATAATGTTCCTAAAGAGAAAATTGACGTTATATACAATACAGCTTCAGATAAATTTAATTCTAGTCCAACAAAATCCGAATTATCTTCATTACAAATTAAAAATTTAGATCTGCCAGAAAAATATATTTTATACGTTGGTGTGATTGAAAAAAGGAAAAATATTATTTGTATGTTAAAAACTATTGATGAAATTAGAAAACATGGCAGTAAATTAAAACTAATTTTAGTCGGCAGACCAGGCTATGATTTCGAAAATATTAAACCTGAAATTGATAGAAGGAAAGCTAATGTTTTGCATTACAATTTTCTTCAAGACAATGAATTAACTTATATTTACAAAAATGCATTTGCTTTTATTTTCCCAAGCTTTTACGAAGGTTTCGGAATACCTCCTCTTGAAGCAATGCAGTCGGGAATTCCAGTTTTAACATCTGATTCTTCATCACTGCCTGAAGTAGTTGGCGATGGAGGGATACTGAGGAGTTCATTTGATTTTGAAGGTTTTGCAGCGGATATTTTGGAGTTGGAAAATAATGAAACTTTTTATGAAAAAATGAAATTAAAGGCAATTCTACAATCAAAAAAATTTAATATCAAAATAATTACACAAAAACTTATTGATATATTTAATTCATACGTTTAAAAATAATACGGATAAATATTCTTGACAAACTTGAAATTGCTTTTAGTTATTACTAAATCCGAAATAGGCGGGGCGCAGGTATTTGTACTTAATCTTGCCGCCTCTTTAAAGAAAATGGGATTTGATGTTGAAGTTGCCGCAGGCGCCGGGAATTATTTGTTTGAAGAACTGAAAAAAAACAATATAAAATATCATTACCTTAATTCCTTAAAAAGAGATTTTAACGTTTTTAGATCATTCTATTTTATTTTTGATATCTTCAGATTACTCAAAGAAAATAAATACAATATAGTTCATTTAAATAGCTCAAATACTCTTATCGGAGCTTTGTCTGCTTTCTGGATTAAGCCTCGTCCTAAAATTGTTTTTACATTTCACGGCCTCTCTTTTTTGGATAAAAATTATGAGATGAATTCCTTATTCAGATTTCTTTCCAAACTTTACTTTAAATTATTTGTAAATATTGTTGACGAGTCTGTTTTTGTAAGTAAAATAAATTATAAAGAATCTTTGCAATCATCCATCGTAAAAAAAGGAAGAGTAATATACAACGGACTTGATGAAAATAATCTTCAATTTTTGGAACAAGATAATGCAGTAGATTATTTTTCTAATTTGTGTCACTGTGATTTAAAAAATTCTTTTTTAATAGGTTCTACGGGTAGATTAGCTTATCAAAAGAATTATGATTTTTTAATTCGGAATTTCAAACTGATTAAAGAAAAAATTCCTTCATCTAAAATTATTATAATCGGCGACGGTCCTAATTACGATAGATATATAAAAGAAATTAATGATTTAGGAATCCAAAATGAATTTTATCTTGTCGGGGCTATAAAAGAATCTTATAAATATATAAAAGCTTTTGATGTCTTTACTTTGCCTTCAAATTACGAAGGACTTTCTATAAGTCTAATTGAAGCTGTGTTTGCCGAAATTCCAATTCTCGCCTCAAATGTGGGGGGTAACATCGAAAATGTCGGTGGTGCGGAAGATCAAGTATTTGAACTCAATAATGCGTATGACTATATAAATAAATTGTCTGAAATTCAAAAAAACAAATCGCATTATATCGAATTTAATAAAAATCTAAAAAAAGAATTTAGCCTAGATCAAATGGTTAAAGAATATATAAATCTTTATAGGTCATTATTTAAATGAAATACGACGTAATAATTATAGGCGCCGGTATTGTTGGTCTTGCTTCCGCATTAAAATTACAGGAAGCAAAACCCGGACTGAAACTATTAATTATTGAAAAAGAAAATGATATATGCAAACATCAAACCGGTAATAACAGCGGCGTAATTCATTCAGGTATATATTACAAACCCGGTAGTTTAAAAGCTCTGAATTGCAGCCGGGGATATAAATTGTTGCTCGACTTCTGCGATAAAAACAACGTTAAATATGAAATATGCGGTAAAGTAATTGTCGCGACAAATAGTAATGAATTGCTGTATTTGCATAACATTTATAAAAGAGGTTTGGAAAACGGGCTTAAAGATTTAAAATTGTTGGAAAAAGAAGAAGTCGCGGAAATAGAACCGCATGTAAATGGAATTAAAGGTATACGTGTTCCGCAGACCGGAATTATAAATTATTTAGAAGTTGCAAAAGCAATTGAAAAAATAGTAATGAAATTTAATGCCGAAATTGTTTTTAATGAAGAAGTTTTAAGTATAAATTTAAATTCCGGATCAAGCGATGTTGTTACCAATAAAAATTCATATTCTGCAAAACAAATTGTATCATGTGCGGGTTTGCATTCGGATAGGATCGCCAAAATGACGGATAAAAACTTACCTCTTAGAATTATTCCTTTTCGCGGAGAGTATTATAAACTTAAAGATAAAAAACGGCATCTGGTAAACTCATTAATTTATCCCGTGCCTGATCCTTCATTTCCTTTCCTGGGTGTTCATTTTACTAGAATGATAAACGGTGAGGTTGAAGCGGGACCTAACGCTGTTCTTGCATTTAAACGTGAAGGATATAATAAATACTCCTTTAACGCAAAAGACAGTTTTGAAACTTTATCATGGCCGGGTTTTGTAAACGTTGCGAAAAAATACTGGAAAACCGGATTGGGAGAATATCATAGATCATTCAGTAAAAAAGCTTTTGTAAAAGCTTTGCAGAAATTAATCCCTGAAATTTCCGAAGATGATCTTGTTCCGGGTGGCGCGGGAGTAAGAGCGCAAGCATGTGATATTAAGGGCGGACTTTTAGATGATTTTTATTTTGTTGAAAATAAAAATGTTGTGCATGTTTGCAATGCTCCTTCACCGGCGGCTACATCATCACTCGCAATTGGGGAAACAGTTGCAAATAAATTATTGTCTAGGTTAATAGTGTGATTTTTTGATGTTCCTTTGTGTCTTAGTGCCTTTGTGGCAGGATGAAAAATTCAATAATTACTATTACCACCAAGGCCTGCCTACCGGCAGGTAGGCACAAAGGCACTAGGATTGAATTAAAAAATAATTGAAGTACTGTAAATTGATAAATAGATTGTAATGAGTTAATCTTGAATAAAAAAACTGAAAAAATATTTATTCTTACCGCCGATTTCTTAACTGTTAATTTAGCCTGGGTAATATTTTTCTATTTTAGAATAGAAACAGGCTGGTTCGAGACAATCACTCAACCTGTTTTTTTAATACCTATGTTCGCGGTTTATTTTTATTGGTTAATTGTTTTCACTTTCGTAGGAATGTATAGAACTTGGTTTGCCGCTTCCCGTTTCGATGAGCTTTCAACATTGTTTAAAGCAACCTTTGTCGGCATATTCATTCTTTTCTTTGTTATTATGTACGACGATTTTGTTCATAATGTGTCATCGGCAAACCGTTTTTTAATATTTATTTATTGGGGAATACTCCTCTTCTTAGTTAGTACAGGAAGATTATTCATACGATTTTTCCAAAGAAAATTATTGATAAACGGTATCGGAAGAAAGAATGCGGTAATTGTTGGATTCAACTCCAAAGCGCATAATATTCATAATACAATTAATCAACACAGAGCTTTAGGAATTGACGTTAAGGCATATGCCGCGGTAAAAAAAGAAAACGTGGGGAAAATATTTAACGGAGTTGAAGTAACCGGCACCTATGATGAGATTGCAAAAATCATAGATTCAACATGCGCGAAAGAAATTATTCTGGCTTTGGAAAAACATGAAGAGGATATTTTATTAAATGTAATTTCAATTTGCGATGATAAAAATGTAAACTTAAAGATTGTGCCTGATTTATACGAAATTATTAGCGGTCAAGCCCGCACAACGCAAATATACGGTTTCCCATTAATAGATATTATGCCTCAGCTTATGCGCGAATGGGAAAAGAAATTGAAACGATTAATTGATATTGTGATTTCTGTTTTATTTATAATCCTTTCTTCGCCATTTACTATTTTTACGATCATCGCAATTAAATTTGAATCAAAAGGACCTGTAATTTATAAACAGGAGAGGAGCGGCTTAAACGGCAAACCTTTTCAAATATATAAATTCCGGTCAATGTTTCAGGATGCCGAAAAAAAATCAGGACCTATTTGGTCTACTAAAGACGATCCTAGAATAACGAAGGTCGGTAAATTCATCCGCAAGGTTAGGATAGATGAAATACCGCAGATGATAAATATTCTGAAAGGTGAAATGAGTTTTGTAGGGCCGCGTCCCGAAAGACCTGTCTTTGTTGAACAGCTAGCTAAAGAAATTCCATTGTATAAAAGAAGATTAAAAGTAAGACCTGGATTAACAGGCTGGGCGCAGGTAAAACATAAGTACGATGAATCTGTGGAGGACGTAAAAACAAAATTAAGATACGACCTTTTTTACATTGAAAATATTTCAATAAGAATGGATTTTATAATTATCTTCAGAACTATATTTGTAGTGCTGTTTGGAAAAGGGCATTATAATTAATTCTTAAGAGCAAAATGTTAAATTATTAATTCTAAACTTACACATTATGAAAAACTCGATTGTTGTTATCCCTACTTATAACGAATTAGCAAATATAAAAAAGCTAATTCCTATACTTAACGATTTATATCCAGAACTGCATATTCTTGTTGTTGACGATAATTCGCCCGACGGAACGGGCAATTATGTTAAAGAACTTTCGGAAAAAGATGAGCGGGTTCATGTGCTTCAAAGAAACGGGAAAATGGGACTGGGTACGGCTTACGCTGACGGATTTAAATATATGCTTCAGAAAGGTTATGAGTTTGCTTTTCAGATGGACGCTGATTTTTCTCATGACCCGAAAGATTTAATTAGAATGCATAATGCGATCGCGGATTACGATTTAATAATCGGAAGCAGATACGTTGACGGCGTAAATGTTGTTAACTGGCCTATGAGAAGATTACTTTTAAGTTACTTCGCGAATAAATATTCTCGCATTGTTACAGGCATGAAGGTATGCGACGGTACAGGAGGATTTAAATGTTTCAGAAGAAGGGTGCTTGAGTCAATTGATCTTTCAAAAATAAAATCAAACGGATACGCATTCCAGATTGAAATGAATTTTAAAGCCTGGAAAAACGGATGGAAATTAAAAGAAATTCCGATAATATTTATTGACAGAGTTGAAGGTACGTCAAAGATGTCTAAAAAAATTGTGTATGAAGCGGTTTGGATGGTTTGGAAACTCCGTTTGAGAAGTATAATTGGTAAATTATAAAATCATATTATGATAGATCTTTCAATTATAATAGTTAATTATAACGTAAAAGAATTTCTGCAGAATCTTCTTCAGTCAATTGAAAAAGCTGCCTCCGGACTTTCAACTGAAATAATTATAGTTGATAATGACTCAGACGACGGCAGCAAAGAAATGCTTCATAAAAATTACCCTCTTTTAAACCTAATTGAGAATAAAAAAAATGTTGGTTTCGGTGCCGCAAATAACCAGGCGCTGAAAATCGCTAAAGGGAAATTTATACTTCTTCTTAACCCCGATACAATTGTTAAAGAAGATACTTTTACCGAAATGATAAGTTTTTTTGAAAATACTCCCGAAGCCGGAATGGCTGGATGCAAGGTATTAAACTCCGACGGCACTTTGCAGCTGGCCTGCAGAAGAGGTTTTCCCGGTCCATGGACATCATTTACAAAGGTAACGGGACTCAGCAAATTATTTCCAAAAAGTAAATTGTTTGCTCGCTATAATTTGACATTTCTTGATGAAAATAAAACATACGAAGTTGACGCTATTTCTGGTTCTTTTATGATGTTCCGTAGAGATGTATATGAAAAGATAGGCGGGTTCGATCCCGATTTTTTTATGTACGGTGAAGATTTGGATTTGTGTTATAGAACCCAGAAAGAAGGATTTAAAGTTTTTTATGTGCATTCAACCGAAATTTTCCATTACAAAGGCGAAAGCACTAAAAGAAGCAAAATTGATGAAACAAAAATATTTTATGACGCTATGCATTTGTTTGTTAAAAAACACTTTTCAGCTTCTTTTGTTGTTGAGTTTATACTTCAGTTCGCAATAATCTTAAGGAAATTTCTAGCGTTCATAAATGTTTATAAGTATGTAATTATATCTTCGGCATTTGATTTTATTCTTTTCTCACTTTCCATTTTACTTGCCGAAAATTTTTATGAATCTGAAAATTGGAACGGTTTTCACAGCGATGTTAAACCGTTAATTTATTTTATTCCAGCGTTCATTCAATTTTTAATTTCATTAATGGCCGGTTCTTATAAAAAGAATACTGTTTCTATTATGTGGTCTTTAGTCTCATTGTTTTTCGGATTTATTTTTATTTCTTCTCTTACGTTTTTCTTTAAACAGTTTGCCTTCAGCAGAGCGGTTGTTTTAATAACTTATTTTATTGCCGCCGCTTTTTACATTATATGGCGGCTTGTATTTAAAATTCTGTTTAGGATAGGATTAACTCACGAGAAAAATCACCACAGAACCTTGATTGTTGGAACCAGTGATTACGCGGTTAATCTATCGCAAAAAATTAAATCCGGAGTAAATGAAATAAATCAGATTATCGGACTCGTAGCAAAAAGCAGAAAAGAAATAGGTGAGGTTAAAAATAATTTTAAAGTTATTGGCAACATCGACAGCATTAAAAAAATAATTGAAAATGAAAAAATTCATAAAATTATTTTTTCATCCGAAGATATTTCTTTTAATGAAATGTTCGGCGTAGTATCCGAATGCCAAGGAACTAATGTTGAATTTAAAGTCGCCGGTAAAGGAATGGATTTTCTTGTCGGTAAATCATCGGTAACAATGCTCGAAGATATTCCTCTTGTAAACGTTGAATATAATATATCAATGCGCGAACATAAAATTGTAAAATCGTTGGCGGATTTATCAATTTCTCTTTTAACTTTATTAATTGTTTATTTTCCGGTTTTATTTGTAAATAAGATTTTTAAGGTAAATAACGATTTTACTTCTTTCATCCTGTCTATTCCCAAAGTATTAATAGGCAAAAAAAGTCTTGTCGGTCCACGTACTAATTCCTATTTTTCAAATCTCTATTTAGGGAAACCGGGATTAACTGGATTTTGGTTTATTGAGAAAATTGATTTTTACGATAACAAAGAAAATAATAAGCTGGATATTTATTACGCAAAGAATCAAAATGTTTGGCTCGATTTGGAAATATTAGGCAAATCATTGTCAAAAATGTTTTTTAATAAGGAGTAAGGATGGCTAAGAATATACTTGAATTTGAAAAACCAATTATAGAACTTGAAAAGAAAATTGAAGAGATGCGCAGCTACGACGGAAGTCTTGATATTAAAGACGAAGTGAAGAAACTTGAACAGAAGGTAAATCAACTGAAGATGAATATTTATGATAATTTGACCCGCTGGCAGAAAGTTCAATTGGCGCGTCATCCCGAAAGACCATATACACTCGATTATATTTATAATATGACTACAGATTTTATTGAACTTCACGGCGATAGACAATTTAAAGACGATAAAGCGATTGTTGCCGGACTTGCGGCTATTGATGAATATAAAGTTATGATAATTGGTCAACAGAAGGGAAGAGATACAAAATCAAACCTTTACAGAAACTTCGGAATGGCAAATCCCGAAGGTTATAGAAAAGCTCTTCGATTAATGAAACTGGCCGAAAAATTTAATATTCCTGTTATCACAATGATCGATACTCCCGGCGCGTATCCCGGACTTGAAGCCGAGCAAAGAGGGCAGGCCGAAGCTATAGCAAGAAATCTATTTGAAATGAGTAAACTCAAAGTTCCTATAATTGTTGTTATTATCGGCGAAGGCGCAAGCGGAGGCGCTTTGGGTATTGGAATTGGCGATAGAATATTAATGCTTCAGAATACTTGGTATTCGGTTATAAGTCCTGAATCCTGCTCAAGTATATTATGGAGAAGCTGGGAATATAAAGAACAGGCGGCAGAAGCATTAAAACTTACGGCTGAAGATTTGCTTGAACAAAAATTAATCGACAGAATAGTGCCTGAACCATTGGGAGGAGCGCATAAAGATCCTGTTGCTATGGCGGCCACTCTTAAAAATGTTTTAAAAGAAGAACTTGCTCAATTAATAAAAATCAAACCCGATAAATTATTCCAAAATCGAATTGATAAATTCGGTAAAATGGGCGTGTACGTAGAATAAATAATTTCAGCAGCGGTTGATTGTTTTTTAAGACTTTTGATCTGCTGTATTAATTTTTTAATAATTCCAGTTATTTATTGCAGCCGCCCTATATATAAATATTACACTTCTTTATTTCAGGCTGAATATGATTTCTCATAAAACTATAATTAGAGTCCGTTACGCCGACACGGATATGATGCAGTTTGTTTATAACGGCAAATATCTTGAATATTTTGAAGTCGGCAGAACAGAACTATTGCGTCACTTTGGATTAGCATACAATGAGCTTGAGAAACAGGGTTACCAGCTTCCATTAATTGAAGCTAATTTAAAATATAAACTGCCGGCCGTTTACGACGACGAATTGGAAATTGAAGCCATTGTTGAAAAAATTAATACTCCCAAACTTTTTATAAAGTATAATGTTTATAAAAAAGAAAGCGGTGAATTATTAGTTGAAGGATTTACGGAACATGTATTTATTAAAACAGAAACTAAAAAAGCTGTGCGCCCTCCTAAATTTTATATTGATGCATTAGCCGGGTACTTTGAGTAAAAGAAAAATCAATGATTTATTGTAACGATAATTATTTGTAAAATTTTAAAAGAATGGTTGATAAGATGAATAACTGAATGATTGAAATTTATAATTATACAATCATCCAATCAACCAATCATTCAATCTCTCAAGTTGATAAAAATGAATTTAATGTTCGTTTATTTTGTAGTGTTATTTAAGGTGAAATTTACTCAATGATCAAGAAGTTAAAAGAACTTTCTAAAGACACGGCTATTTACGGCATCAGTACAATTGTCGGTCGGTTTCTCGGATTTTTACTTGTTCCGTTTTATACAAATGTTTTAAGTACTGCCGAGTTTGGAATTTATTCCTACATTTATGCTTTCCTAGGTTTTTTTAACGTTATTTATATATACGGTATGGACGCCGCGTTTATGAAATATCATTCGCTTGCGGAAGAACCGGAAAAAAAAGAAACATTTTCTACCCCATTTTTATTCGTTTTATTTACATCATTAATTTTATCTGCTGTGTTTTATTTATTTACTCCTCAAATCGGATCTATGTTATCCGTACAGGATGAATATAAACATCTTATATATTACTTTTCGTTGATTTTATTATTTGATGCCATAGTTTTAATTCCTTTCGCGAATTTAAGGCTGCAAAGAAAAGCGAGAAAATTTGCGGCTATCAAAATCGTAAATATTATTTTGAATCTCGGACTTAATTTTATTCTTATCATTTATTATCGTTTAGGCGTTGAAGCTATATTTATTAGTAACCTAGCGGCTTCGGCGGTTACTTTTATAATATTAATACCTGATATTATAACAAATCTGAATTTTAACATTGTCGCAAAAAAACTGAAAATAATGCTGAAATTCGCTTTGCCTTATCTTCCTGCCAGTTTCGCCGCAATGATGGTTCAGGTTATAGACGTACCGATCGTAAGATATTTAACCGATGACAGTACGCTTGGAATATACCGCGCTAATTATAAATTAGGCATATTTATGATGCTTATTGTTTCAATGTTTCAATACGCGTGGCAGCCGTTTTTTTTAACAAACGCAAAAGAAAAAGACGCAAAAGAATTGTTTTCTAAGGTACTTACTCTTTTTGTCGTAGCCGCAAGTCTGCTTTGGGTAGTATTATCTTTATTTATAGATGATATTGCTTCATTCGAATTTATGCCGGGAAGATCATTAATCGGGAAAGAATTTTTGTCAGGGGTTCATATAGTTCCGATTATATTATTAGGATACCTGTTTTTCGGGATGTATATTAATTTTCAAGCTGGATTATATATTGAAGAAAAAACAAAATATTTTCCGTTAATAACCGGACTTGGCGCAGCATCGAACGTTATTGTTAATTTTTTACTGATTCCTGTTCTTGGAATTTACGGCGCGGCAATTGCGACTTTAATTAGTTATTTGGTAATGGCAGCCGGTTTGTTCATTGTTGCGCAAAGGTTTTATAAAATAGAATATGAGTATCCAAAAATTATTAAAACTTTAGTTCTTATTGTTATTACAGGTTATACATATTATTATTTATATCTTTTGGGGAATCTACTATTTTTATATAAAATCCTCCTATTAATATTTTTTATTCTTTCACTGTTCGGATTAAATATTATTCAGAAAGGTGAAATCAGAAAAACATTAAACATCATTCTAAAAAAATGATGTAATTCCGGAAATATTTCCACTCCTATTGAATAAGTTTAAAGTCAAGTTGATAAAAAATTAAATTTATTCTTATTTTCGTTTTATAATATTTCTAATCGCAATTGTATAATATTCCCGTCCTTAAGGAAAGTAATGGATAAATTAAAAATAAAAATCAAAAGAATTTCGGATCAGTTTTCTGATATTCCTCTTCCCGAATATGCAACATCGGGAAGCTCCGGAATGGATTTACGCGCGGCGGTGACCGATAAATTAATTTTACGCGCGGGTAAAGTTGCCATGGTTCCTACTAATTTAAGTGTTGAAATTCCTTTGGGATATGAAATTCAAGTGAGACCCAGAAGCGGACTTGCAGCTAAACACGGAATTGGCGTTTTAAATTCTCCCGGTACTATTGACAGCGATTACCGCGGTGAAATTAAAACAATCTTATTTAATTTTGGCGATACGGATTTTGAAATTAACCGCGGGGACAGAATTTCACAAATGGTGATTTCAAAAGTTTATATAGCTGATTTAATTGAAGAAAACGATTTATCAGATAGCGTTAGAGGCGCCGGAGGATTTGGTCATACGGGCAAGGCTTAACCGGGTGAAAAGGGAATAGCAGATAGGGAGAAGAGCAAAGTGTAAATGCATTGATGATAATAAATATCAAAAATTTTATAAATCTTATGACAACATAAAAAAGAAAAATTAGTAGTAATGATAAATCAATATGAGAAATGGAGTGTCTGATAAAAGTTGAAGCGGAGAAAAGGTAAGATGGAGTTATGAAAAAATTATCCCCCTTGCCTTTTCTCCTCTTTTCCCTTTCTACTGGTTTCTTTATAACCATTTCATCTTTAAACTTAGGTGATTAGAATTTCTAAATAGTTTTAATAAAAGCAAGAAAGTAGGTTTTAAAAAGATGTGTGATTTTGTTCATCTTCACAATCATTCCCATTACAGTTTACAAGACGCGGCTTGCACCATAGATTCATTAATTAACGCGACGGTCCAGAATAAAATGGACGCGATTGCGTTAACCGATCACGGTGTTATGTATGGAGCTTCCGAGTTTTCCAAGAAAGCTAAAAAGGCCGGGGTTAAGCCTATACTTGGAATGGAGGCTTATATTGTAATGGAGGGAAGCCATACCGGCCGTGGAGAAGAATCTAAAGGCAACGGACGAAGCAGAAAAAAACATTATAATCATCTAGTGCTTCTGGCTAAAAATAAAATAGGTTATAAAAATTTAATAAAACTTTCTACTATTGGTCATACCGAAGGATTTTATTACAAACCAAGAATTGACCTTGATACATTGAAGCTCCACAGCGAAGGATTGATAAGCACCTCGGCATGTTTAGCGGGGCCTGTATCCGTGCATCTGTTAAACGGCGATTATGCAAAAGCAAGGCAGGCGGCCGTTACGCTTCAGGAAATTTTCGGCGATGATTTTTATCTAGAAATTCAGGATCATAATCTTGAAGGTGATACCGCTATTCTAAATGGTATGCCTAAACTTTCTCAGGAACTTGGTATAAAATTAGTCGCAACAAATGATATTCATTATGTCGAAAAAGAACATTCCGTTGCTCATAATATTCTGCTTCTTCTTGGAGATAAAACCGGAGATGTGGATTACAAAGATTTAAGGTACAAAACTGATCAGGTTTATTTCAAATCAACAGAAGAAATGAAAAATCTGTTTAAGAATTATAAAGGCTCAATTGAAAACACTCTTGAAATAAACCAGAAAATAAATTTTAAACTTGAGTTCGAGGAATTTCATTATCCCAAATTCCCGGTTCCCGAAGGATTAACTCTTGATAACTATTTTGAACAGCTTGCGCTTGAGGGCCTTCATAAAAAAGTTAAAAAAATTAATACCGATGTTGAAGATAGATTTAAATATGAAGTCGGCATAATTCAGCAAATGGGTTATTCGGGATATTTTCTTATTACGCAGGATTTTATAAATGCAGCTAAAAGTAAGGGCATTCCTGTTGGGCCAGGCAGAGGAAGCGCGGCGGGCAGCCTTGTCGCTTACGCGCTTGGAATTACTAATGTAAATCCCTTGGACTATGATCTTCTGTTTGAAAGGTTTTTAAATCCTGCCAGAAAATCAATGCCTGATATTGACGTTGACTTTGCCGATGATCAGCGCGGCGAAGTTATTGAATACGTTAAAGAAAAGTATGGCGAAGAGTCCGTTTGCCAGATTATTACTTTCAACAGGCTTTCATCAAAAGCCGTTTTAAGAGATGTAGCAAGAGTATTAAAAATTGCTATACCGCAGGTAAATAATGTAACTAAATGGATACCTTCAAAATTCGGAAGAGTTTATACAATTCAGCAGGCGCTTGATGAAGTGCCCGAACTTAAATGGGTGAAAACTTCGGACGATCCTGTAATTCAGGAATGGATTAAATATTCAAAGATTCTTGAGGGCATGAACCGTAACGCTTCAAAACATGCGGCCGGAGTGGTTATTACACCCGGACAGGTAAGTGATTTTGTGCCGTTGGCTAAAGCAGGCGGCGACGGTGATCTTGTTACTCAATATAACATGAAGGAACTTGAGGACGCGGGTCTGTTAAAAATGGATTTTCTCGGACTCCGCACCTTAACAATAATTAGAGATACGGTTGATCTTGTTAAAAAAACAAGAGGCGTGGAAATTGATATAGAAAATATCCCTCTTGATGATAAAAAAACTTATGAACTTTTCTCAAAGGGCAGAACTACTGCTGTATTTCAGTTTGAATCGGCCCCGATGCGCGAATACCTTTTAAAATTAAAACCTACTTCTATTGATGATCTGGCCGCAATGAACGCGCTGTACCGTCCGGGTCCTATGGATTTTATTGATGATTTTATCGCCTGCAAAAACGGGAAAAAAGAAATTAAATATTCGCACCCTGTTCTTGAACCAATTCTGAATGTTACCTACGGTACCATAGTTTACCAGGAACAGGTAATTCAAATTGCAAACAAAGTCGCGGGTATGAGTCTTGCCGAAGCCGATTTGCTCAGAAGAGCTATGGGTAAAAAAGATACCGCGGGCATGGCGGAACAAAAAAAGAAATTTACAGAAGGTGCCGTAAAAAATAATATCCCTGAAAAAATTGCGGAAGAAATTTTTGCCGTAATTGATAAATTTGCAAACTACGGTTTTAATAAAAGTCATGCCGTTGCTTACAGTATTGTAGCGTATCAAACGGCATATCTTAAAGCAAATTTTCTTGCTGAATTTTTAGCCGCCAACTTAACTAACGAATTCGGCAATACGGATAAAGTTACGCTGCTTCTTGAGGATTGCAGAAAATTAAAAGTAAAAGTTTTGCCTCCCGATATTAATAAACCTTCTGTGTTTTTTACGGTTGAAAACAAAAAAATTATTTTTGGAATGTCCGCAATAAAAAACGTGGGAATAAATGCCGTAAAAGATATTATTAGAGCAAGGGAAGAATTAGGGAAAAACTTTACAAGCATTTTTGATTTATGCGCGCATGTTGATACAAGGATTGTAAATAAAAGAGTATTGGAAGGTTTAGTTAAAGCGGGTGCTTTTGATAAAATAAAAGGATCCAGAGCTCAAAACTTTTCCGCAATTGAAATCGCGCTTGAATTCGGAAGTAAAATTAAATCCGCACTCGAATCGCATACAGGGAGTTTATTCGGCGGACAGGATGAAGCGTTTGATATTGATGAACCGGAATTTGAAGATATTCAGCCATGGAGTTCAAAAGTTAAACTTGCAAAAGAAAGAGAAGTACTTGGTTTTTATTTATCAGGTCATCCGCTCGCAAAATATGAAACAGATTACAGGTCGTTTGCTACAGTTAGATTCGGTGAACCTGAAACTTTTGCGATGGACAGACTTGTAATAGGAATTGGAGTTATAACCGAAGTTAGAACCAAGATTGACAAGTCCGGTAAAACAATGGCCTTCTTTAAACTGGATGATTTTTCAGGTTCATGCGAATGTTTGATGTTCTCAAAGATTTATAAAGAATTCGGCGAATGTATTGAAGAAGAAGCTACAATACTTGTAAAAGGCAAAATTGAAAGCAGCGGCGACGCGGTTAAACTTCACGTGGATGAAGCAATGCCGCTTGAGAACGCGAAAAATACAATGGCAAAAAAACTTGTCGTTTGCGCCGATATTGAAACGGAAACCGAAGATACAGTTATTAAACTCAAACAAGTATTTTTGCAAAACGAGGGGAATACACCTGTTGTTTTTTCAGTAAAAGAGAATGATTTAACTAGAAATTTTATTACCGATTACAAAATTTCGATCAATGACGAACTTTTGAACAATATAAAAGAATTAATTGGCGACAACTCAATTTTATATTCAACAATTTAAGAGTTTGATTTAGGGAATCTTATTTCTTAATTTCGTCAACCATTTAAATAAATAACAAGAGGAATAATGGAAAAGAAGTGGGCTTTGATTTTAGGCGCCTCAAGCGGATTTGGCGGAGCTACTGCCGTTGAACTTGCAAACGCAGGATATAATATTATTGGAATACATCTTGACCGTCAATCAGGAATGGACGCAGTTAAAAAAATTATTAAGAATATTGAAAAAACCGGTCAGCAGTCTGTTTTCTTTAACGTCAACGCTGCAGACCCGATGAGAAGAAGCGACATACTTGATGAAATAAAAGATAGATTGACTACCAAGGAAGGCAACAGTGTTTATGTACTTGTGCACTCGCTGGCTTTCGGAACTTTAAAACCTTACATATCAAAAGATCCGAACGAATGCATTTCGCAGCAGCAGATGCAGATGACGCTTGATGTAATGGCGCATTCGATTGTTTATTGGACACAAGGTTTAATTCAAAGAAATCTGCTTGCGAATGGCGGAAGAATTTTCGGATTAACAAGCGCAGGCTCGCAGACAGTTATACCTAATTACGGAGCTGTATCTGCAGCAAAAGCCGCGCTCGAAGCTCATTTAAGACAACTGTCTGTTGAACTTGGCGGAATGGGTATTACCGCTAATTCTATAATGGCCGGAGTTACCGATACGCCCGCATTAAGAAAAATTCCCGGAAACGATAAAATGCTTAACGCCGCAAAAATGAAAAATCCTACCGGAAGATTAACAACACCTGAAGACGTGGCAAGAGCAATTAGATTGTTGTGCAGCCCCGAAGCCGATTTTATTTCGGGCAATGTACTCGGTGTTGATGGCGGTGAATATATTGTAAATTATATAGGCGACAAAGTTAGCAAAGCCATCAAATAATATATTAGGAATATAGATAATGTTCGAATTCAAATTTACTGAAGAACAAAATATGCTTCGCGAAATGGTTCGCGATTTTACAAACAATGAAATTAAACCAATTGCTTCTAAGATTGATGAGAATGAAAAAATCCCTGAGGATTTAATTAAAAAAATCGGTGAACTTGGATTAATGGGTGTCTCTTTTCCCGAAGAATACGGCGGCGGTGGATTTGGCGAAATAGGTTACTGTATTGTTCAGGAAGAAATTGCGCGCGGCTGCATGTCAACCGCTACAATGAACGGTGCTCACCAGTCAATAGGTTCTAATGTAATTTATCTAGGCGGAACCGAAGAACAAAAACAGAAATATTTAGTGCCTTTGGCAAGCGGTCAAAAAATAGGAGCTTTCTGTTTAACCGAGGCTCAAGCGGGATCAGATTCATTTCACCTTAAAACCAGGGCTGAATTAGACGGCGATGAATGGGTGCTTAACGGTGAAAAACTTTGGATTACAAACGGATCAATTGCTCATATAGTTTCCGTATTTGCAAGAACGCCAAAAGGAATTAGCGCCTTTATCGTGGAAACCGATACGCCGGGATTTACGGCTGGTCCGCCTGAAAAGAAAATGGGTATTAAAGGCAGCGTTACTAATCCTATTAGTTTTGATAATGTTAGAATCCCAAAAGAAAATTTAATTGGAACCGACGGAAGAGGTTTTTTAATAGCGATGAAAACTCTTGATGCTGGCCGATTAGGTTTGGGGGCAGCCTGTTTGGGAGCTGCAAAAGAACTTTTGGAATTATCTACTGTATACGCAAAACAGCGTAAACAATTTGATACGGCGATCAGTAATTTTCAGGCAGTGCAATTTATGCTCGCCGAAATGGCTATGATGATTTATAATATGGAATCCATTGTTTACAGAACCGCGGTTGATTATGATTTGAAGAAACCGATTTCTCAGCAGTCGGCATTTGTGAAATTATATTGTTCGGAAGCATTGGATAATATTGCCGATTTAGCGGTACAGGTTCACGGCGGAATGGGTTATTCTAAAGAATTGCCTGTTGAAAGATTTTACCGCGACGCAAGAATAAATAAAATTTTTGAAGGTACAAATGAAATTCAAAAAGGAATAATTGCGCGCGATGTAATAAAGAAAAACGGAAAAATGTAATTATTAATAAAATGTATAAGGAGTTGTAAAATATGCATCCTATCACTATAACTGATGATAACTTTGAACAAGAAGTGCTGAAATCCGACAAGCCTGTTATTATTGATTTTTGGGCTGCCTGGTGCGGACCATGCAGAATGATTGCGCCGATTATAGAAGATCTGGCAAAAGAATACGATGGTAAAATTAAAATTGGTAAACTCGATGTTGATGATAATCAAAACACATCAATTAAATTCGGCGTTAGAAGTATTCCTACAGTTTTATTTTTTAATAACGGCGAAGTAAAAGACACAATTATCGGCGCGGTTCCTAAATCGCAGTTTGTTGAAAAAGCTAATTCCATTTTAGCTACTGCTTAATCTATTGCAAGTAAAATAGAATAACATTTCTTATGCCGTCTTTTTAGGCGGCATATTTTTTTATAACTATTAAATGAAAAAATGAAAAAAGTAATTATTACAGATAAATTAAATGAACAAGTAACAGAACTGTTTATAAAAAATTCAATCGAAGTAGATTATAAACCAGGGATTTCCTCAGATGAATTATTAAAAATAATCGGAAATTATAATGCCCTTATTGTAAGAAGTCAAACCAAGGTTACCGAAGAAATAATTTCTAAAGCTAAAAACCTCGAAATTATTGGAAGAGCGGGAACCGGTGTCGATAATATTGATTTAACTGCGGCAACAAGAAAAGGCATTGTTGTTATGAATACACCGGGCGGCAATACAATTTCCGCCGCCGAACATACCATTGCAATGCTGCTTTCTTTATGCAGAAGCATTCCCCAAGCGAACGCTACAATGCGAGAAGGAAAATGGGATAGAAAAAGTTTTTACGGCGCTGAACTTTTCGGTAAAACTTTAGGCGTGCTTGGATTGGGTAAAATCGGAAGGGAAGTTGCAAAAAGACTTAAAGCTTTTGAAATGACTATTATTGGTTTTGATCCTGTATTATCTGAAAAAGCCGCCGAAGAACTTGGAATTAAATTAGTTTCAGTTGAAGAATTGTTAAAAGAATCTGATTTTATTACGGTACATGTTCCGTTAAATGATGAAACAAAAGATTTAATTTCCGATTCCCAGCTTTCAATTTTAAAGAGCGGCGTAAGAATTGTTAATTGCGCAAGAGGCGGAATAATAAATGAAGACGCTGTAATTAAAGGAATTGAAAAAGGTATAATTGCTGGGGCAGCGTTCGACGTTTTTGAAACCGAACCTCCTGAAAATAAAAAATTGATTAATCACCCGAAAGTTATAACAACCCCTCATCTCGGGGCTTCTACAGAAGAAGCGCAGGAAAAAGTTTCTTTCCAGATATGCAACCAGATAATAGATTATTTTACAAATAACGGCGTAGTCGGCGCCGTAAATGCATTGTCTATCCAGTATTTAAATGACAATCTTGTAAAACCGTATATTTCATTGGTAGAAAAAATTGGGTTGTTTATTTCGCAGTCTGCCGAATACCCGGTAACTGAATTTAAAATAAAATATAACGGCGTTAACCTTGACACATATTCCGAACTGCTTACATCGGCACTGTTAAAAGGATATCTTGAAAAAAGAATTGATGAACCGGTAAATTATATTAATGCAAAGTTTTTTGCCGAAGACAGCGGACTTAATATTGTAGAATCAATTTCAAGTAAGGATAAAATTTATCAGACTCTTATTGAAGTTGAGGCAGTTTATAAAACGAATAAAATTTCAATTTCGGGAACACTTGGATTAAACGGCGAAATTAGAATAGTTTCGCTTGATAATTATAACATTGACCTTGTTCCCGAAGGCAGAATGATTATATATTATAATATTGATAAACCCGGTGTATTGGCAAAAGTAAGTCATTTTCTTGCGGCCGAAAATATTAATATTGCGGGCGTATTTTTAGGCAGAAAAGATAAAGGATCTCAGGCTTTAACTGTAATGAAGGTCGACGATGAAATTACCGAAAATTCTTTAAGTAAAATAAAAACAATAGATGAAATTAAAAGGGTAATTTGCGTAAATATATAGGTATGCATTAAATTATTATGTATTTATTAAAATCTTGACAAATATGTATGCTTATGTTAAATTCATTAACGAAAACAATGAAATTAATCTGAAGGGTAATTTTTATTACAGTACTTCTTTTAGTGCTTGATTAAAAGTGTGTATTATTTTATTTTAACGTCGTTTTAGGATATAATTATTTAATGACAGGAAAATTTTTTCAGATTAGACAAATAACTATGCTAAAAAGTTCCCCCAATAACTTCTATATAAAGAAATCTGAAATTCATAAGAATTTTCTAAATTCAAGAACAATAAATAATAACAAAAACAACTTCTATCAAGGAGGTGAAAGTGATATAAATTTTTTTTACAATTTATTTTTTCTTTAGCCCTTTCTTTAATTAACAAATAAGGAGAAAAATATGCATCGAAAAATTTTATACTTTTTGCTATTTCTAGCTTTGGTGCCTGCTTTAACAATGGCCGGTACAAAGGGTAGAATTAAGGGTACCGTTGTTGATCTTCAGACAGGCGAACCCTTAATAGGTGCCAACGTGATCGTTGTTGGATCTAGTATTGGTGCTGCTACCGATGCAAATGGTGAATTTGTACTTTTAAACTTAGAAGCTGGCGTATTCGATTTAAAATCTTCATACTTGGGATATCAGACAATTACTTTAACTGGTGTGAGAGTAAACGCTGATTTAACTACGTATGTTACTTTCGAATTGCCTGACGAAGAAGTACAAGTTGGTACAGTTGAAATTATTGCTTCAAGACCTCTTATCCAAAAAGATGCTACTAATGCTACCCGTATTACAACAAGTGAAGATATTGACGCTCTCCCAGTAAGAGGCGTTAACAATATCGTGGCTTTAACAGCCGGTGTTGTTCTTAAAGATAACGTAGTATTTGTTAGAGGCGGTAGAATTGATGAAGTTGGATTCTATCTAGAAGGCGTTTCAATTAAAGATCCATTGTTCGGCGGCCGTGCGATTACATTGTCGCAGGATGCTTTGGAAGAAATTCAGGTTCAAGCCGGTGGTTATACCGCTGAATTCGGCGGCGCTAATGCCGGTATCATCAGACAGCAATTAAAGTCTGGCGGACCTCAATTTAGAGCAAGTATTTTTTATGAAACTGACAACATCGGTTTCAAGAGTAAAGATGACGCTTTTGACGGCGAAAAAACATTAGGCGCTTATACATACGGCTATAATGAAATGAGCGGTGTTATTAGCGGTCCTCTTTTTGACCAAAGAGTTAAATTCTTTGGTAACGTACATTATAATTATAGAAGAGACAGACAGCCTCAGCCTTGGCCGGGTCTTGATTTAGGTCCTATCGGCGATCCTTTTACTCATGACACTGTAGATTTTACTTATGCTGCGGGTCCTGTTAAAGGTTACAGCCTTGAATCTATGACTTATGCCGGTACAATTAACTTGGATTTTAAACCAATATTGATAAGATTATCAGGAACTTATACAGCCGACAGCAGACAAACAGGCGGTAGAGGTATTAACCCTGGATTCGTTATATCAAATATTGAAAATACAAGATATGGTTATACAGATACTGAAAGCGGTTCTTTCTCTTTGAAATTAACTCACGTATTAAGCCCTACTATGTTTTATGAATTATCGGCTGGATACTTTACTAATTATGATGAAAGAGGCGACCCCTATTTGAAAGAAAATTTCTGGGCCTACGGCGATTCTGTAGCTAATGCCGACGCAGGCTGGGTTTGGGAAAGATCTGAAAATGATATTGCCAACAACAGAACAGGCCGTTATATCAGACCTTCACAAAAATCTGTTTACGGTTTCCAATTTACAAGAAACGGAGATAATCCAAGAAACTTCCTGAAAAGAGATCAGAATAGTATAAGTCTTTCCGGCGCATTGTCTTTCTTTGTCGGAAAAATACACTCATTCAAATTGGGCGGTGAATACCAGCAATATACAATGAGACAGTGGACAACTTCTTCTTCTCAAGTTGGTATGGCTCAGTTGTTAAACAACGAACCAGTTCAGGATGACGCAACAAAAATTAAATTATTAAGACAAGCCGGCGTTAACAATTACGGTTACGATGAATTAGGAAACGTTCTTGACGATGACGAATTCTTCGGACCAAAAAAACCTGTTTTCGCGAGCGCTTATATTCAGGATAGAATCGAATTCGAAGACATCATATTAAACCTTGGTTTACGTTATGATTATATTGATGTTGATCATAAAGAATTTTTAGATCCTACAAAACCTGACGCTGCTATTCCGAATGCGACTACTATTGTTAAAGAACAATTTGTTGATATCGCGTCTTTCAGTTCATTAAGTCCTAGACTTGGTTTCTCTTTCCCTGTTACTGACAATACAGTATTTCACGCTCAGTACGGAAAATTCGTTCAGCAGTCAAGATTAACAGATATATATTCCGGTTGGTACCGCTGGTCTTATGAATTAACAAATTCATTTTTCTTCGGTTCACCTTTCGGTCAAAACCTAAGACCTACAAGAACTACACAGTATGAATTAGGTTTTACTCAGCAAGTTGGCGACAACATATCTGTTGATATTACAGGTTACTACAGAGATATTAAAGATCAAGTTGTATTTAACAGCTTAGCTGTTGATAGAAATTCTGTTTATCAGGATTATTTAACATTAAGAAACGGCGACTTTGCAACAACTAAAGGTTTGGAAATTACATTTAACATGAGAAGAACAAACAGATTAGCGTTAAATGCAACTCTATCTTTCCAAGATGCTCAAGGTACCGGTTCATTCCCGAACTCAAACAGAGGTATTGTTGGTGCGCCGCTTGATGGCGTTACAGTATTTACACCGCAATATATTTCTCCTTTAGAGTTTAACCAGGCGTTAAGCGGAAACGTTAATTTAGATTACAGATTCGGCGCAAATGACGGACCTGCTGCATTGCATGAGCTCGGTCTTTCAGTGCTTGCAAAATTCGGCAGCGGTCACCCATTTACAAGAGGTATCGGTGCGGCTGATTTGGAAGGCGATGCCAGAAACAGAAGACCTATTGAGCCTTTAAATGCTTCAACTACTCCTTCAACTTTACAAGTTGATTTAAGAATTGATAAGTCTTTCCAAATTATGGATGAACTTTCATTGAATGTTTATTTTAGGGTTGAAAACTTATTGGATGCAGCTAATTACCAAAATGTGTTCTTAAGAACAGGTTCGGCAGTTGATGACGGATACATTTCTAATCCTGAATATTCTGCTACTTTGTTAGAAACATATGGACAAACATATGCAGACATTTATAAAGCTGTTAACTTAGATTATTATGAACAATATCTGCAGGCAGGTAACTTAAACACAGTGCCGTTTATGTACGGACCTCCTCGTTCATATAGATTAGGAATCAGATTGGAATATTAATAATTAATTTTGATTTTCAATCCAACAATAGGAGTTTAATATGAAAATAAAATCATTAAATGTTATTACACTAATTCTTACGCTTCTCTTAATCTCAAGCCAATATAGTTTTGCTGAGAGAGATGTAAGTAAGAATAACAAAGATAAATTATCTTTGAGCAAAACAGACGGTTCTCCATCTTATACCAGGTTTAATATTAATAGAACTTCAACCTGGATTAAGAATGACGGTGAAACCGATATTCAGCAAAGCGGTAACTCCGGCTTTATATATCCTAAAGGAAGCAACAAAGCTGTTTTCTTCCAGTCAGGATTTGTATGGGGCGGAAAAGTTAACGGTGAAATAAGAGTCGGCGGTTCTACTTATAACCAAGGTCTTTTACCCGGCGCAGTTGTTAACGGCGTTAGAGAAGACGAAACTGCCGAACACGTAAGAATATATAGAGTTAGAAGAGACTATAAAACAGGCGATTTAAGTCAAGAAGCAGCGGATGAAGGACTTACAAACGCAGAAGTTTATGCTCAATATGAAAAAGACTGGAATGAATGGCCTGCAGCTTACGGCGCTCCTTACGAAGATATTAATGGTAACGGTTCTTATGAAGCCGCTACTGATATTCCGGGCGAACCTGGCGCAGATCAAACAGTTTGGTTTGTAGCTAACGATTTCGATCCTGTTACAGCGCAAGTACTTTACGGTTCTTTGCCGTTAGGTCTTGAAATGCAGGCGACAGTTTTCGGTTACAACCAAACAGGTGCATTAGGTTCTATGTTATTCAGAAAATTTTTACTGATTAACAAAAGCGCCGATGATATTGAAGAATTTTACGTATGTATGTGGAGTGATCCTGATCTTGGTGATGCTGGTGATGACTACGCAGGCTGCGATACTACGCTTAGCTTAGGTTACATTTATAACGGCGACGCTGATGACGCAACTTACGGACGTAACCCTGCAGCAGGCGGATTCGACTTTTTCCAAGGTCCGATTGTTGACGGTGACGCCGGTGACGTTGCTATCTTTAAAGGAAGAGAAGTTCATGGAAAGAGAAATCTTGGAATGAGCGCTTTCTTCTTCTTTATTAATAGCGATCCTATTTATACAGATCCTAGATTAGGCGAATATGCCGACGGTACTCTTCAAATGTACAATTTATTTGAAGGTAAAATCGGAACAACAGGCGCTCCGTTTATTGATCCTAATACAGGCCAGGCGACTAAATTTACTTTAGCCGGTGATCCTATTTCGGGTACAGGCTGGTTAGACGGTCAGTTGCATCCTCCTGGAGATAGAAGAATTGGTCAGGTAGCCGGACCTTTTGTTATGGCTGCCGGAGATACACAGGAAGTTGTGGTAGCTCAGATTGCTGCCGGTGCTGAACCTGGTATCGATAGAATTGGCGCTGTTGGTTTATTGAAATTCTACGATAAAACAGCTCAATTAATTTATGATAACTTTTTCCAGGTTGTTTCTGCTCCTTTAGCTCCTGTTGTTAACGTTGCTGAATTAGATCAGTCAATTGTACTTTCCTGGGGCGGTGATATTAATACAGTTAATCAAACTGAATCAGCCGACGCAGGCGGATTTACCTTCCAGGGTTACAATGTTTATCAATTACCAAACAGAACTGCAAGTATAAATGAAGCGGTTAGAGTGGCTAATTTTGATGTTGCTGACGGTGTTGGTAAAATTACAGATGAATATTTTGACGTTAATTCAGGCGTTGTCGGAAGAAGAGTTGTTCAATTCGGAACCGACAGCGGAATAAAAAGATTCGTTGAAGTTAAATATGATGCTTTTAGCGGTGGTTTACCTTTAGTTAACGGAACAAGATATTATTTCGCGGTTACGGCTTACAGCTATAACCCTGATCCTCAAGCTGTTCCTAACAACTTAGAAAATCCTTTAAACATCTTAACTATTGTTCCTCACAGTGAAAATCCTGGTGAAAGATACTCGGAAAATTACGGTGATGTAACAAGAGCCGCTCATAGCGGATCAAGCGACGGTTTCGTTGAATATGTAGTTGTTGATCCTAACCTAGCTACAGGTCATGAATATAAAGTTGAATTCTACTTAAATGATGACGGCGACAAGGTATGGAAACTTACAGATGTTACAACTGGCGTTGTAAAATTATCAAATTATCCTGAAAACGTTGGTGACGACGCTCCTATAGTTGACGGTTTACAGATTAAAGTTAGCGGCGCACCTGCCGACTTTAAAGATTTCTTAACTGTTGCTAACGCAGCTGGTCCGCTTGATCCATTTACAGGCGCAGCAGCGGAATTCCAGGGTTTCCCAACACCTGAAAGACCGGGCGCAAGACAGCAAGTTGGAGCCGGCGCGTGGTTGTTCCATACTGGTGATAACGGCGGTACTAATGACGGCGGTACATATGGTTCTTATACAGCCTTTAAAGGCCGTTCAATGAGAAATGATAACTTTGACAGATTGGTTCCGTTTGATTGGGAAATGAGATTTACAGCTGGCGGATCATGGGCTGTTAGAGCTTTCCAGGACGGACTTATTGTTCAAGTTCCTTTTGAATTGTGGTGTACCGGAATCAACACTCCGAACGATCCTAGCGATGACTACAGAATGATTCCTTGGATTCTTGATAATGCCGACAATATGATGTATGATCTTGAAAGTTGGGGATCATCAGGTAACGGCGGCGGACCTGGCGGTTTTGAACATTCAGTTTCCGGCGGCGACAATGATCCTTTCACAGATTGGATTTATTGGATTCAGCCTGATGATCATTCTGCTGGAACAGCAGGTTATGACGCTTTTGTTGCTTCTCTTGATATTGGCGCTGGCACAGAAGGTACATATGATTACGGCGGTCATGAAGTTATTGCAAGATCAGTTCTTGTTAACTTTAACGGCGGAAGTGCTCCACCTTTTAACATGGATTTACCTGAAGAAGGTACAATATTCAGACTCGTTTCAACCAAGCCTAACCAGGTTGGATCAGACGTATTTACATTTACAGCTCCTTCAAAATCTGTAGATGTTGATTTGGCTAAAGACGATGTTAAAAATATTAACGTTTTCCCGAATCCTTATTATGGTGTAAACTCTGAAGAAATAAATAAATATCAAAGATTCGTTACATTCAATCATTTACCGAATAAAGCGACTCTTAGAATATTTAACTTGGCAGGTCAACTTATAAGAACCATTGAGAAAAATTCATCTACTCAGTTTGAACAATGGGATTTATTAAACAAATCTGGTTTACCCGTAGCCAGTGGTCTTTATATCGTATACATTGATATGCCTGATTTAGGGACTACAAAAATACTAAAAGCAGCTATAATTCAAGAACAACAGATTCTTGATAGATTCTAGTAATTAACCAGTTAAGGAGATTGAAAATGAAAAAAATAAAATCATTTATATACTTACTACTAATTGGTCTGCTTACTACGGGTAATTTGTTTGCAAGCGGTGGCAACAGAAATGGTACCGCCGGTGCAAGTCAGTTGCTAATTCCCGTAGGTGCTAGAGGTATAGCACTTGGCGGATCGGCTATAGTTAACGCTTCCGGATTGGAGGCACTTTATTACAACCCTGCTAACGTATCAAGATCATCATATGCAACAAACGCATTGTTTTCGCATATGAATTATATCGCAGATATCGGCGTTGAATACGGCGCGATCTCGGCTAGTCTTGAAGGTCTCGGTACAATAGCTGTAAGTATCAAATCATTGTCGGTTGGTGATATTGATATTACTACAGAAGCTAACCCTGATGGTACAGGCGCTACATTCAAACCTGGTTTTACAACCATCGGTTTAACATATTCAAAAATGTTGAGCGATAGAATCGCGGTTGGTTTTACTGCTAATTTAATTCAAGAAGAATTAGATCTCGTTAGCGCATCAGGTTTCTCTTTTGACATAGGCGTTAGTTATGCTAACCTAGCCAATGTTCAAGGATTAAGCATGGCTATCGTTATGAAAAACTTGGGTCCTCAAATGAAATATGACGGCTCAGGATTATTCTTAAGAGCTAATTCCGATAACTTAAACAGACCGGAACAATATTATAAAATTGACGCGGCAACTTTTGAATTGCCTTCAACTTTAGAATTAGGTCTTGGATACCAGTATGATATTAACGAACAAAACGCTCTATCATTCAACGGTTTATTCCAAAACGCTAACTTCTACGGTGATGAATACAGATTAGGCGCGGAATACGGTTATGATAACTTGTTGTTCCTTAGAGCAGGTTATACAGTTATGCCTGAATTAGAATCAGACGAAAATACATTTGGTTTCTCAGCCGGTGTTGGTCTTAATTATACATTAGGCGACGCGGCTCTTCAAATCAACTATGCATATCGTCAAGTAGAATTATTTGAAGATAACCATGTTTTCTCAGTTGGATTAGGCTTCTAATATTCTGCGTGTTTATTTATAATAATAAAACCCTGGCTCTTCTTTTTAGAGCCGGGGTTTTTTATTTTTTAGGAAACGATTTATTATATTATTGATTAAATTACTATACTAATTTTTGCATTGAAAAAAGATTTGCATAATTATAATATTGCTGCAGTGAAAGTCATTGATTCAAAAATTAGTATTATTAATAAAATAGGATTTTATATGAAAAGGTTACTCTATTATTTTTTAGTATTTACCGCATTTACGAAAATTTCAGCTCAAAATGAACTTGAGTTTAATTTTGATTACGCCAGGTTTAATTATGATTCAACCTCTGTCTTATTGGAAATTTATTATTCATTTAATCAGGCTGATCTCACAGTTGTGGAAAATGAAGGCGTTTCGGCCGTTGAGGCAATAATTCATATAGAACTAATTGATTCGGCAAGCGGCGAATATTATTTGAAAAAAGAATGGAAAGTAAGAAATGTATTAAACAATATTCCGGGCGATAATAATGCGAAAAGTTTAATAGGACTAGTCAGTATCGCGGTTCCTACGGGCGTTTATAATATTGTAGTTGAAGGACGCGATTTTAATAACGAGACAATTAAAAAAACTCTAAGCGATAAAATAAAAATATTTCCCTATCCTTCCGAACCAAGTATCAGTGATATTGAACTAGCGGGCAATATATTAAAAGATCCTTCCGATATGAGTTCAATATTTTATAAAAACACTTTAGAGGTTACCCCTAATCCATCAATGGTTTACAGTCATTCCAAACCGGTGATGTTTTATTATCTTGAACTATATAATCTTACTGATACTGCGGGAAATTCAAATTTTAAAATGGAAAAACTGCTTTTTAACAGCAGCGGGAATATGATTTATAATAAATCAAAAAAAATTGTAAACGCTCAAAGCTCTTTTGTGGAATATGGCGTGTTAAATCTTGCTAAATATCCCACCGATTCATATAACTTTATAGTTACGCTTGTTGATACCGTATTAAATAAAGCAATCGTTTCAAATAAAAAATTCTATTTATATAATCCCGACGTTGTGGATACATTCACAACGTCATTTCAGAATACAAACTTTTTAAGCAGCGAATTCGGGGTTTATACTGAAGAAGAATGCGATTATATGTTTAATGTTGCTAAATATGTTTCAATGGATGACGAAAGAAAACAATACGGCTCCTTGGATTCTCTTAACGCAAAAAGAGAATTTTTATATAACTTCTGGAAGCTGAGAGACAGCGACCCAAAAACTGCAAGAAATGAGTATAAAGACGAATATATGGAAAGAGCGGCTTATGCCGATAAAAATTTCGGGAATAAATACAGGGAAGGCTACAAATCCGATAGAGGAAGAGTTTATTTATTATACGGCGAGCCCGATCAAAGAGACAGATTTCCGAATGAAAGATACTTAAAACCATATGAGGTTTGGGTTTATAACAGCATTGAAGGCGGAGTGGAATTTATATTTGCCGATATGACCGGATTTTCAAATTATGAGCTTGTTCATTCGACTAAAAGAGGCGAGCTTAGAGACGATAACTGGTCCAGAAGAATTGCAACTAACTAAATAAATTGTGAAAAATAAATTAGAATATTTTCTATTTATATGTTTAGGCAGGTTTTTTTCTTTTTTTGGAATTAAGAGTGCGGGATTTTTCGCTAAATATCTCGCATTCTTTTTTTATTTTATATTAAAAATTAGAAAAACTACAGTAATAGAAAATTTAAAAATAGCTTTCCCAAATTATTCTCCCGATGTAATAAAAAAAATCGCTTATCAAAATTATATTAGTTTTTCAATTATGCTTATTGAATTATTTTCTATCCATAAATTAAACGAAAATCAAATTACTAAACTTGTCGATTGCGGCAATCTAATAAAATTAAAACAGCAGGGCTGTTTTAAAAACGGGGGATTTTTTCTAACCGCTCATTACGGGAATTGGGAGCTGGGAGCAATTGCAGCCGGAATACAGTTAAATATTGAAATGAACGTTCTAGCCAAACAGCAAAGAAATGAACTTGTCTCTAAATGGCTGAATTCAATGCGGGAATCTTTCGGTAATAAGGTTATTCCTTTGGGACCTTCGGTTAGGGAAGTTTATAAAGCAATTAATGAAAAGAAAACAATCGGCGTTGTCGGTGATCAAAGAGGACCTATTGAAGGAAAAAGAGTTAAATATTTCGGCAGGGATACGGCAGTGTTTCAGGGTACAGCTTCAATTGCGTTTAAGAAAAAAGTGCCTATAATTGTAATTTTTATTGAAAGACAGGATAATAATTCGTATAAGACCTTTGCCGAAGAAATTAACTATAAAAATTTTACCGGTACCGAAGACGAAATAATTCATAACATTAACCAGCATTATATGAATTTGCTTGAGAATCAGGTTAGAAAAAAACCCGAGCAGTGGTTCTGGATGCATAAGATTTGGAAGTATTAATTAATGAGCCGTAGAATTTTAGTTATACAAACCGCTTTCCCTGGGGACGCTATTTTAACGCTTCCTTTCATTCAAAAGCTCTGCGAATTTTACAATGATGCATTAATTGATGTTGTATGTATTCCTTCAACCGCTGAAATATTTTTATCATCATCTTACGTTAATAATGTTATTGTTTTAGATAAAAGGAAAAAACACAAAAATATATTTTCGCTTTTAAAGTTCGCCATGCGACTTAAAAAAAATAATTACCAAAAAGTCTATTCTCCTCACAGATCTTTCCGTTCTTCCTTGCTTGTGCTATTGTCCGGAATAAAGGATTCAACAGGGTTTGATATTTCTGCAATGAGTTTTATTTATAAAAATAAAATTAGATATGAGAATAAACTGCACGAAGTTCAGCGGAATTTATCGCTGCTGGGAAATAACAATTATATTAAAAACTGGCAAATACTTCCCGAGATAAAAATTGAAGTTGATTCTGTCCGAAAGGTAGATAGTTATTTAAAGAATATCGGCAATCAGAAACTGGCAGCTATTGCTCCCGGATCGGTTTGGCAGACGAAAAAATATCCCGAAGAACATTATTCGGAAATTATAAAATATTTGATCAATAATGACTTTTATGTTATTCTAATCGGAGGTACCTCTGACGCTGAAACATGCGAAAGAATAATGTCGGGTTTTGATAAAGGTGTATCAACCACAGCAAATTTGTTTTCTATTGTTGAGTCAATTGAACTATTGAAGAATTGTGAAATTTTAATATGCAACGACAGCGCGCCGACACATATGGCCATGTGCGCTGATATTCCGGTTGTTACGATATATTGTTCTACTATACCTTCCTTTGGGTTTTACCCGTATAATAAAAAAAGTGTTTTTGTAAGTTACGACGAGCTTAAATGTAAACCGTGCGGAATTCACGGGCATCATAAATGCCCGGTTTCTACATTCGAATGCGGGTTAAATCTTAGTCCTGCAGCTGTGATTAAAAAAATAGAAGAACTTATCTTACAAAAGTAAGTTTTAAAATAAATTGCTATATTTGTTTTAAATTATAAATTATTTTCAATGGCCAATTTCAAGTTTAGCGATTTAAAAAAATCCTCGGTTTATATAACTCCGAATTTTCCGGTAATCGAGACGAAAAGATATAAGTTTAAGATACAGACAGTTATTTCGCTGATTGTTTTATATTCATTGTTCGTTTCAGTTCTGGTTATTACCATTCTTGCGTTAACGCCGGCAAAACAATTTATATTCGTATTTGAAAACGAAAAACTTATAGAGCAGGCCGAGCATATAAAAATGCTTGAAGAACGATTGGTTTTTCTTTCGAATGAATTAAATCATCTTGCTTCTAAAAATAAGAAACTGCAGTATGCAATGATGCTGGCAACCGGCGACTCCATTGATACTACCTCCGCTATTTATGATTCGCTGAAACACGAAACAAGGCAAAATCTTCCTTACGGCGGAAATATTCTTCATGTATTTACAATGTTTTGGGAAAAATTCTTTTCTGATGATTCTTCGCAAATGAAAATTTATTTCATTAAACCGTTAAGCGGATTTATTACAAGAGAATTTGAACCAGAAAACGGACATATGGGAATTGACTTCTCGGTTAAAACTGGAACACCCGTTGTTGCTTCTGCCGGAGGTATAATAATATTTGCCGGTACAACCGTTGATTATGGTAATTCGGTAATTATTGAACATAATAACGGTTATATTACAAAGTATTTGCATTGCTCATCCTTATTAAAAAAAGAACGAGAAGTAGTTGAGCAGGGTGAAATTCTTGCTCTTAGCGGTAATACAGGCATTAAAACAACAGGTCCTCATCTGCACTTTGAAATTTGGAAAAACGGTAAACCGATTGAACCTAAAAAAATATTAATAAATTTAAATTCTGAGGAAAAATGAGAATAAATAAAATCACGTTTACATTTATTTTTAATAAAATATAAATTGGATTTTATTTCTATTTATCAGTTTTTTTCATAGTTTCATAATAAAAATTGAAATAAACAAGTATAGGAGAAGTGCAGATGGAAAGTTATCTATTCCCCAGTATTATTGAAAGTAATAATTACGAAATTAGAAATGTTGCTTCAGATTTGCTTCACGGATTAAAATTTTATGAGGACGATCTGGGGTATATTATAGGTTATTTGGCTCTTTCGGAAGGAATTGCGCCCGGTAAAGCAATTAATAGTTTTCCGGATGATTTAGATTATAAACTGCTTGCAAAAGCCGCCCTTCTGTTAAGTTATGCGAAAAATGATTCTCCTAAAAATTTAGTAACAGGCTTTCCTTATTCCATTTATCATGTGAATAAAAGCAAAGCGGAAGATTTATTAAACGGTACGCACCAAATTACTTTTGATCCGGCTCCTTTCGAAAAAGCGGGTCTTACCCAAATGATTACAACAAAAGTATCTAGCGTTGAAGTAATTCCTGAAATAGAAGCATGCGCGATTGCAGCGAGAAAAGGGGATTTAAAAAAAGAAGGTAACTTTTTCATGGTAAGCATCGGTTACGGTACCTTGGAAGCATGTTTAATTACCGATAAAGGTTTGGTGTATAGAACAATTACAAGTCTTGTCGGATTAAATTACGCTATCAATATTGCCATAAAAGAAATTTCAAAATCATTTTATTTAGGGTTAAGAACCGAACATCAGTTTGACGTAGCGTTTAAAGAAGGAAAAATAATACTTAACAGACAGGAACTTGACATAACTCAAATCAGAAAACGCTGCCTGCAGAGATACTTTACGGATGTAATCTCTCCTTATCTTAAAAATGCATGGAAAGATGATGACTTTAAAAACACCAAATCATTACTTCTAACCGGCGGCGGATCCTTATATGGCGATCTTGTTGATTGCTTCAAAAAAGATTTCGATTTCTTAAATGTTCAGGTTGTTCCAAATCCTTTAACTTTTGCCAGCGAAGGTTATTGTATCAGATCGCTTGATAATTCTAACGGTGATAAAGATGCTGCTCTTGGAATGGATATAGGAAACTCAACTACAGTTGTTACTTTATTTCCTAAAAAAACGGATGCAGTGAATTAATCACCAATGAAGAAATAGAAAATGCAAATCCTAAATAAGTTAAGAAATTATTTCGGTCTTAAAATTATCGGCAAATCAATTAATGATAATGTTGATGTTTTAATAGCGCTCGGGCAAAAATATTTTAATCAAGGTAATTTTGTTCAATCTCAATTTTTTTTTGGTAAAGCGCTTAAACTTAATCCCGAAAATGTTGACTACCTGAATCTATACGGACAGGCGCTGCATAAAAACAATCAGATTGAGTTAGCCGTTACTATTTTCAGAAAAGCTATTAACAACAGCCCAAGTGATGTTCGGGCATATAAAAACTTGGGCAGTATTTATTTAGCTCAATCGGAACCCAGACTTGCGATAGAATTATATTCAGAGCTGCTAAAGGTTAACCCCTTATTTGGCGAGGGATATTATTTACTCGGAATCATATATTATACCCTGCTTAATGATCAGGAAAGCGCAATTAACTATTTCAAAAAAGCGATTAACTTTGATCCTTTGAATTACCAGGCTTATGTATATTTAGGTGATATTGAGTACAACAATAAACATTATGACCAGGCATTAATATATTATCAGAAAGCGGTAAAGGTTAATAATAAAGCGGAAGAACCGTTTTTTAAACTCGGACTGCTGTATGAAGAAAAGAAAAATGAGAATACCGCTTTTAATTATTTTATGAGAGTTCTTCAATTAAATGAAAAACATGAAAAAGCTCTTTATAAAATTGGATTGTATTATGATAATAAAGGGAATAAAGATCTTGCGATTGATTACTATAAAAAAGTAGAAAAAGTAAACCATGACAATCCGGAAGTTCTTTTTAATATCGGCGCGGCTTATTTAAAAATCGATAAACTTGATTTGGCAAGATCATACCTGCAAAGATCCGTGAAAAACCCAAAGTTAGCTCGCGAATCAAAAATTCAGCTTGCCGGTATATTAGGTCACGAAGAGAAATTTAATGAACAAATTGAACTTCTTAATTCTATTCATGATAAAAGTCAAAACAATAAGGTTATATTATCAATGCTTGCTAATGCATACGGCGAAACCCATCAGTCTGAAAAAGAAATGGAATGTTATATCGAACTTTCCAAACAAGGGGATAGCGACGCAATTAAGTGGTTAAAAAACAAGAATGTTTCTATTGAGTAAATGGCAATTTTAGCGGAGACTTTAGAATGGCAAAAAACAATAAAGAATATTCCTCTCCCGAAGATGTAAGCATTTTGAGCAGGGGAATAAAAATTGAAGGAAATATTTTTAGCGAAGGCAATATTAGAATTGACGGTAAAGTCACTGGAAACGTGGAAACAAGCAGTAATCTTACCCTTGGTGAGCATTCTGATTTAAACGGGGAAATTAAAGCTAAAAATATTACAATAAGCGGTAAAGTTGAAGGAACATTGTTTACCTCGGAAAAATTGGTTCTTGAATCAAAATCATTAGTTATTGGCGATATTTCATGCAAAATTTTAGTCGTTGAATCCGGCGCGAAATTTAACGGCAACAGCAGAATGGGAGATCAACAAACCGCTTCAATTCAAAGCCCTTAATGAAACTGGAAAAAAAAACAGCTCAGAAAATCGCAGATTCATACAAAGAAGCTGGTCCTTATCTGGGACTCGGCACTCAACTTGCCGCAACAATTGTTTTAATGTTTTTTTTGGGGAAATGGCTGGATGGAAAATTTGATATTTTCCCGACTTTAACAATTATATTTTCTTTTTTAGGTGGATTTGCCGGCATTTATAATTTTATAAAATCTGTACTTCAAAAGAACGAAAAGAATAAAATTGAAAAAAACAATTAGTTATTTGATAATTCCTTACATATTAGTTTATTCGTTTCTGGGAATTCTTCATTATTTTGGTAAAATTGACTCTCTTTTTATTACAAGTGCGCTTTATGCCGCAATTTTAAATATTTTCAATATATCCCTCGCATTAGTTTTTTATTATATATCTGCTTCCAAAAGCAATAAAACCTTCCTAATTTACAATTTGGGAGGAATGGGACTCCGGCTCTTTTTTTTGCTGATCTCAGTTTTTATTTTCTTAAAATTCTTGAAAGTTGATGAATATGCGTTTATATTTATATTCTTTATTTTTTATTTTTTGCAATTAATATTTGAAATAGGCTATTTTAACAAGAGAGCCAATAATCCCGGTAATAAATAAGATATGGTTTTAGATACTATTCAAGAAGTGCACGATTCATTAAATGTTGCTGCTGAAAAGGGTGAAGATACCAGCTGGATATTACACCATATTTTAGACAGTAAAGAAATATTCGGATTATTTACTTTACCCGAAATACATTTGTTTGGAATTGATTTAACTATTACCAACCATGTTGTTTTTATGTGGCTGGCTATGATTATTTTGGGAATTATTTTTTCAAAAGTTTCCAGGTCATATAAAAAATCTTTGGTGCCTAAAGGATTAACCAATCTTATGGAAATATTTATCATCTTTGTTAGGGATGATATAGTAAAACCTACAATTGGAAAAGGTTATGAGAAATTCCTGCCGTATTTGCTTACGGTTTTCTTTTTTATTTTAACTTGCAATTTCCTGGGTTTAATTCCCGGTGGCGCAACGGCAACAAGCAACATATCTGTTACGGCCACCCTGGCTACTATTTCTTTTGTTGTTATTCAAGCCGGCGGAATTATGAAAAACGGTTTCTTCGGATACTTTAAAGGTTTAATGCCTCATGGTCTTCCTACATGGCTGCTGCCTATTATGTTTGTTGTGGAAGTATTAGGTTTGTTCACAAAACCGTTCGCGTTGGCTATAAGGCTGTTTGCAAATATGTCCGCGGGGCATATTGTTATTTTGGCTCTGCTTGGTTTAATTTTTATTTTGAAAACTTATTTTGTAATTCCGGTTTCAATCGGATTCGCTTTGTTTATATATTTATTGGAAATACTTGTAGCGTTAATTCAAGCATATATTTTTACAATGTTGTCATCCTTATTTATAGGAATGGCTGTTCATCAGGATCATTAATAAAATAAAATCTATACAGGAGGAAGTTAAATGGAATTTGCATATTTAGCGGCTGGTTTTGGCGCTGCGTTAACAATTATCGGCGGTGCATTTGGTATTGGTAAATTAGCTAGTTCTGCAATGGAAGCAAGCGGTCGTCAGCCTGAAGCTGCAGGCGATATCAGAACTTCAATGATTATTGCCGCTGCTCTTATTGAAGGCATCTCATTGTTTGCATTGGTTATTTGTATTTTATTAGCGTTAAAGTAATTTATTATGGAGTGTATCTTATTTTGCACTCCCTTACTTTAATAAAATTTTAAGGATAATTTTATGCCTGCATTTTTAAATATTGCTTTTTTTGCTTTGCTAAGCGGCGGCGAAAAAGGCGGACTTCTTGATGTTAATCCGGGACTAATAATTTGGACCGTGGTTACATTTATTATTCTGTTGTTTATACTGAAAAAGATGGCCTGGAAGCCTATTCTTGGTTCTTTAAATGAAAGAGAAAATTTCATTAAGGATTCGTTGGAAAAAGCCGAAAAAGCACAGCAGGAAGCTTTAAAACTTCTTGAAGAAAATAAAACTAATCTTGCCAAAGCTGAGGAAGAGTCGCAGAAAATAATCGCTCAGGGTAGAGATTACGCTGAGAAGTTGAAAAGCCAGATTATTGAAGAAAGTAAAATACAAGGCAAGAAAATGGTCGAAGCGGCTTCTTCAGAAATTGAAAGAAAGAACCGCGAAGCTTTTGAAAGATTAAAAGATCAAATAGCAGATATAGCCGTTAATGCAGCCGAAAAAATTATCCGCGAAAGTTTGGATAAAGAAAAACAGAAATCTATAGTTGATAAATTTATTGATCAGTTACCTAAGAATTAGTAATGAGTGATTTTAATATTTCCACTAGATATGCATCCGCTTTATTAAGTCTTTCTGAAGAAAAGAAAATATTTGATAAAGTATCCGAAGACATTGAATTTGTTTTTAATACATTCTTTGCCTCCAAAGAATTCAGAATATTTTTAGCTAATCCGGTAATTGACGAAATCAAAAAAAAATCCGTTATCGAAGAAATATTTGTTTCAAAAATTTCTTCCGATACTATGAACTTTTTGCTTTTTATAATTAATAAAGGAAGAGAGAAATATATCTTCCAGGTGGCTAAAAGATTTATTGAACTAAGGGATAAAAAACTGGGTTTTGTTAACGTTGAAGTAAAAAGCGCGTTGGATTTAAGCGAAGATCAAAAAAATCAGCTTACTAATAGATTAAAAGATTATACCGGCAAACAAGTCCGGCTAAAATATAAAATTGATTCGTCAATAATTGGCGGATTTGTTGCAAGAATTGGAGATACAATAATTGATGCATCAATTCTTCAGCAGCTAAAATCTTTGAGACATAAGTTCTCCGAAGATTATTCATTAATAAACTTGAATTAGATTTAAGGAATATAAAATGGCAGAAGTAAGACCAGATGAAGTTTCTGCAATATTAAGAAAACAATTGTCAGGATTTGAAAACGAAGTTGATGTTTATGATGTGGGAACCGTTCTTCAAGTTGGCGACGGTATCGCGCGTGTTTATGGATTATCAGAGGTAATGGCAAGTGAACTTGTTGAATTCCCAAACGGCGTTATGGGAATGGTTCTTAATCTTGAAGAAGACAGCGTTGGATGCGTTCTTTTCGGCGAGTCGCAGCTTATTAAAGAAGGTGATACGGTTAAAAGAACAAAAAGAGTTGCTTCATTTCCTGTAGGCGATAAAATGTTAGGCAGAGTTGTAACTCCGCTTGGTGAACCTGTTGACGGTAAAGGATCAATTCAGCACGAAAAATATATGCCTATTGAAAGAAAAGCATTAGGTGTTGTTGACCGTCAGCCCGTTGTTGAACCTCTTCAGACAGGTATTACTGCCGTTGATGCAATGATTCCCATTGGACGAGGACAAAGAGAATTAATTATTGGCGACAGGCAGACAGGTAAAACTGCGGTTGCTCTCGATGCTATTATAAATCAGAAATGGACACATTCTGAAGAAGCTAAAAATGTAGGGGTTGATCCTGTTTTTTGCGTTTATGTTGCTATCGGGCAAAAAGCATCAACAGTTGCACAGGTGCTTGCAAAGCTCGAAGAAAGCGGCGCTATGCCTTATACAACAATTATTTCAGCTCCGGCTTCAACGCCCGCTCCTTTGCAGTACATAGCTCCTTATTCTGGCGCGACTCTGGGAGAATATTTTAGAGATAAAGGTCAGCATGCGCTTGTAGTTTATGACGATCTTTCAAAACAAGCCGTTGCTTACCGTGAACTTTCTCTGCTGCTTCGCAGACCTCCGGGACGTGAAGCTTATCCGGGTGATGTGTTTTATCTCCATTCAAGATTGCTGGAAAGAGCGTCAAAGATCAGTAAAAGACTTGGCGGCGGTAGTTTAACTGCACTGCCTATTATTGAAACACAGCAAGGCGACGTTTCAGCTTATATTCCTACTAACGTAATTTCAATTACAGACGGACAGATTTATCTTGAACCGAACTTATTTAATGCAGGCGTTAGGCCAGCTATAAATGTTGGTATATCGGTTTCCCGAGTTGGGGGAAATGCTCAGATTAAAGCTATGAAAAAAGTAGCCGGATCGTTAAAACTGGATTTAGCACAATATAGAGAATTGGAAGCATTCGCGAAATTCGGTTCCGATCTTGATAAAGCTACTAAAAGAACACTTTCAAAAGGCGCTCGTTTGGTTGAGCTTCTTAAACAAGGACAATATGTTCCAATTCCGGTTGAAAAACAGGTCGTTAGTGTGTTTTTAGGGACTAATAATTTTTTTGAAGAAATTGAAGTCTCGGACGTTAAAAGATTTGAAAGAGAATTTTTGGAATTTATTGATGTAAAAAATCCTGAGGTTTTTCAGGATATAAGAACTTCAAAAGTTCTTGGAGACGAAACAAAAGAAAAAATTGAAAACGCTGCTAAAGAATTCTTAGGTAAATTCAAAAAAAGCAGTTAATATTAGGGTGAAATAAAATATTTAAATGCCAATTTCGAAATTTTCAAAAAAAGGAAAATTTTCGGTTGGTATTTTATGCATTATTAGAAAATTATATGGCAACTTTAAGAGATATAAAAAGAAGAATTGTTGGTGTAAAAAACACCCAGCAAATTACCAAAGCAATGAAAATGGTTTCCGCGGCCAGATTGAGAAGAGCTCAGGAAAACATTATAAATGCGCGCCCTTATTCCAGAAAAATTGCTGAGGTTCTTTCAAACTTATTAAGTATTGAAAAGAATTTAGTTAATCCTCTTTTTGAAAAAAGGGAAGTCAAAAAGGTAGCGATTGTTATTGTTACTTCCGATAGAGGTCTTTGCGGCGCTTTTAATATGAATGTGATAAGAGAAGCCGAACTTACAATTAAAAGCAATTTTGCCGAAATGAATGAAGCCGGAAATGTATTGTTATATTGTGCCGGTAAAAAAGGTGTCGACTATTTTTCTAAACGCAATTATAAAATTGAAGGATCGTATCCCGGAATTTTTTCTAATCTAGATTTTTCATTCGCCTCAAAATTAGTTGCCGATCTTAAAGAGAAATTTATTAATAAAGAAGTTGACGAAGTTCTGATCGTATACAATGCTTTTAAATCTGTTGTTCAGCAGGAATTAAAAGTTACTAAATTTTTACCTGTTCAGACTATTGAACAAAAATATGAACCAAATTCAAAACAAATTGAATACATATATGAACCTGATAAGGCGACGATAATAAATTCGCTGGTTCCAAGACATTTAAATGCGCAGATGTGGACATCGCTGCTTGATTCTTACGCTGCCGAACTTGGCGCAAGAATGACTGCAATGGATATGGCTACTGAAAACGCGAAAGATTTAATAAGATCATTGCAGATTAAATACAATAAAGAAAGACAGGCTGCAATTACAACTGAAATTTTGGAAATTGTGTCGGGAGCCAATGCGTTGAAAAACGCATAAATTATATAGATAGAATTAATTTTCTTTTTTTTTATTTTCTGAAAAATTTTGTATTATGCTTGAAGACTTAACATTAAAGTTAGAAAAGGCTCTTAAAAAAGTAACCGGACAGGGAAGATTAACCGAAAATAATATTTCGGATACGCTTCGAGAAATTAGACTTGTTCTTTTAGATGCTGATGTTAATTATAAAATTACCAAGCAGTTTATTGAAGATGTTAAAATTAAAGCCCTTGGTCAGGAAGTTTTAACTTCCGTTACTCCGGGTCAGCTTATCACAAAAATTATTTATGATGAGCTTACTAAATTAATGGGCGGACAAAGATCTGAACTGAATTTAAACGCGTCGGGACCTACGGTTATTTTGCATGTTGGTCTTCAAGGTTCAGGTAAAACAACATTTAGCGCTAAACTAGCTAAATATTTAAAAGATAAAAAAAGAAATGTTCTTTTAACGGCTTGCGATATTTACAGACCGGCGGCTGTTGAACAGTTAAGATTGCTTGGAAAACAAATTGACGTTCCTGTGTTTTCTATTGACGGTTCAAATGACGCTGTAAAAATTGCCGAAGAATCGCTTAAATATGCGAAGGAAAACGGACTAAACACAGTTATTATTGATACTGCCGGACGTCTGCATGTTGACGAAGTATTGATGGATGAAGTATCGGCGATTAAAGAAAAAGTAAAACCGACTGAAACTTTATTTGTAGTTGATTCGATGACAGGTCAGGATGCCGTAAACTCTGCAAAAGCTTTTCACGACAGAGTAAATTTTGACGGTATTGTTCTTACAAAACTTGATGGTGATTCAAGAGGCGGATGCGCTCTTTCTATTAAAGCTGTTGTCTCCAAACCTATAAAATTTATTAGTCTTGGCGAAAAATTGGATTCAATTGAAATTTTTCATCCTGAAAGATTAGCTTCAAGAATTTTAGGTAAGGGAGATATTGTTTCTTTAGTTGAAAAAGCTCAGGAACAGTTTGATGAAAAAGAAGCCGACGATCTCGAAAAAAGACTGATGCAGAATAAATTTGATTTCGAAGATTTTCTTAAGCAGATTAAAATGCTTAAAAAAATGGGCTCAATGAAATCACTGTTAGCAATGGTGCCGGGATTAAATAAACAGATTAAGAATACGGATATTGATGATAAACAGTTAGTAAAGGTTGAATCAATTATTCAATCGATGACAGAAACTGAAAGATCAAATCCTAAATTATTAAATGGAAGCAGAAGAAAACGAATTGCAAAAGGAAGCGGTAACTCAATTCAAGAAGTGAACCGCTTAATTAAACAATTTGGCGAAATGCAGAAAATGATGAAAATGTTCTCGGGAAAATCAGGTAAGAGAATTCCCAATTTAAAAAACTTGAATTTTAATTGATTGTTTATAAATTAACGTGGAGGAAATAATAACTTGGCTGTTAAGTTAAGATTACGTAGAATGGGCAAAAAAAGACAACCTGTTTATAAGGTTGTAGCTGCTGATGTCCGTTCGCCTAGAGATGGAAAAATTATTGAAGCTATTGGTTTGTATAATCCTAAAACCAATCCGGCAATTATGGATATTAAAGAAGATAGAGCTCTTTATTGGTTAGGTGTCGGCGCTCAGCCTACAGATACGGTAAAAAATATTCTTTCGAAAAAAGGTATTCTCTTAAAAAAGGATTTGCAGGATCAAGGCAAATCTGAAGAAGAAATAAATGCTCAGATCGGCGAATGGAATAAATTACAGGAAGCTAAACAAGCTTCAAAAGTAGGTAAGAAAAAAGACGTATCCGCTGCTGCGGGAGATAAAAAACCTGAAGTAAAAGCTGAAGAGAAAATTGAATCAGAAACTGAAAGTGCACAGGAAGATAAGGGTGCTGCTTCCGAAAATACTGAAGCTTAAGAATACTTTTTCTTACTATCTGACGTAAGAAAGATAGTGTAGTGAACGTGTTTTATTTTGAGTAAGGTATGCGCTTTATAATAAAAGCCCCGATTCTCTTAATAATCTATAGGTATTCTCATGAAAGAATTCGTTGAATTTATTGCAAAACACCTTGTGGATAATCCCGATAGTGTCAGCATCGAGGAAGCTAATCCCAACGAAAAAACTATTGAACTTACTCTTAAAGTTGGAGCTGATGATGTTGGTAAAGTTATCGGCAAACAAGGTAAAACTGCTCAAGCAATGAGAACCTTACTTACGGCAATTGCTGCAAAAGAAGGTAAAAGAGCAATACTGAAAATTCTTGATTAGTATTATGCTGCTTTTATTGTGAATGATTTCTTTTTAATCGCAGAAATAAGAGCCGTTTATAATTCTCGGGGGCATTTATCAATAATTTCTTTTACTGATTTTCCTGATAGGTTTTTTAAGTTAAAAGAAGTTTATATTGATGTTTTTGGCGCAAAAAAACTTTTTGAAGTTGAACACGTTGAAAACATAAAAGGAAACTTTGTTCTCAAACTTAAAAATTTTGACTCGGTTGAAGATGTTGAAGTTTTTATAGGGAAGAAAATTTATGTTAAACCGGAAGATAGCGTCAAACTTCCGGAATATACATATTTTATCCATGATTTAATCGGATGCAAAGTTTTTATAAATTCTAAGTTCTTTGGTTCACTGGTTGACGTTCTTAATTTGCCCGCGAACGATGTTTATGTTATAAAAGGTGCGGAAGGAAATGAAATTATGTTCCCGGCATTAAAAAAGTATATTGTAAGTTTTAACGCCGAAGAAAAAATATTAAACCTGGAAGTTGAAGAAGATTTTTTTGATGAAGATGAGAATTGACATAATTTCGGCTGTACCTGATTCCTTAAAGTGCTTTCTTAATACAAGCATTAATAAAAGAGCACAGGATAAAAATCTTGTGGAAATTTATGTTCATAATCTAAGAGATTATGCGCATGATAAACACAAACAGATTGACGACAAACCTTTTGGAGGCGGACCCGGTATGCTTCTTAAACCGGAACCGTTTTTTGAGTGTATTGAAAAATTAATATGCGAACGCAAATACAAACATATTATTTTTACTACTCCTAAAGGAAAAATATTTAATCAGAAAATAGCAAACAGATTTTCAATGGCCGATAATATTTTATTTATTGCCGGGCATTATAAAGGAATTGACGATAGAGTACGAGAACGTTTTTCAACAGATGAAATTTCAATTGGAAATTTTGTTCTAAGCGGAGGGGAACTCCCCGCTTTAATGATTGCCGATGCAATTATAAGATTAATTCCCGGCGTTCTTAACGATAGTGAATCGGCACTTAATGACTCTTTAATGGACGGTGATTTTATTGAAGCGCCTTTTTATACCCGTCCAGCTGAATTTAAAGGAATGAAAGTTCCCGACGTACTGCTCTCAGGCGATTTCGGGAAAATTGATATGTGGAAAGAAGAGCAGTCAAAAGTTTTAACAGAAAAGTGGAAAAAAATAAACAGTACGGAGTAAACGATGGATAAATTAAATGATTTAGTTGCTGGAACTGCAAACCCCGACTTCGCTCAATTTAATGTTGGAGATAGAATTCGTGTTCATGTGCGCGTAATTGAAGGTGACAAAGAAAGAATTCAGCCTTTTGAAGGGGACGTAATTGGATTTAAAGGAAGCGGAGTGAACAGATCTTTTACGGTTCGCAAAATTTCCAGCGGCGTCGGCGTTGAAAGAATTTTTCCTATGGCCTCACCTAAAGTAGCTAAAATCGAATTGGTGAAACAAGGTAAAATTAGAAGAGCAAAATTATATTATCTTAGAAATCTTTCGGGTAAAGCTGCGAGAATTAAAGATAAAAATGTTAGATAATAATAATTTTCGAGAATTGACCCCGAGTATTTTCGGGGTTTTTTTATTTTAAAATTTATTTATTTTTTAATCATCCTTAAAGTGATTGAATTAAATAATTGGTGATAGTATGAACATAGTTATTCCGCAGAATATTTATTCGGCTATTTTTGCAATGCAGATTCCCGATGAATTTAAAAGCAATGTTAAAGTTACAGCTTCTTCATTAATTGCTAATGAAATTGAAAAAGAAAATTCAGATATAGGATTAATGCCTACGTTTGATCTGTTAAACCATAATGAGTTGTTTATTTCTAAAAAAGTAGCATTATCATTCGACGGTACTCTTTCAAATACATATTTATATTTTGTGCCCGGAACGGATAAAATTGCGGAATTATTTTTGCGCGGCGATGTTTCCTCTAACGAAATAATTTTATCCAAAATTCTTTTTTCGGAAAGATTTGATTCCAACATTAAACTAACACTCGATACGTCCGAAATTATTGACGAAAATAAAAACTATATCATTGCAGGCAGTGATAATTTCGGGTCGGTGGATTTTAATAAAGGCCTCAGCTTTTCTGATCAGGTTGCGGAGATGCTGGATTACCCTTATGTTAATTATGTATGGGTTTCCAAAAACGAAGAAAAATTAAATGAGTTTAATAAATTTTTTAACGACATGGATAAAAATGTTGAGGATAAAATTGGACTGATTTTGAATACAATGAATTTAAGAAAAGAAGTCAGTGATTTTATTGAATCGAATTTAAATACAGTATATTTTGAAATGACTGATAATGAAATTGCCGGATTGCATGAGCTGATAAAACTTCCTTTCTATCACGGTATTTTAAAAGAAATGTTTGAATTGAAATTGGTGTGAAAAACAGCGCAGAATAATTTTCTGCGCTGTTAAGTTTTGAATTATAGTTTTAGATTGCCACGTGTGAAACCGAAAGCACATTAGGATTATTTTTGATAGCACTCAGCATTTCATCTGTCGCCGCAATTTTTAATTTCATTGTGCATGTAGCCGCAAGCCCGCCGTCAAAAATTATGTTTTCAACTTCTTCAATATTAATATCCCCCTGTCTAAGTACATCCATAATTGACGCCAGAACTCCTGGTTTATCGTAATGTTTTACCACTAATTGGAAATGCGAATCGGTTACCTTTGCTCTGTTAACCCAATGAGCAATTACTCCGCTGTGAATGAAATCCAGAATAATTTTTATTGCTTCTTCGGCAACGGCGTTTTGCGCCTGCTGTGTTGAAGCACCTATATGATGAGTAACATAAACATTTTTTAATTCTCTTAGTTGCGAACTTACTTCTCCGTCTTTACCTTCGGGTTCTCCCTTAAATACATCCAATGCTACGCGTATATTTTTTTCTTTAACCGCTTTAATTAAAGATTCTTCGTTTATTACTTCATGCCGGGAAGTATTAATTAATAAAGCGCCGTTTTTCATGTAAGAAAACAACTTATCGTCAAATAATCCTTTAGTTTCGGGAGTAGCGGGAAGGTGAATTGAAATAATATCGGCTTTCGGCAATGTTTGATCAAACTCTGAAAAATCTTTAATACCGTATCCTTCAATTCGTGAAATATCTTTTACATATACGTTAAGTCCAAGCGCAAGTGCGCGGGTAGCAACTTCTTTTCCGATATTCCCGTAACCGACAATAGCTAAAGTCTTTCCGTATAATCCTTCCGCCTTTGAATATTCAGCTTTATTCCAAACTCCGTTTCTAAAATCAATAACATTATCAGGTATTCTTCTATCCAAAGCAATCATTAAACCAATTGCAAGTTCCGCAACCGCAATTGAGTTTTTACCCGGACAGTTGGAAACATAAATTCCTTTCCTATTCGCGGCCGCAATATTTATATTGTTAACACCCGCGCCTGCCCGAATAATTAAATTCAGCTGTTTTGAATTGTTTATTGTTGCCTCATTGACCTTTGTTGAACGCACAACAAGAATATCAACTTCTTTGGCCGCTTCAATTAAATCGTTTTCACCAAGTTTAGGCTGATAGATAACCTCTAAGTCGTGATCAATTAATTTCTGAACATATTGTTCCGGAAATTTATCCGCTATTAAAATTTTCATTTTCATTTATATTTCTCCGATTTTTAAAAAATTATTTCATCATTGGAATTTTTACATCGTGCGACTTTGCGTTGTTTATAGCTCTTTCGTATCCTGCGTCTGCATGGCGCACAATACCCATACCCGGATCATAAGTTAATACTCTTTCTAATCTTTTTTCGGCTTCGGCTGTACCGTCGGCAACAATTACCATTCCTGCATGAATTGACTTACCAATACCTACACCTCCGCCGTGATGAACTGAAACCCAGCTTGCGCCTCCTATTGAGTTAAGCAAGGCATTTAAAATCGGCCAGTCGGCAATCGCGTCGCTGCCGTCTTTCATAGCTTCTGTTTCACGATAGGGGGAAGCGACTGAGCCGCAGTCAAGATGATCACGGCCAATTACAATCGGGGCTTTTACTTTCCCGTCTGCTACAAGTTTATTGAATATTTTTCCCATTTTGGCTCTTTCGCCGTAACCGAGCCAGCAGATTCTCGTGGGCATTCCCTGAAAATGAATCTTTTCCTGAGCCATTTTAATCCATCTGATTAATGCTTCATTTTCAGGAAATGTTTCCATCACAGCTTTATCAGTTTCATAAATATCATTAGGATCTCCGGAAAGAGCGGCCCATCTGAACGGACCTTTTCCGTCGCAGAAAAGGGGACGAATATATTCGGGAACAAAGCCCGGGATATCGAACGCGTTTTTAACGCCGTTTTCTTTAGCTTCACCTCGGATATTGTTTCCATAATCAAACGCTATAGATCCGCGTTTCTGAAATTCAAGCATAGCCTGCAGATGAGCAACAATAGTTTTGCGTGAAAGCTCTATATATTTTTTTGTATCTGTTTTTCTTAAATCAAGCGCTTCCTCAAAACTAATTCCCATTGGAACATAACCGTTTAAAACATCGTGTGCTGATGTCTGATCGGTTACAATATCGGGCAGTATGTTTTTCTCTAATATTTTCGGCAGTAATTCCCCGGCATTTCCGATTAAACCGACGGATAAAGGTTCTTTTTTTTCTTTTGCGTTTAGTACTAGTTTTAAAGCCTCGTCAAGATCATCTGTCATTATATCAATATATCCGGTGTCAATTCTTTTTTGTATGCGGGATTTATCAACATCAATTCCAAGAAATGCTGCGCCGTTCATGGTTGCGGCTAAAGGCTGAGCTCCGCCCATTCCTCCTAATCCAGCCGTTAATAAAAATTTACCGTGTAAAGATCCACCGAAATGCTGATTTGCGCATTCGGCAAATGTTTCATAAGTACCCTGCAGAATTCCCTGTGATCCAATATATATCCAGCTGCCGGCCGTCATTTGTCCGTACATTGTTAAACCTAAATTTTCAAGTCTTCTGAATTCATCCCAGTTTGCCCAATCAGGCACGAGCATTGAATTAGAAATAATAACTCTCGGCGCGTCATTATGTGATTTAAATATTCCTACAGGTTTTCCCGACTGTACTAATAAGGTCTCATCATTTTCCAGGTTTTCCAATGATTTAATAATTGCATCATAAGCATCCCAGTTACGCGCGGCTTTTCCTGATCCTCCGTAAACAATTAAATCTTCCGGTCTTTCGGCAACATCGGGATCTAAATTATTCATAAGCATTCGTTTGGCAGCTTCCTGAATCCAGCCTTTACACGTTAAATCCGTTCCTTTAGGCGCGTGAATAATTCTTTTCATAATTTCCCTTTTACTCTTCGAAATGTGTTGATAAAATATTTATATATTGTCCCAGCATTGACTTGTACAACCATCTTTTAATGAACCAGCTTTTTTCCATCGTTTTTCTAATATGTTTTATATTTTCTTTAAGCTGAAGCACAAGTTTAGTTTTTTCTTCCTTCGTTAATTTTACTTCTTCCGCGCCGCTGTTCAATTTTTCAATAATTGAATTATAGGCGCGAATATCTCCGTAAAATCTTTCGTCGCCGTTCATTTGCCCTACAACCTGTTTGCAGAATGTAGTAATTAATTTTCTTTCGTTTTTATCGAATTGGTATGAATAATTTTTAAATAATTGTCTTTTCATAAACCTATGCCTTAAGTGATAATAATTGTTCTCTCATTTCCTGATAACCTGGTTTAATTACGTCATATATGTAATAAAGTCTTTTTTCATGCGGAATAAAAGCCGACTTCATCGCGTTAAGATTAAGTTTTTCTATATCGTCAAGATTTATGTCGAAATATTCTGTTGCCAACACGTACTCTGATGTTAATGTTATTTTACTCATAAGTCTGTCGTCGGTATTTAGAAAAACTCTGAAATTTTTATCGTATAGTTTTTTAAAAGGATGATTTTCAATTTTATCAATTGCTCCTGTATGAACATTGCTCAACAAACAAATCTCAAGGGGAATTCTTTTATCTAAAATGTATTGAGCCAGATCGCCGAGTGCAATTATGTTTTCGTTTTCATCAAAAACTATATCCTCAATAAGTCTTGTCGCATGTCCTATTCTGTGTGCGCCGCAATATTGTATTGCCTGCCAAATTGATTCTTTACCGAAAGCTTCGCCGGCATGAACGGTAATACTGAAATTATTTCTTTGAATAAACTGAAATGCATCGATGTGTTTTTTAGGGGGGTAGCCGCCTTCTTCACCCGCAAGATCAAAACCGACAACACCTTGTTTCCTATAATTTACCGCTAGTTCCGCAACTTCAAGTGTATTCTTCATATTTCTCATTCCGCAGAGAATAAGTCCATACCCGACTCCAAAATCGCTTTTACCTCTTTCCAGGCCTTCAAGAACGGCATTAATAACGTCTTCGTGGTACAAACCTTTCTGTGTGTGAAATACGGGGGAAAAACGGGTCTCAACATAACAAACACCGTCGTTATACATATCTTCAATCATTTCATATGCAATTCTTTCCAGGCCTTCTTTTGTCTGCATAACGGCGCATGTATGTTCAAATCCTTTCAAAAATTCGGGCAAATTGCCGGTATTTGCACCTACATAGAACCAATTTGCCAATTCTTCGGCATCATGTGTAGGAAGTTTTTTATAGTTTAATTCTTTGGCAAGATCAATTATTGTTTCAACGCGCAGGCCGCCGTCAAGATGATCGTGTAAAAGTACTTTAGGAACTTTACGGATTATTTCTTCGGTTTTCAAAATCACCTCATTTTTAGTATTAAAAAATATCTCTTTTGGTTAGTAAAATCAATAAAAGTATCAATTAGTCTTAACTTAAAAATGGATTTTTCAAAAATAGGCCAAAAAAAAGATACTCAAGAATTATTTCTTGACTTACCAGACTAATATTGCTAATTTTTCATGTCTATATTCAATAATTTATAAATAATAAGGGTGAAATAATGAAAAGATTTTTTGCATTTTCATTGATCTTGGCTATGGGATTTGGAATCGTTGCATTTCAATGCTCATCAACAGAATTAACAAGTGCTAAACTTTATATTCAACAGAAACAATATGACAAAGCGAAAGAAGCTTTAAAAAAAGAAATAGAAAAAAATCCTAAAAGTGATGAAGGATACTATTTATTAGGTTTGTTATACGGAGATCAGGGTGAAATCGATTTGATGGTTGAAGCTTACGATAAATCTCTTGAAATTAGCAATAAGTTTGAAAAAAATATTATCGATAATAAAAAATATCACTGGGCATCTAGTTTTAATAAAGGCGTAAGCTATTTTAATAAGGCCGCTAAAACTAATGACGCCGATAGTACAAGAATGTTTTTTAATAAATCGGTTGAATCATTTACATACTCAACTTTATGCGAACCCGATTCGGTTGATTCATACAGCAATCTTGCATTTGCATATGTAAATATGGGTGAAAGTGAAAAAGCGCTTCCAGTACTTGACAAACAAATTAGTTTATATAAAAAGAAATTTAATTTAACCGATAATTCCGGTCCGGCTGAAGAAGGTAAATATCTAGGATTATTGGACGCTTATTCTCTTGAAGGAGAAATTCTTACAAAATTAGGCGCGGTTCAGGATGATAAAGATAAAAAGTATGAATACTACAACAAAGCAATTGATAAAATGAAAGAAGCCAAACAATTTTTCCCAAATGATCCTTCAATCTTACTTCATTTATCAAATTCTTATATTGCTACAGACAGATTAGATGTAGCGATGGATTCTTTCAAAGAAGGTGTAGAAAAAGATCCTGAAAACAAATACTACAGATTTAACTACGGCTCAATGCTTTTAAATTCAGAAGATTATGAAAATGCTTCTATCCAGTTAAAGAAAGCTGTTGATATTGATCCTGATTATGAAAACGCGATTTATAACCTTGCTGTTACCTATGTAAAATGGGGCGCTACTTTAAGAGAAGAAGCAATTAAAGCGGAAAAAGAAGAAGATAAAACATATTTGGAAAAATATAATTTGGCATTACCGTATTTGGAAAAATATGTTCAAATTGATCCTGAAAACGGCGCTTTCTGGGATTTATTATTTAAAGTATATACAAATTTAAATATGAACGAAAAAGCAGAAGCAGCAATGAAGAAAGCCGAAGAATTTAAATAATAGAATTACATAATTTTATTTATTGCCCACAATTTCAGAACTTATGAATTGTGGGCTTTTTTTATAACGGAGTATATTTTATGAATCAGAATAATGAGCAAAAACCGCAGCAGATTAGTATTGAACTAGGTGAAAAAGAAGCTGAAGGAATTTATTCAAACCTTGCTATAATAACACATTCATCAGCGGAATTTATTATTGACTTTACACGTGTTGTGCCGGGTGTGCCTAAAGCAAAAGTTCAATCAAGAATTATTACCACACCTCAGCATGCTAAAATGTTGTTAAAAGCTTTAACGGAAAACATAAATAAATTTGAAAACAGATTCGGTGAAATTAAAATTGAAGGTCACGCTAATCCGCAATTTGGGTTTTCCGAAGGTTTTAAAGAAGAAAAAATTAATTAAGCAATATTTGTTCTAATAATTATTTACCAAAGTTTTTTCTTTAAATAAAGAAGTAATTAACTTATTTTATTCCGTGATTAGCTTTTTGTTTAATAGTATAATAAATTGATCCACATCACTGCCGGATTAACTATGTTATTAGCGGTTTCTTCAAAAAAGAAATTTCTGTATAATACGTTACATCAATCTAAATTTTATCAAAATTTATTTATAACGTGGAGAATTAATATGAAAAAAGTACTATGCCTTTTTTCAATTTTAATTCTGGTGTTCAATGTAAATTCAATAAAAGCTCAAGATCAATTTGATGTTAAATTGAATATTTTCCCTGATCTTTACGCAATTGATTTTGCCGCTTTCGCTGTCGCAAATAATCTTGGCGGAGCACCTAGAATTATTGAAATTTTTATGACGCCTGGAATAAGAGTCATTGTTGAGGGGACTATAAGATGGAAAGATCCCGAATCTCAGGTTATCGGAACACTTTTTACTTTTGAAACATATCCCTTTATTTCAAAAACTATTTACAACGACGATATAGGCAATACGGATATAAGGATTAAATCTTCCGATGCTCCAGGTGATTTAGCAGAGGATAATTTAAAAAAAGGTAAACCAACTGGAACTTATTACATTCAAATAACCGTAAGGGATGAAAATAGAAATTTTTTAGATAGTGATGAAGCTGAGTTGAACTTTCTAAATCCCGCACAAACATTATCAATTAGAACACCGGAAGAGGGAAGCGTTCAAAATATCGGAGGTGTGCTTGCCGAATGGGATGAAGTAACAGGGGCTTCTAATTATTCAATTAGAGCCAATATCCGTAAAAATACAAACCAAAGTTTTGAAGAGGCTTTAAAATCAGGCAACCCTCTTATTAATAATAAAAATGTAGGTCTAGTTACTAGTGTAAACCTGCGTGAACTATTGGAAAGAGAATGGCTTCCGGGGCAGGAAATTGTATTTCAAGTTACTGCTAATGTCGCCGGCCCGGGGGGAGACAAACCTCTTTACAGTAATATTATTAACTTCAGATTTGAAGCGGCAAATGCTGAAGAAACCGAATCTCTAAATCAGAGCTTTACAAATCTGTTCCAAAATTTCGGTGATCAGGGATCCTCAAGAATTATTTCTTTATTGCAGTCGGGTCAAATAGACTTCAGCGACGTTACAATTACTTCGGAAGACGGACAGATAATGACAATAGCCGAATTTCAAAGTTTGATGAATTATCTTGAAACGAATCCAGACGCCGTAATTAATATTAGATATATTGAGAAATAAAAAAAATTATTGAGGAATAAAATGAAAGCAAATAAGAAAATTATTTCAGTGATTTTGCTTATAGTAATTTCTTCATTTATAACAGGTGAATTTTTAATATCAAATGATGAAACTCCTATTGCTCTTATAAAAAAGGTTGTTAAAGATGTTACATATAAACAAAATGAAGAAGCGGATTGGGAACTAGCTAAAACTGGCGTACCGCTGCAGAACGGACAGGAAGTTAAAACCGGAACAAAATCATTAGCCCTTATTCTTTTTACCGACGGATCAGGACTTCTGCGCGTAAGGGAAAATTCAATTCTACATATTTATGGTGAACAGGAAGTAAATAAGCTTAACAAAAACACATTTATACAAAAAGGACAATTAGGCTTTCAGGTTTCTAAACAGGAAGATGAGCAATTCAAATTTACGACACCTACTGTTGTGGCTTCAATTAGAGGAACAGGCGGTTTTATTGATGTTGAAAATGATAGTTCAACAACGATTGTCTGCGAGAGCGGTTTAATTGAACTTCAGGCTACCGGCGGAAGCAGGCAATCAGGTAGTCTGTCCGGCGGAAACTCCGCAGATATCGGAGCCGACGGTCAAATTAATATAAATCCTACAACACAGCAGCAGCAGAATCAATTAAATATGAATAAACAGACGGAAACCAAAAAAGTAAAGATTAAAACAAAAGAAGGTGAAATAGAAATTGAATACCTTCCCGAATATGAATAATATACTTTAAATAAATCTCCCGTATAGAATAAACTAGTTTTTATTTATTGGAGGAAAAATCGTGAATAAATTTTTACTGTTTTTAAAAACTGTTTTTATTGCTTTAATATTATTCTCATTTGCAACTTTAGAATTAAAAGCTCAAATAAGCGGAACTGTATCATCAGTAAAAATTGGTGATGCAAAAGAAGGGAGCGATCTGCTTGTGGTCGTAGATTTATACTCTTCTTCGTCGGTTTCAAATATAACAATTGCCTACCAGACCTATAGTCAAAGCGAATTTAAAATTAGGGATATGGAACTGCAGGGAACATCTGCATCTTATAATATTCCCGCCGAAGATATTAAACTTCCATATTTAACCTATTATTTTATTATTTCGTTCAGCGACGGTACTCAGGAAACTTATCCGTTGGGAATTCCGGGTGAAGCGGAACCATTGCAGTTAACCGTCACCGCCCCTTCACCAAAAGACAAAGAAGTTATTATACTTTCTCCTGCAAAAGGAGAACTTGTTGATGTTGCCGACTTTTTTATCTCAATCTCTTTGATAAAAGCAGGCGACGATGTGGATGTAAGAGCTACCAAAATATATTTAAATGATAAAGATATATCGGATATGGCGCTGTTTGCAGGCGACTTGATATTATTTTATTCAGATAATTTTCCCGGCGAAATTGATAAAGGTTATAAGAGCTTAAAAGTTGATACATATGATAAAAATGGAAATTTGTATCATTCTGTATCTTCTGATTTTCAATCGGCCGACGCAAATTATATTCGGGATGTTGCTTCACAATTTAAATCCAATTTATTGCTTGAAGGCGAATCGCGTAACGAACAATTTAATGACGAATCAACCTGGTACAATAATATTTCAGCTGATTACAACGGTTCATATGATGATTGGAAATTTAAAGGCTACGCTTATTTGACATCGGAAGAAAAAAGTTACCTTCAGCCGCAAAATAGATTCTCCGCCTCTGTTGAAAACAACTGGTTTAATTTGAGAGTGGGTGACAGCTATCCCAGGTATCCTGAATTAATTATGGATGGCAAAAGACTGAGGGGTTTTTCGGGAAGTATTAATCTCGGATTTTTTAATATTCAGACAAGCTACGGTGAGGTTGTTAGAAATGTTGAAGGAAGCCTTATCCAAACTTATAAAGAAGATGAAGTTCCGCTCGGAAGTAATATTATTGCGATTGATCAAGCTAAATACGGTAACCCTTACGGTGAGGTAAATCTTGGAACCTTCAGCAGAAATCTATTGGCAATACGCCCTTCTTTCGGAAGCGGAGAGAATTTTCAATTCGGTTTAACATACCTGCATGCCAAAGATGATAATTCGTCTGTTGAATTCGGAGCCCGGCCGGAAGAAAACCTTGTAATTGGTACAGACCTTAAAGTAGCTCTTGATGATCAAAATATTTTACTGACCGGGCAAGCGGCCGTAAGCATATACAATACAGATATTTCAACCGGAACATTATCTGATTCTGAAATTGATTCCGTATTCGGTAGCGACTCATATTTTGACGCGGACACGGAACAAATTAAAGATATAAAAAATATTATAGGAAAATTTATTACTGTTAATCAGTTCCTCGGACCATTAAATCCTCAGGAGTTTTCATCTTTAGCCGGCGAAGCTGCAATTCAGCTTAGTTATTTTTATAATAATTTTAAAGCCTCTTATGTGTATAGAGGAAATGATTATAAATCTTTCGGACAGGATTTTATAAGAAAAGACGTTAAAGGAATAAATATTTCTGACAGGGTACGACTTATTGATAATAAATTGTTTATTACTTTAGGTTACGAAAGGCTAACGGATAATTTGCAGGAAACCAAGATCGCGACTACAACTTATCAGAAATTGAATTCAACAGTATCAATATTCCCAAGATCTAATTTCCCAAATATTACTTTGGGATATACAAGGTATCAAAACGAAAACGGTATTTCCAAAACTGATACCGTAAACAATATTTACCAGATTGATGATGCTACAAACCGCTTCTTAATTAGGCTTTCGCACGATCTTGAAATTAAAGGTATAAGTAATAATCTTTCTTTAAGTTTATCAACATCAAGCCGGGAAGACAACAGTTTATCGAATAACGACGCTAATTATACGTCAACTAATTTATCCGTAAACAGTTATTGGCAGAAAAATTTGTCAAGCTTTGTAAGTTTGGTTTCATATTCAAGCGAAATTGCAAAAGTAGAATATAATTATACATCAATTTCTCTGGGCGCTAGGTACAGAATGCTTGATAATAAATTGGAATTGTCTGGTTCTATTAGTCCAAGTTTTGGTGATTTTAAAAGACAGTCAGTTGATTTTGTAGCTCAATATCAAGTGATGCAGAATTTCAGTCTTGTTTTTCAATTTAGGCTCTATAGAATACCTGATCAAAGTACAAACTCTATAACCGGACTTTCAACAAGAATTACACTTTAGTACATATTATTAATGAAGAAAAAAACTAAGGACGGCCGTAAAAATAATTATTTAAAAATTATTACAGCATTTGCGGCTGCTCTTATTGTTATAATTTTAACACAGGACATTTTTTTTACTTTTGTCCCGTTACGACAATTAGAACAAAAAATATATGATACAAAACTGACCCGCCGCGGTGCTGAAAATATAAAAGAGACCGCTCATGTAATAATTCTGGAAATTACTCAAGACAGTTATGATCAGATTCCCGCTCCTTATAATATTTGGCCCTGGCCGCGTTCAATATTCGCAAAATTAATAGAAAATCTTAATGAAGCTGGCGCAAAAGCAATTGCAATTGACATAAAAATGTCGAACCAGGATCAATTCTCCGCGGCAAATGATTCATTATTATTTTATACAATTAGAAAATATAAAAACGTTGTTGTCGGCGGGGCAGTGGATATTGTCGGAGAATCCCAAATTTCCAGTATTGATTACGGGGGTTCGGGAGGCGTTGTTATTAAACAAAACTACAACTACGATAATATATTTTTTACGGCCGATAGTTCTGTAGGTATTGTGCAGGTACAAAATGATTACGACGGCGTATTCAGAAGATACAGACCGTTTATTTATACAAGTTTAACAAATGAAAGAAGAATTCCTTCATTCGGCTTTGCCGTATTAAATAAATATTTCGGACTCCATTCGTTAAATACAGCTGAAAATGAAGATGAGTATTTTACACTTGCGGGTAAAAAGATTCCTAAATTTGATGAATCACATATGCTGATTAATTTTTACGGTCCGGCCAGAACATTCCCTCACATAAAATTAATTGATGTTTTGGATGATAAAGATTTTAATACAACCGATGAAATTGAGTTTGATGAAAAAATAAATACATGGGATAATGACGATTACGGAATTTTACATACCGGAGTATTTAAAGATAAAATTGTAATAATCGGTTCCACCATGCCCGAAGATAAAGATATCTTTCCCGTTGCAATTTCGAAAGGTGAACGGAAAGGAGATAATTTGATTTACGGTGTTGAACTTCACGCTAACGCCGTTGAAAATGTTATCCGCAACGATTATATAGAAATTCAACCTAAATATTTACGAGTTATTCAAATTGTTTTACTTGCTTTGATTGCTTTCTTTTTTACATCATTTCTTAAAGATAAAAAAATTCACAGGCAGTATATTCTAGAAATAAGTAATGTAATATTACTTATTGCATCAATCTATTTTATTTATGAATTAAGTTACTATTTATTTGAAAACTATAATGTTCATGTAAGAGTTATTGGCCCTTCACTTGCTTTGGTTCTGGGTTATTTTTCAAGTACGGCATTTCATTTTATAACTGAACGGAAACAAAATACAGTGATTAAAGGAATGTTCAGTCATTATGTCAGCGGCGCTTTGGTAAACGAATTAATTAATAACCCCGATAAACTTAGATTGGGCGGCGACAAAAAAGAACTCACAATTTTATTCTGCGATATGGCGGGCTTTACTACTTTTTCGGAAAATAAAGATCCTGAAGAACTTGTTAAATACATTAATGAATTTTTAAGCGAGATGACGGAAATTATTCTTGAACACAAAGGTACGCTGGATAAATACCTTGGCGACGCAATTATGGCCTTCTGGGGTGCGCCAATTGAAATTGAAAATCACGAACTTCTCGCATGTAAAACTGCTTTACTTATGCAGGAAAGAATTGCTCTATTGAGAGATAAATGGCTTAGAGGTGACAGTTCAAATAAATCATCAGGTCAAGCCGGAATTAGTATTAGGATCGGGATTAATAGCGGAAATGTTGTCGTAGGAAATATGGGCGGGAAAAACAGGTTTGATTATACAGTTATGGGTGACAGCGTTAATCTGGCTTCGCGTTTGGAAGGCGCTAATAAACAATATGGTACGGGCACAATGTTAAGCGATTCAACTTATAACGCCGTTAAAGAAAATGTTGTGGTAAGGGAGCTTGATACAATTAGAGTTAAGGGGAAGAAACTTCCAACTACAGTATATGAATTAATTGGATTAGCAGGCGAAGAACAGGCTTTATCGAAACTTAAAAACATGGAAAAATATTTTGAAGGTCTCAAAAATTATAAAGCGAAAAAATTTTTAGAAGCTAAAAGCTGTTTCGAAGAATGTATTAAAATATTAGGAGATGACGCGCCTTCGAAAGTTTATATAGAAAGGTGTAATGTATATATCGATAATCCGCCCGATGATAATTGGGACGGTGTTTTTGTAATGGCTACAAAGTAATCTTAAATATAATTTTAAATTTTATTTTTGTACTCGGATCAAATTTACTAATCCTATAAACAAAAATATAAAATTGGCAAACCAGGCAGTTATAAGGGGATCCATTACGCCGTTTTTACCGAATGCTTGACTTACCTTCATAAACACTAAATATAAAAAAGTTACGAGCAGACTTATTCCGAATTGTACGGCAAGTCCGCCTTTTCTTTTATTTGCTGAAATTGGAAGTCCGAAAAACACAACAATCAAACTCGCGAATCCGAATGCGTATCTCGAATAATACTCAATTTCGATTCTTGTTGGGTCATTGCCCGAGCGCAAGCGTTCTTCGGCAAATTCTTTTAATTCATCTAATGTCTGCTCTTCAGGTTTCTGCTGCTTTTTTATTATATCGTCCGGCTTAAAATTTAAGTTGTTCAATTCCATGGTCGTAAAATTTTCTGCCGTTTCATTGCTGTCTGTAAAAGTTCTCTTTGTGCCGCCGTTTAATATCCAGTTATTTGCTGCCGAATCGTACCTCATAAAATTCGCGTCAATTCTGCTTGTCATTTTTGTGGAATATTTTTCATCAAACTCATGAATACTTACACGGTTAGCCTGCTGAGAGAATGTGCTGTATGATAATATATTCACAATTCTTGTTTTACTGTCCTGAAAAATAATATTTCCGCCTAAGGCAACAAGACCTTTTTTCATATATGTCTGCTCAATATATACTTTGTGCTTATTTGCCGTTGGAACTACATAACCCCCGAAAGCCGTAGCTAATATACTTATAAACAAACCCGTTGCAAGAAATGGCATCATGAATCTGTAAAGACTTAAACCGCTGGCTTTCATTGATGTAAGTTCATTTTGACTTGATAGTTTACCGACTGTAAATAAACATGCAAGAAGCACTGCAACGGGAATCATTAATCTTAAAATTTCGGGAACAAACATTATATAATATTCGATAATAAAATTTCCTGGAACACTTTGATCTATAAAATCATCCATGTTTTCCATCAGATCTATTATTACAAATAATGCTGTAAATGCAATTAGTCCGAAAACAATCGTCTGAAGAAACTGTCTTATTAAATATCTATCAAGTATTTTCATCTTCAGCTGAACCTATTCTCATTTTTTTAGGAAGAAATTTTTGTAAATAAGAAAAATCAATTGTAACTCTTTCTTTCGCGCTTTTAATCAAAAAATAAATGCCTAAAATTCCAAGCAGAATATTTGCGCTCCACATTCCCCAGAAAGGTGATAACAGGCCGCGGTCTGCAAGTTTTTCTCCTCCTATTAAAAAAGCCCAATAGACTAAAAAGAAAATAAGACTAACACCGGCCGCAACGCCGAATCCTCCTTTACGGGTCATTGTGCCGAGAGGCGCGCCAATTAATACAAATATTATACACGCAACCGGTATCGAATATTTTTTATGGATTTCAACCCAATATCTATTAATTGATTTGGCATTTGTTTGTACTCTATTTATTGTAGTATTAATTGCGCTTTGAGCGGTGTTCAATCTTTCGCCGGCCCTTAATAAAATATATTTATTTGTTTTTCTTATTTCCTCGGATTGAAACGGGGGAGCTAATGTATCGGCTCCGAAATACAAAGCAAATTTAGTGCTGAGTTCCTCATCATATCTTTCTTTAATTAATTTTAAGCTGTCAACAATAACAAGCATATCCTGCGCACTTAATTCTCTATCGCCTCTTACGCCGCCGAAAGAACTTTGCTGAAATGAAAATTGTTCGGCATCCATCGCAATTTTATGTTTTTCAAAAAGTAATTTTCTGTAAATATGTTTGTTGTTTATATCCGATTCATGAATTTCACCGTTAGTTAAATCCATAATTAATTTTTTCTGATCTTTTGAAAAATATATTTTTCCTGATTCAGCCGTTACTATATTTAGCTTAAGAGGTTCGCTGTTATCATAAATAGTAACATTTTTTAATTCATTTGAATTCGGATTCAAATCCCTAACCAATATAGAGTAACGCGATACTTCCTGTGAAAACACTCCCGGTACAAGTGATAAAGTTGGTTTCTTTTTGGAAATATCCTGAAGTAAAATTCTTGCCGCATGGTTGGCGTCTGGATAAACTGAATTATTAAAATGAATGAGAAGAAGCGCTACCATTATTCCTCCCAGCAGAGGTGCAATCATTATTTTGTATAAACTTACTCCCGAGGATTTTAAAATAGCTATTTCATTGTTCTGTGTCATTCCGCCGAAAGCCATAAGAGTAGCGACTAAAACCGCCATCGGCACAACAAGTACAACCATCCATGCCAGATTAAATGATATCAGTTTAAAGATCACCCATAGACTTAATCCCTTGCCTACAAGTTTATCGGCAAATTTCATCAAAAATTGCAAAAGAAAAACCGCGATTAATGTGAATACTGAAAATACAAAAGGGAAGAAATGGTTTTTTAATATGTACCGGTAGATTATCATTTTTTATTTTTTTATTTGAAGTTAAATTAAGCAATATAATCTAAAGAAGGAATATTGTAATTTTGTTATCACATTTCTTAAAATCGGATTAACAATATTCGAATAAGTAAACTGTAATAGTAAAATAAATTCCTTATATTTTATAACTAAATTATCGTAAAAAATTCGCAAAATATTTTAATGTAAAGATTAAAAGGAGATTCATTGTGGAAAATGTTATTAGTTATATTACTCAAAACAAAAACAGATATATCAATGAACTGAAAGAATATTTAAGTATTCCAAGCATTAGCACTCTTTCATCACACAAGAAAGATATGAAAAGATGCGCAGATTATGTAGTAAAGCAGTTAAAAAATGCCGGTTTAAAAAAAGTAAAAACATATCCCACTGCGGGTAATCCGCTTGTTTATGGAGAATGGCTGGGAGCTCCGGGAAAACCTACAGTATTAATTTACGGACATTATGATGTGCAGCCGGTAGATCCTATTAAATTATGGAAAACACCCCCGTTCGAAGCTACAATTAAGGGAGATCAAATTTACGCCCGCGGAGCTAATGATAATAAAGGACAGAATTTTGTACATATTAAAAGCGTTGAAGCTTATTTCAAAACAATAGGTAAACTTCCGGTTAACGTAAAATTCTTAATTGAAGGCGAAGAAGAAATAGGCAGTAAAAATTTGGAGAAATTTTTAAAAGAACAAAAATCATTGTTGAAATGTGACGCGGTGATGATTTCTGATACAAGTTTATACGCTGAAGGAATTCCTACAATAAGTTACGGATTAAGAGGTCTTTGTTATATGGAAATTGAATTAACAGGTCCAAACAGAGATCTGCATTCGGGAAGTTTCGGCGGTTCAGTTGCAAATCCGATTAACGAACTTGCAAAATTAATATCAAAACTGGTTGATGATAAGGGAAAAATTACAATCCCTAATTTCTATAAAGATGTTCAGAAAATGCCAAAGAAAGAAAGAGAATTAATTAAGAGCCTGAAATTTTCCGACAAAGCCTTTGCAAAAGAACTTGATGTTAAAGAACTTAAAGGAGAAGAAGGATATAATACTTTAGAAAGATTGTGGGCAAGACCAACATTGGATTGCAACGGAATTATCGGCGGATTTACCGAAGAGGGAGCGAAAACTGTTCTTCCATCAAAAGCATCCGCAAAAATATCTATGCGTTTGGTACCGGATCAGGATCCAGAAATAATTGCTAAAGAGTTCGCGAAATATGTTAAATCAATTGCTCCCAAAAGCGTTAAAATTAATGTGAAAGCCCTGCACGGCGGCTATCCTGTTGTAGTTTCTTTGGATGACAAAGCAATTCGTGCCGCAGCAGTTGCTACTTCGAAAGCTTTCGGCAAAAAAACCGTATTTACACGCGAAGGAGGTTCAATTCCAATTGTTGTTGATTTTAAGAAACAATTAAACGCTCCGGTAATATTGATGGGATTAGGTTTGGATACCGATGATATTCATTCTCCAAACGAGCATTTTAGCTTAAAGAATTTTGAAAGAGGAATTTACAGTTCAGCTTATTTCTTTAATGAATTTGCAAAATAAAAATTAGTTGCATTCATTTAATAATTAAATAATTATGAAAATAAACAGAATGAAAAGATTTTATTTTGTATTAGGATTAATAGCTTTAGTTATATTCTCATGCGGGAAACCAAAGCAGGAAGGTAATCTTGACGAGGCTTTAACTTCTCCCGCTAAAGAAAGAAATATAAGAGAATATAATCTTGATGTTGAAAAGGAACAGGCCCGCGATAGAACACCGTGCGATACAATAGCTTTTCAACAATATATTATTTCCGAATTTCCGGCGGGGACATATTTGGTTGAATTCGATAAAACTTTCACTTATTCTGTCCCCAAACCTGCTGTTTTATATTACGAAGAAAAAGGAAGTTTGTATATTTTTGCCGCAATTGCAAAATCAAAAGAAGGCGAGCGCCCTGTTGAAACAAAAAATCTTGTCGGTTATGAATCCAGTTTTATAAATTTGGATAGTACAAAACTTGGAACCGCTTTCTTTTATTTGTCTCTCTTTAAATGTAATTCAGATGAAACATTCCGTCAAATTTGGGAAGCTGAAATACCAATCCACGGCGGTTTTAATTCAATGAAAATGAAAACATGGAAAGAAAGAAATAAAAAAATTAAATTTGTCGAACTAAATTTTGAAGCCGGTATAATTTCAGGCCACAGAAATTATAATTATTTCTTGGTCGACGGACTTGAAAGACCGCCGCATTTAATGGAAACTTATGAAGGTTTGGTGCATTTAAGACAGTTGAGAAATGTAAACAATGACAGATTTCCCGACTATTTTGAATATTTGATTCGAAATCCCTCTCTTGAAATTTATGATTCAATTCCTTTTTATTGGGACACAACGAAAAGTTTATATTTAACTGAAAGAAATAAAAGATGGTATAGGAAATATTAACCAGCATGTAAGCAGATAAATTTAAAAGGAGAATATGCCTGAGAATATTTTAAATAGATCAACTATAATAGAATTCATAAAGAATAGATTCACCGACGTTTCGGCTGACGGATTAAAAATTAATTCTGTAACCGGATTCGACAAAGAATACGGAGTAATTAAGGAAGCAGTCGGTATAAGAATATTGTTTGAGAATACAATTGTCAAATTAATCGGCAAAGATACACTTGAATTTCTTCACCGCGTTTCAACAAATGATTTAAAAAATCTGGAATCGTTAAAGGTTCAGAATACTCTTTTTACTAATGAAAAAGGCAGGCTTATAGATAGAACTTCGCTTGTAAATTTAAATGAATTTTATTTATTACTGGGCGGTAAAAACACTCAGAGCCTGCTTTCGCGTTGGATTGATAAATATATAATAATGGAAGATATTAAAATCTCTAACGGACAAAACGAATTTCTTGTGCTCGAAATTATGGGACCGCAGACTGAATCATACTTAACGCAGATTTGCGGAAAATGCATCGACGAACTTTCTGAAAATACTGTCAGAAATTTTGAAATGGAAGATTCGTCTGCAATGATTTTTAAATATTCCGGTATTGATTTACCGGCAAAATATTATATGATTCTGAAAATCGAAGATGCTCAAAAAGTTATTAATTATTTGCTTAATCAGAATAACATTTTTGACGTTAATCTTATCGGAGAACTGGCTTATAATCATTACAGAATTGAAATGGGATGGCCGGAATCTCCAAATGAAATAAACGATAATTTTAATCCTTATGAATCGGATTTGATAAAAGAAGTGAATTTTAAAAAAGGCTGCTATATCGGTCAAGAAGTAATAGCTCGATTAGATACTTATGATAAGGTTCAGAAAAAATTATGCGGTGTAATATTAAATGAAACTATTTCTTCTGAAGATACGTTAACAATTACGGATGAAGAGAATAATGAAGTTGGATATTTAACTAGTTATTCTCCAAACTCACACCTGACTATTGGATTGGCAATTATCAGGAAAGCATATGCCGAACCGAACAGAAAATTATCAGCTTTATTAGATAATAAACAGATAGAACTTATTGTTAAAGAATTACCGATAAAAAAATGAAAATCTATACGAAAACAGGAGATAAAGGAACAACATCACTTTTCGGGGGTAAGAGAGTCGATAAGGATGATCTTCGAATTGAAACCTACGGTACGGTTGATGAGTTAAACGCGTTATTAGGCGCCGCGGTAAGTGAGATAGATAATATAGAACTGATAGAAATTCTGCGCGACATACAGATTGATTTATTTACAGTGGGTTCTGATCTTGCAACTCCGGAAGAGAATAATGTAAATTTTGCTGTCCCTAGAATTCAATCAAACCATGCCGAAAAACTTGAAAAATATATTGATAAGTTTACAGACAGACTCCCGCCTCTTAAAAATTTTATTTTACCGGGTGGATCAAAAGGTTCGTCGCTTCTTCATTTGGCCAGGACTGTATGCAGAAGGGGAGAAAGAGCTGTTGTTAAATTAGGAAGAAAAGAAAAAATAGGTGAAAATATTTTAGTATATTTAAATCGACTTTCAGATTTATTATTTGTTCTTGCTAGATATGCAAACCTCGTTAGCAGCACACCTGATATTGAATGGAAACCCAGGGGGTGAAATTGGCTTCGACGGGATTATATGATCTTTGAATTGCGCACCGTGTTTTCTGGAGACACGTTAAACGCCGGAAAAAAGTCGAATTGACGACTATAACTACGCTTTAGCTGCGTAATTAAACTTACGTAGCCGTTCTCCAAAATTCCTCGTACCGGGTTTTGGAAGAACGCCGATCAGGTACGATAGCAGAAGCGAGTGTCCGTGCAGCAGAAGCGAATCCATTTAACGGAATAGTTTAATTAAATTCTGTTTGTTGAAGTTAATTAAGCGAATCTAAAAAACAGACTACGTGTGTAGAAGTTCATCGAGCAGTATTCTCGGACGCGGGTTCGACTCCCGCCACCTCCACCAATTATTATTTTACGAAAAAATCCTATCTGGTTTGTAAAAACACTAACACCTTATTGTTATTCAAAACCTTTCATTCATTAAATCCGGTTAAAAACTAAAACGTTTAACGTGAAATATTAGAAAAATAATTTTTTATCTAATTGTAATCATTGGCTTATTAATATCTTGACAAAATAATAATGCTTTTATATATTAAGATTAGTTAAACGTTTAACCGAGGGAACGTGAATCCTACAATAAAAGACGTAGCTCAAAAAGCCGGTGTTTCTATCGCAACTGTCTCCCTAGTTATTAATAATCACAAAAGAATTTCCTCCGACACAAAGAAAAAAGTTCAAAAAGCTATAAAAGATTTAAACTACTATCCTTCTAGATCCGCACGGGATTTGGTTTCAAAAAAAACAGGCAATATCGGTTTTATTCTTACCGATGATCACTTCCTTAGAACCGAACCTTTTTATACAAGAATATTTTTAGGAACAGAATTCGAAGCCAGAGACGGCGAATATTATATATTACTTACTACTATCAAATCGGATTATTCGGAAAAAGATCCTTTGCCGAGATTTATTTTAGACCGGAGCGTTGACGGAGTAATTGTGGCAGGAAAAATTCCGGAAGTTCTTATCGATAAACTTGCCAAATATAATTTGCCTTTAATATTTGTTGATTATACATCGGCAAAAGAAAATTTTCCCGTTGTTTTAATTGATAACATTCAAGGCGGAATTACTGCTACAAATCACCTGATAAGTTACGGTCATAAAAATATAGCGTTTATTGGGGGCGATATAAACCATCCAAGTATTAACGAAAGATTAATCGGTTATAAAAAAGCTCTTGAAAATGCCGGTATAAATCCTAATAAAAAATTTATTTCTACTACTTCTCCTTATCCTGACAGACAGAACGGATATAACAGCGCAAAAAAAATATTTAGTACGCAAAAAGATGTAACTGCTGTATTTGCTTGTAATGACGCAATGGCTATTGGTGTTATGCATTACTTAAAGGATAGCGGATTTAGTATACCTAACGATATCTCAATAATCGGATTTGATGATGTTGAATCTGATCTAATGCTCGATCCGCCCTTAACAACTATTAGAGTTCCGAAAATTGAGCTTGGAGCAGAGGCGTTAAGATTAATGATAAATACGCTTAAGTATAAAAATTCTAACGCAAAAAAAATCCTTGTCCCTGTTGAATTAATAATTCGAAAATCAACTAAAAGCATTAAATGATTGCAGCAATATTTAAATCCGCGGGTGTAATAGAAATTGATAATAAATTCCCCCTACGTAAACTTAAAAAAGGGGAAGTTATTATTGAAGTTGCAAACTGCGGAATTTGCGGAACCGATAAGCATATTTTTGAAGGTAAAGCGTATGCTGAAACTCCTGTTATACTTGGACATGAATATTCAGGAACTGTTGTCGAATTATCAGATAAATCAGTGCTGCTTAAAATAGGCGACAAGGTTGCTGTAGATCCTAATATTTATTGCGGAAAATGTTCTGAATGCAAGAAGGGCAATGTTCACTTTTGCAGAAACCATCAAGCGCTTGGGGTTACAAAAAATGGCGGCTTTGCGCAGTATTCAATTGTTCCTTTTTCACAAGTTTATTTGCTGCCGGATAATTCGGATTTATCAATCGCCGCTTTTGCTGAACCTTTATCCTGTTGTTTAAGAGGTATGCAGCATGCAAATATTAAACACGGAGATTCAGTTGTTGTAATAGGCGGAGGCTCAATTGGATTAATAATGATTCAGTTGGCAAAAATATCGGGAGCCGCAAAAATTATTTTAATTGAACCGGAAAACTTAAAACGGAAACTTGCTCTTAAACTTGGAGCAGATTTATCTATTAGTCCTTTTGAAGCGGACGTCGAAAATAATATTTCCGAATATACTTCGGGCGGGGCTGATGTTGTTATTGAATGCGCCGGGAAAAAAGAAGCGGTTGAAATGTCTGTAAAAATTTCAAGGAAAGGAGGAAGGGTTATAATTTTTGGAATGTCGGCTAAGGGTGAAAAAGTGACACTCGATTTGCAGTATTTGTTTCAAAAAGAGTTGCAAATTTTTAATTCATTCCTAAATCCTTTTACTTTCGGCAGAGCAGTCGAGTTAATCATTTCGAATAAAATTAATTTTTCATCTTTTGTAACAAAGCAGATTATGTTGGAAAACATAAATGAAGCATTTAATTCTAGTATAAACTCAATAATTATAAAGCAACAAGTATCAACCAAAAAGTAAGGAGTAACTATGTCTAAAATTTTCAAAATCAAAAATTTGTGGATGGGATTTTTTATAGTCCTGCTTTCCGCAAGTATTTTCCCATTGTTTGCGCAAAGCGGAATCAATGAGTACGGCAGCTTCGAACAAGACCTGCCTTCGTATTGGACCAAGGGATCAGAGCCAGGGGGAGCAACATTAACCTGGGCCAAAGATGAGTTTGTATCCATGGGCCGCAGCTTAAAGATAGAAAAGAATACAACAAGTGAAGCCGCCATGTGGGAATCAGAAAACATGGTAGACTTGTGGTCAGACAGACATTTTAAGGATGTAGATATAAAAATGGGCGTATCGTATAAGAC
>JAHJUE010000031.1:0-122500 GCA_018829205.1 Bacteroidota bacterium
CATACTTATCAAATTCAAAATCTATTATTTAGCTGTTTAGAATCTTCTCGTAATAAGCTTCATACTGCGGAACAATTAAACTTTTATCGAATACATTTACCGCTCTGTCGCGTGAATTTTTAGAAAATATATTATACTTCCTTTCATTCTTCAACAAATCAATTGTATATTTTGCCATTCTTTCGGCATCGGCAAATTCTGCGATGTATCCCGTTTCATTATGCAGAATTAATTCCGGAAGACCTCCAATGCTGGAACTTACAACCGGTAGTCCGCACGCCATAGCTTCAAGCGCAGATAATCCGAAACTTTCCGATTGCGAAGGCATTAAGAAAATATCCGCCGCATTTAAAATCTCAGAAATACTATCCTGTTTACCGAGGAAATATACATCTTCGTGCAAACCTAATTCTCTTGCTAACCTTTCGGTTTCTGATCTGTCGGGACCGTCGCCTACTAAAATTAATTTTGCGGGAATTTGTTTCTTCACAATTTCCAAAATTTTTATTGTATCGGGAACGCGTTTAACAGGCCGGAAATTTGATGTGTGGATTAATACCTTTTCACCGTTCGGGGCGAAACGTTTTCTGTATTGACAATCCTGCTTAGGTTTAAATTCTTCATTATCAATAAAGTTGTGAATAACTTCTATATCTTTATTTATATGATAATTCGTTAAAGTTTTTTCTTTCAGAAATCTGGAAACGGCTGTAACCCCGTCGCTTTCTTCAATACTGAATTTTACAAGCGGAAGGAATGACGGTTCTAACCCTACAAGCGTAATGTCCGTTCCGTGAAGCGTTGTGATTATTTTTATGTCCGCATTATTCTTTTTTAAAATTTGTTTAGCCAGATAAGCGCTTGTTGCATGAGGAATGGCGTAATGAACATGCATTAAATCAAGTTTCTCATATTCTATAACTTCCATCATTTTGCTTGTAAGCGATAAAGCGTACAATGAATGTTCGAACAACGGATAATTACTCATTTCAACTTCGTGAAAATAAACATTCTCTACGAAGTGTTTAAGCCGGTGCGGAAAAGCGTAACTTATAAAATGTACATCGTGACCTTTTGAGGCAAGAGCTATTCCCAGCTCGGTTGCAACAACGCCGCTTCCGCCGTATGTTGGATAACAGGTAATTCCTATTTTCATTTTGTTTGCCGATCCCCCTAATTCAATTCTTTTCGGTGAATAAACTTATTATTATTTTAATACTTAAATGTAGTTATTTTTTTGCAGAATCGAGAATCAATAAATTAAATATAAATTTTATGCGAATTCTAATTGTCGGCCATTCGGTTGTCGATAACATAAATAATAATATAAAACCCGGCGGTATATTTTATTCTGTTTTAGGGCTGTCTAATTTCTCAGGCAAAGATGCTGAAATTTCACTTATAACTTCTGTAAGCAAGGATACATATTCTCTTTTTGAAAGCGTTTATACAAAAATTAATCAACAATATTTTCAATTTGTAAGTTCAATTCCGAACGTGTATCTGAAATTATATGATAATTGTGAAAGAGAAGAGTGTTATTCAAATCTGACCGAAAAGTTAAAAATAAATCATGATATAAATTTTAATGATTTCGACGGAATATTAATAAATATGATAACCGGATTTGATTTAGAACTTGAGGATTTAAAACTTATTAGGGCCAATTACGGCGGACCTATATTTTTTGATGTGCATACATTTTCAAGAGGATTGGATAAAAATAATAAACGGTTTTTTAGAAAAATTCCTGATGTAAAAGAATGGCTTTCAAAAATCGATTTACTACAGGTAAATGAATATGAAATTTTCACTTTGTCGAATAATAAAAATATTAATTATATCATAAAAGAAGTATTTGACTACGGAATTAAATATTTAATAATAACCAAAGGCGCAAAAGGGGCATCAATTTATTACAAAGAAAATTCGATAATTAAATCAAAAAGCGTAGAAGCAGTTGAAGTTAATTCGAAGAATAGTGTGGGATGCGGTGATATTTTTGGGGCGGTGTTTTTTTATTCATATATTAAGTCCGGTAATATAAATTCTGTTTTAAAAACGGCAAACGCGGCTGCCGGTGTTAGTACAAAATATAATTCATTTAACGAATATAAAAATCTAAAAGAAGATGCAGACAGATTCATTAATTAAAAAAAGAATATTGATAATAGGCTCTAACGGAATGCTAGGTCAGCGTTTAACTGAGTTTTATTCTTCAAAAAACAAAGTTGAATTAATGACGGCTTCGGCAGAAGATGATTCTTTTTTTCCTGAAATTAATTATGAAAAAATAAACCTAACCGATAAAAAGCAGGTGAAAAAATTAATAAGCAATTTTTACCCTGATGTTATTATTAATGCCGCCGCTTATACGAATGTTGATAAATCGGAAATTGAAAAAGAACTAGCATGGGGAATTAATGTTTACGGTGTTGAATACATTGCCAAATACGCAAGTTCAATTGACGCAAAAGTTATTCATATTTCTACCGATTATATTTTTGACGGTAAATCCGGACCCTACGAAGAAAATCACAGGCCTAATCCAATTGGTTATTACGGGCGTTCGAAACTTGCCGGAGAAAACGTTTTAAAGTGCAGTAACTGTAATTATGTAATTTTAAGAACAAATGTGCTGTACGGACCTGCGAAATTCGGACGACCTGATTTTGTAAAATGGGTTGTTAACTCATTAAATGAAAAACAGAATATTAAAATTGTCGCCGATCAAATTAATAACCCTACATATATTGATGACCTGGTTCAGGCGGTAAGCAAGGTTGGTGAGTATAATAAAACAGGGATTTATAATATTGGCGGACCAGAATTTTTATCGCGTTATGATTTTACACTCCGAATAGCTGATTTTTTTGAACTCGATAAAAATTTAATAAGTCGTATTACTACAGCCGAATTAAATCAGACGGCAAAACGGCCGTTAAATTCAGGTTTGATTATTCTAAAAGCGGAAAGTGAAATGGGATATAAGCCTCATTCAATTGAAGATACTTTTTTATTAATGAAGAAAGAACTTAAGCTCTAAATCCAATATGATTAATAAATATGATGCTTTTATTTTTGACCTTGACGGTACGATTTATCGGGGTACGAAATTAATTCCAGGTGCAAAAGAAACCGTAAATCAGTTAAAAAATCTGGGAAAGAAATTAATTTTTATTTCAAATAAAACCACCGGCACCGTTGAACAGTATTTTAATTTTCTTATTGCTCATGAATTAAGTATTAATATTTGTGAAATTGTAAACGCAACAACAGTACTTATAAAATTTTTATCTGAGTATTCTCCCGATAGTAATTTTTTCGCAATAGGCGAAGAAGTATTTATTAATGAATTGCAGGAAGCGGGATTCTCTTTTACAAACAATCCTGAAGAAATAGAAATTGTTATTGTCACACTTGATAGAACACTGAACTATGATAAACTTGAAATTGCGGCAAAAGCACTTGAATTAGGAGCAAGGTTTTTTGCAGCAAACATTGATAATACATGTCCTGTTGATAACGGAGAAATACTTGATGCCGGATCAACAATCTCCGCTCTTGAAAAAAGAACGCATAAAAAATTAGAACAGCATTTCGGAAAACCTTCAAAGTATATGATGGACACCATAAACGAAAAACTTCAAATTCCTCTGAACAAATGTTTAATTATTGGAGACAGGCTTGAAACAGACATCGCAATGGGGAATAAATTCGGTATCGATACCGCTCTTGTTGCAACCGGAGTAAAACATTTTCCAAATGAAAATTCTAATATAATTCCAACCTACAGAATCAATTCAGTTTCTGATCTTATTAAATAATTTTATAATTAAAAATATTTGTTGTCATTCTTAAAACAATTGTTTAATTTTGTTATGAGCATATGCTCATAACAAAATTATGCCGAGACCAAAAAAAAATAGAAGAATAAACTGCGACCCGGTTTCTTATTATTTTAAGCCGCGAGGTATTCCAATGAGCGAGCTCGAAGAATGTATTCTTGAAAAAGACGAGCTGGAGGCAATAAAACTTGCCGATTATGATAATTTATCTCACGAAAACGGCGCTGAAAAAATGAAAATTTCAAGGGCTACTTTCGGCAGAATTCTAAAATCTGCCCGAAATAAAATTGCCGGGTCAATATTAAAAGGGAAGGCAATAAAAATTTCATAATAACATTAATGAGGTATTAAATGAAAATCGCAATTGCAACAGATGATTTTTTGACTGTTACCGGCCACGTTGGACGTTGCGCCGGTTTCATAGTATATAATATTGAGAAGGGTGAAATTATTAATGAAGAAAAAAGAGAGAATAATTTTACAAACCACGGTAAAGGTAATTCACACGATCATTCGCATTCTCACGATCATGAACATGGGAAAAATGGACATGCAAGATTAGCCGAAGGGTTAAACGACTGCAGTCATTTGATTTGCCACGGAGCAGGATGGCGGCTTGTAGAAGATTTGAAATCGGAAAATATAAATCTTGTTTTAACTAAGGAACTCGATGCTAAAACCGCTGCTATTAATCTGGAAAACGGTACACTTATTATCGACGATAGTCTTACCTGCCACTCACACTAAATTTGGAAAACGGGGCTGAAAAATTTCGGTCCCGTTTTTATTTATTTAAAATTCTGCAATATTTTTCTCTTTGCCGCGTCTATATATCCGAAGTTGATTGTTTTTGCCTTTACAAGTTGTTACTTTTGAACACTTAATTCCTAAGACTTTTATATGAATGAAAAAATAAGATTTTTAGCCGCGATAATGTTTACCGATATTGTCGGTTACACTGCTCTTATGCAGCATGATGAAACATTAGCTAAAGATATTAGAGATAAGCACAGAAAAGTTCTTGAGGAAACAATCCTTAAGTATAAAGGGAATATTATTCAGTATTACGGCGACGGCACTTTAAGTATGTTCGGCAGCGCCGTTGAAGCAGTAAATTGCGCCGTAGAAATTCAGAAAGAATTTCAGCTAAAACCCGTAATACCTTTAAGGATAGGTATTCATGTAGGCGATATTGTTTATGAGGATGACGGAGCATACGGCGACGGCGTAAATGTTGCATCCCGAATTCAGTCAATGGCCGTAGCCGGATCAATACTAGTTTCTGATAAAGTTAATGATGAATTAGTGAATCATCCAGAAATTAAAACTTTATCTTTCGGAAGATTCGAATTAAAAAATGTTAAACGGCCTGTTGAAATTATTGCAATATCAAATACGGGACTTAAAATTCCTTCATCTGAAGAACTTTCAGTTAAAGCTGGCAGGGTATTAAAAAGTATTGCCGTACTGCCTTTTGTAAATATGAGCAATGATCCGGAAAACGAATATTTCAGCGACGGCATCACTGAAGAAATACTTAATGCGCTTACTAAGGTTGAAGGCTTACAAGTTACTTCCCGCACTTCTTCTTTTGCTTTTAAAGGGAAGAATGAAGACATACGCTCTATCGGGAAACAGTTAAACGTAACAACAGTGCTCGAAGGAAGCGTTAGAAAAGCCGGAAGCAAGGTCAGAATTACCTCGCAGCTAATTAATACAATGGATGGTTTTCATATCTGGTCTGAAACTTACGACAGAAACCTCGAAGATATTTTTCAAGTGCAGGATGAAATATCCAATAAAATTGCTTCCACTTTAAAACAAAAATTAACCGGGAAAAATTCAAACGAACCTCTTGTAAAGTCGCCCACTTCAAATATAGAAGCTTATAATCTTTTTTTGAAAGGACTTTTTCATTGGTATAAATGGACTCCCGCAAGTATTAAAAAAGCGATGGACTATTACAAAAAAGCTATTCAGCTTGAACCTGAATTTGCAATGGCATATTCCAGACTTTGCGGATGTTATATATTTTTAGGGGCAACCGGATATATGAATACTGAAATAGCCTATCCGGTAGCGAAGGAATACGCCGAAAAAGCTTTAGCGATAGATGACAATATTCCCGAAACTTATTCTGCTTTAGGATTCGTAAAATTATTTTTTGACTGGAATTTTCCGGAAGCGGAAAAATTGTTTATTAAGTCAATTAATCTAAATTCGGGCCAGGCAGAACTTTATAATAATTATGCGTTGTTCTTAAGAATTCAGGGAAGAATGTATGAATCACTGGAACAGATTGAAATTGCTCACAATCTGGATCCTCTTTCAATAAATATTTTAAGCTCACTCGGCGAAGTATTGCTTAATGTTAAAGAATTTCAAAAATCGCTTGAAATTTTTGAACGTGTGCTGGAGATGAATCCCGATTACAGACCGGCTATTTACGGACTAGGTTGGGCTAACTGGCATCTCGGTAATAAAGAAAAAGCAGTTGAAATATTTGAAAAAATTCCCGTTTTAATAGGAGATAATACAAAAGGAATAACACCTTTAGGTTATATTTACGGTAGAATGGGCAGAATTAAAGACGCAGAAGAATGTATTTCTCTTCTCGAAAAAAGAGAAAAAAATGACAGTGAAGTTTCGCTTGAAATCGACTTCGCGGTAATTTATGCCGGACTTGGTAAAATGGAGAAGGTGTTTGAGTATTTAAATAAAGCATACAATAAAAAGTTCGGTTCGCTGTTATTTATAAAATCATTTCAATGGAATTATATTCAAGAAGATCCGCGTTACAAAGAATTATTAGGAAAAATTGGACTGCCGGTTTAATTTTCTTAAATTAAACTGCTTTTCAAACCAGATAAAAAATCAAAAGAATTATGGAAATTATTTTATTAAATGATATTGTAATAATATTCGGATTATCATTAGCGGTAATTTTCCTATTTAATAAAATTAAACTGCCTCCGATAATTGGATTTTTATTTACCGGCATTATCGCCGGTCCATTCGGTCTTAAACTTGTACAATCAGTTCATGAAGTCGAAATCCTATCCGAAGTCGGAATTCTACTTCTGCTTTTTACAATTGGGATTGAATTTTCATTTAATGAAATTTTAAAGATAAAAAAGACAGTTTTATTGGGCGGTTCGTTTCAAGTTTTTATTACAATAATTTCGGTTTTTTTTATTGCCGTTCTTTCAGGGTTTCCAAATAGCGAATCGGTTTTTATTGGGTTCTTAATTGCTCTCAGCAGTACGGCAATCGTCTTAAAACTTTATAATGAAAAAGGTGAAATAGATTCTCCTCATGGAAGGACCGCACTTGCAATATTAATATTTCAGGATATTATTGTTGTCCCGATGATGCTGATTACCCCATTGCTCAGCGGCGGACAGGCGGATATAATTTCCGAGATAATTAACCTAAGTTTAAAAAGTATTGGCGTTATAGTTTTTGTAATAATCAGTACAAAATATATTGTGCCGTTTTTATTATTTCATGTGGCAAAATTAAGAAGCCGCGAGTTATTTCTTATATCAATAATTGTAATTTGTTTCGGTATCGTCTGGATAACTTCTAGTATTGGTCTTTCCTTAGCGCTTGGTGCTTTTTTAGCCGGACTTATAATTTCTGAATCGGAATACAGTCACCAGGCTTTAAGCAATATCATGCCTTTCAGAGATGTATTTACAAGCCTTTTCTTTGTATCGATCGGTATGTTGCTTAATTATAGTTTTATGTTTGAAAATTTTAGATTAATAATTCTTATTACAATTATTATTATCCTTCTTAAATCTGCAATTACAAGCTCAATAACTATGTCTCTTGGATTTCCTTTAAGAACTGCCGTAATTGCGGGAATTAGTTTAAGTCAGGTCGGGGAATTTTCATTTATACTGGCTAAAACCGGCAGCGGTTTAAATTTAATTTCTGCGGATTTTTATCAAATGTTTTTATCAGTATCAATTTTAACAATGGCCGCCACTCCTTTTTTAATAAAGTATTCTCCAAAATTTGCCGATCAGCTATTAAAACTTCCTCTTCCTCAAAAAATAAAATCAGGAATGGATAAAAGACTTTCGTCTGAAAAAATAAAATTAAAGGATCATTTGATAATAGTAGGATTTGGAATTAATGGTAGAAATTTAGCAATGGCTGCCGGAGTTTCGAATATTCCTTATACAATTCTGGAGATGAATCCCGATACAGTTAAAGAAGCAAAAAAGAATAATGAACCGATTCATTTTGGCGATGCAAGCAGCGAAGAACTGCTCAATAATATAAACGTTGCCGAAGCAAAAATTGCAGTCGTCGCAATTAACGACCAGGTTGCTACACGTAAAATTACCCAATCGATAAAAATGCTAAACAAAAATATATATCTGATTGTAAGAACCCGTTACGTTAACGAGCTAAATGAATTGTATAATTTAGGTGCCGATGAAGTAATTCCCGAAGAATTTGAAACATCTATAGAAATATTTTCGCGCGTTTTAAATAAATACTTGGTTCCGCAAAGTGATATTCAAAATTTTATTGAAACTATTAGATTAAAAGACTATTCAATATTCAGAAATTTATCAAAGGGTAACGGTTTATTAAATGATGTGAAATTAAATTTTCCCGATGTTGAAATTACATCAATAATTATAAATAATAATTCTCCGCTTGCAGGTAAAACTTTAAGCGAATTAGATTTTAGAAATAATTTTAATGCAACGGTTTTGGGTGTGATCTGCAATACAGGATTTATTTCAAATCCTTCCGGAAATTTTACTTTAAGTGCTAATGATACGTTATATCTTTTTACAACTCGTGAAAATATCGCTAAAGTAAAAGAAATTGCCGGTTTAAATACTTCTTTTAATAGTTCTGTTTTATAAAGAAAAGTTTCTGATTTATGCAACCTTGAGGTATAGTAGCGAGTCTAAAACGACAAATACGGATAGATTGGGGTGCAAAATGAAAACTAATAAAATAAAATTCCTACTTGTTATTTCTGCAATAATATCAATTTTTTTCTTATCCTCAGTTGTTTACAGCCAGACACAAAATGAAATTTTAGTAGGAAAGGTATTTGTAGGCGAAGTGGATTATAAAGGTTTTTCTTTAAATAGTAATTCAAAAATATTAATTGAAGGGAAAGCTGCTAGATATAAAGACTGGAATGAGAATTCAGATTTTTACGGATGGATACTTAATAGTAAAACACGTAAGGTAGTCTGGAATTTGTTCGAGGATTATGAAAAGGCGGAAGATGAAAACGGTGTTTTTTCTGTCCGGACTGAAATAAACCTTCCTGCAGGAAATTATGAAGTATATTATACCGGAAATATGCGCGACGGTGATTCATACTTTTCGCTCGGCGGATTTTTAGATAATATATTCAAATCAAAAAAATCAAGTTACAAATCCCGCGATAGAGAAAAATTATATATAAAAGTATCAGGTCCCGAAGGCGTATTTAAATCAAACAACGGCGAGGTTGAAGTAGATAAAATACGTGACCAGGCTGTTGTATCGATTATAAGAGTAGGTGATGATGAAATAATTGATAAAGGATTCTCGTTAAAAGCATCTACCAAGTTAAGAATTTACGCATTGGGAGAGGGCAGGAAAAGAGAAATTTATGATTACGCTTGGATATATAACGCAAGGACAAGAGAAAAAGTTTGGGAAATGGATAATTGGGATGCACAATATGCTGGCGGAGGCAGAAAGAACCTGCTTTTTGATGAAGAGATAGAATTGCCGGCCGGAAGCTACGTTGTTAATTTTGTGAGCGACGATTCTCATTCATATTACGATTGGAATGTTTACCCTCCCAATGATCCTCAGTTTTATGGAATTACAGTATTCGCGGTGTCAAACGCCGATAAAGCAAATGTTATTCCTTTTAAGGCAGTTGAAGCAATTAAACCTGTTGTTGAACTTACAAATGTTAGGGACGATGAATTTGTATCTCAGGGACTATCAGTTAAAAAAGACATGAAACTTAGAGTCTATTGTCTTGGCGAGGGAACAGGATATGAAATGGCGGATTACGGATGGATTGTTAACGCTAAAACACGCAAGCCTTTTTGGGAAATGAGACAATCAAAAACAGATCATGCAGGCGGAGCAAATAAAAATAGAGTTGCTGATGAGGTATTAGATTTCCCCGCGGGTGATTATATAATTTATTATACCACCGACGATTCTCATGCTTACAATGACTGGAATTCAACTCCTCCCTATGAAAGAAACAGGTGGGGCATAACAATTTATACTTTAAACGAAGAGGATAAAAAATATCTTGAATCCTTCGATGAAAAAAAATATATGGAGAAAAATGTTATTGCCGAAATTACAAGGGTACGCGATAACGAACGTATTGATAAAAGTTTCAGCCTTGAAAAGGAATCTACAATTAGAATTCTTGCCGTGGGAGAAGGTACAAGAGGCGATATGGCCGATTACGGATGGATAAAAGATATTGATAGAAACAAAACTGTTTGGGAAATGACGTATAGAATGAGTACGCATGCCGGCGGAGCGGATAAAAACAGAATGTTTAATGATACCATCATACTTCCTAAAGGTAATTATAAAGTTTATTTTGAAACCGACGGTTCTCATTCATACAAAGATTGGAATTCGTCACCCCCGTATGATCAGGAAAAATACGGGATAACTCTATACCGGGAAAAATAAAAAGTAAATTTATTCGTGTAAAAGGCAGTTAATTATTATTAACTGCCTTTTTTATTGGTTGATAAATAACATCAATAAATTTATTTTGTATTAAACTAAAAACGGTAAAAATGAATTCCGAAAAAAAAGATCTGTTTTTTATACTTTTGAGATTAAAATCATATCTTATCAGTTTAATTGATAATGCCGATAACTGCGTAAACGAATTTAAGTATTCGGAGGAATTTCTGGATAGATGCTTCCCCGAATCCAAAAATGAAATATTAAATCTTCTTGAAGAAAATAAAATTTTCGGCGACTGCGATATTGTATTTAACGATAAAATTCATCTCCTCTTCAAAAAAATTGCTATTCAAAATCAGCCCAGTGTAAATTTGGAAACCATACTTCATAAATTTGATATCAATTCACAGGAATTAATAAACAGTCCAAAAGAAATTGAACAATATATAATTGAAAGAGAGAATAATCTAAAAGTAATTTTAGAACTTCTTTTTAACATTGCTAAAGAATGGGCGGCGCATAGAGAAATAGAAAGTAATGTTGATAATTATTCTATACTTAATGATGAGGATGTTATTCGTCCCGATGAAGAAATCCGTCTGGATAATCTAGACGTTAACGCTACTATCTCGTTTGAAAGAATTAGCAGCCTTACCGAAAAGTATATTGATATTATGTCCGACTATTATTTTAAATACGGCGGCAACTTAAGTCTTGAAAAATTTATTAAATATGTTGAACAGCTAAAACAGAACGTCAATAAAAAGTATTCCGAATTGCTTAAAAAAAATGGATTAGATCCCGGCAATAAAGAATTATAAAACATTTATTTATTATGCCTCATAATCTCTCATTAATCTTTTTTAGATTTTTACTAATTTGAAATTTATAATTACTATGGAGTAGTCATGAAGTTATCACTGTTTGTATTCATCATACTTTATTTTTTTTGTTTCGATACATATTATTCTCAAGAAAAAGACAAAAAGGAACTGTTGTCAACTGAGACAATTGCAGGATTAAAACTTCGCTGCATAGGACCGGCGTTTACCTCGGGAAGAATTTCTGACTTTGCTGTAAATCCTCGGAAAACGAATGAGTATTATGCTGCGGTTTCAAGCGGAGGCGTTTGGAAAACAGTTAATGCTGGAACTACTTGGGAACCTGTATTTGAAAATGAGGGATCATATTCTGTTGGATGTGTAACCATAGATCCAAATAATCCTTTTATTGTTTGGATTGGTACCGGAGAAAATAATAGTCAAAGAAGCGTTGGATACGGCGACGGAATTTATAAATCATATGACGGAGGTAAAAACTTGAAACATATGGGATTAAAAAACTCTGAACATATTGCTGAAATTATAATTGATCCAAGAAATTCAAATGTTGTTTATGTGGCTTCACAAGGACCTTTATGGGGACCAGGCGGGGACAGGGGATTGTTTAAGTCGACCAACGGTGGAGAAACATGGGAGAATGTTTTAGAGGTAAGCGAAAATACTGGTATTACAGATTTAGTATTTGACCCGAGGAATCCGGATGTGCTGTATGCAGCTTCATATCAAAGAAGAAGACATGTTTGGACTTTAATTAACGGCGGTCCGGAATCAGCAATTTATAAATCTGAAGACGCGGGTAAAACATGGAAAAAACTTGAAACAGGATTGCCCAAAGGAGATGTGGGAAGAATTGGTCTGGCTATTTCACCTGTAAACCCTGATGTTCTTTATGCAATTATTGAAGCGCAGGAAAATAAAGGCGGATTTTTTATATCTGTTAATCGCGGAGCTTCATGGGAAAAAAGAAATGAAATGATTTCAAGAAGTCCTCAATATTATCAAGAGATTATATGTGATCCGCTTGATGTAGATAAAGTCTATTCGCTGGATACATGGACAATGATAACAGAAGACGGCGGGAAAACATTTAATAGGCTGGGAAATAAACATAGACACGTAGATGACCACGCATTATGGATTGATCCCGAAAACACTGATCATCTGCTGATTGGCGGCGACGGTGGAATTTATGAATCTTACGACGGCGGAAATATATGGGATTTCAAAAATAATTTACCCATCACACAATTTTATAAAGTTGCAACAGACAACTCTGAACCGTTTTATTATGTTTACGGCGGCACACAGGATAATAATTCAATGGGCGGACCTTCGCAGACTTTAGCAGAAGTTGGAATTGTAAATGCCGACTGGTTTATTACTCAGGGAGGTGACGGATACGAATCCCAGATAGATCCGGTTGATCCGAACATAGTTTACGCTCAATATCAATACGGAGGTTTAACCCGGTACAATAAAGAAACAGGTGAAAGTATTGATATTCAGCCTAAAGAAGGAAAGGGGGAAGAACCTTATAGATGGAACTGGGACACTCCTTTATTACTAAGTCCTCATAAACATACAAGATTATATTTCCCTGCTAACTATTTATTTAAAAGTGATGATATGGGAAACAGCTGGGAAAAAATAAGCGGGGATTTAACAAGGCAGATTGACCGCGATAAGCTGGAAGTTATGGGAAAAATATGGAGCGTTGACGCCGTAGCAAAAAATAAATCGACTTCATATTACGGCAATGTTGTAGCCCTTTCAGAATCGCCTATTAAAGAAGGACTGATTTATACCGGTTCCGACGACGGGTTAATAAATGTTACAAATGACGGCGGTAAAAATTGGACAAGAATTGAAAAATTTACCGGCGTACCCGAACGAACATATGTTAATATGATTATAGCTTCTCTTCATGAAGTTGACAGAGTTTATGCCACTTTTAATAATCACAAAAATTCTGACTTCAAACCATATTTATTAAAAAGTGACGATGCCGGGAAAACATGGAAATCTATTGCAGGCAACCTGCCTGAAAGAGGTTCCGTTTATTCAATTGCCGAAGATCATGTAAATCCTGATTTATTGTTCGCGGGAACCGAGTTCGGAATATTTTTTACGATTGACGGCGGGAAAAAATGGATACAATTAAAAGGAAATATGCCTACAATAGCTGTAAGGGATATTGATATTCAACGAAGAGAAAATGATCTTGTGCTTGCAACTTTCGGCAGAGGGTTTTATATACTTGATAATTATACCCCGCTTCGTTCTTTAAGCAAAGAAATTCTTGAAAATGAAAACCATATTTTCCCTGTTAAAGATGTTATGCAGTATATACAGAAACGTCAATTCGGCGGAAGCGGGAAATCTTCTCAGGGTGAAGCTTATTACGCTGCCGAAAATCCTCCTTTTGGAGCTACTATTACTTATTATCTAAAAGATGATATCAAAACAAAAAAAGAATTAAGAAGGGAAAAAGAAAAAGAATTAATAAATAATAATAAGCCCGTTCCTTTTCCTTCAATTGAGGATTTAAGAGCTGAGGATGATGAACCTAATCCGTATTTGTTATTTATAATTAAAGATGTTGACGGCAATGTTGTAAGAAGATTAAAAGCGGATGCAAAAAAAGGTATAAACAGAATTACATGGGATTTAAGATATGCTTCATTGGATCCGGAAAATTTAAAAGATGACGACGATTCAGGCACATTAACAATGCCGGGGAAATATTCGGTTTCAATGGCGAAAATTGTAAACGGAATTTTTACGGAACTGCCCGGCAGTCAAACATTTAATACCGTTTTGCTTAACAGCAAATATTTAAACAAAGAAGAATTAGCGAAATTAATTTCTTTTAATGAAAAATTCGGCGAGTTATACCGGTCTGTTGAAGGCACTATAAAATATTTTAATGATGTGAAAAACAAAATCAAATATTTGAAAAGCGTATTTAAAAATACTCCGGGTGCCGAAGTTGAAATGCTGTCGAAAATTAATGATGTTGAAAATTCAATTCTAAATTTAGACAGAAAATTAAACGGTGATAAAACTCTTTCTTCAAGAGATATTAACCAAGGATTATCAATTGCCGACAGAGTTGAAAGCGTAGTTTACGATTTAATGAGAACAACATCGGCTCCCTCAAAGGTGCAGACAGATAATTATGATATTGCATCACAGGAGTATTCAGACTTTTTAAGTCAGCTTAATAAAGTTGTAAATGTTGATATTATTTCTCTTGAAAGCGCACTTGAACAAGCAGGCGCTCCGTGGACGCCGGGAAGATTCCCGCAGTTTAATAAAAAATAATTATGTATAAATATTTAAAATAAAAAAAGGACTCTTTGTGAGTCCTTTTTTATTTGTTTGAAGAATTAAATCTTATTTTTTAATCCCGGTAATTTTTATTTCAACTCTTCTGTTTTTATTTCTATTCTGCTTTGAGGAATTTTCAACCTCCGGTTTTGATTCGCCGAAAAATTCATAAAATATGCTTGATTCGTTAAGCCCGTTTTCAACTAAATATTTTTTAACCGTCTTCGCTCTTTTTTCCGATAATTTAATGTTGTAATTCTCATTACCGATATTATCTGTATGCGCGCTTAAGTTGATTGTTATTTTTAATTGATTGTTTGAAATCTTTACAACATTGTCCAATATTTCCTTTGCCGAATTTGTTAATGAGTGCTTGTCAAAGCTGAAATATACGTTTTCGTAATAAACTTGTTCTTCAATATTATTTACTTCAACGTCATCTGAAATATCATTAGGATTTGTTCCTCTTTTTATTTCTTCGCCGTCGTTAACAGAACCGCCGTCCGTATCCGGATTTAACGGATCGGTTTTATATTTATTGACTTCCTCACCGTCAGTTAAACCGTCGCTGTCACTGTCGGCTTTCAACTCTTTTGTTTTATAATTATTAACTTCATCGCCGTCTCTTAATCCATCGGTATCGGTATCGGGATTATTCGGATTAGTTGTGTATTTATTTACTTCATCAAAATCGTTCAGACCGTCGTTATCGCTGTCGGCGTTATTCGGGTTTGTTTGATGTACTTTTACTTCTTCGCCGTCATTTAATCCGTCAATGTCGCTGTCTATATTATTAGGATTGGTTTGATGTTTCCTAAACTCATCGCCGTCAATTAAACCGTCGCCGTCCGTATCTGCTATTTCATGATTTGTTCCAATTTCTATCTCTTCTCTTTTAGTCAATCCGTCTTTATCAGAATCCGAATCTAAATTATCACCTCCAAAGGTAATTCCAAATCCTAGATGCCAGTACCCGTCGTTAAACTCAGCCTGATTTACAAAATTCAAATTATCAGTAAAACTGTAACTGTATCCGGCAGAAATATCCAATGCCATATCATCATTAATTTTAACTTCTGTACCGATACCAACTGGAATTAAGCCAGACAATCCGCTGTCTTCCGTAGGATCAATTGTTGGTGAAACAGGTTTATCGTCTACAGAAAAATGAATTAAACCCAATCCGCCGAATAAATATGGATTCCAGTTATCAAGATTAAATGGAGAATAAAGTAGTCTGACATCCAACGGAATAATAGTAGTATTATAATGTGCCCCCGTATAGTCATCTCCCGAATATAATCCGTATCCTAACCCTGCCTCGGCGTCAAAATTTTCGGATAATTCAAATCTTATAAATCCCCTTGCCAGATAAGAAAAGTTCAAATCATATTTAGTCAACGGGAATTCATTTGAAGGCGCTAACAAATTAAATTGTAATCCGCCTTTAACGCCGTATGAATTAAATTGAGCGAAAACATTGGCCGATAAAAAAATGATAAGTAAAAGTAATTTCAAGAATTGATTTGCAGATTTCTTCATTTTGTCCTCATGGATAATTTTAATTTTTCATTTTTTTAAAAACCATAATTCATGGTTTTTGATAATGCAATTATAGATGTTTAAGAAATTGATGAGGACGGGTTTTAGATGAACTGGGCAATACACTGGATGAATGATTTTATTTGAACGATTAAATTAGATGATCTTTTAAACCTCTATTTAAATATTGATAATCTTTTTAAAAATGAAATTATATAATTAATTTGATGGAAATTGAGAAATGGATTGCATGCAAATATTAATATATATTTGTCTGAAAAAAATATATAGAAAAAGTACTAGTTAAGGTATGAAATAGATTTCTTATACTTTTTCAAATATTGTATAAGTAGAATTTTCTGATCATCTACCTTACTAGATTTTAATGTAAACGCTAAAATAGCTTTTTCTTCTTCGCTAATTAAATTTAGAAGTTCGTAAAAGATAGCGTATTCTCTCATTTTATTTATTCCTATTATTAGGTACTATTATCATCGGATTATTTCTCTTTTTATTTAGTATTTTGACGCATCATTAAAAGAATTAGTTTTAACCGCCGTAAAGAAAAAAATACAAATTAGAGATTTTGTTTTTATCTTTAGAGTAAGAATCGCAACCGGATTGTTAATTATTATTGGTTATTTATGAATGAACTTGAACTTACCAAAGAACAGCTTATTGAAGAAGTAAATAGATTAAAAGAAAAATTAAATGAATATGAATCTGAATCAGGTAAAACCGAAGAGAATGAAACGGATATTATGGCCGGTTTGGGAATAGATGAAGATTCTTTTTCCGACATGTTCAGTAGTTTAATGTCTTTCGGCGGACTTGATTTGCAGAATATTCAGTTTGAGTTTCTAAATGTTATGATAGGCAATATCCCGAATCCAGCTTATTGTCAAAACAGCGAAGGAATTTATTTAGGGGCCAATTCCTATTTTGAAAAAATGGTTGGAAAATCTATTGATGAAATTAAAGGTAAAACTGTTCTCGATATTGTACCCTTGGAAATAGCCGAGTCGGAATATGAAAAAGATAAGGAATTAATTCAGAATCAGAATATGATGAATTATGAAATGCGGTTTCCCGCCGCAAACGGTGAGATAAGAGAAATTGTAATAAGTAAATCGGTTTTTAAAAACTTTGACGGGTCGGTTGCCGGTGTAATTGGAGTAATTAACGATATTACGGAAAAGAAAAGAGCGGAACAGGCATTAATTGAATCCGAAAAAAAGTTAAGAGAGGCTAACGCTACAAAGGATAAATTCTTTTCTATTATTTCACACGATATGAAAAATCCTTTTACTACTCTGTTGGGTTTTACCGAAATGCTTACCGATGATTATGATGAATTTGACGACGCTGAAAGAAAATCTTTTATTGAAGAAATGAGAAATGTATCGAGATACTCTTACAAACTTCTTGAGAATTTGTTGAAGTGGGCAAAACTTCAAATGGGCAAATTGGATTTTAAACCTCAAGAGTTAAATCTTTCCGCGTCAGTTAACGAAGCAATTATGAATTTAAGTGAGGAAGCTAAACTTAAAGGGATAGATTTAATAAATAATATTAATAAAGAGATTAATATTAATGCAGATATAATGATGATAAATACTGTAATCCAAAATTTGTTTTCAAACGCCATCAAATTTAGTAATTCAGGAAGCAGGGCGGAAATTTCTGCCGAAGAAAAAAACGGGTTCGCAGAAGTAATTATAAAGGATTACGGGATTGGAATAAAAGAAGAAGATTTGTCAAAACTGTTTAGAATTGATATTCATTATGTTGAAATTGGAAGCGCTAAAGAAAAAGGAACCGGATTGGGATTGATTTTATGCAAAGATTTTATTGAAAAACACGGCGGCCAAATTTCTATTGAAAGCAGTTTGGGTAACGGAGCTATGGTTAAATTTACAATTCCTTTGGCAGAAAATTAAAGCTGCCATTGGATATCATCGAACCATTGTTTTAATTTTACTCTGTCCAGATTGATGATTTCTCTTTTTTCAATACCCGAAGGCACCGCAAAGTATTCATTCATTTTACCGTAAATTAATTCTCTTTCGGTAAGTTCAACCCGCGTATATAAATGCCAAAGTGTAATAATATCATATTCTTTAGCGGCATTAATAATTTTTGTTAACGACTCAAATCCGCCGTTTTTATACTGCAGATTTTTTAATTCTTCAACCAGCTCGGGAGATGCATTCTTATTATAAGGTACTCCGGGCCGCGCACCCAGTCTTGTTTCACTAATGTAATTACGTATTACATAAACAAAATCATTTTCAAGATTAACTTCTAATATGCCGCCCATGACTTCAATTCTGCTGTCGCCCGGGGATTTAAAAGTTATTTTAGAAATACTTCCCAAATCAATTATTTGACTAAGTCCGCATTGAATAACAAGACCGCTTTTAGCCGCGCCGGTAGTAATTTCTATTGTTCCTTTCAATAAGTTAACTTCACTTAAATCTTTCATTCCTTTGTTTAAGGTTAACTCGGAAGATTCTTTTAATACTATTTTGCCTACATCAGGAATTTTCACTAAAACTTCGGCAGATGCGTCTGTAATTAATGTCTGCTTTTCAAAAAGTTTGGCTGGATCTGTACCGTTTGAAATTCTGTATCTGCCATTAATCGCTTCAACTTGCCAAGGAGTATTTTTTTGAAAATATGTATAATAATACGCTGTGGCAACAATAATGCATGTGAATACTATAAAAACCAATACCTGTTTGCTGGCAAGCCGAGGAAGTTTTAATTGAAAAGATTTTTTTTCTTGTTTATTCTGGGTGTAAGGTTTATTTCTTAACGGTTTTTCTTTTTCTTTTTTTATGGGCTTTAATTCTTTTTCGAACTTCTGTTTTGTTAATAATCTTAAATCTTCCTCTTTTTTTTGTTTGGATTTTTCTTCAAGGCCTTGTTTAAATAATTCATTAAAAATAGAATCCCTTATAACCTCCGGCGGAGTTATATTAGGCTGAAAGGAGTTTAAAGTCGTAAAGAAAAATACAAGTTCATAATGCTTTTCTTTACTAAGAGATAAGAATTCCAATTTTTCTGATAATTCATCGGAATTTTTCACAGCTAATATTTCATTATATCGGCCTAATAGTTTTAATTGCGATTGATCGTCAAGTATATCCAGTCTTTGCAATACTTTGTCGCGTATACTAAATAATTTCGCGCCCTGTTTTTCTATATCATTATCTTCGGTTAAAATTCCAATTTTTTCAAGAGAATAATTTTCAATATCGTGCAGTACAAAAATAAATCTTTCATCCTGCTCAAGATCAAGTATAACTTTCTCAACAGAGGTTAAATTTTCTGTGATAGGCTCAATTTCGTTTTTCTTGTTTTCTTCTACTAAGTATGCAGCTATATATTTAGTTTTTAATTCGTCATAAATTTCTTTTATTGCCAAATCATAAAACCATTCTGAAAATAAATTATCCCCGTTAAAGAATTTTAGCTCTTCCCAAGTTTTAATAAATATTTTCTTCGTAAGTATATTGGATATATCTGTGTCGGCAGTAATAATAAAACAAATTGCATAGATTTTTTTGAGGTAGAAATCACTTAGCTCCATAAAAGCGTTTTTTCTGCCGCTCTTAGCTGATTTTACAAGAAATTCTATATAATCATTATTCACAGTTAAGTACTATATCTTTATTATTGAAACAAAATAAGCTGAATTATTATAATTACGGTTTATAATTCAAAATGAAATTATCACAAAACATAAAAATAATTATTTTGAAATGAAATACAATCTTTTAATTAAAAGGGGAATAAGGCAATTTAAAGGAAAATGTTAATTTACGGTTATTGTAATAAGACTGATATCATCCGTAAATTTGTTTTGAGTGTAGTCAGAGAGATTAGATTTTATTACATCAGCCGCATTTTCATTATCATCAACCGATTTAATTATTTGTACAAGTTTATCAGCGCCAAGTATTTCACTTCCCGGGTTCTGAGCTTCCAAGATACCGTCGGTAATAAGAAATAACCTGTCGTGTTTTTCCAACCTGTATTCTTTATCGACATATATGCTTCCGTCTGTAAAACCTAATAACATTCCATTCGATTGTTCGATTAAAACTTCGTTTCCTTTCTTAATAAACAAAGGAATATCTCCCGCGCCCCCGTATTTTACAGACATATCTTGATTATTCAAAATAATAACCGAAAGCGTAATAAAAACATCGGCGATTTTTTCGTCTTTGTAAATTGTTTCGTTTAATTTCTTAAGGATTAACGATGGGAAATAATTATCAACCGAATCAAATATGGTTCTTACCGCGTTTCTTACATATCCTGCGTATGCATATGCAAAATACCAAGCGCCCCAGCGTTTTCCCATAACGTCGCCAAGAATGATGGCTAAATTATTCTCGTCAAGTTTAATATAATCTATAAAATCTCCGCCCGGGACTTCGTCAAATGGTCTGTGCCAATGGTTAATTTCGAAATTATTAAAAATTGGTAGTTCTTTCGGGACAACACTGTTGGCAAAATTTCCGGCTGATTTCCTAATTTCTTCCAATGCGTTCTGCTTGCCCAGCATCAGGCTTTTAACAATAGCGGATATTTTTGCAATTACAATTCTTGGGCTTAAAGTTTTGGAAATATATTCTTCGATTTCAAGATCATATCCTTGAAGAGTGTCTTTATCGCTGTCGTTTGACGTTAAAAAAACAAAAGGTATTTTTCTTAATGAAGGATCTGTTAACATATTTTTTCTGAATTCAAAACCGTTCATTACAGGCATTGCAACATCGCTAATAATAAAATCAGGCAGAAAGTTTTTAGCCTCCTCTAATCCTTCTTTTCCGTTTAAGGCAGTTTTGCAGATGTATCCGGCTTTTTTCAGTTCAAAATTATAAATGCGCAAAACATTCGGATCATCTTCTACTAAAAGAATTTTTAACTCGTTCATAAAAAAATAAAATAGTTAAAACGGCGGCTAATTTTCAAAACTTTGAATTGCAGTTTCAAGATCCGGGTAAATTTTAAAGACTTTATTAATACCGGTCAGCATAAAAATATTATTTTGTGAATTATTATTAAATACCAATCGCAGGTTACCATTATTTGCAGTAATCTTTTTCAATGAAAAAACCAAAGCGCCAAGAAAAGTAGAATCAATAATACTGCATTTTCTTAAATCAACAATAATTTTACTTGTGCCTTTTTCAATAAAATCAATAACGAACGTTCTGAATCTTCCAGCTTCGGTTAAAGTGGCTTGATTCATATTTAATTGTATAACCGTCACATCATCTTTAATATAATCTTCAAATTTTCTTACAGCTTCCAAAATTCCTCACATGTACAAAATACTTTATGTTCAAAAACAAATAAACAAAACATAATAATATAATAAAATTGTTTAGATACCTAAAGCATTTTATTTATATTGCTTACGGGCTTTTTCTACAATATAACTTAAATAAAATTAAAAGCATGTGCCCCCGAGAGGATTCGAACCTCCGACCTGCGGTTTAGGAAACCGACGCTCTATCCTGCTGAGCTACAGGGGCATTAAAATTACAAACATAAATATAATTATTGTCGAATGGGTTTCCAAAATATCATTGTTTATTATTGAAATAATAAAAATATATTTTTAGTTTTGATTTGCTTAAATTGCTGTGTAGATTTCAATTTTTCAGCTGATGTACTAATTAAACTATTATCACTTTTATGATTTGTTATGGAACTTAAAAAAGTAGTCGGTAAACTTAAACCCGACGAAGTCGCAAAATTTAACTCTGTTCTAAAAGTATTAAAATATACTCAATCGGGAATTATTATTAAAAATTTAGTAACTACCGATAAAAAAAGTTTTGTTGAAGTTAGTTTTGAAGTCAATACTGAAAGTTACAACATTATAATTGAAAAATTAGCTTTAAATAGGATTAATCTGGAATTAAATGATGAAGCATCAACCAAAATTATTGAAGAAGCTAATCAACAGTTGGAACGTGGAAAAAATAAAAATACATTTTTAGGATGGAACGGGGCTCCAACGGAAAAAAAGAAACTTACTGTTGAGCATATTACCAGCGACGGTAATTATGAAGAACTGATAAAAATTAGCCGTGATGTTAGTGCGACCAAAGAAGATGTTGCGAAAGCCGTATCAAAAATTGACAGCGCCATTAACAATGCTATGGAAAAAGCTTACAGTCCTGCTATCCAGGACCCTTATTATGCGGAACAGGGTTTTAATAGACTGCTTCAAATAGCAGGAGATAGTAATTTAAGTCTTATAAATAAAAACGAATTCAGATTTAAAGCGGGAATTCAAGCAGTAAATATTTGCGTTAAACACAAGGATCAGAATGTAAATCTTGTAACTATTTGCAATAATGCAAAAATTGATAATCTGGTAAGCGCAACTGCTGCGGTTAGACTTGCAGGCATTATAAATGAAAGTTCTTATAATAATAATAAAGTTTTGGATGTGGTTTTAAAAGAACTGAATATTAAATGGCTTGATTCAATATTTGACGGTGTTAGCCACAAATTTGCTGAGAAAGAAATTAAAGATTTTAAGAAATTGATTAAATATGTAGAAGATAAAAGAGAATAGCAGATATTATTTATCCGAAATTTAGTTGTTCGTAAGTTAATTAACCGGCTTGTTTTCTTCAAATATCATTTCTATATAACTGCACATTAATTATTAAAATCCAGCTTAAAAAAAATCGAAATTTTTTATTTGTGCAAATAGGTGATTCAAATATTAAGCATAAACCTATTTTGAATTATTTTGGTTTATCTAAATTGAATTTAGAGGTCTTTTTTAATAATTTTATGATAGTGATTTTTAATTAAAAAACGGAGAAACAGCATGACAACAATTGTAGATGTATTAGGCAGAGAAATTCTCGATTCAAGAGGAAATCCGACTGTTGAAGTTGAAGTATTATTAGAGTCAGGTGTAATTGGAAGAGCCGCGGTTCCAAGCGGTGCTTCTACGGGTGAACATGAAGCGGTTGAATTAAGAGACGGCGATAAAAATCGTTATATGGGAAAAGGTGTTTTAAAAGCAGTCGACAATATTAACAATAGAATTGCTGATGAACTAATTGATTTTGACGCGGCCGATCAAGTAGCTATTGATAATTTTCTTATTGAACTCGACGGAACTCCGAATAAATCTGAACTTGGCGCAAATGCTATACTTGGCGTTTCGCTTGCATGCGCAAAAGCAGCCGCAGAAACATTCGGAATGCCTTTGTACAAGTATATAGGCGGTACAAACGCTAAAACCTTGCCTGTGCCAATGATGAACATTATTAACGGCGGAAGTCATGCGGATAATACAGTTGATTTTCAGGAATTTATGGTTATGCCTCACGGAGCTCCTTCATTTGCCGAAGCGTTGAGAATGGGAACTGAAACTTTTCATTCATTAAAATCGGTTTTAAAATCTAAAGGATATAATACTTCGGTTGGAGATGAAGGTGGTTTTGCCCCTGACTTAAAATCTAACGAAGAAACCTTGGAAATAATTCTCGAAGCTATTACTAAAGCAGGATACAAACCTGGAGTTGATATAAGTTTAGCTCTTGATGTTGCTTCAAGTGAAATGTATAGAAAAGATAAAAAAGTATATGAGTTCTTTAAATCTGACAAGTCCGTGAAAACAGCGGAAGAAATGGTTGAAATTTATAAAAAATTAGTAAGTCAATATCCTATTATATCAATTGAAGACGGACTGGATGAAAACGATTGGGAAGGATGGAAAGTATTAACAAATGAATTGGGTTCAAAAATCCAATTGGTCGGCGATGATCTTTTTGTTACAAACACTGAAAAATTAGCAAGAGGAATTGAAGAAGGAATTGCAAACTCAATTCTTATAAAAGTAAATCAGATTGGAACTTTAACAGAAACTCTGGATGCGATTGAAATGGCAAAGAGAGCAGGTTATACAAATGTTATAAGCCACCGTTCCGGAGAAACTGAGGATTCAACAATTGCAGATATTGCGGTCGCAACAAACGCGGGACAAATTAAAACCGGTTCAGCTAGCAGAACCGACAGAATCGCGAAGTACAATCAACTTTTAAGAATTGAAGAAGAACTGGATGTTACATCATTATTCCCCGGAATTAATGCCGTAAATTTCGTGGAATAATTTTAGTAAAGTATTGTAGAAAAGCGCCTGTAATTGGGCGCTTTTTTTTACACCTAAATAAGATAAAGAGAACTGAAAATCAGAGGCGGTTATGCAGAAACAAAATTTGCAGTCTATTAATGCTATGATTAAGAAAAATAATATCGAAGTAATTGACTTAAAATGTATTGATCTTGTAGGAAGACTTCATCACATATCTCTTCCCGTTTATCCCGATATAATGAAAAAAATGACAAGTGAAGGTGTGGGTTTTGACGGTTCGAGTTACGGATTTAGAAAGGTTGAAAATAGTGATATGATTCTTGTGCCCGATCTTGATACCGCGGTTATTGATCCGTTCAGACAGGCGCCTACGCTTAGTTTTTATTCTCATATACTATTAACCGACGATAAACGTTCCCCATTTCCTCAAGACGGAAGATACCTTGCAAAAAAAGCGGAAAAACTATTAAAAGATATTACCGGCGCTGATAAGTCCTGGTGGGGACCTGAATTTGAATTTTATATTTTTTCGGATGTTGAATATGATACGAGAACATCTACATCATTTTATAATGTTAAACACGCCGAAGAATTTTATAAAAGAGCATATCATGCGGCTAATCCATTTGATATATATGATGATTTCCGTGATGAAGCGTCAAAACTTTTTAAACATTTCGGCATTGATGTAAAATACCATCATCACGAAGTCGGTGAAAGAGGTCAACAGGAAATTGAAACTTATTTCTCTGATTTATTATGTACCGGCGATAATATAATTTCAGCTAAATATTTACTCTTTAACCTTGCACGTCAAAAAGATTTATTTGTTACTTTTATGCCTAAACCAATGTACCACCAGGCCGGAAATGGAATGCATTTGCATCTATTCCTAACAAAAAAAGGAAAGAATGCTTTTTACAAAAAAGGCGAATACGGAAATGTAAATGAACTTGGCAGATATTTTATTGGCGGAATGCTTAAACATGGACCTGCTCTTTCGGCATTCACAAATCCTAGTACTAATTCATATAAACGCCTCGTTCCCGGTTTTGAAGCTCCGGTAGCAATGACATACGGGCAGGGGAACCGCGCTTCGGCAATAAGAATTCCTAAATATGTTTCAAATCCTCAGGAGACTAGGTTTGAATTTCGTCCGCCGGACGCAACAGCGAATCCTTATTTATGTTTAACTGCAATGCTGCTTGCGGGTATTGACGGTGTTGTAAACAAAATTGATCCTGTAAAAGAAGGTTACGGTCCTTTTGATAAAAATATTTTAAGCGATGAGTTTGTTTCTGAACATGACGTACAATTCCTCCCCAGAAATTTAACTGAAGCGTTAGATGCCCTGGCAGCTGATAATAATTTCTTAAAACGCGGCGGCATTTTTACTGATGAACTGCTGCAGCAATGGACTAATACAAAAAATGAAGAGATAAAAGCGATTGGCACTATGCCTCATCCTTTTGAATACAAAATGTACTTTACTTTGTGATATTTACTTTGTGCCTTCGTGCCTTTGTGGCAGAAATATTTTGCCACAAAGGCACAAGGACACTATGAATCACAAAGAAGATTTTTATAAATTTCTAAATCCCCTTCACTAAAACATACAAATATTACTTTCTCAATTGAAGTATTAATACTCAAAAATTCTTTCACATTTTTGATCGCAATTTTACACGCGCGCTCAAAAGGGAATGAATAAACCCCCGTGCTGATTGAAGGAAAAGCAATTGTTTTAATATTATTTTCTTCGGCAAGTTTTAATGAACTTTTATAACAGTTTGCTAGCAGATTGTCTTCATTATTATTTCCGCCATGCCAAACCGGTCCGACAGTGTGAATAACAAATTTAGCGTGAAGATTGTAGCCCTTTGTAATTTTTGCTTCGCCTGTAATGCAGCCATTTAAAGTTCTGCATTCTTTTAATAATTCCGGTCCGGCTGCGCGGTGAATTGCACCGTCTACTCCGCCCCCACCTAGTAGTGATGAATTCGCGGCGTTTACTATTGCGTCGACTTTAAATGTTGTAATATCGCCTTTTGCGGCTTCAATTCTTTTCTTCATTTTATTAATCAGATTTTATGAAGATTAATAATTAATGAATCCTCTGCGATGATTTGAATTATAAAATAAACTTTCTTTGCAATTGTAACACTTGAATCCACTTATCTACAGAAATCCCCGTAGAGGATTCATAATTTCACGCACAAAAAATTAAAGTTAAGCCAGTGTTAATCTTTTTATTAATTCTTTTTGTTCCGGAAATTTGGAAATTAGTTCTTCACTTGTTCCCATTTCAAAATCACTAAAATCAAAGCCGGGCGCGACAGTTGCGCCGATTAATGAAAAAGAATTTTTATCGATTACTTCCGCGGCGAACCAGCAGTTTCTTAAAACAGTATACTGAAAAAATTCATTTGCGGACAAACCGTTTCCCAAATTAATTCTATTATAATTCCCGTTTTCATTAATAATATGAAGCAGGAGGGGAGAGCCGTAATAAAAATGCCAGGTCTCATCCGACTTTAATTTATGGAATGAAGAAAACTGTTCCTTCTCCAACAAATAATAAATTGATGTCCCGAAATTTCTATCGCCTGTAAATCTTTCTGGCAGTCCGCTGGTTTTAATTATTTCGTCTGATCGGTAAACCTCTTTAAAATATCCGCCTTCAGGGTGAGGCTGAAGTTCTAATTTTTCTATAATTATTTTTGAAGCATGCATTTTATTTGCCAAATAGAAATTTTAATGGAATGTGCAGTCGTTTCGCCCAATCAACTTCGGAATGAATTCCGCCTTTTTCGATATGCCATTTAAGCGAATCATTGTATCCGATCTCAGTTAAAAGCTTATACATATTTTTATTATCTTCAATTAATTCTGTTTCACAATCTCCGCAATCCATATATAATTTTATTTTTTTAATTATTTTGGGACTGTTTTTAACCATGGGGAATACGGCTTTATTATCGATCCAAAATGAATTTGACAAACAGCCGGCTTTTCCGAATACAGCGGGAATATTCCACATAAGCTGAAATGATATCAATCCCCCTAATGAAGAACCCATTACAGCTGTATTATCAGCCGAATGTTTAGTCCTGTAATTTTCATCAATATGAGATTTTAATTCCTGAATAATAAATTGGGCGTAGCTCTTTCCTTTGTCGGTAAAATAATTGTATTCTTCAAGCCGGTCTCTTGTATTATAAATTCCTACAACAATAATTTCTTCAATCTCATTTTTATTTAAAAGTCTTGTTATTGTTTCGTCAACTTTCCAGTCGTAACCAATAAAAGATGTTTGGGGATTGAATAAATTCTGACCGTCGTGCATATAAAGTACAGGGTAACGTTTTGTTGAAGAAGAATAAGAAGGAGGGAGCCACACAATAATATCTCTTTCGTTCTTAAGATTATAACTGTAGAATTCATGAATATATTCAACTTGCCCGATTATATCATCATTTCCGAAGTTGGAAAACTCTATATCATAATTATCAGTATTCATTTAAAATAGTTTTAACCGGGGGATATTATAAAAAGTTTTCAATTTCCAGATATAGATTTTCATTAATGACGGATTTTAATTTCCATGCGTCTTTTAACGCATTATCAATCCAAGTACCTTCAATATTATTTACTTCAGCAATTAATTTTAAGTAATCGATTTCTCGGTCGTCATAATCGTGATCAATAAATGCAAGTTTAATACCGTCAATAATAAAACTTTTAGCGATTGATTTGTTTGAAAAATGGGGCGGAGTATTTGAAATATATTCATTCTCCAAAATTTCATTTATAGCAGTAATGCAGAATTGTTTTTCAAACCCTAATTTGTGTCCTGCTTTCATTACCAGTTCACGTTCTTCTTCTGAAACCAGGTTATCCTTACCTATTAAAATAAGCAGTCCTTTTAAGTAATTACTTCTGTCTAAAAAATCTATTTTCATAAAAACTTCTTGCAGTTTATTTTATAAAGAATATATATTACGATAAATTATTAACTTAACAATTCTACGAATTTCTTCATAGTTTTGAAACAATTTAATGAATAAAAATGAAATACCGCCAAATAAAATTATTTGTAACTGGTGCGGAATACCGGCAATTATAATTTGGGTTCACGGTCACGGTCAATGTTCTAACTGCGGAATAAATATTGACGAGTGCTGTAAAGGGGAATCATGCGGTCCAAAAATATCAGATCAAAAACCGGAAAATAATTTGCCACAATAGACAATTTAAATGTCTCAAAAAATGTTCTATTCTTTTTTTGATACATCATTCATTTATTAAACCCCACTAAAGTAGTATAAAGCCATTATAAAGTGGCATACACTTTGCACTAATTATATGTGCAAAAAGTATTTTAACGAAATTTAGAAAGGGTTTATACCAAATATGGAACTAGTCCCTATTATTACGCAAATTCTGGGTATTGTTGCGGCTGTTTTTATTATTGTTCTTATTGTTTCTTTTATTGCTTCAAAATTAAGGAAAAAAGATCATGAAGTAATAAAACAAACAGACAATTACAAGAATCAGCAATCATTTAATGCCGGCATAAATACACGCGTTGATAAAAGTCAATATTATGGTGGAACCTATTATAACAACAACCTCAGTTATGCGAAAGAAATTAAGGTTGTTAAAAGATCAGGGATATCAAAAAGTCAAAGCCCCAAAAAATATACACAGGAACATGCATATTCAAACGCCCGTTTTACCGTTTTAAATAATATCTCGACTAATGTGAATCCAACAATTGAAACCGATGAATATGGATTTAAAGTTTATTCAAACAAAGAAATAACCAGGTCGGTTTATCTGCAAAATTAAATTGTTTTTCCTCAATTCAACTTTTAAATTTCTGTAATTATATATAATTAATACCTCTACACATTAAGCTTTATTTTATTTCTTAGCAATTCAAAATGTAAACGCGTTTTCCGACGCTTTCCCGCTTTATTAAACCTATTTGAATAATTAATTTGTTTATCAAAAGCGTAGGTATAATTACCTACAAAACATTCTATTTTTATTTCAACTTAATAGAAAGAAGTGGTAATTGTACTGATTCGCAATAAAGGTTTTGCATTTATATTCCTTTTGAATTTTAGAATAGTCCGGGGAAATATATTATGCATTCTTGTTCAAACAGTTGTAATCTTGCCGCGTTTAGTCTCGGGTATTCCATAAATACTCTGAAGGACAGAATAGATAGTAATTCAGATAATATAATTGCCGCAAAAATTTTTGACGAGTATGAAAACCAATTAAAAATATACAAGGAATGTTATTACGAACTTTTTGAAGAGGATATAGATTTTCCAATAGAATATATTTCGAAATCAGAAATCACCGATTTTTTTACCACTCTTTTTGAAATTACCGAAGAAAGAATTTCTAAACATTATGATAAAAATTTGATTGTTTATTATTACGCAGGCGGATTAATATATTTATCTGACAGTACAAACGTAGTTTTTGAGCGGAATAAATTTAAAATTATATTTTATCAAATTCTTAGCGAACTTGGCTGCAATATATCATGGAATGAATTGGAATCAGTTACGTCAAAACTTTTCTGCAGCGAATATACATTAAGGAAGCTAGGGAAAAATCAATTGCTTGAAATTGTATTTCCTCGTGACGAAAAAAACAAGTATAATCCATAAATTGATATTCATATAAATTAATTTAAACCTATTATATCTCACAATTATCATTCTTACCAGCAGTAATCCAAAATTAGCATTTTGCAATTATATATTTTATAATTGTTTTCGCTTAGATAAACAATTGGGTAATTAAAATGAACAATGAAAAAATAAATTCCAATGAAGCTGAATTTCATTCTCACGAAGACCTTTGGAGAATATTTAAAGTAATGTCGGAATTTGTCGAAGGTTTTGAAACAATGTCGAAAATTCAGCCGAGCGTTGTAATCTTCGGATCGGCGCGTTCAAAACCTGAAGATAAATATTATAAATTAACAGAACAGGTTGCGTTTCAATTAGTAAAAAGAGGATTCGGAATTACAACAGGAGGTGGACCCGGAATTATGGAAGCCGCAAATAAAGGAGCTAAAGAATCTGGAGGAAGTTCTGCCGGATTAAATATTGAGCTTCCTTTTGAACAAAGGCCCAATCCATATATTGACGGCGATAAAATGCTGAACTTCAGATATTTTTTTGTAAGAAAAGTTATGATGGTTAAATACGCGCAGGGATATATATTAATGCCGGGGGGATTTGGAACAATTGACGAATGTTTCGAAGTTCTTACATTAATTCAGACAGGGAAGACAGAAAAATTTCCTGTTGTGCTGATGGGAAAGGAACATTGGAGTGGTCTGCTGCAATGGATTGAAGAAAAATTATTGAATAACGGTTACATTGGTATAGATGATATGAAACTGTTTACGATTACGGATGATCCGGAAGAAGCAGCTAAAATAATTTTTGATTTTCACGAAGGTAAAAAATTTACACCGAATTTCTAATCTTGATCTTCTGTTGTTTGTTCTGCCGGCGGTGTGTATCCTAGTTTTTCAGCTTGCTGCATATCAAGATGTGCTTCTGTTAATAATCCCAATTCTTTTTTTGCGTATCCTCTTTGATAATAAGCATACGCATTGCGGGAATCTAAAGAAATTGTTTTTGAAAAATCAACTATAGCGCCTTCATAATCACCTATACTAATTTTTAATTTCCCTCTCATATAATATCTTTCTTCTTTCTCGGGTCTAATTTTAATGGCTTTGTCAATAAATTGAATTGCACCTTCAATATCTCCTCGGTAAAGACGCTCATATCCTTTGCTTACTAATTCTTCGTCAGACTCAAGCAATGTTGAATAAGGTTTTGAATCAAGCAGAATTTTATTCATTTTTTTTCTTCTTTTTCTAATTATAATAAGTGAAAATAAAATAACCAGTATAAAGAATATTATTAATATTATAGTAATATCTCTTGTTTCAAAATCATTTAAGATTGGAATAACAAAAACGGGAAAAAATAATTTAAGAATAAGTAGCACCGGTTTAGCCTAATATTAATAAATAAGCCTGTTTTGATATTTTAAAAAATGACAAAACAGGCTTTGAATAGATAATGGCAAATATATATTAAATAAATAAAAGATTAAACATCTTTATTTTATTAAGCTTTCATTCGTTCGCCGCGTTCTTCTTTTATAAACAGCCAGCCTACAACCTTGCCGATATCAATTGAATCAAAGTTGTTCCAATATTTTCTGTTTCTAACGTGCATTGAACTTGTATCATTTGATGGAATTATTTCCACTTCATGCATTAATGCTTTAATACGGTTTATCCATGCAGTCATGTTAGCTTCGCGAAGATCAACCCAGCCGTCTTTTGCCCATAGATTTATATTCTCATCATTTAAATCAAGTTCGTATTTACCTCTGAATGGAGGTATTTTCATCTCGTTGCCTCTTAACAGCTGTTTGCCGTCGGGAAGCAATATTGGAATGCCAATTGAAACTATTTCTGATCGTAATTGAGCGTTTTCTTTAATTAAATTAAAGGTTTTATCTGACAGTTCTTTTGCAGAGCTGGCAACAATATTTTTAAAACTGCCGGCGACTTTTTTCAATAAATAAATTTCATTTAATAATTTAGATAATCTAGGAGGTCCCAATAATTCAAACGCAACGCTGTCCTTACCATATTTTTCTTCAAGTTCTTCCAATTTTTCTATTGCCGTATGCTGCATAAATCCGGCACGGTAGGTAGGTTCTAAAGTTGCATTGTCAAGTGCGTTTATAATATCGTGACCGGTGTTTCCGCCTTTTATTTCGTAAATGGCGTCAACAGCAATTTCCTCTGGAGTAACATATTCCATTTGGCCTTGAGCCGTAATTGCTTCGAACTCGCCGCGTGAGAAAGTTCCGTTTTCCCCTGTATCAATAAACACAGATGTAAGTTTGCCTTTTGATACGAATTCATTTTCTAATTTCAGGTTTAATTTGCCAACTAGATTAACAGCATCGTCAATATCAACTTCAACAAGTTCAATTGCTTTGCCCCGTTTTTTAATTTCTCCGAATTCTATTTTTTTCCAGGCTATTGCCGCCGTTGGTTTTATTTCTTTTGTAATTGGTCCGTCCGGCGTTCTTCCCATTAAGAATAATAAGAGAGTATGCGCGCCTGCAACCGATGATTTACTTAACAATACGCGGGAAGGTTTTTCCTCGCTGTGTGTGTAAGGTATATTTAACCCCATTCCCCCTGTTCCGCTGGTTCCGATTTTTACATACGCCTGTGTTTCAAACTTATTCATAGAAGCGTATAAAATTTGGATATGTCTTATTAATTGCGGAATATAAAGCGTGCACATCAGTTTTTCCATTTCTTCCATCATCGTTTCCGCGGTTGGATTACCTTCCATAATTGTTTTTATTCTATGGTAGGTTGTATAAATATCCTGATATGCAATTCCGGTTGCCGAATTAATACTGTCAATAATAATATCCGGTTTATGTTTTTCAAGAAGCTGATAAATTGAAGAACTGGCTAAAACTTCGCCGGTCATTTCTTCCATTGTGTCTTTCATTAAAATTTTTCTTTTTTCAGGATCGGTAAGAAGTTCCAATCTGTTTTCATCCTTAAAATCATTTCGTACAAAAATATTTCCCCACCACCCAATAAAAAAATCATCGGGCATATCTGGAAATTCAATTTTTAACTGCTGAATGTGTTCTTCAACTTCTGATTTGTTTAAAGATGTTACAATTATTTGTCTGGGATTTTCTTTAACTAATTTTCTTGTAACAGCGTTTCCAACCAAACCCCAGCCGCCTAAAACCAATACTTTTTTGTTCTTAATATCCATTGTTTCCTCGGTATTATTAAATTTTCAAGAAATACTTAATAAAATTAACCTGTAAGTCTGATTTAGGCAAGGAAATTCATAAAGTGCAAGAATTTATTTAACTAAATAATGACTAACTTTAATTGATAATCATGATATGCTTTCTTAAATTGCTCACTGTTTAAAATAATAAAAGACATTAAATTTTATGAAAATTTCAGATTTTTTAAGCGGCGGTAAAATAATAGCTGAGTTAAAAGGAAACACAAAAGAAGATATAATTAATGAACTTATTAATCTTTATGCTGATGATGAAAAAATTGTAGATATTGAAAAAGTAAGAAAAGCAGTTGTTGATAGAGAAAAAATTATGTCAACCGGAGTAGGTAAAGGATTTGCTATTCCGCATGCGAAAACTAATGATGTAAATGATATAATTGCCGCTTTCGGGAAATTAAAAGAACCTGTTAATTTCGATTCCTTAGATAAAGAACCTGTTAACCTTGTAATGCTTTTGGTTGCAAAGGAAAATCAAGTTGGAATTCATATAAAATTGTTAAGCAGAATATCGAGAATGATAAACAATGAAGATTTCCGCGAAGCATTAATAAATGCGGAAACCGAATCTGAAATTTTATCCGTTTTTGAAGAAGAAGAAAAAAAATATATTTAATTCACTTTCTCCCAATTAACACTCCCGGATTATGATTAAGGCAATTACTGGAACTAAAGATATTTTACCGATAGATATTCCTAAATGGAAATACCTTGAAAGTATTGTTGAAAGTACAATGAAGACTTTCAATTATAAAGAAATACGCACTCCAATTTTTGAGGAAACAGCTTTATTCTCAAGAGGAATCGGCGAAAGCACTGATATTGTTAGTAAAGAAATGTACAGCTTTGTTGACAGAAGCGGCACAAGCGTTACGTTAAAACCGGAAATGACCGCTTCAACGGTCCGCGCGTTTATGGAACACTCACTTGGTAAACAGCAGGGACTTAATAAATTATATTATGTATCTCCCATGTTCAGACAGGAAAGACCTCAAGCAGGAAGATACCGTCAGTTTCATCAATTCGGAGCAGAGGCTTTAGGAAGCCACGAACCTTTAATTGACGCCGAAATGATTATTCTAGCACATAGGATTATTAGTCGGCTAGGACTAAATAATATTGAGATTAAAATTAATTCCTTAGGCATTCCTGAATCAAGAGAAAAATATAAAATAATTCTTAAAGAATTTATAAAACCTCATTTTGAAAAATTGACAGAAGACAGCCGTAAAAGATTTGATACGAATATTTTGAGAATTTTTGACAGCAAAGCTGATAACGATCAGCAAATAATGAAAGATGCCCCATTGCTTATTGATCACCTTGACGAAGAAAGTCTAAAACATTTTGAAACCGTAAAACAGATTCTTGATAAAGCAAAAATTAAATATGATGTCGACCCAAAACTTGTACGCGGACTCGATTATTATACACATACTACTTTTGAAATATTAAGCAGCAGCGTTGGAGCGCAAAGCGCACTTTGCGGCGGAGGAAGATATAATCTGCTTGCCGAGCAGCTTGGCGGTAATCCAACTCCTGCAATTGGTTTTGCCGCGGGAATAGAAAGAATTCTTCTTGCCTGCGAAAATGAAAAAAGCCTTAATTTGCCTGAAGATAATATTGATTTATATATTGTACGAATGGATAAAGAACTTACTGCCGAAGCTTATGAACTTTCCGTTATTTTTAGAAATGAAAATATTAACGTTGAGCTTGATTATCTTTCGCGAAGCGTTAAAGCCCAGATGAGAGAGGCGAATAAATTAAACGCTAAATTTGTTCTGCTGATTGGCGGCGATGAGTACGCACAGAAAAAACTTGTACTTAAAAATATGGAAACAAGCGAACAAATTTTCTTTGATATTAATGATTTAATTTCTATTAAAGAAAAAATTATTAACTAATAGTTATATTCTTAATCTGCATCTTATTATTTTTTAGCGTTGATAATGATAATGATAATGATAAGGATTAAGATAATGATAGAGATTTTTAATTATGCCTTTAAAAAATCCCAAATCTATTCCCAAAATACCCAAAACCCGAAAGAAAAAAGCTCTTTCGGCAATTGATTTGATTCCCCAACCGAAACCGGATAAAATTGAATATGTATGCAAAACATATTTTAAGTATGAGATGCCGACTAAAAAACAATATTGCGTGATTGCAGTTGAGACTGTTACCGCGTTCGCTAATTTTGCTTATGAAATTTCTATTGAATGGTTAAGAGATAAACGGGAGATAAATATATTATTGGCGGGATTAAAAGCTAAAACGAATATGGTGCCTATGGTTCAGCCCGCCAAAAAAGAAATTTTCTTTGAAGACCTGGTTGGCGAATACATTATAAATATTATAAAACAGGACGGCGCAATAAATACAGGCGTCTTTAAATTCAATATCTTCAATAAAGAAATCAAACTTATAAAAAATTTCAAACCTAAAAAGAAAAACAACAGATTCTTCTGCGAGTTTAAAGTTGAAGAAGAAGAATTTAATTTTAACTAATATATAAATCAATAGCGGATAAATAAACGCAGACATTCCGCCGGGTTAAATAAAATTATATGCAAAAAATTTTCGGCAGAAAACCTGTGCTTGAAGCTCTTAAATCGGGCGAAGAAATTGAACAAATATATATTGCTCATGATCTGCGCGGCGAAGTAGTAAATCAAATATTCGCAGCGGCCAAAAAAAGAAAAATTAAAGTTTCTCAAGTTTCTTCGGCAAAATTCAGAGAACTGGAAGATAATAAAAACTCACAGGGTATAATTGCTCTAATAAGCGGTGTTAAATATTACTCTCTTCAGGAAATTATAGATCAATCAAAAAATAATGAATTCCCGTTTTTGCTTATTCTTGATTCGATACAGGATCCTCACAACCTAGGCGCAATTATGAGATCAGCTGAATGCGCTGGAGTTGACGGAGTTATATTAACTACACACGAAAGCGCTTCAATTAATGAAACTGTTCAAAAAACTTCCGCCGGTGCTGTTTCGCATTTAAAAATTTGTAAAATTATTAATCTTGTTCAGACTATTAAGGAATTAAAGGCCAGCGGTTTTTGGATTGCAGGTTCATATTTGGGAAATTCAAAAAAATATAATGAAATTGATTATAAACTCCCCTTAGCTTTAATAATGGGAAATGAGGAAAAGGGGATAAGAGAACTTACCGCAAAAAACTGCGACTTTTTGATTGAAATTCCGATGAAAGGAAAAATTCAATCTTTAAATGTTTCTGTCGCGACTGGAATTTTACTTTTTGAGATTTCTAGAAATCGAAACACCTAAATTTTTACTTACTATTTGCATTTCCCTATATTTTCCCGTTTTTTGAACTTTTTTGAGATTAAGACTGTTAATTTGTAAAGTTGACAAAAAAATATAGATTTAATCTTGACAAAAATTTCCAGATTGATTAGGTTTACTAGTGAAATTTGAAAAGAATGAAAATTACTGCTTTTTGATATAAAAGCATTAATGTAAAAAAGGAGAAAACATGGCTGAAGTAAGAGCCGAGGATTTTGGAAGTGAAGAGCAGGCAAAAATTGTTGAGGACTTAACTAAGTCTGATTATAAATGGGGATGGGAAACTATAATTGACCATGACACATTTCCAAAAGGATTAAGTGAAGAAGTCGTAATTGCCATATCAAAAAAGAAAAATGAACCAAATTGGATGACCGAATGGCGTTTAAAAGCATACCGGCATTGGCTTACTATGGAAGAACCGGTTTGGGCAAAAGTTCATTATCCTAAAATTGATTATCAGGATATCAGTTATTTTTCAGCTCCCAAATCGCAACCTGAATTTGAAAGTTTAGATCAAGTCGATCCGGAATTATTAAGAACATTTGAGAAACTCGGAATCCCTCTAGAAGAGCAAAAAAAATTGGCAGGCGTTGCAGTTGACGCTGTATTCGATTCTGTTTCTGTTACTACAACTTTTAAGAAATCGCTTGCCGAAAAAGGAATAATTTTTTCTTCAATTTCGGAAGCTCTTCATGAGCATCCCGAACTTGTAAAAAAATATATCGGTTCTGTTGTTCCTTATACCGATAATTATTACGCGGCTTTAAATGCGGCCGTATTCAGCGATGGTTCCTTTGTTTATATACCAAAAGGCGTTCGCTGCCCGATGGAGCTTTCAACATATTTTAGAATTAATAATATTGATACAGGCCAGTTTGAAAGAACCTTAATTGTTGCCGAAGATAATAGCTACGTTAGTTACCTCGAAGGATGCACTGCTCCTATGCGCGATAAAAATCAGCTTCACGCCGCGGTTGTTGAACTTGCCGCTTTTGATAACGCTGAAATAAAATATTCCACCGTGCAGAATTGGTATCCCGGCGATAAAGACGGCAAAGGCGGAATTTATAACTTTGTTACAAAACGCGGTGCCTGCCGCGGAAAAAACTCGAAAATTTCATGGACTCAGGTTGAAACAGGTTCGGCAATTACCTGGAAATACCCTAGCTGTATTCTTCAGGGAGATAACTCAATTGGCGAATTTTATTCAGTTGCGGTTACTAATAATTTCCAGCAGGCTGATACCGGTACAAAAATGATTCATATCGGCAAAAACACGAAAAGCACAATTATTTCTAAAGGCATTTCGGCAGGCAAAAGCGATAACTCATACCGCGGACTTGTAAAAGTATTAAAAAATGCAGACGGCGCAAGAAATTTTTCGCAATGCGATTCAATGCTTATGGGTGATAAATGCGGTGCGCATACCTTCCCTTATATTGAAGTGGATAACAATACGGCTCAAATTGAACACGAAGCCACAACATCCAAAGTGGGAGAAGATCAAATTTTTTATCTGAATCAAAGAGGCATTTCAACGCAGGATGCGGTTAATATGATAGTAAACGGATTTTGTAAAGAAGTATTTAATAATCTTCCTATGGAATTTGCCGTTGAGGCACAGAAACTTCTTGCAATAAGTTTGGAAGGAAGCGTAGGATAATTGGATGATTGAATGATTGGTTGAATGTTTACAAATATTAATCAATCAATCTGATTCCCAAACACATTAAAGAATTGAAAAAGAATATTAAAGGATAATCACAAATGATAAAAATCAAAAACTTACACGCGAATATTGAAGGTAAAGAAATATTACGCGGAATTAATCTAGAGGTCAAAGCCGGCGAAGTCCATGCGATTATGGGACCAAACGGTTCCGGCAAAAGTACACTTGCCAATGTTTTAGCCGGACATGAAAGTTATGAAGTAACAAAAGGAAATGTTGAATTTGAAGGGAAGGAGTTATTGGAATTAGCACCGGATGAAAGAGCGCGTGAAGGATTGTTTTTAGCATTTCAATATCCGATTGAAATACCCGGAGTTTCTAATGCGACATTTCTGAAAACCGCGATAAATGAAATCAGAAAACATCACGGTCACGATGAAATTTCGGCAAAAGATTTTTTAGCTCTGATAAAAGAGAAAGCTAAAATTTTAGGAATGGATAATTCTTTAATCAGCCGTTCTGTTAACAGCGGATTTTCCGGCGGTGAAAAAAAACGTAACGAAATTCTTCAGCTATTAATGCTGAATCCTAAACTTGCATTGCTTGATGAAACCGATTCCGGTTTGGATATAGACGCATTAAAAATTGTTTCCGAAGGTGTTAATAAATTTAAAAATAAAAACAACGCCGTTATTGTTGTAACTCATTATCAAAGACTGCTTGATTATATAGTGCCGGATTTTGTTCATGTTTTATCTAAAGGACGAATTATTAAATCGGGCGGAAAAGAATTGGCTCTCGAACTTGAAGCAAAAGGTTACGATTGGATTAAATCAGAAGAACTGGAAACAGCGTAAGCAAAGGAGCAAATTGATAATGGCAAATAATGAAAATATAAAAGACTGGTATATTTCCAATTTTAAATCGTTTGAAGAAAAATTAAACGGTCAGTCCCAATCTTTTTTCCATAAATTCAGAAAAGATGCTTTAATAAAATTTTCTGAACTTGAATTCCCAACTACTAAAAATGAAGAATGGAAATACACCAATATTAATCCGATTTTAAAACATAATTTTAATCATGCTTTTAATTCGGTTAAACCTGTAATTACAAATGAAGAAATTCAGAAATATTTGTTCAGCGGATTTGAATTTCATCTTCTAGTTTTTATTAACGGTATTTATTCCGAAGAATTATCGGATATAAACGAATTGCCCGAAGGAGTTATTGTTGACAGTCTGAATAATGTCCTGAAATCTAATCCTGAATTAATACAAGAACATTTGTCCAAATATTCAAAGGTTGATAATTCGTTTAACGCGCTTAATTCCGCGTTCTCAGCCGACGGTTATGTGGTTTATGTACCTGACGGAAAAATAATTGAAAAACCTCTTCAAATATTATTTTTGAACGGAGCCGAAAATGATGAGGTTCTTTCTCTTCCAAGAAATATTATTATAGCCGGAAATAATTCTCAGGTAAAAGTAATTACAACTTTTTATGGTTATAAAAAGAATACATATTTAACAAACGCAGTAAATGAAATTTTCGCCGGAGAAAATTCAATTGTTGATTTATATAAAATTCAAAACGAAAACAGCGGAGCTTTTCATATTGATAAAACAGATGTTTATCAATTAAAGCATAGCGTATTCAGTCATTATAATTTTGCCTTCGGCGGTAAAATTGTGAGGAACGATATCAACTCGGTTTTAGGCGATGAGTTTACCGAAACAAATTATTTCGGAATGTATCTTGGCAATGAGAAACAGCATATTGATAATCATACTTTTATTGATCACGCAAAACCGAATTGCGTAAGCAACGAGTTATATAAAGGAATTTTAGACGACGATTCGCACGGTGTTTTTAACGGGAAAATATGGGTAAGACCTGACGCTCAAAAAACAAACGCTTATCAGTCAAATAAAACTATTCTGCTTTCTAAAAACGCGAAGATTGATACTAAACCGCAATTAGAAATTTATGCGGACGACGTAAAATGTTCGCACGGCGCTACAATAGGCAGGCTTGACGAACAGGCTTATTTCTATATACTTTCAAGAGGAATTTCGCCAGAGTTTGCTAAGTCAATGCTTATTAGAGCTTTCGCGAATGATGTTGTTGAGTCAGTTAAAATTGACGAATTAAGAGAACAGCTGAATCATATGATTTTCGAACATCTTCATAGAGTGGAAATTTAAATTAATAACTAAACCGGAAAAATTTTGTTAAGCGAAAAAATTATTCAAAAACCTGCTAAAAGAAAATTCGACGTTAATGAAATAAGAAAAGATTTCCCGATTCTTAATCTGCAAATAAACGGAAAACCTTTGTGTTATCTGGATAACGCCGCTACTACACATAAACCGGATATTGTAATTGAAGGTACTAAACATTATTACACTCATGAAAACGCTAACATTCACCGGGGACTTCATTTTCTAAGCGAAGCTGCAACGCAGTCTTATGAAAACGCCAGACTTAAAGTAAAAGAATATATTAATGCGATGAGTTCTTCTGAAATTATATTTGTAAGAGGAGCTACCGAAGCAATCAATTTAGTTGCCGCTACAATGGGTAACGGAAAATTTATTGGCGAGGGAGATGAAATTATCGTCTCGAATATGGAACATCACGCTAATATTGTCCCGTGGCAAATGCTTTGTGAAAGAGTCGGCGCTAAATTAAAAGTTATTCCGATTAATGATAACGGAGAACTGATACTTGAAGAATATGATAAACTGCTGAATGAAAAAACTAAAATGGTTTCAATTGTTCATATATCTAATTCACTCGGGACAATTAATCCTATAAAAGAAATTATTGACCGGGCTCATAAGTTTAACGTGCCTGTTTTAATTGACGGCGCGCAGACAGTACAGCATTCAAGAGTTGATGTTCAGGATTTGGACTGCGATTTCTTCGTCTTTTCCGGTCATAAAGTTTTCGGCCCGACAGGCATAGGAGTTCTTTACGGTAAAACTAGTTATTTAAATCAGCTTCCGCCATACCAGGGCGGGGGAGATATGATAAGAACTGTTTCATTTGATCAGACAACTTTTGACGGTCTTCCGAATAAGTTTGAAGCGGGTACTCCGAATATTGTCGGCGGCATTGGATTAGGCGTGGCTTTGTTATACATTAATTCATTCGACATTAATGATATTATAGAATACGAAACAAAATTATTGGAATACGCGACTGAAAAACTTTTAAGTATAAACGGACTAAAAATTATTGGTACGGCTAAAGAAAAAGCTTCGGTTATTTCTTTTGTGATTGACGGAATCCATTCGTATGATATTGGGACTATGCTGGATACGTACGGAATTGCTATTAGAACCGGACATCACTGCTCGCAGCCGACAATGAAAAGATTCGGCGTTTCTGCAACGGCGCGCGCCTCTTTTGTTCTTTATAATACTTTTGAGGAAATTGACAGACTTTATAACGGATTATTAAAAATCAAAAAAATGATGGCGTGATTAAAATGCCAGACACAAGTATCAAGAATCAAGTATCAAGAAAAGGATATTAAAATGATAGACAAAGGTAAATTGGAACAGCAGGTAATCGCAATGTTAAAAACATGTTTCGATCCTGAAATTCCTGTTGATATATATGAGCTTGGATTGATTTATGAAATTAAAATTGACGATGAAGCAAATGTATATTTAAAAATGACTTTAACATCTCCGGCTTGCCCGGTTGCCGGAAGTCTTCCAGGCGAAGTTGAAGATAAAGTTAAAGGCATTAAAGAAGTTAATCAGGTTGTTGTTGATCTTGTTTGGGAGCCTGAATGGAATATGGATAATATGACCGAAGAAGCAAAATTAACTTTGGGAATGTTGTAATGCATTCCCGCACGTTTTTAGCGGGGATCTAATAATAAGAACTCACAGATTCCGGCAAAAAAGAATGCCGGAATGACAATTATTAAAAAAACTGAAAGGATGCAAAATGTTAGAAATAAATGTACGTCCGCCAATGTATGATCCCGAAGCGGTTCAGCCGATGAGGGATGAATTAATTTATGTTGGATTCGAAGAACTTACTACTCCTCAAAAAGTGGAAGATGTACTTTCTTTGAAAGACGATAAAACTTCTTTAGTAGTAATAAATTCCGTTTGCGGATGCGCCGCCGGCAGCGCCAGACCCGGAGCTACTCTCGCGTTGCAGAACAATATTATTCCGGATAGATTTGTTACTGTTTTTGCCGGCCAGGACCGCGACGCGGTTGACCAGGTTAGGAATAATTACTTAAAAGGATTTCCTCCTTCTTCGCCATCTATGGCAATTGTAAAAAACGGCGAAGTATTATTTATGATGCCGCGTCATCATATTGAAGGAAGAACAGCCGAAGAAGTTTCGGAAACTTTAAGAGAGGAATTTGAAAAACACTGTACTGCACAAGGTCCTTCAATTTCACAGGAAGCATATTCAAAACTTGTACACGCCAGGGCATGCGGTTCAAAAATTCCTTTGAATGAAGCGAATAATTAATATTTAATATAGATTATAAATTTTTCTTGGCGGCCATTGCGTTAATCTTTGCGTCCTTTGCGTGAAAATACAGTTTTAGTTCACGCAGAGACCGCAAAGAAATCCGCAGAGATCGCAAAGTAAGATAAATAGAAAGAATAAAATGAAATTCAGCGCGCAAGAAGAATACGGAATACGATGCTTAATACAGCTCGGTAAGGCATATAAAAATAATAAAGCCCTTACCATCCCCGAAGTAAGTGAAGCCGAAGGAATATCGCAGCATAACGCCGCGAAACTGCTTCGTGTACTTCGCCTGGGCGGAATATTAGAAAGCGAAAGAGGGCAGACCGGAGGATATACTTTAACCCGTCCGCCGAATAAAATTATGATCGGCGAAGTTCTTAATGTTCTCGGCGGAAGATTATTTGATGATTCTTTCTGCCAATCTCATTCCGGCGCTATTGATATATGTACAAACACGGTCGATTGTTCAATCCGTTCTCTCTGGAAAATAATTCAGGACGCGGTTGATTCCGTTGTAAATAATCTTTCCTTAAACGATCTGCTTGGTACGGAATTCGACTTCTTTTCAAAAATAAATTTTTCTCATATCGAAGAAACAAAAGAATTAAAATAGATTTACCGATTGATTTTATTGTCCTACTTTAACATGCTGAAATTGTCTTTATAAATTGATTTAGCATTTATAAATCTTAAAAATGAACATCAAAATTCGATTTGTGATTTAAAATATAACTAGTCGGTTTTTCTTGACCAATTAGTTCAAATTGGTTAATTTGATTTCAGTTTAATAACAGCTCAAAAAACTTGACCACTTTTTATCCTATATAATTTGAATATTAATCCATTTATTAAAAATATAATTCAACTATTAATTAAAGGAAGTATATATGAAAATATTCTTACCGTATTTATTGTTTTTAGGGGTATTGGTTCTCGGTATTACAAATTGTTCATCGTCGGAAAAAAGTTCGGATAGTATGAAAATTGAAGAAGCTCCCCCTCCGTTGTCTCCCGGAACAGCCGCCGTTGAGGCTGAAGTTGTTTCATCTTCTGATTCTGAAAACGGAACAGTTTATAAAATTAAAATTCTTAAAGTATTGGAATACGGATCAAGCACCCCTTCTCTTGCTGAAGATTCTGAAATGGAAACCTTACTTTCAAAATCCTTGGCTGAAAATAACAATATTGAAAATGGTAAAAAGTTTAAATTCATTCTTAGAAGCGGATCGCCGCTTGGTGAAGAATCAAAAAATTCAAACTGGATAATTTCCAAAATCTACCAATAAATTTTTGAGGCAATAATATGAAATTGAAAGTAAATAAAATTATTTTCCCCGTTTTTTTTATCACCCTTTTAGGTTTTCTTTATGTATTTAATTCTTCCGAAAACGAAAATTATTCCGTAAAAATAAATAAAATGCGTTCAACCGATTCACCCAAGGCAGAACAGCAATCTGTTAAAGGACGCGAAGAATATTTATTTACGATGCTCAGAGATCCTAAAACAAATAGAATCCCTGATGATGTTGTTTATAGAGAAATGAAATTCACGGAAAATATTAAAAACAAAGGATTGAGAAAAACTAACGCTGATTTAATAACATGGAAAGAAGCCGGTCCTAAAGATGTAGGCGGACGTACAAGAGCGTTGGGTGTTGATATTAGAGACGCGAAAATAGTACTGGCCGGCGGCGTAAGCGGCGGTATATGGAAAACAACCGATAAAGGTTCAACCTGGAAATTAAAATTTACAACTACACAGGTGCTTTCTGTTTCAAGTCTTGTGCAGGACATCAGAGCCGGACATGAAGATACATGGTATGCGGCTACCGGTGAATTTATCGGGAATTCGGCTACAAAAACCGGCGCGGCTTTTAGAGGCGCAGGAATTTACAAATCTGTTGATAACGGCGATACATGGCAACTGCTTCCTAAAGATGATGATGTAACTTTATGGGACAGCCCTTTGGATTATATTTCTAAAATTGCTATTAACCCGGTTACAGGTTCACTGTTTATTGCAAGCAACGGATATGGAATATTAAAATCAACCGACGGCGGAATTAATGGTGATATTGTTTTAGGTGATAATAACTCATATTGCGAATTGGATATTGCCGCCAACGGAACAATGGTTGCAACTCTTTCCGAGGCTACAAACTCATCTTCTGCTCCTTCAAAAGTAGGTGTCTGGATGTCGCAGGACGACGGCGTTAACTGGACGGATGTTACACCCGTTGATTATCCTGTCGGGCTTGGTTATAACAGAGCTGTGGCCGCTATTGCGCCTTCAAATACTGATGTTTGTTATGTTTTGGTTGAGATTGATGATGACAATGACGATAACAGAATTTTTAAAATCAACCTAGCTTCAAACAGCTCGGTGGATTTATCCGCTAATCTTCCGGACTTTAGCGGAAGCGGGAAATATAAATCTCAGGGCAGTTATAATATGTTAATTGCTGTTAAACCTGACGATGAAAATTTTGTTTTAATAGGCGGAACAAATATTTACCGTTCGTTCGACGGATTCGCTACTCCGTTAACTCAACTTGATAAAGACTGGATCGGCGGATATGATCCGGAAGGCGGCAGCTGGGTGAACTCACATCCCGATATTCATTCATTCGCGTTTGAACCCGGATTTCCTGCAAGAGTGTGGATTGGACATGACGGCGGATTAAGTTACGCAAGTAAAATTACAGGTCTGAAGGGAATAGATTTTTCAACCGCCTTCAGCTGGACTAATAAAAACAAGGGATATAATGTAACACAGGTTTATCATGTTGCTATTCCTAGAGCAGCTGGCGATAATAGAATAATGGCCGGAACTCAGGACAACGGGACCCCTTATTTTAAGTTTGACGGATCCACAATTTTAGAGTCAAGAGACGTAAGTTCCGGCGACGGATCATACTGTTATTTTGGAGAGGACAAAGCTTATGTTTCTACTCAAAACGGTTCTATGATTCAATTAGGTTATGTTACAGCCGGTGATGTGCCTAGTATTTTCTCTAGTACCGGCGGTGTTACATATGCATTTATTCATCCTTCGGACGCAACTAATCAATACTTTATTAATCCGTTCGCTGTTGATCCTACCGGGGAAACAGTTTTATATTATCCGGCAGGCACATCTATTTGGAGAAATAAACAAATTAAAAATTTCCAGCCTAGCAGCGGCGGCTGGGATGGACAGAGCTTCGGCTGGGTTAAACAAGCAGCATTGGAAATTGAGGCAGGATACAGATACTCCGCGATTAATGTGTCAAATGAAAACAGCTCGCACGTACTTTATTTTGCGGCTTATAATGCAAGCGCCTCGCCAAAAATATTCAGACTTGACAACGCAGATGTAGTTGACGCGGCTGCGGTAGATATTTCAATATCTGCATTACCTGCCGGTTCATTTATAAATGAAATTGAAATTAATCCTCTTAACTCAAATGAAATTATTGTTGTAGCGACTAATTATAACATCATCGGTTTGTATCATTCAATAGACGGCGGAAGCACTTATTCAGCAATCGAAGCTAATCTGGCAGGCGATGAAGGAAGAGGACCGTCTTTAAGATCGGCTAAAATTCTGCCTACTCCTAGCGGCACAATTTATTTAGTCGGTACAAGTGTAGGACTATTTTCTACTTTATATCTTGACGGCGCAAATACAGTATGGCAGCAGGAAGGTGCAGATATTATCGGTAATGTTGTTGTTGCAAGTCTGGACGCTAGAACTTCAGATAATTATGTAGCGGTTGGAACACACGGACGCGGAGTATTTACAGGCACCGCAAAAACAATTGTAGGTATTAAACAATTGGATGAATTGCCTACGTCTTATACATTATCACAGAATTATCCCAATCCGTTTAACCCTACAACTAATATACGTTACTCGGTTCCCGTTGCGTCAAATGTTAGTTTAAAAATATTTAACACAAACGGAGAAGAAGTATCCGAAATTGTAAATCAATATATGGGTGCCGGAACATTTGAAGCCAGCTGGAACGGAACAAACAGCCGCGGCGCAAAGGTTGCAAGCGGAGCTTACATTTATACTTTACGTGCCGGTGATTTTGTGCAGACTAAGAAAATGATTATGCTGAAATAAGTTAGAGGTAAGAAGTAAGATATTAAAAGCCCGACTTCTTTAAGAAGTCGGGCTTTTTTATGAGGGATAAATATACTAAACCGTAGCTTTTTCTTTTTTATATAAATTCTGAAGGCTTTTACCTTCTCTTGCTTTCCAGCTGCCTTTGTGATACGCATAACCCGCGATTAACGGCAATGCTAAAGTTGCTTCGCTGTATACCATCTGTTCAAAAGTTGTTTCAACCTTGCCCCATGAACTTGCTTCTTTTAATGTTGAACTTGAAAGAGCGCCGTCTCTAACATCGGCAACCGTAATCTGCACGGCGTATTTGTGCATTGGAGCGTCTTCCATTAAAATATCCGCGGCAACTACAATATCCTGTGTAAAGTTTTTAGGAACGCCGCCGCCGACCATAAAAATACCTGTTTCTTTATTTTTGAGTTTTATCTGAGTCAATTCAAGAAAATCTTTTGCGGAATCAATTGAAACATGTTTATCGGGATTATTGGTCTGATGAACAACAAATCCGAAGCCTGCGGAACAATCTGAAAATGCCGGTACAAAAATAGGAACGTTCTTTTTATATGCTTCATAAACAACACTGTCGTCTACTTTAGGACCGCCGTTTTCTTCAAGGTATTTTCCGAATTCCCAAAGCAGTTCTCTTGACGAATAGGGACGGGGTTCAAGTGAATCTAATATTTTCGCTGTTGTATCATCGCATATTCTAAGTTCGTCTTCATCAATAAATGTATCGTAAATTCTGTCAATATGTAATTCTCTCATTACATTATCATCAACATACGGCGAACCTATATAATGCTTAAATCCCAATGCTTCAAAAAAATCCTGGTCGACCATAATCGCACCGGTTGAAACAATTGCGTCAACCATATTATTTGCTACAAGGTCGTGAACAATCTTTTTTAATCCGGCGCTGAATAAACTTCCTGCTAATGTTAGAATAACTGCGCATTCTTTATCCTTAAGCATCATATCATAAATTTGAGCGGCTCTGTTTAAGTCTCTCGCTGAGAATGCCATTTTTTCCATCGATTCAACTAGTTCAACCACATTAAGTTTTTTTATATCGATATGCTGAACGGTTTCTTTTAATAGATCTTTTTTCTCCATTTTATCTCCTTTAAATTTTAAGAGGCAAATATATGTTTTTAAATACAAAAATTATAATGATATTTCAAATATTTTTTATACGTACGGCATGCGATTAAAAGCGTTTTGTTTTATCATCACATATTCGGGTAATGTAAAAATTTTTCCCCGCCTCATTTTAACATGACAGATTAATCTTAATGAACTATATTAAATCAAAACAGAATTTAACACAATGAAAGAATTTAACATCGGCATAAAAAGTATTGAAGAATTAGTAAAAGAACTTTACAATGCTATTTCTTTTGAAAATCCTTCGGAGGTGAACCTGGACCGGTTTAAATTATTATTTAAACCGGACGCGCGGTTATTGTATTTTTCAAAAGACTCAATTGAACAGTTAAAACTCGAGACCTTTGTTATCCGCTTAAAAGAACAAATTGATAACGGCAATATAAAAAGTTTTTATGAATATGAGATAACAAAAACAATTGATTCATTCGGGAAAATTGCTCATGTATTCAGTACTTATGAGGCAAAAGAGCATCCTGAAAATATAAAAGTAATTCAAAGAGGAATTAATAGTATTCAGCTAATCTTCGATAAAGATAGATGGTGGATAATAAGTTTAATGTGGTTTAATGAAGACAGTAAAAATATAATCCCCGAAAAATACTTTCCTCACTTTAATGAAGCCGGAAACTCCAACTAGCAGTGACCCATAATTAAATCAGACAATAATAATTTTGTTAAAACTTCTATTTTAGTATCTTAAAACTCATAAATCAATTTGTTAATACCAGAATGATAATGGTTCAATTAAACCCGGATATATTTAAATTAATCAAACTTATTTTTAGTTAAATCTAAACCAGAATCTCTAATTAATGTGATCTTTTCAAATGGGTAAAATGCATAATAATCCGGCAATATTTATTTTCTCCTTGTTATTCGGGTTTATTTTATTTTCATGTAAATCATCGGAATATCAAACATTAAAAAATTTTCAGGAACCTGAATCAGTTGAGTATGATATTACTGAAATTCCATTATTAGGACCTGCGTCTGAAAAAAATTCTGAGCTTTCCGGCTTAGCCTGGTTTGATGATAATTTAATATTGCTCCCGCAGTATCCTTTTAATATTGGGGAAGATACATTAGGCGTGATATTTAAAATCAGCAAAGCAAGGTTATCAGATTTTATTTCACACAAAGATGAATCCGAAATTGAACCTGAAAAAATAACCATAATCGCCGAAGGTTTGCAAAGATTTAATAAAAGCGGTCAGGGTTATGAATCAATTGCTTTTAACGGAAATGATGTTTATTTGACTATTGAAGCTTCAGAAAATTCCAAAATGAATGGATACGTTGTTAAAGGCAAAATTAATAACGCTGCAACCCATATTATTCTCGATAAAAAATCATTAAAAAGAATCGAGCCCCAGGCGGATATTTATAATTTAAGTGACGAGACAATTTTTATATATAATAATAATATTTATACATTATACGAAGCCAACGGAAAGAATGTGAACCGTTATCCATATTCGCATAAATTTGATTCAGAATTAAACCTGCTGGGAAAAATCAATTTTCCCAATATCGAATATAGAATTACAGACGCATCTGCTCCGGATAATCAAGGAAAATTTTGGGTAATAAATTATTTGTACAGCGGCGACTGGAATGATCTAATACCGGCCGATGATGAAGAAGAAGATTTTAATCCGGGAAAAATGGAAAATCTTCGTTCAACAGAGAGACTTCTGGAATTTCAGATAAAAGATAGTATTATTGTTAGAACGGAAAAAAAACAGTTAAAAATCAAACTTTTAAATAATAATATAGGAAGAAACTGGGAAGGACTGGTAAAGTTTGGAAATTATGGATTTTTAATGGTTTCCGATTATTATCCCAAAACAATTCTCGGCTATTTAAAATATAGTAATTGAATGATTTTGTAAAATATCGCTGCTAAATAATTTCTTATTTTAGAAAATCTTGACATTCCGAAATAATTAAAATATATTTACAAGCTCTATTAAAAATCTCTAGATTTGGAGGAAGTAGTTTTGAAACAGGAAAAGTTAACAAGATTCGTCAAAACCGAAGATGCAGACAGAAAATGGTATGTTGTTGATGCAAAAGATCAGGTTTTGGGCCGTTTAGCGGCAAATGTTGCAAGCGTAATTCGCGGAAAAAGAAAACCGATATTTACACCAAATACAGATACCGGTGATTTTGTTGTTATTATTAATGCCGATAAAGTAAAAATGACTGGTAAAAGAGAAATATTAAAAACATATTTCCACCATTCAGGTTATCCAGGCGGTGGAAAAACTAAGTCATTTGCGGAAGTTATGAAGAAAAACCCCGAATTCGCTATTCAAAATGCTGTTAAAGGGATGCTTCCAAAAACCAAACTTGGAAATCAATTAATTAAGAAATTAAAAGTCTATGCCGGTGAAACACACCCGCATGAAGCACAAAAACCAGAAACATTAAGTTTTTAACGAGGAAATTTAATGGCAGATAAAATATTTGTTGGAAGAAGAAAAAACGCAACCGCAAGAGTTTATTTAAGAAACGGCTCAGGGAAAGTTACTATTAATGATAGAGAGTTTGAAAATTATTTCCCTTTAAAAACTAATAGAGATGATGTGGTTTTACCTTTGAAACTGTCAGAAACTTTTGGAAAATTTGATATTTTCGCAAATGTTAACGGCGGCGGTATTTCAGGTCAGTCCGAAGCTATTCGTTTAGGCATTTCAAGAGCTTTGGTTGAAATGAATCCTGATTTTAGACCGGTATTAAAAGCTGAAGGATTGATGAGAAGAGATCCTCGTATGGTTGAACGTAAAAAATACGGTCAGGCTAAAGCTAGAAAAAGATTCCAATTTTCAAAAAGATAATAAATTACTTAATCACTCATACTTTCGGATTTGCCTCCTGTGTCCAATATTAAAATGGATTAAAGGCAAAGTTGATGAAGGTAGAAGTAAAACAGGAGACATATCATGGCAAGAGTTGAACTTACTCAACTTATCGAAACAGGTGCGCATTTCGGCCACCTAACCCGCAGATGGAATCCCAAAATGAAACCATATATTTTTATGGAAAGAAACGGGATTCATATTATCGATTTAAAGAAAACACAGCAGGCTATTGATTTTACAGCAGAAAAACTTTACGAAATAGCTTCTACAGGAAAAAAAGTACTTTTTGTCGGTACAAAAAAACAAGCCAAAGGCGTTGTTGGTGCCGAAGCTAAAAGATGCGAAATGAACTGGGTCAGCGAAAGATGGCTGGGCGGTATGCTTACCAACTTTTCTACTATCCGTAAAAGTATAAAACATTTGCAAAATATTGACAAAATGGAAGGCGACGGTACTTTCGAAAAAATTACTAAAAAAGAAAGACTGCAGCTTACTAGAGAAAGAGAAAAATTAAGAAAAGTTCTTGACGGCATTGAAAATATGAACAAAATGCCGGGCGCTCTTTTTATTGTGGATATTAAAAAAGAATCAATCGCTGTTAAAGAAGCGCATAGATTAAACATTCCTATTTTCGCTATCGTTGATACAAACTGCGATCCCGATGAAGTTGATTATGTTATACCTGCAAACGATGACGCGGTAAGAGCCATTGAATTGATATTAAAAGTGATGGCCGATTCTGCAATTGAAGGCGCGCAAAAAGCTTCTGAATTAAAAGCTCAGGAATCTGCTGAAAAAGAAAGATTGAGAAAAGAAAGAGGCGAAGAAAGCGAAGAAGATAAAGATGTTAAAGTAAAAGTCAGAAGAGTTAAAGCAGACGTTAAAAAAGGGAAAAAACCTTTTAGAAAACCTGAATCCAGAGAAGAAGAGAAAAAAGTAGAAGTTAAGGCAGAAGAGATCAAAACTGAAGAGCCGAAAACAGAAACTAAAAATGAAGCTCCAAAAGAAGAAAATTAAGAATTTGTAATAAAACAAGGATAGATGTCATGGCAATTAGTGCATCACAAGTAAAAGAATTAAGAGATAAAACAGGCGCCGGAATGATGGATTGCAAAAAAGCTCTTTCGGAAGCTGATGGCGATTTTGAAAAAGCTGTTGAGATTTTAAGAAAAAAAGGTGCATCTGTTGCAGCCAAAAGAGCTGAAAGAACAGCCAACGAAGGTATTGTTTTAACTAAAATTATTGATGACGGAAAAACAGGAATTATTGTTGAAGTTAATTGTGAAACCGATTTTGTGGCAAGCAGTGAGGACTTTTTGAATTTTGCTAATTTTATTCTTTCAGTCGTTGAAAAGAATAAACCGGCGAATGTTGACGCGCTGTTGGATTTGGAATTAGATGGAAAGAAAGTAAGCGCTGAATTAACAGATATTATTGGTAAAATCGGCGAAAAAATTGAAGTATCAAGATTTTCAATTGAACACACAGATAACGGTTTAGTAGTGGACTATGTTCACCACGGTGCTAAATTAGCTGTTTTAATAAAAGCTGATAATATTCCTGCCGAGAAAAAAGATGAATTCGGAAATTTATTAAAAGATATAGCTATGCAGGCAGCGGCTATGAAACCTCAATATTTATCGCGCGAAGACGTACCGGCGGTAATTGTTGAAAAAGAAAAAGAAATTTATAAAGAAGTTGCTTCTAAAGAAGGAAAACCTGAAAATATTCTTGATAGAATAGCAGAAGGCAAACTGAATAAATTTTATGAAGAAGTCTGTTTAACCGATCAGGCTTTTATAAAAGAAAATTCTAAAAAAGTCGGTGAACTTATTAATGATTTTAATAAGGTAAATTCAGCTCAAGCTAAGTTGGTACTATTTCACAGATACCACCTCAGCGATGAGAAAAAATAAATTTCTTAAAAGGTCTTATTTTTTAATAAGGCCTTTTTTTTTATATTGGATATCAATATGTCAAAAAAAATGAAATATAAAAGAATTCTTCTTAAACTTAGCGGAGAATCTTTAATGGGTGAACAGGGTCACGGAATTGATCCTAATATCCTTAATTTTTTCTCAAGGGAAATTAAAAAGATTCAAGAGCTTGGCGTTGAAGTAGGGATTGTTATCGGCGGCGGAAATATTTACCGCGGTCTAAATGCCAGCGATCAGGGAATAGAAAGAGTTACGGGCGATCAGATGGGAATGCTTGCAACAATGATTAATTCTCTAGCCCTTCAAAATGCCTGCGAATCGCACGGAATGTTTACGAGACTTATGAGCGCAATTAAAATGGAAGAAATTGCCGAGCCTTACATAAGAAGACGCGCAATACGTCACCTTGAGAAAAAAAGAGTTGTAATTTTCGGCGCCGGTACCGGTCATCCTTATTTCAGTACAGATACCGCCGCATCTCTTAGAGCAGTTGAAATTGAAGCGGATGCAATAATAAAAGGTACAAGGGTAGACGGTGTATTTGATTCAGATCCCGAAAAAAATCCCGAAGCCGCAATGTTTGATCAAATATCCTATCTCGATGTACTTCAGAAAAATTTAAGAGTTATGGATATGACGGCAATAAGCCTATGCCGTGAGAATGATCTTCCAATTATTGTTTTTAATATGAACAAGGAAGATAACCTGTTAAAATTAGTATCCGGTGAAAATGTAGGTACTTCGGTTGGTCATTTCTCAATTAATGAAAATACATTAATAAAATAATCCTGAGGTTTAATATGAACGCTTATATTAAAGATGCCCGTGAAAGAATGGATAAATCCATTGAAGCTTTCCGGCAGGAAATATCGAAAGTTAGAACCGGTAAAGCTACTACTGCTCTTTTAGACGGAATAAAAATTAATTATTACGGTAATCCTACTCCAATAAACCAAACTGCAAACGTCTCCGTACTTGACGCTCATACATTATCAATAACTCCTTGGGAAAAATCAATGGTCGGAGAAATAGATAAAGCAATTCTTATTGCCGATCTTGGACTAAATCCGGTAAATGACGGAACAAATATAAAGGTCCCGATTCCTCCGCTTACCGAAGAAAGAAGAAAAGATATGGTGAAACTTGTGAAAAAATTTGGAGAAGATGCCAAAATTGCGATAAGAAACGTAAGACGCGACGCGAATGATCATTTAAAAAGACAGGAAAAAGAAAAAGAGATTTCCGAAGACCAGAGGCACGGTTTTGAAAAGGAAGTGCAGGATATAACGGACGGGCATATTTCTAAAATTGATGAAATGGTTAAACATAAAGAAAAAGAAATTATGGAAGTCTAATTAAAATAAAATATTATTTTTAGGAGCCGTCATTAATGACGGCTTTTTTGTTTTAATAATTATTCATATTTTTAATAAAGATTTTCTCATCTTATTAACATATTTTAGAGATGAGTTTTTTTAATTTTATTTTAAGAGGAGCAAAATGAGTTTTAGTAAAGAAGATGCGCTAAAATATCACAGCGAAGGAAGAAAAGGTAAAATTGAAGTTATTGCTACAAAACCATGTTATACTTCAAGAGACCTTTCACTCGCTTACTCACCGGGCGTTGCGGAACCTTGCCTTGAAATCGCAAAAAATGAAGATGATGTTTATCTCTATACCGCTAAAGGAAATCTAGTTGCCGTTGTTTCAAACGGTACTGCCGTATTAGGATTAGGTGATATTGGACCGGCTGCCGGTAAACCTGTAATGGAAGGAAAAGGTGTTTTATTCAAAAGATTTGCCGATATAGATGTATTTGATATTGAGCTTAATACAAAGGATCCAAAAGAAATTATCCGCGCCGTACAGCTTCTCGAACCTACATTCGGCGGAATTAATCTTGAAGATATTAAAGCACCTGAATGTTTTGAGATTGAAGAAGAACTTAAAAGAACAATGAACATTCCTGTTTTTCATGATGACCAGCATGGTACAGCAATTATTTCATGCGCCGCTTTAATGAACGCCGCGGAAGTAATAGGTAAAAAATTAAGCGATATGAGAATGGTAGTCTCCGGCGCGGGCGCTTCGGCTATTTCATGCTGTAATTTGTATATCAGCGCGGGCTTCAAACGTGAAAATATTTTTATGTTCGACTCAAAAGGATTAATTCACAAAGACAGAAATGACCTGAATAAATATAAAATACCTTTTGCCGGCGAACATAAATATGCTTCTTTAAAAGAAGCAATGAAGGGCGCAGATGTATTTGTTGGTTTGTCTAAACCTGATGTTATTGACGCAAATATGGTTAAAAGTATGGCAAAGGATCCTATTGTTTTCGCAATGGCTAATCCCGATCCTGAAATTAAATATGAGATCGCGAAAGCTGCGCGTGAAGATGTTATAATGGCTACAGGAAGAAGCGATTATCCTAATCAAGTTAACAACGTACTCGGATTCCCGTTTATTTTTAGAGGCGCTTTGGACGTTAGAGCTAAAGCAATTAATGAAGAAATGAAAATGGCGGCCGTAAAAGCTTTGGCAAATCTTGCTAAAGAAAAGGTGCCTGAAGTTGTGCTTAATGCTTACGGCGGCGCAGAGTTTTCTTTCGGCAGAGAATATATAATTCCTAAACCGTTTGATCCAAGAGTGCTTTGGAATTTGGCCCCGGCTATTGCGAAAGCTGCAATGGATACTGGAGTTGCGCGTATTCAAATTACCGATTGGAAAGCCTACGAAGAAGAACTTAAAGAAAGATTGGGCTATTCAGAACACGTAATAAGAGTAATGGTAAGAAAAGCTCAAAAGAATCCTAAAAAAATTGTTTATCCTGAAGGTGATGAAGAAAAAATTATTCGCGCCGCAAATTCTGTTGCTAATGATAAAATTGCTATACCAATTTTATTAGGTAATAAAGAAATAATAAAAAATAAAATTATTGATTTAGGATATGATGAAAATTTATTCCAGATTGTTGACCCAAATAACTTTGATAGAATTAGCGAATATGTTGATGATTTTTACGCTCTACGTCAAAGAAAAGGAATTACGAAACGCGATGCAAAAGAATTAATGAGTCAAAGAAATTATTTCGGCTCAATGATGGTTCGTAAAGGCGACGCGGATTCGTTGATCGGCGGATTAACAACTAATTACCCTAATACTATAAGACCCGCTCTACAAGTACTGGGTATTAAAAAGAATGGTAATATTGTATCCGGACTTTATATTGTAATTATTAGAAGAAAAGTATATTTCTTCGCCGATACAACAGTCAACATTAATCCGACCGCAGAAGAACTTGCGGAAATTGCGATTAGTGCTGCCGATACAGTAAAAGAATTCGATATTGAACCTAAAGTAGCTATGCTTTCTTTCAGCAATTTCGGAAGCTCAAAACATCCGGAATCAGATAAGGTCGCAAAAGCTACAAGTATTGTAAAAGAAAGACGCCCTGATATTATTTGCGACGGCGAAATGCAGGCCGATACCGCGGTTGTTTCATCTATTATCGAAAAAGAATTTCCTTTCAGCAACTTAAAAGGAAACGCAAATGTTCTTGTATTCCCGAATTTAAGCGCCGGAAATATTGCGTATAAATTATTCGAAAGATTGACTTCTGCGACTGTTATAGGACCAATTTTAATGGGTCTTAGCAAACCTGTTCATGTTCTGCAGAAAGGCGCGTCGGTTGACGATATAATTAAAATGACAGCAATCGCTGTTGTCGAAGCAAAACAAAGCCACAAATAATTATATACGGGTTCGGGGGATTAATAATTTTCCGGACCCGTAACTTTTCACTACTCTTCTTGTCTAAACGAAGTTATCTTTATTTATTCCTACTTTCTACTTTATTATATTTATTAACTATATTTATGCTGGTTAACATTTTTATTGATGAAAAACTTTAATCTACTTAAGAATGTATTCTATTTTAGCGGCAGTGCTTTATTATTTTTTGCCGGGATGGTAGTTTACGGCGTTGTTCTTAATTTAAGGCATGTAACTCTTGATGAGGAAATGACAGCCAAAAACATAAGTTCTTTGAATGATGTTCATATTGTAGTTGACCGCTCGAACTTTTCGCTTGATTTGTATTCGGATACAATATTGGTAAAAAGGTATAAAGCGGTTTTTGGTAAAAATAGAAGCAGCGTTAAAACTTCGGCTTTTGATTATGCAACTCCAATTGGCGAATACATAATTTGCAAAATTGATACAAACACACAGTACCATAAATTTTTTCAAATTAATTTTCCAAATATTAGAGATGCGGCCGAAGCTTTTAAAAACGGATATATAAATAAAGAAGAGCACGACCTGATACTTAAATATTATAAAAAGAATGAATGCGCCCCAAAGCAGACGAGGCTTGGAGCAAATATAGGAATTCAAGGTACGGGAAAATATAATTATATATTTAAAAATCTCCCCTTTGTTTTTAATTGGACTAATGGTTCAATTGCAATTAGCAACGAAAACATTGACGAATTGTATAAAATAATTAAAATAGGTACGCCTGTAAAAATTACTAACTGATGAAATTAATTCTAAAAACTATTCCCGCAATTTTTATTTATTTCCTAACGCAGTTTAATTTTATAATTGCACAGGATGTTAATCCGTTTGAATTAAATAGTATTCAAATTATTGGTAATGAATCAATTGATGAAGAAGATTTATACATAGTCCTGGCTTCTCAAGAATCACCAGGATGGTTTTCTAAATTTGTCAATTCATTCAGCAGTTTCGGCGGCGAAGCTGTATATTTCGATTCATTGTTAATTCCGGCAGATCTCGACATTCTTAAAAGATATTACAGGCATAACGGTTTTTTTAATTCCCACTTTTCTTATAAATATGAAATCGATACTAAAAACAGAGATGTTACGTTAACATACATTGTTCAGGAAGGAAAACCCATATTTTTTAACAACTTTATTATTTCCGGTATTGATAGTATTAGAGGCGATTTTATTTATGATATTCAAGAACTTGCAAAAATAGATACAACTGTTCGTTATTCGGGGGATCTGGTTCAAAAGAAAAGTGACGATATTTACAACTATCTGCGCGATAAAGGATTTATGCTCGCTTCGGTTGAAACGCCTGTAATAATTGTAGATACAATGAAACATAAAGTTGATGTTGAACTTCAGATAAAAACAGGAAGACGTTATATAATTGATAAAATTAATGTGCGGCGAACCGGTGAAACCAAAGAACTTGTTGAAGATGAATTACTCAAAACTATTGTAAATATTGATTCCGGAGATTATTATAGTTTTTATAATTTGCGGAACGGACAAGTACGATTATATAGAACAGGGCTTTTTACAAACGTGCTTGTCTCGGGTGTAATTGCCGATACTGTCGCAGACAAAGTCCCGCTTTTAATCAGCGCGGATGTTGGAACTCTGCACGAAATTTCTCCCGAATTAATTATAAATAATGAAAACCAAGTTTTTAACCTGGGACTTGGAATTGGATTCACAAAAAAGAATTTTTTAGGAAGTGCAAGAAAATTTACTGTAAAAGCTTCATCGGCTGCGCAGGATATAACAGAGTTTTTAAGCAATCCGGCCATTTCCGATACTTCCATTTATGGTTATGCAGACGCACGTATTATACTTGAGCAACCCATTTTATTCGGCAAGTCAATTAATACCCGCTGGGAAAACTACATTACATTACAGAAGAAAAAAAACGAATACAATCAAACTCTTTTCGGTACAAAACTTAGCTTTGATTTTGAGCTGCCTCAGTTTGTTTATGCTACCGGGATGCAGACATATTTTAATTGGGAAAATTCCAAATCAATCTTTACAGAAGATTATGTAAAAAATATATTAATCAGCGGCGGAATCCCTGATTCAATTGCTCAAATAAATACAACTCAATTTAAGGAAGATACCGGATTAGAACAGCAGTTAACAAATACGGTACTCGGACTGCAGTTAGTTGCTAGTAAAACTAATAATTTGACTTTCCCGACTCGGGGATATTCAATTTCAATACTCGCCGAAGACGGCAATTCAATAAGATATTTATTTGAAGAACTTACTAATACTCAATTTGACGGGCCGCAGTATTATAAATTAATTGTCACTTCAACTTTATATTTGCCGTTATATTCCTCAATTGAAGATGCATTTGGATTGAAATTAAAAATCGGACATATAAGAACATATTTCGGCGATAATATTCAAATACCCTTAAACCAAAGATTGTTTTCAGGCGGAAGCAACTCTATACGCGGCTGGAAATCGAGAGATCTTGCATCTGCGGAAGTTAATGAAGTAGGTGTCTCAAGTATTGACGATCTGCAGCAGATTTTATTAAGTGATATTAGTCCCGGCGGTTTTTTTACATTGGAAGGTACAATTGAAACAAGGAACCGTCTGTTTGGTAAAATTGGGTCGGCCTTATTCATTGATTTTGGTAATACCTGGAACTCGTATAAAAATGTCCAACCAAATTCTATTGCCGTTGCGGCCGGTTTCGGATTAAGATACTATTCTGATTTCGTCCCATTCAGAATAGATTTCGGATTCAAAGTTTATGATCCTTCAAACAGAAAAAGTTTTTTAAAGAAAAGTTTTTTTGATATAATGCAGTTCCATTTGGGAATTGGAGAAGCATTCTAACTTTCGGAAAATATATGAATAAAATATCTGTTACAATAATAACTTTTAACGAAGAAGATAATATTGAAGATTGTTTAAAATCTGTTCAATGGGCAGAAGAAATTATTCTAGTTGATTCCGGAAGTTCAGACGCTACGGTGGAAATTTCTAAAAAATATACCGATAAGATTTACTTCAATAAATGGCAAGGATTCGCAAATCAAAAATCATTCGCGCTCGAAAAAGCGCTAAACGAATGGGTGCTAAGTATTGACGCGGATGAAAGAATCACTCCCGAGTTAAAAGATGAAATCTTAAACTCTGATCTTAGTTCCGCGGAAGGTTATTATATTCACCGTAAAAATTACTTTCTTGATAAGGTTATTAAATACTGCGGATGGGGAAGTGATTTCCAGCTTAGATTATTCAGAAAGAGTAAAACTAAATTAACTGAACGTCTTGTGCATGAAGGATTTATTGTCGACGGTAAAACATCGAAACTCAACAATCAGATGATTCATTTAACTCATACCGATCTAAAAAAAACCTTTTCCAAAATAAATGATTATTCAACACTTGAAGCCGTCGAAAAACATAAAAGGAAAAATATTAACGGATTTACTATGATCCTATATCCGTTAATTGCTTTCATTCAACATTATATTTTCAGAAAAGGATTTCTTGACGGAGTGCACGGATTAATGGTTTCAATTAATCACGCAATGACAAAACTTCAAGTTTATATGAAAATTTGGGAAATTAATAAGGTTAAAAGGAAATAGCCTTCCCAAAATTTGATTTTTGCAGCCAACCATTTAACTTTGATTGAACACATTTATTCATTAAATTTAAGGCTACTTTTTTAGAGGATTGTTTTATGATTTATAGTATGACCGGTTTCGGCAAATCTTCATTTCAGGAAAACGGATTTGCAATAGAAACTGAGATTAGAAGCGTTAACAGCCGTTTTCTTGATTTATCGATAAAATTGCCCAGAAATTATTCGAATCGTGAACTTGAAATAAGAGAACTTGTAAGAAAACAAATAAAACGCGGTAAAATATCATTAAGCATTTACAGCAAAAAAGATAACGGTGAATCAAAATTTGCGGAAATTGACGAACAGAATCTTCAAAATGTAATCAGTTTTCTCGAAAAAATAAAAAATGTTTCCGGCGCGCAAGGTGAAATTTCTCTTGATAATATACTGGCTTTCCAAAATTATTTTTTAGCCGATACTTCTGACGAATCGGAAATTGAAATTGAACTAATTAAAAAATCAGTTCTGATCTCTGTCGAAAATTTGCAGCAAATGAGACAGCAAGAAGGGGAAGCGTTAAAAATTGATCTCCTCGAAAGAATTGAGACAATTAAAAACTTTGTGGAAAAAATTGTTAATAAAAGCCCGGAATCTGTTGAAACATACTTTAACAAAATTAAAGAAAAAGCTAAACAGCTTGTTAAGGATATTACCGAATACAGCGACAGACTTGAAATGGAATTAGCATTGCTTTCGGAGAAATCAGATGTGACAGAAGAATGCGTTAGATTAAAAAGTCATATAGAAATATTTATTGATACGTTAAACAGCAGCGACGAAGTCGGAAGAAAATTAAATTTTATTTCGCAGGAAATGAACAGAGAAGCAAATACAATTAATAGCAAATCTCTATCTGTTGAAATTTCACATTTAGGAATTGGAATTAAAGAAGAGCTGGAAAAAATCCGGGAACAAATTCAAAATATTGAGTAGTAAAATTGCATATAAATAAAGGAAGATTATTAGTATTCTCGGCACCCAGCGGTGCCGGAAAAACAACAATTGTAAGAGATATTCTTAAAAAATATCCCAAACTTGTTTTTTCAATTTCTGCGACTACGCGTAGACCCCGAAACGTAGAAAAAGAGGGAAAAGACTACTTTTTCATTACCGAAGAGGAGTTTAAAAACAAGATTGATAAAAATGAATTTGTAGAATGGGAAAAATTTTACGATTATTACTACGGCACTCTTAAAAGTTTTGTAAATCACGAAATAGATGCCGGTAATAATGTGGTTTTGGAAGTAGATGTTAAAGGCGCGGTTAAAATCAAAGAATCATATCCCGATGCTGTCCTTATTTTTGTTTCTCCTCCAAGTTTTGATGTATTATCAAGCAGACTTATAAATAGGAATACGGAAACAAAAGAAGATTTAAAGAAACGAATTGAACGCGCGGAAATGGAAATGAGTTATAAAGATAAATTTGACCATGTTGTTCTAAACGATGATTTGGAAAAAGCAAAAATTGACGCGGAAATAATTATAAAGAAATATATAAATTAGGAGGTTATAATATGAGCAATCGAATAATCCCGATCGATTTAAGAAGAGTCGAAGAAGTTGCTTCAAATGTCTACGAAGCAATTATTGTCGCTTCAAAAAAAGCCAGAGTTATTAATGACGAGAACAGGCTCGAATATAATACAATACTGAATTCATTAGCTATTGGCACTGATGACGATTTCGAAGAAAAAGAGAATCCGGATCAGCTAAAAGCCGCTCTTGAATTTGAAAAACGTCCGAAACCTCATTTGCAGGCAATGGATCAGCTGTTAAATAAAAATGTTGAATTCAGATACAAAGAAACTGAAACTCAAGAATAATTGCAGATAAGTCTTATTTATTAAGCGGGAAAATCCTTTTTTCCCGCTTTTTTATTTTAAAAGTTATCCTAATCTCAACATTTTCTTTTTTTAGAATTTCATTTAATTTTTTTTGTTGTCGAATTTATTATCTTTCTCATCCGACTTTCTAAACCGTAATACATTCTGCCGGGACAAAATTTTGAGCGATATAAATAGATTAATAATTGAAGCTATTAAGGACCAGAAAGAAATTTTTGGCGATTATTTGTTTGAACAAACACGGATTCATATTTCAGAAGTTCAAACCGGAACAGCGAAAGAAATTGTGAATTTGAACCAACCTATAATGACAGCGGGCAATTTTGTGGAAAATACTCTTATACAGGAAGAATGGCAGAAGTCAAATTCTCTTAAAGAATTAGACGCAAAAATTAATACATGCCAAAAATGCGGACTCGGTAAAACAAGAACAAATTTTGTTTTCGGTGTCGGAAACCCTAATGCCGATGTTATGATTATCGGCGAAGCCCCCGGCGCGGATGAAGATGCAAAAGGCGAACCTTTTGTAGGAAGAGCAGGCAAATTATTAAATGATATTTTAAAAGCAATTAGTTTTGAAAGAGAAGAAGTTTTTATTGCCAACATTCTAAAATGCAGACCTCCGAACAATAGAAACCCTCTTGCCGAAGAAATGACTACATGCATTCCGTATCTGAAAAAACAGATTGACCTTGTTAAGCCTAAATTAATTCTGTGTTTGGGATTGGTTGCCGCGGGCGGAATTTTACAGCTGAAACTTTCACTTACTAAAATGCGCGGCAATGTTTATGAGTTTAACGGCGTTAAAACAATGGTAACTTATCATCCGGCTGCATTGTTAAGAAATCCGAATTGGAAAAAAGGATGCTGGGAAGATGTACAGAAATTTAGAAAACTTTACGACGAATTAAAAAAGTAATTGAATAAACTATGGCTAAAAGTTATGAATTAGATTCCCGTACTGTCGGGGATAAAGTTGATTTTGAAAAACTAAAATCAGTATCCAAGCAGCCGCCCAACGCTATTGAAGTTGAAGCTACTGTTCTTGGCGCAATGCTTCTTGAAAAAGATGCCGCTCCAAAAGCATTCGAAGTGTTAAAGGCAGACCATTTCTATAGCCCTAAACATAAATTAATATTTGAGGCAATGACCTCACTTTTTGAATCCAACGAACCGATCGACACTGTATCTATTTATGAAGAACTGAAAAAATCCGGCAAGTTAGAAGATGTTGGAGGCGCCGTATATATAAGCCGTTTGGCTCAGGATATTTCCTCGGCCGCAAATATTGAATATCATGCAAGAATTATTTTGGAAAAATGGATTCTTAGGCAGCTTATTAATACATCGCTTAATATTGCCAGTTCCGCGTACGAAGGAACTGAAGATGTTCTTGACCTAATGGATATTGCCGAAAGTAAAATATTTCAGATTGCAGAGGAAAGTTTAAAAGAATCTTATAAGTCGATGGATAAAGCTGTGCGCGAAGCCATTGAACATATTGAAGCTATCCATTCTAAAAACATTTCATCATTTTCTGTACCTACGGGATTTTTTGCGCTGGACGATATGCTTGGCGGATTCCAAAAATCAGATTTAATTATTATTGCCGCGCGTCCTTCTATGGGTAAAACCGCATTTGCTTTATCGGCAGTAAGAAACGCCGCCGTTGATCATGGCGTTCCAATAGCCGTATTCAGCCTTGAAATGGCGACTATCCAGCTGGTAACTCGTTTAATTTGCGCTGAAGCAAGAATTAATGCGCACAAAGTTAGAACCGGAAAGTTTAACGCTGAAGAAGGTCCGCGCATAAGCCGTACAGCGCATAAATTAAGTCAGGCGCCGATATACATTGACGATACTCCGGCGCAGACTGTCCTTGAAATCAGAGCAAAAGCGAGAAGACTTAAAGCGGAAAAAAATATTGGTATGATCGTTATCGATTATTTGCAGCTTATGTCATCAAATAATAGAATGGAAAGCCGCGAACGTGAAATATCAAATATTTCAAGATCATTAAAAGCGCTGGCAAAAGAATTAAATATACCGGTAATTGCATTAGCTCAGCTTAACCGCGCCGTTGAATCCAGAACAGATAAAAGACCTATGCTTTCGGATCTGCGTGAGTCCGGATCAATTGAGCAGGATGCCGATGTAGTTATGTTTTTAAATAGACCTGAATTTTACGGTATTACCGCGGACAATGAAGGCAACTCAACCGAAGGAATGGCTGAAATTATAATTGGCAAACAGCGTAACGGACCTACTGGTGATGTTAAAATGAGATTCATTAAAGAATATGCCCGTTTCGAAAGTCTGGATTTAATTCATACTGATTATCCGGTTGCACAGCTGGAAGAACATGACGACGAGGATTTAATATGAAATATTTTATTATTGTTTTTTCTATTTTTATTTCAGCTTCGCTTTTTGCTCAAGAAATTTATACGCAGAAAGACGTAGATGTATGTAAAAATACTTTTGAATTCGCTGTTGAAAAAAATCTTTCCGGCAAGCCGATTAATGAAATTATTATTGAAATTGGAAAAACGTTTTTAGGATTAGATTATATCGTTCATCCTATTGAATCAGATGGTGAAGAGAAAGTAATTGTAAATTTATCCGGCTTCGACTGTTATACGTTTTTAGAAACCGTTCTTGCTTTGTCTCGAAACGTGAAATCAGGAAAAACATCTTTTGAGGATTACCTAACGGAGATTGAAAATATCAGATACAGAAAAGGGAAGAATCTTGGTTATACTTCTCGGCTTCATTATTTCTCGGATTGGATTTATGAATCCGATAGAAAAAAAATAATTGAAGATGTAACAAAAAAAATTGGAGGAGAACAATATAAAAATACCGTTCATTTTATGAGTTCAAATCCGGGTTCTTACGAGCAATTAAAACGTAATCCGAAATTTATAGAAGAAATGAAACTTGTTGAAGATGTGATTTCAAACCGCGAATATTTTTATATCCCCCAAAATAAAATAGCAGTACTTGAAAAAGGGATTCAATCCGGTGATATAATCGGAATTACAACCGACATAAAAGGGTTAGATATTGCCCACACAGGAATTGCAATTAGAATGGAAGACGGAAGAATTCATTTTATGCACTCTCCAATGGAAGGGAAAAAAGTTCAAATCACCGAAAAACCGCTTTCGGATTATATAAAAGGAAACAAACGCCAAACCGGTATTATAGTTGCCCGTCCACAATAATATTGGATGTAATGTCCTTTCAAAATTCAGGTTATTTATTCTAATGTCGAAAATTGTTTAACTTTGGTTTTAAAGTAGATATATTTGTCTTAAGGTTTTAGATTAATTTAGATTATTATGGATGAGATTACCACAAAACAGGAAATACTAGATTCAATAGCAGAAGGGCTTTTTACTATTGATAAAGAATTCCGTATAAATTTTATTAATAATGCAGCCGAAAAGATTACCGGTTTTAAAAAAGAAGAAGCTGTTGGTCAAATCTGCAAAAAAATTTTCCGCTGTGAAATAAATGAAATTGAATGCCCAATCGCTAAAGTTCTTGAACAGGATAAAAATATATTCGAACTAAAATCTAAAATTAAAAGTAAATCCAATTCCGAAATTCCAATTAAGCTCAATGCAGCCGTTCTAAAAAATAATAAAAATGAACCTGTAGGCGGAGTTATTTCTTTTAGAGACATAAGTTACGACATTGACGTTGAATCATACCTTCTGAAAAACACAAACTTTTACGGTATTGTCGGTCATTCAAAATCCATGACAGATATATTTTACCTTATACAGGAAATTGCCGATACGGATGTAAATATTTTAATAACAGGTGAAACCGGTACCGGTAAAGAAATGATTGCAGACGCAATTCAAAAAACAAGCAGAAGAAAAGATGAAAAATTCGTAAAGGTAAATTGCGGAGTACTGCCGCCGAATTTATTGGCAAGTGAGCTTTTCGGGCACGTAAAAGGAGCTTTTACCGACGCAGTAAAAGATAGAGTCGGCAGATTTGAACTTTCCGACGGTGGGACAATTTTTCTTGATGAAATTACTGAAATGAGCCTTCAGATGCAAAGTCAGCTTTTGCGGGTTATTCAGAATGGTACATTCGAAAAAGTTGGCGACTCACAAAGTAAAAAAGTTGATGTAAGAGTTATTGCGGCTACTAATTCTAACTTAAGTGAATCAATAAAAGAAGGTAAATTCAGAGAGGATTTATTTTACAGATTAAATGTTGTGCCGATTGAACTTCCTCCATTAAGAAAAAGAATAGAAGATATACCGTTTCTGGGAATGCATTTTATAAAGAAGTTTAATTTAATTTATAAAAAAAATATTAAAGAAATTGAAGCCGACGCACTTACTTTGTTAACAAGTTATAACTGGCCTGGCAATATAAGAGAATTTGAAAACGCTATTGAATACGCATTTATACGAACAAAAGATAAGGAATCAATTTGTGCTTGTTCACTTCCTTCAGCAATTAGGGAAAGTGTAAATTGTTCGTCCGAAAATGAAATATGCAATCCTAAATTCTCGGTTCAACTAATTAAATTGCTCGAAGAAAATAATTGGAATAAATCTAAAGTTGCAAAAATTTTGGGCGTAAATAGAACTACCATATGGAGACAGTTAAAATCAATAGGATTAAGTATAATGTTTTTATCTTTTAATTCCGCTTCCGGGTTATTATAAAACCGTATTATAAAATTCAAACCGCTGATTAACTTAACTGCAGATAAGAACCAAACTATAAAAATTCCATAAATATTAATTAAAAATATGTTCAAATTATTTTATCAAGTTTTTAATTAATCCATTATTTATTAATTAATACTGTAGAACAAATCAAGACCGTTGCAAAGCGTTGCATTTTTCTTAAAAATGATGCAACACCTAACCTATTTAATTACAAATGGTTAATCAAAGTGTTGCATTTTCTGCAACGCTTTTCTAATCTCCTAATTATTGCGCTTCGATTATACTTAAAAAACAGAACAATTTACCCAAAAATCATGGCAGCTTATTTGTATATAATTATTCATGAATGAGATGTTAGCAAATTATCAATTCTTAGTAAGAAACTATCGAAATGCCGTCGATGAATTAATTGATGTTGTGAATAAAAATCCGCTTAATAAAAAAGCCCGTAAAAAATTAATTATTTGTTACACTCAAACAGAGCAGCTTGAAAAAGCGTTGGATCTTTTTATTGATCTGATATGTGAAGATATTGATTTTATTATCAGCACTGATCCCGAAATTGAAGATTGTCCGTGTCCCGAATTGGTAACAAAACTTGAAGTAGGAGAAATTGAAAGAAAGCATAAAACTAATCTTTTTATTGAACTTGGAATTTTATGGCTTTTTTGCAGTCCACAAAAATCGCTTGATAATTTTAAAAATGCTTTAAAAATAGATCCGAATAATAAATTATTAAATATTGCGGTCGAAAAAATTTCCATCAAAGTTAATTAACAAGGAGAAAAAAATGAACAAGAAACTTACAAGAAAAGACTTTTTAACAAATACGACAAAGTATGCTATAGGCGCCGCGGCAGGTGTTGCCGGATTAAATATGTTATCGGGCGGAAAAGCATTCGCAAAAACAAATTCAGCATGGCCTTTTCCTTATCAGAATATTGATCCCGAAGAAGCAAGAGTAAAAGCTCATTGGTTATATTATAATGAAATGGATTGCTGCTCGGGAGTATTTGGAGTATTCACCGATTTGTTAAAGGAAAAAATTGGTGATCCTTGGACAAATATGCCTATGGAAGTAATGCTTTACGGCAGAGGCGGTGGTGCTGGCTGGGGTTCAACATGCGGTGTAATAAATGGAGGCGCTGCTGTAATTAGTTTGGTTGTTAATAAAGCTGATTCCGGTAAACTTATTAATGAATTATGGGGATGGTATACAACTGAAAATCTGCCTACCGAAGCGGCAAACACAGCAACATATTTAGATACAAGATATACCGATGTATTGCCTCAAAATATTGCCGGTAGCCCTTTGTGCCATGCTTCGGTTAGTCAATGGTGTATGGTCGCTGGTAAAAAAGTTGGTGATGTTGAAAGAAAAGAACGCTGCGCAAGAATTGCCGGCGATGCCGCAGCTAAAACAGCTGAAATTTTAAATGCATATTTTGCAAGCACTTTTACAGGCACTTTTGCTGTTCCTGCCGCAAATTCTGCATGTATGCCTTGTCATGGCGCCGCAATGTTTAACAATGTTATGACAAATATGGAATGCGCTTCTTGCCATCCCGATGCTCATCCAAATTCTCCGTCGGCGGTTGATGAAATTGGCGGTGTACCTTCGGATTTTACATTGGAACAAAATTATCCAAATCCTTTTAATCCTACTACCAATATCCGTTTTGCTATTCCGCAGCAGGGTAAGGTTAGATTGGAAGTTTATGATATTCAGGGTCAGCTTGTAAATTCACTTATTGATTCTGAAGTTATGAATGCAGGCACATATAAAGCCGACTGGAACGGTAAAGATAATTTGGGTAATCGTGTTTCAAGCGGTGTATATTTTGCAAGGTTAACAACTGCTAACTTTATGAAAACAATTAAAATGAACCTCGTTAAATAAACCGCATTTATAAGACTGGTTCAAGAGACCGCCGCAAGGCGGTCTTTTTATTTTAAATACTTTCATTAATTAATGATTTCAGGATCTCCAAATTTTTAAGATCTTCTAATTGTTCTTTCCCTTTTGGAGTTTCCAATATTTTTGGAATGTGTTCAAGTCTATCATCATTCATTATATTTTTAAATCCCTTTAAACCTATAAAGCCTTTTCCGATATTTTCATGCCTGTCAACCCTGCTGCCGAGTTCCTTTTTACTATCGTTCATATGAAAACACTTTAACAAATTGAGACCAATTATTTCATCAAATTCTTCTATTACATTTTTATAATTGTTAACAATGTCATATCCTGCAGCAAAAATATGTGCAGTATCAATACAGACCGACATTCGTTTTTTATCTTCGACTAATTCAATAATTTTATTAATGTGTTCAAATTTATATCCGATTGTTGTACCTTGTCCGGCAGTCATTTCAAGCATACTTTTTACGTTAAAATTTTTTGTATTAGAATGAGCAATATTTATTGATTCGGCAATCAGTTTAATTCCTTCATCTTCTCCTTTTCGCCATGGGAACCGGGATGAAAATTTAAATACGGAATTCCTAATAGCTCGCATCTTTCTAATTCATCAATAAAAGCATTCCGGGATTTTTTAAGCAATTCTAGTTTTGACGCGCATAAATTAATAAGATATGAATCATGACTAACGACAAACTTGATTTTTGATTCAGCCAGTTTTTCTCTAAAAGAATTAATCCCTTTTTCTTCAAGCGGTTTGGCATGCCATCTATTATTATTTTTGGTGAATATCTGCATAGCCGAAAAACCTAATTTTTCGGCAAGTTCTATTGATTTTGAAACTCCCCCTGAAATTGATGTGTGCGCCCCTAATAAATGTTTCATATATTTATACTTTGTAATTTTTAGAAAACAGACATATTTAAAAAAATCTTTATCTTTGTTCTTAACCTAAATTTGCGCTAAAGAAGTTTAGGATAAAGTTACAGATAATGATTAAGATAAAGATTTAGAAAACAGGAAGTAAAATTAATATTAAAAAATACTTGGAAATTTCATGACTTCTGATGATCAAAAATATTTAAAACTTTGTTTTGAGCTTGCTAAAAAAGGAGCGGGGACTGTAAGCCCAAATCCATTAGTAGGAGCAATTATAGTAAAGGACAATAAGATTATTTCACAAGAGTTTCATAGCAAATTTGGCGAAGCTCATGCCGAAGCAAAAGCAATATCAAACGCAAAGGAAGAATTAAAAGGCGCCACAATTTATTGTAATCTCGAACCATGTTGTCATACAAATAAAAAAACCCCGCCTTGCGTTCCTAAAATTATTGAAAGCGGAATTTCAAAAGTAGTGATTAGCAATGTTGATCCTAATCCTTATGTTGCAGGAAACGGAATTAAACAATTAAAAGAAGCCGGTATTGAAGTGGTTTCCAAATGCATTGAAAAAGAAGGTAAAGAGCTAAACAAATTTTTCTTTAAATATATTCAAACGGGAATGCCTTACATTACAATTAAAATCGCGCAGTCAATCGATTCAAAAATAAGCGCGGTTGAAGGAATTCAAACCTGGCTTACCGGCGAGGAGTCTCAAAGTTTTGTGCATTCTCAAAGAGCTATTTATGATGCCGTATTAATTGGTGCAAATACAATAAAAGTTGATAATCCGCATCTTACAGTGCGGCTGGTAGACGGAAGAAATCCTAAAAGAGTAATTATTGACGGTAATCTTTCATCGCCTATTGAATCAACTGTGTTTAACGACGGACATCGCGAATCTACCATGGTCTTCACTAAAATAAATTCCAATATTGAGAAAATTTCTTTACTTAAAGAAAAAGGAGTGAAAGTATTTCAAATGGAATCAAACGGGGATAGTAAAATTAAACTCCTTGAGATTTTGAAAATTCTCGGAAATGAGCAAATTAGCTCACTTTTGGTTGAAGGCGGCGGAGAAATGTTCAGCAAATTTGTCGAAAATAATCTGTATGATGAGATAATAATTTTAAAGGCACCAATTTTGTTAGGTAGCGGTGTGGATTCACAGGTAAAGGTGGAAAATCTAAACTTGGATCTTATATCCACTGAAATGCTTGGCGATGATACAAAATATGTTTACAAAAATTTGGATGGGTTTTTGTCTAATAACTAAGTTATTAATTAGGTAATTTTAACAAATGTTTACAGGACTTATAGAAGAAATAGGAAAAGTAAAAAGAATAGAAATGTTCACAGGTGGAATTCGTCTAAAAATTTCTGCATCTAAAATAATGGATGATATAAAAGTTGACGATTCAATTTCTATTAACGGCGTTTGCCTTACCGTCGTAAAAATAGATAATGACGGTTTTGCAGTAGAAGCCGTTGGCGAAACTTTAAATAAAACGGCAATCAAAGAATTAAAAGAAAACCAATTAGTTAATCTTGAAAGAGCCGTTAAATTAAATGACAGACTGGGCGGACATTTGGTTCAAGGTCATGTAAACGGAGTGGGGAAAATATCAAATATTCAAAAACTTGGAGAGAATTATTTTTTAGAAGTTCTCGTACCTCCTCAATTAACAAAATACTTGATAGATGAAGGATCAATTGCAATTGACGGTATAAGTTTAACCATCGCTAAACTTTCTGGAAACAAGGTTGGACTTTCTATTATTCCTCACACTTGGAAAAATACAAATCTGAGTTCAAAAAATATTGGGTCGGTTGTAAACATTGAAACAGATGTTATAGCTAAATACATTGAGAAATTATTACTTAATAAAAATCAAAATGATAAAGAACCGTTTTCTCAAAAATGGTTCGAAGAAATGGGGTATTAAAAAATGAGCGGCAACGGATCCGATGAATCTAAAACAAATTTCAATACGATTGAAGAAGCGATTGAAGACATAAAAAAAGGAAAGATGGTTGTTGTTGTTGACGATGAGGACCGCGAGAATGAAGGCGATTTGATTATGTCCGCACAGCTTTGCACGCCTTCCGATGTTAACTTTATTGTAAAAGAAGGAAGAGGGATGTTATGCGCCCCAATTACCTTGGAACGCGCAAGTGAACTAAATCTTGATTTAATGGTTGAACGAAATACAGCTCTTCATCAGACACCTTTTACTGTTACAATAGATTACATTCACGGCACAACTACTGGGATTTCTGCAAGCGACAGGGCTAAAACAATTAATGCCATTGCTGATCCAAAAGCCGCGGCTGCCGATTTCGCCAAACCGGGACATATATTCCCGCTTGTAGCAAAAAAAGAAGGTGTTTTAAGAAGAGCGGGACATACTGAAGCTGTTGTAGATCTTATGAATCTTGCCGGATTAAATCCTTCTGGGATTCTTTGCGAAATAATGGATGAAGACGGAACAATGATGCGTGTTCCTCAACTGAGAAAATTTGCGGATAAACATAATCTTAAATTTATTACAATTGCAGATTTAATAGCATACAGAAGAAAAACCGAAAAACTTGTAAAATGTAAGTCCATTGTAACTATGCCTTCAATTCATGGTGATTTTAAACTTCATCTTTATGAAAATATTTTGGATAAAAATGATTATTCAATCGCATTGGTAAAAGGGGATATAAAAAACGGCGAACCGGTTTTAACTCGTGTACACTCCGAGTGTTTTACAGGTGATGTTCTCGGTTCCAAAAGATGCGATTGTGGCGATCAGCTGGAAAAAGCAATGCAGATGGTTGAAGAAGAAGGGCGCGGAGTTGTACTTTATATGAGACAGGAAGGAAGGGGTATTGGACTTTTAAACAAACTTCTTGCGTATGAACTTCAGGAAAAAGGAAAAGATACGGTTGAAGCGAATGAAGCTTTGGGATTTAAAGCCGACTTAAGGGATTACGGAATTGGGGCGCAGATATTGAAAGATCTTGGCGTTTCTAAATTAAGATTAATGACAAACAACCCTATGAAAATAATAGGCTTAAAAGGACATGGTCTTGAAATTACAGAAAGAATTCCTATTGAGATTCACCCTAACTCAAATAATGAAAAATATTTGAGAACCAAACAGGAAAAAATGGGTCACCTTTTTATGGTGCACAATTAAAATTAAAATAAAGCGGAGCGGAAAATGTCAAATGTTATAAGCGGAAATCTAAATGCAAAAGATAAAAAATTCGGTATTGTAGTAGGACGGTTTAACGAGTTTATATCAGGCAAACTTTTATCGGGAGCCATGGACTGCATTATTCGTCACGAAGGGGACAAGAAAAATGTAACAACAGTTTGGGTTCCGGGCTCGTTTGAAATTCCTCTCACCGCGAAGAAATTGGCCCAGTCAAAAAAATACGATGTCATAATTTGTCTCGGCGCTGTTATACGCGGAGCCACACCGCATTTTGATTTAATTGCCGCTGAAGTTTCAAAAGGTATTGCGCATGTTGGTTTAGAAACGGGAGTTCCCGTTGTATTCGGCGTAATTACGTCCGACACAATTGAACAGGCAATTGAAAGAGCGGGCACAAAATCCGGCAACAAAGGCTGGGACGCAGCGCTTACCGCTATTGAGATGGTCGATCTTTATACTAAATTATAAAATTTTATAATGCTGTCTCAAAAGTAATTTTATTTTGTGTCTTAGTGCCTTAGTGGCAGAAAAAATTTGGTAATTACTAATTTAAAACATTAGCCACAAAGTCTCTAAGACACGAAGAGAAACAATAATTCTTGAGACAGCTTAATTCTTTTTCAGAAAAAGATACCTTTTTATATTAATTAACTTGCCCCAAGTACCCTTTTCTTTTTAGTTTTACATGTGCAATTTTTTGCAGGATTGATGAATAAAAATGTAAAATTAATTAAGAATTAAAGTAATAGGAGTTTTGTAATGTCTAATGCTAAATTTGAAGTACCATTTCCGCCGAATGACCCGATATGCGATTATTTGCCCGGCTCTCCGGAAAGAGCCTCGCTTAAAAAAAGATATGCTGAATTAAAAAATCAAAAAATCGAAATTCCGTTAATTATTGGCGGCAAAGAAATTAAAACAGGTGATTTGGGAGAATGCGTTCTTCCGCACGATCATAAACATGTTATTGGAGTTTATCACAAAGCCGGAACAAAAGAAGTTAACATGGCCATTGAAGCGGCTTTAGAAGCGCGCAAGTTGTGGTCGGAGCTTCCATGGGAAGATAGAGTGGCGGTTTTCCTAAAAGCTGCAGATTTACTTACAACCCCTTATTGGAGAGATACATTAAACGCCGCTACAATGCTAAACCAAAGTAAAAACCCGTTTCAGGCAGAAATTGACGCGGCCTGCGAAGTTGTTGATTTCTGGAGATTCAACGCATATTACGCACAGCAGATTTTTGAAGAACAGCCGCTGCATTCTCCAAACGGAATGTGGAACAGACTTGAATACAGACCGCTTGAAGGATTTATCTTTTCAATTGCTCCTTTTAATTTTACATCTATTGGAGCTAATCTGTGTACCGCTCCGGCAATGGTCGGAAACGTTGTTCTGCACAAACCAGCATCAAGCGCGGTTTACGCTCAATACTGGTTTATGAAATTATATGAAGAAGCAGGTCTGCCTGCAGGTGTAATAAATTTTGTTCCCGGTTCAGGAAGAAACGTCGGAGATCCTGTATTAAACTCTCCTCATTTTGCCGGAATTCATTTTACGGGAAGCACGTCAACTTTCCAGAATATGTGGAAAACAATTGCCAATAATTTACCGAATTACAGAACCTATCCAAGAATTGTAGGCGAAACGGGTGGAAAAGATTTTATTTTTGCGCATAATAGTTCGGATGTTGACGCTTTAGTTACGGCATGTGTCCGCGGTGCGTTTGAATTTCAAGGTCAGAAATGTTCAGCCGCTTCACGCGCATATATTCCAAAATCTTTATGGAAGGAATTTAAAACAAAATATGTAGCCGAAGTTAATACAATAAAAATGGGCGATCCTGAGGACTTTACAAATTTCTTTAATGCGGTTATTGATAAAGGCGCCTTTGAAAGCATTAAATCATATATCGATTTTGCTAAACAAGCTAAAGACGCTGAAATTATTACAGGCGGAAACTGCGACGATTCTAAAGGTTATTTTATTGAACCAACGACAATAGTTACTACCGATCCTCATTTTAAAACAATGGAAGAAGAAATTTTTGGACCCGTGTTAACAATATTTGTATATGAAGATGAAAAGTATGAAGAGACATTGGACATATGCGATAACACTTCTCCTTACGCTTTAACGGGCGCAATTTTCGGAAGAGATAAATACGCCGTTAAATTGGCTGAAAGAAAATTAGTAAACGCCGCCGGTAACTTTTATATTAATGACAAACCGACAGGCGCGGTAGTAGGCCAGCAGCCGTTCGGCGGTGCAAGAGCTTCAGGCACTAACGATAAAGCGGGCAGTTATTTAAATATGATTAGATGGGTTTCACCGCGGACAATAAAAGAAAACTTTATACCACCAAAAAATTACAGATATCCTTTCATGGATGAAAAATAAAATTAGAAAGCCCCGAATATTCGGGGCTTTTTTGTTTTAAACTTTGCGTTCTCTGCGGGTCTCTTTGCGACCTTTGCGTGAACCAATACTTTAATTTCACACAAAGAGCGCAGAGAAATATCCCAAAAGTTCGCGAAGCATATTAATCTCTTCTTTCTTCCAATTTTTTCTTGAGCAGTTCGTTTACAATGCCGGGGTTGGCCTTGCCTTTACTTTCTTTCATAATTTGACCGACAAAAAAACCTAAAACTTTTTCTTTTCCGCTCAGATATTCTTTAATTTGTCCTTCGTTTTCGTTTAATATTTTCTCTATAATTCCTTCTATTGCGGAAGTATCGGTTATCTGCACAAGATTTTTTTCTTTAACAATTAATTCAGGGTCAGAATTATCCTTCAGCATTTCGGGGAAAACATCTTTTGCAATTTTCCCGCTGATTGTGTTGTTGTTTATCAGTTCAATTAATTTTCCTAAATTCTTTGGTGAGATTGGAAAATCTTTTGGCGAAATTTTTTCATCATTAATATATTTTAATATATCTCCCATAACCCAGTTGCTTGCGGATTTATAGTCATTAGTTACTGTTAATACCTCTTCGTAATAGTCAGCCAGCGGTTTTTCCGAAGTTAATAAATCGGCATCGTAAAGAGGAAGTTTGTAATTGTTGATAAATCTTTCTTTACGCGCGTCTGCTAATTCCGGCAACGATTTAAGAATTTCATTTTTCCAGCTATCGGTTATAATTATCGGCAGCAGATCCGGATCGAGAAAATATCTGTAATCATGGGCTCCTTCCTTGCTGCGCATCGGCATAGCTTCATTCAAATCTGCGTTCCATAATAATGTCTGCTGTGTTATAATTCCACCGTCTTCAACAATTTCAATCTGTCTGGCTATTTCAAAATCAATTGCCCGTTCAACATTACGGAAGGAATTCATATTTTTAACTTCAGTTTTTGTGCCCAGTTCCTTTTGACCGAAAGGACGTATTGATATATTAGCGTCGCAGCGGAGCGAACCTTCTTCCATATTTCCGTCGCATATTCCTAAATATGTTAAAACCTGTTTTATTTTCGTCAAATATAAATATGCTTCTTCGGCCGTGCGTATATCCGGTTCGCTCACTATTTCAATTAACGGAGTTCCGCAGCGGTTAACATCTACAAGCGTTTCTCCGCCTCTATCATGTATTGATTTCCCGGCATCTTCTTCCATATGGATTCTTGTAATACCGATTCTTTTCGCCGAGCCGTCGCTCTTAACAACATCAATATAACCATGTTCGCAAATCGGTTCTTCATATTGTGAAATTTGATATCCTTTAGGAAGATCAGGGTAAAAATAATTTTTACGAGCAAATACTGATTTTTTATTAATTGCGCAATTTGTAGCGAGTCCCATTAGAACCGAATATTCAACTACTTTTTTATTCATAACAGGAAGTACGCCGGGATGTCCTAAACAGACCGGACAAACATTTGTGTTAGGCGGGTTGCCGAATTTAGTGGAGCACCCGCAGAAAATTTTTGTATCGGTTAATAATTGCGCGTGAACTTCCAATCCGATAACGGCTTCGTATTTATTGTTCATAAATTTATAGGGAATAATTTCAAAAATAGATTTGCGAAATATAGGAATAAAATATTAGTAACTGCAAACGGATTGAATGTATGTATAGTTGAATGATCATATTCAAAATTTCATGCATCCATTAATTCATTCATTCGAACTTTTTACAAATCATACTTCTTTTTAAACCATTCGTATGCCTGGTTTATTTGTTTGCTTTTATTTTCGGCAAGATCAATTAATTCCTGTCCAAGGTCCGAGACTTTATCCGGATGATATTTAGCTATAAGTTCCAAATATTTTTTTCTTATTTGAGATTTTGTTACCTGTCCTTTTAATCCGAAAAGATCGCCGAAAAATTTTGATTTTTCCATTTCCGAACCGCGGTCAAACTCAAAAGAATACTGCTGTTTAGAATAAGCTCCTTCGTACTTTTCGTATCGTTCATATTTTTCATAACGTTCGTATTTCTCATATTTTTTATAATTCTCATCGTTTGGATTATTCCATGTTGATTTTCTTTTTCTATATTTTCTTTTTGAACCGCCGTTAATAGGGCCGGCAATTGAAGATATCATTTTATAAAAAATTTCATCGGCATACTTTGTTTTGGATAAGTATTCGAGCATGTTGTGATTAAGTTCCGACCAGTCGGTTGTTGTTATCATTTCGGCTTCTTCGGTTAATCTTACCTTTAAATATTTACCCGATACTTTTTGATAAATAGTTTTAAGCTTGTTTTCTTCAACAATCGGATTGTAAATTTTTAGAATATGATTCGCCCATTCGTCCGATCCCATTTTCATTATTAATGTAAAGAGCAGAAGATATTCAGTTAAAACAAAATCAGGCGGAACATCATTAAGTAATTTTGATGAAAATAAAATACATTGCTGCCTTCCGTATAACGTATAAATGAATTCCGTTAAAGTTTCAGTTCCGTTTAATCCGAAATTATTTATGAATGCCGTATTAACCGCCGCAGAGGTGAAATTGTTTTTAAAGTCCCACGAGTTTTTAAAATCAAATTCAAGTGTATTTTGAGAAAAGTTAGTTAAGCTGTTCTGCACCTGACCAATTGTTAACCATAATTGTCTGTAAACTTCGTCATATACTCCGTAGGCGGCTTCAAACTTCCCTAAATCGAAAAGAATATCTCCGGAGTTTCTTAAGCTGGATATATTACTGGATAAATATTTTTTTTGAGCCATATAATAATTTCAATTGAAGAGTTTAATATTAATCACCGCGGTTTCAAATTCAAAATACTATTCTAAATGTTATGATTCCGCAGTATGAACATAACATCCCAAGGTATTATCGGATTAATTAAAAAATATTTTAATTGACAAAATTATTTGATAATTTAAGAGCAGAACAATAAAATACAGGTCCATATGAAATTAGATGTTGTTGCTTTTGCGGCTCATCCGGATGATGTCGAACTTTCGATAGGCGGCACAATCGCTAAATTTACAAAAGCCGGCTATAAAGTTGGAATTATTGATCTTACTCAAGGTGAACTAGGAACAAGGGGTTCTGTTGAAATAAGAAAAAAAGAAGCTGAAAAAGCGTCTGAGATTCTGGGTATCGAACTTAGAGAAAACTTAAGTATACCCGACGGCAAGGTAAAATTTAGTGAAGAATATTTAAAATTAATCGTAATAAAAATTCGAAAGTATCAGCCTAAAATAATTTTCGCTCCACATTTCCATGACCGTCATCCTGATCATATAGGAGCGGCTGAACTGGTTAAAAACGCTATGTTTTTTTCGGGAACTCCGAAATATGAAACTGAAGTAAACGGGAAATCGCAAAAAGCTTTCAGGCCGAATCATTTATTCTACTTTATGCAGACGTATGAATTTGACCCGACATTTATTAATGATGTAAGCGAGACATTCGAAATTAAAATGGAAGCGGTTCGTGCTTATTCCTCACAGTTCTATAATCCGAAAAGTAATGAGCCCGAAACATTAATTAGCAGTCGAGGATTTATCGAATACCTTGAAGCCCGCTCAAAATTTTACGGATTTCAGATTCGGAAAAATTACGGCGAGCCGCTCTATTCTGAAGAAAGAATTGAATTTAATTTGAACAATTTACTTAACAAAAAAGGTTAAAATGAAAATTGCGTTTCTGGGTACCGGATTGATGGGCTTTCCCATGGCTAAAAGACTTTGCGCCGCGGGTTACGAGTTAAATGTTTATAACAGATCTAAAAACAAAGCCGAAGAACTTGTTAATTTTAATGCTAATGTTTGCGACACGCCTGCCGAAGCGATAATAAACTCCGATACCGTAATTATAATGCTGTCCGAATATTACGCCGTATGCAGTACACTTTTTAATCTTCAAAATAACAGCGTCTCTGGCTCTAAAAATATTTTGAAAGGTAAAACCGTAATTCAAATGAGCACAATCTCGCCGGATGAAAATATTTTATTAAAAGATAGAATTGAAAAATTAGGAGCTGAATTTTTTGAAGCCCCGGTTCTAGGAAGTTTGCCGCAAATTGAAGCTGGTAAATTGGTGGTATTAGTTGGATCTGAAAAAGATCAATTTGAAAAATATAAAGATTTGTTTAATAATTTCGGAGATGATATAATTCATTTCGGCGAAGTGGGAAAAGCTTCTTCGGCTAAGCTTGCATTAAACCAAATGATTATTTCTCTTACTTCGGCATTTTCAATGAGTTTGGGTTATGTAATAAACATGGGGGTTGATGTTGAAAAATTTATGAGGGTATTGAGAAAAAGTGCTCTTTACGCCCCTACATTTGATAAAAAATTAGATAATATGTTAAACCGTGATTTCAAAAATCCGAATTTTCCGGTTAAGCATTTATTAAAAGACGCAAAACTTATGAATAATCAATTCGCAAAAAACGGAATAAATAATTTAATTCTGGAATCGGTAATAAAAATACTAAAAACTACTATTGACGAAGGTTATTCAGAATACGATTATTCAGCATTGTATAATTCCATCCATCCCGAAATTAAAGCACCTTTTAGTAAATAGTCTGAATCCAATATTCGGATACCGCATCTTACATGATAAAAAAGGAGAAATTATGAGTTACTACTATGCAAAAAAAGTAGATTATACTTTTGATGAGTCTGTTCAAAAAATTACCAATGAATTAAAAGAAGTAGGGTTCGGAATTTTAACTGAAATTGATGTTAAAGAAACACTAAAGAAAAAAATTGATGTTGATTTCAGAAAATATAAAATTCTGGGTGCATGCAATCCTAATTTCGCGCATAAAGCTTTGCTTGCAGAAGATAAAATTGGAGTTCTTCTTCCTTGCAGCGTAATTGTTCAGGAACTTGAGGACGGAAAATGTGAAATCGCGGTGATGAATCCGATGGAAGCTATGTCCGTCGTAACAAATGATAAACTCGCGCCAATAGCCGGAGAAGTCAACAGCCTGCTGGAATCCGCGCTTCAGAAAGTTTAATTAATGGGCAAATATTAATTTTGCCCATTTTTAAAATAATCTCATCAAAAAATAAAAGATAAAATATCCTCAGACTTTGTTCAAAATCTCTTTATTTTTTATTCTATCGTTCGATAATATTTGTAAAAATGTGTGTCCGGCATGAAATGGAATGGTATTTCAAAAATATACTACTCAAACGGTTTGCTTCGGCAGGAAATTAATTATAAAGAAGGTCTGCGTGAAGGCTATACAAATGAATATAGTCTTTCGGGTAAACTGATAGAAAAACATTATTACAAAGACAATCTAAGAGAAGGAGTATCAACATCTTATTTTGATGACGGCAGTTTAAAATCAAAACTATTCTACAAACATAATAAACTCCACGGCAAAGCTTATTATTATTATCAATCGGGAGTATGTAATGAAGAAATTGATTATTCAGATGGAAGCTGCGATGGCGATTATAAAATATTCTATGACAATTCTTCATTAAAAGAAATTATACCCTATAAAAACAACAAAAGAGAAGGAACGGCAAAACAGTTTAAAAGAAACGGTTTGTTAATTTCTGAAACTCCTTACAGAGAAGATTTTATTTTCGGTGAAGTAAAATATTTTTATCCCGACGGAGAGTTAAAGTCGGTTGTAACTTATAAGGAAGGCATAAAAGACGGCCCGACAAAAATATATTATAAATCGGGGTCATTAAAAGAGAATAAGAATCATCAAAATAACCGCGTTGAAGGGAAGGTATTTACATATTACAAAAGCGGATCTCTTAAAGGAGAATGGAATTATTCCAACGGTAAACCTCACGGCGAATCTAAATTTTATTATGAAGAAGGCATTCTTTTAGGCGTAAAAAATTTTGAAGACGGAAAAGATAACGGACCCACAAAGGTGTTTTATAAAAACGGGAATCTAAAAGAAGAAGTCGAGTTTTTTCCCGGGAATAAAAAACGTAATGTAAAAAAGTACGATATTGAAGGGAAACTAATTCTTCCTTCTATAGATGAAGAAAAACTAATTAATACTGAAACTGATAATAAAAATACCGGCCAAATTAAAATCAAATCAAAAAATGAACTTAAAGGAATAAAGAAAGTTCTAATTATTTTTACAAAGGAGAACTTGAAAAAAATCGCACTTGCTGCCGCTTTTATTATCACTTTATATTCAATAGTTATTTATTTAATCGGATAGTTTTTTTAGTTGTAATAATCCCACAATAAATCAGCCAGTTTCAAAAAACAAACTTTCCATCATTTTGTTATTAAAACACAAAATTTGCTTATATTATTATTCCCATTCTAAAATTCTTATAAAATTTACAATTTAATTAAGTTTTAACGAAACTTTTACAAATTTGATATTGTAGAAAAAACTTGAAAATTAACAAAAAGTGAGGCATAAATTTGGAGATTACTGAACTTAACGAGAAGATTAAAAACGAAAGTGCTTTTGTCGACACTCTTTTTAGTGAAATCGGTAAAGCTATTGTCGGACAAAAGGAAATGGTTGAAAGACTAATTATTGGTCTTCTTTCAAACGGGCACGTACTTCTTGAGGGTGTACCAGGACTAGCAAAAACTCTCGCTATTAAATCGCTTGCCCAATCAATGCATGCCAAATTTCAGAGAATACAATTTACACCTGATCTGCTTCCTGCTGATTTGCTTGGTACTATGATTTACAGTCAGAAAGACGGAAACTTTTCTATTAAAAAAGGCCCCATTTTTTCGAATTTTATTCTAGCTGATGAAATAAACCGCGCTCCGGCAAAAGTTCAAAGCGCTTTGCTTGAAGCAATGCAGGAAAGGCAGGTAACAATTGGAGAAGAAACATTTAAACTGGATGAACCTTTTTTAGTACTTGCTACTCAAAACCCAATTGAGCAGGAAGGAACATATCCGCTTCCTGAAGCTCAGGTTGATAGATTTATGCTGAAGATTAAAATCACATATCCAAAACGCGAAGAAGAATTACTGATAATGAAACAGAATGTGGGCGGTATAATTTCGGAGATTAAACCAATTATTAAGACAGAAGATATACTCCGTGCCAGAAAATTGGTTCATGATGTTTATGTGGATGAGAAAATAGAAAAATATATACTTGATATTATTTTTGCTACAAGGAATCCGGAACAGTTCGGGTTAGAGAGTCTTAAAGAACTTATTAGTTACGGCGGATCGCCAAGAGCAACAATAAATCTGGCGCTTGGGGCAAAATCAATGGCTTTTATTAAAAGAAGAGGATATGTTATTCCCGAAGACGTAAGAGCAATATGTATGGATGTACTTAGACATAGAGTTGCTGTAACTTATGAAGCCGAAGCTGAAGATATAACTTCTGAAAACATAATAAGTGAAATTTTAAATAAGGTAGAAGTCCCATAATATCTTTATCACTAACTTGATCTTTATCTTGATAAGAAATGATAAAGATAAAGACAATGATTGAGATCGAGATTTATTAATTATGCTTACAAGAGAACTATTAAAACAAGTCCGGCAGATAGAAATTAAAACACGCGGTGTTGTTAACGATGTGTTTTCGGGAGAATACCATTCCGTTTTTAAAGGCAGAGGAATGGAATTTTCCGAAGTACGCGAATATCAGCCAGGCGATGATGTTAGAAGTATCGATTGGAATGTTACTGCCAGGTTTGGTCATCCGTATATCAAAATATTCGAAGAGGAAAGAGAACTTACCGTTATGCTGTTAGTGGATCTTAGCGGATCGCTAATATTCGGTACTGTTGAAAAAACCAAACAGCAAATTGCCGCCGAACTTACAGCAGTTCTTGCATTCTCGGCCATGAAAAATAATGATAAAGTCGGGTTGATCTTATTTACAGATCAGATTGAAAAATTTGTTCCCCCGCGCAAAGGCAGAAGTCACGTTCTTAGAATTATAAGAGAAGTACTTTCGTTTGAACCAAGGGGAAATAAAACTGATTTAAAAAACGCACTTGAATATTTTAATCATACTATAAAAAAGAAGAGCATTGCTTTTATGATTTCTGATTTTATTGACGATGGATATGAAAAAATAATCAGAATTGTCGGCAAGAAACATGATCTTATAGGACTTGTATTACGTGATCCGCGTGAAAGAGAAATTCCAAAGGCCGGATTAATAAAATTTAAAGATGCGGAAACTGGAGAATTTAGGTTTATTGATACGAACAGCAAAGATATTAGAGATTGGTTTTATATGAAACAAAAGGAAAATGATTCAAAACTAAGATCACTTTTTATTTCCGGGAGAATTGATTCAATTAATATTAATACAGGTACATCATACGTGAAACCGCTTGTTGATTTTTTTAAACTGCGCGAAAAAAGATGGTAAAGAAAAATTTAAAATATTCAGTACTGATATTCTTTTTTATATTCTTAAAATTAGAAGCACAGAACATAGAAGTATACGCGGAAACCGATACCACGGATTATTATGTAGGCGATTATGTGCATTACAGAATTTCTCTTACATTTGACGAAAACATTAAAATATCTTCTATCGCTTTAAAAGACAGTCTTAAAAATTTGGAATTTATTAAAGAAGAACCGCCGGTTAAATCAAAGGGGAATAAAAAACAAGAAGTCTATAGATATATTCTTGCTGGCTATGATTCAAGTGAAGTAATTATTCCTCCCATTCCGGTATATTACACAGTCGGAAATGATACCGCGATAAATGTAATTACAACTAACTCAGTCGCAATTGCTGTCCATACAATAGATGTCGACCCCGCAGCGGATATTAGAGATGTAAAAGACCCTTTAAAAATACCGCTTAATTGGTTTCTGATTTTAGTTATTGTATTTGTGCTAGTTTTGATCGCAGCGCTATTCTATTTATGGTATAGAAATTATAAAAAGAAAAAAGAAGGCGCGGAAATTAAAGTGCCTAAAATTATAATTCCTCCTTATAAAATTGCTTTAAAAGAATTAAGAGATTTGGAAGATAAAAAACTTTGGCAGCAGAATTTAATAAAAGAATATCATTCGCAAGTAACAGGAATCATAAGAAAATATTTTGAAGCTAGATTTAATTTACTTGCCCTTGAAATGCCTTCATCCGAATTAATTGAAGAGATGAAGAATATAAAAGATGCTGAAAATATATTGGATCAAACAAGAGAGTTTCTTGAAAATGCGGATATGGTTAAATTCGCGAAATTTAAACCTATGCCTACTGTTAATGAAGAGATGATGAAACAAGCTTATTCAATCGTAGAAAAAACAAAACCTGCTGATTCGTCCAATGAATTAATTCCCGAGGAAGCAAATGTTTAGTAATATAGAATTTGCTTATGGATGGGTGTTGTTTTTTTTGCCGGTTCTACCGTTAATAATTTTCTGGTACTGGAAAAGAAATAAAAAAGTATCCCCTGATTTCACTTACTCTTCATTAAACATATTTAATGGCATTAAGCCAACAATTAAAGAAAGATTAATCCATCTTCCTTTTTTATTAAGAGTATTGGCCTTGGGGCTGTTTATTATTGCTCTTGCGAGACCTCAAACTTTCGCTACCGGCGAAAATGTTTATACCGAAGGAATAGATGTTGCTGTTCTCCTGGATATTTCTGGCAGCATGCTTGCAGAAGATTTTAAGCCAAATAGACTTGAAGCGGCAAAAAAAGAAATTGATAAATTTGTTCAGGGAAGAACTTCCGATAAAATCGGTTTGGTAGTTTTCGCTCGGGAAAGTTTTACTCAATGTCCACTTACAATTGATTATTCCGTTTTAAGAAATTTACTTAAAGATATTCAAAGCGGAATGATTGAAGACGGAACGGCAATTGGTACGGCTATAGCAAACGGTGTAAATAGATTAAAGGACAGTAAAGCCGAAAGCAAGGTAATAATTTTATTAACCGATGGAGTAAACAACAGCGGTGAAGTTGATCCTATAACCGCGGCTCAAATCGCACAAAAGTTTGGAATTCGAATTTATGCTATTGGAGTTGGAACAAAAGGTCAGGCGCCTTATCCTTTTAAAACTCCTCTCGGGACTCGCTACCAAATGGTTCCTGTGGAAATTGATGAAGCTGCCCTAACGCAAATTGCAAAAATTACCGAAGGAAAATATTTCAGAGCTACAGATAATAAAAGATTGGAACAAATATATAACGAAATTGATCAATTGGAAAAAACAAGAGTTGAAATAACCTCTTACCGTCAAGCCAAAGAATTGTTTTACGTATGGGCCGGCGGCGGATTATTTCTTCTTTTATTTGAATTTGGATTAATAAGAACATATTTGAGAAGATTACCTTAAACAGAAGTCAGAATTCAGAATTCAGTAGCCAGAATACAGAAGTCAGAATTAAGAAGAAAAATAATTGGTAGATTACGAAAAACAATAAGCTCAAGATATTAATATAACTTTAAGAACTTTATAAACTTTATAACTTTTAACTGAGAAACAATGTTTAGATTTGCAAACCCTGAATATTTATACGCTCTATATTTAACTCCGATATTTATTATAGTATTTTGGTTGACACAAAAACATCAAAGAAAAGCATTGTCCGAATTTGCGAACAAATCCATGCATAATATTTTGTTTCCCTTAAGAAGCAGAGCAAAAGCGGTTATTAAATTTTTACTGTTCTTCTTTGCTGTTATCCTAATAATTATATCACTTGCAAATCCCCAGATTGGATCAAAAATTGAAGAAGTTAAACAAGTCGGAATTGATGTTTATATTTTATTGGATGTTTCCTTAAGTATGACAGCCGAGGATATTAAACCAAGCCGGCTCGAAAAAGCAAAACACGAAATATCAAAATTGATTCAGAAACTTCGCGGAGATAGAATCGGTTTGATAATTTTTTCAGGTGAAGCGTATGTTCAGTTTCCTTTAACAACCGATTATTCGGCGGCAAATTTATTTTTGTCGGCTGTTGATATTCATTCGGTTCCGCAAGCAGGCACCGCAATTGGTCCCGCATTGCGGCTTTCAATTGATTCTTTTAAAAAAGTTGATGAAACAAAAAAAGCTATTGTTGTTATAACCGACGGTGAAGATCATGAAGGCGATTTAAGTCCCGTTGTAGAAGATGCTGTCGATAACGGGATTATTATCTACGCTATCGGTTTAGGTTCGCCTGCGGGAGTGCCGATTCCGGTTTATAATGCATCAGGAAATAAAACCGGTTACAAACAAGATAATCAAGGAAATACAGTTCTGACTAGATTGGATGAAACTGTACTTCAGGAAATAACAACAAAAGGAAACGGGAGATATTACCGCGGTTCAAATACGGAAGATGAACTTGATCAAATTTATAATGATCTCGCAAAATTAGAACAGACTGAATACGGCGCAACAAGAATTACCGAATACGAAGACAGATATTATTATTTTTTAATTCCGGCTGTATTATTATTATTACTGGAAATTTTTATCTCTGGTAAAAAAACAAAATTGTTGATGAAATTTGAAAGCAGAACAAATTAGTCGTAATTAGAAACATAATTAAATTTTTATAAGGGATTGAATAATAGGTTAATTGACTGAATGATGACCAAATATATTCCAATCATTTAATTAACCAATCAATAAATCAGTCAATAAGTTATTCGAAAGCAAATATGAAGAATTTAGAAAAACATATAATATTTATCTTTTTTATAGTTAGCGTTAGTTTATCCGCACAAAGTAAACGCAGCTTAATTAATAGCGGTGTCGATTTATATAATGAAAATAAATTTACCGATGCCGAAAACAATTTTAAGCAGGGACTTGAACATGATTTCGAAAGCTTTGAAGGGCATTTTAATTTAGGAGACGCATTATATAAACAGCAAAAATATGAAGATGCTATGAAAGCTTACCAAAATGCTCTTGCTTTTGCGCAAAACGATTATGAAAAATCGAAAGTATATCATAACATTGGTAATACTTTATTAAAATCTCAGAAACTTAAAGAAAGTGTTAACTCATATAAAAACGCTTTAAAACTTGATCCGGAAGATCTTGAAACAAAGTATAACTTGTCATATGCTCTCAATCAGATGAAACAGCAGCAGCAGAACAAAGACAAACAAGATCAAAATAAAGACCAGGATAAAGATCAGAAACAGGATCAGAATCAGGATCAGAAAAATCAAAACCAGGATCAGAATCAGAATGATGAAAAGAATAACGATGAGAAACAGCAGCAGAATAATGATAATAAAGACAAGCAAGATCAGCAAAAACAACAACAGCAGCAGCAAAATCAGATTTCAAAAGAAGAAGCCGAAAGAATTTTAGAAGCATTAAAAAACAATGAAGCTGATCTGCAAAAAGAACTAAGAAAGAAAAAAGGTAAACCGGTTAAAAAAGCTAAGGATTGGTAAACTGGTAACACGATAAAAATTTAATGTAACTTTAAGGCGACAAAAATTAAGGATGAACAGTAGAATTAAATACATATTAATATTTCTTACTTTGTTATGCATAAACGTAAATTTATCGGCGCAGGAATTTAAAGCCACAGTTGATAAAACTACGGTTGGACAATATGAACGCTTTAGAGTTTATTTTACTTTTGAAGATGTAAATGCCAACAACGTCAGGAATTTCCGCGGACCGGATTTTAAGGGTTTTCAAATTTTAAGCGGTCCAAATCAATCAACAAGTATGCAGATTATTAACGGAGCTGTTTCCGGTTCAATCTCATATAATTATATTGTGCAGGCATCGGATATCGGCGAGTTTACCATTGGATCTGCCTCGGCAGATTATGATGGGAAATCTTTTACCACCAATCCAATCAAATTAAATGTAGTTAAAGGAACAGGAACGCCGAATCAGCCCGATAATAACGGAGGCGTTTCGCAGGAAGAACTGGCTAAGAATGTATTTATTCTAGCGGTGTCCGATAAACAAAATGTAATGCAGGGTGAACAAATAACTGTTACTTATAAATTATATGTAAAAACAAATATAAATTCACCCCAGATTAGTAAGCTTCCCACATATAAAGGATTCTGGGCTGAAGATATAGAAACATCACAGAATATTAGATTTGATATTGAAATGTACAGGGGAGAACGATACAGGTCGGCAGTGATTAAAAAAGTTGCGCTTTTCCCGACTCAAAGCGGCGAGCTCTCAGTAACTCCTTTCGAACTAACTGTCCCTGTTATTATTCGTAAGAGAAGAGATTCAGGAAGTGTCTTTGATGACTTTTTTAATGATTCTTTTTTTGGAAGAAGCGAAGCTGTGGATTACAACGTAAAGTCAAATTCGATTAAGATTAATGTACAGCCTCTTCCGGCAAATGCGCCGCAATCATTTAAAGGCGCAGTCGGAAATTTTACTCTTGATGCCGCAATAGATAAAAAAGAAGTTGAGCAGAATGAATCTATTAATATAATTGTAAATATTAGCGGAACCGGGAATATTAAATTACTGGATGTCCCTAAACTTGAAGTGCCTGTGGGATTCGAAAGTTATGAGCCTAAAATCTCAGATAATATAAACCGTACTGCGAAAGTTTCAGGATCTAAAAAAGTAGAATATCTATTAGTTCCGCGAGTTTCAGGTGCTAAAACAATACCGGGATTGGAATTCACATATTTTGATGTAGTAAAAAGAAAGTATTCAACATTATCAACTCCAGCATTTGTTGTGAATGTGAAAAAAGGAAAAAATACTTATGATAATGCTTCTTCTGGATTTTCAAAAGAAGATGTTAGATTATTAAGTCAGGATATTCGTTATATAAAAATATCTTCGTTTAATTTACAAAAACGGGATGAGTTTTCATTAATTTCAAAATGGTTCTGGTTCGGTATCATTTTCCCTGTATTATTTTTAAGCGCAGTATTGATGATTAAGAAACGGCAGGATAAACTATCCGGCAATACAAGATTAATGAAATATAATAAAGCTGAAAAAGCAGCTCGTAATAGACTTAAGTCTGCAAAAAAATCTTTAGATGCCGGAAACAACGAACAATTTTACAATGAAATTTCACAGGCTATGTCCGGATATCTTGAAGACAAACTTGATTTGCAAAAATCCGATTTTACACTTGACCGGGCAGTTTCAAAATTATATGAAAGAAATGTTGATATAGAATTAATTGATCAAGTAAAAGTTATATCGGAGAAATGTGAGTTTGCCCGTTTTGCTCCTAATCATGAATCCGGCGCGGCAGAAAAGGAATTGTACGATAAAAGTATGGATGTCATTATAAACCTGGAAAACTCTATAACAGCAAAGAAAAAGAAAAAATGAAGAAACTTTTAATAATATTGATTCTTTTTATTTCGGCTGCTTTTGTAAATATGCATGCTTTTTATCAAACCGAAGCCGAAGCGTTGATGCAGAACGGAAATTCACTTTATCAGAATGGAGATTACCACGAAGCTGCGAATGTTTATGAAGAAGTGTTAAATTTAGGTTTTGAAAGCGCCGCGTTATATTATAATCTTGGCAATTCATATTTCAGGTTAAACAACCTCGGAAAAGCGATTCTAAATTACGAGAAAGCTTTAAAACTTGAACCGTCTGATGACGACGTAATTTATAATTTAAGAATTGCCCAATCCCGTACTATTGATAAAATTCAGACAGTACCGCAAATATTTATTAGCGAGTGGTGGAATATTTTGGTTACCGGTTTTTCTGTTTCCGGATGGGGAATTATTTTTATTGTTTTCTATGTCCTTTTAATATTTTTAATCGGCGTATATTTTTTAACAAGATCCGGCCGAATACAACGATTTGTTTTTTTTACAGGTTCGGTTAATCTTGCAATCTTGTTTTTAGTTTTAATATTGTTTGTTTCCAGTTATAACAGGGAAGCTACATTAAGCTACGGAATCCTTATTGAAGAAATTGTTACCGCGAAACAATCGCCCAATGAACAAAGCAGCGACGCTTTTGTTATTCACGAAGGTGTTAAGTTCGAAATTGAGGAAACACTTAACAACTGGGCAAAAATAAAATTGGCCGATGGAAAAGTAGGCTGGGTTATACAAAATAGTTTCGAAGGTATCTGATATTCTTCTATATATATTGGCTAATTAAAAAAGCAGTAATTATTAATACTTTTGATTTGATATTTCCCGGAATTTATTTCCAACAATAGAGTCCGAATGTTCAGCGCGCAGCATTATTAAAATTGTTTTTATAAAAATTTTCAGATCTATTAAAAACGATTTATTATTTTCATAATAAGTATCAGAACTAACTAAATTTTTAAAGCCTTTGCTCCTATCTCCGTATATCTGCCAAAACCCCGTTATTCCCGGTTTTGCATTAATCATTGTCCTGATTTTATAACTCTTTGGATCTTCGCGCATTAAAATCAACAAATCTCTTTCTAACATCGGACGCGGTCCAATTAAGGACAAATCACCTTTAATTACATTTAATAATTGCGGTGTTTCATCCAATCCGGTCTTCCTCAGCAATTTGCAGAAACTAGGTACAAATTTATTCAGTTTATGATTATTAAAAATTTCAGCTGAATTATAATTCATATTATAACTTTTATTAAATTTTCTAATTGTTCTTATTTTATAAATTATGATTCTCTTTTTATTAAGCGCGACCATTCTTTCTTGTCTGATAAATGGAAATTGTCCGGTTAACAGTGAAACAGTAATTATGGTCGGAAGAATAAAAGGGAGGATAATAAATAACCCTAAGATCGAAATAATTAACTCTAAAGCTCTATATAAAATAATTGATTTCATAAGCAATCAACTAAAGTATTATAGTATTATTTGACTGAAATAGTATTTAATTCATTAATTATATATTAAATATTATTTGAAGTGTATCATTTTATTAAATATGTTTTAAATTAGCAATTTTTAAAATTCATCTTATATTCTGCGGACATGTGCATTTTAAGATAAATTGTATTATTTTAATTTTTTTACAAAAGAGGGAATATTATGAAGAAAATAGTATCGGTCTTTATTATTTCTTTAATTTCTTTTTCCGCAGGCTATTTTCTCAATGAGTTTGAAAATTCTGACATTAAGTTTTCTAAATTGGAATCGGAAATTAATTGTCCTTATTTGGAAAGACAATCAGCCGCAGGTTCGCAAGAAGAATGTCCATATCTAAATAAAAAGGAAAAATCTGAGTGTCCTTACAAAGGAGAAAACAGTCAAAAGACAGAAAGCAAAGAAAGACAATTGATTTCGGTATAAAATAAAATTGTTAGTTGTGAATTTACCTTTATTAACATTATTTTGAATTCATGAATTTATTTAATGCCGTTTCAAACTCGAAAAGATACAATAATATTAAACTGGCAATAGGAATAGTTAAAGGGATATTATCTTTTATACTGTTACTATTGTTTCTCTATTCCGGCTATAGTCAAACCCTTGTAAACATTATCTCAAATTACTCTTCAAATAATTATATAATATTTATTCTATTTACCGTTACGGTTGGAGCGGCCGGTTCAATTATATATTCACCATTAAGCTTCTATTCTGGATTTTATCTTGAGCACAAATATCAATTATCAAATCAGTCTTTCTTCCAATGGATTTGGGAAGGGATAAAAGGGATATTCGTTGTTTCTGTAATCGGTTTGCCGATACTATTATTATTCTTTTGGGTTCTGAATTATTTCGGTTCAATGTGGTGGCTTCCGTTCGCTTTTTTTATGTTTGTCATTTCAGTTGTGCTGGCGCAGATTGTGCCTATTGTGATAATCCCAATATTTTATAAAGTATCGCCTCTTGATGACGGAGAATTAAAAGAAAAAATTATTACTCTTGCAAATGAAGTCGGTATGAAGGTGGATAATGTATTCAAATTCAATATGAGTAAAAATACAAAAAAAGCTAATGCCGCTTTTACGGGACTTGGTAGAACAAAAAGAATTATTCTTGGTGATACATTGTTGGATAATTATTCCGTTGATCAAATTATAACTGTAATGGCGCATGAACTAGGTCATTATAAACATAAACATATTATTAAAAACATTTTTATAGGTACCATATTCAGCTTTCTGACACTATTCTTAATTGCTGTATTTTATGAAAATACTTTACATCTTTTTGATTTTAATAATATAACGGAAATTGCCGCATTACCGCTGCTTACTATCTGGGCAATGGTTATTGGAATAATTCAACAGCCTGTTTCAAATATTATTTCAAGAAGATTTGAATATCAGGCTGACGAATATGCCGTAAAGTCAACTGGTAAACGAGAAGCTTTTATATCAACGCTCGATAAACTTACTGATCAAAACTTAGGCGATAGAGATCCGCATCCTTTTGTGGAATGGTTCTTTTACAGTCATCCTTCAATTAAAAATAGAACAGAATATATTAATTCTATAAATATATAGTTGAAGACTTAATCTTTGTTATATAATGAACGGATGGATTTAATCAAAAAGTAAAAGTAAAGTTTTTAAAAATTCGAAGAAACATATAATATGTTTTTGTTCCGCTCTCTATTCAATTACATTTATATTTGTTAAATTACCTCAACAAAATTTTCAACTATGAAAAGAATTATTTCGGTTTATCTTTTATTATTATTTGTATTTGGATTCGTAATTTCCGGGTGCGTGTTCAGCGTTGATGAAAACCCGGTAAAGTCAACGGAAGGATATAATGTTTCCGAACCTTTGCCTGCAGTAAACGAAACCGGACTGAATATTATATTAACTCTGGAATGGAATTCCCAGGATGGAGATAATTTTGATGTGTATTTGGATACTGCGAATCCCCCTATTGACAAAATCGCATCAAATATTGCCTCGAAAAATTTTAATGTAGCCGGACTTCAATACGGTACAACATATTATTGGAGGGTAGTATCAATTACACCCGAAAAGAATGAATTGATTGGACCTGTATGGAGTTTTACAACAAAACCCGGAGCTGGAGGAGTTGTTGGTCCCGGCAATGTGTTAAACGCTTTTGAGATATCAGCCGAACAGCCGAATTACGTTAACCTTTTATTTCAAGTTCTTGATTTGAGCGGAAAAGGAGTTACAAATCTTAGCACATCTGATTTTGAAGTATTTGAGAACGGTGAACCGATTTCTCCTTTTGAATCACAATTAATAATTTCCAAAAGAGATCAAAATGAAAATTATCTTCAGCGTACCGTATTAATGCTTGATAACAGCACAAGTCTTGACCAAAACGATTTAGATGAGATTAAAAAAGCCGCAATTAATTTTGTAAATAATCTTACTTCCAATCACGAAGTTGCTGTTTATAAATTTTCGCAGGACCCGGTTTTGATTGTTGATTTTACAGATAATAAAGGTCTTTTAATTGCCGCTATTAATTCGCTTTCTCCAGGTTTCCCGACAACAAATCTTTACGGGGCAATAGTAGTTGGAGCGTCCCGCTGGACGGATTCATTTTCACTTAACCGTATTCTAAAAGGATCAATGATAGTTTTTACAGACGGCAAAGATACACAAGGTTCAAGTTCACTTGACCAGGCTAGGACAGCAACTCAGAATAAAATTGTGTATACGGTAGGTTTGGGAGTTGATGTTGATCCTGATATACTTGAGTTAATTGGAACAGCGGGATTTGTTTCAATCGCAAATGCAGATGAATTATCACAGGTATTTATTGAGATAAATAATGAAATAATTTTAACTTCCGATAGTTTTTACTGGCTTAGATATTCCAGTCCTAAAAGAGGGAACAATAATCATCGTCTGCAGGTAAGGATAACTGGAAACCCGATTAACTCAATTATTGAAAAAGAATTTAACAGCGGTTCCTTTTATTCTGCTTCACCCGGATTATATATCAATCCATCAAAAGACAGACCCGAAGGAATAATATTTACCAGCATGATTAAAGGTACCGAAATAACATTAAAAGCATTTTTAGTAGGGTATACAACCTTGCCACAATTTGTTTGGGAAGAGGTTAACGATACAAATAATTTAATTACAATTACTCCGGTCGAAGGAACAAACAATTCCGAAGTAAAAGTAAAAGCAGCATTAACTGCCGGAACAGCGGTAATAAGAGTAAGTGATCAAGCAAACGGAATTATGTCAAATAATCTAACAATTAACATACAATAATTAATATATGCTTAAGGTAATTATATGCCGGTAATAAAAAAAGATGTTGAACATATAGCAAAATTAGCGAGATTAAAAATAACCGAAGAAGAAGCTGAAAATTATACCGGACAGCTTAATCAGATACTTGAATATGTTGAAAAACTGAATGAACTTGATACGGAAAATGTTGAACCGCTATCGCATCCGGTTGAGAATGTTAATGTTTTTCGTGATGATAAATTAAAACCGTCGATTAATACGGAGGATGCCTTGAAAAATGCTCCGCATAAAGATGATCAGCATTTTAAAGTACCTAAGGTAATAAATCAGGATTAAGTAATATTCAATAATTATAATGCGTCAAATATCATAATAACTTAATTACTTATTAATAGTCCGAAAATGTATATAGTTGGAATTATACCCGCCAGATTCGCTTCAACAAGATTAATGGGAAAACCGCTTGCTAAAATAGGCGGTAAACCAATGATACAGCATACTTATGAAAGCGCTCTTAAATCAAAATTATTAAGTGAAATTATTATTGCCGTCGATGATGAAAAAGTTTTTGAGATTGTAAAAGATTTCGGCGCTAATGCGGTTATGACTCCAAAAGATATTCCCACTGGATCCGACAGACTGGCTTATGTAATTGAATCGAGAAAAGATGCGGAAATTATTGTAAATATTCAGGGTGATGAACCGTTCATTCCGGGAAGAATGATTGACGAAGCGATTGAGCCCTTGCTTTTCGATAAAAATGTTGAAGTATCTACGCTCGCTAAAAGAATTACCGATGTCGAAGAATTAAAAAGCGCATCAATTCCAAAAGTTGTGTTTGATTATAATAATTACGCAATGTATTTCTCTCGTTCTCCAATACCTTTTGTGCGCGAAGGAAAAAGTTACAGCGATAAACTTAAACGAACGGAAATCTTTAAACATATAGGACTTTATGTTTATAAAAGGGAGGCGCTGTTACGGTTTACATCGTTGATGCCCACCGATTTGGAAATTGCCGAAAAACTTGAACAGCTTAGAATGCTAGAAAACGGTTTTAAAATTAAAATTGTTGTTTCCGAATTTGAAAGTATATCGGTTGATACACCCGAAGATCTTGACCGTGTGCGCAGGTATTATCAGAAATTTGTGAAGAATGTTTAATCTGTTTTCTAATAATAAACTAGAAGTTCATTAATAAAATGATGCCTAAAAAATTTAACATTGCAAATATACCAACTCCAATTCAGAACCATAAATTTAACGGATGCTCATTTCTAATTAAAAGGGATGATTTAACCGGAGTCGAACTTACAGGGAATAAAATACGTAAACTTGAATACCTGCTGTATGACGCTAAAAAAAACAAAGCGGATTATATTTTTACCGCCGGCGGTGATCAATCAAATCACGCAAGAGCTACTGTTATTGCCGCAGCTATGAATGGATTCAAAACTAAATTATTTTTGTGGGGAAAGGATAAATCAACTGCAGAGGGTAATCTATTTTTAGATAAAGTCTTCGGCGCGGAAATTCAATACTTAAATAAAGATGAGTTTTTTAACGTTAACGAAATAATGCTGCGCGAAAAAGAAAAATTTAATAAGAAAGGATTAAACGTTTATGAAATTCCCGCGGGCGGATCTTCTGTTTTAGGAATTTGGGGATATATCAACTTTATGAACGAGTTAAGTAAGCAAATAAAATTAACAAAAATAAAAGGAATTTTTACCGCCGCAGGCAGCGGAGGAACTTCAGCTGGTTTACTTATTGGAGCTGCGATATTTAATCTTAATTTAAAAATTTACGCGGTTAATGTGCTGCTTCCTAAAGATGATTTATATAATTATATCTTTAATTTAACAGACGCATGTATAAATAAGTATAAACTTAATATAAAAATCAGAAGAGAAAATTTAATTATTGTTGACGGATACTCTGAAGAAGGATATAAAAATATCCTTCCTGAAAAAATTAATGTCATAAAAGAATTTGCCCGCCAAAGCGGAATTTTATTTGACCCTACTTATACAGGAAAAGCCTTTTATTCATATAATGATTTGTTTCTGACGGGCATGAAGAAAAACGAAGTTCTATTTGTGCATACGGGAGGAATTTACGGCGCTTTTTCTAAACGAAAAGAATATTTATAAAAATTGATTCAGATTTTTTTTTATTTCTTTAATTACTTTTTATTGTTATTCTTTCAGAAAGTCCATGTGAAAACAATTTCTATCCTTAATCAATTGTAAAACTTCTTTTTTCCGTTTGCTTCGCTTATCTCAAATCTATAATAAATAAGCGTTGTCATTTTCAAAATTCGTGTTTAACTTTACGATGTTATCAAAAGAATAAATCCGGGATAATTTATGAATCAAAAAATCAGGGTGCTTGTCGCAAAAGGCGGATTAGACGGTCATGACCGCGGGGCAAAAGTTGTTGCAGCCGCTTTACGAGACGCAGGTATGGAAGTGATATATACAGGTTTACGTCAAACTCCGGCAATGATAGTTGAAGCGGCAATTCAGGAAGATGTTCATGCAATCGGACTTAGTGTTTTGTCCGGAGCTCATATGACATTGTTTTCAAGAGTTATAGATTTAATGAAAGAAAAAGAATTAAACGATGTTTTGTTGTTCGGAGGCGGAATAATTCCGGATGAGGATATAAAAAAATTGAGCGATATGGGAGTCGGTGCTTTATTTACACCCGGCGCGCCGACTACTGAAATTATTGAATTTCTGGAAAAGTGGGTTGCTGATCATCCGCGAGAATAATTTTATAATTATAAAAAGCCTCGATTTTATCGGGGCTTTCGCAATTAATATGGTAGTTACAAATGAATAATGTCGTTTTCTTTTCTCTATATCTTTGATTATTTTTATCACTTACTAAATCTAAGGTTTGAAAATTGCGGGATTCAAAAAACAGAATTATTTTTTTGGATTTAATGCGTGCTTTTGCCGTTTTAATGATGGTTCAAGGGCATACTATACATACTGTATTGGATATTGATTTACGCACTAATGAAAATACGTTCTATTTTATTTGGCATTTTATGAGAGGTTTTACGGCTCCTATTTTTATGTTTACCGCGGGAGTGGTTTTTACTTATTTATTAAATCTTAACAATCTTCCTTTTAATGAAAATCCAAGAATAAAAAAGGGAATCAAAAGATTTTTTCTGCTTTTAATTTTAGGCTATGCGCTGCATTATCCCACTTATAAAATAATTGACTTCTCGGGGGTTACGCAAAAACAAATGTATCTTTTTTTCAGCTCCGATGCACTCCACCTAATTGGCTTCGGAATTCTATTTATAATTGTTTTAAGATATTTTGCTGAGAAAATAAATATAGACGGAAAAATTATTTATTTTATAGCAACTTTAACTCTCTTTATAATTGCGCCTATATTTAAGAACTATAATTTTCTCGCTGTTCTTCCCGCGCCTATTGCAGCTTATTTAAATTATGATACAGGTTCTTTTTTCCCGTTAATTCCATGGGCGGGATATGTTTTATCTGGAGGAATATTGGGTAAATATCTTGCGCAGAATCCGGGAGTACAAAAAAAGAGCAGTTTCAGTAAGTATTTATTTTTAATAGGTTTTGTGCTTTTAATGACGGCGGTATTAATAGTTAAGCTCGAAAATTTATTTTATAACAACGGCGGATACTGGATTGCCGCGCCATCGGTTCCGTTTTATAGATTGGGTGCAATAATTATTTTAAATTCGGCAGTTTCATATTTCGCTCAAAAGTTAAATAAAATTCCCAATATAATTTTTTTAGCAGGAAGACATACATTATTAATTTATGTTGTTCATCTTATAATTTTATACGGATGCGTTTTCTTTCCCGGAATTTACAGCTCTTCATTGAGTAGAAGCTTGAATTCATGGCAGTCAATTTTTTCAGCAATTATTATGATTTTTTTAATGTGTGGCCTTGTGCTAATTATTGAAAAAATCAAAAAGGATTATGATATAAAACCAATATTTATAAAAATTAGAAAACTATTAAGTTTACCAGGTTATTCATGAGAAATTCACAAAATACAGATCCGATTATTAATGAAGAAGATAAAATTATTGAGCATTCACTTCGCCCGCTAAGTTTTGACGAATTTACAGGTCAGAAAAAAATTACGGATAATCTAAAAGTATTTATTGGCGCCGCTAAAAAACGAAACGAAGGATTAGATCATGTGCTTTTAACAGGCCCGCCGGGATTGGGAAAAACGACTTTGGCAAATATAATAGCGCAAGAAATGGGAGTTAAAATCAAAATTACATCCGGACCGGTTCTTGAAAAACCGGGCGATCTTGCGGGAATTTTAACTAATCTTGAAGAAAAATCCGTCTTGTTTATTGATGAAATTCATCGCTTAAGTCCGGTTGTAGAAGAGTATTTGTACTCGGCAATGGAAGATTTTAAATTGGATATTATGATTGATACAGGACCCAACGCAAGAACAGTGCAAATAAAACTTCCAAAGTATACATTGGTCGGGGCAACCACACGTGCAGGATTATTAACTGCCCCTCTGCGTGACAGATTCGGAATAAAATCCAGACTTGATTATTATGAAAGCGGTTTGTTAAACAGTATTGTAAAAAGGTCGGCAAAAATATTAAATATAAATATTGACGCTGATGCCGCTGATGAATTAGCCAAACGTTCGCGAGGTACTCCTAGAATTGCCAATAGACTGCTTCGCAGAACCCGAGATTTTGCCGATTTCGACAATATGAAAACAATTAATATTGAAATCGCAAGAAAAGCGCTTGCCGCTTTGGAAGTTGATAGATTCGGTTTGGACGAAATGGATAAGGAAATTATCTTAACTATTATTGATAAGTTTAAAGGCGGTCCGGTTGGATTAAGTACATTATCTGTTGCCGTTAATGAAGATCCGGGTACAATCGAGGAAGTTTATGAACCGTTTTTAATTCAGCAGGGATTTATTCAAAGAACTCCACGCGGAAGAGAAGCGACAGATCTTGCGTATAAACAGTTTAATAGAAAAAGAAAAAACGGTATTGAACAAGATACTCTTTTTGATGCGGATTAATAAAATGTCCTTATTAAGCTCCCATATTAATTAGGCGGATTATAACATTTTTATGTAAAACAACGTAGTGATAAAATACGAATGAGTTCTATATTGTTGGAAGTTAACAGAATTATAAATGATAAAGATTATGATCAAGATTAAGATAAAGATAAGGAAAAAAATAGATGGTTAAAGTAAGCAATATTGAAATCGGAAACGGTAAACCATTTGTTTTGTTAGCCGGACCATGCGTTGTTGAAAGCGAAAAAATTACCTTTGATACTGCTGCTGCAATTAAAGAAATTACAAATGAATTAAACATTCAGTTTATATTTAAAGCCAGTTATAAAAAAGCGAACAGAACTAGCCTAAATTCTTTTACTGGTCTGGGTGATGATGAAGCGCTTGCAATATTAAAAAAAATTAAGAATGAACTTAATGTTCCCATTGTAACAGATATTCATACTGTTGAAGAAGCTTCCAAAGCGGCAGTTGTTGCGGATGTGCTGCAAATACCTGCATTTCTTTGCCGGCAAACTGATTTATTAACGGCAGCAGGGAAAACTGGCCGTGCGATTAATATTAAAAAAGGACAATTTCTCGCTCCCGAAGATATGAAACACGCGGCTGAAAAAGTCGCATCAACCGGAAATAATAACATTCTTTTTACGGAAAGAGGCACAACTTTCGGGTATCATAATTTGGTTGTTGATATGCGGTCATTAGTTTTGATGAGGCAGATTGGGTATCCTGTTGTAATGGACGCTACACATTCAGTGCAAATGCCTTCAAGCGGTAATGAAACAGGAGGTAATCCGGAATTTATTCGCCCTTTAGCAAGGGCCGCCGCCGCTGTTGGAATTGACGCATTGTTTTTAGAAGTTCATCCAAATCCTGAAAAGGCAATGAGCGATAAAGCCAGTCAGCTGCCGCTAAATGAACTGAAAGAATTGCTTATTCAAATAAAACTAATTGATGATATTATAAAAGGTAAATGAAAAGCCATTTTAACCAAAATAAATTTCCGCGGAAATTAACAGGCAGAGAAGTAGAATGGCTGCAGTTTATATTGCCCGCCGGAAAAAATGGATACGCTGATTATAGAAACAAGATAGATGATTTATTTGTAATTGGTAACGGAAGGTTTGGTGATACTAATTTAATTCTCGGCAGGGAAAATGACAAACCCGACCTAAACGAACCGTCGGCGCCTATGTTTGCTTCGGGAAAAATTATTTGTAAGGAAGCTGAAATATATGTTTTAATTCACGAAGAATTTGAAGAACGGATTGAAATTGATATATCTAATCTTAAAGGAAAAAATATTCCCGAAAACTTAAATGAAATTAATAGATGGACATACTCAAACTGGAATCCAGGTCAAAATGCTCCGGGCGATAATTCGTATGTAAGAGAAATTCATCTAATTAAAAATGAATTTGTGATTGCCATTGCGACAAATCATAATAGAATTTGGGTACATAACAATAAAAACGGAGTTAATTATTTTATTCCCGTCACGAATTTTTTTAATGAAATTATGCGCGTAAGGAAAATAAAAGACGCCGTGAATTTGCCTAAACCAAATTCAATATTTTCTGAAAACAGTAATTATAAGGATGAAGAAATAATACAAGGTTTTCTGCTTTACAATAAACACTGGAAAAAAATAGAAATCGATTATACACTTTTTTCGGAAACAAAGCCTGAAAAAAAGAAAAGATCGATTTTAAATTTGCTTAAACGCAGAGGTTGATGTGACTGATGAACAAATTATTCAAAAAGGGAAACAAGTAATAAAAATAGAAAGCGATACAATTAATGATTTATATGAAAGTATAAACGGCGACTTTGCGAATGCGGCGAAATTAATTTTAAAATCCAAAGGAAGAATTGTTTTAACAGGAATGGGTAAATCAGGTTTAATCGCACGCAAGATAGTTGCTACATTAAATTCAACCGGAACCGCCGCAATTTATCTGCATCCTACCGACGCTGTACACGGTGATTTAGGAATGGTACGCAAAGAAGATATCGTTATTGTAATTTCTAAAAGCGGAAGCACCGAAGAACTGCTGCCCCTTGTAATTATGCTGAAAAGATTAAACGTAACAATAATCGGAATGTTGGGAGAAAGAAAGTCGAAACTCGGAAAAGAATGCGATGTAATTTTGGATGTGCATGTAAAAGAAGAAGCATGCCCGCATGATTTGGCTCCAACTTCTTCTACCACCGCCGCGCTTGTTCTGGGTGATGCTCTTGCAATCGCTTTGCTTGAAATGAGAGGTTTTACCGCTGAAGATTTTGCGCTTCTTCATCCGGGCGGAAGTTTGGGCAAAAGACTTTCGTTAAAAATTTCTGAAATTATGTATAAAGGTGATGATGTTCCTATTGTTAAAGCTAATGCGCATATTAAAGATACAATTCTCGAAATTACATCGAAAAGATTAGGCACCACCTGCGTTGTTGATGATGCCGGTTTATTAATTGGTGTTATAACTGACGGTGATCTTCGCAGATTGCTGGAAAAAACTATGGATATAAAAGATCTTCGGGCAAAGGATTTAATGTCAAAAAATCCTAAAACAATTGAACAGGAATTTCTTGCTTCTTTCGCTCTTCAGCAGATGGAAAATTATAGTATTACCTCTTTGATTGTTATTGATAAAAATAAAACTCCTGTCGGAATTCTTCATCTCCATGATTTGGTGAAATTAGGATTAAAATCAAGATGAGAATTTTATTCCTAATATTAATTACGTTCGTATTTTTTTCATGCAGCGAAGAAAAAATAAAACCGGTTGTAGATTTACAAACCGCCGGCGGAGAAATTCCATCGCAGGAAAGCTGGAATTCAAAAATAATATTTACGGAAGACGGAATAATTAAAGCCGTGTTATATTCGGAGCATTTAACTAAATATGATAATACAAAAGAAACGCTTCTCGAAGGCGTAAAAATTAATTTTTTTGATGAAGACGGAACAGTCTCGTCGACGCTTACTTCAAAAAAAGGTAAAGTTGATGAAGCTACAAAAAACATGTATGCCATGGACAGCGTTGTAACAGTAAGTGATAGCGGTGTTACGTTGCGCACTGATGAATTAATGTGGAATAACTCTAAACGCAGAATAACTACGGATAAATTTGTTACAATTATTTCAGCCGATGAAGAAATTCAAGGTTTCGGATTTGAGTCTGATCAAGGTTTGGATAATTACGTTATTTACAATATCACTTATGTAACTGCGTTAAAGGAATAATAAATGCAAAAAGTATTTCAATATTTTCTTTTTTTATTTTTTTTGTTCTCAATTATCGAAGCACAGGAAAAAGAGGAAAGAATTGTAATTACCGGCGACAGTTTGTTAGGCAGGGTAATTAACGGCTCAAGCATACGCGAAGTGATAGGCAACGTAATTCTAAAACAGGGAGAAGTGACAATTACCTGTGACAAAGCAATTCAATATATATCAAGCAATGAAGCTCAATTAATCGGAAATGTAGTAGCGGTTGAGGATAGTACTGTAATATATACCGATTCTGCTTTCTATTCAGGTAAATTTAAATTTGCGTTCTCAAATTCCGGCGTTAAATTAAACGACGGGAACGCTGAACTTACGGCAAAAAACGGTTACTATTACTTTAAGGAAAACCGGGCATATTTTTTTGATGAAGTTAACTTGGTTGATTTCGTCAATAATTTGAAATCCCAAAAACTAAATTATTACGACGATGAAGATAAAGCTGTCGCTTCTGAAAATGTTGTAATTTCGGATACTTCTTCAATTATTTACGCGGATAGTTTAATTCACTTCCGCAATTCCGAAACCACTTTCGCGTTTAAGAATGTGAAAATAGTTAATGTAAAAAGAGATATGTCAATAACCGGAAATTATTTGGAAAATTACGGAAAGAAAAAGTTTACTAAAATTACCGGCAATCCGCTTTTAACTCAAGTAGATACTTCCGATTCAGGTTTAATTGATACGCTTTATATAACTTCTAAAATTATGGAAGCCGTTTCTGATTCTTCTAATAAATTAATTGCGATAGATTCGGTAAAAATTGTAAGAGGCGGTTTTTCTGCGTTAAATAATTTTTCAATTTATTTAAGAAATGAAAACAGATTTTTTACATATAAACTGGAAGAAGATAAATCTCAGCCTTTAATTTGGAATGATGATTCTCAAATATCCGGCGATTCAATTTTTGTTTATTTAAAAAATAATTCGCTTGATTGGATTAATATTATTGGCGACGCTTTTATACTATCTAAAAATGAAGGATTCGATTTCCGATTTGATCAAGTTTCGGGTTCAAATATTAAATTATATTTTAATAATCAAAAACTCGCCAGAACAAATGTACAAGGTAAATTACTAAGCATTTATTTTATGTATGACAAAAATGAACCTAACGGACTTATACAATCAAGCGCGGAAAAAGCTGATTTATATTTTGAGGAGGGGAAAATATCAAATGTAAAATTATACGGTTCTCCTCAAAGCGACTATCACCCTGAATCGGTAATAATTGGCAAAGAAAAAGATTTTACGCTGCCTTCTTTTTTTATATATAACAACAAGCCGAATAAAGAAACAATTTTATCATTAATTGAATAAAAACCATGTCAGAAATTCAAAAGTTAAGCAGCAATAAATTAGTTAAGATTTATAAAAAAAGAACCGTTGTAAACAACGTTTCAATAAGTGTACAGCAGGGCGAAGTTGTTGGTCTGCTTGGTCCCAACGGTGCCGGTAAAACTACAACTTTTTATATGATTGTAGGAATGATAAAACCTAACGGCGGTCAAGTTTTTCTTGATGAAAAAGAAATTACAAAAGAAGCAATGTACAAAAGAGCAAAAATGGGAATTGGGTATCTGCCGCAGGAAGCTTCTGTATTTAGAAGACTTAGTGTTGAGGATAATATAATGGCGATTTTGGAAATGATTGATTTATCCAAATCCGAAAGAAAAGAAAGAATGGAGAAATTGCTGGAAGAATTAAATATTACAAGTATTAGGAAAAGCAAAGGATTTCAGCTTAGCGGCGGCGAAAGAAGAAGATGCGAAATTGCGCGCGCTCTTGCTACCGAGCCGAAATTTATTCTACTCGACGAACCTTTCGCCGGAGTCGATCCGATCGCGGTTGAAGATATAATGAGTATTGTCGCCAATCTGAAACATAAAGGAATAGGAATATTAATTACCGATCACAATGTGCATGAAACATTAAGCATAGTTGATAGGGCTTATATATTAATTGACGGAAGAATATTTAAAGACGGAACCGCTGTTAATCTTGCCGAAGATCAGGACGTAAGAAAACTATATCTTGGAGAGAATTTTAAACTAGATAGATACTAAAATCTAAATTGTCATCAGAAATGCTAAAATAGAAATTATTAAAAGTACTCCCAAAACCTTCCCAATTTTTACGAAAATATTTTTTCGTTTATTTTTCTTCTCGTAACCGTTGGTTGATTCAGAATCTCTTTTATAATCTCCTTTTTCAATAGACCAGTTTTTGTGCCGCATTGTTGTTTAGCTCAAGGAATAATTAGTACAAGTTTGAATATAAATATATAAAAAAAAAGTGACTTTCATTTGATAAAAATCACTTTTCGCAAAAAAAAGCTGGAATTTATGAGTTGAAGTCTTTTATTATTTTTTGAATTTCAGCTTCGGAAATTCCTTCGCCTAAAATTACCCCTTTTTTAACAGGAGTATTTTTTTCTGTTATACTTTTATAGTTTTCTGAAGGAGGATTTCCTGCTCTTGCTCTTAATCTGTCTTCAATCTGATCAATAAAACTTCCTGATGATTTGGTATAAGCTCCGTTGCTAGCTTCAAAACTTGAAATTGAATTTCCGGGATTAACCGGATTTGTTTCGAACGCGAGAGTTTTATAATTTATTAAATGTTTTGCTGTTACATTTTCCGATATAATAGATCCGCCCCATGTACCTGGACCAAGTGTTAACGAAGGATTTGCCGCAGTAGTGTAACCAACCGCTCCAATTGAACTTGGAGTATTTACAACTATCCTGAATGCAGGTTTTTCCAAAGCGAATTTCAGTATTATATCTTTGTCGTTTGAATGAATCGCAAGAGTATGACCAATTCCTCCGAATTCCAGAAGCTCAATACATTTATGACATCCTTCAAGCCATCCTTCAACAACATAAAATGAAAGAACGGGGGAAAGTTTTTCCATTGATAAAGGTTCATCATGTCCAACACCAAAGCATTCGGCAATTAGTACCGAAGTATTTTCAGGAACAAGGAAACCAGCATAATCGGCAATAAACGCCGCAGATTTGCCGACAACATCTGGATTGATTCCTCTTCCTATTTTCATTGCTTTTTCTAATTTTTTCTTTTCATCGGCGTTTACAAAATAAGCGCCGTTTCTTTTTGCTTCTTCTATTACTTTATCTTTAATTGACCTGTCAACAATCATCGCCTGTTCTGAAGAACATAAAGTTCCGTTATCAAATGTAGTTCCGTAAATAATATCCGCTACGGCTTTCTGACAGTTAGCGCTTTTTTCAATAAACGCAGGAACATTTCCCGATCCGACACCATATGCTGGTTTACCGGCGGAATAGGCTGCTTTAACCATCGGGTTGCTTCCGGTTGCTAAAATTACAGCAATGTTTTTATCCTTCATTAATGCCTCTGTTCCTTCAAGAGTAGGAATACTCATGCACTGAATTAATCCTTTGGGCGCCCCTGCCTTTTCAGCGGCATCGGAAAGAACCTTTAATGATTCCATAGTACATTTTACTGCCTTGGGATGAGGACTGGCAACAATTGCGTTTCTTCCTTTTAATGAAATGATTGCTTTAAACATTGCGGTTGAAGTTGGATTTGTTGAAGGAATTAATGCCGCCACTACACCCATCGGCTCTGCGATTTTAACAATTTTTCCGTTGTGGCTTACTTCAATTACTCCTACAGATTTTAAATCTTTAATCGAATTCCAAACATTTCTCGTTCCGAACTGATTCTTTATAATTTTATCTTTCCATTTACCGAAGCCTGTTTCTTCATGCGCTATTTTAGCCAAACGTTCCGCTTCATTGTATCCGGCGTCAGCCATTGCTTTCACAATTTTATCAACTTGTTCCTGGTTATAATGCTTAAATTCTAACTGGGCTGCTTTTGCAGTTGAAGTAAGATGCCTTACTTCCTGAATTGATTGTAAATCTTTGTCGAGATTCATTTTACATCCTGCTCAATTTTCAACTGACAAAATATAAATATAGGTTTAACAAACATCAAACAAGTATTGTTATTCCGGTAATCTTTTTGCCGGAATCTTTAACATAAAAGATTCCCGTAAAAACACGCAGGAACAACAAACAATAAAATTAATTAAATATTTCTTTTAATTTGGAATAGCCGCTTTTACTTACGGGAATATTCTTCCCGTCTTTTAGAATGATTTTGTAGGATTCTTTTTCAAACAGTTCTATTTGCTGAATTGAATTTATTTTAACTATGTAAGAACGATGTACTCTCATAAAATTATTTGCATCTAAGTGTTCATCAAAATATTTCATTGTTTTCTGTTTTAAGAATTTTCCTTTCGAACTATGAAGCATAACATAATCATCCTGCGCTTCAATATAATCAACATCGTCAACCGGAATGATAATAATTTTCTGCCCGTTTTTTACTACAATTCTTTCAATGCATTCAGAATTATTTTCATTATATTTTTCAAGACTTTCGATTTTTTCGTCAGCTTTATTTTTTTCTTTTAAAAGTTTTTTTGCTTTTTCGAGGGCTTCAAGAAACCGGCTTTCCGAAAAAGGTTTTAGAAGATAATCGGTTGCGTTTACTTCGAAAGCTTTTAAGGCATACTGGTCAAAAGCTGTCGTGAAAACTATTACAGGCGGATCGTCAATTAATTCGAGCATTTCAAAGCCGTTTATTTTCGGCATTTGAATATCTAAAAAAACAATGTCGGGATTTAATTCGCTTATGGTTTTGAGTCCGTCGAAACCGTTTCTGCATTCGGCAATTAATTCAACCTTATCAGCTTTTTTCAAATATTCTTTTATTACGTCTATCGCAAGTTTTTCGTCATCAATTGCAATGACTCTAATTTTCTCGCTCATTAATTAATTCCTTTGAAAGAATAGGGATAAAAATATTTACTTTAAAGATGTTGTTTTCTTTTGTAAATGTCAGCAGATTTTCTTGATTATAAATTAATTTTAACCTGCTTTTAATATTTGTTAAACCGATTCCTTCACCTTTTCTTGGGACGGCCTCTGGGTCAAAATTATTCTCAATTGTGATTTTTAAATACTCGCCGTCCTTTTTGCAATTCATTTTTATTATTACTTTTTCAATGCTTTCGTATACTCCGTGTTTTATTGCGTTTTCGAAAACTGGCTGAAGAAGCATTGCGGGGACTTCGATAGAGCTGCATTCATTTGAAATATCTTCAACATACTCAAACATTTCCTCGAACCGTGTCTTTTCAATATCAAGGTAAATTTTAATTGTTTTTAATTCCTCGCTTAGAATTGTTTTCATTTTCTCATTTTTTGAAAGCGTGCTTCTTAAAAAATCAGAGAGTTTTATAGTCATTTCCCTGGCTTTTTCAGGATTTGAGATTGTAAGTGAACTTATGGAATTTAAACTGTTAAATATAAAATGAGGATTTATCTGGTACTTTAAAGTTTTTAATTCGGCTTCTTTTACAAGAGAATTTAATTCCGATTCTTTTAATTCCTTTTCCCTGAAATTGTTGTAATAAATAATTACATAATTAAGCGATACAATTATTGCATAAAATAAGATGCCTACAACAAAACGCCAGGCAAGCGAATCATTAATAAACTCATAATAAACTTTTTCTTTAATTAAAAAATTGGATAGTATATAATACCCGAGGAAAACCCATATAATTGAAGTAATTATTGCGGCCATTAAATGGTTCAGTAAAAGACGCGGCATTGAATAACTTTCAAAAGTAATAAACCGCGTCGGATACCATAAACTTATGCCTATACCCGCATAAAAAATGTTGTAAACCAGACTGTCAAGAATAGCGTCTTCGAGTGTAATTTGAAGTAAATAATAAAGCGCCAGCCAATGGAATAGCGCGATAACGATCCATATCAATAGATATACAACAAGGTTTTCTCTGTTTTTAAGAAAAGGATTAAACATTGTACCTAGTAATTTTATGCGTAATTTTTAATTGATCCGCCGCCGAAAATGACGAGACCTTTTAATACAAGTGTTCTGCTTTGATCGGGAACTACATTCTGCATTTTAATTCGTTTATCGGCAAATCCCCCGAAGATTGAAGTTACCTTTACATCTATCTTTAAATCCTGTCTCGTATAGAGCTGCATTCCGCCGAATATTGAAAGTATGTCAATTACCTGATGACCCTGCGCCAATTTCGCGTTTGTTAAGTCAAGATCAGTTCCGCCGAATATTGATGTTACTTTACCGCCTTGAAAATTATCCGAAGTAATTATTCTTTTTGATCCGTAAAATATTGATACTTCGTCAATTGTATCGGCGTTTGATTGCGAGCCTTCTATTCCGCTTGCTGAGGAACTATTAGAACTACCGGAAGCCGTACCAGACTTTCTGTTTAATATTACGTAAAGTCCGAGTCCAATAAGCAGAAGAGGCCAGAAATCTGAAATTATAAATCTCAATGAAAAATCAAATATTCTGCCTGCTATGCCTAATGCTCCAAATGCGACTAAAATCCATCCTAAACCAGAGTCTTTGGATTTGCTTACAATTAGAACACCGACAATTACAAAAAAAGTATACCAATTCAGGAAATGATATGTAAAATCAAAATAAAAAATTTCGAAATTGTCTAAAAGAAATAACCCGCCAAAAAATATTAAAAAAGCGCCTAATATTGATCTGGAATTATTCATCGTAAACCTCACTAAAATATAGTAAAAAAGAAAATCTTTTCTGAGTTAAAGTTATGCAAAGTTTTTTATTTCGCCGCCGCCGAAAATTAATGTGCCTTTAATAATTAATTTTCTGTCCATCGGCCTGTTTAAGTTTGGGTCCTTTATTCTTTTATCGGAGAATCCGCCGAATATTGGCACAATGTCGAGTTCTACATTCCAATGGTTTGGGATGATTAATGTAGATCCTCCGAATATTGTTGTTATTTCCAAAATCTGATTTCCTTCGGCAAGCGAGCTTTCCATTAAGTTGATTTCGGATCCGCCGAAGATTGCCGTAATATCGCCGCCTTTAAAATTCTGAGTAGAAAATGTTTTTGTGCTTCCGCCGAATATGGATACATCCTCAATTTTATCGGGATCCATTTTCGAACTTGTTTTTCCTTCTTTTTTAGAATCATACTTACCAAAGAAAATATCTACCTTTGGTTTGGAGTTTTTGCGTAAAATTAAGTATAACCCTATTACAATTAATGCGACAGGCCAAAAATTCGGGAAAAGATTAAACAATCCTATACCAAGAAAAATAAATCCGGGAAGTTTATGTCGAGAACTGACAAGTAAAATAAGGCCAATAACTATAAATACAGCTTCCCATGTAAATACATAAAAGGGAATGTCGAAATCTATTAAGCCGTAATTATCCATTATAAAAAGGCTTCCGAATATAATTAGCGCTATTCCTATTAGCAGCCTCGAACTCATATTTCTATCGTATCCCATAATGCCTCCTAAGTTTTGCTTTCTACATCTTCTGACGCAAATATATTTAAATAGTTGTTTTTATTTCAGCAATTATCGGTAAACGGCAGATTATAATCGGTAAGTAAGCATTTAATCCAAAATTTTTGTTGAATAAACTTATTCAATTGGTTTAATTTTTATTATTTTTATTCCTTAGATACTACGGATAAATATGAATATTGATGCCGCGAAACAATTCAAATTAGGATTATTACTATTATTCCTTGTAATAATAGTAGGTACAGTCGGTTATGAAATTCTGGAAGTAAACTGGACACTTCTGGATTCGTTTTATATGACAATTATTACAATTTCTACGACCGGTTTCAGAGAAGTTAAAGATTTATCGCAACCCGGAAGAATGTTCACAGTGTTTTTAATTATTTCGGGTGTTTTAACAATTGCATACACGGGCGGAAAAGCCGCGCAGATACTAATTGAGACTCAAGTTTTAAGGAGACGCAAAATGAGTAAGGAGCTTGAAAAAATTTCGGATCATTATATTGTATGCGGTTACGGAAGAATGGGAAGACAAATTTGCGAAGGTTTAGTTGAAAATCAGGTGCCGTTTGTAGTTATAGAAAATGATCAGAAGAAGTTGACCATTATCAAAGAATTAAACTTGTTATTTATAGAAGGGGATGCTACAAACGACGAGATATTAATTAAAGCCGGAATAAAAAGGGCTAAAGGATTGGTTGCGGTTATTAGAACAGATGCAGAAAATGTTTTTGCTACTTTATCCGCACGAGAATTAAGCCCGGAAATATTTGTTGTTGCAAGAGCGGTTGAAGATGGAACAGAAAAAAAATTAATTACTGCCGGAGCTAATAGAGTGGTAAAACCCTATGAGCTTGGCGGTAACAGAATGGTGCAGCTTTTACTTCGTCCCGGAGTTATAGATTTTATTGATGGTGTTGCGCGTAATAAAAATGTTGAAATAAGTCTTGAAGAAATTACACTTAACGAAGGTTCAATACTCGTTGGGAAATCTTTAAGTAACTCTCCGGTTAGAAAAGATTTAAATATAATTATTGTTGCTATATCAAGAAACGACGGCAACTTTATCTATAATCCTAAATCGGATACAAAATTTGAAGTTAATGATAAACTTATAGCGATAGGGGAACAAACCAATTTATCCAAACTAACCGAACTTTGTCTCAAAAATTAATTAAAGAATAATTAATTAAAGAAAAATTATGTCATCTAAAATTAAAATAGTTTTTGGAATATTATTTTCCATTCTAAGCTTGATAGTATTCTTTGTAATTTATTCTTACTACACACTTCATAAATCTTTGCCGGATTATGAAGGAAGTTTTGAAGTTGCCGGTTTAATAAACCAAACTGAAATTTACAGAGATAGTTTAGGCATTCCTTATATTTTTTCGGCAAATGAGGAAGACGCCGCATTTGCATTGGGATATGTGCACGCTCAGGAAAGATTATTTCAAATGGATTTAATGAGGCGTGCCGGCGAAGGCCGTTTAAGTGAAGTATTAGGCACAAAAACTATCCCGTTCGATAAAATGTTCAGAACAATCGGAATTTATAAAAATGTACAAGACAACATAAATAATTATAATCCACTTACAATAAAATTCCTTAATTCATACACAAACGGCGTTAATGAATTTATTAGCAAATCAAAAAGTAAACTTCCAATTGAATTCTATTTGCTTGGTTATGAACCCTATAATTGGAAAATTGAACATAGTCTTGTAATCGCAAAACTTTTAGCATGGGAATTAAATATAAGCTGGTGGACTGATATTGCATTCGCACATTTAATTCAAAAATTAGGAGAAGAAAAGGTTAGAGAAATTCTTCCAGATTATCCGGAAAACGCACCTTATATAATTCCGGATAGTTTTCAAAATTTTGCTGAAATTACTTCTGACTTTATGAATACAGATAAGCATTTCCGGCAATTTATGAGAATTGAAGGAACACATATAGGCTCAAATAATTGGGTTGTAAACGGGAAAAAATCGGATTCAGGCAAGCCCATAATTGCCAACGATCCCCACCTTGCTTTTCAGGCGCCGGGTAAATGGTATTTTGCGGTTATAAAAAGTGAGGAGTGGAATGTTGAAGGATTTACATTGCCGGGAGCACCGGTTGTTGTAATCGGTAAAAATCAGAATATTTCTTGGGTCCTAACAAACGTTATGGCAGATGATTGTGATTTTTACATTGAACAGTTTGATAGTGCAAAACAAAATTATCTGCTTAACGGGAATTGGCGTCCTCTTAAAATAAAAACTGATACAATTGCTGTAAAGGATTCGGCAAATGTCGAATTTGAAATTGTAAATACTCACAGAGGTCCTGTAATTTCAAATATTCATCCTTATAAAATTTTACATCCAAACGAATATCAGGAAAAAGCTGATATAAGCATGCGCTGGACTGCCCTTGACTTTAGCGATGAGCTTTTCGGACTTCTCTCAGTAAATAAATCGAAAAACTGGAATGAGTTTAAAGAAGGCGTTAAATACTTTACAGTCCCCGGACAAAACTTTGTTTACGGAGATAAAGACGGAAATATTGGATATATAGCGGCCGCAAAACTTCCTATTAGAAACTCACAAAACCCAACACTTGTTGTTGACGGCACGACCGATGAAAACGACTGGAATGGTTTTGTGCCATATGAACAGATGCCGAAATTATTTAATCCTTCCGAAAATTATATTGCTTCGGCAAATAATAAAACTGTGAGAAGTTTTAAGTATCACATTTCAAATCTATGGGAACCTCCGTCAAGGATTGAAAGAATTAAAGAATTGTTGGAATCTAAATCAACACATTCGAAACAAGATTTTAAAAAATATCAGAATGATTTTTATTCAAAACACGCTGCTGAAATTACACCTTATATTTTATCGGCATTCGACAGTGTTAAAATAAATAATGATAATCTTAATATAACTTTAGACTTACTTTCTAAATGGGATTTCATTATGGATAAGTACAGTCAAATACCTTCTGTATTTCTTACGTTCTATCAAAAATTATTGGAAAATATTTTTAAAGACGAACTTGGAGAACCGCTTTTTAATGAATATATATTTATGGCTAATGTACCGTACAGAACGGTTTCTAAACTGCTTAAAGAAAATAATTCTTCGTGGTTTGATAATATTAATACAGATGAATATGAGAACAGAGACGCAATTATAAGAAAAAGTTTTGTTGAAGCTTTATCCGATCTCGAAATTAAATTCGGAGAAAATATTGCAATGTGGCAATGGGGGAATCTTCATAAAGTAACCTTTAAACATTTTTTTCACGGACAGATGGATATCATTGATAAACTTGTTGATATAGGACCTTATGAGATAAACGGCGACGGTACTACAATATTTAATACCGAGTATTCTTTTAGAGAACCTTTTGAAGTTAAACTAGGTCCCTCAATGAGATATATTTACGATTTTTCAAATCCCGATATTATTGAAATTGCTATGCCCGTTGGACAATCGGGTCATTTCATGAGCAGTCATTATAATGATGTTACTGAAAATTATCTTGAGGGAAAGTATTATCGAATAAATATTAATGAAAATGTTATTAAAAACTCTAAGATGGAATTATTAACATTAATTCCTTCCCAAAAATAATTAGTATATTAGTTGAGAAGTTATCGCAGAAAATATTAAATTTCTTTCCAATTCTTTAAGGTTATTATGAAAGTTATTGAACATTTGGATAAAGCAACGGAAACACTTTTAAGTTTCGAAATAATTCCCCCTAAAAGAGGTGGGGATATAAAACAATTAATGCAGATTCTTGACGATATCGTTTATTATAAACCTCCCTTTATTGATATTACAAGTCATGCCGCCGAAGTAATGTATGAAGAAGAACCAAACGGCGGATTTAAAATGAAGGTTAAAAGAAAACGCCCGGGAACATTGGGTATATGCGCCCTTATTCAAAATAAGTACAACGTTGATGCCGTTCCTCATGTAATATGCAATGGATTTACAAAGGAAGAAACCGAAGACTTTTTAATTGAACTTCATTATCTGGGAATTGATAATGTGCTGGCAATTCGCGGCGATGACAGCGGCTTCAAGAAACCTATAAAATTTGGCAGAAGCATTAACAATTATGCGGTTGATCTTGTAAAACAAATAGCTGATATGAACAGAGGCAAATATATTGAAGACTCATTGCTTGATGCCGAACCAATGAACTTTTGCGTTGGAATAGGCGGTTACCCTGAAAAACATTTTGAATCGCCAAATCTTTTAACTGATGTCAGATATACCAAGGCAAAGGTTGACGCCGGAGCTTCGTATATTGTAACTCAAATGTTTTATGATAATAATGAATATTATAAATATGTTGATTTATGCAGAAAGGAAGGCATAAATGTTCCTATTATTCCGGGTTTAAAAATTCTTACATCACAGACACAAATTAACAATCTGCCGAAACACTTTTATATTGACGTGCCGCCGGAATTAGCTGAAGAAGCCAAAAACGCAAAAAAGGAACATGTTTATGAAATTGGTATTGAATGGACATTAAAACAAGTTGAAGACCTTTTAAATAATAATGTGCCTGCAATTCATTTTTATATAATGCAGAATTCTAAACCAATTCAAAAACTATTAGAAAAACTTAATCGGTAAGGTCAATGAAAATAATATCGGAACGGAAATTAAGACTGCCGTTAAGAAAAGACAAAAAGTTAAAATGGGGTGTTTCCGGTTTAGGACGATTCGCTGAATTTTCCTTTTTACCTGCTTTAACTCAATCAAAAAAAAATAAACTGATTTCTTTGTACAGCAGTAATTTAGGAAGAGCAAAAAATTTGGCGGGTTTGTTTTCCGCTGATTTCGCGACGGATGATTTTAAAAAATTTCTTGAAAGCGATATTAACGCTGTATATATTGCCGGCGCTAACATTGATCATTACAGCCAGGTAATAGAAGCAGCGAAAGCCGGCAAACATATACTTTGCGAAAAACCACTTGCAGTAACATCTGCACAAGCCGAAGAAATGGTTAAAATATGCAAAGAGAATAATGTGCAGCTTGCCGTAAATTATCTTTATAGAATTAATCCCCTTGTAAAAAAAGCGAAAGAACTTATTCAAAAACAGATGCTTGGTAAAATCGTATCTGTTTCGATATCGTTTTATATTGATCTTGCGCCGTCAAATAATTTTAGATTTAATAAAGAAAAAAGCGGTGGCGGCGCTCTTCGCGATTTAGGAACACATACTATTGACCTGCTGCGCTACTTCGGCGGTGAAATAAGCGAGATTTCAGGTTACACAGATAACATTGTTTATAAAAGTGATGTAGACGATTTTGCGACCGGGTTAATTAAATTTCAAAAAAGCGGATACGGAAGATTTACAGTTTCTTTTAACGCGCAAAAAGCTTTTAACAGAATTGAAATTGTAGGTTATAACGGATGTTTGAGCATTGAAAATATTTTTGTAAAGAAAAATTCTCCGGGAAAACTTACAATTGATTTAAACGGCGAAGCTAAAAAAGCTTTTCTGAAACGGGCGAATAATTTGCAGCTGCATCTTAAATCTCTTTATCATTCTTTCAGTACTAATACTTCTCCCGAAATACCTGGAGAAGATGGTTTGATAAATTTACAGCTAATGGAAAAATTAGAACAAAATGTCATTAAGAAGTGATCTTACAAAATACTGCCGCAAAGTTTATGATAAAGGCTTTGTATCGGCTTATGACGGGAACCTTTCGGTTAGGATTGATGAAAAAAAAATATTAATAACTCCGTCTGGAAAGTGTAAAGGTGAAATAGAAGAGAATGATTTATTGGAAATTGATTACGATGGAAATTTAATAAACGGATTAGGTAAAGTCTCAACTGAAGCAAAAATCCATTTGCTTGCTTATAAGAAAAGAAAAGATATTGATGCGGTTATTCATTGTCATCCAATTTATGCAACGGCATTTGCTACGGCAGGAGAAGGATTTATTAAACCTGTGTTCCCCGAAGTAATACTTTCATTGGGAAAGGTGCCATTGTGCAGGTATGCTACTCCTTCAACGGATGCGCTCCCTGATTCAATGCTGCCTTATATCGATTTTTCATGGGCAATGCTTTTTGAAAATCACGGCGCGATAACATTCGGCAAGTGTATAAAAGGAGCATATTTTAGAATGGAAAAACTTGAACATTCTGCACATACTCTTTTTGCGGCCAGGCAATTAGGACGCGAAAAAACAATTCCTTTAAATAAAGTCCGTGAACTATATTCAATTGCCGAAAGTACTTACGGAATTAAAATTGATGAACGAAATAAAGTCGGATACTAAACTATTATGGAAAACAAAAACATTACTGTTGCATTGCTTCTCGGTGGAGCTTCGCCTGAAAGAGAAGTATCAAAATCATCCGCTAAATCTGTTTTATTAGCGTTAAGGAATTTAGGTTACAAAGTTAAACCTTTTGATCCTGCTTACGGGATAAATCAGCCTGAGGATGAACGAAGTTTTTTTGAAACAAAAGATTATTCAGAAGTGTCGCCGAACAATTATATCGAACTTATCAATTCAACCAGATTTGACGATGTTGATATTGCTTTTAATTGTCTGCATGGGCAGTGGGGTGAAGACGGAACAATTCAATCTCTGCTGGATCTCCGAGGAATTAAATATACGGGTTCAGGTGTATTAGGCAGCGCGGTTGCGATGAACAAATCATTCTCAAAAATTATGTTTAATCATTTCGATGTACAAACTCCTAAATGGTTTGTGGTTGACGGTAAAGAAAAAAATTATGAATTGATTCAAATGAAAATTAAAAAATTTTTTGGATATCCTTGTATTGTAAAACCAAATGGACAAGGTTCAACTGTAGGATTGACTGTCTGCCGCGGGGATTCTGAAGTTAAAGAATCTGTAATACTCGCTCTTAAGTATTGTGAGCAGGCATTAATTGAAGAATTTATAGAAGGTCATGAATTAACAGTTGGAGTATTAAATAATCATAGTTTCCCGCCTGTTGAAATTAGACCCGAATCAGGATTTTATGATTATGAAAGCAAATATACACCCGGTAAAAGCGTTTATATAGTGCCTGCCGAACTTCCGGATGAAATATTAACTCACTTGAAACACCAGGCGCTCCTTGCTTTTAGCGCTGTTGGTGCTAAAGTATATTCGCGAATTGATTTCAGAGTAAATAAAAATTTAGAGTCTTATTGCCTTGAAGTAAATACATTACCCGGAATGACTAGCACTAGTTTATTACCAAAAGCCGCGAAGGCCGAAGGCATTGAATTTGAAGAATTGGTTGATAGAATTGTAAAATATTCATTAGAATGAATTTGACAAAAAATAAAATTTTAGCAATAGTATATTTCTTTTTTATAATCCTTCTGATAGCTTTTCTTTTTTTTAACGACGGCGGAGTTGTTAAATATTTGTCGTTGAAAAATAAAATTGATGATTTAAACAATGAAATAGAAAAAACGGAAAATCAAATTCAAAACCTTGAAATGGAAATAGACTCGCTTCAAAACAGCGAACTAAAAATTGAACAGGTTGCCCGTGAAAAATTTTATATGCAGAGGGCAGATGAAAAAGCATTTAAAATTGAAGAAAAATAGTCTCTGATTTGTATTCCAATAATGAAATACCGCAAATCCCTTTGGCCGAAAGGATTAGACCCAGAACACTTGAAGATTTTTTCGGGCAGGATCATTTGGTAGGAATTGGAAAACCATTACGTACAATGATTGAAACAGACAGGCTTTCTCCCTTTATATTATGGGGGCCTCCTGGCACCGGGAAAACAACCTTAGCGAAAATTATTTCAGAACAAACAAATTCCGACTTCTTCAAATTGAATGCAGTTTCTTCCGGAGTAAAAGATGTTCGCCAGATAATTGATATCGGGAAATCAAATCTTAACTATCATAAAAAGACTATACTCTTTATTGATGAAATTCACAGGTTCAATAAAGCTCAGCAGGACGCGTTATTGTCGTCAGTTGAAGCCGGCGAAATAATACTAATTGGAGCAACCACAGAAAACCCCTCTTTCGAAGTAATCTCGGCGCTTCGTTCCCGTGTTAGAATTTTTATATTAAATGAACTTACTAAAAATGATCTTGAAAAAATTCTTGATACGGCAGTAACAAAGGATGAATATTTAAGCCGGTTAAATATTTCGGAAATTGATAAAGATTTCCTATTCTACATTTCCGGCGGTGATGCCCGCACATTATTAAATATTCTGGAAGCATCGGTTGCGCAGGAAAGTTTTAAAGATAAAATTAAAATTTCTAAAGAAGTTTTAGAAAATGTTGTTCAGAAGAAAAATATAATTTATGATAAAGGCGGTGAAGAACATTATAATGTTATTTCTGCTTTTATTAAAAGCGTGCGCGGAAGCGATCCTGACGCTGCTTTATACTGGCTTGCCAGAATGATTGAAGGCGGTGAAGATCCTTTATTTATTGCCCGCCGACTTATAATACTTGCCTCCGAAGATATTGGAAATGCCTCTCCTAACGGATTGGTATTAGCCGAATCGGTTTTCAGCGCTGTTGAAAAAATCGGAATGCCTGAAGCTAGAATTTTACTGGCTCAATGCGTTACTTATCTGGCTGCTTCTCCCAAAAGTAATGCCTCATATGTGGGAATTAGTAAGGCAATTGCTGATGTAAAAAACAATAAATTATTCGCAGTTCCTGTTCATCTAAGAAACGCTCCGACTAATTTGATGAAAGAAATTGGATACGGCAAAGATTACAAATACGCACACGATCATCCCAATAATTTTATTGAAGAAAATTATTTTCCTGTTGAAATGATAGGAACTCAATATTATTTGCCTACCGAAAACGGGCAGGAAAAAAATCTAAAAGACCGTTTAAAATATCTCTGGAAAAAATTAAAAAAATATTAATGACTGAAAGAATTATGATTTGCCGTATTTGCGGAAATAAAATAAATAATACTCCCTATATAATAAGAGAGATGTTGTACGGGACTAAAGAAGAGTTCAATTATTTTCAATGCGGTAACTGCGAATGTTTACAGATATTGGAATACCCAAAGGATATTTCAAAATATTACCCCAAAAACTATATGGCTTATGATCTCAAGAAGGATAATTTTATAAAAGCTTACCTTAACAAAAAAAGAGATCAAAGTGCTTTGGGGTATAAAAATTTAATTGGAAATCTTCTTATAAAAGTTTTTGGGGTTCCTACCTATGTCTCTAGATTACTAAACTCCTCGGCAGGTTATAAAAGTAGAATTGTTGATGTCGGGTGCGGTTCTGGCAGTGTGCTTTATAGACTAAGAAACGCAGGTTATAAAAATATTTTTGGTATTGATCCTTTTATTGAAGAAAATATTAAATATAAAAACGGACTTAAAATTTACAAAAATAATTTGTTCGAACTGGACGGTAAATTCGATTTAATTATGATGAACCATGTGTTCGAACATATGGAAGATCAGGAAAAAGTATTAGTTCAAATTTATAATCTGCTTAATGAAAATAAATATTTTTTAATGTGCATTCCAATTATTAATTCCTATGCATGGGAAAAATACGGAAAAGACTGGATAGGACTTGATGCCCCCCGTCATTATTATCTGCATTCTTTAAAAAGTTTAAATATTCTAACCGATAAATGCGGGTTTAAAATAGAAAAAATTGAATACGATTCCTTAGCCACCCAATTTTGGGGCAGTGATCAATACAAAAAAGGAATAGGATGGTATGATGAAAACTCTTACGCGGTAAATCCGGCAAAATCCATATTTACTAAAAAGATAATTAAAGAATATGAAAAGTCAGCATTTGAATTAAATGAAAAGGAAAGAGGTGACAGAGCCTGTTTTTATCTAAAAAAAATTTAATTGTATAATTGAAAAACTTTACCCGGCAGCTGTTTTACTAATCCTTTAAATTCCAGCGAAAGTAAATTAACCAGACAATCGGAAGCGGATAAATTGGATTTATTAGCGATTTCATCAATATGAATTGGATTGTTATTTATAACGTTTAATATTTTTTCTTCAAACAGATTTAATTCAATACTCGGTCTAGGTATATTTATCCCAACTTCCGGATTAAGTTTTAAATTTAATTCTACTAAAATATCATCGGCATTTGTAACCAGTTTTGCGCTCCCTTTTTGAATCAGCATGTTTGTTCCTTCACTTTGGTTTACGCCAATATTTCCCGGCAGCGCGAAAACCTCCCTGTTCTGGTCCAATGCATAAGAGGCAGTCTGCATAGCTCCGCCATTTAGTTTAGTTTCGACAACAAGTGAGCCTAATGAAATTCCCGATATTATCCTGTTTCTTTTGGGAAAGTTAATTGCATCGGGTTTTGTTCCTAATTCGTATTCGGAAATAATTAAACCATTTTCACAAATTTCAGTAAATAAGTTTCTGTTTTCCGGAGGATAAATAACATCAAGACCAGAACCAGTTACAGCTATTGTCTGACCGTTTGAACTTAATGCCGAATAATGTGCGACTGAGTCAATCCCCCTTGCAAGTCCGCTAACAATTGTTATGTTTTTGCCGCACAAGTCTTTCACAATTTTTTCAGTTTGCATTTTCCCGTAACTTGTTGGATTGCGTGTCCCGACTACGGCTACATTTGAGTTTTTTGAAATATCAATATTGCCTTTAAAATATAATATAAGAGGGGGGTTATAAATTTCCTTTAATAGTTCAGGATATTCTTCATCAAAAAAAGTAATTACTCCGGCATTTAATTTATTTAACTTCTCTGCTTCTATTAAACAATTCTTTTTTATTAAATCATAATTATCAATATTTTTAAGTAGTTTATTCGCACTTAATTCATTAAATCCGTTAATCAGCTGAAGCGTACTGAAATCGGCGTTAAAGATATTTTCAAATGATTTAAATTTTGATATTAAATTAAGAATTTTTCTGGGGCCGAAACCGGCAATTGACATTAGTAGTTTTAATGAAGAGTATATTTGGAGTTTTTGCTCGTTCAATGTTTTTAATTTTTATTATTATTCATCAACCTCAAAATCATCAACAATTGCAATAATAATTGTATTTATTGGAGCATTACCGTGACCTAAAATCTGCTGAACTGCGTCACCTTCCTGAGCAACCAAAACAGTATCTCCGATGCCTGCATCTATTAAGTCGACGGCAATAATATCTTTCTTTCCGATAAAGTTACCATTTAAATCTATTTTTTTCACAATTTGAAGTTTATGACCGACCAAATGTTTGTTCTTTTGTGTCGCTACTAAATTCCCTTTTACCTTTCCTAAAAACATAAATATTATTCTTTAGAATTGTTTTTTCTAAATAAAATAGAAAGCGGAAAAATAATTAAGTAGGCAATTAATAAAACTATTGGTGAAACAGAAAGCGACAAGGTGCTATCGTAAGGATCAATACTCATCAAAAAGAATCCAATTATTAAAACAATAACACCAGAAAACAAAAATAGGTAATTGTTTTTATTCCAATAGTTATTAAAAGGCGATTTTTCTGATTGTTTTTGTGAGCGAATACTTTTTCTAACTTTAGACATATATACTTCCTTTTACATTAAATAAAAAAGCCCAGCGTTGGGGGGAGACACTGGGCTAACTCAAAACATCAAAGATCTTTTAGATCTTCAAAGAGTTACAGGCAAATATAAACGAAGACCATATGTTTGTCAAGTAGTTTTATTTATGGATTTGGTAAACAATTTTGCGTATTGTATCAAACTGTAAATAAGGATATTCCTCCCTTAGTGCATCAATAGCCTCACTTGCAGTAATTTTATTTGTACGCAATTGTTTGAATTTTTGCCTGATTATGTAATCTCTAACGGACTTTTCGTTAATTAATCCCTTACTGCTGAGTAAATCGTAAATATCATCGCTGATTAAATCAGCTAAAGGATTATCGTTGGCGTTGTTTTGAATAGGGCTTATCATTTATTCCCCCTTTATATTGTTAGCGATAAGTTAATTTGAAATACAGTAGATTATTTCAATAACGCCTCCCAGCATATAAATATTACTTATTCTGTTTTTAATATATATCATAAAAACAGGCGGCGGTATTACCCATTTGGGTCATTTTTATTAGCTATAATTACGGATATATTATCCTAGGAAGTGCCTATATGATAAAAAAAATAATTTTTTTTCATTTTATGCTTGCTTTCTCAAAAAGAAACCCCTACCTTTAATGATGTGATTTTTATGAATTAGTTCTTATGTATACTTACTGATTGTCGAAAAGGAAAAGAAATAAAAAAGTTTGAATTTATTTCTACAGAGTACTTGACAAATATGATTTTATAGTGTAAGTTTCAAGTCCGTTTTTTATGAGACGGA
>JAHJUE010000003.1 GCA_018829205.1 Bacteroidota bacterium
AAATGCATTATCCCGAAGCTGAAAATTCACTGTCAATAACTCCGCGGATAGAATTCCAAGACAGTAATGCTTTTTATACAAACCTTTATGAATTCGATTCTCACATGGAATCTTCCCAAATAAATAATTATTTCGAAGTAAAATCAATAGGCGAATTAAAAGATAGAAACCGGTGGGAAGGGGGAGTAGCATATACTTTAAATCATAAATTTTATGATAATTACATAGAGAAACACATTAGGCTGCGGTTCCACGGACAAAAACCTAAAATTAGAATTGTTGAGCCATTTATTCAAAACAGAGATTCTAAGTTTGTGAAAATAAACAGCAGAACAGTCGATATACTTGGAGGCAAACGCGAATTTACCTTTGAATTATTAAACGGAAATTATGAATTAGAAATCGGTACGGAAGAAGAAAGATTCTTACAGCCTTTCCCATCGTTGAAAGGTTATCCGGTTATTATTAATGTTGTTCCCGACGAAGATTCTTTTATAAAAGAAATTTACTATAGAATAAAAATAAAATGATATGAATGAAATAAAAATAATATGCGCTGTATTTGTTCTGATGATAACAAACATTTACTCTCAAAGCGATCCCGCTTTCCCAGCTCCTTTTGATAAAAGATTAAGTGAGCAGAATATTAAATCCGTTTGGGTAGAAAACGAATTTGCTGAAATATATCCCGTGCCGGTAAAAGCGGAATATTCAGATACGTATTATAATTTGTATAACAAAGACTTTAATCCGGAAGCTGGCATTATTGTTAATACCAAATATGAAAAAAATGCGGCGGCTACATTAAATAACCAGCTGTCAAAATATAATTACCCAGCGTTTCCTGTACTAAATTCGAATTTAAATGAATTCGAAAATTATAAAATATTAATAAAATTTGATTCTTCGTTTAATGAGCTGAAACAATTCGGCGAGCAGGCCTATAAAATTAATTTCAAAGAAAATGAAAAAGTAGTAGTAGAGCTGTCGGGAGGAAGTGAAGTAGGATTAATTTATGCTTCAGTTTCGCTTGCACAATTAATTAACCGAAATGAAAATGAAATCCAGCTTAGAAAGGCAGATGTATTTGATTATCCAAAATTTTCAAAAAGAATAATAAACAGCAGACCGGATCCATATCATCTTACTGAAGATCTGGACTGGATGCTTCGTTATAAAATTGAATGCATAACTTTTCATAATATAGATTATTCCTGGTACGGCCCTGATGATGAGTTGAAAAAAAATCTTTCTATTTATAAAAAATGGAATGAAGAATTCGGAGGTGTCAGGTCTTTATTGGTGCTTAACCTTTATACAGGCGATTACGATATTGAAATTACCAACGAGGATCATTTAAATCAGATAAAGGAATTTATTAAAGAGTCCTATCTGCACGGCGTAACACGTTTTATGATTAATGCAGATGATTCGCCTCCGTTTAAGTTCGGTGAAGGATATATACTTACTTCGCAAAAAGATAAGCAAAAGTTTTCAACGATGGCCGAAGCACACTGCTGGTTAATGAATAATATTTATGAATGGGCAGGAAAAAATAAGTTTGATCTTGAATTAATGTATTGCCCCGGTTTTTATACATACGAAGAAATGCATTACGGCGATATGGAATTATTTAAAAATACACCTTGGGAAAATGACGCTTTCGGGCCGCTTAAACGTGATTTAAAAATCATCGGTGAAAAGATGAATAAAGATATTGAAATTATGTGGACAGGCCCTTTTGTTTGCACAAGAGTATTAACTGACGAAGATATTAGCGATTGGACAAATAATCTTCAAGGCAGGGTGCCTTTTCTTTTTGATAATACAATTTATTCGCAGCTTGAATTTACGACACGCTCAATGTTTACGGCGTATGAAAATGATTTTCCTAAAAACTTTTCGAGGAAAACAGGCGGTAACGGTATATTCCTAAACGGAGAAGGAGTTGGAGAAACCAGCCGTGCGCAATCAATGACAGCCAATGCATATATGTGGGAAGAAGATAGATATAATCCTAATGCGTCTTTGATGGCGGCAATGAGAAATCTGTACGGCAGCTCAAATATTAATTTATTGCTGAAATATAGAGATGTAGAATTGGAGTTTTGCAAAACAATCAAACAAAGAGAACTTTGGTATGCGGCCGATGAATTATGGCAGTCTATAAGAAAGACAAGATTTATTACCGAAAAAAATCCTTTTTACTATCATCAGAATTACGGCAGATTAAAAGCTCTTAGACTGCAGCTGAAAAATTCAGTGCCTGAACCGGTTGAAATAAACGAATTTAAAAATAAATGCTTTGAATTAAGAGACATAAGAAAATCATTGCTAAATGAAATTGAAAAGAATTCTTTCTACAGGTTAAGTTATTCATTGCAGTCGGAAATGGTAAATGTCCCTTCATTTGAGGAAGCTAAATAATATGAAAAGAAAACTAAAAATTACACTTGCTTTGTACCTGATTTTCTTCACTGCGGTAATTATTGCTCAGCGCCAAGAGACTAATTCAATCAAATTGTCAATTCAGCCGGAACCAAAAGAAATCGTTCCGCTTAATAAATATTTTGATTTTAGAGATGAAAAATTTATTTCTTTGAATCCCGCAAGTTCTATAGAACATAAAGCGGCCGGCTATTTTAAACACCTATTGTTCGAAAAATTCGAAAATGAATTAACTGTTAACATAATTGATAATAAATCAAATTCTTTTGTAAGAATATTATTTGAAAAAATAAATCAAGAATCCACCAGCCATAACAATCAATATTATGAAATTAAAGGTAATGCTGATAAAAAGGAAATACTGCTCAAATATAAATCCCAGCTTGGATTACTTTTTGCGTGTGTAACTTTATCTGAATATTTCCAAAAAGCCGAAAACGGAATAAAGCTTAGCTATTTCGATATAAAAGATTATCCGGATTTTTCAAGAAGAATAATATCGGCGATCCCGAAACCGGAAGAGGTTTTTGAACTAATGGATTTTGCATTAAAAAACAAAATTGAAACTATAGCTATTGGCAGCAGGCAATATCCGTGGTACAAAGCAAGCGATGAATTTAAAAAGTTATTTGCTGAAATAAGTTTATGGAAAAATAAATACGGCGGACCTAGTATTATGCAGATGCATAATATATACGAAGAAAAACATATTGAAATTTCGAACGATGATGATGTTAACGCTTTAAAAGAAGTTATTAAATTAGGTATTGATAATGGTGCCGATAAATTAATGATACTTGCCGATGATACTCCGCCTTTTAAGTTTGGAGAAGGATATATTCTAACAACTGAAAATGATAAGAAGAAGTTCAAACATATGGCTGATGCGCATTGTTATTTAATGAACGATATAAAAATTTGGCTGAATGAAAAATCATTGCAAAGCGAATTGTATTATGTTCCCCCATTTTATACCTATGAAGATATGCATTACGGCGATATGGAGTTATATAAAAATACAAGATGGGAAGATGACGCTTATAAACCAATTTACAGGGATCTTAATTATTTGGGAGTTAATATTCCCGAAGATGTATTTATTATTTGGTGCGGTCCGTTTGTTAGAAGCAGAACAATTACTGCCGAAGATATAAATGATTGGACTTACAATCTTAAAGGCATTACACCTTTTTTATGGGATAATACAATTTATAGCCACAACCCTTTTATCTCTTCTCCGTTATTTACGGCATGGGATAATAATTTTCCTGCCGATTTTAAATTACGAACAGCGGGAAACGGAATGTTTATAAACGGCGCGGCTAATATGGAAGATTCAAAAGCAACTGCAATTACGGTTAATGACTATATGTGGAATTCAAGTACTTATTCCGCCGAAAAATCTCTCAATCAGGCATTAAATAAACTTTATGGGAACAGCTCAAATCTTTTGCTGCAGTTAAGAGAAGTTGAACTCGAGTTAAGAAAAAAAATAGGTGAACGAGAACTTTGGTTCGAAAGTGATTCCCTCTGGAAAATTATAAGAAAGATCAGATTTATTCATTCAAAAAATCCGTTTGACTATCATTTAAATTACACCCGGTTAAAAGGATTGAGACTTCAGCTGAAGAACTCTGTTCCCGAACCTATTGATAAAATTGAATTTATAAATCAATGCAATGAATTATATAAAAGAAGAAATGATATTATGTCGAATCTTCAAATTGAAATTCCTGAAGCGGCAGAAAGACTAAAAAAACTTTTATTGGAATTACCGGATTTCGAAAAAATTCAATAAAAATATATTGGAGTGAATGTGTCAAAATATTACTTAAAACTATTAGCAGCAATATTTTTAATGCAAGGTTATATTTATCCGCAAGATGCTATATTATCCAAAGAAAGTGTTTTGCGCGCGATAACCGAAGGAGCAAATTACGCAACCGATATTTTACTAGATGAAAATGGAAAATCGAAATGTGACTATAATGTGATCGAAGGAAAATGGTATGAATATGAACCTCCCTGGCATACGGGGCAAATAATTGCTGGTCTGCTTGATGTATATAAAATAACAAAAAATGAAAAATATTTATCCCGCGCAAAACAAGCCGGCGATTGGTGGTGCGGTTTGTTAATTACTGATCATCCGAAGTTAAAAGGTATGCTTAACGCCGCGCACGGTGATGCCGCAGGTGAAACAATAATATTCGCGACTGTATCCGACGGTACCTTAGGATTATTCAACCTTTATAAAATCACCGGCGATAAAAAATACGCCGAGGTTCCTACCAGCGCGGGTGAATGGATGATGAATAATATGTACGTACCAGAATATAAAGTTTTTTATGACGCAATCGATCCGGTTACGGGAGAAGTTTTAAAACAAAATAGCCCGATAGCTGAAATTAAAGAATCAAAAGATTTGTTCAGTGTTTCCAGACCAAATAATGAAGGTTCTCTTTTTAAAGATATGTATGAGTTTACAGGTGATGAAAAATATAAAAAGATGTTCATAGAATTATGCGAAAGTTTATTAATGTATCAAGGTCCTGAAGGTTTATGGATGGATTTCGGACCGAATAACAAAGCTGAAGGCAGTTTCCATCCAAGGTTCAATTTGTGGTATGCTGAGTCTTTAATGGAGGGATACGACTTAACGGGGGATAAAAGATATTTAGCGGCAGCAAAAAAAACTTTATCCTTTTATACTAAATTTCAGAAAAGCGACGGTACAATTTATTATAAAAATTATATAAATGGTAAATCCAATCAGAATTCAATATGCGGATCTGCTGTTTCTTTTGCGGGACTTTTATGGATTAGACTTATTGAATACGGCATTGGCGATGAGTTCAAGGAGAATGTTGAAAAATCAGCCGGCTGGGTTGTTAAAAACAGGTTCGCTCAGGATCATCCGGATCAGAATTTAAGAGGAGCATATTTAAATTTAAGAACAAGAAGAAAAGCAGATAAAGTATGGATGACGCAAAGAGATGTCGGCACTTCTTTCGGTATGCGGTTTCTTTCAAAATATTATGAATATAAATTCGATTAATTTAATAAAGGTCATGTAGTGAATAAAACATTAAAGAAAATAAGTTTATTCCTGGCTACAATTGGTCCCGGACTTTTCCTTGTAGGGTATAATATCGGAACAGGAAGTATAACTACAATGGCTTCGGCCGGTGCTTCACATGGAATGATTTTAACCTGGGCCGTATTAGTATCATGCGTGTTCACATATCTGCTCGTTGTAACTTTCGGAAGATTTACATTAATAACAGGCGAGAGTGCGCTTCAAAGCTATAAAAAACATTTCGGTAAATATACATCGGGGTTTGTTCTTGTAGTTTTAATATTTACTGAAATGGTTTCTAGTATCGGCGTTATGGCAATTGTTACCGATGTTGTTAAGGAATGGTCGCGCCCGCTTACGAGTGACGGCGATGGATTTAATTCAATAATTTTAACGGCTGTATTCGGCGGGACACTTGTATTTCTTCTTTTTAACGGCAGGTATAATTTCATCGAAAAGATATTAAGCGTTTTTGTTGCCTTGATGGGAATATGTTTTATACTTACAACATTTATGGTAATTCCTGATGCCGGAGCTGTAATAAGCGGTTTAATTCCCAGTATTCCCGCGGAAGCAAATGCAGGTTTAATTGTTGCCGGTATGATAGGAACTACTATGGGGGGAGTGCTGTATGTTACCCGTTCGATAACTATTAAACAGAAGGACTGGAATGTCTCTGACCTTAAGCTTGAAAAAAGAGACGCTTTTATTTCTTCAATGTTAATGTTCGTGTTAAGCATCGCTATTATGGCAGCAGCTGCCGGTACTCTTTATCCGCTTGGATTGCATGTAGAAAATGCTATTGATATGATTAAACTATTGGAACCTTTGGCCGGAAGATTCGCTGTTTCTATATTTGTTGCAGGCATAGTATGTGCGGGACTTTCTTCTTTGTTCCCTCATTACATGCTGGTTCCTCTGCTTCTTTCGGATTATTTCAATGAAGAATTTAATTTAAGCAAACCAAGAAACAGGGCTATCGTAATTTTCTACGCTGCTCTTGGTTTTGTTGTTCCTGTATTTGGCGGCAGGCCTGTTGTTGTTATGATTGCTTCGCAAGCGCTCGCTTTATTAATTACCCCGATGATTATTATCATGATGCAGGTAATTCAAAATAAAAGCGAAATTATGGGCAATTATAGAATGTCAAAAATAATGAACGTAGTATTAATTGTAATCTCGTTGTTTACTGTTTATATAGCTGTTGTAGGAATAATTGGAATTATTGAAATTTTCTGAGGAATAAATGTATAACGAAAGAATTGTATGCGCATATTTATATCCAATTACCAAGTACGGATATCCGCCTGATGCCGATAGGACGGTTGATTACCTAAGGGAAATGAAAGCACTTGGTTTTAAGAATGTTGAACTTGAAGGCATAAGAGAATCTCATCTGCAGAAAGTATATGATTTAAAAGATAATATCGCGGAAAATATTATAAGCCTGGATCTTAATGTTTCTTATTTCTGCACAGTACTTCCGGGATTAAGTCTGCCTGATAAAAATACAAAACAGCAGCAGTTGGATTTGTTTGTTAAAGGTTGCGAAATAGCAAAACTATTCGGAGCCAAAGGTGTGCTTGATAATGCGCCGCTTCCGCCCTATAAATTTCCTGCGGATATTCCTGTCGTGCGGCACTATAATGACGAAATAATGAGCTCCGCTTATTTGCCGTTTGATTTAAACTGGGATGAATACTGGGATAACTTAATCAATACTTATAGGACAATTTGCGATATCGCTAAAGACTACGGGTTAACTTATCAGGTGCATCCGGCGCTTGGACTGCTTTCATCAACTACGGATTCGTTTCTATATTTCTATGACGCTGTAAAAAGAGACAATCTTCGCTTTAATCTTGATACCGCTAATCAATTTATCCTTAACGATAACCTTACGCTTGCTTTAAGAAGGCTTAAAGATCACATTGATTATATTCATATTTCAGATAACCGTGGCAAAAAACCGGAACATCTCGAAATTGGAAAAGGAATTATTAGATGGGATATATTCTTTGAAACTATTGATTTAATAAATTATAAAGGCTTAATCGGTCTGGATATCGGCGGTTCAGAATCTTCAATTGATAATCTTGATATTGCTTATAAAAATTCGGCGGACTGGTTAGAAAAAAATTGGTTGGGGAAAAAATGAAAGAAAGAATAATTAAAATTGCAAAATATCTTTTTTTAATAACAGTACTATTTCATGTTTCCTCAAATGCTCAGGATAATATCCCTTCCGTAATTCCTCAACCTCAGGAATTTAGTTTCAATGATAATATACTTCAAATCAAAAATGTAAATTTAGATATAAAAAATTTCTACGGCATAAATGAATCTGTTGAAATTGCTCTTGAAGAACTTAAAAATGAATTTAAAAACAACGTAACATCTGATGATAATTTTAATAAATCTAATTTGGAAATCTTAATAGGTTTACCTGGTAAAGAAACAGGTTTTGATAAAACATTAATGAAAAACGAACTAATGCCTATAGAAAAACTGGGTGATGAAGGGTACTATTTATTAATTGATTCTGTTAATATTATTATCTCGGCTAATGATACTAAAGGATTGTTCTACGGTATTCAAACACTAAAACAATTAGTACGTGCGTCAAACAAAAACTATATTCGAGGCATCAAAATTTCCGATTGGCCTGATTATAAATACCGAGCCGTATCTGATGATATAAGCCGCGGTCCAATTCCGACTCTTGATTTCATGAAATATCAGATAAGAAGATTTTCAGAAATGAAAATTAATACAATTATTCATTATGTGGAACACGTTGTTAAAACTAAGAGTCACCCTGAATTTGCCCCTGATGACGGATCTTTAACAATTGATGAATGGAAAGAAATATCTGATTATGCAAAGAAGTATAATATTATGGTTATAGGAGGTTTCCAATCTTTCGGACATTTTAACAGAATACTGGAAACCCCGGAATATGCTCATCTGGGCGAGAGCGGGACGCTTATTTCACCGGTGTTAGATGAAAGTTATAGGTTTCTTGAGGACATTTATTCCGAAATGATTCCCGCTTTTGATTCTCCTTTCTTTAATATTAATTGCGACGAAACTTTCGATTTGGGAAAAGAAAATTCTAAAGCGCTTGTCGATAGTATAGGTTACGACGGAGTATATTTTCAGCATATAATGAAATTATACGACATCGTAAAAAAATATAATAAGCGTGTAATAATGTGGGGTGATATCCTTCTTGAGTATCCTAACCTTCTGGAAAAACTTCCTAAAGATATAATTATTGGTACATGGACTTATGATCCCAAAGAAAGTTTTAAAGAATTTATTGAACCAATTAAAAACGCGGGCTTTGAGTTTTGGGTAGTTCCGGGCGTTCTTAATTCTTACCGTCTGTTTCCTAATTATTATCAAGCTCCTACTAACATCAAAAACTTCTCTGCCGACGGATACAAATACGGCGCTTCAGGATTATTAAACTGCGTGTGGGACGACGGAGGATCAACATTGTTTACAAATGCATGGTACGGAGTATCTTACGGAGCAGATAAAAGCTGGAACTCAAAATCTTACGACGGAGATAATTTTGATACCAGGTTTAACAAAGGGATTTATGCGGCGGATAATAACTCTTTAACCGAAACAATTCATAAACTTACAGAACTAGCGTATCTTGAGCCAACCGACGGAATGTTCGATAAAATTCTTTTTGCTAAAACGCTTCCCGACGTAGGAAAACAAACCAGAATTTCATTGGATCAATGGGATCAGGTTTTAGAAATTATTAACGATGCCGAAAAACTTCTTGAGAATTTTACATGCAGGAATTATAAAAATGATCGAGAGTATCTGCAGTATGTTATTAATCTTTATAGAACGCTTGCTAATGAAAGAATGGATTTATTAGAAGCTTCAAATTTGTATGCAGAAGCTTATTCGGAGTATAATACAAATGCATTTGATGCACGCTCGAAAATAATTCATTCAGTTAAATTGATCGATAAAATTACAAACAGTATTTACCGGATAAAAAATAATTTTGAAATTCTTTGGCTAAATGAAAATCATACGTATGCGTTGGATTGGACTACCGATAAATACTCGTTAAAATTAAATGAATACAAAGATGTCAAGAACAGACTGTTGACTTCATTAAGAAAATTGGACTCATCTTTACCTATTTCTTCAAAGGAAGAAGTAAGACTTGCAGTTACAAAACTTCCCGGCAAATATTTCAGAGAATGGATGATGGTTAATCCTATTAATAAAAATCTAAAGGATGAATCATTTAGTACTGATTATCTTGCTGATATGGGTGGTGAGGCAAACGCTGAACCAAAAGTTACGCAGGAATTTTATTATAACGGGCAAAAGTACAGGTGGAGAAGAGTTATTACTGATAATCCTGATATTATTGATTTGGTAGAATTATTTCCCGGCGCGAATGATGACGATGTAATGTATGCTTTTGCAAATATAAGTGTTGAAAACGATACGTTAGTTAAAGCATTAGCAGGAGCTGCCGGCAGTATAGAAATTTTTATAAACGGTAATAGTACATTAAATAATTCCGGTAATGATAATCTTACACCTGATTCTTTTTCTTTTACAATTCCTTTGGCAAAAGGAAAAAATAATCTGCTCATTAAGATTTCTCGTACAGGGGAAAACTGGGGATTTACATTCAGACTTCCCGAATGTGAAGTTAGAAACAGTAAAAACCGTTATAGAGTTGTTAAATAAAAATAATTAGATGGAAATAGGTAATTTATGAGAACATTAAAAATTAGTTTGCTTTTTCTTCTGCCGATGATTTTGTGCAGTTTTTATTTGATGAACGAACCAGACAGAAAGGCCTCCGATATCGCAAAATCGATTGTAGATAAAATAATTCGGGAATCCGAATTTGAATTTACAAATGTTATTAGACAGGAATCTGTTAATATGCAGATTGTTGATTTTAAGCATGAATACGGAAATGAGCAAGGTATTTATTACGCCTATTCTAATATTCAAACGGATAAAGATACGGTATTACTTTTCGGATTAACTTATTCCGGCGGAATTAAAATATGGCTGAATGATGAGCTGATTGTAAATGATATATCAAATAAAAAAGCGGAAATAAAAGAAATTGCATATGGTCTATTTGATTTTCATTCTACAAAAAAAATAAAATTAAACCGCGGCGATAATAAAATATTAGTCAAACAAATTAGCGGCGATCATAAACCCATATTCTTTATGCGTGAGGTTCCTTCAGAAGCCGAGTTGCCTTTAACTGCTAAATTTAAAAATCCCAAAATTGAATTATCTGATCAGAATAAAAATTGGCTTTTGACCGGACCTTTTCCTATAGAAGAAAATTTAAATAAAAGCCTGGAAAAATCTTATCCTCCTGAAAATTCAATTAGCAATTACTACAATTATGAAGGAAAAATTATTACTTGGAATATTCAAAAGGATGTAATGCTTCTCGAACTTTTTATAAATCAGAAGAACAGCTATAATAGAGAATCATATTTGGAATGGCATTACGCGAACGGCGCTACAATGTTTAGCGTTCTGAGCGCCGCGGATAAATTAAAGAATGAGTCTTATAAAATATTCGTGAAAAAATTCTGTGACTTTACTGTTAATAATTACGAGTATTTTAACTATCAGTATAAAGAACTAAACGCGCTTCGCGGTACTAATCACAGAATATTCAGGAAAACTATGCTCGATGATACCAGCGGGCCTGCGCTTCCGTTTGTTCAACTTTATCTTGACGAAAATTACCAGCAATATAAATCTATTGTATTTGAGATGGCAGATTATGTAGAAAATGATCAAGTGCGGTTGAGCGATGGTACATTATGCAGACCTGAACCTGTTGAAATGACAGTTTGGGCAGATGATTTATTTATGAGCGTCCCCTTTCTTTTAAGAATGAGGAAAATTACAAATGAAAATAAGTATTACGACGACGCGGCTAAACAATCATTAAAATTTTATGAAATTTTATTTGATGAAAATATTGGTTTATATAAACACGGATGGTTTCAAGAAAAAAATGAAAAATCAGTTGCGTATTGGGGAAGAGCCAATGGATGGATTGTTTGGGCAAACTCCGAATTGTTAATGCATCTTCCGAAAGAACATTCATCGTACAATATCATTTTGAAAAATTATAGAAATCATATAAATGGACTAATCAAACAGCAAAGCGAATCGGGTATGTGGCATCAGGTTCTTGATAGGCATGATTCCTTTAAAGAAACCTCATGCACGTCAATGTATATAATGGGAATTTTAAGAGGTGTAAAAAACGGTTGGCTTGATAAATCCTACACTGAATACGCCTTAAAAGCGTGGCATGATGTTAAGAAAAATATAAAAGACGACGGTACTGTAATTGACATTTGCAGAGGAACAGGGATCGGATACGATCTTCAGTTTTATTTCGATAGAAAAAGATTTGATAATGATCCCCGAGGTTTAGGCGCTGTAATTCAGGCTGCTTTGGAAGTATCGGAAGTTCAGGAATAATCAGTTAAACATTCAGGTAAGGATAAAAATTGGAAATTAAATTTCATTTCAAAATTGATAACTTAAAAACAAAAGTACTTTTGGACAGGGAAGAACTGGGCAAAGAAGCTGCGTTTGATTTAGCGGCTAGAATTAAAGAACTGCATAAAATAAAAAATGAACTTAGAATAGTTTTTGCTGCAGCGCCTTCTCAAAATGAATTCCTTGAACAATTTGTAAAACATAACATTGAGTGGAATAGAATTTCCGCATTTCATATGGATGAATATCTTGGACTATGGAAAAATTCACATCAATTATTCAGCTACTATTTGAAAACTAACCTGTTTAATAAAGTAAAATTCAAACAGGTAAATTATTTAAACTCGGTAAATGATGATAATAAATTGGAATGCAGGAGATATGCGGATTTATTAAATGAAGCGCCAATTGATATAGTTTGTATGGGAATAGGTGAAAACGGTCATATAGCTTTTAATGATCCTCCGGTCGCCGATTTCCAAGATATCGAATCAGTTAAAATAGTTGAGCTTGATCCGCCTTGCAGGCAGCAGCAGGTAAATGACGGCTGCTTTACTTCACTTAAGGATGTTCCAAAGTTTGCGTTGACTTTAACTATTCCCGCATTAATGTCGGCTGATTATCTCTCGGTTGTTGTTCCCGGCATTAGAAAAGCCGAAGCGGTTTATAGTACATTGTTTAATAGTATTACTACCGAATGCCCTGCTACTATCTTACGGACTCATAATAATGTTATGCTTTATACTGATGAGGATTCATTCAGTATGGCTAAAAAGAAACTTATATCTAATAAAGAAGAGTTATAATATGAAAAAATGTTTGTTTGTTGTTTTACTTTTTACTTTAAATATTTTATATGCGCAATCGATTCGTAAAATTCCGTATTTGTTTGATGCAGGGAGCAGGAGCTCACAAATAATAAATTACGCTGAATTAATTTCTTTGGAATCATTGTATAATAAAACGTTGGGCTATGGATGGACCGTTTCGCCGGACTCTGTATTTTATAACGCACAGTTGGCTCATTCAACCTTAAGGAATGATTTAACTGCCGACGGAGTAATTGGTGAAGAAATTTCATTTAGAATAGATATCCCGAAAGGAAAATGGAATTTTACTTTTTGGATGGAACAGGGATTGGAAGATGTAAATTCAGCCTCGCTTTTTATTAATGGTGCAAAAATAAATATTAACTGGCATCAGTTTCACAGTGACGGTGATAGAATAAATATTATCAGAAACTATTACCGTGTTTTTCAAACTCAAGTTGATTGCAATAACGGCTTTGAATTTAAAATAGCCGGCGGAAAAGATTTAGTTAGACTCTTAGGCTTTTCAATAATTCCGCTTGATACGGAATTAAAGAATAATTATTCACAGCTTAATAAAATTATTTACCAAACAGGAAAATATAAATCAAAGGTAAACCCGGCCGATCTTGCTACCGCGATCAATGAAAAATTAAAGCAGGATCCGGAAGATTCATATTTGTTTTACTGGAAACAGCAGGCTGATTTATTAGCCGAAGCGGACAGACTCATTAATATGATGGGATGGGAATGGGCAAAACAATTAACCGGACTTTCAATTTTTGACAGGTTCCACCAGGCATTAAATATTCTTGACTCGCAGCTCGAACATTTTGACAACAGCGGTTATTTATTTCAAGAAAGAGCTTTATGGCTTAGAGGAAAGTTATGTTACGATTTATACAGGGAACGCGGGGGTAAATATACGTATTCAATAGCCGTCAAGGATTTATTTGACCTATATAAAAAATATCCGGGCGATATTCCGCTTAAAATGCTGAACGGAGCTAAAATTGATTTTCCCGACGCATGTGATAACTTATCTTTTTCCCCGGAAGCGCCTCAATGGTCAAAACTTCAGCATGAATTAATTTGCAGGCTTGGCAATGAAATTGACTGGTGGGTAAATGAAAGACAAGCTCCGAACGGTGAATTAGGCGGTAAGATTGGAGATGATGTTGAATTATTGAGGTGGTGGTCGCCGTTTCTTTTATACGGGCATAAATCAACTATTAAAGGCTGGAAAAAACTAGCCGACGCGGTTTGGGAAGATCCTAAAGTATCTCTGGGTTATTCAAAAAACGTGCTTGACGTTGAACACGCTTCGGAATATATATCAGATTCTACTCCAGAATTAATCTTTATTGATGAAGATTCAACATATTACAAAAGACTTTTTTACACCGCCGAACATTTTGAAAATCTTTGGAGTGTTAAACATGACGACGGCACAAGGTTTTTTAAATCCGCTTGGTACAGTTCAACTGAAGTTGATGAAGGCAAATATAAAAACAGAGATGTTGATTACAATGCACGCGCGTTGAAGCCTTTACGATATTTAGCATGGTATACTCAAGACCAGCGATTTATTGATTTGCTTACTCAATGGTCAATGGGATGGGTTAAAGCCGCATTAAGTACAGATAAAAACAAACCGAAAGGTTTGCTGCCGCCATCAATAAATGCTTACAGTAAAGAAATTAACGGTGAAGAGCCGGCTTGGTATAAATCCGGATTATATTATGATTATTTCAATTGGGAATTCTCCGTAGGATCTAAAATTCTTGATAATATTTTATTTACTTATTCGTTAAATAAAAACGACAGCCTGCTTTTGCCGATTGAATTAACTCTCGAATTAATTGAGTCTAAATTATCGGCTAATAATAATTTATTAAAAGAATCTTTTAGTGAAGGTAGCGAAGAATGGGCAGCGGTTAAAATTATAAATAATAACGGTTTTTGGAACGGTGTAGGCAAATGGAGATTTTTTACTAATAACAATAAATATGACGAATTAATTCTCAAGTACGGAACAGATTATACTAAATTTAAATTAACCGGCGACGAATCCTATGTTGAAAACAACCTTGAAAAATCATTGGATAATTTGAGATATAATACGCCGCTTCGTACTACCATGGTTGTTCATACAGATAGAGTGAGAACCCCGGGTACCGATAACTTAAAAGCAATGCTTGTTGGAGACGGAACATCGGAAGGAAGCTCACCTTATTATTCAATTACATGGGCGGACACGGACATTAACTTTACTGCGTTTGTAAAAAAATCTGAAAATGAGAATATTACAGCCGACTTGTTTTCTCATTCTTCAAATAAAACTAAAATCGGCGCAAAACTATGGCAGCTGAATTTCGGTGAGTATAAAATTACCCTTAGTGATAAAAAAGGTATTACTCTAAGTGAAGAGGTTATAAAATTCAGCAAACCGGGAGAAAAGATATATTTAGAGATACCTGCACGTACATTAGTAAAATTAGTAATCAAAAAAAATAATTAGGGAATGTGAAAATGAAAAGATTAGCATCCGTAAAATTTATATGCGTATTAATGATATTATTAATGAACGGAGCTATAAATTCGCAAAGTAACATTGGGAAAATATTCCCAAGTGAAATGACCAGCTGGGTCGATTCAACCACCGGTTATGAAATTACTAAGTGGACAAATGATAAAACTAAAAGCTGGCATTTGTATTTTAATATTGAATCTTTTATTGATAATGATAATGCAATTATATTCTCGGAAAGAGGCGGGAATAAAAATTTATTTATTCTGAATTTCCCAACAGGTCAAATAACCCAGATCACGGATGAAGAAGAAATGGACAGCGATGTTTGGCACTTATCTAACCTTAAAACTCTTTGGTATTTATCCGGAAATAAAATAAAATCATTAAATACTGAAACTTATAAGTCAACAGTTGTAACAGAGTTTGAAGGATTTATCGAATCGTTTACCGTTTCAAGCGACGGGAAGTATATTGTTTACGCGCTGAATAAGAATCCGGGATTTACTGAAGAACATAGCACGGGTCCATACGCAATATTTAAATATAATATTGAGACAAAAGAAACTGAACAGGTATCACCTGACTATGGATTTATTATTAGTCATCTTCAGGCGAATCCCGTTAATCCTAATATTGTAATGTATTGCTGGCAGCATAGATATAAAGAAGGAAGTTCGGGAATTGTAGGCAATACGCCTCAAAGAATCTGGTGGCTTAATATTAATCAGGAAGAAGGCGGTCCGGTTGGAATTCAGGAATTCGGCATACATAGGACACATGAATTCTGGTTCCCAAACGGTGAATGGATAGGTTATTCAGCAAGATATATTTTCGGATCTAAAAAAGGACAGCAGTTTTTAGGCTGCTCTAAATTCGACGGTTCGGATAGCTATAAAATGCCGGCTCCTGTTTTATTCGCACATTCTCAAATGTATAAAGATAATAAACATTGGGTAGCTGATTATTATGACGGTATGAATCTTGTCCTATTCACGGTTGAAAACAGGGAAATAACCCATACGGAATTGTTATTTAAACACGATTCAAGCTGGGAAGGGCAGCCAAGCCACCCGCATCCTCATTTTAGTCCTGACGGAAAACGAATCTTGTTCAGTACGGATAAGTCGGGCGTTGCAAATGTGTACTCTATTACTCTTAAATAAATAGATAGCACATCATATAATTTGAGGTAGGTTATGAAAAGAATAATACTTTTCGTGTCCCTCATTGTATTTATTTTTTTATTAGTTGGGGGTTGTTCTTCGTCAATTATTTCTCCGCCTGTATTGCTCAACGGGTGTCAGCCGTTTTACCCGCTAGAAGCTAGGATTAAAAATCTTAAAGGCGATGTTACATTACTTCTAAATATTTCTGAAAAAGGTTCCGTTTCAAAAGTTAGTGTAAAAAAATCTTCCGGTTCGGAAATACTTGATAATGCGGCGGAAAGATACGCTAAAAATTTAACTTTTAAACCGGCGAATAATAGTATACGCGATATCCCGGCTTCGGTAATATGGATTGTAAAATTTATTCCCGACAACGTGTCGTACCGGATTAAAGATTTTAATGTTCTTGTTTTTTCAAAAACTTCAGGGTACAGGCATCAGTCAATTGAAAAAGGAATGAGCGCATTAAAAACTATGGCGCTTGAAAATAATTTTGAAATTGATTTCACTGAAGATTCTACAATGATAACGGATAAAATATTATCAAACTATAAGGTGATTGTTTTTCTTAATACTTCTGGAAACGTTCTTGGAGTAAATGAAGAAAACTCGCTTGAGAATTATATAAAAAATGGGGGAGGATTTGTAGGAATTCATGCCGCGGTTGATACTGAATATGATTGGTCCTGGTACGGTAAAATGATCGGCGCCTATTTCAGCGATCACCCCGAAATACAGAAAGCTACTGTTAATGTTGTTGATAAGAATAATGTTTCAACAAAACATCTTCCGGATAAATGGGAAAGAATTGACGAATGGTATAATCTTAAAAACCAACTTGATGAGAACATAACAGTACTTGCCAACATTGATGAATCAACATACAGCGGTGGAACAATGGGAGATAAACATCCGTTCAGCTGGTGCCATAATTTTGACGGCGGACGAGTATGGATTACTTTAGGAGGTCATACGGAGGAAAATTACAGCGAAATCAATTTCCTTAAACATATACTTGGCGGTATAAAATACGCTGCGGATAATAATTAAACTGATAGGGAGTATTTAAATGTTAAAACGAAATCTTGGAAATTCCGGAATTGAATGTTCTGTTATAGCTCTTGGTACGTGGGTCATGGGCGGATGGATGTGGGGCGGCGCAGACGAGAATGAAAGTATAAATGCCGTTCATGCAAGTATTGATGCCGGAATTAACTTTATTGACACTGCCCCGGTTTACGGATTCGGCGATTCTGAAATTGTTGTCGGTAAAGCTATTAAGAATAGAAGAGATAAGGTAATTCTCGCTACCAAATGCGGGCTTGTCTGGGAACATAGTAACGGCGAGTTCTTTTTTGAAACTACTCCCAAAGGCGTTCCCGAAGGAAAAGGTGAAATAAAAATTTTTAAGAATAACAGTCCCCAATCAATTAAGCTTGAGCTTGAGGCAAGTCTAAAAAGATTGCAGACAGATTATATTGATCTGTATCAGACTCATTGGCAGGAATCAAAAACACCAATTGAAGATACAATGGCTGCTCTACTAAAATTAAAAGATGAGGGTAAAATTAGAGCTATCGGTGTATCTAATGCATCGATTGAGCAAATGCAAACATACGGCAGTATTGATACTGATCAGGAAAAATTCAGTATGCTGGTAAGAAAAGCTGAAATGGAAGGGAATGCAGAATACTGTTCGGAAAGCAATATTGCCCTCCTTGCATATTCCCCGCTTGCTCAGGGTTTGCTTACTGGTAAAATTACATCTTCAAGAAAATTTAATGAGGGTGATGTAAGAAAAAATAATCCCTTATTCAGCGAAGAAAGCATTATAAAAATAAACAAAATGCTGAATGAATTAATCCCCTTAGCGGAAAAACATAATGCTAATATTGGTCAACTGATTTTAGCATGGACATTTAACAGAAAAGGAATTACTCATCTTTTGTGCGGGGCGCGTAATATTGAGCAGGCGCTTGATAACGCAAAAGCCGGTGATATAATTTTAAGCCGGGAGGATATTGATCAAATTAATTCAGTGTATAATAAATATTTTTAATTCGGAGTAATAATGATTTATAATTTATTCAAAATCCTTATACTATTTATTTTTATATCAATTCAAACCTCAGCGCAAAACGCTTTTGAAATTATGACACCCGATTCTGATATGAATTTGAAATATAAAAATAAGTCTCTAAATGAAGTTGATATAATAAGATATGATATAAACGGGAGGGATATTATACTTGATCCACATTTACCATCGGAGTGGACATGGATAGCCGGAAGAAATCTTAATAACGAAAAAGGAAGAATTGATTTCCTGCTTTGGAACGGATACTTTTTTACAAACTCTGATGATATCAAATATGTAAGTTTCCGCAGCAGAACTTTCCCGGATTTATTTACGGATAAAATCGAAGCGAATACATATGTGTTGGGTTTTCAGAAAGAAGATCAGGGAATTCTATTTGCGGCTACTGATGAAGCAAAAGAGGTTTTTATAAAGTTGGATAAAAGCATTATGGGAAGAGAATTGACTTATAATTTTTGGCTGAATAAGAATGAAGGGAAACTTATTCGTATTACTAAAAAAAATCCGCCATACTTACCTTAGGAGAAATTGAATGAAGTATAAAATAAATACTCTACTAATTTTGTTTTTATTGTCCGCTTCTATTTATACGGCAGGCGGAAGAGAAAAAATTAACATTAATGATAATTGGAAATTTAAGAAAGGAAACTTGAGCCGCGCGTATAAAATAAGTCTTGTTGAATCCGGATGGGATAAAGTTTCACTGCCGCATACATGGAATGTATGGGACTCATTCGATGACCGCGAGTGGAATGAAGATCCGTTATTTGAAAGCGCCGAATACTATTACAGAGGACCCGGCTGGTATAGAAAAATTATAAATCTAAATGAAAATGATAAAGGCAAACAAATCTTTATTGAGTTTGAAGCGGCAAATGCGGTAACCGAGGTTTGGGTCAATGAAAATTATATCGGGAAACATACCGGTGGGTATAGCGGATTTAAGTTTGATATAAGTGAATTTATAAATCTTAACGGCGCAAATTTAGTGGCAGTGCGCGTAGATAATTCTTATAACTACGATATTCCTCCGCAAAGAGCCGACTATACAATGTACGGAGGAATTTACCGGGATGTATATCTGGTAAAAACATCGCCGGTATATATTGAAAATGTTTTAATTTCAACGCCTAGTGTAAATAAAGATAAATCCGATGTAAAAATTAATTCGACAATAATAAACAAATTAACCTCAAACTCCTTGAGAGAATTTGAAATAATAATCAAAAACCCTATTGGTAAAATTATTTTTAATAAAAAAGAAAATATCTCGGTAAACAATGAATTAAACAAAATTGAATCCGAATTAATATCAATTGAATCCCCTGAATTATGGTCGCCGGATAACCCAAATTTATATTCAGCCGAGTTTATACTCTATTCTGACGGAAAAGCAGTTGATAAAATTAACGAACATTTCGGATTAAGATGGTTTTCATTCAATGCTGATGAGGGATTTTTTATTAATGGAAAATATCTCAAACTACACGGTGTTAACAGACATCAGGACAGATACGGTTATGGAAACGCGCTTTCAAATGAAATGCATCGCGAAGATGTTAAAATGATTAAAGATATGGGTGCAAATTTTCTTCGGCTGGCGCATTATCAGCAGGATCCTGTTGTCTTAAACATGTGCGATAGTCTTGGTCTTATTGCGTGGGAGGAAATCCCCGTTATTACTTCTGTCGGTCGCGAAAAATTTAAAGAGAACGCCGAAAATATGCTTCGTGAATTAATTACTCAGCATTATAACCATCCGAGTATTGTAATGTGGGGTCTAATGAACGAAACTGTAAGATCGCAGCCCGATGATGAACTGTATTGGAATGTTGATCTCTGCAGAGACTTAAGTAAACTTGCCGAAGAACTTGATCCCTACCGTGTAACAACACAAGCGCAAATGATTGCCCGCGGTGAAGATATTCTTAAGTATACAGATATAAGAGGTTGGAATAAGTATTTCGGATGGTATTACGGAGAGTTTGATGATTTTGGAAAATTTATTGATGAGCAAAAATCTCTTGCTCCTAATCAGCCTTTTGTAATTAGTGAATACGGAGCCGGAAGCAAACGCGGTTTCCATGTTGAGAATCCGGTAGAACCAGATTTTAGCGAGGAATGGGCATTGGAATGCCACCGTTCGCATTGGGAACAAATATCAGAAAGAAAATGGATTGCCGGTTCAGCCGTTTGGAATATGTTTGATTTCGCGTCCGATGAAAAAAACGGAAACATACCGCATATAAATCAGAAAGGACTTGTGTCATTCGATAGAAAACCGAAAGACGTTTATTATTTCTATCAAAGCCGGTGGACTACCAAACCGATGATTTATATAGTTTCTCATACCTGGCTTGAGCGTGAAGGGAAAAAAGACGAAAAGAAAAAATTGGAAGTTTTCTCGAACTGTGCTGAAGTAGAAGTTTTCTTAAATGGCAAAAGTATCGGTTCCAAAGTTGAAGAGCCGTTCCTATGGCATGTTAATTATATTGCCGGAGAAAATGATATACGCGCAGTTGGTAAATCGGAAAACGAAACTGTAACAGATTCAATAAAAATTAATTATAAGATTATTAATTAGTTAAAAGGTTTTTAATGTTTTATAAATATTGTAAATCATCGTTTGCTTTTTTGTTTTTAACAATTCTAGCTTTATTTCCTGCTAATTCAGAAGCGCAAATAAATTCTTTTTATAATGTTAGGGATTTTGGAGCAATTGGAGACGGCATAACACCTGACACCGAAGCAATTAGAAAGGCTTTTGATAAATGCGCCGCCGGCGGTGGGACTGTCCTTTTTCCACCAGGTAAATATTTAACTGGCTCGGTTAAACTTGAAAGCAATGTTGATGTTTATATTCAAGCCGGGGCTTTAATACTAGGCAGTGCAAACATTAATGATTATGAAGAATTTGTTCCTCAATTAAGATCTTATAACGATTATTTCCTGAAGCACTCATTATTTTATGCGGAGAAAGCGGAAAATATTTCAATTCGCGGTGAAGGAATTATTGACGGGCAGGGGAGCAAATTTGTAATTACTACGGATAAAAAACCTGACCGTTATAAGAACCGTCCCTTTATTATAAGATTTGTCGAATGTAATAATGTGAGAATCGAAAATGTTACAATGCGGAATTCAGCAATGTGGATGCAGCAGTATCTCGCATGTGAAAATTTATTTATTAGAGGAATAAAGGTTTATAATCATGCTAATAAAAATAATGATATGATTGATATTGACGGCTGCAGAAATGTTGTTATGTCGGACTGTATTGGCGATACTGATGACGACGCACTTACGCTTAAAAGTACGTCAGAACGTATCACCGAAAATGTAACTATTACAAACTGCGTATTAAGCAGTCACTGCAATGCAATTAAAATGGGTACCGAATCTACGGGCGGATTTAGAAATATAACAATCTCAAATATTGTCGTTAAACCTTCTGATTCTCCCACAAAAATATACGGTCAGCATGCCGGAATTAGCGGGATTACATTAGGCATGGTGGACGGCGGAATACTAGAAGGTGTAATTATTTCAAACATTAGGATTGACGGACCGCAAGTTCCGATTTATATGAGATTAGGGAACCGCGCAAGAAAACATTATCCGGATGCGCCGCAGCCGGGTGTAGGAATATTTAGAAATGTAATTCTAAGTGATATTACAGCTACAAATATTCAATCAAGTATTGGCGGATCAATAACTGGAATTCCCGGATATAATATTGAAAATGTTAATTTGAACAATATTAAAATAGAATATGCCGGGGGAGGAACAATTGAAGATGCCGCAAAAAAAGTTGACGAGCTTGAAGACCATTATCCTGAAAGCACAAAGTGGGGCACACTTCCCGCATACGGATTCTATGTAAGGCATGCTGAAAATATAACTTTTAATAATGTTGATATAAGTTATAAAGAACCGGATGTCCGCCCGGCTTTTATTTTTGATGATGCAAAGAAAATAACGCTTTTTAATGTTAGCGCCGATGCGGATAAAAATTGTGAGGCAGTGCTTAAATTTATAAATTCTTCAGAGATAAACATTAATAGCTTTGGAAGTCTATCGAAGACAAAATTATTTGCGAAATTTACAGGCAGAAATACAAACGGAATTTTTCTTAGGAATAATAATATTAATAACATAAATAATGTCTTTGAGCTAGGTGATGGACTTTCAGCTGATATAATTGATTTAAAATAACCATACTAAATAACTGTCCTTTTGCAATGCTATTTCTTGATAATATTGTTCACTGTTAAATGAAATGAAGGGTATATGAAAGTATTATATAACATTGATTTATTCTCAGCCGTAAGGTTAGGTCTATTATTATTGATATTTGGAATAACTTTTTCAAAAATACATGCACAACAAGAAGGATACAACTTGAGAGATATCAAAAACGTAGATGAATTATTTTCAAAAGGATATATTCTGAACCAGATAAGCAAAACAGCCGATTGGCAGCTTGCGCATATGCCCGAAAAAAGCTGGCTGGCGAGCTCTAATAGCTTTGAGAAGATTGAAGGGAACGGGTGGATTAGATCGGCTTTTTATACAGGTGTAATGGCTGCCTATAATACTACCAAGAACAAGAAATATTTAAATAATATTTATGAGTGGGGAAATGAGAATAATTGGAAACCCGCTGAAAGACCGCGTCATGCCGATGATCACTGTGCAATTCAAACCTACGTTGATATTTATTTAATAGATAAAGACGAGAATAAAATAAAACATGCTGTTTCCGCATTTGATATAATTGCCGCTGATCCAATGCTGGGTTCTGTTGTTGGTTGGGAAAAAGAATTAAACTGGAACTGGTGCGATGCATTGTTTATGGCTCCCCCCGCAATGGTAAGATTGTCGGTCGCTACCGGAGAAACAAAATATCTTGAAACAATGGATTTGATGTATTGGGATACATACGAATATTTATTTGATAAAAATGAATATCTCTTTTACAGGGATGCCAGATTTAAACCGGATGCAGACCCCCTTCTTCTTTCTGAAAACGGAAGTCCAATTTTTTGGAGCAGGGGCAACGGTTGGGTACTTGCTGGGCTTGCACGTATACTTGAATTTATGCCGGATGATTTCAAGAATAAAAATAAGTATGAAAAACTATTTACCGGCATGTCTGCGAAATTAATAACGCTTCAGGACGATGAAGGATTTTGGCATTCCAATCTGCTTGATCCTGTTGAAACTCCAGAACCTGAATCATCGGGAACCGCTTTCTTTTGTTATGGAATTGCATGGGGGATAAATAACGGTTATCTAGATAAAACAACATACCTGCCTGTGGTCAAAAAAGCTTGGATAGCGTTAAATAAATGTCTTGATGAAAATGGACAACTCCATTGGGTTCAGCTTGTCGGAAGCGCACCGGCTCCAGTTAAATATGAAAATAGTGTTGAATACGCTACTGGGGCTTTCATATTGGCCGGCAGTGAAGTAATTAAACTTATAGATTAAAATTAATTTTATGCTATTTGTGTCATGTTAATTATTCTAATTAAAAATAATTTATAATGTGGCGCAAATTTCATTATGTATAAGGAATCATTTAAATGAAATTATCTCCCTTTTTGATAATATTGGTGATGTTCGTTTCAATTAACGCTCAAAGTAATAATATTGTTCCGATCGATAAATCAAAATATTCTAAAGAAATCCCGACAGATTCAATTTCGCTGCGATGGCAGAAACTACTAAACTATACCTGTAATGAAGTTTTGAATATTTGGTGGAAGGAAAACCAGACAAAAGGGAATGAAGGCAAATATATTGACTTCGGTTATCTTGAAAATAATTCAAAGACAGGGGAATACGGACAGGAAACAAAAGGGGGAATCCGACCTGCGGCTCAAGCGGCATATTCTGTTGCAGTAGCTTTGTTTACCGGTGCTTATGATTCATCATTTACAAAAGTATCAAATTCTGTTGCTGCTTTACGAGCATTAACAATTGTAAAGTCTTTGGCTAAAGACCACTTGGCTAATGAAGGAATTGGGCATCCCTGGGGCAACCAATGGCAATCGGCTCAATGGGCCAGTAAAACCGCGGTAACCGGATGGCTTTTATGGGATTATTTATATGATGAAGATAAAATAAATATAAGGAATATGATTGAGTATGAAGCAGACAGATTCATTAATGAAATTCCTCCTTCTGCAAATGGAAATTATGCAAATGATACTCATGCCGAAGAAAACGGATGGGACGGTACCGGCATTCAAACAGCATGCGCTTTATTGCCGAATCATATTAATTATAATAAATGGCTGAATAAATCGATTGAATACAGATTAAACGCCTTGGCTACTCAAGCGGATTTATATTCCGCAAAAGAAATTGACGGTCGCCTTGTTAAAGATTGCATATCCGGTTACAATATTAATGGGATAGGCGCAATGGGAAATCACGGAGCCTATCCTCATCCCGATTATATGGCCGCACCACTCCGCCATGCAATTGAAGGTGCATTGTTTTTTAAACTCGGCGGTCAGGAAATTCCGGATGCCAATATGTTTAACTGCGGACTTGTATATAAAAATTTGGTAGACTATATATGGAATAATAAAAGTACCATATATAAAAATGACGGGAGTATTTACTGGCCTATAAATATTGAACAGGACAGACGTTTTGAATTCATTACATTCAGCATATTGGATTTAGGTGCGCATGTTTTCGGCTACGACGAAAAAGCATCAGTAAAGGGGAAAATATGGGAGGAAAAACATACGGCCAAAGCGCTTGAAATGAAACTTACAGGTTTTATTGCTGCAAGTGCTTATTTACTTCGCTGGATTGAATTTCAAAATAATAAATAGTAATAAAAAATAATGTCTGCTGTTCATAATTTATACTCATTATTTCGTTTTATATGAACCTTGGTATATAGAAATTACCGCAAAGGCATATTAATTATAAATATTTAGGCATATCTTTTAGCATAGTATATAATGTAATATTTTATTTATTTAAGTCGTACGTATAATAATCGGAATCAAAAAAGTTTTGCCTGAATATCAATCTATAAGAAAAAGTTTGAATTAATCCGAATTCAGTTAAATATATTTTTTATTAAGAGACATGATGAAAAAAATAATAATAATTCTAGCTTTTTTTTTACAAACAAATTTGATGTCGCAGAATTTGAAATTCGGAGTTAACGCAAGTATAAATAACGAAACTCGTACTTCTATTCCTCATAATTATTCTCTATCAGGAAAAGACACTTTCTTCAATTCTGAAACTTCTTACAATTATGGGATAACGGTTCTTTATAAGTTGATCTCAAACATATATATAAATACTTCTGTTCTTTATTCGGTTAAAAAAGTGTCGACTGTTTTTTCAGGTCCCGCCGATGGTCCGATATACGTTGATTTAAGATTTGATTATATTTCAATTGCTCCAAAGATTGAAATTAATCCGATTTTCGGCCTGTATGTTAATGCCGGTCCGTCAATAGATTTTAAAGTTAATACCGAACTTAATCAGTCACGATATAGTGCGAAAGTGAATGAAACAAACAGTGTGCGATTCGGTATTTTGATGTCGGTTGGTTATAGAATTGATTTTCACAATAATAATGCTTTCGCGGCAGAATTTTCATATGATAAAGGACTTTCATCTACACATCCGGATTACGGCGGAATTTATTCAACAAGCCGAGCGGGACTTATATTTTATTTTTTATAAACTGTTTGAATAAGCTAATATTATCAAGAATATTGATTTAATTACCTAATACAATTCTATTAAATATGCGTACACTAATATTATTATTCATAATTTTTAATCGTATGATTGCGGGCAATCAGGGGGACGAAAAAAAACAATTCGTTGAATTTGATCTGCCTCCAATGATTTGGCTGAATGCCGATGAAAAAGCAAGGTTGAAGAATTCTAGGGCTGTTTATTCGAACCCTTCATTTACTGATATCTTAAATAGAGCTGATGAAGCTATGGGATTATTCCCTAATCCGGTTGATTCAATTTTCTATGAGGGATATTTAAGCAACCATCCGAGACGGATTAATACTGTTAATCATTTAAACGATATGAAAAGTATCTATTCGTTGAGCTGGACATATTTAATAACCGGTGAAGAAAGGTACGGTATAAAGACAAAGGAATATTTGTCAGCATGGGTATCTAAATATAAACCGACCGGCAATGATGTTAATGAGAACAAATTGGATATATGTTTTTTTGCTTTTGATGCAATTAAAGAATTATTGACCTTTGAAGAAAGAAGTAAAATAAAAATCTGGATTAGTGATATTGCTGAAAAACAAAAATTAAAATGGGATGTTAATTCAGGTTCCAGCAACAGGCACGCAAAAAGATTAAAATTAATTTATCTCTCTTCATTAATTCTGGATGATAATAATCTTAAAGAATTTGTATTTCAGAAATTTAATACCCTATTAGAAACTTCATTAAATGCTGACGGAACTACGCGCGATTTAGTAAGAAGAGACGCAATGCATTATAACGTTTCCTGTTTGTTGAATATTCTTGAAACAGCCAATTTATTGAGTATGGAAAATAGAAATTATTATCTTTATCAAACCGATTCGGGAGCGTCGTTAAAAAATTGCGTGCAATTTGTTCTGCCTTATGCAAAAGGTGAAAAAATATACAAGGAATGGGTGAATACTAAAATTGAGTTTGATAGAAAACGCGCTCTTTCGGGGGACGCATTTTATCAGCCGGGGAAACCTTGGGATAGATTTGAAGCAATTGATATGCTTATATTAGCTTCGAGATATGATAATTCCTTGCTTCATCTTTCCGAAGAATTAATCCGGAAAAAATACGGAAACAATAATTACTGGATTTTTATATTAAACAATATCCTATCAAACTAAGGTATTCTTAAAATCAATTCCTACATGAAATAATCTTCCAATCTAAGAAATAATTATTTGATCTATTAATATGATTAAGTATATTAACACTGTTAAAAATATAATAAACTGTTAAGTCAATAAACGGTGTGATATGAGCAACAAAGAAATTCAGGAACAGAGAATGAAGGGTTACTTTATTCAGGCGACAAAAGAAATTCTAAAAGGTGAAGGTTTAAAATCTATTAGTGTAAGAAATATTTCAGAACGCGCGGGTTATTCTTACGCAACGCTTTATAATTATTTTAAAGATGTTAAGGATTTAATTTTTGAGTGTGTAGTCGATTTTCAGGATGAATGTGAAACATTTATAAAAAGTGAAACAAAAAAATATGAACCCGGTTTAATAAAAATTAAAGCTATAACAAAGGCATATATAAAATATTTTATCCAGTATCCGGGGATTTATGAACTTTTTTATATTGAGAAAACTACCGACCTTGCTCACAAACAGCCTACGGTAAAGTTAATTCATAATTTTCTGAACAAATTATGCGAAGAAGAATGGCAGTATTGTTTAAATAATAAAATATTAAATTCCGCAGAAGCCTCGGTTATGAAAGAAACCCTGCATTATGCTGTTATCGGAGCCTTGATTATATATATAAACAGAAGGCAGCCGGCAACTTATAAAGAGTTTTCAATAATTGTTGAGTCGCAGCTAAATTATATATTAAATTTGGCATAATAAAATGGTAGATAAAAAAGCATTAAAGAAACAATACAAACAGACCCTGCCTGTAATGGGAGTTTATATTATAAAAAATAATATTAACGGTAAAATATTTCTCGGAAGCAGCTTGAATCTTAAAGGCAAAGAAAACAGTTTTCGATTCCAGCTTAAATCGGGTACGCATATGAATAGTCAATTGCAGAATGATTACAACATATATGGTGATTCCAGTTTTATTTTTGAAATTATAGACACGCTTGAACCAAAAGATGATCCGTTCTACAATTATAAAGATGATCTTAAAGTATTTGAAGAAATGTGGATTGAGAAATTGTCCCCGTTTGATGAAAAAGGATATAATAAAAGAAAATAGTTGATATAATAAATTCTTGTTTTAATAAATATTTTAAATAGGTGTTCAAATATATTATGAGAATTTTAATTATCGAGCATGCATTGCATGAAAGTCCCGGGATAATTCTTAACTGGATATCCGAGAATAAACATTATTGTAAAATAGTAAGACCTTTTTTAGGCGAGAGTTTGCCTGATCAAAATGATTTCGATTTTTTAATAATAATGGGTGGACCTCAATCACCGCGGGAAACGGATCTTTATCCGTACCTTTTGGAAGAAATTAAATTAACTCAAACTTCGATAAAAAATAATAAACATATTCTGGGTATTTGTCTCGGTGCTCAGATTATTAGTGAGGCGCTCGGCAACAAAACTCAGAAAAGCAATTTTAAGGAGTACGGCTTTTATCCGGTCGAGTTTACAAAGGAAGCTTTGTTAAGTAATGCATTTAAGGATTTTCCTTCCAAATTAAATACTCTTCACTGGCATAATGATATGCCCGGATTAAGTGATAATTTGATAGTAGCGGGGAACAGCGAAGGATGTCAAGTTCAAGGAATAATTTATAATGAAAACATTATCGGGCTGCAATTTCATATGGAAATAAGGAGAGAAGATGTTGAAGGATTAATATTATTTGATAAAGAAACTTTGCTGGAAGCTGACAAGTTTATAATGCCCGCCGAAGAAATAAGGAAATTTGATTTTGAGACAATGAATTCATTTATGAAAAAGTTTTTAGATAATTTTACAATGAAAAATATTTAATCCAATTACATTATAAAAGTGAAATTAATTAATGAAAATTAAAAAAACTCTTTGTGAGTTAAATAAGAAAGAAATTAAAGAGCTTGAACAGGAAATAATTAAACTGGTTAAAATACCAAAATTTTTATGCGAGAAATGCGTTAGGGTAAGTGCAGATAAAAAATATCTCTGCAAACCTCATAAACTTCCGGCGGAAAATTAATCTTTTTCCTTTTATCAAATTTATTATCTTTTTAAAAAATCTATTTTATCAATTATTAAACAAAACTATATATATTAAGTTTTTATTTTATAACGTACTAAAGGACTTAATGTCTTTATACGATAATAAGTTTAATGTTTTAGCTTAATTAAAATGTAGTTAATTAATTATTTCCCATATTATAAATGAAAAAATATCTTTCACTTATTAAAAATCATTATAAAAATTATTCCATTCCTTCCGCGAACAACCCGGAACAGGGTCTTCCATTTTGGCGGGAAAAAGTTCTTTTAAAAGTTATCTATATTTTATTTTTCTCTGCAATTATTGCATACATACCAAGTTTTATTTTAGCTATAATTAATGAATTATGGTCAATTGCCGTAGTTGATACGTTTGTTTACCTGATTGTATTCTTTTTATATTTAAGAAAAGATTTATCGGTAAGATTCCGGGCTTTTACTATTTTAACTATTTCATATATTCTCGGTATCTTTTTAGTAATTGTTGTTGGTCCTTTCGGTGCGGGATATTTATGGATTTTTGTTTTGCCCTTATTGGCAGGTACATTAATCGAAAAAAATTCAGCAACATATTTACTCATTATTAATTTTATCACTCTTATACTCCTTGGATTTATACAATATTTTGTGCACCCGATAGCTGTTGAAGAATTTGCATTTTCAATCAGTTCGTGGATTGTAATTTCCGCTAATTTTATTTTCCTGAATATTATTATTACATTTTCAATTATTGTAATAATCAGGGGATTAGAAGATACATTAGCGAATGAAAAAATAATATCGGCTTCATTGGAAAAACACACCGAAGAAATAATTGCGGCTAAAGAAGAAGCCGAAAATGCGAACAAACTTAAAACAGAATTTCTTGCCCAAATGTCGCACGAAATTCGCACTCCTATTAACACAATTCTAAGTTTTTCAAGTCTTGTAAAAAGTGAATTTCAAAAGGAAGCAAACGAAGAATTGGATGAGTATTTTATTTCAATGTCGAACGCAGGAAAAAGAATTATAAGAACTATTGATTTAATACTTAATATGTCCGAGCTGCAGACGGAATCATTTAAACCTATTAAACGAAGCATAAATTTATGTTCCGATATATTCGGAAACTTATTAAATGAATATAAAATTCTGGCGCATGAAAAGGGACTGAAACTTGATTTAACGAATAATGCAAAGTATTGTACTGTAAATGCCGACGAATATACAATGAATCAAATTTTTGCGAACCTTATTGATAATGCAATTAAATATACCGAGAAAGGGGAAGTAAATATCAGAATATATAATGAAGATAATTTTTTAATAATTTGCGTTGCCGATACCGGGATTGGAATTTCACCGGAATACTTAGAAAGATTGTTTACCCCGTTTTTACAGGAAGATAATGGATACAGCAGAAAATTTGAGGGGAATGGATTAGGACTTTCATTAGTAAAAAAATACTGCGAACTGAATGATGCCGAAATTAAAATTGAAAGCCAAAAAGGTTCCGGCACAGAAGTATTCGTAATTTTTGATTCAATAATATTATCACACAGTTAATAGTATATTAAATTTCCCGCCAAAACTGACTAATAGAAATATTTAATTAAGAAATAATAAATTGCAGAGTTTAACTGTAATTTTTATTTTAATACAAATGAAGTCAATATTATAAACTATTTTATACAAGAATGTTAAAACCATTTTATAAGTTTCTAATTAATTACTAAAGGAAATATCTTATCAAAAAATATATAGCGTTTCTCAGAGCAATAAATGTCGGCGGAAGAAATATAAAAATGGATCTTCTAAAAAAGTATTTTGAAGAAATGAAATTTAAAAATATTGAGACATATATCGCCAGCGGAAACATTATATTCGAATGCGATTTAAAAAACGAACAAATTATTGAGAATAGAATAGAAAATCATCTTTTAAAATCTTTAGGTTATATTGTCGATGCTTTTGTTCGTACAATATCGCAAGTGAAAAACATTGCTGAATATAAGCCGTTTAATGAATTAGAATTATCTTCTGCGAAAGCATTAAATGTTGCTTTTTTAAAAGAACCGCTAGTCGAGGAACAAAAAAATAAATTAGAATCCTTACAATCCGAAATAGATTTTTTCCATGCAAACGGGAAGGAAGTTTATTGGCTTTGCAAAAAGAAGCAAAGTGAATCACTATTCTCAAACTCAGTTTTTGAAAAATCGCTAAAAACCAAGGCTACTTTCCGCGGAATAAATACTGTTCACAAACTCGCCTCAAAATATTCAATTCTCTAATTCTATACGTGAAAGTGTATTCACAAGTTATAAAAAATACTTGACATCTTAATATATGTATTGTATTTTACCACTTAGTTAATTAACCAATGAGTAAAATAAAAATATAATCATGGATAATTTAAGCAGTACTTTCGCGGCTCTTGCTGATCCGACACGCAGAGCCATTCTTGCCAGACTTAGTTCCGGGCAAGCTACAGTAAACGAACTAGCGGAGCCTTTTAATATTAGTCTGCCTGGAATTTCTAAACATATTAAGGTATTGGAAAAAGCCGGTTTAATTATACGCGGAAAGGAAGCACAATGGCGGCCGTGTACATTAAAGCCCGAGGTATTAAAAGAAGCAGCTGAGTGGATTGAGCATTACAGAAAACATTGGGAAGAAAGTTTTGACAGGCTCGATATTTATTTAAAACAAATTCAATCAAAGGAGAAGAAAAATGAGTGATATAAATTCAGGTTCCTCAAAAAATCAAAACGGACTTACAATAACAAGAATTTTTGACGCGCCGAAAGAATTAGTATGGAAAGCTTGGACAGATCCCGAACATATTAAACAATGGTGGGGACCCAAAGATTATAATTCGCCTTCTTGTTCTGCTGATTTTAGGATTGGAGGCAAAATGCATTTCTGCATGAAATCGAAAATTGACGGAATGGAAATATGGAGTACCGGAGTTTATAAAGAAATTATTCCTTTTGAAAAAATTGTTATGACTGATTGTTTTGCTGATGAAAAGGGAAATGTTGTACCTTCAACCTATTATAAAATGGAAGGCATTCCCCTTGAAATGCTGATAACAGTAACATTTGAGAATTATGAAGGCAAAACTAAAATGACATTAGTTCACTCAGGACTTCCTGAAGATCATTCAAAAGATGCTAACATTGGCTGGAACGAATCTCTTGATAAACTTGAAGCAAGTCTTAAGTAAAAATTATTATTGAAATAATGGGAATTATTATATGCAAAAGTTACGTGTTGAAAGTTTTTCAATATCAATAGACGGGTATGGAGCCGGTCCTAATCAAAGCCTCGAAAACCCTTTGGGGATTGGAGGAAAGGAACTGCATAATTGGGTTTTCCCGACAGAAACTTTTCAGCAGGTGCACGGAAAAGGCGGCGGTGTAACCGGAATTGATGATGATTTTGCGTCGCGCGGTTTTGCTAATGTAGGGGCGTGGATTCTTGGACGCAATATGTTTGCTCCGTCAAGAGGTCCATGGCAAGATGAAAATTGGAAAGGCTGGTGGGGAAACAACCCTCCGTATCATTGCCCGGTTTTTATTTTAACAAATCATGCACGCAAATCAATTGAAATGGAAGGCGGTACAATCTTTCATTTTGTAAATGATGATATACATGCTGTACTAGAACGCGCTTTTGATTTGGCAGAAGGAAAAGATGTGAGAATCGGCGGAGGGATTAATACAATCCGGCAATATCTCAATGCAAAATTAATAGATGAAATGCACATTGCAGTTTCACCTGTTTTTTTAGGGTCGGGAGAAAACCTTTTCGCAAACATGGATTTGTTATCTCTTGGTTATAAAATTGCAGATTATAAAGCCTCTGAAAACGCAACACACTTAATTATCAAAAAAGAAAATTAAAAATAGGTTTCTGTTTTGAATGATGAAAACATAAATTCACATATGACAACACAAAATGAAATCATAACTACAAGAATATTTGAATCTGATAAAGAAACTGTATTTAAAATGTGGAGCGATTCTCAATATTTAGCGCAGTGGTGGGGACCGAAAGATTTTAAAAATACTTTTCATCAATTTGAGTTTAAGCCCGGCGGTGTTTGGAGTTCTACCTTTCACAGTCCGGACGGAACAGATTACGAAAACAAAAATGTTTTTGTGGAAATTATAAAAAATGAATTAATTGTATTTGATCACTTTACCGGACATAATTTTAGAATTACCGCAGTGTTTGAAGATAAAAAAGGTAAAACAAAACTTACCTGGAAAATGGTATTTGAGTCGGCTGAAGAATATAAAAAAGTTAAATCAATAGTTGCAGAAGCAAATGAACAAAACTTTGACAGACTTGAATCACTTTTAAAAAATAAAATAAATATAAATAATTAATATTTGAGGGCGATATGAACAAAGATACATTACTGGAAATTTCAGAAAAGGATATATCGGCAATACGTTTTTTGAAGGCACCCCGCAAACTTGTTTGGGAAATGTGGACAAATCCCGAACACATTACACATTGGTGGGGACCAGACGGTTTTTCAACAACAACTTTTAAAATGGAAATAAAACCCGGCGGAGTTTGGCGGTTTGTTATGCACGATCCAGGCGGAAGAGATTTTCAAAATAAAATTATTTATATAGATGTTGTTGAACAAAAACTGCTGGTTTACAAACACAGCGGCGCGGAAGATACCGAAGATATTCATTTTCATGTAACTGTATCTTTTGAAGATGATGGTGACAATACGAAAATTACAATGAAAATGGTTTTTGAAACTTCTGAAGAGCTAGAAAGAGTTAAAAAAGAATTCGGCGCAGTTGAAGGTTTAAGACAAACTTTATCCCGCCTCGGTGAATATTTATTACAACTGTAAAATTTATTAAATCACCGGCTCTTTGAAATATTTGTTTCTGTATTCAATTGGTGTAAGCCCTGTAATCTTTTTAAATACATTACGGAATGCTTTTGTATCTGAATAACCGACATCAAACATTACTTCGCTAATATTTTTTCTGGTTGATTCAAAGTTGCGTTTTGCGGCTTCAATTTTTACTCTTTGAATATACTCAACTACTGTATTGTTTGTAGCTAGTTTAAATCTTCTTTCAAAAGTGCGGCGGTTTATTGAAACTTTTTGCGCGAGCTGGTCAACAGTAAATTTATCACAATAATTATTTTCAATAAATTCTTGTGAGTGTTTTATTTCTTCATCGTTGTGATTTTTTTGCCCGTTGAATATCGCGAATGATGATTGGCTTTCGCGGTCAATATCAATTGCGAAATATTTTGCGGCGAGTATTGCAGTATCCCGGTCGGTATATTTTTCAAGAAGATACAAAAGCAGATTCCAGTATGAGTTAGCTCCGCCGCTTGAGTAAATTCTGTTTTCTTCCGTGATTATGCTACCGTCCATAATTTCGACATCGGGAAAAGTTTCGCGGAATTCATTGTAATATGCCCAGTGCGTTGAGCATTTTTTATTTCTTAGTAATCCGGTTGAAGCAAGTAGAAACGCTCCAACACAAAGCGACGCGACTTCGGCGCCGATATTATATTGATTTATAATCCACGGGATAGCATTTCTATTTTGTGCAACGGCAGTTTTCATATCTCCGAACAAAGCTGGAATAATTATTAGGTCTGTTTTTGTAACTTCATGGAATAATTTATCGGCACGGACTGAGAAAACTCCGTTTAATAAATTAATTTCCTCACTTTCGCCGACGAGTTGAACTTCAAATAATGGCTTTTGCCCTGAAGCTTTTAAAAACTGGTTGGCGGCTGTAAATAAATACCTTGGGTCGGCTATAGCTTCCATTACCGCCGACTTTGCAGCTAATATTGAAATTATTTTCATGGCTTCTAAAATATTTATTTCTAATGTCGCAATCAACCCCTAAACTAGCCGTTTTTACACCGCTATGATTTGTAAATCTGATTATATATTTCGTTTGCAATTTAAAATAAATAAAAAGAGATTATATCCTTTAATGCGTATATACGAAATGAAAAGATTAATAACATATCTGACTTTTAACGGAAACTGTAGAGAAGCGATGTCATTTTACCGGGATTGTTTGGGAGGTGAATTACAATATCAAACAATAGGAGAAACTCCCGACGCTGGTAAAATTCCTGAAAATATGAAAAGGTATATTTTTCAGGCAACTCTGATAAAAGATAACTGCATAATCGTAGCGACTGATTTAGTCTGTGACAGTCAATTAATAAAAGGCAATTCAGTATCAATATTAATTGAATGCACAAATAAAAAAGAAATGAAAACTTTTTATAAAAAACTTTCAGAAGGCGGAAATCCTGTTCACCCGATACAAAATACATTTTGGGACACATGGTTCGGCGGACTTACAGACAAATACAATAACAATTGGCTGTTGCAATACAAATGAATTAAATAAAGATTGAAAAATAGTAACAAATAATATGGAGAATGATAAAATGAGAAAATTAAAACTGCAGATGCAATTAACTGTAAACGGATTTTCATGCGGTCCGAACGGAGAATTAGAATGGATGACATGGAACTGGGATGATGAATTAAAAAACTATGTAACCGGAATAACTAATTCGTTTGATACAATTCTGCTCGGCAGAAAAATGACCGACGGGTTTATTTCATATTGGACCGAAGTGACGAAAAATCCGGATAATCCCGAATACGCTGCCGCAAAGATTTTTATTGATACTCCTAAAATAGTTTTTACAAAAACACTTGAAAAAAGTGAGTGGGAAAATACTGTGTTAGCTAAAGGCGATATTGTTGAGACAGTAAATAATTTAAGGAAGCAGGAAGGAAGGGATATAATAGTTTACGGCGGAGCTTCTTTTGTCTCTTCATTAATTAAAAATAATTTGATCGATGAATATTATCTTTTTATTAATCCACAAGCTATCGGCAACGGCATGGATGTATTCGGTGAGGTTAACGGCGTCTTTAAACTAAAACTTGTTGAAAGCAGGATTTTTGAATGTGGAATTGTTGTAAATAAATACATCCCGAATAATTAAAAAATAGGAGCGCAACATGCAAAAAATTACTCCATTTTTATGGTTTGATAACCAGGCGGAAGAAGCTGTTAAATTTTATGTTTCGCTATTTAAAAATTCTAAAATAAATAACACTACACGATATAATGAAGAATCGGCAATTGCATCTGGCAGAGAGGCAGGTTCGGTAATGACTATAGGGTTTGAATTGCTTGGACAAAAATTTGCCGCGATTAATGGCGGTCCTGTTTTCAAATTCAATCCGTCAATTTCCTTATCAATAAACTTGGAAACAGAAGATGAAGTTGATAAACTTTGGTCGGCTTTAATAGAAGGCGGAATCGCGATGATGGATCTGGGAAAATATGATTGGAGCGAAAAATACGGCTGGCTTCAGGATAAATACGGCGTTTCGTGGCAGATCAGCATCGGCCAAAAAGAAAGCCTGAAAAATGTAATAATGCCTTCAATGCTTTTTGTCGGTGATAATTTCGGCAGGGGGGAAGAAGCACTTAATTTTTATACTTCGCTTTTTGAAAATTCCGAAGTTTGTGTAATTGTCCGCGTCGGTGAAGAAAAAGGCGAATCCGGGCAAAAGGTTTTATATTCACAGTACAACTTAAACGGAAGTTCGTTTATTTTAATGGAAAACGAATTTGAACACGCGTTTAATTTTAATGAAGCAGTTTCATTTGTTGTTAATTGTAAAGGTCAGGATGAAGTAGATTATTTCTGGAATAAATTTACGGCAGACGGAACGGAAAGCATGTGCGGATGGCTGAAAGATAAATTTGGCGTTTCATGGCAAATTGTGCCTGAGGAATTGCACCAAGCATTGGGAAATCCAGATCCTGAAAAAGCCAGAAAAGCAATGCAGGCAATGCTGGGGATGAAAAAGATAATTATCGCAGATTTATAAAACATGTAATTATTAAATTATTATGAAAGGAAAAATTTATGGAAAAACTAAATTTCTCAATCGAAATAAACGCACCGAAAGAAAAAGTTTGGAATACAATGCTCGAAGATAAAACTTACAGAGCATGGACAGAGGCATTTACGCCCGGCTCGCATTTTGTGGGCGATTGGAATAAAGGAAGTAAAATTCTTTTTTTAGGTCCGGGACAAAACGGAGAAATGGGAGGCATGGTGAGCCTCATTAAAGAAAACAAACTTCACGAATATATTTCAATTGAACACCTCGGTATTGTTCAAGACGGAAAAGAAGATATAACAAGCGACGGGGTAAAAGACTGGGCCGGCGCTCTTGAAAATTATTCGTTCACCGAAAAAGACGGCGTTACAAAGGTCTCGGTAGAAATGGACTCTAATGAAGAATATTCAGAAATGTTTAACGGTATGTGGCCGAAAGCTCTGCATAAACTTAAAGAACTGGCAGAGGATGACTTGAATAAATAAAATATTTCATAAAATAAAACGGTTAAGAAATAACCACTACACTTAAGTCTTAATTCGTTTAATTATAGGAATCTTTCTACTGTTCTTTATTTTCCAAAGATCATGTTTTGATTGCAGGTCGAGCCAAAATTGTGCTTCAACTCCAAAGCCGTGCTCTAATCGCAGAGCCATCTCTGCGCTAATGCGCGCAGTTTCATTTACTATTTCGGAGAGTTGCTTGCGGCTGACTTGCAAACACTCAGCAGCTTTCGTAATAGAAAGTTTCATTTCCTTTAGAATATCTTCCCGGAGAATTGCACCGGGGTGTGTAGGTTTCATATTTCGTTTCATAATTTTTTCTTTTAATGATAATCTATATAATTTACGTCATAAACAATTTCGTTCTCGATGCGAAAAATGATGCGATAATTTCCGGTAATAGAAATTGACCAATATCCTTTCAGATCTCCTGATAAGGAATGGAGTTTATATCCTGGAATTTGTCTAACCGGTTCTAATGTTTTTATTGTATCTAAAACAGTTAATATGCGCCGTATTTTTTCCAGTTGAATAGACGGCAACTTTGAGGAATCATCTTTTTCCCATAATAGCCGCAATCCTTTATGAATTATGGATTCAATCATAACGTAAATATAAGCTGTAACCTCAAAGGTTACAAGTAATTTTAAAGAAAAATTGTAAAAAAATAATCATAATATGGAATAAGAAAAAAGTGAACGAAGAAAATAATCTCGAATTGAAAATAAATAACGGAAGTGTCGAACAGCAGCCGCAATCAATATGGCAGGAACTTAAAAACGCAATCCGCGGCAGCGAAGCGGATTATACACAGATAAAAATAGGCAAAGCAATTTTCCTGCTCGCAGTTCCTATGATTCTTGAATTAATAATGGAATCGACTTTCGCGGTTGTTGATATTTATTTTGTCGGCAAACTCGGCTCATCGGCTGTCGCTACCGTAGGATTAACGGAAACATATATGTTTCTGCTTTATTCAATCTGCATGGGTCTGGCAATGGCTGTAACTGCTATTGTTGCCAGAAGGATTGGAGAAAAAGAAAAAGATAAAGCCGGAGTAGCGGCGGTTCAATCAATCTTTATAGGTATAATTGCGTCGCTGCCTTTTGCGATTGCAGGGATTTTCTTTGCCAGAGAGCTGCTTGAGCTTATGGGCGCAGATAAGTGGACACTTGAACACGGATATCCTTACGCACAATGGATGCTGGGCGGTAATGTAGTTATTATGCTGCTGTTTGTTATTAATGCGATTTTCCGAGGCGCTGGCGACGCAGCAATCGCGATGCGCGTTCTTTGGCTGGCAAACGGAATTAATATAATTCTTGATCCCATTCTTATTTTCGGTTGGGGACCTTTTCCCGAACTTGGAATTGAAGGAGCCGCAATAGCAACAAATATCGGAAGAGGAATTGGAGTAATAATGCAGCTCTTCGTTTTATTCAGAGGCGGCAAACATATTCGAGTGTTTCGCGAGCATTTAAGTTTGAACTGGGAAATTATCACAAAAATTATTAAAACATCCTTGGGCGGAATTGGACAAATGATTGTTGCAATGACATCATGGATTTTTATAATGAGAATACTTGCCGGGTTTGGTAGCGAAGTAGTTGCCGGAGCAACAATTTCTATACGCATTATGATGTTTACAATGATGCCCGCATGGGGAATGTCAAACGCCGCTGCAACTCTCGTCGGGCAAAATCTCGGTGCGAATCAGCCTGATCGCGCTGAACAATCAGTTTGGATAACAGGTTTTTGCAACATGGGTTTTTTAATAGTGATTGGTGTAATTTATTTCTTTTTCAGCAGAAATTTAGTTGGAATATTTTCAGATGATCCCGGTGTTATTTCCGTCGGCGGTGAATGGCTGCATATAATATCTTATTCATATTTTGTTTACGGCTGGTGGATGGTTGCGTCGCAGGCATTTAACGGAGCGGGAGATACCGTAACTCCTACCAAAATTAATTTTGTGTTTTTCTGGCTGCTGCAGATTCCGCTTTCTTACCTAATAGCAGAAGTTTTTGGAATGGGTTACATAGGCGTATTCTGGGTAATTTTTGTTACTGAAACTTCGGTAGGACTTTTCACATTATGGTTATTTAAAAAAGGGAAATGGAAAAAGGCTGTAGTATAAGTGAAAATAAAACCTACAATGGATATAAAACCAAATATCTAATTATTGCGGGGCAAAACAATATAATTAACTGTCAATATCAACAAACTAAATATTATATAATATACATAGGAGAAAAAATATGGCTTTGATAAATCCCTATTTAAATTTCCCGGGAACTACTGAAGAAGCTTTTAATTTATATAAATCTGTATTCGGCGGCGAGTTTGTTATGGTTATGCGTTTTAAAGATACTCCCGACGGCGAAAAACTTTCCGAGGAAGAAAAGAATAAAATTATGCATATCGCGCTGCCCATCGGCGACGGAAATATTTTAATGGCGACCGATTCGCTGGAATCAATGGGACATAAAACAACTGCAGGAACAAATTTTCATCTGTCTATCGACGTCGAAAGTAAAGAAAAAGCCGACAAAATATTTAACGGGCTATCAGCCGGAGGCAATATAGAGCAGCCGATGCAGGATCAATTCTGGGGAGACTACTTCGGCATGCTTACCGACAAATTCGGAATACAATGGATGGTAAGTTATACTTATCCGCAAAATAAATAATCAAAATAAGTTGCGTTCTAAAAACTGAATTAAAAGCCTATTTATTTAAATAGGCTTTTAATTTTTATTAAATCACATGGCTCACGCCGCAAAATAAATAACTGCTTGAAAAGTTTAATAAATCATCGGATATATTATCTGAATTTAACCGATAAATTTATTATAATTTACCTGCTTCATAAAATTCTTATTATTTAATAAATACTACTTTTGATAAGGTTATAAAACTTACTTATATGTTTAAATAAAGTTGCTAACATAAATATTTATTAATTGTGAAAAATAAAAATCAAGAAAATAAATTTTCAAGCAGCTCAATAAGCCTTGCTGTTCTACCGTTCGATAATTTCACCGGCGATATTGAGCATGACTATTTTTCCCGCGGCTTTGTTGAAGACCTTATTACTGATCTATCAAGATTTTCAACAATTAATGTTATTTCATCTAATACATCATTTTCAGAAAGTTTGCCTGCAGATATTTCCACCGCTGAAAAATATGGAATTAATTATTTTCTTAAAGGCAGTTTAAGAAAGATGGGAAACAAAATTAGAATTAGTACTCAGCTCTTTAATCCATTTAATCAGAATGTTCTTTGGGCAGAAAAGTATGATTCGGATTTGGAAGAAATTTTTGAAATTCAAGACAGTATAATTGAGCAGGTTGTGAGTTCGCTTTCGGTAAAAATTGATATGCAGCATTTATCTATGACGAGAAAAAAAGAGACTGCACAGCTTGAAGCTTACGACTGCTGGTTAAGGGGTTACGAATATTTGAGGAAAGGTACAATTAAAGATGATGAAAAAGCTCGCGAGATATTTAAAATAGCGCTTGAAATTGATCCGTTTTACGGTAGAGCATACGCAGGTTTATCTCTTTCTTATTTTAATGAATGGACTTGTCAGCTTTGGGATCGCTGGGACGATTATATTAATAAAGCTTTCGATTATGCCAATAAGGCTAATAGTTATAGTGGGAATGATCATCTCGTTCAAATGATTCTGGGCAGAGTACTGTTATATAGACGTAATTTTGAATTAGCCTCTAAACATATCAACAAATCTTATGAATTAAACCCGAATGATGCCGACTGTCTGGTCCAATTGGCAAACTGCAAAGGACTTTTGGGTAAAACGGAAGAAGCAATATCATTGTTCAACAAAGCAATTAAGCTAAACCCGCTTCATTTTGATTGGTATAACGTTTACGGTGCAATGATTTATTATGCCGCAGAGGATTATGATAAACTTATTAAACTTGCCGAGGCAATTCCCGTCGGACTTTCCGTTGATCTGGCTGCTTATATTGCCGTAGCATATGCGTATAAATCCAATTTGGAAAAGGCAGGATATTATATTCAGATTTATAAAAAATATTTTAAGGAAAAAATAATGTATGGAAACGAACCTTTTCCGGGAGAAGCTTTGGATTGGGTGATCGCGGTTAATCCATATAAAAAAGAGGAAGATATAAAAAGACTTATACATGGATTAAAATTAGCGGGATTGGAAAGTAATGAAAGCGGTAAATCATTTTATGATAAGGTTGGAAATAATGTTGGAAATAATCTTGAAATAAATTCGGCAAATATTTTCAGGAAAAATGGAAATCTATGGCAAATAACGTTTAATAATCTTTTTATTCAATTACCTGAAGTTAAAGGTTTTATTGATATATCTAAACTGATTGTCAATGCCGATAAGGAAATTCACTGTTCTGATCTTATGGGAAATGTAATAAGTTTTGACGAGGGAATTGAAGCGATTGATGAAAAAGCAAAGAGAAAATATCAGTCTAAAATCCGGGACCTTCAATCAGAACTTCGAGAAGCGGAAGAAATGAATGATATCGGCAGATCAGAAGTTATATCTGAAGAATTAAATCAAATAATAGAACATTTATCAAAATCGACCGGATTAAAAGGAAAGAGCCGCAAATTATACGACCCGTCGGAAAAAGCACGTTCGGCAGTTACTCTTAGAATTAAAAGCGCAATTCGGAAAATTGAAACCGTTCACCCCTCTTTAGCAAAACATTTTCAAAATAATATTAAAACAGGTACTTACTGCATTTACTCTCCCGAAAATCCCGTAAAATGGGAATTATAATTTATTTTCATATAAATGTCTTTTTCATTTGAATTCTTATAGAAATATTCTGATAATCTTTTTCTTAAGTCCTAATCAATAAGTGATATTTATCTATTTTGAGTTCCCCGGATTATGTGCAACCAAATCTTTGTAAACGACCGGACAGACATAACAACTCCTGTTTCTTCTAAAAATATAATGAAAACGGTTGTGACCGCTGAGGTTAAATTATAATGATTTGTCGAACCCAATGGATAAATCCGGTGGATAATGAGATGCATCTCTTTACCAACCTTACATCGTAAGTTTTTTACTTACGCCTTCAGGGTATAAATATTTTTAATAATTAACCTTGGAGATTCAAAATGCCTTCACCAATAGATTTAATAATAGATCCTTTATCACTCGCAATAATTGCACTATATGCAGTTCTAATGATTTGGGAATTTGCGGCACCTGCTAAACAGCTGCCTAAAATCAAAGGATGGATTATACGCGGTTTATCCGCTTTCATGATCTATTTTTATGTCGCTTCGTATTTGCCTTATTTATGGGATGAATATTTAATGCAATTTCAATTACTTGATTTAAGCGGACTTGGCACAATCGGAGGCGCAATTGTTGGAATATTTATTTATGAATTCGGATTATATATCTGGCATCGTTCAATGCATAAGTTCGATTTTTTATGGAAAGTATTTCATCAAATGCATCACAGTGCAGAAAGACATGATACATTTGGCGCATATTACTTTAGCGTAATGGATATGATAGGTTTTACTTTCCTTGGAAGTTTATGTTTTAGTTTGATTGCCGGTTTCGATCCTTCTGCAATTACAATTATTTTATTGCTGACAAATTTTCTTTCAATATTCCAGCACGCGAATATTAAAACTCCGGTATGGCTTGGATATTTTATTCAAAGGCCGGAAAGTCACAGTGTTCATCATGCGAATGGAATACACAGATTCAACTATTCGGATCTTCCCATATTTGATATAATTTTCGGGACATTTAAAAATCCGGAATTTCATAAAAATGAAACCGGCTTTTACCTTGGGGCATCGAAACGAGTAATTGATATGCTGCTTTTTAAGGATGTAACAAAACAAAAAACCGCGGCTTAAAAATCTTTAATAAATGGAAGTAAAATGGAAAATATATTATTAGATAAAAGATTCATTAAAGATATTGAAAACCAGGAAGCTCAATACTGGAGCGAATATTATCTCTGCTGCAGAAATCCGCTTACAAAAAAACTGGGGCTGAATGTAAATATTGTTGATGGAACAGTCTGCTGTTCAGTTTCAAAAATTGATGTGCTTGCGTTTAACCGGGCTATCGGAATTGGTTTAAATTACCCGGTAACGGAAGATCATATAAAAAATATTATCAAGTATTACGAAAATGCAGGCGTAAAAAGATTTTTTATTCAGGTTAGTCCGGCCGCCGAGCCGGATAATTACAAAGCAATACTTAATAATATGGGCTTCAAACATTACAACAATTGGGCTAAATTTTATAAAAAACTTGACATGAAATTAAGCGGGTTTAAATCAAATTTAATTATAGAAGAACTGAAGTTGCCGGAAACGGAATTATTTGATAATGTTATAAATAAAGCCTTTGAATTCTCAGGCGGGTCCGAAGTTTTATTTACTCAGACATATAAACGTCCGGGCTGGAAACATTATTCTGCTAAAGAAGAGAATAAAATAATTGCGGCTGCGTCAATGTTTGTATGCGGGAAATACGCTTCACTTGCAATTGCGGGAACACTGCCGGATGAAAGAGGAAAGGGAGCGCAAAGTGCATTAATATTACGCAGAATTAATGATGCCTTTGATGCTGGATGTGAATATATAATCGTGGAAACAGCAGAGGATAAGCCCGAGAAGCCTTCTGCGTCAAATAGAAATATGAAAAAGCTCGGGTTTAAACTCGCTTACCTGCGACCAAATTTTATTTACGAATTTCATTAAAAACTAAAATTATAAGGAATAGTATAGATGTTAGCAATTGAAATAAAAGATAAGTGGATTGCATATGTTTTTGCCTTTGTTTTAGGTTTAACATTTGTTTCTGCGAATACAAAACTTAATGCGCATAATATTACACCAGAACTTGAAACAAAGAAAGTGACAATAAATGATATTGAAATTAATTACAGAATTGGGGGGAATGGACCTGTACTTTTACTGCTTCATGGTTATACACTTTCAGGTGAAGCATGGAAACCGTTTGTAAAGAATCTGATAAATAATTATAAACTAATTATTCCGGATTTGCCCGGTCATGGTTCTTCAAGTTCTCTTAGAGGAAATTACACCATTACAAAATTTGCCGATATTATTACAGCATTTATGAATGAACTGGGAATAAAACAATTTAACGCTGTGGGGCACAGTGCCGGGGCAATGACACTTATTTTTATGGCACAAGAAAATTCCGAAAGAATAAATTCAATGGTATTAATAGGATGCGGTTCTAAGTTCAGTAAAAATGGATTAAAATTTGCAGAGAGTGATACGTTTGAAAATTTGAGCGGCGACCTGCTTCAGTTTTATAAAGGCATTCATAAACGAGGTGATGAACAGTTAAAAGAACTTTATGACTCAATGATGCCTGTGCTTTACAGTTATCAAAATTTCGATATTTTTTCTGATGAATTTAAAAATATGAAAACCCGTTCATTATTAATAACCGGTGACAGTGATAATTATTTTAATGTAAATTCTGTTGTTGATTTATACAACTTTTTCCCTTATTCCCAGTTGTGGATTATTCCAGGCGGAGGCCATGCGCCGGTGTGGAAAGATTGGGGCGGTTCTCCGGAAGCTTCAGAAATTTTTACCTTAGCACTAATGCGGTTCATAAATTCGCCAAAAGAGCAAAATAATTTTGGACTAAACTAAGCAGAAGCCGGCTTATAATTTATTAAAAATCCAAGCTGGCATTGTTTAATCGTGTAATAAGATTATTTTAACAATCATTAGTAAATCAATCATCAAATCTTTCAACAATTTTTAAATTTTGATGATTATAAATATCTTTTCCTTCGGGCGAAAATAAATAATCTATTCTTGTTTTATAAAACTCGGTAATTTTTCCGCGAACAATTTTTAATGTGCTGTTCATAAATTGATTCTGTTCTGTAAACCCCTCGCCAAGCAATGCAAAACTTGAAGGGAGCCATCGTTCGGGAAATTGTTCGGCAAATTCACCGCCTGATTTAAAATTATTAATTTGCTGCTGTATAATTTCTATAGCTTTTTTTTGTCCTTCTTCGGAATGAACTGATAAACTTTCTTTCTGCAAATAATTTATTAATGCCGCTTTGTTGGGAACTATTAAAGCTACGGTAAAGAGATCCTGATTATTATGAAGCATAACCTGATCAATAAAATAAGATTTTTCTACAAGCGCTTCTTCAATTCCTTCGGGAGAATATTTTTCGCCGTCGCTGCCGATAAGCAGACTCTTAAATCTACCGAGCACATATAAATATCCGTCGTTGTCAATGTATCCCAAATCCCCTGTGTAAAGCCAGCCTTCCTTAACAGCTTCATTTGTAGCTGTTTCATTTTTCCAATAACCTTTCATTACGTTTTCGCCCTTGCATACTATTTCTCCTTTTTCTCCCCGCGGAAGTTCAATACCGTCTTCGTTGCATATTTTTACTTCTAGATTTTTAACAATCTTACCCGATGAGCCAAGTTTATGCTGTGCCGGAACATTTGCCGATATTATAGGCGCGGCTTCTGAAAGTCCGTATCCCTGAAACATAGGAATTCCTATCGCGTAAAAAAATCTTTGCAATTCAATATCAAGCAGAGCTCCGCCGCCGATGAAGAATTCTAATCTGCCTCCAAATCCTTCGCGTATTTTACTGAATAGAATTTTATCGTAAATAGCGATTAAAGGTTTCTTTAATTTCTGCATGCCTTTGCCTCGGTCAATTCCAAGACCGTTATATTCATATGCCGTCTGCATTGCTTTATTAAAAAGCTTTTCTACTTTTTCTCCCTTGGCGCGAATTCCGGATTCAATATTTTTTCTGAAATTTTTTGCCAGCGCGGGAACGCTTAAAAGGAATGTGGGTTTTATCTCTTTAATATTGATCGGAATATTGCGCAAGGTTTCAATAGGCGAATTCCCGGTTTGAATAGAGGCCATTGAAGCGCCGTTTTTCATTAACGTATAAATTCCGGCGGTATGCGCAAATGAATGATCCCATGGTAAAATCAAAAGTGAAACATAATGTTCCGGTATCGGTAGAAGTGCGGTCGCCTGTTCTACATTTGAAGTATAATTACGATGGGTTAAAATTATCCCTTTCGGATCGGCAGTGGTTCCCGAAGTATAACAAATATTAGCGTTGTCATTCTCATCAATTAACTGCCAGGTTTTATTAAAATTTTTTTCATTATATTTTAAGTAATCCGCCCCGAGTAAAAATATTTCATCTTTAGAAATCTCATCATCTAACAAATCAACGTTATTATCAAATACTATAATTTTTTTCAAAACAGGAAGATCATTTTTTATTCTTCTTATTTTATTTAAATGATTTTTTGATATAATTACAAATTTGCATTCACTATGCGAGATTCTAAATTTCAAATCATTCGGCTCATCAATTTTAATGGATATAGGAACATTCACGCCTCCGCAATAAAGCACTGCAAGTTCACTCATAACCCAATCGTTTCTTCCTTCTGAAATTAAAGCCGCGCGGTCTCCTTTATTAAATCCCAATTTCAGAAGTCCTGCCGCGAATTTATAAACAAGTTTTTTCATTTCGGAATAGGAGAGTGGTTCATAGTTATCGTTTTTCTTCTCCCACATTAAAGGATTATCGGCGTATTTCTTTACGCTTTCTTCAAACAAATTTGGGATTGTCCGCTGTTCCACGTATGCCTCGAAGTTTAATGGATAGTGATGTCCCTAAATTAAATAAATTTGTAGAGAGTTGCAGTACTTATAGTTCATAAATAACATTCAAGAAAGAACAATGAAAACAAAAAACAAATAATTAAGTTAGTTTTTCAAATTCTACCGGTGAGCTGTATCCGGTAGTTGAGTATAATCTCTTTCGATTATAAAATATTTCTATATACCCAAAAATACTTATTCTTGTTTCCTCTCTGGTTTTATATATTATTATGTAAATCAATTCTGTTTTTAACGTATGAAAAAATGACTCTGTAATTTCGTTGTCATAACAGTTTTCCTTTCTACTCATACTTTGTACAAAGAAATCTCCACAACGGGAACTCAATTAAAACTTGCAAGTTAGAAAGTTTGTAAAGTTGAAAATGGGTTGGTTGAAACAATGAAAAACATCTTGTGTCTCATATCTTGATACTTGTGTCTAGAAATTTACATCAAAAAAAAACTTTACATTCTCCAATAATTTTATTACAATAAAAACTTACAAAACAAATCAAATACGGCGTTTTATTCAATATTTCCGACCAAATTTACCGTTTCTAAATACACCTTCAAAACACTATGAATACACTATGAATACACACTCAAAACACACCAAATCCAATATGCCTACTGTATAAATCCAATATTAATATAATGTGAATATAATCTGTAAATTATTTGAATATACTTTAAATCTGTATTAAAGTTTATTATATTAAATTTTACGCAACCGGTGTTTCTAAGTAAATTATTAAAATATTGCCGGTCTCCTAATATTAATAATTAATAATAAAAGGAGGGAAAATGGCGACTTTAAAAGGCGAGGTTTTTGGTAGACTCAGCGGAAAAATAGGTAAAGTAGTGGCCCGCAGAGTAAACGGTAAAACAGTGATTTCCGAAAGACCTGATCATTATAAAGAAACAACAAGCGAAGAGGCAAAAAATGTAAGAAGCAGGTTTTCTATCGCCGTGGAGTTTTCAAGTTATATATGCTCAATTGCTCTCTTAAAAGCTGTCTGGAACTATAACCGTAAAAAGCACAGCAACGCATTTAACATGATGCAGAGTTTTAATATTAAAAGTGTAGGTGACAACGCACCTTCGTTAAAAAATACAATAACTCCACGCTATATTAAAAGTGGTAATGAATGTGTATATCCTTTAAGCGGTATAAATTTTAACGGCCTTGAAATCACGGCCGTTTTTGAAGGTATGGATGAACTAATTTCTTTACACGGAAAAGCGGCTTACTATTTGCAGTTTGTAATTCTTTATTATGAACCAAAAGTAAGAGAGAATGAATATTTCATAATGGATCAAGTTGAATATCAATTGGATGCCTCAGAGTCCGTCGAAAAGCTGCAGATAAATTTATCAACATTGCAGCGGGATAAAGCGGCGTTGTATAATAAAGCTATTGTTTACTCGGCGGCGGTTGTGCGGGAGAGGGATAATGAAAAGTTTTATTGTTCTATCACCTTTGCTAAAGAGTTTACGCTGAATTGAACCTCTTCCAAACCTTCACCGTTAAAAAAAGAGAATCGTTTTAAACTCACTCAGCCTGTATTTTAGGGAAGCCTGCTTAACATAGTCGCCCTGATTCGAAACAGTCATCAAGGCGATGGTTAGGGAATTATATCTGGTTTGCCTGAACAGTAAGCTATCCTGTATCCAGCAGCAAGCATTCAGAATCAATTATCCGGAAACTTAAAAAACATTTTCAAATCCCTTCTTTATTTTATTGCATCGCTTATAATATTGGCTTAAATTTGGCTTCAAATATTATGCAAAAAATAACATTCAGTAAGTATTCCGGTGCGGGCAATGATTTCGTCCTGATTGACAAACAGCTCAATCCCGATTTTGAAATTAAACCGGAAACTATTAAAAATTTATGCGACAGAAGAAACGGCGTTGGCGCCGACGGTGTTCTTTTAATTAGTGATTCCGAAACACATAATTTTGAAATGGAATATTATAATGCCGACTCCACAACGGGAACTCTTTGCGGAAACGGCGCCAGATGCGCTTTAAGTTATTCTAAATTAAGCGGCAGAATTCCGGGCACCGAGGCAGTGTTTACAAATAATAATATTAATTACTCCGGCGAAATTATTTCCGGGAATAAAATAAAATTTAATTTAAATGAACCGGAAGATTTTAAGTTCAATTTTAAAGTGAAGGCATCGGGACAATTAATAAACGCATGTTTTGTAAATACCGGTTCGCCTCATGTTGTTATAAATATTGGTGATATTTTAAGTGATCCGAAAAAAATAAATTCGGCATATAAAAATATAAACGATGTACCGGTATATTCCATAGGCAAGGAAATTAGAAATCTTCCTGAATTTAACAACGGTACAAACGTAAATTTTATAAAAATAGATGATTCAAAAATATTTATAAGAACCTATGAACGGGGCGTTGAAGAGGAAACCCTAGCGTGCGGTACCGGTTCAGTTGCTTCCGCTTTGATTGCTTACTTTAATCATAAGTTTAATCCGCCTGCTGAACTTGTTACCAAAAGCGGCGAAATATTAACAGTTGATTTTAAAATAGATGATAAAAAAATAACAAACGTTTCTTTAACCGGAAGCGCAATTCAAATATTTAAAGGCGAAATTTTAATTTAATTATAGAGGAATAAATGGGCAAAGTTATCTTTTCTATTAAATACGGTATTCAACCTGAAAAAAGAAACGATTATTTAGGTGTTGTTAGAGAATTAAAAAGTCTGGTGAAAGCCGATGGTCTTGAAAGCTATTCTGTTTTCGAAGAAAAAAATAAACAGAATAATTTTTCTGAAGTTTATATTTTTGCTTCGGCAGAAGCATACGAAAGTTTTGACGATATCGAAGACGAAAGAATCGATTTGCTTATGACGAAACTTTCTGATATGATTATGCAGCAGACAACCCATTATTCAACTATGTACGAAGTTGTTGAATAAAGATAATTATTGTTCTGCTCTTAATTAAATTAGTCCGACCAATTTACATTTCCATAAATCTTAACGGATTAAAAAATGTTTGAATACGTTGGCGCTTTACATATGCATTCAACATTTTCCGACGGCTCCGGTACAGTTAAAGAAATTGCCGGATTCGCGGATGAAGTCGGACTGGACTATATAATTTTAACCGATCATAATACCCTGCGGGCTTTAAATGAAGGTTATGAAGGCTGGCACGGTAAAACTCTTCTGCTTGTTGGCTGCGAAATAAATGACCGCAACAATTTAAACCATTACCTGGCATTCGGAATAAATGAAACTATTTCAACGCGTCTTCCGGCTAAAGAATATGTGAAAATAGTTAAAGACTCCGGCGGAATAGGATTCCTCGCTCATCCTCACGAAAAAAGAAGTTCTATGAAGGAGCATCCTCCATATCCCTGGAAAGAATGGGATACAAATGATTTTAACGGCATTGAGATTTGGAATCATATGAGCGAATGGATGGAGGGACTTACCGAACAAAATAAATACAACTATTTTATGCATCCGCTCCGTTCAATTGAAGGTCCGCCTAAAGAAACATTAATTAAATGGGATGAATTAAATCTTAAAAGAAAGGTTGTGGGAATCGGCGGTATTGATGCCCACGCTCATAAAGTGAATTTATTGGGCTTTTTTGAAGTTGAAGTCTTCCCGTATAAAGTATTGTTTAAGTCTGTTAGAACACATGTATTAACCGACTCAAAAATTGTAAAGGGGAAAAACGGCAAAAACCTGGACGCCTCAAAAAAAATGATTTATGATTCTTTGAAAAATGGAAGATGTTTTGTCTCCAATTATTATCACGGGGATGCGAAAGGATTCAGATTTTTCGCCGAAAAGGATAAAAAGATTTATAATATGGGGGATACAATTAATATTTCAGGAAAAATTCATTTAAGAGTTATTCTTCCGAATATTAGCGGCTCCATAAATTTAATTAGAAACGGTGAAAAAATAGACTCTATTAATAATATTGACGCGGATTTTATAATTGATAAAAATGGCGCTTATAGAGTAGAAGTGTACCTTGAAGAAAAAGCGTGGATTTTTTCAAATCATATTAGGATAGGAATTTAACATTTATTATTTTTAACGCTGTTCTATTTTAACATTTTTAACAATCTAACTTCGGAGTAGATGTGATAGCCAAAAGGAAAAAACTTTCGAAAAAACAAATTAAAGAAGATAAGTTAATTACTTCTTATTACAATGCCGTAAAATTTTATGATGAAAATCAATCAAAAATACTAATGGGATTAGGCGCGGTTGCGGTATTAGTAATTGCAATTGTATTCTTTTCAAACAAATCTATTGAAGATAATAAAAATGCCGCAGAATCATTAGCTCTGGTATTGGATAAATTTAATAATAAAGAATACGAAGAAGCAATAGAAGGCGTACCGGGAACCAATGTAGTAGGATTTAAATCTATTGCGGAAAACTACGGCGGAACCGAACAGGGTGAAATTGCTAAAATATTTTTAGCCGATTGCTACAGCTATCTGGGAAAATATGATGAGGCATTAAAATATTACGAGGATTATTCCGGAAATAATAATTTATATAAAGCAACCGCAAAAGCAGGTGAAGCTCTTTGTTATGCCGCAAAAGGGGATAATTTAAAAGCTGCTCAGTTATTTGAAAAAGCCGCTGATGTTGATGAAAACAATATACATACTGCGGAATATTTGCTAAGAGCAGGAATAAATTATACCAAAGCCGGCGATTCGGCAAAAGCAAAAGAATTATTCGAAACAATCAAAACAGAATATTCCACAAGTACCGCGGCAAGAGATGTTGCTAGATATTCTGTACAAGTAAACTAAAATTGTAAAAATTGGAAAAAATAAAGCACTCCTTTTGAGTGCTTTTTCTTTTATAAACAAAAGTCAAGATCTTTGAAAAATAATGTTTCTTGATTTTATAAACACCGCTAACTATATTTTGTCACATTAAAAAAGAAAAGGGTATGGCAGATACATCAGATTTCAGAAATGGTTTGATAATAAAATTCAAACATGATTTATTTACGATCACAGAATTTCAGCATGTAAAACCCGGGAAAGGGGGTGCGTTCGTAAGAACAACTCTTAAAAGTTTAAGAACCGGAAGAGTATTAGACAATACGTTCCGCTCAGGCGAATCGGTTGATATTGTAAGAGTTGAAAGAAGAAAATATCAATACCTCTTCAAAGAAGCAGTAGGTTTTGTCGTTATGGATAATGAAACTTACGAACAGATTACAATTCCCGAAGAACTTTTAGGCGATCAGCAGAAGTTTATGAAAGAAGGAATTGAATTGGAAGTTCTTCTTGACGATAAAGACACTATGATAAGTGTAGAAATTCCAATTTTTGTTCAATTAAGAGTAGTTGATACCGAACCTGGTTTTAGGGGCGATACGGCTACTAATGCAATGAAACCAGCAAAATTAGAAACCGGCGCTACTATTAACGTACCTCTTTTTGTGGATATTGACGAAGTATTAAAGGTTGATACGCGCACCGGACAATATGTTGAACGAGTTAAAAACTAAAGAGTGGTTATGGATTTAAATCTTATTAAGAAACTTATAAAAGTAGTTGAAAACAGCGAAATCAATGAGTTTGAATATGAAGAAGGTGAATTGAAAGTAAAAATTTCAAAGAACTTTAACGGATTGCCAGTTCAATCCTATCTTCAAAATTATTCACAGCCAATGATGCAGCAAGCACCGGCAGTTACCGCGGAATCCCCTAAACCGGCAGTCGGCGAAACCGAAAAGAAATCTAATTTGCATGAAGTCCGTTCCCCAATTGTCGGAACTTTCTACAGAGCTCCGGCTCCGGATGCGGATCCTTATGTACAGGTGGGCGATTCAATCTCTCAAGGCGGAGTACTTTGTATTGTAGAAGCCATGAAATTGATGAACGAAATTGAATCGGACGTAAGCGGTAAAATCGTAAAAATACTGGTTGAAAACGCTACCCCGGTTGAATATAATCAGCCCCTCTTTTTGGTTGAAAAGAATTAAATCTTAATAGAATTTAAGAGGCAAATTTGTTTAAAAAGATTTTAATTGCAAACCGCGGTGAAATAGCTTTAAGAATTATTAGAACTTGTAAGGAACTTAGAATCCCGACTGTAGCCGTTTATTCGGAAGCCGACCGTGATTCTCTGCACGTAGTGTTTGCCGATGAAGCTGTTTGTATCGGACCTGCGCAAAGTAAAGATAGTTATTTAAAGATCCCGAGTATAATGTCGGCAGCTCAAGTTACAGGCGCCGATGCAATTCACCCCGGATACGGATTCCTTGCTGAAAATTCAGGCTTCTCTGAAATTTGTGAAGAATCAAAAATAAAATTTATCGGCCCTTCTCCCGATATGATAAATAGAATGGGAGATAAAGCTCTCGCTAAAGAAACAATGAAAAGCGTCGGCGTTCCCGTAGTTCCCGGAAGCGACGGAGTTGTTATTGATGTAAAAGAAGCGAAAAAAATTGCCGACGTAATCGGTTATCCTGTAATGTTAAAAGCTACAGCCGGCGGCGGAGGCAAAGGAATGCGCATTGTGCGAAAAGAAAGCGAGCTTGAAAATGCATTCCAGACAGCAAGCGCTGAAGCCGAAGCTTCTTTTAATAATCCCGGACTGTACGTTGAAAAGTTTATTGAAAATCCGCGTCATGTTGAAATACAAATTGTAGGCGACCAATTCGGCAATGTGCATTCATACGGCGAAAGAGACTGCAGTGTTCAGCGCCGGCATCAGAAATTAATCGAAGAAGCTCCTTCTCCGATTATTACAGAAGATATTAGAGCCAGAATGAGTGAAGCGGCAGTGCTTGGAGCAAAAGCCGTGAATTATGAAGGCGCCGGCACAATTGAATTTATTGTAGATAAGGATTTAAACTTTTATTTCATTGAAATGAACACTAGAATTCAAGTAGAACATCCTGTCACTGAAATGGTTCAGGGTCTTGATCTTATTAAACAGCAGATACTTGTAGCATGCGGAAGAGAAGTTGAAAATCTTCCACAAAAACCTAACGGCCACAGCTTTGAATTCAGAATAAATGCAGAAGATCCCGAAAATAACTTTAGACCAAGTCCGGGAAGAATTGAATATCTTCATTTCCCGGGAGGATTCGGCATTAGAATTGACTCTCATGTTTATAACGATTATGTGATTCCCCCTTATTATGATTCATTAATAGCTAAAATGATAGTTTGGGGAACTGACCGCCAGCATGCAATTTTAAGAGCGCAAAGAGCGTTTGAAGAATTTACAATCGAAGGTGTTAAAACAACAATTTCCCTTCATAAGCAAATTCTAGCAAACGAAAAATTTCAAAAAGCAGAATATGATACTTCTTTCATAGATGGATTATTAAATAATAAATAGAGGCAAGTTATGAACATACCGGAAGCATTGAAGTACACAAGCGATCATGAATGGATTAAAATTGATGGTAATGTTGGAATAATCGGAATTACCGATTATGCTCAAGGTGAATTAGGTGATGTAGTTTTTGTTGATATCGTTTCGGATTTGGCTGAAATTTCAAAGGGCGAATCATTCGGGACTATTGAAGCGGTTAAAACCGTAAGTGATTTGTTCGGCCCATGCAACGGGAAAGTAATAGAAATTAACTCAAAATTGGAAGATGAACCTCAGTTGGTTAACAGCGATCCTTACGGTGAAGGATGGCTTATAAAAATTGAAATCGCAGATCAAAATGAATTGAACGAATTACTTGACGCCGAAGCGTATAAAAATTCTATAGGTTAATTAAGTACGTTTTTCTGCATACGGGTTCTTTAAAGTTCTTTGTGAAACTTTGTGTCTTGGTGCCTTTGCGGCAAAAATCATTTATCCTGCCGCCGTAAAGGCACTAAGAAAAGTTTCTTTTTTATCGTCATCATTTATAATTTTCTCTCACCAACCTCTATTCAAAAAAAATAAAAAATAATGGAACATAAACAGACGGTTTTAATACTCGATTTCGGTTCACAATTTACACAGTTAATAGCCCGCAGAATACGCGAAAGTAAGGTGTATTCGGAAGTACATATACATAATTTCGATTTAGAAAAAATTAAAGAAATGAATCCTTCCGGAATTATACTTTCCGGAGGACCTATGGGAATTTATGAGGAAGACAGTCCTCAGGTGAACAATGAAATATTTCATCTTGGAATTCCTGTTTTGGGTATATGTTACGGACTTCAGTTGATTTCTTCGGCATTTAACGGCAAGGTGGAACCTGCAGAACATAGGGAATACGGCAAAGCGCATATAAAAATAAATAATGAATCGTCTTTGCTTAATAATGTTAAAAATGATTCGGTTGTTTGGATGAGTCACGGCGATTATTTAACAAAAATGCCCGAAGGTTTCGGGCTCGATGCCGCAACCGATAATTCTCCTATCTGCGCAATATCTAACGAAGATAAAAAAATATACGGCATTCAGTTTCATCCGGAAGTCGCTCATACTGAAGAAGGTAAAAAAATATTAAATAATTTCGTCTTTAATGTATGCGGATGCAAAGCAGACTGGACTCCTCAAAATTTTATAAATCAGGCTATTGAAGAAATAAAAAATAAAGTCGGCGGTAAAAAAGCAATATGCGCCTTAAGCGGCGGTGTTGATTCCTCTGTGGCCGCCGTGCTTATGCATAAAGCTATCGGAGAACAGTTGATTTGCGTGCATGTTGATACGGGAATGATGCGTAAAAACGAAAGCAGAGATATCGCTAAAATGTTTGAGGAAAATTATAACCTGCATATTATTCATATTGACGCGGCTGACAGGTTTTTAACAAAACTTGCAGGAATCGACGATCCCGAAAAGAAAAGAAAAATAATCGGGAATATGTTTATTGAAATTTTTGAAGAAGAAGCTTTAAAATTTGACGGTATTAAATTTTTAGTGCAGGGAACTCTTTATCCGGATGTTATTGAATCGGTTTCCGTAAAAGGAAAATCGGTAACAATTAAAACTCATCATAATGTTGGCGGACTTCCTGAAAAAATGGATATGCAGCTAATCGAACCCTTTAGAGAACTTTTTAAGGACGAAGTGCGCGCAATTGGATATGAACTAGGACTTCCTTCTGATTTTATTAAACGGCATCCTTTTCCTGGACCCGGACTTGCTGTAAGAATACTAGGCGATGTAAAAAAAGAGTACCTGGATTTACTTCGCGAAGTTGACGATATTTATATAAACGAAATTAAATCTGCCGGTATTTATGACGAAATTTGGCAGGCGTTCGCTGTGCTGCTGCCTATCAAATCGGTTGGGGTTATGGGAGATGCGCGTACATACGAAAACGTAATTGCTCTGCGCGCTGTAACATCTACAGACGCTATGACGGCTGATTGGTATAGGTTTAATCCTGATATTCTCGAAAAAATTTCGAATAAAATTATTCGGGGCGTTAAGGGTGTTAATAGAGTTGTTTACGACATTAGTTCCAAACCCCCTTCAACTATTGAATGGGAATAATTTTTTATGAAGCAGGATGATTATAAAATTCAGATTGCCGAAAGTTTGGAAAAAGAGGGCAAATTTCTGCATGCACTGCAGATTTATTATGTTCTTCTGAAAAATAAAATATATAAAAAAACCGCAGTAGTAAAACTCGCCGAGATATATCAAAAATTTGGTAAAATAGATAAAGCTGTTTTGCTTTTCGAAGATTTTCTATTTGAAAATCTCGACATAGAAATGCATAAATATTATACTCATTTTTTAATAAAAAACGAATGGTATGATAAAGCGCTTGAAACGCTGCAGTACATCTCAAAAGAGACAAATCCCGAAGCCTACTTTTTAACCGGATTGGCAAATTATAAATTGAAAGAGTATGAAATATCGATAATAAATTTTACGGAATTCGTAAGAAAAAATAAAAGAAGCGATCTGCTTGCCGATGCCTATCTGTTTTTATCCAAATCTTACAGGCATTTAAATCAGTTTGATAAAGCTTTGGAATATGCAAAACTTTCGGAATTGATATGGAATAGGAACTTTGATCTTTATTTCAATTTTGCGAAAACATATTACCAAAAAGAAATGTACCATCACGCGTTCGAAGCTGTTTCAAAGGCTATAAAATTAAATTCCGCTGAATATGGTTTATATAAATGGGCCGGGAAAATTCTTTATAGAATGGAAGAATATGAGAAAGCGCATAATTATTTGAAAAAGTATATTGATGAATCAAATTCTTGCAAGGATCCCGAAACCTTTGCTTTGCTGGGCGGAACTTATTTTAAAAAAAAGGAATATAAACAAGCTGAAATGTATTTTGAAATGTGCTTAAAATTTGATCCTTCTAACGATTTTGCCAAACAGGGTAAAATTGACTGCTCTAAGTTTGCTTCTTAAATATTTAATAAATGCCGGAGAGATAAAATTAAAGTAAAAGATCTTCCTCTGGATGATAGGCCGAGAGAGAAATTAGTTCTGCGAGGCGTGCAAAGTTTAAGCGATGCCGAATTAATCTCTATCCTTTTGAGAACTGGTATAAAAGGAAAATCCGTTATTGAAGTTGCACAGGAACTAGTTAATAAATACGGCAATATTTCTGCAGTTGCAATGCAGTCAGTTGAATCCTTGCAAAAAGCTACGGGCATCGGGAAAGATAAAGCGGCTACACTATCAGCAGCGTTTGAATTATCGAGAAGAATTGATTCTCAGAAAAAATGGTTCTCTGATAAAAAAGTTACTTCTCCCGAAGATATTGCAAATATTTTTATTCCGATACTTCGGGATGAGATAAAAGAGAAATTTATTGTCGTTTGTTTAAATACTAACAATAAAATTATAAAATATGAAGTTATATCCGTCGGCAGTTTAAATTCAAGTATTGTTCACCCAAGAGAAGTTTTTAAAGTGGCAATTGATAATAATTCTGCTAATATTATAGTACTTCATAATCACCCAAGCGGAAATACTGAACCAAGTAAAGAAGACATTAATGTAACAAAAAAATTAATTGAGGCGGGTAAACTTTTAGAGATTCAACTCTTTGATCATATTATAATATGCGGTGATACATTTACAAGTATGGTTGAAAGGAGGATAATTTAAAAAACTGGTTTTATATGCTTAAAATGCTTTATTTTTTGTAAAAATTGTTTATATTTACAAATAGTTTTGACATCTAATTATTAAAAGGAGGAATCAAATGACCAATTTGAAAAAGCTCTTAGGTTTTGCAGTTCTTGTTGGAGCACTAGGCATTGCTGGATGCAGCGGCGTTAGTGAAGAACAAATTGCACAGCTCGATGCTTTAAGAGCAGAAGTAAACTCGCTTGAAAAAGAAGTTGACCAATTAAAAGCGGAAAAAACTAAATTAGAAAGAGAAATTGCAGAAAGAAACGTAAAATTAAAAGACTGCGAGAATATGAAAGCAGAAACTAAGAAAAATCTCGAAAAAATGATGGGCAACTAAAATTGCCTTATTATGCAAAAAGTTTAATAATATAACGGAGGAAATAAATGAAATTGAATAAGTATTTTGCCGGAATCTTTACCCTGCTCTTATTCTTTGCGGTTTCTGTAAGTGCTCAGCAAAACAAAGAAATGACAGAGGATGAATGGCAGGCGGAAATGAACAGACTTACTCAGAAAAAAGCTGATCTTACCGCTGAGTTAAATAGTCTTCAAAATGATATTAATACGCTAAAAACTAAATTTGCAGGAATGCAGACATATGAAGAATGCACAGACGAAGCGTATGCATTAGTCGGTGCAACAAACGCCGATGTTGAAAACTTCAAACAGAAAGTTGACGCGTTAAATGCAAAAATTCAAGCTAAAGAACCTGAAAAAGCTGACAGACAGGCGGAATTGGACGCGTTAAAATCAAACAAAATTAGCGCTCTACCAATGTTCTATGATAAAGTGCACAATCAGATGCAGAGAGCTTTGGACGCATGGATTGAAGCACCTAAAGAAGTTCTTTATACAGTTGTGAAAGGCGATCACCTTTGGAAAATCGCAGGTAAAAAAGATCATTATTCAAACTCTTTTGCTTGGCCTAAAATTTACCAGGCAAACAGAGACCAGATTAAGAATCCGGATTTAATTTATCCTAAACAAATTTTTAAGATTCCTAATTTAACAGATGAAGAAAAAGCTCATTACGATAAAGCTAGAAAAAATTATAAACCTGCACCTATGCAGAACTAATCAGAGGTTAGGTTTTAATAAAAGTGTTAAATAGTTTTAATAATAAGGCCCTTTTCATTTGTTTGGAGAGGGCTTTTTTATATTTACGGAGGTAAATACGCAAGTAGAAAAAATTGTGAAACTTGAAAATGTTGACCTGCTTTCTCTGCTCGGTTTTAACGACGCAAATCTTAAACCTATTGAAAGCAGGTTTAATACAATTGTATCGGTAAGAGGAGATAACTTCTATCTAAAAGGAGTTTCTGAAGAAATAAATACAGTTGAAAAAGTTCTTAAAGAGATGGTTTATGTTCTTAACACTACAGGAAGGCTCGAAAGCAAGGACGTTTCTACAATAATCGATTTAACTGTGCAGGGTAAAGAAATTGTAAGTGAAACAGAATATGATAATATTGTTTTATATTCAAAAAAAGACGTAATTAAAGCAAAAACTCCAACACAAGTTCAATATTTTGATGTCGTAAAAAAGAACGATATCTGTTTTGCAATTGGACCCGCCGGAACTGGCAAAACTTACCTGGCTGTTGCTTTTGCCGTTGCCGCTTTTAAAAAGGGGATTGTGCAGAAAATTGTTTTAGCCAGACCTGCAGTTGAAGCTGGCGAAAGCCTCGGTTTTCTTCCCGGAGATTTCAGAGAAAAAATAGATCCTTATCTTCGTCCGCTTTACGACGCACTGCAGGATATGCTGCCAATTGAACAGTTAAAAACTTTGATTGAAAAAGGGGTAATTGAAATTGTGCCTTTGGCTTATATGAGGGGACGTACATTAAATAATGCATATGTTATTCTTGATGAAGCGCAAAATTCAACCGGCATGCAGATGAAAATGTTCCTTACCAGGCTCGGTCCTAATTCTAAAGCGATTATTACAGGCGACGTAACTCAAATTGATTTGCCTTCTTCGGCCAGCAGCGGACTTATAGAAGCAAAAAATATATTAGCCAATATTGACGGAGTAGGATTTGTATATTTTAACAAAGGGGACGTAGTGCGGCATAAACTTGTTAAAGATATTATTGACGCTTATGAAAAACACAACGATATTAATAATAAAAAGAACGGTAAAGGATAATTAAATAGTTTTTTTACTTTCTTCCCACAATTTATCCATTTCTTTTAAATTGGAATCCGTGATTTGTCTTCCGGATTCCTTTATTTTATTCTCGACAAATTGAAATCGTTTAATAAATTTTTCATTTGTATTCCGCAGCGCGTTTTCAGGGTTGATGCCTATAAATCTGGCGTAATTAACAAGACTGAAAAATACATCGCCTATTTCTTTTTCAAGCTCTTCTTTGTTGCCTTCTTTTTCCTGCTCATGCATTTCTTCAATTTCTTCAATTACCTTTTTCCATACGTCTTCTTTCTTTTCCCAGTCGAATCCGACCTTTGAAGCTTTTTCCTGCAAACGGAATGCACGGTGAAGCCCCGGTAAATTTTTGGGAACTCCCTCCAGCACAGAATTTCTTCCCTCGCCGAGTTTAATTGTTTCCCAGTTACGCATAATATCATTATTGTTTTTTACCTTTGTATCGCCGAATACATGCGGGTGTCTTCTTACTAATTTATCCTTAATCGAATCAATTACCTCATCAATATTAAATGTTTTATTGTCCTCGGCTATTACCGAATGAAATACAATATGCAGAAGCAGGTCGCCGAGTTCACTTTTTAATTCGTTGTAATCCTTTTCGTCAATAGCTTCAATAACCTCGTGGGTTTCTTCAAGCGTCGCGGCTTTTATTGAATCATGAGTTTGTTCTTTATCCCATGAACATTCAATACGTAGTTTCCTCATTATATCCATTAATTCGGTAAATTTTTGTCCCGTCATATTTCCTCATTTCATTTAGTATTTACATCGCCAAAATTACGGAGTTTAATATTAGTAGCCAAATTTAATGTTTACGGGAAAATTAATAGAAAGTTTAACCTATTACTGGTTTGTTGAATACGAATCTAATCTTTTTATTTTCCGCTAATTTCGTCATATTAGTTAAAGAAATTTTTTAATTATGTTAGAAAAAACGGAGTATTTATGATTGAAGAAAAAATTAAAGAATTAGGCTATGAAATTCCTCAGGCTCCCAAACCCGTTGCTTCCTATATCCCGGCAATACAAGTCGGCGATTTGGTAATGACAGCCGGGCAAATTCCCTTTTTAAACGGCGAAGTAAAATTTACAGGCCAAATTGGAAAAGAACTTACTGTTGAAGAAGGAATGGATGCGGCGAGACTTTGTGCATTAAACTGTTTAAGCGTTATAAAGGATGTAATTGGCGATCTTGACAAGATTGAAAGAATTGTAAAACTTACTGTCTTTGTTAGCGGTATTGAAGGCGCCGGCAATCAGCCAAAGGTGGCAAACGGAGCTTCTGATTTTATTGTGAATGTATTCGGCGATAACGGCAAGCATGTTAGAGCAGCTGTAGGTGTTAGCGGACTTCCGCTTAATGTGCCTGTAGAAATTGAAATGATTGCGCAGTTAAAAAAATAGTATCTTTTTATTCTCTTGAATAATTAGTAAAAAAGAGTATTTTTAACCTTTGTTTATAGTAACATTTGGGAAACATTATGTATTGATTATTGTTTAACAAAAACTGATAATCAAAAGTGAATAATATTATGAAAAAATTTATAATACTTTTCGTCATTACGGCTAATTTGGGATTCGCCCAGTATAAAAGCGATCTCGAAAAACCTGTTGATATAAAAGCCGGAATAACAAATTATAATCCGTCAAGTTTATTTCTCGGTTTTATAAATTTGGATAATCTTGAAATGCATCATTCATTAAGTATGTCATACGGAGCTTCCGCAAATTACGGAATTGCCTTAAGTACTTATACAAACAGTTTGTTCTATAAATTTTCGGATAACTTAAATTTGGAAATAGACGCAAGTATTGTAAACACTCCTTATAACACCTTAGGCGATTCTTTTACAAATTCGATAAACGGAATTTATTTAAGCAGAGCTCAGTTGAACTATAAGCCGTCCGAAAATACTAATATAGTGCTTCAATTCAGGAGCGGACCGGGATCTTACTATAATCCTTACAATTATTACTCGGGTATTAATCGATATTCGTTCTTCGATGATTACCTTCCTTACGGGAATTAGTAAATAAAATTTCTTAATTTAATAACCCCGTTTAGCGGGGTTATTTTTTATAAATTGAAATCGAATTTGGCAAAAGAAAGTTCAAATAAAAGAAATGTTTCGGGGGCGGAATTAAAAGCTTCCACAGTAAATATATCAATGAATGTTTTGATATTTTTACTTGGAGGACTTATTATTTACATGTCATATTCAATTTATGTTAAATTATGGGGAGCGGAAAAATCTTCAAATGAATTAATTGAAAAAGAAACACCTTCGGAAATAATTCAAGTAGAGGTTTTAAACGGATGCGGAATAAGCGGCGTGGCAGATATGTTCACCGATTATTTACGCGCGCAAAGTTTCGATGTTGTAAATATAGATAACTATGTTTCATTTGATATTAACGAATCGTTGGTTATTGACAGAATCGGGAATATGTCTAATGCGCGGAAAATTGCTGAATCTTTAAATATTAATAAAAAGAATGTTATACAGCAGTTAAATGATGATTATTTCCTTGACGTCACAATTATTATCGGAAAAGATTATTATAAACTGAAACCACTAAAATAAAGGAAACAAATTGGAATCAAAAAAAATTTCGAAAAAGATTGTTGAATTAATCTTGTCCAAAAAAGGATACAATATTAAGGTTATGGATTTAAGCAAGGTATCGGGCATTGCCGACAAATTTATTATTTGTTCCGCAGATTCCGATACTCAGGTAAAAGCTATCGCTGATGAAGTTGAAGACAAACTTAAAGAAGAAGGCATAAGAAATTTTCATAAAGAAGGTTATCAAACCCTAAGATGGGTGATTATAGATTATTTTGATGTTGTTGTGCATATATTTAAAAATGAGGCGCGGACTTATTATAATCTTGAGAAATTCTGGGCGGACGCACCGACAGAAATAATTGAAGAATCGCTAAAAGAAGTTTTTTAAAATTTTTATCTTGTTCTGTTTAATTGTTTATACACGGAATTTTATTTACGGAGAAAAGAAAGTTGAAATCCTATCTTGTTGAAATAATTAATAATACCTCGGATAAATTAGAATATTTAAAAGAAGTAGATTATAAAATTTCTGTCCCCAATCAGAATGCGCACGGTGATTATTCAATAAATGCAGCAATGCTGTTGTCTAAAAAATTAAACAGAAACCCCCGCGAAATTGCACAAGAAATTATTAACAATATTGAATACGATATAAATATTATTTCTAAAATTGAAATAGCCGGACCCGGTTTTATAAATTTCTTTTTTAATCCATTGTTTGTTGTAAGAATTATTAATGATGTCTTAAGCGATCCTATGGATTACGGTAAGCTTGATAACTTTAAAGGAAAAAAAGCAAACGTGGAATTTGTTTCCGCAAATCCTACCGGTCCGCTTACTGTTGGTCACGGCAGAAACGCGGTTGTGGGGGATACAATATCTAATATGCTCGAATGGATTGGATATGAAGTTGATCGTGAATTTTATTTTAACAATGCCGGCAGGCAGATGCGTGTTCTCGGCGACTCGGTAAAGAAAAGATACCTTGCATTGCTATATGATGATACCGAAGATTTCCCGGAAGACTATTATCAAGGTGAATATATAATTGATATAGCCGAGGAATTAAAGAATGAATTCGGCGACAAATTGATTGAAGAATCACCCGAAGGAATATTTAAACAGCGTGCTGAAAAAAATATTTTTGCCGATATTGAAAATACACTTGACGCGCTGAAAATAAAAATCAAAATATTTTTTAATGAAAATAGTTTGTATGAAGACGGGAAAATTGATGACTTGTTATCCAAGTTTAAGGAAATGGATATATCTTATGAAAATGAAGGAGCCGTATGGCTGCGGCTTAAAGAAATGGGTAATGAACAGGATAAGGTAATTATTAAATCCACAGGCGAACCTACATATCGACTGCCGGATATAGCGTATCATACAACAAAATTCGACCGCGGATATGATCTTATTGTAGATATTTTCGGGTCAGATCATAATGCGACTTACCCCGATGTTGTTGCCGCTTTAAAGGCGATGGGGTATGATACAGAAAAAATTAAAGTAGTAATTTATCAGTTTGTTACCATTATGGAAGGTAACGAAAAAGTAAAAATGTCTACACGTAAAGCAAATTTTATAACTCTTGATGAATTAATAAATGAAGTTGGTCCGGATGTTGTCCGTTACTTTTTTATTATGCAGAATACAACTACTCACCTGAATTTTGATCTTGAACTGGCAAAAAAACACAGTGATGAAAACCCCGTATTTTATCTTCAATATGCTCATGCTCGAATATCCTCAATTTTAAAAGTAACCCATGAACAAGGTTTGAAGTTATCAACACAAAATCTGGAACTACTCGTTACTGAATCCGAACTGAATATTCTTAAGAAATTATCAATATTCAAAGAAGAAATATTATACAGTGCAATTCAGTTTGAGCCGCATAGAATTGCGGTTTATCTGTTGGAACTTGCCGGGCTTTTCCATAAGTTCTATAATGAGTGCAGAATTATTGGTTCGGAAAACAAATTAGCTGAAGCCAGAATAGCCTTGGTTACAGCCGTTCAAATAGTAATAAGAAACGGCTTGAGAATTTTAGGCGTTACCGCTCCGGAAAAAATGTAAAATGTTTATTCTAGTTAGTTTGTTTTATATGTTTATTAAAGGAATTTTTAATAAATTAAATCCTTTCTATAATTTAGAAGGTTATATTGATTATTAGCAATTCGGGGTCTTAGGTGGAGATACAAATCAAGGAAGTAAGTTCGGCAAAGGATTTGAAAAAATTTGTCAATTTCCAATACTCTTTATATAAAGAAAATAAATTTTGGGTTCCGCCGTTAATATCCGATGAATTAAAAACTCTTAAAAAAGATAAAAATCCCGCCTTTGATTTTTGTGATGCGAAATATTGGCTTGCATATAAAGACAATAAAATTGTAGGAAGAATTGCCGGCATCATAAATAAAAAGTATAATGAAAAATTTGGCCAAAATATTGCACGGTTCGGATGGCTTGATTTTATTGACGATGAAAATGTTTCTGCCGCCTTATTTAAAACCGCGGAAAAATGGGCGAAAGATAACGGAATGAATTACATACACGGTCCATTGGGATTTACCGATATGGACGGTGAAGGCACACTGGTTGAAGGGTTTGAGGAATTAAGTACGCTCGGAGCAATATATAATTACCCCTATTATCCTTCACATATTGAAAAACTAAACTATATTAAAGATACCGATTGGGTTGAATTTGAAGTAACAATGCATGGAGAAATACCCGAAAAAATTAAAAGAATTGCAGAGATAGCTTTAAAAAGAAATAAATTGAAAGTTTTACAGGTAAAAAAAGCCAAAGAAATGCTTCCTTATGCGCGTGAAATATTTTATGTGCTTAATGATGCTTATAAAGATTTATACGGATTCGTTGAATTATCTGACAAACAAATTGACATGTATGTAAAACAGTATTTCGGGTTTATTATTCCGGAGTACGTTCCAGTTGTTCTTGATGAAAATAATAAAGTAGCGGCTTTCGGTATTATGATGCCTTCATTATCAAAAGCGCTGCAGAAAAATAAAGGGAAGCTTTTTCCTTTCGGATTTATTCATATTCTTAAAGCGCTTAAGAATAATAAAAACGTTGACCTGTATTTAACTGCAGTGAGACCCGACATGCAGGATAAAGGTGTAAATGCAATCATTATTCATGAAACAAATAAAGTATTTATAAAAAATAAAATTCATAAAGTTGAAACAAACCGCGAGCTTGAGGAAAATTCCAAAGTTCAGGCTCAGTGGAGATTTTTTCAAAACAGGCAGCACAAAAGAAGAAGATGCTATAAAAAACAAATAACGGATAACTAACGTATTACTTTAGCTCCGTTCATCCGTAAAGTGATTAACTAATTTATTTACAAAGGAGTTACAAATGAAAATCTATGTTGGAAATTTGTCTTATGAAGTCACTGAGGATGATCTAAAGGTGGCTTTTGAACAATACGGTAGTGTCGATTCCGTTGCTATTATTATTGACAGAGCTACCGGTAGATCAAAAGGATTCGGCTTTGTTGAAATGTCTTCAAGCAGTGAAGCACAAGCTGCAATTGAAGCATTAAACGAAAAAGATCTTAAAGGCAGAAACTTAAGTGTAAACGAAGCTAGACCTAAAACTGATTCTCCTGGCGGAAGGCGCGGCGGATCGGGCGGCGGAAGAAGCGGATTCGGCGGCGGATCAGGCGGCGGAAGAGGCGGATTCGGCGGCGGCAGCGGAAGAGGCGGCGGAAAAAGCGGATTCGGCGGTGGCAACAGAAGCGGCGGCGGAGGCGGAAGACGCGGCGATAGATAATTTATTTATTAATTATTTATAAAAATTAATCCGTCACTTTATTTTCGAAAAAGAATTTATTAAGTGACGGATTTTTTTATTAATTCATTCTATTTGCATTCGGTATCTTACTAAAATGCCGAATTAAGTTTTACAGTAATCGTTTTTGATTCATCATTTGAGCCGTATACATATATATTTCCAACAACAATTTGATTTGTTTTTTGCAATGAAATATTTTCTTCCTGATTGTTTGTTTGCAAAACAACTCTTACTGTATTACTTCCGGCCGATATCGTTCCCGAATTTAGATTTGTGATAATTTGTATGCTGCTGAAATTATTTTCAATTGAAATAGTCCACGATAATTCACCGCTTCCGGTGTTGGCAATATCAAAAGTTTTTTCTTCTTCCATTGTATTAAATTCAATTATTTCAGTAGAAACGTTTAGATGCGGTTCCGTAACTGTTACATATAAATGAATTGTAGCGTTGCCTCCGTTCGAGTAAATTTGAATATCGGCATTATGCTGCCCGGGCTGAAGATCTGATCTATTAATAGTAACAGTAACTGATTGTGAACCAGTTATGCTTCCGCTTGTCAAATTCATAGATACCCAGTTGTTTTCAGCAAGAGTAGTTATATACATAATTTCCGAACTCCATGTAAGCGTACCCGAGCCTGAGTTTTGTATGGTGAAGGACTTTTCAGATTCGGAATCCCCGAAATTTATTTCTGTTAAAGATACCGATAAATTTGGAACTTCCGGTACTGACATTGTAACCTGAACATTTGCATTGCCGCCATTTGATGAAATAGTAATAGTCGCAGAATAATTTCCTGGAGCGAGGTTTTCTCTTGTAATATTTACTAAAGCATTATTCCTTTGATTTGTTCCTAATGTGCCGCTATCCGGCAGAACCGAGATCCAAGATTCATTTACAGTTGCTTTCCAATTTAGATTTCCTGTGCCAATATTGGTTATTTCAAGAGTTTTTAAGGAATCAATTTCTCCGAAATTTAATGAATTAGGATTAATTGATAATTTGGAATTATCTTTAACTGACATCTTAACAGGAACAGTTACATTACCGCCGTTGGACGATATTATCAAGTTTGTTGAATAATCACCGGGTGTAAGACCATTTCGAACAATAGTAATACTAATATCTTGTTTTAATTTAGATCCGATAGTTCCGGCTATTAAAGATGTTGTTAGCCAAGAAACGTTTTTAGTTAAACTCCAATTTAAATTAGCTTCTCCTTCATTTATAATTTCTATAGTTTTCAAACTTTCAGTTTGTCCGAAATCTAATTCAGTGGGATTAACCGAAAGTTTTGAAGCTTCATTAACTTTCATTTCTACCGGTATAGTTCCAGTGCCGCCGTTTGAAGTAATAATAATATTTCCGGAATAGATTCCCGCCGGTAAAGTACCTCTATTTATTTTTACTTCAACAGTATTTTTCAGATTCGGCCCAGCAGTTCCGGATTTTAGAACAACATCAATCCAAGGCTGGTCAGCTGTTAATTGCCAGATTAAGTCAGCATTTCCTTCATTTATTATTTCAAAAACTTTTGATAAATCATTACCCCCAAAAATTAATGAATTAGGAGTAAATAATATTTTAGCCGATCCGGTTATAACAAGAGTTACTTGAATTATTTCGTTTCCATAATCCGAAGTAACATTAATATTTCCAGTGTAAGTTCCTGGTGTAAGTCCAATTGTATTTACAGAAACATTAATTACATCAACTTCAGTTGTAGTATTTCCGCTGCCGAGTGAAACTGAAATCCAGGTTTTCGTAGCGGATAATTGCCAATTTAGCTGACCATCTCCTTGATTTCTAATTTCGAACGAAGCATCAGTATTAAGATTCGTAAATGATAGAGATGTTGGGGATATACTCAATTTAGGTGAAAGCGCAACTTTCATTTTTACCGGTATTGTAAAATTCCCACCGCTAGAATTAATTATTATATTGCTTGAATAATCGCCGGCATCTAATCCAAGTCTATTTACATTTACATTAATGCTAATTTTTTGTTTTCCCGCGATACTTCCTCCAGGGGAAGATATTAGCAACCAGGATGCATTAGATGTTAAACTCCAATTAAGAATTTGATCTCCATTATTGCTAAGTTCTAATATTTTTAAAACATTAGTTTTGCCAAAGTCTAATTCAATCGGATTAATGGACAATGTTGCTTTCTGCAATACGGTCATTGAGACTAAGATGTTTTCATTTCCACCATTAGAAGTAATAGAAATAATTGCTGAATAATTTCCGGGAAGTAGATTTTTTCTTGAAATGCTTACAGAAACATTATTCCTTTGGTTTTGGGTTATTGTTCCTTCCGCCGGATTCAAGGAAATCCAAGTTTCATTTACAGTAGCTTTCCAATTCAAATTCCCAGATCCAGTATTTGTAATTTCAAGAGTTTTTAAAGAATCAATTTCTCCAAAATTCAGGGAATTGGAACTTACAGATAATATAGAATTATCTTTTACAGACATTATAACTGGAATAATTACATTGCCTCCGTTTGACGAAACCGAAATGTTTGCAGTGTAATTTCCAGGCTGAAGCCCAATCTTATTTATATTAATATCTATAACATCGTTCTGGTTTCCTAATAATGATCCGTTTAATTTGGGAATTAAAATCCAGGGAACGTTTGCAGTTATCTGCCAATTAAGATTTCCGATTCCGTCGTTTTTAATTTCTAATTTTTTAGTCGTTTCAGTATCGCCGAAATTTAATTCAATTGGATTAACAATTAGTAGAGGGTTTTCAACAATATTCATACTAACTCGAAGGCTTGCATTCCCTCCGTTTGAAATAATATTAATATTGCCTGAATAATTTCCTGGAGTAAGTGTATTTCTGCTTACCTTTACTTCAATTTCATTTTTGCTTTTTGGTTCTGCTGTACCAGAGGTTACGGCTATTTCAATCCATGTTTGATCACTAAACAATTCCCATGTTAAATCGGCGTCGCCTTCATTTATAATTTCAAAAACTTTTGATAATTCATTTTCTCCAAAGTCCAAAGCAAGGGGACTAATTAATATTTGTGGCGATCCTGTAATGACAAGAGTAATTTGAATTGATTCATTCCCGAAGTCGGAAGATACAAGCACACTTCCAGTATATGTGCCGGGACTAAGCCCGTTTGTATTTACAGTAACATTAATAGTATCTTTTTCGGTTGATGTGCTTCCGCCTGTCGGGGAAACCTGAATCCAGCTCTGATTAGCTCTTATATTCCAGTTTAGTTCTCCTTCACCGGTGTTTGTAATCTCAAAGGACGCTTCTCTATTTTCATTTGTAAAAGAAAGCGAGGATAACGAAAGATTTAGTGCTGGTGATTTAATAACAGTCATACTAACCGGAATTGTTAAATTCCCGCCGTTTGAATTAATTATAATATTAGCAGCGTAACTACCGGGCTGAAGACCTAATCTTAGTACCGCAACATTTAACTCCTGTGTACCGGTTGAAATAGAATCAGACGGGGGAGTTAATGTAATCCAGGTTTCAGAAGTTGAAGCCGACCAATTCAGAACACCGGTACCTCGGTTTGAGATTTGAATTCGTTTTATTATTTCCGCCGCTCCGAAATCTAATTTATTATGACTTACGCTCAATAACGGTGCGGTCTTTTTCGATGCCGTAACATTTATTGAGTCCATTACCTTGACATTATTATAAAGAAATATTTTACCAGTATTATCGCCGGTGGATAGTTTTCTATTATCAATTTTTACGGTAATTGAAGTATCACTTTTATCAAATGTTTTTTTTAGATCAGTTAATTTGGATAGAAAATTTGTTGAATCGATGCTTAATGTTCCCGTATCAGGCCGGACACTTATCCACTCTCTGTCAGCAACAAATTTCCACTTGAAAAGGTAATTCCCAATGTTGCGAATATTAAAACTATTTAATGAATCGGAAAAACCGAAATTTAAAGTTTTATCTGATATCTCAGCTAGCGCTTTGATTTCCATTTTTACATTTACTGTTTTCCTGCTTGTTTTATTCTGAAAATTTATTTCTATATTGTCATCATATTCTCCGGGTGATAATCCGTTACGGTTTATTTTTACTGTAATTGTATCCGGACTATCAATATTAATAATTCCGCTATCGGGACTAATTAGTATCCAACTTGAAGAGGGAGTAATTTCCCACTTTACGTCAAACGAATCGGCATAAGATATAATAAACTGTTTTTCCTGCTCGAATAAATCGTATTTAAGCGTATCGTTTGATACACCTACAAATTCAAGGTCATAAGGCGCAAAAAAATCGCAGCTGAAAAAAAATGCTAAAAATATTATAGGTATTAATCTTATAAATATTTTATTAGTTTTTCTCATTATATAGACACCCGAAAATTAGAAAAGGAGAGATTATTTGAACGATTAAGGTACATTATAAATATTTTAAAGTAAATAAAATGTATTTTTAATCACATACAGTTCATTATAGCATTAGAATGTCTGTAAGTAAAAATTATTGAAATAAAAATTGGTGATATGCTTCATTAGTATTTTACATTGTATAAAAAAATATTCATTTATTATTTCTTTATAAACGTAATTAGAATTGACTTATTACCGCCGTTGGAATTTATATTTATTTTGGAATTCTTTTCATTGTTAGGTATTAAATTTTCATCAATACTAACATTTACAACAATAGAAGTGGAAGGTAGTAGCGAACCTGATTGTGGATCGACTGAAAGCCAATTATCAAGTTCATGATCAATTTCCCAATTTAGAATTCCCTCGCCGGTATTTTGTATAATAAATGAGAGAGTTTTAGTAACAGCATCAAAATTTAACTTATTATCGGATAAATCTAATTTTGGTTTCCCGTCCAATTTCAAACTAACTTCTATTGATTCATTCCCGCCGTTGGATTCGACAAAAATTTTACCGGAATAATCGCCGGGCAAAAGTTCATTCTTGTCAATAGTTACATGAATTTCATCGTTTCCTTTTACGCCAATTATTCCTTCCGTTTTTGACAATGTAAGCCAGGAAATGTTTTCCGACAACCGCCATAAAAGATCTACATCACCCATGTTTTTAATTTCTATAATTTGTAATGTATCACGTTCAGTAAATTTCAGATTTTTTGGGCTCGATGAAAGTTTAGCATTTGCTATTATCGTTAGATCAATTTTAACAATCTCTTCGCCGCCATTAGTAGTTATTTTTATGTTTCCTGAATACTTACCCGGAGCCAAGCCGTCACGAATAATAAACAAATCGATAATACCGCTTTGTTTCGGAGCCGTGATGCCTGAACTGTTTAATATATTTATCCACGGCTGATCGGCTGAAGCCTGCCAAATTAAATTAGCGTCCCCTGTATTTTTAATTTCAATAACAGCCGATGAATCAGTATCCCTGAGGTTTAAGTTTTTCGGACTAACCGAAAATTTAATGTTTTCAGTAATTGTAAGATCAACATTAACAATCTCTTCGCCGCCGTTAGTGATAATCTTTATAGTTCCTGAATATTTACCCGGAGTCAAGCCGTCGCGAATAATGAACAAATCGATAATACCGCTTTGTTTCGGAGCCGTAGTGCCCGAGTTGTTTAATATATTTATCCACGGCTGATCGGCTGAAGCCTGCCAAATTAAATTATCATCCCCGGTATTTTTAATTTCAATAACAGCCGATGAATCTTTATCCCTGAGGTTTATGTTTTTCGGGCTAACAGAAAATTTAATGTTATCAGTAATCGTTAGATCAATCTTAACAATCTCTTCGCCGCCGTTAGTGGTAATCTTTATAGTTCCTGAATATTTACCCGGAGCCAAGCCGTCGCGAATAATGAACAAATCGATAATATCGCTTTGTTTCGGAGCCGTAGTGCCAGAACTGTTTAATATATTTATCCACGGTTGATCAGCTGAAGCCTGCCAAATTAAATTAGCGTCCCCGGTATTTTTAATTTCAATAACAGCCGATGAATCTTTATCCCTGAAGTTTAAGTTTTTCGGACTAACCGAAAATTTAATGTTTTCTGTAATTGTCAATAATACGTTTATACTTGCATTCCCGCCGTTAGATGCAATTTGAATTCTGCCGGAATATTGACCTGGCGCTAAATTAATTTTGTTTACATTAACTTCGACCTTATCAATTTTATTAGGTATACAAGAGCCCGATTTCTTATTAAACGTAATCCATGTTTTATCTGAAGATAATTCCCAATTTAATTTTCCGGTCCCTTCATTTTGAATTTCAATTGTTTCTATAGAATTGTTACTATCAAAAAATAATTCCGGCGAATTCAACTTAAGTTTTGGAACTTCGTTTATAATCATGCTTAAATTAACACTGCCGTTTCCGCCTGATGAAGCAATATTTATAACGCCTGAATAATTCCCGGGAGGTAAACCGTTTTTATTTATTTTTACTTCAATCTTATCGGTACTATTTGGATTTGTTTTCCCGGAACTAGGATTGATTTCAATCCATGGCTGACTTGCAGTTAGTTGCCACTCTAATGGAATTTTGCTGCTATTAATTATATCAATTGAGCTGACCGACTGGTTTTCATTAAAAATTATTGAAGCCGGATTAAATTCAAGTTTTGAAGTCACCGGTATAACAAGTGAGATTTTAATAATTTCACTTCCAAAATTAGATGATACTTTAATATTCCCGGTATAATTTCCGGGAATAAGTTTAGAGGTATTTACTGAAACTTTTACTAAATCTATTTCGTTTGTTGTCGTGCCGCTAAGTGTGGAAATATTAATCCAATCCGAATCAGTTTCCAAATGCCATGTTAATATACCCCCGCCTCCATTTGAAATTTCAAATGCTGAATTATTATTTTCATCTGTAAAAGTTAATATTGAAGGGTTAATTTTTAATATAGGAAATAACGGGACGGTAAAAGTCACAGGAACAATTAAATTACCGCCATTTGAATTAATATTAATTTCTCCGGAATAATTTCCGGGTTCTAATCCAATCCTAAGTATTCCAACTTTTAATTCATTAGTGTTATTTGAAACCGATCCGCCGGAAGGAGTTATTGTAATCCATGATTCTTTTGACGAAGCTGTCCATGACAATAATCCTGTTCCATTATTAGCAATAACAATTTGTTTCAATAATTCAGTATCACCAAAATCTAATTTATCCGGTAAACAAGAAATAACTGGTGATTCCGGTACTGTCATTGAAATACCAATTTCAGCTTTACCGCCGTTGGAAGCCAACTCTATTTTGGAATTATATTTACCCGGCGCAAGTCCGGTTCTGTTAATAATAATTTCCATCTCAGCCGAATTAACTTTATTCATTTGGGAATTATCTGTTTCTGATGATACGATCGTTCCTTTATCATATTGATTAACTGATCCTGAAATGGGGTTAATACTTATCCATGCTGCATTTGGAGATGCTTTCCAATTTAATGTTTCTTCGCCGTGGTTTTCAATGGTAATTGTATTAGAACTAATATCTTTGGAAAAATCTATTTTGTTTTTACTTATTTTTAACTTTGCCGGTTCGGCTTTATATACCGATAAACTTAATGAATCCATACCGGCATTGGATGTAATTTTAACAATTCCTGAATTAAGTCTTTTTAATAATTTCTTTTTATCAACTTTGATTGTGATGGCTGTATCGCTTTTTGATTTTATTGAAGGATCATTCATTCCTCTCCATAAAAATTTTGAAGAATCAATGTTTAATAAACCTGTATCCGGCTGTACAAATACCCAATCTTCATTACAATTAAAATCCCAATTAAGCGGGTAATTTCCTTCATTACTTAAAATAATTGTTGCAAGCGAATCTGATGTTCCCAAACTTAAAGAGTCATTTGAAATAGAAAGAATCGGTTTCATTTCTAATTTTACAGTAATTTTTTTCGAGTCGGATTTATTCTTGAAATTTAGAATCAAGTTCTCCTTATAACTTCCGGGTTTCAATTTTGAACGTTCTATTTTGACTGAAACCGTGTCGGGGTCATCAATGTTAATTGTACCATTCATTTTTGAAACAGTAATCCAATGGGCAAAGGGTTCAAACTCCCATTTGACATCGAAGGAATCGGCGTATGTAACAATAAACTGCTGTTCATTCTCAAATAGACTAAAATCGATTTCATTTTTTGATAAGCTGATATATTCAACATCATAAGGGGAAAAAAAATCGCAGCTGTATACAAATACCAATAATAGCATGGATAAAACTAATGAATAATATTTAGTTTCATTTTTCATTATATCTTTCTGAATATAGGGAAAATAGGAGTGTTTGAGTTCTTTTCGTTAAATATAATTTATAATTGTTAAAAAGTAAAATATGATGTATTCTAAATCACAAAAAAATATTTGTATTAATTTGATATATTTCTTATACAACTTACAAATAGTAATACATTCTTTTATGAGGTTAAGATGTTTTTCCCGTTAATTTTACTTAAAGCAAAAACTGAAATATTCCCTTTACTCGGCGATCAATTAATAGGTGAACCGTACATATTTAATTTTTCATCCGACAGCATTCAGATAAATAAATATTTAAGAAAAGATTTTGATCATTTTCAATCAATAATATTCGATGAATTAAAAGATAATAATGCCGAATGGGGAATAGGCCGTTACCTGGAAGAACGTAAAAAATTATTGTCGCAGTTTCCTCAATTTCTTTCCGAAAAAAGATTTTATCATTTGGGTCTTGATATAGTTGTCCCTGCCGATTTTAATTTATATGCTCCTGTTGCGGCAACCGTATTTAAAATAGGAATAGATAGCGGGTACAGAAATTACGGCGGATTTGTTGTGCTAAAGCATGTAATTATGGATCATGTATTTTATTCGTTTTACGGTCATCTTAAAACAGATTTTATTGTTCGAGAGGGGGATATAATAAAACAAGGCGAAAGATTTGCTCAAATAGGTGAAAGGGAAGACAGCGGCGAATGGTTTACTCATACTCATCTTCAAATATTAACTCAGAGAGCGGTTGATGAAGACCTTATTACAAAGGGTTATATATCCGAAGAAAATATTAAAAATATTGAGGATTATTTCCCTTCTCCGTATTTCTTATTCAGGTATTAACATAATCGGCTATTCCAACTGATAACGCATAAATATTGCCCGTCCGGAATTTCTTTAATGTTTTTGAGCATTCCGATACCGTTGCGCCTGTAGTAATTACGTCATCAAGCAAAATTATATTTTTCCCGATTATATCTTTTTCTTTTATTACGGAAAAAGCGTTTCGTATGTTTTCTTTCCTATTTTCTGCGTTTAATTTTGTTTGAGTAGATGTGAATTTATTTCTTATAATTACATTTGTTTTTACCGGAATGCCTATCCTTTTCCCAAGGCCTTTTGCTATATAATAAGATTGGTTGTAACCTCGTTCAGCCTTTTTTAATTTATGAAGCGGTATAGGGATTATTAAATCGGGGTTCCAATTATTAATTTTATCTTCAAAATTTGCGGCAAGTATCTTTCCTAAAAAATTTCCTATTCTGAACCTGTTTTGGTATTTAAGACCGTGAAGCAGACTTCGAACCGGTGATTCTTCTTCAAAAATAAAGAGGGAAAGAAAATCTTTGATTAGACTATCTTTTTGAAATTTTTTTTCGAATTCCGAATCTAAAAATGAAAGTCCGGCGTATTTTATTTGCGAATAACATTTTTCGCAAATTGATTCTTCTTCGTATGTAAGTTTGCGGCTGCAGGAAATACATTCCCGCGGAAGAAAAAAATCTATAAATGAAGTCGTGAATAAACTCATTTAATTAAGCGGTTGTTATGGTTCCTCTTAATTTAGCTAAATGAGCGTTAAAATACTCGCCGCATTTTTTATCATTTAACTCAAGATGATTATAGAACCATGTTTTAAATGATTTAAAAAAATCAAAATTTAATTTGTCGGTACCGTCTTCAAGTGCGGCTGAGAAATTTAATATTTTGTTATAGAACCTGTCGTGTTCCAATTTATGCGATATATAATGAGGGTATTTAAGCTGTTTCATATATGTTTCTTCGGTATCAAAATGATCGCGTGTATGTTCAATAAGCTTAAACATTACTGCTTTTGCTTTTTCATCATAATCTTTTTCAAGATATTTATAAAGCTCATTCACAATGTCCAGCATTTCTTTATGCTGGCTGTCAATTTCAGCGTTCTTAACACTGTCGTTTTCCGCCCAAGAAATATAATTCATAATTCACCTCGAGTTTTTGTAAAATTTATATAGAAATTATAACATGCCCGCACGTTTTCTGAAAAACCACTCAAGTGAAAATAGAAGAATAATAATCAGAAGTAATAATTCGCTGGACCATAAATCATTTTCTTGAATATAAGTTTTTTTTAAGACTTTGTTGTATTTTTTGTTATTAATTTCTTGTAAAATTTCATCAAAATCGGATGAATTGTAGTATTTTCCTCCCGTTGAATTAGCCAATAAGGTTAATAAATTAGTGTCCATTTTTGTATCAATTTTTTCGATATCTGTTTCGCTAATACTAAATTTGCCTTTATCATTACCAAGAAATTTTGTACCTGAAAAAGCTTCTCCCGAATAATTATAATCGCCCGTAGAATTATTTTTATATGCCGCTTCATAAATTCCTAAACCTGCAGGCGTTAATATTAGTTCTTCTTCTAATTCATTTTTATTAATTTTTAAAATTACTTCCGCGTCATCCAATGGATTAAATGTTTCGTCGTAAACCTGAGCTGTAAATTCAATCTGTTCCCCTTGGTTGTAAATTTTCTTTGTAGTTTTGATTTCAAAATTTTTGTAGCCGGAATTTGTATTCAGCCATTTGACTGAATTCGTTATAAAATTATCAAACAGATTAATTTGATTTCTCTGTAATTTCCATTTCCAAATATTTGATGCTGTTATTGCAAGAGACCTGCTTCGTCCCGCGGTACGTGTAAGTATTAAAGGAATATTAACTGGAATATTGCTGATTTTTACTTTACTTATAATTTCACTTTCAGGCTTAGCAATTATGCCTGAATTAAACACAAATACGGGAGGCAGGTTATTCCATTCATGAACCGGATTTACTGCGTTGTTATTTAACAAAGAATTGTTAACATCAATTATATCCGGCTGAACAAGAGCTTTTTCATTTGTGATTTCCAAAATGGAAAAGGGAAGTTCGCTTTCGAAAACTTTTAATTTATTTAAATCAAGCGAAGAAGCAAACGAAATAAAAAAAGGTTTGTTTTTAACTTTTATGCTTTCCAATACAATGTTTAATAAGTTCGCCGGAGTATTGTCCGCCGGAAAACCAATTAAGAATATTACATCCGCGCTGTCAGTTTTTATTTTAAAATTATCATCTTCAAGAAACTTGTTATTTGTTATTTGCGTTATCGAATTTACTTCCAGGTTATCGTCGGATTTTAAACTGTTTTTAATAAATGATAAATCTTCGGAAGGGGCCCCGGCAACAAGCAGAATCTTAACTTTATTATCCAGCACATTTATAAAAAATGAACTGCCGTTATTTGCGTACGTTGCCTCGCCTTCGGATGCCGATACCTCAATCCTTATTTTTTTTTCTCCGGGTAATAAGGGAGTATAATTAAAATCAGCTGTATTTATTCCGGAGCTGCTTAATTCAATTTTTTTTTGCTCAATCAGTTTATTATTTTCGAAAAAACTTACTGTCGTGTTATTTCCTTCAAATCCTTTATTAACAATGTTTGCCGACATTGTTGTAGTCTTTCCCGCGTAAATAAAATCATTGCGTAATACTTTGTTTATAATTATATCGTTCCGTTCCGTGGTATCGCCAACTCCTATGGTAAAAACAGGATAAGAAAGTTTTTCGGCATTATAAACCGGGCTGCTTCCTTCGGTGATTATTCCGTCGCTGATTATTAAAGCCGAAGCTATATTCTCTTTTTTCTTATTTAGAAAATCTATAACCGAATTTAAATTAGTAAGTCCTCCTCTGAATTCGAGGTCATTAATTCTTGTCGGTGCAAGTGAATCGACATTACTTGAGAATGTATAAAACCTTGTTTCATTATTTAAGTTCTCGTACAATTCGGAGGCTATATTTTTAATAATTTCAGCTTGCGCCGAACTGTCAAGATTTACAATTGAACGGGACTCGTCAATAAACACAAAATTTTTCGGATTTTCTTCCTCTTCATATTTTATTGTTATTACCGGTTCGAATATAACCGTTAGAATTAATACGAGAGTTATAGTACGGACGGATAATAAAAAGTACCTTTTGAAAGGTGAGACTTGAGGGATCGTATATTTATATATAAAGATTGTATAAGCGACTAAGATTAAAATTCCGGGAATAATAAAAAGGGGGTCGAATGTAAAATCTATATTTATATTATCGATATTAGGCATAGAATTCTTAACGGTATTTTATATTTTCTCTTTTATTATATTTTCATGTTCTATGTTCCAGTTTTTCATTTCTTCAAGTGTTTCATAATCGGATAAATCAAAATGTATTGGCGTAACGGAAACATATTTGTTTCTTATTGCAAACTGATCTGTTCCAAGGTGGTTGTCAACCTCGGTTAAATTTCCAGTCAGCCAATAATAATTATTTCCGTAAGGATCAACCCTTTCTTCATAAATATCATCCCATTTTGATTTGCCTTGAGTAGTAATTAAAACACCGGCAATATCTTTCTCCGGTAAATCGGGCACATTTACATTCAGCATCGTTCCGTTTTTAAGCCCCTTTTCCGCTACTTTTAAAGCAAGTTCTTTTACAACCTTGCATGCATATTCAAAATGTTTTGGATGGTGATCAGTAACGGATATAGCAATTGAGGGAACATCCATTATTGCGGCCTCGCGAGCGGCGGATACGGTCCCCGAATAAATTATATTTATCGCGGTATTTGATCCGTGATTAATTCCGGAGACTACCAGATCGGGCGTAAACTTTATTATATTTCTCATTCCGATTTTAATACAATCGGCCGGAGTTCCTGTAACGGCATATCCAAAAAACTCCCCGTTTTTATAATGTTTCGTTACCCTTAAAGGAATTTTCATTGTAATTGCGTGTCCGACCGCGCTTTGTTCTGTTAAAGGCGCTACGACGGTAACATCGGCAATTTCTTTTAGCGCTTTTGTTAATTCATATATTCCGCGGCTTTCAATACCGTCGTCGTTGCTGATTAAAATTTTCAATTTATCTCCTGAAAAGTTTGATTTAATTGTACGAATATAATCAAAATTGTTTTATTATCGGGTCTGTTAAAAATATTATTTGAATTTCATTAAAAACTTATTTTGTTTTACCTTTATCTGTATGTTTTTTCCATTTTGGAATTATTATGAAGAAAATTGTTTATTCTGTTTTATTCGTACTCTTTTTTCTAAAAGTCGATCTTTATGCCCAGGAAGGGGAAGTGGAAATATTTTTAATTGATTCTTTCGCTACACCCGAGTTGCCTCATGTTTTTGTTTTATCATTTTTTACAACTGACAGCGTTACCTCAAAATTAGTATTTAATAAAAAAATTGAAAAAGAAGTAACTACAGAGTTATCCGACAATCACAAAATTAAATTTGATTTGACGGATATAAAAATTGACTCGTCATATATTCCTTTTGAAATATACGTGTACGACAAAAACGGGATTGAATCTAAAAGCGAAACTTTTCAATTATTTATACCTTACAAAAAAGAAATGGTTATTAAAAACGATCCCGGACTTTTATTTGTTTGTTTAGGCGGAATTGTTTTTTCACTGCCTTCTCCCACATTATTTAATTATAACGGTGAAAATTATTTTAGTCTCGTTAAAGAAATACCGCTCATTACTTATTACTCCGGGGGTTATAATTATCCCGACAGTTATATAAGTATGGAATACGCTTATGTATTTAATGCTCCTGTTAAAAATTTTATGAGACTCGGATATAAACAGATTTATCAGATTCCCGTAATCGAATACGTATCTCCCGGCTTAAACTTATTCACAGATTTTCTGGGATTTAACGGTGTTAGTCCCGAAGTATCAATTGGCTGGTTTAAAATCTCAAATGTATTTACAGTGTTTTCAAAGTACAGATATAATTTTAAGCCGGGTGAAAAAACTAATGATTTTCATGAACTTACAATCGGTTTGTATTCAGACTTTTTCTCAATTAACTTTTAAGTAAAATAAAAAGTCAATATTTGTAATCACGCTTATTTTACTTAATTTAACTTTTAATGAATCCAGAAAATAAAAATCACTACATCGATCTTGGCGAAAGAGGCAAGTTTAATTTAAGAAACAAATTAAACAACCTTACTGGCAAGGAATGGATTAAATTTACAAAATCATGGTTTATTCACCGCCCGCCCCGCCGTAAGGATGATGAAATTCTTCATCCGGCAAAATATCCGGAATCTCTTGTTGAAGATTTTATTAAATTCTTTACAAAAGAAAATGATTGGGTTCTGGATCCGTTTTTAGGCACGGCTTCTACATTGATTGCCGCGGGCAATTTAAATCGCAACGGTATCGGTATTGAATTAAATAAAACCTATTTCAAAACTTCGTCGGATAGAATAAAAAAATCAAAATTTAAAAATGATATTAAAATCCATAACGGTTCTTCTCTTAATCTTTCCAAAATAGTTAGTAAAATAAAGGATAAAGATTTTAAATTCGATTATACCGTAACTTCACCGCCATACTGGAATCAGCTCGAAAGAAATTCAATTAGACAGAAAAATAGAAAAGATAAAGGGCTGGATACAAAATATTCCGAGAATGAAAATGATATAGGCAATATAAAAAGCTACGACGAATTTATTGAACTGCAGGCGCAAATATTTGATGAAGTTTATAAGGTTACTAAAAATAACGGCTATTTAACAATTATTACAAATAATGTTTATTATAACGGGAAACTTTATCCTCTGGCTTATGATACGGCAATTTCTTTGACAAAACGCGGGAAATTCAGCTGGGTATTAAAAGACGAGAAAATCTGGCTGCAGGATGATAAACCTCTTATTGCGCTCGGGGTTAATAATGCATGGGTCGGAAACAGGCATCATCAATTCTGCCTTATTTTAAGGAAAGAAGAACCGGATGGAATAAAAAAACTTTAAACCGGGATAAAAACAATTAATAAAAAACAGATTTGCAAAAACGGGTTTTAAATTGAATCATATTTTATCTGTAAGTGAATTAACTTCTTCAATTAAAAATACCCTTGAGGAAAATTTCGGGGACATTAATTTAATTGGTGAGATATCGAATTTTAAAGCTCATGTTTCGGGTCACTGGTATTTTACGTTAAAAGATTCATCCGCGCAAATAAGCGCTACAATGTGGAAAGGTGTTAATAGTCTTGTCTTCTTTACTCCTCAGGACGGAATGAAGGTAATCGTAAGAGGAAAAATAACAGTTTACCCGCCGCGCGGAAATTACCAGCTGGATGTGCGATCAATGAAACCCGCGGGAGAAGGGGAACTTCAGGCAGCGTTCGAAAAATTAAAAAGAAAACTTTCCGATGAAGGTTTATTCGACGTAAAGCATAAAAAAACTATATCCAAATTTTCGAATAAGATTGGAATTGTTACAGGCATCGGCACCGCGGCGTTAAAAGATATGATCAGCGTTGCCGAAAGAAGATTTCCTCTAGCAGAACTTGTAATTGCCCCTGCTCGTGTTCAAGGTGAAGGATCCGCCGAACAAATTGTTGCAAGTCTAAAAATGCTTAATAATCAAAATGATATTGATTTAATTATTATCGCGAGAGGCGGCGGTTCATTGGAAGATTTATGGCCGTTTAATGAAGAGATTGTTGCGCGTGCCGTATTTGATTCCCGGATACCTGTTATAAGCGGAGTAGGGCATGAAGTTGATTTTACAATTACCGATTTTGTTGCGGATTTAAGAGCTCCTACTCCCACGGCCGCAATGGAATTAGCTACACCCGATAAACGCGATATCTTTGCCTTTATTAACGAATTTTTCTATTATTCGTCGAATAATTTAACGGATAAAATAAATAAAGAGAAAAAAGAAATTGCTCAAATATTAAATTCATACGGGTTTAAATCCCCTCAGGACAACGTAAGAAACAAATCCCAGTTCCTGGATAATCTTGTTTTTAGAATTCAAAATTCGGTTGATAAAAAAATTACTTATGATAAAAACCGTTTGAATTTAATTAAAGGGGCCCTGCAGTCAAATAATATTGACAAAATACTTAAAAAAGGATTTGTACTCGTCAAACAAAAAGGTAATTTTGTAACGAGAGAAAGTAATTTTATTAAAGATGAATCTTTTATTTTGAAATTTTTTGACAACGAAATTATTATAAAATAAAATGACTAAAAAGAAAACACAAACGTTCGAAGACGATTTACAAAGACTTCAGGAGATTTCCGATTTGTTGGAAAAAGGTGAAATCGGGTTGGAAGATTCAATCAATCTTTATGAAGAGGGAATTAAATTGTCAAAAATTTGTTATAGTAAACTGGAAAACGCGGAATTGAAAATTACTGAACTTAAAAAACAATTCGAAAACGGTTTCCCGGATTCACTATCAACGGAGGAATAATTATTTAATGGAACTCGATAAATCAAAATATAAGTATCTTTTTGATATTGATTCGCCTATTGCTATTAGAGATTTTGACGCAGCCCAATTAAAAACATTGTGCCGCGAAATTAGAGAATATATGGTGGATGTAATTTCTCAAATCGGCGGACATTTTGGCGGCGGACTTGGAACAGTAGAATTGTCGGTGGCTCTTCATAAAGTATTTAATACGCCTTATGATAAAATTGTTTGGGATACCGGTCATCAGGCCTACCCCCACAAAGTATTAACCGGAAGAAGAGAAGCGCTTACGCGGATTAGAAAATATGGGGGCATAAGCGGATTCCTTAAAAGATCTGAAAGTGAATATGACGCGTTCGGAGCAGGACATGCTTCAACTTCAATATCCGCGGCACTTGGAATGGCCGCAGCAAGCGACCATAAAAAAGAAAACAGGAAAGTTGTTGCTATAATAGGCGACGGCGCTATGACAGGCGGAATGGCTTACGAGGCTATGAACAACTCGGGTATTCTCAAAAAAAATCTGATTGTTGTATTAAACGATAATCAAATGTCCATTGCCCCTAATGTATGGCAGATATCAAATTATTTTACAGAGATGATTTCGCATCCGGAATATAATAAGTTTAAAGGAGCAATCTGGGACTTAACAGGTAAACTTGATGATTTCGGAGACAGATTAAGAAAGGTTGCTTCAAGGCTGGAAAGCGGTATTAAGGCCATTATTACTCCTGGAATGCTTTTCGAATCTCTTGGCTTCAGGTATTTCGGTCCGGTAAACGGTCATAATGTTGCTCAGCTTGTAAAATTATTCGAACAAGTTAAAAATTTAAATGGACCAATTCTTGTCCATGCTATTACTGAAAAAGGCAAAGGATACAAACCTGCGGAAGGGCATGTTCAGAAACTTCATGCTTCCACTCCTTTTGATAAAATTACGGGGAAAGCATTAAAATCGGGCGGAACAGTTTCTTCATATACTTCTATTTTCGGAAACGCTTTAGTAGAAATCGCTAAAGAAAACAAGGATGTAATCGGTATTACAGGTGCAATGCCGGACGGTACAGGGCTGAATATATTACAAAATGAACTTCCCGACAGGTATTATGATGTTGGTATAGCCGAAGAACATGCCGTGACTTTTGCGGGAGGAATGGCTACGTTAGGCGTAATCCCGGTAGTGGCGATCTATTCTTCATTTCTACAAAGAGGATTCGATCAAATTGTTCATGATGTGGCCCTGCAGAAACTGCATGTTGTTTTTGTGCTTGATAGAGCTGGATTGGTTGGAGCCGACGGCCCGACGCATCACGGTTCTTTCGATTTAACATATTTGCGATTAATTCCAAATATGGTTGTTATGGCTCCCAAGGATGAAGCCGAATTAAGAGATATGCTTTATACCGCGGTAAATTATAAAGACGGTCCCGTTGCGCTTCGTTACCCGAGGGGCAACGCTCTTGGCGTTGAAATTAAGGAAGGATTTTCGGAATTAGAAATCGGTAAAGCGGAAAAATTAATTGACGGTGAAGATTGTGCGATTCTTGCAGTCGGCTCAATGGTTGATAACGCATTAAAAGCAGCGGAGAAACTTAATCTGGAAGGTTTTAACTGTGAAGTTATTAATATGAGATTTATTAAACCGCTTGACGAAGTTATGCTTGATTACGCTGCGCAAAAATTTGATAAAATAATTACACTTGAAGAAAATACAATTGTTGGAGGATTCGGATCAGCCGTACTCGAATATTTTTCGGATAATAATTATAAAAACGATACTTTAAGAATCGGTATACCCGATCGTTTTGTAGATCACGGATCACAAAGCGAACTCCATAAAGAAATAGGAATTGATCCAGACGGAATTGTGGAACGCGTGAAAATTTTCTGCAAGGGAACAGGAATTCATAATGAGGTTATTGCTTAATGGAAAAAACTCGAATTGCCGTTATCGGCTTGGGCGGAATTGCGCAGCTTGTTCATCTTCCTATTCTGTCAAAGATGAATCATGTTGAAATTACTGCTGTTTCCGATATTCAAAAATCAAAATTAGAATCAATTAAAAGTAAATACGGAATCTCCAAAGGTTATTCTAATTATAAAGAACTTCTAGAAAATGAAGATATTGACGCGGTTGTAATAACAACACCTACTAATACTCACGCTCAAATTGCTGTTGATTGTCTGAAAGCAAAAAAACATCTTCTAATTGAAAAACCGATTGCGCCAAGTTATAAAGAAGCTAAGCTTATAAATGATACGGCGAAAAAAAATAAACGATTGGTTATGGTTGGAATGAACCTACGTTTCCGCCCGGACGCTATGTTAATTAAGAGTTTAATAAATAGCGGTGAATTCGGAGACCTGTTTTATGTAAATTGCGGGTGGATTAGAAAACAAAGCAGCGATGAAAAATGGTTTTTGAAGAAGTCTGAATCCGGCGGCGGTGTGTTAATTGATCTAGGTATTGTTCTGCTTGATCTAGCTATTTGGCTTCTTGATTATCCTCCCATTAAAACAATATCTGTTCAAACATTCAGTCAAAGAACCAAATCGGTCGAGGATTCGGCGGTTGGATTTATTAGGTTTAAGAATTCTTCAGTATTAAATTTTGAAGTCAGCTGGTCGCTCCACAGCGAACACGACAGTTTTAATCTATCCGCTTTCGGAAGCGAAGGCACGGCGCATTTAAATCCACTTAAAGCTTACAGAAGGGTTGAATCAACAAGAATTGATTATACGCCTCCTCAAGCGGGAAATCCGAAACATCTATTCAAAAAATCATTTGAGAATGAAATAAATCATTTTATTGGCGCGGTAAGGGGAATTAATCCTCTCCTTTCTTCAAGCGAAGACGCTTTAGTGCGTATGAAATTGCTGGAAGGAATTTATAAATCGGCTGAATTAAACAAAGAAATAGAGTTTTAAAATGAAAGAAAAAATATTACTGGTTGATGATGAACAGGACATTGTTGAGTTCTTGGAATATAATCTTTCCCAGGAAGGTTTTGATGTAGTTACCGCATTTAACGGTGAAGAAGCAATTGAAAAAATGAGCTCAAATCCCACGCTTGTAATTCTTGATGTTATGATGCCTAAAATGGACGGATACCAGGCTTGTTCCAGAATTAGAAGCATGCCCGGATTTGAATCGATACCGATCATGTTCTTAACCGCTAAATCAACTGAACTAGATGAGGTACACGGCTTAAATATAGGAGCCGATGATTATATACAGAAACCCGTATCTCCCAAAAAATTAATTGCAAGAGTTAAATCAAATTTAAGAAAGTTAAATAAAACCGAATCTCCGCTGCCAAGTACTGTAATTTCTATAGGGCCCTTGGAAATTGACAGAGAAAAGTATAAAGTTCTTGTTGATTCCGAAGATATTGTCTTTCCGAAAAAAGAATTTGAAATCCTTTCTTTTCTTGCTGGTCAGCCCGGAAAGGTTTTCCCCCGCGAAAAAATATTAAGCGATGTTTGGGGGGACAATATATACGTAGTTGAAAGAACCATAGATGTGCATGTAAGAAAGATAAGGGAAAAACTTGGTATTCACGCTGATATTATCGAGACGGTAAAAGGGGTAGGATATCGTTTCAAAAACTTTGAATAAATTTAAAGAAAATATTTCGAACTCGGTTTTATATATCCGGGAAGTTTTTCTTTTAAGCCTGGGGCTTTATTCATTAATTGCCCTTTTATTTGTTTTATCCTCATCGCAGCTTTTATTTATCGCTCTTCTTTTTCTGTTTTTTGATATTATACTTTTAAATATTATTGGCGGCAAAAGAAAAAAAGAAATAGCGAAAATTAAATCCACTATTAAAAATATCCGTGAAAACAAGCTTAACTCACCGGATGAAATCTCCCTCGGCAAATCTTTAGTCGAACTGGAAGAAGATATAAAGGCAATGTTTTTAAGAACCCAGAACGATATAGCTAATCTTAAAAAACTTGAGCAGATGCGTACTGAATTCCTAGGAAATGTTTCGCATGAATTGCGCACGCCTATATTTGCTATACAGGGATTTATTGAAACCCTGCTCGACGGCGCAATAAATGATCCCAAAGTAAATATGAATTTTTTAACCAAAGCCGGCAACCATACAATTCGTTTGAATAATTTGCTAAATGATTTGATCGATATTTCTATGATCGAATCGGGCCAGATGAAAATGAGCTTCAGATATTTTAATGTAAAAGAATATCTTGAGACAATTTATAACGAGATTTATACATTGGCCGAGAAGAAACAGCTTGAATTAATACTTCATCCTATCAGTAAAGACTTAAAGCTCTTTGGAGATAAAGAAAGATTAAGACAGGTATTTGTGAATCTTATTTCAAATTCAATAAAATATACGGAAAAAGGGAAAATCGAAATTTTAGTGGAAGAGGAAATTAAATCCGGTAAAATTATTATTAAAGATACCGGAATCGGGATTCCTGATAGCGACAAAGGCAGGATATTTGAACGATTTTACCGCGTTGATAAAGGGCGTTCCGCCGCGGCCGGGGGAACCGGATTAGGCCTTGCCATCGTAAAACATATTGTTGAAGCGCACGGATCGAATGTGGAAGTAAAAAGTGAAATTGGAATTGGTTCGGAATTTTCATTCAGACTTAAAAAATAAAATATTGCGTCGAACGCTAAAATCAATTAAAATCCCTTATTTTCATTTCATTAAATTATTGACATCAAGAAAATGATTCCCTATATTTACAATTCTAAATTAGATGAAAGATGGAGGATTTGATGTTTGCGGTTCTAGATATAGCCGGACAACAATTTAAGGTTTCCGAAAACACAAAATATTACGTGCCTAAGTTAAATTCTGAAGCTAATTCCGAAGTTACTTTTGAAAAAGTTTTACTTTTCTCAGATGGTGATAAAACTGAAATTGGAGCTCCTGTTGTTGCAGGCGTTAAAGTTCAGGCTAAAATTTTAGAACATTTGAAAGATGATAAAGTAATTGTTTTCAAGAAAAAGAGAAGAAAAGGTTACAAAGTTTTTAAAGGTCACAGACAACAATTAACAAGAATAGAAGTTACTAAGATAAGCAAGTAACCGGAGGTTAATAATGGCTCATAAAAAAGGTCAAGGTTCATCTAGAAACGGTCGCGATAGTAATCCGCAGTATTTGGGTGTTAAAAGATATGGCGGCGAAAAAGTTTCTGCCGGCTCTATCTTAGTTAGACAGCGCGGAACAAAATTTCATCCCGGCGCCAATGTTCAAAAAGGCGGGGACGATACTTTATTTGCAACCGTTGACGGAACTGTAAAATTTGAAGTTAAACGCGGCGAAAGAAAATATATTAACGTATACGAAACCGAATAAATTTTACGGAAATTGAAATTAAAAACCCTCTTTAGAAGAGGGTTTTTTGTTTTAAATCATTTTTTATAGAAAAATTAAAAACCTAATCGTTCCATATCTTCTACAAGGCTTTTAACTGCAGCTACCGAGTTATCAAGTGCGCTTTGTTCCTCAGCATCAAGTGAAAGTTCAATAATTCTTTCAACTCCGTTTTCACCTAAAACCGCAGGAACGCCGACATAATAACCGTCAACCGAAAATTCGCCGTTTAAGTATGCGCATGTAGGCAATAATCTTTTTTCGTCCAGCAATATTGAAGCTGCCATTGCAATAGCTGACGAAGCGGGGGAGTAAAAGGCAGAACCTGTCTTTAATAATTTAACAACTTCTCCGCCTGCCATTTTAGTTCTCTGAACCATTGCGTCCATTACCTCTTTTGCTTTTGCCGCGTCTTTGTATTTTCTTTCCAGCATTTCCATTACCGGAACGCCGTTTACATTTGCGTAACGCACTAATGGAACCATTGTATCGCCGTGGCCGCCGAGTACCATCGCATTAATATCTTTTACAGAAATGCCGAGTTCCCATGCTATAAATGTAGAGAACCGCGAAGAGTCTAATACTCCTGCCTGTCCCATTACTTTATGTGTCGGAAATCCGCTTACTTTCTGGAATAATGTTACCATTGCGTCAAGCGGATTTGAAATAATAATTACAATAGCGTTAGGTGCAAATTCTTTAACTCCTTCGGCTACCGATTTCATAATTTTCGCGTTTGTTACCAAAAGGTCATCCCTGCTCATGCCCGGTTTCCTTGGCAGTCCGGCTGTAATAATTACTAAATCAGAACCGGCTATATCTTTATATTCGTTAGCCCCTTTTAAATTTACATCGAATCCGTCTACTCTTGAAGCTTCAGCTATATCAAGCGTTTTGCCCTGGGGTAAATCTTCAACTATATCGAACAATACAACATCGCCCAATTGTTTCTGCGCTATCAGCTGAGTTAATACGCCGCCAATCTGACCGCCGCCAATTAAAGCAATTTTTTTTCTAGCCATTTTTTCTCCTTTAAGATTAATACATGTTGTTCAGAAATTCTTAATTAAAATATAATTATGCTGTCAGTATTACGTTCCGAAAACCGAAATTTATTTATAATTGTTCCAACCTTAATCCAACCTAATAACAAGTATTGCTTCAGTTCCGGAAGGAGTAAAATTATATTTTAATTCATCGATGAAATTTTTCATTATATGAATACCTCTGCCGCTTTCCTTTAAAATATTTTCGGGTTTTGTTGGATCCGGCACCTTATCAAGTACAAATCCTTTTCCTTCATCTTTAAAAATAATTTCCATGTGATCATCCGAAACTTTAACGGTAATTAAAACCTTTTTGTTTATATCCAGTTTGTTACCGTGAACCATACTGTTTGATGCCGCTTCCGATACCGATATAGCAAGGTTATTATGCTTATCCTTATCCAAATTTATTTTATCAGCGATCTCAATTATAAACTCTTCTATTTCCGGGAGCAGATCGGGATCGCTCGGGAATTCTTTAGTAAATATCTGTTCGGACAAAATTAACTCCGGTATTCTTAATGTTGAATAATTATAGTAAAAAATATGATTAACACTCATTCAAAGCAAGTTAATATTTTAGTAAATATTCGTTTAAAGGTTCCAATTAAACTTAAAATTCAGATTCGCAAGTTCTCTTTTTCCGCCGCTTTTTGCCGAAATAAATTCATACCAGCCGTAAAGACTTAATAAAAAAGAATCGTTAAGATTAATTGTGCATTCGGTTAAAGGTCCGATGCTGCTGTAATCGGATTCTAACAACTTTTCGCTGCCGCCGTTAAAATTATAGTTTGATAAAGAAAAATATCTTAAACCTATTCCTAATTTTACACGCCCGAAATAATAATTTAATTTAGGCTCAAGATAAATTTCTTCAATAAATCTAACAGGTTTGCCAGTGAAATTAGTCCATTTAAAATCTCCCTGTTCGGATAATTTTACATATCCGGAAAAATTCAGCGACGTAAGCTGCGTAATCCTTAAAGATGAGGAATCTCTTATTGACAGCTGCCTGAATGAATAGCTTCTGTAATTAGGATTAAGATCTTCATAATCATAAACTGTATAATTGGCCGATACTTCCGCCGTATTAGATGATGTAAAATATTTACCGCTGTAAATTCCGCCGCTTGAAAATTTAATAACACGTCTTATATTATTGTTTGAGCTTCTTTCTGCAAAAATATAAACGGTTTTATTTATGCTTCCTTCAATGTTAGCGAAAAGCGTAAAAAGGGAAGATAGTTTTTTTGAATAATAGATCCGGAAAATAGAGAGCAGTTCGTCACGGTCATCAAAATTTTCCTTATGCTGTGTATCGTACTGAAGTTTTCTGTGGAATACGCTGAGCGTAAGATTATCCGACTTTGACAAATTTAAATTTCCTGAAAAAGATATGGTTGTTTGAAGTGATTTATTATTTTTTTTTGCTTCAATATCTTCCCGGTCTTCAAACAAAACCTGATCCGAGCCGTTTATATTTTTCGCTTTATGTTTTTCCTCTCTTTCAGAATGCGCAAAACGAATTAATCCGGAAAAATCATCTTTCTGATACTGGGCTGTTCCAGCAAAATCCAATTTTAATTCTTCTATCTTTGCGTCGAATGATGATGTTGAAATATTGCTCAGCGAAACAAAACGAGTGCTTCTGTCAATATCTCTCCAGCTTACTCTTCCTATTACTTCAAATACAAGTCCGGTTATACCGGATGAATAGAATATTCTGTCCTGAAGAAAATAATCGGATTCAATTCTGCTTTGAATATTGTTTGCCACATTAAACTGAGATGATATAATTGAATCGGCGTCAAAATAAAAATCGCGGCGCTGCTGGGAATGAGCGCCTGAAATAAAATTAATGAATGATTCGTCGAACCTGTTGCTTACATTCAAATTAATAACTCTTAATGAATTTTTTCTGGGGGAAATATCTTCATTCTGAATCTTGAATGAGGATTGAAAATCAAAGTCATCGATGCTTAAATTATTAATTACAGCGTCCGTTCCGTAAATTAATCCGTCATCCTTCTCTGTAACCTGGTTATTGACCGAATAACCGATAAACGGGACAATGCTTAATTTGCCGAAAGGGTTATACTTTGCGAAAACCGTTGTGTTTAAATTAGAGGTTTTATTTATGTCGAGCCTTCTATCGTCCGAATAAATATTATTATTTAACATTGCGCCGAGTTTTAGCATATCGGTTAAATTATACTGCCCGATCAACGAGAAATACTGTTCATCTTTTATGTTTTTTGTCGTCGATTTTACGATAGTGGACCTAAAATCTTCGGCTAAACCTATGAAAAATTTTCCGCTGCTGTAATTATAATTTAATAATGAATTAAGATTATATGTGTTAAGCTGCTTGTCGAAATTGGAGTACAAATTTTTATTCTGATAATTATTAAGAAAAAAACTTAAACTGTCGCGGTTAATCTGCGCGCTTAAAATTTGAGAAATAAAAAAGAGTAATATTAAATATCGTTTAAACAAATTATTGAGCTGTTATTGTGAATGAATGTAAATCACTGAAACTATTTGGATCGCTTGAATTTACCGAATAAGTAAATACTCTCCAATAATATTTTTTATACGGTGAAAATACGGATACGCTTTGAAGTGGAACGGAAATTACTTTATCAATTTCATCGGAATAAACATTTATTTCATAAATAGTTCCGAAAAATTCGTTTGTCTGAAAAACAATTTTATAATCGGCGGGTTTTGAAACGGTTTTAATCTCAACAAAATTAAAATTGTTTGTATTTATGTTGTTCGAAGGAAATATCAACTCGGGGTTATTTAATACGTAGTCCGAAACTTCCGCACTTTCAACGCTTTTTAATCCGCCTTTGTCAACAGCTTTTAATTTGTAATAATACTCTTCAAGCATAATTAAATTTCTTGTATCCACGAAAAACAAGTTGTTAGTAAATCCAATTATATTTGATGAATCGGGAGTAAAATTTTCAAGCGTATCCCTGTAAACTTCATAACCTAGCACATCGCTGGATTCGGATGAATACCAGTTAAGGTAAATATATATTGATCCGCTCCAATTGCGTGCGCTAATATCTAGGGAACGGGGGACAAGCGGTGAGCGAAGATTAATCGGCTGCGCGAATACAGCTGCGGTTTTCCCGCTTTCCCTGTTAAAATTATCCTTTGCCGAAATTTTATAATAATAAGTTGAGTCATAACTCAAAGGGAAATCGATATAGAATTCATCAAATGTGGAATCGATCAGTTTATAATTATCCTGGTTATTTACGCTTCTGTAAATCAAATATTTGTCGTTTGGATCGGGATTCTTTTTCCATTCAATTCCTATTTCACCGTCACGCGCGCCGAATACCTGGAATCCGCCCGGAATGCCCGGCGGAGTGTCGTCCACTATTGGTTCAAGCACGGTATCTCTTCCGCATGAAATTAAAATTATAACAAGTGATATAAGCAATAATATTTTAAATGGTAAATTCATCGCCGCTTTTAGGTATAGTTATATTTGCAAAACCAATTGCTTTTAATTTTTCGCTGAATATATTCTGCTGGTCCGATTCGCCGTGCACAAGAAAAATATTCTGCATTCTTCCTTTGTCAAACTGGTTGCAGTAATTAATTAATTCATCTGCATCGGCATGAGCGCTGAACGATTCCATAACAATCACTTCGGCGTTAAGTTTCATTTCATCGCCGAAAATTTTAACAACCGGCTGTTTTTCTATTATTCTTCTTGCCAATGTATGCATCGCCGCGTATCCAACTATTAAAACTATATTATCCGGGTTTTCAATATTATTTAATAAATGATGAAGAATTCTTCCGGCTTCGCACATGCCTGAACTTGATATTATTATAAAAGGCCCGTCAAAACTGTTTAATGCCTTGGAATCTTCGACATCGGAAATATAATTAAGCTGATTAAAACCGAACGGATCTTTTTTCTCAATAATAAATTTTGCGGTTTCTTTATCAAAACATTCGGGATGAAGCCTGAATACTTCGGTCGCGTTTACGGCAAGGGGACTATCAACATAAACAGGAATTCTTGGACATAATTTAGAGTCGAATATTTTATGCAGAGCGTAAACCAGTTCCTGGGTTCTGCCAACACTGAAAGCCGGCACAATAATTTTGCTTTTTCTTTCAATCGCTTTTTTTATTACTTCAACCAGCTTCGCTTCAGCATCGTTAGGATTTTCATGAGTTCTGCCACCGTATGTACTTTCGCAAATAAAGAATTCAACATCGGGTATTTTTTCGGGATCCTTTAATATAGGTAGATTAGGTCTTCCCAAATCGCCAGAGAAACCGAAATGAATTACTCTTCCGTTCTCATTTATTCTAAGAAACGTAACGGCCGAACCAAGTATATGCCCGGCATCCACAAACGATAATTTAATTCCCTCAGAGATTTCAAATTCGTGATAATAATTTACGCCGACGAAATGTTTTAAAGTTTCGCGCGCATCGTCTTCGGTATAAAGGGGTTCAAATAAATTTTTGTTCTGCTTTTTTCTGCGCTTATTTACAAACTCAACATCTTTTTCCTGAATATGCGCGCTGTCCATCAGCATTATGGAAGCGAGGTCTTTTGTAGCAAAGGTTGAATATATGTTGCCTTTAAATCCTTTTTTAATCAACGAGGGAAGATTACCCGCATGGTCAATATGCGCGTGAGACAAAATAACAAAATCAATTTCCGCCGGATCGAAGTATTCAAATTTCCTGTTTATTTCAAACGCCTCTTTTCTTTTACCCTGGTAAAGTCCGCAGTCTAAAAGAAATTTTTTATTGTTCACTTCAATTAAATGCATTGATCCTGTAACAGTTTGAGCGGCGCCGATAAATTGAATACGCATAATATGTCTCCGGATAATTGTTTTACAATTTTACTAAAAATAACCGAAAGAATTGAAGGTAAATAAATTTAATTGCGGTTTGTATAATTTGTAATTTAAGACTATACCAGTTTAATAATCTTATAATTTTTGTAGCCTAAATAAATTTCGCGGGCGGCTGTTTTAATTACTGTAGCTACCGGAACGGCAAGAAGCATTCCGAATATGCCTAGTAACTGGCTTCCGGCAAGTATTAAAATTATAATTACAAGCGGATGCATATCGGTACTTTTTGAAAAAACATTAGGCTGTATGTATCCGTTGTCGAGCGTGTAAATTATTACAAATAAAATTAATATACTCGGAAGCATGGAAAGATCGCCGAATTGGATAAGCGAAATAATTATTGCCGGAAGTCCCCCTATTATAGGACCGAAGTATGGTATTAAATGCCCGACACCGGCTATAAACCCGATTGTAATCGAATTCTGAATCCCCAGAAATGAAAGTCCAATCGCACTCATAAAGCCGACAAGAAACGCATCGAGAATCCATCCCCTTACAAATCGTCCAAGCTGCTCGCGTATTTTCCAGATTACCCAGTATGAAACTTCGAAATATTTGTTAGGCATAATGTTTACTAAGCCTTTAATAATTGACTGGTTATCTTTTAATATAAAAAATGTCATAAACGGAACGATAACCGCAATGGCGATAATTGAGACTATACTTGAGACAATATTGCTGATATTATTTATCGAATCAAAAATTAGAGATGAAATAAAACTGCTTATTTTACCAGCTACGTCGGTTGAATCGGCAAATGGGATATATGTTTTTACCGCGACGTCAATCTGACTTAAAAATATATCCACATTTTCTTTTGAAAGGGCTACCGAAATTGTATTCATTTGAGAGACAATTTTCGGAATTAATATCGAGAGAATGAAAAAAATACCTACTCCGCTAAACGCAAATACAATAAGAACCGATACAAGCCTGTTTATATTCTGGCTTTCAAGCAGTTTTACCAGCGGATTAAATATCATCGCGAGCAGAATTGAAATAGCGATCATTAAAATTATATCAAAAAACAGATAAGAAAAATATACAGCCGTTATAAGTGCTATAATAGAAATTGAAATTCTTGAAATGCTTTTTGAGAGTTCTCCGCTGAACATTGTCTTTCTTTTATTATTTTGAATTCAATATTTCCAAATTATGAATAAAATTCAACGTACTTTCTTAATATTTTACAAATAATTAATAATGATCTAATGAGATTTCATTATTCTGTTTAACGAATTTGTTATATTTACAAACAAAATATATTACTTCTTAGTGCTTTCGTGCCTTTGTGACTTATTGGCAAAAAAGTACATGTATTGCCACAAAGTCACTAAGACACAAAGAAAAAACTTTGTGAAGCTTAGTGCCTTTGAGTCTTAGTGGCAAAGTACTTACAGTTGCTAAGTAACAAAGTAAAAGTTTTAATTTACTACGAAGTCACAAGGTCACAAAGTTTCATTAAGAGAAAGTAACTTATACTCTTATGTAGAAAAAAAATATTGTTCATGAAATGGTTATACTAATAAAATTTTTACAATAAATAATATAGGTTCAACATGGCAGAAATAGAATTATTAGAAAACATTAAAGAAAAGGCGTCAAAAAGGAAAAAAACAATTGTTTTACCGGAATCGCATGACGAAAGAGTTTTACGCGCGGCAGAAAAATTGGTAAAAGAAAATGTATGCGGCGTTATAACCTTAGGAAACGAAGAAAAAATAAGAGCTGAAGCTGAAAAATTAGGTATTAATTTGTCAGGCGTTAGAATAATTGATCCGGCCAAATCGGAAAAACTCAGCGACTTCGCAAACATATTTTACAACAAAAGAAAAAATAAAGGCGTTACGATTGAACAGGCGCGTGAAATTATGCTTAAAGATTTATTCTTCGGCGCTATGATGGTTAACGAAGGTATGGCGGACGGAAACGTAGCCGGATCTACAGCCTCAACTGGCGATGTATTAAAAGCTGCTTTTCAATGCGTCGGAATGCCAGAAGGAATTTCTATTGTATCAAGTTTCTTCTTGATGATATTTCCTGAAAAAGTATACAGCTTTGCCGACTGCGCCGTAGTACCGAATCCAGACGCACAGCAGCTTGCCGATATCGCGATTTCTACAGCCGACAATCATAAAAAATTAACAGGCGAAGAAGCGTATGTCGCAATGCTTTCTTTCTCAACAAAAGGCAGCGCAACTCATGAACTTATTGATAAGGTTTTGGAAGCGACAAGAATCGCGAAAGAAAAACGTCCCGATTTAAACATCGACGGCGAACTTCAATTCGACGCCGCCGTTGTTGATTCAATCGGCAAAAAGAAAGCGCCGGGAAGTGATGTAGCAGGCCGCGCCAATGTTCTTGTTTTTCCTGATCTTCAGGCGGGAAATATCGGCTATAAAATTGCTCAGCGTATGGGTAAAGCAGAAGCCGTTGGACCGGTTGTGCAGGGACTTAAAAAACCTCTCTTCGATTTAAGCCGCGGATGCAGCGTTGATGATATTGTGAACACTTCCGCTATTGCCGCTCTAATGGCGGACTAAAAAAGTAGTCAGTAGACAGTCCGCCGCGGCGGATCAGAATTCAGTAGGGGCGGCATTTATTGCCGCCTTTTTTTTACTGTCATTCCGGCATGTTTTTTAGGGAAATAATTCCAAATAATTTTAAAAATCACTTTATTTTTTACGGATAATTTTTAAATTATTAAGCATAAAAATCATTGGATTCCGCCTAAAATACTATCCCAGATTCGGCATTTTTTGAACTCTTAAGTCCAATGTGAATCCCCTGTGAAAACCCTGTGAAAACCCATCAAATCCAACCCACCTATAATGTGAATACCCTGTTCCTATAGTATAAATACTAGATAAGTACGGAACGGATATAATAACCAGATAAAGTTTATATAAGAATGGTATAAGGATAGTATTAGGATAGTATTAAAAGGATATAAACATTTATAAAAATTAATTTATAAATCTGATATAAATTAAAAGGACATAATTAAAATAATACTGCCGTTCGGTAATTAACGAAGTTTATTTAACTAATAATGCTTTGACCGATTTAACATAATTTCCGCTGATGGTACGTATCAAATACATTCCCGAAGGCAGATTTGAGGCATTCCAGTTAAATTTATAAGTGCCAGGCTCAATATCGCCTTTATATAAATTTATAACCTCGCGACCAAGAATATCATAAATTGAAATTTCCGTATAGTTTCTTTCTGTGGCGGTAAAAATAATATTTGTCTGCGGATTAAAAGGATTCGGATAAACATCCAATTGATAATTATCCGCAAGCCGCGTTGACTGTATATCATCAATAGAAGTAATACTTGAAGAATCTTTTAAATAAAATGTATAGGCTATTCCGCCTTTATTAAACCATGATTGCGATAATTCAGTTTTATTGAATTTATGCTTATAACCGTCTTTTCTTGCAGGGTCATGAACAAGCGGATCTCCTGAAGCGTTGAAACCGGCTAACATCATTAAATGACCTGCATAAAGCGGTCTTCCTACTGACATTACAATGCGCCCACCGTCGGCTAAAACCTCTCTTGTTTCACTCCATGTTCTATACCTTGTAACAGCACCGTTAACATTATATTCAGACGCATTCTCTACTGCTTTAGGCCATATGCCGAACATACCCCAGTAATTATCATAATTATCATTAGCAAATTGCACAGGGTCAACTTGAATGCCGTAACTCCTTAAAACCATTGATACCGACGTTGGTGAGCAAATATCTCCGCCAATATCCGGATCCAATCCATATTGATAAAAATGATCTGTATCAATAAATATTTCCGCCGGTTTGTCGTTAACTATTGAAGGTATGTTTACATTTGTTGTGGTTTGTTCGTCACTAGTAAAAAAGCTTAATTTGTGCAGACTCGCAGTGGGATCACTGCTGCTGAATCTTTTCATTTGTACTTGAAACTGCCATTTGCTGTAATAAGAATTCAATACCGTGTAATCATAATCTATTTTACCGTCACTAAAACTTGTTGAACCATAAGAAGACCATACATTATTTTTCCAGTATCCAATAGTTAACCATTTTGTCCATCCATTCTTATAATACCTCATTAGTACTTTAAAACTGCTGTTATCATTGGGTACATGTCCGTTCCATGAAGGCAGACCTCTGTTGAATGGGTATTCTGAAGAATCAGCCGTAAAAACTGTGTATCCCTCTGTAACTCCATCCGATAGGATTACACTTTCACCATCAGCCGAAATTTCCATTCCGCTCATAGTTTCAACACGGGCTGTTAAACCTTCTTTTTCATAAGAATAAAATTGATCAGGGTACGGCTGACTTAAAATATTCATGGAATAAAAAGTTAAAAGTAGTATTAGTTTATTTATCATGCTCACCTTTGAAATATCGATATACGGATACTGAATCTAATTTACTTTTTTAATCTTTTAGTTTCCAGCCCATATGGGTAGTTTTCAATTAACGAACTTTTAACAATTTAGCATTTATTGCAACAATTACGGTACTGGCGGACATTAATACAGCACCCAGTGCCGGACTTAATAGTATTCCAGCTGAAAATAAAACGCCGGCCGCAAGAGGGATCGCCACTACATTATAACCTGTTGCCCATACTAAATTCTGAATCATTTTATTGTATGTAGCTTTAGAAAATTTGATTAATGAAACTACATCATTTGGGTTGCTTCTTACCAAAATTATGTCGGCAGTTTCAACAGCTACATCAGTACCTGCCCCTATAGCAATCCCTATGTCAGCGCGGGCAAGAGCCGGGGCATCGTTTACACCGTCTCCCGTCATTGCAACAATTAATCCTTTTTTCTGAACTTCTTTTATTTTATCAGACTTCTGATCCGGAAGCACTTCAGCAAAGTAATCATCGAGTCCGATTTCTTCAGCAACCCATTTGGCTACCTTATTGTTGTCACCGGTAAGCATAATAGTCTTTATTCCCATATCCTTAAGCTGTTTAATCGCTTCTTTAGATTCTTCCCTTATAATATCTGCCAATGCAATTGCTCCTTTCAATTCATTTTCGATAAGAACAAATACAACCGTTTTTCCCTGTTCGGATAAATTATCAATCTTTTCTTTATCTATTATTTTTATATTGTTTTCTCTTAGGTAACCTGGACTAACAACTTTCACATTCTTGCCGTTTATTTTGCCTTCAGCTCCTTTGCCGGGGATTGAATTAAAATCCTGAATTTTATATTTATTCTCGGATGATTTCACAATGCCTTGAGCAATTGGATGTTCTGATTCTGATTCGACTCCGGCAGCATAATTTATTATTTCTTTTTCATCGTAACTGCTATCGTAAGAAATGGTTTCCGTTACGCCGAATTCTCCTTTCGTCAACGTTCCTGTTTTATCAAAAATTACAGCATTAATATTTCTTGCCAGCTCAAATGCATTTCTGTTTCTTATCAGCAATCCGCTCTTTGCTGAAATAGCCGTTGAAACTGCTACTACTAGGGGAATTGCTAAACCTAAAGCATGAGGGCATGTAATTATCATAACAGTTACTGTTCTTGACAATGCAAAATTAAAGCTTTGTCCGGTAAACATAAGCCATGAAAACATTGTAATAGCGCCTGCCGAAATGGCGGCTATCGTTAACCAAAACGCAGCTTTATCAGCAAGGTTTTGTGTCCTTGATTTGCTTTCCTGAGCTTCTTTAACAAGCTTTACAACCTGTGATAAATAAGTCTCATCTCCAATTTTCTCAACCTCAATTTTAATTGATCCTTCACCATTAATTGAACCGCCAATAACTTCATCTCCGTTACTTTTTGAAACTGGTTTGGATTCCCCTGAAATCATTGCTTCATTTATTGAAGATTTGCCCTCATAAATTTTTCCGTCTGCCGGTATTTTTTCACCAGGTTTAATTAATAGTTTATCTTTGTGATTAAGTTCCGAAATTGTTACATCATGAATATTTCCATCTTCATCAATTTTATGAGCTTCATCGGGCATTAGTTTGGCAAGTTCTTCAAGAGCTTTTGATGCACCCATTACAGATTTCATTTCAATCCAATGGCCGAGAAGCATAATATCGATAAGTGTTGCAAGTTCCCAGAAAAACACTTCACCCCTTACGCCAAAAACTACTGCCGTGCTGTATAAATAAGCTACTGAAATTGCGAGTGATATCAGTGTCATCATTCCCGGCTGCATTTTTTTTAATTCATCAACAAGCCCTTTTAAAAAGGGGAACCCGCCGTAGAAAAATACAAACGATGATAAAGTAAATAGTAAATAAAGGTTTCCGGGAAAGTTGAATGTATCTTTTAATCCGATAAATTCCTGAATTAGAGGAGAAAGGAGCAGTATAGGAATTGAAGCAATTAACGAAATCCAAAATCGTTTTTTGAAATCATCTACCATATGGGTGTGATGATCATGATGATTATGTTCATTCTTTGAATTTGATTTGTTATTCATTTCTTGATGTGAATGTTTTTTATTTATTCTAGAATGATCATGTTTATTATGACTTTCTATTTTGTTTGAACTATTGCTGTGATTTTTATTGTTCATAACTATCTCACATATTTATTTCTAATTTCTTTTTAAAGATATTTTAATAATTAGTCCAATACGTTATATAATTTTTAAAAATTATTACAAAATTTTTGCATGACTTCATTTCATAATAATAGTTAATGTAAAAGCATCTTTAAAAAATAATAAAATGCAATCCAATGGATATTTATAATTAGCATGATTATTAAAAGATAAAATTGGAATTAACGTTAATACAATATAAAGAGTACTTGTCCTGAATATAAAATTTTTGACATTGTTTTTCTTGTGCCGATTATTTTATTACAGATCTATTGGAGGACGGAATGAAGTATTTAAGATTAGCATCATTAATTTTTATTATAATAATTGCATTTGTTTCATGCAATGAATCCTCAACTCAGCCAATCGATTTAGTTGAACCGCCGGAACCAATTGATGAAGGAGAATTTATTATTATTACTCACGGCGAAGTTACCGAATCACAGAAAAATTCTATAAGAGATAGTTTAATAACAAACAGCGCAAGAATTATGTCTCATCTTACTGTTGCTGCTATGAATGTAATTACTGTAGAAGTTTGGGCAGCCTCAAACAGCAGTTCATTTTACAATGCTATGCAAAATCGAATTGGTCAGATTTATCCCGGCGCCACCGGATTTACGCCATCCCTTAATGAGATGTTTATGCTGTATAGTTCTACTACTCCTACCGAATGTGTTCATGAATATGCACATTTAGTTTCATTAAAACTAAATCCAACAATATCAAATAACCCGCGCTGGCTTTGGGAAGCCGTTGCGCAATATGAATCGCGTATGTACTCACATCCGTCGACATGGAATCAGGCCAATCTTGAATTTCCGGGATTTAGTGCAGTTGACCAATATAATTCTGTGCTTCCGTACCGTTGGGGTTACTTCATATCGGCTTGCATTATAGAAAATTGGGGTAATGATAAATTTGTAGAATTAATTAAACATAACGGAGACATAAATAATGTGCTTAAAATAACGCCATTCGAATTTGGAAATATGGTGGAAATTTATGTGCGCAGTATGATAAGCATATTATAAATATAATTTGAAAAATTTTATATGCATTTTAGTAAATTCTTTATAGTTTGTTCACGGCAGTTTATTATATTCTAAAAAAGTAAAATGAGAATAAAAATTGTTCTGCAAAAAACAATTACCGCGATAATAATATTATCTTTTATTACTCACTTTTTATCATGTTCTAATCCAACAGAAGACGCTGCTGATAATTTTATTAAAATGCGGAAATTAAAACCCGGTGTTGTAATTATAAACATGGGATACGATGCTGTAACTTCCATTTTAACCGAAAAGGGAATAGTTGTTATTGATGCCGGAATATCAAATTCTCTTACTGCAAAATATAGAAAGATTATGGAAAATGAATTAGGAAGGGATGATTTCAAATATTTAATAAATACTCATTCACATTCAGATCATACTGGCGGAAATCAGATATTTAACGATGCTTTAATTGTTGGGCATGAAAACTGTGTAACCGAAATGAAAGAAGCAGTAAAGAATATTGATAATATAAAATCTAGACTTCGTAATATTATAAGCGAATATGAACTTCAGTTAAAAGAACAAATAGAAGATTCCACAGAAAGGGAAGAAGCTCTGTGCCAAAAGATGAGATACCAGCATACATATAATGACTGGGTAAATAACAGGATAGTAACCTATCCTGAATTAACATTTAGAGATACAATGAACTTTAATTTGGAGAATGTGAATTTTAATTTAATATATTTCGGGAAAGCTCATTCGGGTAGTGATATCCTTATTTATGTGCCTGAAGTAAAAATATTGTTTGTCGGTGATTTATTTTCAAAATACGGAAGACCGAGTATTGGAAATATTGCAAAGGCTGACGTAGAACGCTGGCAGGTTGTCAAAGAATGGGTTAATAAAAGATCTGTTGGAATTGAAATTGTTATAGGTGGACACGGACAAATTATGGATAAAAATGACATGGAAGAGTTCAATAAATATATTGACGAAAAATGGGCGGAAGTAAATTGATTATTTCATTAATATCAGGTTTTTAGAATTATAGTTTTTCAGAATTCAGCATAAATTATTTGGCAATTATGAATGAAATATTTTTGTTTATAGACGGAAGCGTAATTACAAAGTCTAAAATAGGATTTGGTGCTTACTTATTTATAAGTGATCTTGACGCACCGATTGAAAAAATTAAAGAGCATGTCAAAGTAAAACGATTCGAAAATACTTCTTCTGTAAGGTTAGAATTGCAGAATTTATTATGGGCATTAAGCCAAATTCCATTGAAAGTAGAAAAGATAATTATATATACAGATTCTCAAAACATAATCGGATTAAAAGGAAGACGTGAAAGATTGGAACAAAACAATTACTATTCCGGTAGTGGAAAACTTCTTAAAAACCATGAATTGTATAAAGAATTTTACAAAGCTACGGATAATATAAATTGTGAGTTTATAAAGTTGCAAGGGCATAAACCAACAAACAGAAAAATATGGATTGATAATATATTTACACTGGTTGATAGAGCTTCGCGTAATGCTTCGCGGGAAAATTAATAACTAATCGTATATAGAATTTTATTATTAAGAATAAAGTTTGCAGTTATATAAAGAAATTATTTTTAATCGATTGAAACAACAAACTATGAGTTGAATTATGCGCGGTATTATTTTATTATTTATTCCATTGCTGTTGAACGGCTGCCTTGGCATGCCCGAAAATGTATTTCCCGTTAAAGATTTTGAGTTAAATAAATATCTGGGCAAATGGTATGAAATAGCCAGGCTTGATCATTCTTTTGAAAGAGGACTTTCAAATGTATCGGCTGAATATTCATTACGAGATGACGGCGGTGTAAAAGTAATTAATAAAGGTTTCGATACCGTTGACAGTGTTTGGAGTCAAGCCGAAGGGAGAGCGTATTTTATGGAGAATGAAAATACAGGATATTTAAAGGTTTCTTTCTTCCGACCTTTTTATGGCTCGTATGTTGTGTTTGAATTGGACAAAGAGAATTATCAATACGCTTTCGTGTCCGGTAATACTACATCATATCTCTGGCTGTTATCAAGAACGCCTCAAGTGGGTAAAGAAATTATGGATAGGTTTATTGAAAAATCACGAAAACTCGGGTTTGATACGGGCAGTTTGATATTTGTAGATCAAACAAAAAATAAGAACAAGTTAGAATAAAAAAAAACTTAATATTACTTTGGAAACAATAATGATAAAAATAAAATTTTCTCCATTCCCGGTTTTAAAAACTGAGCGTTTAAACTTACGTCAGCTTACAAATAATGATGAAAAACAAATTTTTCTTATTCGTTCTAACGAAAATATGGCTGAATTTTTAAATAGACCGTTGTGTAAAAATATTGAAGAAGCTTCTAATTTTATAAATAAAATTAATGCCCTCATAGCCAATAATGAATGTATTTACTGGGCTGTAACATTAAAAGGAAATCCAAAACTTATAGGCACAATTTGTTTGTGGCAGATTTCAACAAAAGAAGCAAAAGCCGAAATCGGGTTTGAACTTTTGCCGGAATATCAGGGCAGAGGAATAATTCAAGAAGCCGTAAAAAGTGTTTTGGATTATGGTTTTAATAAAATGAATCTTTCTGCAATTGAAGGCGAGGTAGCGCCCGGGAATATAAAATCTATAAAAATTATGGAGAAATTTGGTTTCAAAAAAATAAATGAAATTAGAGAAAACGACTCTATCGATGTGGAAGAGGGAAGAACCGTTATGTATAGTGTAATTAAGCAGATATAATTCCCTTATAACAATTACGCTGCTTTTCCAGATCTATTATAATTCTTCAAATTGACTCTTGCTAATCACTGTATTTCGATCTATTATAAATTGAATTTTAAAATAATAATACCTTCCATCCGCTTACCCCAAAATTTAAAATTTTATTCAACATTTTATTTTATGTAAATATTTTGAATTCATTCAGCGAAATCAGATGAGGTTATTATGCGTATGTTATATACATTTCTTATAATTATTCTTCTCAATAATCTAGTATATTCCCAAGTTTCTGTGCGACTGCAGCAGCCCCCGCCAAATCAATTGACAATTAACGATCTTTGGAATGCGACACTAATGAACTCTGACTCAAATTCCATAATAATTACTTTACTCTACACACTTGAAAAATCCGGTTCAGGACTCATTGCGGAAGGTTCATCGGATTCTATAAGTTTGGCGCCGGGAACGAGAACCATTACTTATGACGATGTTAACTCCGAGAACTCCAGCACCATATTTGATAGATGGGGAAATCTTAAAACCGGATCGGGCGATTATATAATTAGCATACAAATATTTAACTCGTCCGGAGCGGAAATTGGGAGCGACAGCATTTCACAAAGAGTGGAAATACAGCCGTTTGATATTTTAGAAGTAGCCTTAAATAAAACTTCACTTAGTGATTCCACTTTTTATCAACTTATAATAACAAACAATTATGACGGTGAATTGGAGGATAATAAACCTAAGAGCTTTCGTATAACAGTGGGTAGTGATTCGATACTTTCAATTTCGGGAGGCGTATCTGTTGGCTGGGAAAGAACGCCTTCAAAATTTCCTCCTGGTTCCAACAGCATTATTTGGACAAATTCTTCAGGAGAAATTCCATCTGATTCCACTTATTTAGGGAATATTTATTTTGATAATTTAGAATCGGTACCTATAAGCTTAACATACGAATGGCGGAATAAAAGCGATGATATAATTTACACTAAAAGTGTTATTCTTGGTCAAGCTGACGCGTGTATTACATGGGATCTGTTAAGCGATGAATCTGTAACTACTACTGCAGGAAATATATTAGGTGTGCCTGAATCAATAGGCGTTGGGCCTGCTCCAACCATGTCGGTTTTTAATTATAACAGTAACGGACAAAGACTTTGGGTAGGAAACACAGGCTGGATTGCAGGCAGTTTGGATTTAACAAGGTATATTGAGTTTAATACTTCACCGGTTTCAGGAAATAACTTAAATGTTACAAATGTTTCTTTTAATTACGGCGATAATCAAATAGCTACCGACTTCTTTATTATAAACTCACAAGTGTTTTATTCAATTGATAATTGGGCAACTAGTACAGCGTTGTCGCAATCTGCTTTGCTTTATTTGAACTCAAGTATGTCAACATTCAGCGCGTCAAATTTGAATATTGCAGTATCATACGGACAGACATTTTCCCTCCGAATTTACCCCTATGCTGTTAAGAATGGATCAGCAATGACGCCTACCTTTGTAATTCATAATGATGTTAAGATTTGCGGAATTACAACTCCTCAAGTTGTAACCGACGGCTCAATCTGCGGTATCAAATTTAATGACTTAAACGGAAACGGTATTATGGATCTTAATGAACCGGGATTACCAAACTGGACGATTCAGCTTACTGGAGCTGCGTCAAGGACTACAGTTACAAACTTTGACGGAACTTATTGTTTTAATAGATTAAAAGCCGGAGATTATAATGTTGCCGAAGTTAATCAAACAGGGTGGACGCAGAAAATGCCCTCTGCTCCGGGCACTTATTCGGTATCACTTACCTCAGGACAGGAATTAGAGAATATAAATTTTGGTAATAAATATGATCCGGATGCTGGCTGTTCTAAAGTTTGGGAAGCGCTCGGCAGCGGAATGAACGATGAAGTATTTGCTTATGCAAAGAATGGAAATATAATTTATGCCGGCGGAGATTTTACAACAGCCGACGGTGTGTCGGCAAATTATATCGCAAAATGGGACGGTACAAACTGGACTCCGCTTGGCACAGGGCTGAACGGCAAAGTTCGCGCAATAGCTGTAATGGGTTCCGATGTGTATGTAGGCGGAATGTTTACAATGGCTGGTGGCGTAAGCGCGAATAGAATTGCAAAATGGAACGGCACAAGCTGGTCGGCTCTCGGAAGTGGAGTTAATGGTAGTGTGGATGCGCTAAAATTTTTAGGAAATGATTTATATGTCGGAGGCTCTTTTACAAGCGCGGGCGGCATATCAACAAATTGCCTTGCGAAATGGGACGGCGCTAATTGGTCTTCGCCCGGAGGTGGGGTTTATGATTTTGGTGACTATATGTCTGTCCGGGCTCTTGCGGTTATAGGTTCCGATCTTTATGTCGGGGGAAGATATTATAGTTTAAACGGGTATAGTTATGGTTTTACATCCAAATGGGATGGAACAAACTGGTCAAACCAAACTACTTTTGGTGGCTATGTTGATGCTCTTGCCGTAATTGGAAGCGATTTGTATGTAGGGGGATGGTTTTATAATAGAATTAGAAAATGGGACGGCACAACATGGACAACCCCTGGCGGCGGAATGAATAATCATATTCACGCGCTTGCCGTAATCGGCTCTGATCTTTACGCTGGCGGCGCATTTACAACAGCCGGAGGAGTGAGCGCGTATCGAGTCGCTAAATACAACGGCACAGCATGGTCGGCTCTCGGCACCGGAGTAAGTAATTGGTCCGGAAGTCACGGACATGTTGAAGCTCTGCTTGCTGACGGGAATGAATTATATGCCGGAGGCGGTTTTGATATCGCCGGTACCGTTAATGCAAATTACGCCGCGAAATATTTGTGCAGCGAATCAATCACTCTAAATGTTTTTGTTTTAGGAAATGTTTTTCATGATATAAATGTTAACGGTGTTTTTGATGATGAAGAGCCTGTGCTGACAAACTGGACAGTGAATATTTCAGGAGCTGCAGTTGGAACATCACATACAAACAGCGACGGAAATTTTTATTTCAACAACTTGAAACCCGGCGTTTATACAGTTGCGGTGAAATTCCCGACAGGGTGGACAGGTTCCGGAAGTCCGACAGGAAGTTATACTTTTGATGCCGCGCCGGGGCAAACAATAACAGGTTTTCATCTTGCTGTTAAACCTATTGACTGTGAAAATGTGCTAAAAGAATGGTCGGCTCTCGGAAGAGGAACAGGCGCGCAAGTTTCTGCAATTCTTCAAATGGGAAATGATATTTATGCTGGCGGCGCGTTTACAGACGCAGGTGGTACTACAGCAAATCATATTGCAAAATGGGACGGTACTGTTTGGTCCCCGCTCGGAAGCGGAATTAACGGCGATATAAATGCGCTCGCGGTATTAGGAACGGATTTATACGCCGGCGGTTCTTTTACTACTGCCGGTGAAGTAAGTGCAAGTTCAATAGCTAAATGGGACGGCACAAATTGGTCGGCTCTTGGATCCGGGATAAATGATACTGTCAAATCTCTTGTGGTAATTAATGATGAATTATATGCGGCGGGAAATTTCAAAGATATAGGAGGTATCACTGCAAATAATATTGCGAAATGGGATGGTTCAAGCTGGTCGACTCTAGGAAACGGTTTGAATATTGACATACGTTCCCTCGCTGTAATCGGATCAGATTTGTACGCTGGCGGAAAGAAGAAGGACTATGACTGGGATGAAGCTGCCGGTGATTTGAAGAATATTGCGAAATGGGATGGTTCAAGCTGGTCGACTCTCGGGAATGGGTCGAATATTGACATAAGTACTCTCGTAGTAATTGGTTCTGATTTATACGTCGGCGGACAAAAGAAAAAGAAGGATAAGGATTGGGACGAAGCTGTTGGTGATTTGAAGAATATTGCCAAATGGGACGGTATAAGCTGGTCAACTCTCGGGAACGGTTTAAATATTGACATAAATACCTTAGCGGTTTTCGGATCAGATTTATACGCAGGTGGACTTAAGAAGAAGAAGGACAAGGACTGGGACGAAGCTGCCGGTGATTTGAATAATATTGCCATATGGGACGGCACAAACTGGTCGGCGCTCGGAACAGGAATGAACCAGAATTATGTTCAAACTATTACGGCAGTCGGCGGAGATTTATACGCGGGCGGATTGTTTAATACTGCTGACGGTATAAGCGCGTTAAACATTGCTAAATATTCATGCAATACTGTTACTTCTGTTGAAGATACTTATGAAAATAATTTGCCTAGAACTTTCAAGCTGGAACAGAATTACCCGAATCCTTTTAATCCCTCATCTACAATTAAATATGATATTCCCAAAAACAGTTTTGTAAAAATTATTGTTTACGATATTCTCGGAAGGGAAATAAAAATATTGCTGAATGAAGAAAAAAGCCCCGGCAGTTATGAAATAAACTTTGACGCTAAATATTTAGCGAGCGGAATTTATTTCTATACAATAAATGCGGGAGAGTTTTATCAAAGCAAGAAAATGATTCTGCTCAAATAAAAAATAAATCCAAAACCTCCGGGGGTTTTTAAACTCGGAGGTTACTATTTACAATAAAGAAATTCCTGCCGCATTTATTCAAAAAGAATAAATCATTATATTCAATTCACAATATTCTTGCAAGAAATTTCAAAGTGGAGTAATTCTATTGATTGCAATAGATTATTTATTATTGATAGGCTCGGTACTTGTACTAATAAGTATTGTATTTGCCAAACTTCTTGATAACATCGGCTTACCGACATTATTGTTGTTTATTGGTGTCGGTATGCTTGCCGGTTCGGAAGGCTTCGGAGGAATTTATTTTGACGATCCTTCGCTCGCACAGTCTATAGGTATTATTTCATTAATATTTATTTTATTTTCCGGTGGTCTCGAAACAAATTGGACCGAATCGAAACATATAGCAATTCCCGCATTTACTCTAGCAACACTCGGGGTGCTTTTAACAGCAATAATAATAGCGTTGTTTGTGATGTTAATATTCGACACTACATTTTTATGGGGACTGCTGATAGGCTCGATAATTTCATCAACAGACGCAGCTGCGGTCTTTTCAATTTTGCGTGTGGGCAATATTGGACTAAAAGGAAAAATGAGACCATTGCTCGAACTTGAATCTGGCAGCAACGACCCTATGGCGGTATTTTTAACAATAAGTACTATCGAACTTCTTCTATTACCTGAAAAATCATTTTTGGGATTAACTTTAGTATTTGTCTTTCAGATAGGTTTGGGAATAATTTTAGGGTTCGGCGGCGGAAAAATAATGGCTTACTTAGTGAACAAATTAAAATTTTTTTACGAAGGAATTTACCCGGTATTTGCTTTATCATTGGCAATAATGATTTATTCCTTAACCGCCGTTGTAGGCGGCAGCGGGTTTCTTGCCATTTATATCGCCGGAATTATTCTTGGGAATATACAGTTTGTTCATAAAAAAGCTTTGATACGTTTTTTTGACGGCCTTGCCGTTTTAAGCCAGATTGCGATGTTCCTTACTTTAGGATTATTGGTTTTTCCGTCAAGATTAGTTGAAGTTTTTGGTTTCGGTTTATTATTAAGTGGGATCCTAATTTTTATTGCTCGTCCATTAAGTGTTTTTATTACGATGCTTCCATTTAAATTCAGCTTTAAAGAAAAACTGTTTACATCATGGGTTGGTTTAAGAGGTGCAGTACCCATTATACTTGCAACCTTTCCGCTTTTAATGGGAGTAGAAAATTCTCTGCTGATTTTTGATCTAGTATTTTTTATTGTTTTAACTTCTTCTTTGATTCAGGGCTGGACAATAAATCCTATAGCAAAATTATTAAGTCTTTCAGCGCCCTTAAAAAGGAAATATCAAGCGCCCATAGAATTCAGTTCACGCAATGATGATGATACCGATCTAATAGAGTTTATTGTGCCGTTCGGTTCTAATATGGCGGGGAAACAGATTGTAGATTTAAATTTCCCCGAAGACAGCAGAATTATTTTGGTTGTAAGAGACGAAAAAAATATTGTACCAAGCGGAGGTACTATTATTGAAGAAGGCGATATTCTTTCAATTCTTGTTAATAAAAACAATTTAGAAGCCGTTAGAAAAACTTTCTTTTAAATATATAATTAAAAAAGATTTAGTTACGTTTAATTCAAATCACATATAAGACAAATCATCATTTTTTTGTTGCTCCGTATGTAAATCATTGTTACATTTAATGTAACATTATAACGTTTTAGTATTTACTTCAAATAATAATAGCCCTATTTTAAGCCCAGCCCGGTTTTCAAAATTATTATAGATTTTTTTATTTGTTTTTTCGTTTGAAATTAAAGGCGCTAAAAATATCTCAATCAATTAAATAAGATATAATTTATGGGCAGCAACATTTATATGGCTTTAGGAGCAATGGTACTTCTTTCCGTATTTATTCTTTCTTCAAATACCATGATTCAAGTTAATTCGCGTGTAGTAAACGAAAGCGAATACTTGATAACCGCGATCTCAATTGCGCAGAATGTGCTTGACGAGGCTAAAACAAAAGCATTTGACGAGAAACTTGTAACCGGAACGGTTGAAAGTGAAAATGATCTTACCCAGATAATGGGAAGAGAAAGCAGCGAGATATTTACATATCCCGATTTACCCGATAGTGTAACAAAACAAATTTATAATTCAACCGTTATGTATGATGATTTTGATGATTATAACGGTTATACAAGAACTGTCAATACCAAAAGAGCAGACTCGTTTCAGGTTTCTTCAATTGTGCAGTATGTTGATCCCGAAAATCCTGACGTTACAAAATCATCTCCTACATTCTGCAAAAGGATTACGGTTATTGTTAACAGTCCTTATCTAACTACACCTGTTTTATTAAAATACGCAGTTACTTATTAGGCAGGAATTATGGGATATCTATTAGAAATAGCTGCATCAACAATAGTAGGCGGAATGCTTTTGTTATTAGTCATGCGTATGAACGCTAGTATACTAGAGTCCGCTACTTCACTTTCTTTTGAAAAAACTGTTCAGTCAAATATTACTTCTCTTGTTGAAGATATTGAATATGATGTAAGGCAGATAGGCTATAAAGTTTCATCCGATCCTAAAATTATTGTCGCGGATTCAAATAGAATTTCTTTTTTAGCCGATATTAATAATGACAATACGATAGACACAGTTTCTTATTATATGGGAAGCACGGCTCAGCTGCTGAATACGCAGAATCCGAATGATAGATTTCTTTATAGAATCGTCAACAATTCTCCGGAATTTACAACCAATCTCGGGGTAATTGATTTTAGAATCTGGTATTTTAATCAATCTGGTTTACTGGCTACAAACCTTACGGATATTAAATATATTAAATATGCTCTTGAAGTTGAAAGCATTTTCCCAATAAACGGAGAATATAAAGGGGCATATACAGAAAGAATTGTAAGACCAAATAATTTGAGATAGATATGTCAGGCAAAGCAATTTTAATAGTCGTACTCGGATTTATGAGCATTTCTTTTGTTTCTTACGAAACTATAATGACTCATAGCAACGAAAGCAGCAAAACTATAAGTGATTATTATTATGAGCAGCAGGCTTATAATATTTCCCAAACCGGTATTAATATGACTATTAAAAAACTGGAAATTGAACCGGATTGGAGAACAGGATATTATTATAAAGATCTCTTCGGCGGACTTGTATATGTTCAGCTTAAAGATACATTGTTCGATAACAGCGATGTTGTTAAAATTACTTCTTCCGGAATAATGGGTTATAATACAAAGGATGAGTACAGGGTTAGTTCAATTGCATACCTGACTAATCAAGTCTCGGTTAGCGTGCCCGTAACTATTAAAGCAGCAGTTACTGCTAATTCGAAAATTAGCACAAGCGGTAAAATGATTATTGACGGCAGAGATCATGACGTTGACGGCAACCTAATTGCCGGAGAAGGAACTTATGCATTATGGACCACCAACGCATACTCCCGGTCAGGTAATTCTAAAATTGGAGGCTCTAAGGAAGGAAAGGATTTCGAACCTTCCAAGACAGTTAATGATAATGTAAGAAAACATAATCAGAAATGGGAAACAGAAGATTCAAAAGAAGCAGAGAAAGAGGAAGATGAAGACGAAGACAAAGGGAAAAAAGACAAAGATGATGATGATGATGATGAGGATGACGATGACGAAGATGACGAAGATGAAGAAGATGAAGACGATTCGAAAAAAGAAATCACAGAATTTCCAGTAACGCCTGAAGAAGCGTTGGGCGGAAGTGAATATGGTTTTACTCCTAACAAACTAAAAGAAATTGCTCAGTCAGGTAAAGACGGAAGCCAATACGTTACTGATCCAAGTCAATTGAAGGAAGGTCCATTATCAGGAATAACCTATGTTGAATTAGGAAACAAACAAACATGGCAGTCGGTTGACGTAACAGGTTCCGGAATTCTAATTGTTCATAACGATCAATTAAACGCAGTGCTGAAAAATCTAAATAAAGGAACATTTAAAGGAATTATTATTGCCGACAATATTATAAATATTCATACAGATATTATAGGCGCTGTTTTTACTCTTACTTCCAAAACAAGCGGTAGCGTTATAGGCAACGGCAACGGACAAATCTTATATTCCAGCGAAGCTATTGAAAACGCGCTTACCGGTTTTGCTACTGGCACTAGTACCGGTGAATCGGGTAAAAAAGGTGTTGTTGCTTGGTGGAATTAATTTTGCAATCTGTAGTGATGAGAGTTTATTTTTTAAATTAGAAATATATAAATCATTTTAACATATAGTTCATGACCATGCCTCCGTACTATTTATCTATTTAAGTTTAAGAGTCTATCCCATTACTTGTAATTTTTATTTAGGTTTTTACGCAGCAATACTATATGTTTATCAATAAACAGATGTATTCGTAGTCAATTAAACTATTAATAATCTTTTTCGATAATTCAATCGGGATATTCTGCGCTACCAATCAGGGGAGAAATGAAAACTTTAGTAATTAGAGACGAATCATACTCTAATCAAATTCTTGTTGAAGATTTTATAAAATTTAATAACAATGTTATAAGCGATTGCATTAATATTAAACTTGTAAAAGAAATTAATGATATACAGAATTTAAATAATATTAATAGTATTGTATATTTTGCGTCCCGTAAATCAAATAAAGAAATTTCGGAATTATTTTCTTGTTTTAATGAAACTGAATCGAATGTAATTATAATATTTGAAGAACCGCAAAAGATTCCCGCTAAGTACTCCGGCAGCTCGAATTTAGAGTTTATTTATTCCAAAGACTTTAACGCCGCTTCTTTATCTGCTTTCTTTAATTATTTTTTAAAACTTAATAATAATACTAATTTATTAAATAGGACTTTAAGAACAGAATATAATTTTAATTTGGATGAAATTTTTGATAATAAACTGGTTGGAGTTACATTATCGGATCTTGATGGGAATATAATTAAATGCAATAATGCTTTTTCAGAAATGGTTAAGTTTACAAAAGATGAAATTTGCAAAATGAATTTCTCGGAATTCACTTATGCCGATGATCTAATTAAGGGTAAAAAAAAGTTCGACGAAATTATTAATAATAAGACCGATCATTTCTCTATTGATTTAAGATATATAAGTAAAGAAGGTAAAATTGTTTGGGGCGATTTAACAGCTACTCTTATTAATGATAAAAAAAATAATAAGCAGTATACCTTAGGTCTAGTTGTTGACATTACATCTAAAAAAGAAATAGAAGATAGGTTAAAAGTTGAAAAGGATTTCTCAATCACTTTATTGGATAACTCTCCCGACAGTATTTATTTTAAAGATCTGAGCAGCAAATTTATAAAAGTAAATAAATCTGTATTAAATAAGTTTAATAAAAAAGATGAAGCGGAAATGATCGGTAAATCGGATTTTGATCTTTTCAAATTCGAACATGCCCAAAAAGCTTATGTTGATGAACAGAAAATAATTCAAACAGGTCAACCTTTAATTGGTGTCGAGGAAAAAGAAACATGGCTTGACAGTTCTATTACATATGCGTCCACTACCAAACTCCCTTTAAAAGATATAAACGGAAATATAATAGGCACCTATGGAATAACCCGCGACATTACAAAACAAAAAGAAGCTGAAATAAACCTTGCTAAAGAAAAAAAACGGGCTGACCTAATTTACAAACTTATTCCCAGCGCGATTTTTACTGTCGATAATAACAAATTTATTACAAGCTGGAATAAAAGAGCGGAAGAAATTACCGGCTTCAAAAAAGATGAGGTGTTAAATAAACACTGCAGTATTTTTGCTGCCCATCCTTGCGATATTTCATGTGCAATATTCGAGGATAGCATTAATAAACCTGTATTCGGAAATAAATGTTTTATTAAGAATAAAGACGGAAGAATTATTTCCATATTAAAAAATATGGATTACCTGAAAAATGAAAACGGGGATATAATCGGCGGAATTGAAAGCTTTGATGATCTTACCGAAAGAAATGAATATGAAAAAGTTCAGGACGCGCAGGCTCAAATTTCCGAAGCGGTGCATTCTACTCCCGATATATCAACTCTATATAAAATTATTCACAATGTTGTGCGGCAGCTTATGCCGGCGGAAAATTTTTACATCGCGCTGTTTGATGAAATTACTGAAACAATTTCTTTCCCTTATTTTGTTGATGAGTTTGATGCACCGCCCGCGCCGCGTAAATTGCGAAAGGGACTGACCGAATATGTGCTGAGAACAGGCAAAGATGTTTTGGTTGATCAGAAAATGGACGCGCTGCTTAAAGCTCAGGGTGAGGTTGAACTAATAGGCGAAATGCAGTCAATATGGCTCGGTATTCCGCTTAAGATCAGCGATAAGGTTATTGGTGTAATGGCTGTTCAGGATTATACTAATGAAAAAGTATACGGTGAAAAAGAAAGACAAATTTTAATGTTTGTATCCGAACAGATTGCTTTTGCGATTGACAAAAAAAGAAGTCAGCACGAATTAGAAAAATACAGCGAAGAGCTGAAACAGCTGAATATAACCAAGGATAAATTCTTCTCGATCATTGCGCACGATTTAAAAAATCCCTTTATAACGCTGCTTGGTTTTTCCGATATGCTGGTGCATGATTATGATGAACTTACAGATGAAGAAGTACTTACCTATATTACGGATATCCGCAACTCAGCTAAATTATCGCACGAACTTCTCGAAAACCTGCTTGACTGGTCACGTTCGCAGACAGGTAAAATTGAATATGAACCGCATCAGTTTGATATTCATGAGCTGGTTAAAAGAAACGTACTTCTTTTATACCCTATGGCTAAAACTAAAAAAGTTGAGCTTATTTGTGAAGTAATACCCGGTACGGGAGTTTACGCAGATTATGAAATGATAAATACTGTATTAAGAAATTTAATTTCAAACGCCGTTAAATTCACAAATAAAGAAGGAAGAATTAGAGTTTATTCCGAAAACATCGACGGCTATTTAAAGCTAAACGTTGAAGATAACGGCGTTGGCATGGATGAAAAAACATTAAATAAATTATTCATGCTTGGCGAACAGCATACTACAAAAGGAACTGCGAAAGAATCGGGAACCGGGCTCGGACTTATTTTATGTAAAGAATTTGTTGAAAAAAACCACGGTCAAATATCAGCCGATAGCATTATTGGTAAAGGTACAACTTTCTGGTTTACAGTTCCTACTAACGAAAACCATAATTAAATCATAAAAATATATTTTTCTTTTGTGTGGATTCATAAATCCGTATTTCATACCTTAAGTCCCATTATATAAAAAATTCATTGACCCGGACCATTTCATGAGAAAATTATTATTTCTGTTTATATATCTATTTATTTGTCAAATCTCTTCTGCCCAGGAAATAACTTTTGAAGAATATGATCCTGCCTCCTCATTAGTAGTGCCGGAAAATATAAGGCCGCAGGCTAAATATCCTTTTATAGATGTGCACAATCATCAATGGCGTATTCCAACACAGGACTTAAAATTATTGGCTCTTCAAATGGATTCATTAAACATGGCTGTAATGGTAAATTTAAGCGGAAGAGGATTTAAAAGAATTATGAATCCCGACAGCACATTCAGTTTTAGTATGAATCAATTGGAATATTTGGAAGAATCCATAAAATCAATTGCCGAACAAATTCCCGGAAGAGTTGTTACTTTTACCAATATCGATTTTAACGGTATTGGTGAAGAAGGATGGATTGAAAGAGAAATTGAGAACCTGGAAAAAGCAGTTGCATACGGGGCAAACGGATTAAAAATATATAAAAATCTTGGAATGGATATTACTGATGCTTCAGGCAAAAGAGTAGCTGTTGATGATTTTAGGTTAGATCCTATCTGGACTAAATGCGGAGAACTCGGGATCCCTGTCTTAATTCATTCGGCCGACCCTCCTCAATTCTGGCAGCCGCATGATAACAATAATGAACGCTGGCTCGAATTAAAAGAAAAACCGAATAGGAAAAGAGATCCCCAAAAAGATGCTTCATGGGAAAAAATAATTAACGAACAGCATAATATATTTAGAAAACATCCCGGCACAAATTTTATAAACGCTCATCTCGGTTGGTACGGAAATAATTTAGCTGCGCTAGGAAAATTATTCGACGAGCTTCCTAATATGTATACCGAAATCGGGGCGGTTATTGCCGAACTCGGAAGACAGCCGAGATACGCAAAAGAATTTTTAACTAAATATCAGGACAGAGTAATGTTCGGAAAGGATACTTGGACGCCGAACGAGTATCCTTTATATTTCCGCGTACTTGAAACAGATGACGATTATATAAAATATTTTAGAAGAAGACACGCGTTTTGGAGACTATACGGATTAGATTTATCCGACGAGGTGCTGAAAAAAATATATTATAAAAATGCGTTAAAAATTATTCCGGGAATTGATAAAACAGCTTTTCCTATGCAGTAATTTTTTTTGTAAAATTTCCCTTCAGGCATTATTATTTAAATGAAAACATTTGGGCTTTTATAATTATTTAATTTGGACTTAGTAAGTAATATCCTATTTTAACCGTTAAATATTGATTTATAAAATCCTAACTCGTTGTTAATAATTTTTTATTGATCCTTTACTAATTATTTTAAGAAAAAATATATGGCAAATTCGGAATATATAATTTGGAAAAAAGATTACGAAACTGGAATTGTAATGGTTGACCGTCAGCATCGTATACTTGTTGATTTAATTAATAAACTTAAAGATGCTCATAATCAAAAAAAGGAAAAAGAAGTTTTACGCGAAACAATTATTAAACTTGTCGATTATACAAAATTCCATTTCGGTTATGAAGAAAAACATATGACTCAGTTCGCATATAATAAACTTGACGGACATAAACTTCAGCATCAGGTTTTTGTAAAACAAATTGTAGATGTCCTTGAAAACCTTAAGCTGGGCAAGTATGAAAATTTAACTGAAGAGATTTTAAACTTTCTTTCAGATTGGCTTATTGAGCATATACTTAAACAGGATAAGGAATACAGTAAGTTTTATAAAATGAAAATAAAATATGCTTAATATTTTCTAAACTTCTTAATGTCAGTACCCATCATTCCATTATGAAATAATTATTAAATTTCCAAAAACTGCCCTTCATGCATTTATACTGTCACTCTATTTCGCTATTTTTTCAGATAAAATAAAAATAATCTATTGTTTGGAGATAAAATGATTTACAGCCTAATTAAAAAAACAGAATTCGATAAAGTATTAAAATGCGGCGGCGACTGGACAAATCGTATGCGCATATTTTCCGAAATGACAAGATTTAATACGCTGATAGCGGTTAAGAAAGCGGGTTCCGGGCATCTAGGTTCAAGTTTAAGCGCGGCCGATATTGTAACTTATCTTTATTTAAATGAATTAAATGTTCTTCAAACGGGTTTGGATTCTCCTGAAAGGGATATTTACTTTTCATCAAAAGGGCACGATGTCCCGGGTCTTTATTCGTTATTTTATGCCTTAGGAATTTTACCCGAAGAAAAATTATTGGGATTAAGAAGGCTTAACGGGCTTGACGGTCATCCCGAAGTCAGACAGCCAGGAATTGAAGCAAGCACAGGTTCCTTAGGAATGGGTATTTCTAAAGGCAAAGGAATGGCCTGGGCTAAAAACTATAATAATAACGGCGGCCATGTTTATGTATTAACCGGCGACGGCGAGTTTCAGGAAGGCCAGATTTATGAATCTATTCAGTCAACCGCACATCATAAAATTAATAACATTACAGTGATTATTGATCATAATAAATATCAAACTGATATGCTTGTTGAAGACGTTAACAATATTGAAGATCTTTCTGAAAAAATTTCTGCATTTGGTTGGTTTGTTGTGAGAATTAACGGACACGATTATGATAGTTTAAAAAAGACTTTCGCGGAATTAAAGAATATAACAGATAAACCAAAAATGATTATCGCCGATACAATTAAAGGCAAAGGTGTATCTTTTATGGAAAAACCTGAAATGGAAGAGGCTTCGGGAAAAACTTATTATAAATGGCACTCGGGCGCGCCTGACGACGACAGCTACTTAAAAGGTCTTGCTGAAATTGCCGAAAGAATCAAAAATCTTTCATCCGGTTTGAACTTGCAGATTTCCGTCCCTTTAAACGAAGTTGAAGGAAAGATATCGGCAAAAACTAAAATGGAATTTGTTACCGATGCTTACGGCGATACGCTTTGTGAAATTGCCCGGTATAATAAAAAACTTGTTGTTATTGACGGCGACCTTTCTGCTGATTGCAAATTAAGAAAGTTTGAAAAAATGTATCCGGATAGATTTGTTGAAAACGGAATTGCTGAGCAGGATATGGTCTCAATGGCGGGCGGAATGGCGAGAATGGGATTAATTCCTGTCGTAAGTACATTCGCTAGTTTTTTAGCGGCAAGGGCAAATGAACAGATTTATAATAACGCAGGGGAAAAAACAAAAATTATTTACACATGTCACTTTGCAGGTTTAATTCCAGCCGGACCCGGAAAATCTCATCAAAGCATAAGAGATATTTCTTTATTCGGAGCGCTGCCGAATGTTACAATTCTGCAGCCATGCAATGCCGTTGAAACAAAAAAAGTTGTTGAATACTGCGTAAATGAATCGGATGAAAATTGTGTTATTAGATTGGTGATTGGCCCGTCGCCTGAAGTGATTGAACTTCCCGAAAATTATGAATTTAAAATTGGAACGGGAACAGAACTTACAAACGGGGAAGACGCAGTATTGTTCGCCTACGGACCCGTAATGCTTCACGAAGCGTTGCTGGCATCTTCATATTTGAAAGATTCTGGATTCGGATTAAAAATAATTAATATGCCCTGGTTAAATAAAATTAATAATGATTGGCTGGTCTCTGTCGCAAAAAATTATAAAAAAATATTTGTGCTTGAAGATCATTCCGTAATTGGCGGCCTGGGGGATAGATTACTTAATTCTTTGTCTGAATCAAATTTAATGAACGGAAAGACGTTTAAAAAATTCGGATTGAACGAATATCCGGAATGCGGCACTCCGTGGGAAGTGCTTGCGTTTCATAGATTGGATGCAAAATCATTAGCGGAAAGAATTTCAGGTAAATCAGATCTTGAAGCTGATGAAAAAATAAAAGAAAAATATACAGCAGACGCCCCGCAATAAACTTAAATTCCGGAGTAACAAAGCTGTCTTAAAAATGCTTTGTGATCCTTCGTGTCTTCGTGTCTTAGTGTCTTTGTGGCAAATGTTTTGATTTATTAAACACCAAATCTTTTTTCTGCCACAAAGGTACTGTGTAAAAAGTCAATAAAAATATAGAAAAAATTATAAATAAAAATTCATCATATATTAACGGCTAAAGCTTGATTGTAATTAGGTATATAATCAATATTTTTTTTGAAAATAGTATAAA
>JAHJUE010000032.1 GCA_018829205.1 Bacteroidota bacterium
AGGTTTTCTCGCGAAGTCAGCGAACTGATGAAGCAAAATAACTTCGGAAGAATAATCAACATTACTTCTATTTCGGTTAAACAGCCGATCCAAAGATTAGTCCTTTCAAATTCACTTCGAAGCGGTGTGACGGCATTTGCTAAAACGCTGTCAACAGAGTTAGCCCCCTTCAACATCACCGTTAATAATATTGCCCCGGGTTATACATTAACCAACCGGATTTATGATCTCGCTGTTGAGCAAGCAAAAGCTTCAAACATTTCTTATGAAGGAGTTTTAAAAAACTTTACTAAAGATATTCCGATGGGAAGAATGGGCAAACCCGAAGAAATCGGAAGTCTTGCAGCTTATCTTTGTTCTGAAAAAGCTGCATACATTACAGGACAAACGATTGCTGTTGATGGCGGATTTGTAAAGTACGTTATGTGAATTTCTTTATTTTATAGCATCTTGAATAGTTCGAAAGGATTATTGAGTAAGACCGATTCACTTAGTGTTAATTAAATGGATTATTCAATACTTGATGGGAAAAGTTAATATTAGGGTCGGTATTGACAAGGCAAGTAAAATAATTTAAGTTTAAGCCATGGTAACAAATCCCATATTAAAGATAAAGACATTACTTTGTTTTTATCCTGGTAACGACCAGAGAGAATGATTTTATGGGTTGGTAAGAATAGGCAGATCACTTGAGACAGCCACGTATATAAAAAAAACTTTAGGGACACATATCTAGATGCAGATATATTATATTGTATTTAGAAAGTCTTTTATAAAACCAGATTATATATTTTACTCTAATAACATACCTAAACACGATATAGTCAGTTTTAAGGATTACTCTTAAGATTTATAATTAATCAGGGAGATATTATGAAAAGTCAAAAACTAATCCTTTTCATTTTTTTTATTGTATTAGTCGAGAATTCCTTTCCACAGTTTAATCCAACTGGAGATAAACAAGAAGTTAAAGAAGTTATACTTAATTCGAACGAAGTCAAAGTAGTTCTCTTTAATTACGGTTCGATATGTGCACCAAATTACCTTGGTAATGTTGCTGATTTTGTCTGGAAAGGTTTAGGTTACATGTTTGAATTTGGACCACTTTTAACCGCGGAGGTCGTAAATGATAACGGAGATACTTTAAGAATTACAAGCGACTCATATATTAGAACAATTCAGGGTGATTATGATCCGACTGGAACCATTAAATGGGGTTGGCTACCTCGAGTTGGTTATACTAATCCATCTCAAGCTCAAGTTGCTACGAGTAATAATCCAAATTCTTGGCCATCTATATGGACTTCGTGGCCTGGTGAATATGGTAACGGCGTGATTGTTGGCTTGGATGAAGCTTATTATGTGATGGATGATTTTACCAATGCCGAATTTCCATATTATCCTTTTCCAGACGATACAACTAAAAGAGGTCTTGGCGTTAAAGCTGAAGTCAGAATCTACCAATTTAGTGGCAATATGAAGGACGCTGTCATCGTAAAATATAAGCTAACCAATGAAAGCCTGAAACCTCTCAATAAAGTTTACTTCGGTTTTCACAGTGATCCACATATTGGTGGTCCAGGTGATTATGCAGATGACAGAGTAAATATTATTCGTTCTCTACCCGGTCTTGATTCAATTTATTCTTTAGCAATAAATACAATTTATAATTTCGATTTAGATGGAAGAGGAGACGGTGGCAGAAAAACCGGTTATTTTAGTTTCAAATTATTGGAAACTCCAGGCAATAAAGATTTAACATCATTTCATCCATTGGTCTATACTAACTCACTTCCGAATGTTCCGATGAATGATCCACTGATGTGGAATTTGCTTTCCTCTGGAATTGATACTACATCACCTTTGCTGCATAATCCCGGCGATAATGTTATTAATTTTGGAACCGGTCCGTTTTCTCTCTTACCCGGCGAATCAAAATATATAACACTTGCAATATTTTGTTCAGATGATTTACAAGATATGCTGAACGATGCTGTTTACATACAACTTCATTTTAATTGGCCGACTATAAGTGATCTACTCGGGAAAGAAGGGGGAAGTAATGATTATAAAATAAACTTAATATCTCCTTCTTCTGGAATAATTAGTGGAAATGTTCCAATTGTTTGGAATTATACCGGAACAAATCCGGATGCAAAGGTCTTTATTGAGTGCTCATTCAACAAAGGGAGAAATTGGATACCATTAGCATTTGATCATCCCGTTTCTTCTTCGTTCAACTGGAACACTTTAAACTTCAGAGATGGCGTAAACTATGTTCTGAGAGTAGTTGCCTACAATCCACTGAATCCAAAAGAATATTATTATGATAATTCTGATCAAAGAATTACAATTAATAATCCTACCAATGCACAGCCTGAATTGGAATTAAAAATTGCCTTTGAAGATTCTATCGTAAGAATCTCTCCAATTAACATTGATTGGACGGCAGAAGACGCAGACAATACAAACCTAAATATTAAAATTGAATTTTCAACTACGCCGCAAGGACCTTTGACGCTCATACATTCATCCAATTACCCTTCTGGGCTCGGTAGTTATTCCTGGAATTTCAATAATGTTCCGAGCGGGTCGCCTTACTATCTTAGAATTTCTGCTTCTGATGGGGCGCTTGATACAGTTCTTGTTAGCAAAGCATTCGGCTTGCTTAGGTATGAAGGTTATTATCCGCAAAGTATATTTCAGCATGTTTCGGGCACTGCCACTCCAAACTTGAACCTACGAGTAATTGATTCTTTAAACATTACAGGAAATACATATGAACTTACGTTCGACGTTCTAAACGATTCAACAAAAAAGGTTAATGTAAAAAATTTGAATTCCGGTTTGTTTGTAATCAGTGATAATCTTCTCATACCAGGTTATTCAACGCCTCCTTTCGATGGGTTAAAACTTTTAATCGAAGATAAAGAAGTTAATATTAACACCCAGGATTCTAAATTCAATAGCCCAATATTGAATTCAACATTCTTGATTAAATATCCCCCTAATTATGGACAACCTCAGAAAACACCTGATGATTGGATTATTATTTTTAATAATCTTGATACTTTGGTGAATGGAAAATATTTATATCCAGGTGATACGACGAAGGACCCTTTGACTAGTTCAAATATTGTGTGTCCATTCAAAATAATTCACTCTGGAACTATGCAAAAAGCTACATACAAAATATTTGAGATCTTTGGCCTTAGAAATAGTAAATGGGATTTTTCAGAACCGATTGTTCTTCAACCTCAAGGAGAAACAGGGGCAAAAACCTCATATCAAATTAACTTTTCATTTTTAAGCGGTAATTATCCTGGCCTTGGAGACACTTTATATATAGTTACTTACAAACCAATTTCATCAAATGATAAATTTCAATTCACCCCAACAAGTAACTTTTTGGTAGGGATAAAAGAATTAAAACAAAATAAAAATTTTATTCTCTTTCAGAACTATCCAAATCCATTCAATCCAACAACAACGATTAGATTTGCTTTACCAGAACGTGCAAAAGTTAAGATAACGGTTTATAATATTTTGGGTGAAAAGAGAACCGAGCTAATAAACAAACAATTTGAAGCTGGCTATCATGAGGTGATTTTTGATGGAGTTAATTATACATCAGGTATTTATTTCTACAAGATAGAAACAGAAAAATTTCAGAAGGTGAAAAAGTTAATTTTATTAAAATAGGAGATATTACAAAAGGCAGCGGCTCAACAAACTTGTTGCAATTCACCGCTGCCTTTTTTTAATCGTGTAATGAGAATCAAAAAAGCAAAAGGATGATTTTTTTTGCATGAGATGTGAATTTTGTTTATAACTTTTTTAAAAACTTTTATTGTGCAAACTTTAACAAAAAATCAAAATCTTTCGGTAAGCTGTTAACCCTCTTCAAAAATTTCTTTATAAAAAAGTTCTTTATCAATTCCCTTTTGCCAATCACGATGGCGTTTAACAGACTCTTTTCGCTTCTGGTTTGTAATCGATAAAAAGCGGCTTGTTTCAACGGGGCCTAATTCTTTAAACAAAATTCTCATCGCTTTTTTTAATAGTTTATTTTCTGCAG
>JAHJUE010000033.1 GCA_018829205.1 Bacteroidota bacterium
ATTTGTTGAATTTTGGTATATGTTAAATATGTCGGGAATCTTAGTTTTAGTTTGTTTTGATTTTATGCACAAATTGGTATGGTTCTCCGCCTGCGCGAGGAATTCTGTTTCAGACTTCGCGATGGATTCTGTTCCATTCTTCGCTTCGGCGGGCAGGCCCGCATTCGCGGGGAAGTTGTTCGGTTCTGCTGGAGCCGTAATAGCACCGGAGGTGCGGCATATTAGTAGCTATATATAGATTATATTTTATAAAGCTCCGGTAGGAGCGGCATGTTTATTTGTTTAATTTTGGTATATTTTAAATATGCCGGGAATCTTAGTTTTAGTTTGTTTTGATTTTATGCACAAACTGGTATGGTTCCCCGCCTGCGTGATGGATTCTTTTCGCTAAGGCTGGCAATAGCGACTACGCGGAAAAGTTTGTTTCGCTCCTACGGAACTTTGGGGTTATTTATTTTTTTGTTTTTCTACTAATGTTCGGCTCCGCTGGAGCCGTAATAGCACCGGAGGTGCGGCATATTAGTAGATAAATATAGATTATATTTTATTAAGCTCCGGTAGGAGCGGCACGTTTATTTTTTGAATTTTGGTATGATTGAAATATGATGAGTATATTAGTTTATATATTTTGTGCACTAACAGGGATGTTTCCCCGCCTTCGCGGTGGTTTCTCATTCCATAATTCGCTTCGGCGGACAGGCCCACCTTCGCGGGGAAGTTGTTCGGTTCTGCTGGAGCCGTAAATAGCACCGGAGGTGCGGCATGTCAGTAGATAAATATAGATTTTTTTTATAAAAGCTCCGGTAGGAGCGGCATGTTAATTTGTTGAATTTTGGTATATGTTAAATATGTCGGGAATCTTAGTTTTAGTTTGTTTTGATTTTATGCACAAATTGGTATGGTTCTCCGTCTTTGCGATGGATTCTTTTCGCTAAAGCTGGCAATCGCGACTACGCGGGGAAGTTTGTTTCGCTCCTACGGAGCTTTGGGATTATTTTTTTTGTTTTTCTACTAATGTTCAGCTCCGCTGGAGCCGTAATAGCACCGGAGGTGCGGCATGTCAGTAGATAAATATAGATTTTTTTTATAAAAGCTCCGGTAGGAGCGGTATGTTTATTTGTTTGTATGGGTATAAGTGGAAATCGCCGTTAAGGTTGGTTGTGTTTGGTTTGTTTTCTTAGGCGGATTGAGAAATGTTATGTGAAACTGCTGGGGTTTTATAGTATTTTAATTTGGGTTAATTACACAGATTTAACCCACCCCTTTTATTCCCCTCCCGAGAGGGGAATCAGTTTGAGCTATTATTTTAGTAGCAGATAGTTGATTAGTTTTATTATAAGAATAATTTAAGATTGTCGGTATAATAATCATTGTTGTTTTTAAGCCAAGTGATGTATTCGATTGTTCCCTTTCTATAAATACTGAACTGATCATCATCCATTTTTATTAATGATTCAATAGTTTCTATATATTTATTTCTATCGTTTAAATTAATATTCCAGCCTGCTTTGAAATTATCTAATTTGTCCCATGGTGTCGTTCCCGAAGAAAGTACCGGGATTCCGTAAAACAATGATTCAAATATTACATGCCCAAAGTTTTCACCCAAGGTTGGAAGAAACAATAGATCATATAAAGGATAAATTTTATATAATTCGGAATTAGGAATACTTCCTTTATAAGTAATTTTATTTTTATGGTTCTCATTTATTTTATTGAGACACTTTTGCCAATATTTATTGCTTTTAATAGGACCATAAATATCTAGTTTATATTCCCCTTTTATTTTATTTAATATTTCAATTACAAAATAAAGATTCTTTTTTGGTGTTATGCTTGAGATAAAAATTATGTTAAGATTATTTTTTATTTTGCTCCTATTTGGTATAACCTTTGGGAGATTAAAATCAGGAATATCGGAAGCAATTTTGACAGCTGCCTTTTCCCCGAAAACTAACTTTATATCATCCGCTTCATAATTATTTGAAGCGTGCCATACAACATTTTTATATAAATTTAGAATTTTTGCTATTGTTAAATATATTTTTTTCTTGAATTGTTTTAATGATAAAGCGCCTTTTGACAATTCCCCTCTTGGAGCAATAATTATTTGTTTACGGGGAATTAAATTAAAAAATAATAACAAGATTACTTTAATTGAAAAACTAAAATCAAAAAGACTATTTAGATAATAAGAATCGAATTCCGTGCTTGCTATAATTTTCCTTAAACCGACTTTAAAACCGGAATAATAAATTGAACAGTTGGAATTCTTTGTCCATTCATCCGCTTTGATACCTTCATAAGGTAAATTTTCTAAAATATCTTTATTTCTTGTAATAATTTTAAAACTATAATCATTTGATAATGTATTTAGCAGATTTGATATAGTTCTTACCGGTCCGCCCGATTTATAACCAGGCAAATAAAACCCGATAAAGGTCAGAATAATTTTTTTGTTCATAAAACAACAACCGGATTAAATTTAAAAGTAGATAATATTTCTATTTGCGAGGCTGTTTAATCAATAATTCGATTTTTCATTTTTTCAAATGATATAAATAATAAGAAGATATAAATTAAAAACTGGAAACTGCCCACACCTACAAACCATGCTTCAAATTGAGCGTTAACAATTAAAGCAATAAGGAAAGCAAAAGGAAGATTATATATATTATTCGAAATAATGTGCTGCTGAATAATATTTTTATTTAAATGGTGATTCGTACCTTTTTTATTCCCCTTTATTTTTCTTTCAGATAAAAAGTAATAGAACAAGAAAATACACGGCAATAGAAATAGTATTAAACCAATAATACCGGTCTCTTCAATTAGAGCGAGAAAGCTATTCAGTTTTTCTCTTACAAATATTCCATTATCATAATGATTTCCCGCGGCGTCATTTTTAATGGCGGGATTACTGATTCCGTATCCTAATCCTGTAAATCCGCCGGATATAGCGGCTTCAAAAGAAGATTCCCAATAAGTTAATCTGCTTCCTAAAATTGAACCAGAGCCTTTCGCCATCCAAGATTCCGCTGAATTTTTAAAGCCGGGGTTAAATACACTTAAAGAGATTAGGGAAATTATTATCATAGCAGCGGTTATAAAAAAGTATTTATAATTTATTAAGAGAGCCAAAATTATACACATAATAAAAAAGGATAATATTGAAGCGCGGGAATGGGTAATTATAAGAAGATATAAATTAGCAGCGAGTATAAATGAATAAAATATTAATAAATATTTATTATAGATATTTTTTTTTGATTTATAATTAAAATAATATTTTAATATTTGTTCAAATATTGAAGGAGAAGTAAAAAGTACAATGGCGCCGAGAGTATTCTGATGTGAGACAAAGCCCATAAATCCTTTTGAGTTTCCCCCTGTCCAGGCATTTTGAGGTATATCGAATAATAATGAAATTATTGAGGCAATTAGGACAATTATATTCAGCGGTATTAGGCAGCCGAAATATGTATCCGATATTTTGTTCCAAAATAATGAGGCAAAATAAGTACCTATTATTAAAAACAATAAATAGAAGCTTCTTAACAATGTAATATGGGGATGTAATGACCAAATTGAAGTTAGCACTGACCATACCGGGAATAACAAAACTAAATATAAAATACTTTTGGCAATCCGGCTTAAATTGAATTTGCTAATATCATTAAGGATTACATTTAAGTCATTATAAACTGAAATTAAACCCGCAAAAATAATTATTAAAAATCCAAGCGGAGTTAGAACAAACAGATATTCAAAACCGGGGAAGGCTTTTGCAAAAGTACCAAGAAGCGATAGGAAAAAGACAACTTTTAGTAAGGTATTTTTCTTATAAGACGTATAAAAATTAATATTCAATTTTATTTCTACTTTTTATTAAAATGTATTTTAGCAAAAGTATAATTCCGAGTATGCCCCAGGTTAAAAATAGAATAAGCAGGTAGTTATTATTAAGTTCAATTCTAGTGAGGATAAAAAACAGAATTAAAAACAAAACTATTATTATCATATAAATCACAGATAATTTATACTGAACATTCAGCAATTCTTTTTTGAATAAATATCCGTTCATAGGATAATGGATTATCGCAAAAATCATAAACCCGGGGAGCATAATATTTATAATATTTTTTAACAGCGTTAGATTTATCGTTTCAGGAAGCATAGTAATTCCAAACGACAAAAATAAATTTATTATTACCCAATAAATGAACAGTAAGAAAAACAATAATATCATGCCTAATATGATTTTTTTTCTATCCAGAATACCTGCAGGAAGCGTATAAATATATTTTTCAAAGATAACTCCTAAATAAAAAATGGGGGCTGTTAATGTCCAGGCAAATGTATAAGCATTTGCAGTTTCAATATTAAAAAATGTATTAACAATAAATTTATCCGCAATAAAAATAAAGGGTGAAACCGAATTTATAATAAACGCTGTAAATCCAATTTTATAAAATGATTTTGAATTACCATTAATAATTCTTTTATCAATCTTAATTATAAAATAGAGTGAAATTATAGAAGCAATAAATGTCAGCAGTGAAAACGCAATTACTAAATTAATATTTATAAAAGCGGCAAAAACTATTGTTATATAACTTATAAGAAGTATAGAATAAACAATAAAATATTCTTTAATAAAGTTGTTATACAACAGATAAAACGATGTCAATTCAAATACAATAAGTGAAAAACTTACAATAAAGGAATAATAACTGTTTATGTTTTCAATAGAATATAAAATTGAATAAATAAGCGCCAGATTAAGCAGAATGAATAAAAGTACCTTTATAATCTTAAACCGTTTCTGCGCGTAGGCGTAATTAAAACCAAGTCCCCCTATTACAGCGGCTAGAGAAGCCGTATAGTACATTTTATTAAATTCGTTAAACTGCAGTGAATTTGTAATATACGGGAGTATAAAAAAGAATATTTTTATTAGACCTGTTGTGAAGATTAGAACAAATATTTTTTTTATAAAATCTGAATTCAGTTTATAAATCAATTTTAGTTCCGGTTTTTACACGAAGAAAGGATTTTTATTTGTTTAATTTATGGTGTGAGAATAGAAATGGAAATTCTGATTGGGAAGAATATACCGGGTAAACGTGTGCTTTACTAATCTGGTAATTTGAATTAGTTTTATTTCTTTGCCACGAAGGCACAAAGACACAAAGGGACTGAAGAGAAGGATTGATTTTGAGTTTGAGAAGTATAAATTATATAGTTAGAACTAACAATGATGGAAGAGGTTTGGGACTGATATTTGATAGTTTGAATAAGGTGTTTTTTTATGCCACAAAGGCACGAAGGCACAAAGATTTTAGAATTTAAAGACCATAAGAAATTAAAAACGAGAACTCATTGAAATTAGTATTGATATAATTTCCGTTAATAATTTCTTCCTCTGTTTTATTAATATTATAATTTATTTTTAAATAAAGACTATGCATAAATTCATACGATAATTGAAAACCATATAAAGAATAATACTTTTTTAATCCCCATAAAAAATTCTGATTTGGTTTATATCTTTCGCCGCCGGGAACAGCTAATTCACCTTTTCTTATATAGCTGTAATATAAATCGAAATTTAAACCGCGAATTATTCTTTTTCTTAATTTTAGATATAATTGATCGCTATTTTCACCAATCCAATGACCAAGCTGATAACCGAAATTATTATATGTCTGTGCCGGATCAATATGAGAATATACGAAGGGCTGAATTTTCGTATATTCAGCAATTAATTCACTTTCGGGAATTAGTGGATCAATTGTATGAAAACCAATATTATAAGCGATTGCGGAAGGATTATCAGGATTACTAATTGTAAGCTCATCAATAAAAACAGATCCGTAAAATTTCGTCTGTATAGAATAATTTTTATACCACAAAGACCCGAATATTTGAGCGTTGCCGGCCCTCTCATCAGGTGCTGTTAAATAATGATCCGCTAAACGAAAAGGAATTATTGGAATTAAATATATTGGTTCCAGTTTATCGCTATAGATAACGGATTCGCCGATTGAAAAATTAAAGTTTTTTAAGGGGGTAAATGAAAACATATGGGTAACAAAATATTTTTCAACATTGGAAAAATGATTTCGGCCTGGATTGATTCTAATTGTTGAAGAATCCAATATCTGCGAATCTAGATAACCGTGTATGTATGAAAACCTGAACCATTCAACGGGATTAAATTCCAGTTTAAGATAAGGAAACGAAGGCGCTTTTGAGGACATAATTATATTACCGCTTTCACCGGTGCCGTAATAGTTAAAATCCTTGCCAATGGTAATATTGCCCCAATCCCATGAATAAGTTAAATTCGCGCGGACATAATCAAAATCTAAACTGCCGTCGCTATTATTCTTTTTATATCCATATCCTGTTTCATTTGTGAAATCACGTGAAGCATCATAATAATCTCCGCCTGCCCTATTATCATATAACACTATATCAAAACCAAAATTATCATTAATATTACCGAACAATTTAAGTCCGTTTGATCTTAATGTAGAATTTTTTCCGTCTGAATAACTAATTGAATAATTAATTACGGGATCCACCGATAAATTAAAACCGGGAGACTCAAAATTAAATAACCTAAAGCGGCAGTTATTATTAAAACCGAAAGCCAAATTATTATGTTTAATCTGGCTGGTATCAGGAAGCTGCTTTAACATTTCAGAAGAAAATTCTTTTAAGTAGAAATCCAACTCGGTTTTTTCAAGATGTGAAACTTGGATTTTATCCCGGAGTGCGTTTAACTTGCCTGCAATATATAAACGTGAGAAAGGCAAAATTTCTTCGTTAGTAGAAATTAGGCCTTTATTTGACATCCTGTTAAGGTAATTATAAACGCTGTTTGTTACCGGTTCATAATTAACCTGTGAATACAAAGGGATGGCCGCAGAAAGAAATATTATTAATATATAGAAGAATTTTAATAGTTTCATTAGGTGTTATTTTAAGCGGGTTTTACCAATTTCAGATTGGTATTATTAGAAACGTATTCAGGCACTAATTGACGAAGGATTAATCTGATATCATTACCCTCTTCATTTGAATGAAAAATTAAATTTTCAATAAGCTCGTTTAATTGGGGATGCGTGAAATTAGAAGCGTTTACCGCTTCAAAAATCTTTTCATGCTCTGTTTTTTTATACTCCTCACCTTCAAGAAATAACTCCTCGAACAATTTTTCACCAGGGCGCAGGCCGGTAATTTCAATATCAATATCTTCATTTAATCTTAACCCGGAAAGTCTTATCATATCTTTTGCCAGATCGACAATTTTAACAGGTTCACCCATATCGAGCACAAATATTTCCCCGCCTGAATTTAATATGGAAGCCTGAAGAACTAATTGAACCGATTCGGGGATTGTCATAAAATATCTCATAATATCGGGATGGGTGATAGTTAAAGGGCCGCCGTCTTTTAACTGGCGGTAGAATGTTCTAATTACACTCCCCCTGCTTCCCAATACATTTCCGAATCTTACAGCTGAAAAAGCTCTTCCGTAATTTTTTGCCGCTTGAAGGACTATCATTTCAGCGACACGTTTTGTAGCGCCCATAACGTTTGTAGGATTAACGGCTTTGTCAGATGAAATAAGAATAAATTTATCCACATTAAATTTTACGGAAACATCAACCATATTCTTTGTACCCATAATATTATTTAATACAGCTTCAATGGGATTATTTTCCATCAAGGGTACATGTTTATGAGCGGCTGCGTGAAAAACTATCTGCGGTTTATATTTTGAAAAAATTCTTGAAAGGCCTTCCGAATCTTTAATATCAACAATTTTTGTTATAATGCTATTAATACGGCAATGTTTCTTAAGCTCCATATCAATTTCGAAAATTGAATTTTCACCGTGACCGGTTATTACAATCTGTGCAGGATTAAATCTGCAAACCTGGCGGCATATTTCACTTCCTATTGAACCTCCGGCACCGGAGATTAGCACTACCTTTTCTTTAATAGAATCGGCGACTTTATCAAAGTCAATTTCGACTAATTCTCTTCTTAATAAATCTTCTACCTGTACCCTTCTTAATAAATTAATTTTTATATCTTTATCGAGAATTTTATCAATAGGAGGAAGCGTTAATACCTCAACATCAAGTTCGGAACAAATTGAATGAATTTCCCTTATTTTTTTACCAGAAACCATGGGCAAGGCGATTATTATTTTCTGTGCTTTTAATTTAGTTGAAATTTCCGATAAATTAGAAATAGGTCCCAGTATTGGAATACCTTTTATTTTCAAACCAATTTTAGCTTCGTCATCATCGACAAAAGCTACAACCTTACCATAATCTTTATGGTAAAGTATTTTATTTTGTGTCTGTACTCCGGCATCTCCGGCGCCGATAATTATCGTATGAATTTGAGGGTTATACCTGTCAAGTCTGTTTTTTGAAGACTCCGCTAGACGCAGACTAAAGCGCGCGGAAGCAACTATAATAATTGAAATAAGACTGTCAAGAATCGGCAAGGAATAAGGCATGCCTTCGACTACATCTGTAATAAAATAATTAAACAAATAAAACGCGAATATCTCAAATAAGATTACAGTAATACAAGCGGCTATTATTCTAGCTAATTCATCAATACTTGCAGACTGCCAGTACCGGTTATAAAACCCGAATTGATAAAATATTACAAATTTTAAAACGGTAAGGGACAATGTTATAAATAAAAGATTCTCAAAAGTAATTAGGTTAGATATATTACCATCAGTTCTAATTAACAAGGCTATATATGGAGACAACAATAAAATAATTAAGTCAAATGCAATAAAATGCCTGTTGCGGATTTTTCTTGTTATTTTAAATATTTTATTTATCGGCATTTTGACCTCTTGTTAAAATTGAAAAAATTATACCAACGATCCTAGCCAAATCGTCTTCTGATAAATTTGAACCTGAAGGAAGACATAAACCGTCTTCAAACAACTTTTCAGAAGTACCGTTTGTGAAATTCAAGGCATTTTGGAAAACCGGTTGTTTATGCATTGGTTTCCAAAGCGGACGGGATTCAATATTATATTTCTCTAATTCAAGTCTAATATTTTCTCTAGAAACTCCATTTGTTTTATTAGAATCTACCAAAAAAGTAGTAAGCCATCTATTTGAAAAATGACCGACCGGTTCATCAAGAAAAGTTATTCCATCAAACTTAGTAAACTGATCTTTATAAAAATCATAATTTGCTCTTCGCTGCTCTACCCTTTTATCGATTACTTTCATTTGTCCACGCCCGATACCGGCAACTATATTACTCATTCTATAATTATAACCGATTTGAGAATGCTGATAATGCGGAGCGTTATCGCGTGCTTGGGTAGCGAGGAATCTTGCTTTAGTAACGAATTCTTCTTTATTAGAAATTAACGCACCACCACCGGAAGTTGTAATAATTTTATTTCCGTTAAATGATAGAATGCCAATATCACTGAAACCACCGACATGTTCTCCCAGTGAAATAATCTTTTCACTTGGGTTTAATTCAATTTTATTTTCTTCTGCTTTTAGTTTAGCTAAATCTTCTGAATTAATATTGATTTCACGGGACAGGCCATTTTTAGATATGTTTCGCATTTCACGGGATAAATATCTTGATCCAAGTGCTTCGGCGGCATCTTCAATTAAGGGAATTTCATATTTATTTGCTACTTCCATTATATCATTAATGAGAGCAGGCATGCCGTAGAGGTGAACATAAATAATTGCTTTTGGTTCCTTACCTTTTGCTATGCGATCTTTGACAGCGTCTTCAAGAATGTTTGGATCCATGTTCCAAGTTTTGTTTTCTGAATCTATAAAAATTGGGACGGCTCCTTGATAGGCGATGGGATTAGCAGTAGCAGAAAAGGTCAAGCTTTGACAGATTACTTCATCATCTTGTTTTACACCAAGCATAATTAGAGCAAGATGAAGTGCAGCTGTACCGGAACTTAAAGCTGCGGCATGCTTAACGCCTGTATAATTTTGTAAATCTTCTTCAAAACCGTTTACATTTGGACCGAGCGGTGCTATCCAATTTGTATCAAAAGCTTGGTTTACAAAGTTAAGTTCTTCACCGCCCATGTGGGGGGAAGAGAGCCAGATTTTAGGATTCATAAAATATCTCTTAAAATTATATACAAGAAAAACCACCATCAATTATATAGTTCGAACCAGTAATCCATTTGCTTCTAGAAGAAAGAAGAAATGCAGTAAAGTTCGCAACGTCTTCAGGAGTTCCATATCCTAATGGATATCTATTTTCATCTTCAATAATTTTAGAACCCGAAATAACATCTTGTGCACCATCTAACATTTCAGTTCTAACCATACCCGGAGAAATACTGTTTACTCTTATTCTGTTTTTGGCTAATTCGATAGAAATTGTCTTAACAATACCAAATAATGCTGATTTAGATGAAGAATAAGCTGCTAAGCCAACTGCAGACTTTGTAATGCCACTTATGGATGAAATAAATACTATTGAAGAATCATTATTAATTTTTTTCTTAGAATATAAATTCTGAGTTAGTTCGATTGGCGCAAAGTAATTAATGTCATATATTAAGTTCAAATTTTTTCGTGAAAGGACTTTGAATGGAATATATTTTAAGATACCAGCAGAATGAACTATACCATCTATACTTGGTGTAGTATCTACTATATTTTTTATAAAGCCATTATCTGTTAAATCACCTGAATATGCAATAACTTTTTGGGGAGCTTTGTTTTTGATTTCGTTCAATTTCTCAGTTCTGCGGCCACAAATAACCAAATTCGAATTAAACTTCAGTAACAATTCGCAAATCGACTTACCAATACCAGAGGTAGCACCGGTAATTAAAAATGTTTTATTGCTTATTTCTAAAAAATCATTATTCATTCTCATTTGTTAGATTTACTTTTAATCAATTCAAATAATTCATTTACTGTTTTACAAGAAATTAATTCCTCACCAGTTAAAACCACATCATATTCATTATCTATCATTGCAAGTAAAGTCATCGCCGCTAATGAGTCCCATTGTTCTAAATTATTTTGAAAATCTAAATCAGCATCTACAGAATTAGGCTCTACATCTTCAATTGCATATTCAAATTTTCTTAAGAAGTCATTAAGTTCCACTTTTCTCTCCTAAAATTATTATTAATAATATATAATACAACCACCCCATGAGTAACCAACACCAAAACCAACTAACATTACTTTATCATTTTTCTTTATTCTATTATTTTTATAAGCATCATTTAAAGCTAAGGGAATAGTTGAAGATACAGTATTACCAACATTTTCAATGAAGTAATAAAATTTATTTTCACTGATTTTAAGTTTTTTTCTAAGATTTTCTAACATAAACTTATTGGCCTGATGAAAAATAAACAGATCAATATCTTCGATTGATAGTTTTGATTTATCCAAAATATTTTTTACAACTAGCGGTACTTTTTCTAAAGTAAAACTAAATATTTTTGCCCCATTCATGAATAAATAATCATCTTCCGTATTATTTTTTTTAAATTTGAGCCCGCCATTCTTTACTATTAGATTATTAGATCCTCCTCCATCCGTCCCATAATCAAAATCTTCTATTTTTCCATCTCCATTTGAAATTAATGAAGCGGTAGCAGCATCTCCGAAAATGGATCTATTACTTTTATCATCAAATTTAATATGCTTTGAGTATGCCTCCGAAGTTATTAGCAAAACATTGTTTGCTTGATTTGATTGAATTAAAGCTTTGGACAAACCCAAACCATAAATATAGCCTGAACATCCAAGATTAAAATCAATTGCACCAATATTTTGTTTTAGACCTAACCTATGCTGAACGACGCATGCAGTAGTTGGTAAATAATAGTCAGGACTTTGAGTACACAAAATTATGTAATCAATTTCATTTTTACTAACATTATATTCTTCAAATAATTTTAATGAGGCATTAACAGACATATCTGAAACTGTTTCATTTTCAGAGCAGATATGCCTTTTAGAAATACCAAGTTTGTTAGTTATTCTTTCAATTGTCCATTCAGGAAACTGTTTTGATAAATCATCATTTGTTAGTACATTTTCCGGTAAGTAATAGCTAATAGCTTTAATTGAAATACCCATTTATACCTCTAATTTAATAACAGAATATTATAATGGTAAGAATTTTGATATTAGTATAACTTTATTTTCATTTAGGAGAGACCAATAAAATCGTATCCTACTCATGAAATTTAATTGGTTTAGCAGGAATTCCAACTGCTGTGCAGTCCGAAGGAATATTTTTCGCAACAACTGCTCCTGCTCCAATTATTGTTCGGGCACCAATAGTAACTAGATTAATAATCTTTGCACCAGTACCAACATAAACCGAATTCTCAATTTTCACTTCACCGGAAATATTAACTGAAGGCATAAAGGCTGAATAGTCATCGATAATAGTATCATGACCAACAGTGCAACTTAAGTTTAGAATGACATGTTTACCAATACTTATATTTGTAGTAATAACACAACCAGCAGTGATTATAGAACCCTCACCTATTTTTACGTCAGAATCACCAATTTGAACATTCGGATGAACTATAACAGGGTATTTAATCTTATCGTTTATTATCTGATTCAAAATTTTTGTTTTTGTGGATGGGTTACCTATCGATAATACTAAATACAACCCTTCATTGACCATATTGAGTTCAGCAATACCTCCTAGTACAGGATAATTATTAATCATTTTATTTTTCTCAATACCATCATCAAAAAAGCCAATAATTTCCCACTCTTGATCGACTTTGTTAATTTGTTCAATCAACATAGCAACTTCTCTACCAAAGCCGCCTGCACCAAATATTGCAATTTTTTTCATTTTACTCACCTCAGTTTTTACCATTAAATTTCGGAGCCGTCGCCATTCCTTGTGAATTAATACCCTCTCTTTTTAATGTTTTAGCAATTGTTAGAATAATAATTTTAATATCCACTAGAAAAGAAATATTATCAACGTACCAAACATCCAGATCAAATTTTTCTTTCCATGATATAGCATTCCTTCCATTTACCTGTGCCCAGCCGGTTATGCCGGGTTTTACTTCATGTCTTCTTTTTTGTTTTTCATTGTATAACGGTAAATATTCTATTAATAATGGTCTTGGACCTATTAAAGACATATCTCCTTTAATTACATTTAATAACTGTGGGAGTTCATCTATAGAAAGTTTTCTAATTAATTTGCCTATAGTTGTTAAGCGCTTTTCATCCGGAAGAAGATTACCATCAACATCTTTATTTTCTTTCATTGTCTTAAATTTTATAATATTAAAAATCTTTTCATCTTTGCCGGGACGAGATTGGACGAAAAAAACTTTACCGCTATTTGCCATAAATAAAGAAAAAATAACAACTAAAAGTAAAGGTAATGTAATTATAAAAACAAAAAAAGAAATCAGTAAATCAAAAAGTCTTTTAAGATAGTTTTTATAAATCATTTCAGAATATTTTTTGTTCAAAATGATTCATAATAATGTTGTATGAATGGGCTGCGGTAAAATTTTGGATGAAGTATTTATATCCATGATCGCCCATCTGTTTACATAAGCTTTTGTCTTTTAGCAGCTTCTCAATATTCTTATTGAAGTCATTCAAGTTACCGCTTTGAGACCAAAAACCGAAATTATTCTTTTCAGCAAGCCTACCGATATCAGTTACAATATCAGTTGCCAATAAGACCGGTTTCTCATTCTCCAAATAAGATAAAAGTCTAGAAGGAAAGTTTGGAATTGTAAATCGTTTATCGAGAAAAATTAGACCGACATCGGCTACTTTAACAATATTATCATATTCAGTTTTGGGAAGTTGATTTAGAATGAGACAATTATTTGAGTTATTCTGATTGGACCAATGAAGTAACTTGCTAAACTCTGTGCCAGAACCGACAATTATTAAAAACAAATCGTCATTTTGTTTATTTGAGTCAAGCACTTGAATAAGAAAATCTATTCCTTGAGGAATGCCAAGGTTACCACCATATAAAAGAATAAGTCTATTCTCCGGTATGTTAAATTTATTTTTTATTTTCTCTAGTTGTTGTGGAGAAACGGCACTATTTACAGGAGCCAGACTATTAGGATTTACCTCAACTTTATTCGGAGACAAACTTTTATTGTTCTTCAATAAATATTGAACGTTTGCCGGTGACATACAACCTATGTAATCAGAAATTTCATAAAGGACTTTTTCTTTTTTACGAAAATAGTTATGCATTAAACTATTTTTTCTAATCAAACCCATATCAACAGCATTTTGGGGAAAAATATCTTTTAGTAGAAGATAAGATTTTGTACTATTTCTTTTTTTGATATATTTAACTGATTTTTCGAAAGTTATCGGCGGGGTTGAATAAATTATTAAATCAAATTTAATCTCACTTAAATATTTCACTATTCCCCAAAGGAACATAAAATCTAAAAGCAAAGTTGAGATGCCCTTTTCAATTGTACTGCATTTCTGAATATTTAGCCATTTCATTTTTATTATAGTAATTCCATCAATCCTCAAGAAACTTGATTTCTTTTTGAGTCTTCTTTCATTTGGGCTAATTATAAAAACATTATGCCCTTCATCTCTGAACTTACGCATTAGATCATTATAGATTCCACGTTCGTTAATATCGTCTGAAATTACTAATGTTAGGAAGAGAATGTTCATATTCTGGTTATCAGTAACTTGTGATCCGTGATTAGTAATTTAGTTAATGGGAGAATTTGTAGATTCCCGCTTAATGATTGCGGGAATGACAAATGATAATTTAAGTAATAAAAGAGAATAAGTTATTTTGACCAAACGACACGATTAACGTAATCCGTATAAGATAAAATAATTCTTAAAACTTTATCCGATACGTTTGGCATCGAATAGTCAGATACTGGTCTTAATGTACGTTCATTATTTCTTTTTTGAGTTTCAAGAACTTTAATGGTTTGCAATATTCGATCTTCATTAAACCCTGTGAACATAACAGAAGCTTCTTCAAATGCTTCGGGGCGTTCATGATTTTCACGTAAATTTATAGCTGGGAAATTTAGGATTGAAGATTCTTCCGAGATTGTTCCGCTATCGGAAATGGAAACGAAAGCATTGAATTGCAAATTGTTGTAATCTGAAAAACCAAGAGGTTTTAATAATATTATTTTCTCATCAAGAATGGAGTTCTTTTTATCAATCATTTTACGAGTACGCGGGTGTGTAGAAACAATAATTGGAAATTGATATTTCTTGACTAGTAGATTTAAAATATTTATAAATTTGTCGAAATTAATGGAATCTATATTTTCCTCACGATGCGCAGAAACAAGGAAATAGCCTTCATGGTTCAGCTTTAAGCGATCAAGGATAGTGGAAGATTTTATTTTGGGCATATAGTAATTAATGACTTCGAACATAGGACTGCCGGTTTTAATAATTCTATCGTTTGGAAATCCTTCTTTCAATAAATATTCACGGGCAATACTGCTATATGTGAGATTAATATCACTTACATGATCAACTATCTTTCGATTTATTTCTTCGGGAACTCTTTGATCAAAACAACGATTACCGGCTTCCATGTGGAATACCGGGATTTTCCTTCTTTTGGCAGGGATAGAAGCTAGACAACTATTGGTATCACCTAAAATCAGAAGCGCATCAGGTGATTCGCTTTCTAATATTGGATCTATTTTAATAAAAATTTGACCAATAGTTTCGGAAGCGTTTTTGCCTGCTGCTTCGAGAAAATAATCGGGTTTGCGCAATTCTAAATCTTCAAAGAAAATTTGATTAAGCTCGTAATCATAATTTTGACCGGTATGAACAAGGATGTGTTCAATTGCTTCTGATTGATCGAGTTTGGCTATAACTCTGGATAAACGAATTATTTCTGGGCGTGTACCGACAACGGTGAGGACTTTTAATCTATTCATAGAAACCTTTAATTAAAGAAAAAAGATAAAAGTAAAAAGTTAAAAGAAAAAGACAAAAGAATAAAAACAAAATTCAAAAGACAAAAGTAAAAAAAAAGATAAAGAATTAAAAAAATTAGTTTGAGCGTGTTTTATGTACTATCGATCCTAAAATATTTTTTAGCTCTGAGGATTCATTTAGTAAAAATTTTAACTCATCATTTAGTAAATTATTCTCATTTATACTTTCGATTATTCTTAACCAATAATTTGATTCACGCATTTCTCTTAATGATATTCGAACCTTATTATTAAAGTCAGCTTTTGATGAACCAGCTTGGGATTCTTCGTAATTTGCGCCACTTGAAGTTGAACTTTTTGCTAATTGGTATTTAATAACTTTATACTCCGCGGAGTTTGGTAGTCGTCTAATAAATTTTAAGCAATTAACTGCAAAATTAAAAAGTCTTTCATTTAGATCATTAATCATAACTTCTTTTTACTTTTATCTTTTGTCTTCAATTCTCACTTCTTCAAAGTAAGTGTCGGGTTTATCGGGATTGAAGATTTCGTTGGCCCAAAATAGTGTGATCAGATCTGTATCCCCAGTGTTTGTGATATTATGGGTATAGCCAGGAGGAATATCGATTGGAGTTATTTTATCTCCGGTTACTTCATATTTTATTATAGAATCGCCTTGTATTTGCCGGAAACAGATTTCCGCTTTACCTTTAATTACAATAAATTTTTCTGTTTTTGTGTGGTGATAGTGATTTCCTCGTGTAATCCCGGGTTTTGTGGTGGAGACAAAAAATTGTCCAAATTTTTGGGATTTTATAAGTTCAGTTAGGTCTCCCCTTTCATCCCGGTTGGTCTTTAATTCATAGGAAAAATTGTCTTCATTAAGATAGCTCAAATAAGTCGAATATAACTTCTTAGTAAACTCATCAGATACATCTGGTAGTAAGAGGTTTTTTCTGCTTTCTTTAAAAGAAGATATTAGCTCAGCTAATTCACCTAACTTGATTTCATAAAATGGTTGGACATATAATCTCGATTCAGGACTATGCTGTGGTTTATTATTAATAATACGAATAATGTTTTCAGTAATATCATCGATATATATAAGCTTAAGGTTAGCATCAGGATCATTAATTTTAATTGGAAGTTCTTTTGCGATATTATTACAAAAAGTTGCTACTACGGAATTATAATTTGGTCGACACCATTTACCGAAGACATTAGTTAAACTATATATATAAACTTCATTATCTGTCTTTTTCGCAAAATCGATGAGATATTCTTCGGCAAGCAGCTTACTTTTACCATAGGGGTTATCCAATTCAGCTTGTGTTGAAGAAGCGAAAATTATTGGTTTATTGAGTTGGTTTGATTGCAAAATATTTACAATAGTTTCAGTTAACCCAAAGTTGACCTCTTTATATTCAGAAATATTTTCAGGCCGATTACTTCCCGCAAGATGTACTATCCAATCACACTCGATTATCCCCCTATCTAAATCTTTTATATCGTTGTCTTTATCAAACTCAAGAAGGTCATATCCTTCTTTCTCATTTAAAATTGTAACAAGATTTTTGCCTATAAAACCATTGGATCCGGTGATGAGAATTTTTTGCATATTTACTTACCTTTCCAATTTATTAATTCTTTTTTTACAAATGGGAGTTCTAAAAGCATTCTCTTTAATTCTGTCTTAGAAAGTCTATAAGTATTATGTGAATTATAATGTTTCAGTCCGTTTTCGGGGAGAACACCTTCAGAGAAGTATTTACTGTAATTTAAGTCCCTATCATCGGGGGATACCTTATAGTAGTCACCTAAATCTTCAGCAACAAGACACTCTTCATCTGTTAAAAGAGATTCGAAGAGCTTTTCACCATGCCTAGTACCTATTGTTTGAATCTCACTTTTAGAATCGAATATTTCTAGTAATGTTTCGGCAACATCTCTTACTGTAGAAGCGGGAGCTTTTTGGACAAAAAGATCACCACTGGTTCCATGTTCAAAGGCATAAAGAACTAATTCAACCGCATTTTCAAGTGACATCATGAACCGGGTCATTTCAGGATTTGTAATCGTTATCGGTTTATTTCCTTTAATTTGTTGTATGAAAAGTGGTATGACTGATCCGCGCGATGCCAAAACATTGCCGTACCTAGTGCCAATAAAAACAGTTTTATCTGTAAGTCTTGCCTTTGCTACGAAAACTTTTTCCATTAATGCTTTTGAAATACCCATCGCATTAATAGGATAAACTGCTTTATCGGTGCTGAGGCAGATAACTTTTTTAACGCCCATTTTGATTGCTGCATTTAATACATTATCAGTACCAATAACATTTGTTTCGGTAGCTTCCATCGGAAAAAATTCACTAGATGGAACTTGCTTTAATGCAGCGGCATGGAAGACAAAATCTACTCCTTCAAGCGCCCTTTCAATGGACTCATATCTACGAACATCACCTAGAAAAAATTTGATACGCGAATCATTATAAAATTTTCGCATATCGTCCTGTTTTTTTTCATCACGACTGAAGATTCGAATTTCTTTTATTCCGACGTCATCATTTAGGAAACGATTAAGTACTGCATTACCGAATGAGCCGGTGCCTCCGGTGATTAAGAGTATTTGATTAGAAAACATTTTTTTCCTTAAAATTAATGAACATTATCTACTAACATTTCTTTTTCACTTTTGGTCGGATAATTGATTAATACTGCTCTATATTTACCTTTAAAAACAAATAAACTCCCCGCAGCAACACCAATAATCTTGTATTCGTCAATAACCAATTTAATGTCATCAAAACTACCCGCTCCACCAAGTACGGTCATAGGCAAATTTGTAGAGTCTCTCATCATTTTTATTAATCCTAAATCGTAACCTTTCATTGCCCCATCATTATCAATTGAATTAATTACAATTTCACCAGCACCGTAATCCTCAAAGTCACGGATCAATTCAAACGGAGATTTTGAGTTACTTCTTGTACCGTTATGTGTAAATACTTCATACTTATTGCCAAACATTTTCTTTTTGACATCCATTACTACAACAACACTTTGATTACCAACTTCTTCAGCAATTTCAGCTACTATAGAAGGACGTTGAATAGCGATTGAACTTATTGCAATTTTTTCAACACCTAGTCCAAAAATTTTCTGAGCTTGGCCAACAGTTTTTATCCCCCCACCATAACATAACGGCATACGACATTCAGCTGCTACATTTTCAATCATTTTATAATTTGGTTCATTATTTTGAACTGTTGCATCAATATCAATCAGCATCAACTCATCGGCTTCTTTTTCGTTGAAAATTTTAACAGCGTTAATGGGATCACCAACATATTTATGATCTTTGAATTTGACTGTTTTTGTCAATCCTTTGTTATGGACGAGGAGACATGGGATTATTCGGGGGTGGAGCATTCGTTTTTTAAGTTTATCGATGAATATTGATTATTTCTTTTTGTTTGAGTGATACTAAGACTCGAGAGAAATTACTAAGATGAGAGGTTGTGAAGTTTAGCAAATTTCAATTTACTAAACTTATTATCACCTGAACCTCTAAGAAAAACTAGAAACAAAACTTGCTAGAATTCATTTCCATAGAATTTAGCATTGCAATTATTTCTTCATATTCTTTGTCTAGTTCATCAAATGTTTTCTGATCTATGTATTTACAAGCTAAGGAAAAGTCGAGCCAACTTTGAGTTTCTGATGCTTCTTGCTGTACATCGGTCAACTTATTCTTGAATACTAATTCATATTTTCTTTTTCGCAAAGATTCAGAGATATTTGAACAAACTGACCTAGATGCTCTTCTTATTTGATCTGTTAGAGAATATTTTTCTTCCTTTGGAAAACTTTTACTAATCTCAAAAATTTTCATTGCAGCAACAAAAGCTTATTGATAGACCTTGATGTCGCGAAAGTGATTTAACTTAATAGACTTACCCATCAACTAAACTTCTTATCTTCATAACTTCTAAATTTCTTCTTTTAGAGAAGTGCAAAGTTCTTTAAAATCTGTACGCCATTATGATGGCTTTTTTCAGGGTGAAATTGTATGCCGTAGATATTATTCTTTTTAAGACCGGAAACAAAATTTTGACCGTAGTGAGAATTTGCAATTTGAGTGTCCCTACAATCTGTTGAAAAACAGTATGAATGAAGAAAGTAAAATCTTGGTTCTTTTTCCAAGCCGGCAAAAAGTACTTCTTCTTCTTTAACGTTTACAATATTCCAACCCATGTGAGGTAAATAAGGTTTGTGATTAAGATTATTTATATCAATTTTTTTTACTTTTGTCTTAAACCAACCCAAACCAGCCAATTTACCTTCTTCACTGGATTCTGCCATTATTTGCATTCCAACACATATACCAATTACGGGAATTTCTTTTTGTAAAACGAATTCATCTAATTTTTCGCGCATTCCGGAATTCTGCAATAAATTAATAGCGTGATCGAAAGCACCTACACCTGGTAGTATGATTTTTGACACATTATCCAGATCGTCTTTTGTCTTTGCAATTTTAACAGTTATGTTAAGGCGTTTATATACATTAACAAATGCTCTAATATTCCCTAATCCATAGTCAATAATTGTAATCATTTTTTTCTTTTGACCACTTTTTCAACACCCATCAGATGTAATATTTTAGCACCAAAATTAAAAACTGTTTTTTGATTTTTGTAATCCCAGTAATATTTTTTCGGCATATTAAAATAACCTCGAAGTTCTTCGCTAGTAATACCAAGTTTTGTAGCGATATAGTTGAACTCGTCCTCTATTTTTTCCGGGTCATAGGCAGGTTTACTTAACCTCTCAAGTGCTTCTTCGCGCGTCATTTGACCTGTTAAAATTAGGCTAGAGAATTGAACACGGCGGGTATCAAAACCGAACCTTTCGGGAAGCCAATAACCTTCATAAAATTTTGTAAAACGGGATTCAAAATGCTTTTGTGGATAGGGTTTCCAATTATATTCCTTTTCAAGTAATTTCATTGCATCAGATTTGATGTAAGGGATATAGTTTAATGGTTTAACAACTTTTACTCCCTTTAGATATCTAAGGTAAATTTTATGTCTAAAAATTGAACTAAAAGGATAAGTCTCCATTTGGGATGTACCATATCTTTTTCTAATATCGTTAATTTGCCACATGTCAGTGCCATAATACAGCCAATATAGAGGATATTGCACACATTCCGTTGAGAAATTTCCCCCATTTAAGATATATTTTATTTTATATTTCTCAGCAAAGTTATATAAAACGGCGATAAAAGCATGGTCTTGCGGAATATCTAAATGCGGGACACCGGATTTAAAAAACCCCAATTGAAAATCTCTCATTTCTTCCCAATTAATAACTTCTGTATATAAATCCAAACCTAATTTATCGACAAGATTATTAATATTATTAACTGCTATTTCTGAGTTCCAGCCCCCATCAACATGAAAAACCAATGGGCGCAAACCAAATTCTTTGACCATAATATGAAGCAAATAGGAACTATCAATTCCCCCACTTAAGCCAAGAAGGCAATCAAACTCATTTCCTTTACCTTTTTTCGTTATATCGTACACAATACTCTCTAATTCCCTTTTGCCTTTTTCATCAGTATGCCAATTTGGCTTTACATTTTTTCCAAAATCATGACAGTGATCACAAATTCCTTTCCCATCGAAAATAATGTGATTATCTGAAGTATCCATTACACAATTTGTGCAAATTTTATAATTCTGTTTATTCATAGCGACCTGATTAATTAAATAAATTTTTTGCATTATTTAAGATATCTTTGTCATTACCAACCCTTATTGCAAAATTTAAAGCTTTTTTTCGCATTTCAATATAGCTAAGTGGTGATAAAGAATATAGATTATTTATTTTATCAATAAATAGTTCCGGCTTATCTAATGGAACATCCCACCCCACTCCAGCAATTTCAAGATTTCGCCAAGGAGTAGTATCGGCAATCAATACGGGAGTACCAGCAGAAAGAGATTCTATTATAACATGTCCATAATTCTCACCTTTTGTTGGGAAAAAAAACAAATCATAATTTTTGAACATATTATTAACCTCATTTGGTTTCAACGACCCCATATATTCAATCGATTTCTCATTAATTGATTTCATTTTTTTTTTACAAATTGACCAATATTTTTCATCCTCGTGATTTGTACCGTAAATATCAAATTTAATCGGTATAACAACTGCTTTAATAATATCCAAAGCGTAATTAAGATTTTTTTCTCTTGTTATTCTCGAGAAAAAACAAATTCTTAGAGGCATTTCTGATGTTCGCGGCTTATTCTGATTAAATGATCCAGGTAATGCCTTTGGACCTAGATTTTCAGAAATTACAATATTCTTTACTCTATTTTTTAGAACTTTTTTGATACTTGTTACTTCATGTTTTGATGTAGCTTGAAATTTTAAATTATCATAAAGCCGAATTGTTTTAGAAAAGAATAAGAATAATCTTTTTTTGTTACTTTTTACTTCTAAGCACCCCGCTTCTAACTCACCACGTGGCGCTAATAGTATTTTCTCGCGTGGGATTACGCTAAACAATGCCCCTAGCAAAGGTTGTATTGCGAAAGTAAAACTAAAAAAAGAATTTATATAAATAATGTCATAATTATGATTTCTAATTATTTTAAGTAAATTAAAAAAGTTCAATGATTTTGGCGACGCATAAAATATCTTAACATCGTCAAATTTCATCCACTTATCATGTGTTACATTGCTATATGAACTTGAATCTCCTAAGTCTCGATCTGATGTGATAATACTAAACTCGTATAAACTATTTAGATGGGATATTAGGTTAAAAATAGATTTTGCCGGACCACCACCTTTAAAACCAGGTAAGTAATAATCCAAAAGAATTAATACTCTCATTTGCTATATTCCTGTTTCAGATATTTAGAATCATTTCCTTCAGATATCAATCCAATGAATAATAAAAATATCAGATCATAAGGAACCATGACTACACCATAACTAAGCATAATGATGAAAAACATTAATATAACAATACTACGTTGGTAATCCTTAATGATAATTGATCTAGAAAAGAGTTTGACAAAGAAAGCAAAAAATAGAATGGAAATCAGACCTAATCTTGCGAATAAACCCGACAAAAAAGCTTCAGTGCCACTTAAGTTGTAATCATTAATTAATTTATATGTACCAACCCCAGTTAACGGGGCAGAGAGGAATAGATCATATTGTTGATTCATTATAAACGATCTTGCTGAGCCGGATAATTCAGTACCGATCATAGTATCACGATATAAATAATTATCAATTTGTGAATTTGAAAAACTCACTTTTTCATATATATTAACAATTTCATCAAATAAAAATATTCCACTTACTGATACCAAAACAATTAATATCGCATAAAATCTATATAAAGTTCTATTTTGAATCTTAAATATTTGCTTTGAAATCACGAATATGATTAATATTAAAAGACATGCAAGAATTGTCCGACTTCCTCCAAAAAATATTAAATAACCTGCAACTAGTACAAATAATTTATTTGAGATTTTTTGAAAACTAAAATAATTTTTTACCAAAACTATAATAGCAATCATCGCACTACCAACAACCGATAAAGGGAATAAACTTACTCTTGCCTGGTATATACCTTCACCATGATTGGGTAGATAACCATAGTTATTAAAGCCAATATGATAGGCAAGGACCCCGTATAAAATGGTTATAATAAACATTATATTTATTATATTTATCTTGAGATAATACTTTCGTTCAAAAATAATCAAGATAGTAGTAGATAATAAAATCATGTTGTAAATCGTCGAAAAATCAAACCTGAGTAGTGAAATAAATATTGCAAAAAACATGAAGTAGTAAAGAAATTTAGTGTATTGTATATTTTCGTTTTGTTTTAATATATATTTTATATTTATAAAATTAAATAATAATATGGGACCAACAATTAGCCAATATATAAAAGTAGGTAATTTGGGAAGTCCTACCCACATATGCGAAAACATCATTAATATCCAATAATAAATAACAAGAATATCAAATTGATTAAGTTTTTTATTATCCTTCATTTTAGATTGATTTTATAATAGTTAATAATTCATTGAATAGTGTTGTGAAATTCCAATTTGGTTTAATCGATTCAATGGTTTGAATAAATTTCGAAAAATTATCTTCTTCCTGGAATCTAATAATATTTTTCCTTAGCAAATCAATATCAGTATAGTTAGATACTAAACCAATTTTATTTTTTAAAATAATACTCACTGCATCTCCGTTTGGTAAGGCCCCAAGGATAGGCAAATTAAGATTTATATATTCAAATATTTTCGAAGGTACACAATATTTGTAATACTCTTTAGATAATGAAACAAATCCAATATCAATATTTTCAAGCAGAAAACGATGGTAATCACTTTGGTTAAGTGCATCAATAAAAATCACATCCTGATTACTAGTATACTTAAATTTGTAATTTCTATGATCTCCTATAAAATACAATTGAATATTGGGTAAATTTGACGCTGCTTTTAATAAAATCTCAGGGCCTTGTGTCTTCTGGAAAACTCCCCCGTAGACTATTCTTAGTTTCCCGGATTTATTTTTCTTAATTTTTGGAGCAATATTTGTGTAACCAAAATAAATATTTATTAATCTACTTTTTAAAGAAGGATACTTTCTTACCAATGCATTTCTATATTCTACCGAAGATGTTATAATTAAATCTGCTGAGCTGAGATACTTACTTTCATTCTTTTCTCTAGAAACATGCCAATATTCCCCAAATTTCAAATTGTCTATTTGACTATAATTCAAAGGATCATGCAAATTAGCAACATATTTACAGCCTGTTTCTTTTTTTAATAAAGTAGCCAATTTCAACGGACCAAGTTCTCCACTTGCACTAGCAAAAATTATATCACTTGATTTTACGACATTTTTTAAATATTCGAGAGAATCTTTAACCCACTTATCAAGATAATCATCTATTATTCCTATACGTTGCTTAATATTTTCAATACGTAAATTAAAGTTTATTGGATATGAAATTAAGTCTGATTCAAGAATTACTTCTTTTGATAAGTAATTAGGAGTTACAATTATGACTTGAAATCCAGACTCGCGTAATAATTCTATTTGTTTGCTCCTAATTAAGCCACCACCAAAATTTCTATTAAATAAACGAGCTAAAAAATATATTTTTTTCATATTAGTTTTTTATATATAAAATAATTATTAAGTTTATTTTCAAGTTCAATTATATTATTAAAAGATTGTGAATTTTTACATGAATATACTCTTTCATCGTAAATAATATGTTTGTATTTTTTATGGAATTGTTCATTGGAATAGAATAGACTGTTAAGATTATAAGAATTCCTGTCGTACAAAATACTTGAAATAGTTATGATGCCAAGCTCAGCTTCAAAGATATTACTATTCATTTCATTAGAACAATCTGAGAGAAAAACATTTTTTGAATCAACCTGGCCAATAAATGGTGGATATAAACCATACCTAGATATTAAATCTCTTTCATAAGGATGCAAATATATACCTAAAGTAAGATTATTTCTTATTACAAATTTTACTAAAAAACTAATTATCATTAAGCTTAACTTACTTAATTCGTTATCAGTATTTACATTTTCTTTTATTTTATCAATATTTTTTTCCCTGAAAATACCCATAGATCTTGCCCACTCTCCTGAACTATAGAAACCAATATCATATAATTTTTCTTTCTTTTGAATGTCAAAATAAATAGAAAACAAATTTTCCCATTTCATTATTGATACATTCTTCGCAATAAGCCAACCTTTATTTATGAGATAATAATACTCTTGAATCTGAAGTTTGCTTGATAAAACAATTGAAATGTTTGATAAATAACTATACTTTAAATAAGTGGACAAATTACTATTAGTTGGGATATAGAAGATATTAATATTCTTTGATAAAATAATAGTTAACAAGTACGATACAACATTGCTATAATCAAATATATATATTTTTTGGGGTTTATTAATGGCGATAAATAAAAGGAATATTTGCAATTTAAATATTTCATAAAATGGCAATTTGCAAAACATTAAAAAAGAAAAAATTGATAAATAAACAAGCTTGCCCCATGATTTAAGAAACAATAAGAAATCAACATAATTTTTTATTCTAATTCCCTTTTTCCAGTGAAAATATGAAAATTTTTCTTCTATATTTTTATTTAAATAATACTGATAAATTTCAACATTTTTTTTTACGTTGGAAGGTTCTATCAAAACTGATTTGTTTATTTGCAATGATGATAACCTAATCATTGCGGGATATAGGATACTTAGAGAAATTAGCATCAATCTATCTTTTAACCACTTTTCTGGAGTAGATATTTCCTCATAATTTAGCTTACAAATATTAATGTATCCTTTTAGTATCCTACTATCAGAATTTGATGTAAGTTTATCAAAATATATTTTTAGAAGTTTCATATATTTTTATGACGCAAAAAAACAGAACTACTAAACCAAGGCATTTTGTAGACTTTAGTTGAAATTAACCAAACACCTAAAAAAGAAACAAATGAAGTAATCGATTGAGAATACGCCGCACCAATCCCACCAAATATTTCGATAAAATACAGTGTTAAAAAATAATTTAATATTAACGAAGGAACAGTTATAAGAGTTACAAAATATACTTTTTCGACATAAAATATATAATTGACAACTAGCATATGCATACTGTTAAAAATAAATCCAAAAGATATCCAAAAAACATACAACTTTGCTCCATTAAAATCCTTGGATACTATCAACGGATAGAAATAATCAATAATTTGTTCATATATAAACGGAATTATCAGTAATACAATAAAAATAATATAGGTAAATCTTACGATATTAATTTTTGTAGATTTATTTTCTAATTTTAATTTTTCAAATAACCAGGGTGAAAAAGCTAAATTAAATGAAGTAAATAGAATAAGTAATAGACTAGCAATTTGATAACCAAGTGTATACAAACCCGTTTCTTCTAAACTAATCTCATTATTAATGATAATACGACCAAGCATCACACTAAATACACCCATGACGTAGTTTGGAATCAAAACGATTCCGAATTTGAAAGCTGATTTAATATAATTAAAGAAGAATTTACCAATAAATACTTTATTTCTGGCCAAAAGAACAATTGAAAGAAATCCAAAGATAAAAACTGAAATGAATTGTCCAAAAACACGGCCAATCCAATCATATGATAAAAAAACAACCAATATAATACTAATTACTATGTTTACTAGTGTATTTGCTATAATTAAATAACCATATTTAAAAACTTTTGATTTAACTTGAAAATCAACCAATAGAATATTTATGATAACTTGGAAAAATACAGTTAATAATGCTAATACCTGAAATTCAATAATTATCTGAGTATATTCATAGATAATGTTCGAAAATCCCACGATTAATGAAAGAATAATAAAAAAGCTTGCATATATTAAATAAATACAAGATGTAACAAATTTAGAGTATTCAGCATTTGTTAACTTAAAATACTTAACTCCAATTGCTCCGTTTGTAGACATTCCAATTATGGGTATAAAAACTGCTATCAATACTTGAAACATTGAAAGTTTTCCATAAGAGGATGGAGATAAGTATCTTGTTAAAATTGGTATTAAGAAAATTGGTATAGCTGAGTTTATAACATTTGCAACAGAATAAATAAAGGTATTCTTTGACAAATTAATAAATTTTTTAATCATTTTTACCGCATAAGTATTATTCAGAATTGAATTTTAGCAGATTAGTTCACTTCTTTTTGAATAATAAACATAATTTGTTTTGATCTTTTTCTAGTGGGTTTATTTAGAATAAATTTAATTATATTTTTTAAGTAAATTTCAAACAGTAATTTAAATCCATATTGAGTCCATCCACGAGAATTGAATACTTTTGTTTTAACATTTTGAAATTTAGAAAATGTATACTCAGAGAAGGAATTAACATGTTCATCACCTGGGACAATCACTTCTTTATATGGTACGATAATATATAAGACTTTACATTTTTCTAATAGTTTTCTGGCTATTTTATAATATTCTGAAAGATGTTCAAATACATTGGATGATATTATAATATCAGAATCAGGAACAATTGATTCGTCACCAGAGAAGAACTCTGCAATGGCTCCATAATTTTTTTTCGCCGTTTGTATTGCATTTTCAGATAAGTCAACTCCTATAAGCTTTGCATTTGGAAATCGGTCGTGAAGAATTTCGAGGGCCTCACCTGAAGCACAACCAAAATCTAGAATTGTGCCATTAAATTCAGTTGGAATTTCTAAGTGTTCAAGTTGTGAAAGAGTAAAAAGTCTAGTTTGTTCTGTTCCACATTTATTTTCCCAATCACCACTTTTAAAGCGATATTCCCAGTATTCTTTCGTGTTTATGTTCTTGTTCATGTTCATGATTTCACCAGATTTATGAAATGTTTTAGTATTTTTTTTACTGCATCTCCATCACCATAAGGATTTTTTTGAAGACTCATATCTTCATAAAATTTCTTATTTTTTAGTAATTTGGTTGTGAAACTAACTATTTTTTGCTTTTCAGTACCTACAAGAATAACAGTCCCTGCTTCAATTCCTTCAGGTCTCTCAGTAGTATTTCGAGTGACAAGTACAGGAATACCTAATGATGGTGCCTCTTCTTGAATCCCACCACTGTCTGTTATTATTATTTTACTTTTACTCATGAGGTATACAAATTCAGGATAATTCAATGGTTCAATTAAATGTATATTCTTTTTACCCTTTAGTAATTTCTTAACTGGGATATAAACATTTGGATTAAGATGAACAGGATAAATAATAGAAACATTTGATAATTCACTAATTTCTAGAAGTGCCAAACATAAATTTTTGATACCATCGCCGAAATTTTCTCTTCTGTGACCAGTTACAAGAATTAAATTTTCAGAATTGTTTAGATATTTATTAATATTATAATTTTTATATATCCTATTTATATAAATCTTAGATAAGGCAATATTTAATGCATCAATAACTGTATTACCTGTTACTTTTATTTTTTCTTTATCTATTCCTTCCTTCAATAAATTTTTTTTTGCTTTGAGAGTAGGTGCAAAGTGATAATCAGCCAATTTTGCTGTAAGAGTCCTGTTTATTTCTTCAGGAAAAGGAGAAAATTTGTTAAAGGTTCTCAAACCTGCTTCTATATGGCATATTTTAATATTGTGATAATAAGCACATAAGCTTGAAACAAAAGAAGTTGTTGTATCACCGTGAACAAATATATAATCTGGTAAAAATTCTAATAGAACCAAGTCAAGATTATTAATTATTTCTGAAGTAAGAAAAGACAATGACTGATTTTTTTTCATCAAATCAAGATCATAATCTGGACTAATATCAAAAAAATCCAGCACTTGATCAAGCATCTGCCTATGTTGAGCCGTTACGCAAACCTTAGTAACAAAAATACTGCTTTGTTTTTTCATTTCTATTATTAAAGGAGCCATTTTAATAGCTTCTGGCCGTGTGCCAAAAACAAATAGAATTTTTGATTTGACCATTTTATTTTTTCTCAATGATCAAAAACTTCCAAGGTTGCAAAATATATATGTTCAATTGAATTCCATTAATTGATGTAGTTAAGTCATCAGGTCTTTTCCCAACAAAATTATCTGAATTTCCGAAAGCTGATGGATCATAATCCAAATCATCTTCGAATGAAAAATCCATTTTAAAAGATATGTTTTCTAATAATTCTTGAATGTAACCCTCAGAATATATATTATAATAATGATAATTTATTGGTTCTCCATTCAGATCATAACTTTCCGGCTGTTCTACCTGTTTTATTCGAAAAGAACTGGCTCCAATTAATGTTCTAATTATGATATATTTTTTGCTTACTCGGATTAATTCTTCTAGCGGTTTTTGTATGGAAGGAAGATGCAAAAATACGTTATTACAAATAACAATATCTGATTTGTTATCATCAACCGGAATATTAAAAATATCACCAACCTTAAAGTCTGTTTTAGATCGCAATGAATTGCTATTTACTTTTAGAGAAAAAGCTTCTTTTGCTCTTTCAATATAATATGCTGTTTGGTCTATTCCAGTGTAACTAAAATTAGTTTTTATAATTTTATCAAGACTTCTTAAATAGTGTCCTGCACCACATCCAACATCTAATATTCTGTCATTTTCTTGAATAATCTCATTTACTTTTTTTGCAAGAGACTTACTCGATTCCATCTCAGGTAACTCACCAATTGCTCTTTTATAAAATAAATCTCCATATTCTTTATCCTTATCCCAAACACGCCAGTTTTCTTTCATTTTTGCCTCAATTTTAATTATTAATAAATTTATTTATTGTCATCAACCCCATCACTATTCACAGTATGCCTTAGCTTCCACACACCATTAACTATAGTCCAAAGGTGTGGAGATCTAAATTTATCAGTTAATTCATTTCTAAAATAATCTCCGTCCATTCCAATATATTCCATAATTTCATTGAAATATTTATCAGGAAATTCACCATCAAACCTTTTAACCAAAGCCTGTCCTTCTTCCCTAGTAATGTGCTTATTTCTAATTTCCTGAGAAGCATCGTAAGTTGCTCTACCAATACCAAATTTTATAAATGTTGTATAATAATGTAAATCATCTATCTTATCATCAATACTATTATATTTACTATACGTGCCTTGTGTTCTAAAAGGACGTGCTTTAAAACCTGTATTTTCAACAGCATAATAATAAACTTCTTGTGGTGTCCATTTTAAGTAATATCCTAAATAATGCACATCAATATTTTTATCTTCCAATTCATTTTCAGTTGGTGGTAAAAATGCCATAAGATCAGAAAGTCTCACTTCATATGTTTCTTGAATTTCTTTAATTGAAACACCACCCAAATAAATTTCATCGAGGTTTTTAAAACTGAAATAACTCTTATCCCTTAGTGAAGTCATATTATCAGCGATAGGGTTACCATATTCAGCTTCATTTTCACCATAGAATACAAGAGGTATATCAAACTTAGCTGCCAATCTTGGTCCAAGATTTTTCTGTCCTAAAATGAATGTTTGAAAAGGATGGAATAGGTTTTCAATGGATAATTTTGTCAATAGTTTCATTACCTTTCCATTCCGCCTAAATGAAATATTATCTAAACCACCAATATCGATCCAGTTTTTCCAATTTTCATAACCATAGTCCGTATACATTATAGGCGGCCAAGTAACAGTTAAAGGATTCATACCATATTTATACTTTAACACATGTGCTTGAAAAGCACTATCCTTTCCGCCGCTACCTGGGACTAAACAATCGTAATAACCGTCATTTCTTCTATACTTATCCAACAATTCCAATAATCGCTCTTCTCTTTCTTCCCAATCAATTTTTTCTTTAATTTCTGCATTTCTACATGCATCACATATACCTTCCTCATCAAAATTAAGAGTTACTTTTTTACTATTGATTGTATGTTTAAATTCAGCAGTGGAAGCAGGGCGCTGATTAGACATAACACATTTTTTGCAGAATTTAACTTCTTCTGGTAATCCATAATAAGCCTCTAATTTTTTCGATTGCATATCAATCCTTTTGGTTAATACTATTTGCAAAATTATTATAAATTTTTATTCCTTCATAAGCGCTTTTTTCCGGATGAAATTGTGAGGCAAATACATTGTCTTTTTCAATACTAGAACAATATTTTATCCCTTCGTATTCAGTATAAGTAAGTGTTATAGAGTCATCTTCAGTTTCTACAAAATAAGAATGGACAAAATACATAAATTCATTATTATTGATCCCGTTTAATAATGATCTCTTCCACTTTTGTGAATTATATGGATGAATTTGGTTCCAGCCAATTTGTGGAACTTTGATTTTAGATTTTGTAGAACTAACCGTTGGAAATTTTTTAACCTGACCAGGAAAAACATTTAATCCTTTTGTATTCCCAAATTCTTCACTTCCGGAAAAAAGTAATTGGAATCCTAAACAAATTCCCATAAATGGTTTTTCATTTTCAAGTATTTTTTTTAACGTTTCAATGAGATTCAATTTGTTCAAGTTATTCATTGCTTCGGGGAAAGCACCAACCCCGGGTAAAATTACCGCATCTGAATTTTCAATTTCGGTTTGCTTTGAAGTAATTATTGGATTTAGGCCGACATTTCTGCATGCTTGCTCAACACTAAATAAATTCCCCATATGATAGTCAATTATAGCTACGTTATTATTCATTGGTATTCTCCATTAAGAATCTGCATCCAATGCCTTTTGCATTCAAATAGTCTTTAATCTCAAATAGGCTAACCGGGTTGATTTTTTTAAAAACAGAATTATTTTTTAAGAATTCAAAATTTCCTTCGGACTTTGTTGCTAAAGGATTTTTATTCTTACGAACAAAATCATAATGCAGAATTGATGCCAGTGCAACAGCATCAGCTTTACTCTCAACAATAACTTTTTCAATATCTTCTTTTGAACCGGCACCACCATGAGCAATTACAGGAATACTTACAGAAGTAGTAACATTTTTAATTAAGTCTGAATCAAATCCTAAACCAGTCCCTTCTCTATCTACTGAGGTTAGACAAATTTCACCTGCGCCTAATTCCTCAACTTTTTTAGCCCATTCAAGTGCATCAACACCCGTATATTCCCTTCCATTATCTGTATAAGCTAAATACTTTCCCGATTGTTTTATAACTTCTATGGCAACTACGATAGTTGAAGAACCAAATACTTTAACAGCTTCCGCAATAAACTTAGGATTATTAATTGCGGCTGTATTTATGCAGATCTTATCGGCTCCGGCACGAAGCACTCTGTTGATATCTTCAATAGTTCTAAGACCACCACCAACCGTTAATGGAATAAAAGCCATTTTCGCTGTACGAGTAATAATATCATCAAGACTATTCCGTTCATAGAGACTAGCAACAACATCTTGATAGAAGAGTTCATCTGCTCCGTTATTATAATAATGTTCCGCGAACTCTTCAGGTGAGCCCAGTACTCTTAAACCCTCTAGATGAATTCCTTTCACCAGGTTTGGCCCTTTAATATCCAATCGAGCAATTATTCTATGATTCATTTATTTTTTCTGTTTTTAACAAATAATCTGCATATTGAAAATCCGACATATCATCAATATCTACAGATGAAATTTTATCCATTAAATAGGCAAATGTATTTGTCCCAATAAAACTTTTTTCACTTAATATAAAATCTGTTTTTGCAAAGTAAATTGCCCCATTTATAGAGTATACTTTCTCAGCATCCTGTCTTCTGGTCAACTGAACTTCTTGAAACAACGGCTCCAACTTTTTGTCTTTATTTATTTTATACATCCAATATGGATGCTTATCTACTTTGGTAACACTAACACATGATTCAGCATTATTAATACTACATATTTCGATGCAGTCATCTATATGCTCAATTTTTCTTAATGGAGAAGTTGGTTGAAGAAGGCAAACATAATCATATTTTTGAGGTAAATTATTTATTGCGTGTACTACCGGTTCAATACCTGGGGTTTGATCTTGAGCTAATTCTTTTGGTCTAATAAAAGGTACTTCACATCCCAATACTTTTGCAATATTAATGATTTCTTCATCTTCCGATGAAAGAATTAATCTATCAATGTATTTCGATTTTTTTGCTTCTTCAATTGTCCAATAGATGAGTGGTTTTCCAGATAAAGGTTTTATATTCTTTCTTAATATTCCCTTACTACCTCCACGAGCAGGGATTATTGCCAAGATCGTTTTATTAGCAATCATAATCTAAATTTCTCTACCGCTTTTTTATACTCAACCCATTCTCCAGTATCAACCCAAGAGTTTTCACTTATCGGATAAATACCAATCTTGTGGGTTAATTTTATTTTTTCTATTAAATGTGTTATGTGAAAGAATTCATCTTTAGGAATATATTTCAGAACCTCAGGTTTGAGAACGTACATACCTGTATTTACTAAGAGATCATATTCCGGTTTTTCTTTTATGTTTACAAGTTGGCCACCGTTCTCAATTTCGCATATACCGTAAGGTATATTATAATGCTTTAATGAAGTAACAATTGTTATATCATTATTCTCAATAATATGATGCTCTAAAATATCCGTATAATCTGCTTCTATAATTATATCACAATTAGTTAGAATAATATTCTTTTTAATTCTGCCATCAAGTTTTTTAAGAGCACCTATTGTTCCTAACGGTATTTCCTCATCAATATAATTGATTTTATAGCTTGGTTGTATTTCTTCAAAATAGGATTTTATTATTTTGGCTTTGTGGTTAACGGATACATAAAATTCATCATTTCCGTAATCTGTGAACTTTTCAATTATTATTTCAAGTATTGATTTATCACCTATAGGAATAAGTGGTTTCGGAAGAATCTTAGTAAATGGATCTAGTCTTGTCCCCTTACCACCTGCCATTATTACAACTTCAGCATCAAGTTGTTTTTTTGTTTTGCGAACCGTTTTCTCATCAAACAATTTATCCCATACAAGAAATTCGACTATTGCATGATCATCATTAACTACGGGTACATGCGAAATCTCTCGTTTGCGTATTTCTTTCTTAATAAAATCTATATTATAATTATGCCGAACAAAGAATGTGCCTTTGAAACAAACCTTCTCTATTTCTATAGATAAATCACCATCTTTTAGAATCCAGCGTCTGATATCACCATCTGTAACAGAACCGATGAGTTTATTGTTTTCATCAACTACAAAAAGAATTTTTTCTAAATTTTTATCAAGCTGCTTAATAGCATCTTTTGCAGTTGCCGTTTTGTTAATAATAATATTTGCGAATTGTTTATTCATAACAAATGGATATTAGTCGAGAAGAAAATTACTTTTAAGTATAGAAATAATTTTATCAGAGGTATTACCCTCACCGTAGATGTTTTTCTTGTTTAACTCAGGCATTTCTTTTATTTGTTCAATTTTTTTTTTTATTGCAGTAGCGTCAATTGGAGTATCAATTATGTTTCCCCCCCGGTCACGTCCTTTCTGACGATCTCCGATATTTATTACATATTTCCCAAAAGAAGCCGCTTCAATAATCCCGCTAGAGGAATTCCCTATCACTGCATAACAATGTTTCATACAAGAGTAATATTTTAAAGGACCAAGTGCATCAAAAACAAAAACATTTTTATTAGTTTCACTAAACTTTATCAATTCCCTTCTTAAAAATTCATTTGTAGTGTCATTATTGGGTAGTGTAATCAAAGTTTGGTATTCAGATAACTCAACTGCTTTAATAAATTCTTTTACTAGTCTATAGTTTGCATTTATATTAATAGTTTCAGGATGAATTGTTGCAAGAAGTGTTGGTTTTGTAAAATCTATCTCAAGTTCTTTTTTCAATTCATCAATAGATAATAATTGCATATCCTTAATATTATCTAACGCAAGTGCACCAACGTTATAAACAAACTCATCCGAACCAATTAAGCTCGTTACTTTCTTAGCGTGATTTTCTGTTGAAGTAAAATGATATTTTGATATTAATGTAATAGCATGCCTAAATTTATCATCAATTGCACCGAGTGTGCTTTCCCCACCGTGTAAATGAGCAACCTGAATGTTAAAAGGAACTGAAGCTGAAACAGCCGCAAACATTTCAAATCTATCACCTAAAGCAAAAATTAATTCATAACTTTCTTTTTCATAGATATGGGCAAATTCTTTTATTGTATTACCCATACTAATAGCTATAGATTTAGAAGTAAAATCTGATTCTAGAGCTTTTACTATGTAACTTGCTTTAAATCCATCATTTTCAATAAAGTCAATTGTTCTTCCGAATTCTTCGTAAGGATGTGAACCAAAGGCAATAATATGAAGATCAAAATATTTTTCCGAAAATATTTTTTTTATAAGCGGCAGATAAATACTGTAATCTGATCTTCCCGCAGTTAACAATGCAATTTTTATTTTAGATTCTTTCTTTGTCAAAGGATTTCTTTTCATTCTTATAATTCAATCAAATCATCTAGTGCAAAATTTCTATTGGCGGTTTTTCCGATCACTTCTTCCCACCTCATCGGTGATATTCCATTACCCGGTCTTTTAATACCCATATTCTCTACAGTAAATCTTTCACCATTTTTGATATCTTTAATAGCAACCAGACTTTTTCTGGCAATTAATTTATTTTTTAATTCTGACGGGGAAGGTTTTTTAATACCGTTTCCTAAAGCTTTTTCGATGTTTCTAATAGCAGAAACCATTTGTTCTAACTCACTAGGTTCCATTGATGCCTTATGATCAGGTCCTTCCATATTCTTATCTAAAGTAAAGTGTTTCTCAATAACTTTAGCACCAAGTGCAACTGCTGCAATCGCTACTTCAATACCCTGTGTATGATCTGAATAACCGACCTTTACATGAAAAGCTTTTTTGATTGTTAACATTGCTGTTAGGTTTACATCTTCAAACTGTGTGGGATATTCGGTATTACAATGAAGAACTGTAATATTTTTTAAGTCTGTTCCGTTTCCGGTAAGAACATCAAGTGCATCTTCAATTTCACCAAGATCTGTCATACCGGTTGACAGAATAACATTTTTTTTAAGTTTTCCAATTTTTTTCAAATAAGATAAATTAGTAATCTCACCAGAAGGAATCTTAAAAATTACTAAGCCAAGTTCATTCAATAAATCGATGCTTTCAAGATCGAAAGGAGAAGACAGAAATTGAATACCTATTTTGCTGCAATATTCAATCAGCTTTTTATGGTCATCAACAGATAATTCCAACTTTTTGATCATTTCATATTGTGATTCAGATACGTCAGTAGTCTGTTTTTGATATTCTGCTTTTTCAGCTTTTATGGAAACTAGCTTATCAGCTTTAAAAGATTGGAATTTAACAGCATCAGAACCTGCTTCTTTAGCAGCATCAATTAACTTAAATGCTAGTTCAATAGAACCATTATGATTGACACCAGCTTCGGCTATAATAAATGTTTTGCTCATAATTAAATATCTTTTATTAAACTCGCAGGGTTGCCCCTGTAAATTCCCTTTTTAGTAATAGATTTTAATACGGTACTGCCGGCAGAAATAATTGTATTAGCCGGAATATTTATTTGTTGAATTATGTTTGAACCCGTTCCAATTAAAACATCGTTGCCGATATTTACTTCACCAGATAAGGTAACTCCGGGAGCGATATGAGTGAAATCACCAATCGCACAATCGTGATCAATTGAGGCATTCGTATTAACAATTGAGCATTCGCCTATTGATGAACCACTGTTTATTGTTACCCCATCCATAACCACAGTACCGTTTCCAATAGAAACATCTTCATTTATTATTGCATTCAGCGATACAATTGCCGGTAAGTTAAAACTAATATTTTTACAATTATCAGCTATTTTTCTTCGAGGTCCTGCGGATTTAATTTGTCCTAATCCAATAACTGCATTATTAACGCCATCTTTGAAAATAGAATTTAGTTTATCATCATTTCCTAAATATGACACACCTAAAATTTCACCCTTATTCTCCGGATCAGTATAACCCACGATATCATATTGATTTAATTTCTTGAGAATCGAAATAATTACTTTCGCGTGTCCACCTCCGCCGATAACAACAATTTTTTCTTTCATTGCTTTCTGTAACCACTTGGTATATTAACAATTCTATCTTCGAGCCAATCTGAATTATCAAGATTACCTGTTTGACAATCTTTATACATATCCAACTTATTCATCAAACGCCAAATTGGTCGTGTTATTACTCCGTTTGAGTTTGTTTCTTCTAGAAAATAATCACGTTCTTTTCTATTTTCTAATTGGATGCAATTTAACCAGTAGTTGGAAGAAGAACCAGCTTGTTCCGAGATGAATTCAATGGTTGAATGATTGAATGATTGATATGATTGAAAAAATCCTCTGTATTTTTCTGCGGTTTGGCGTTTGTTTTCTATGATTTCATTTAAATTTTCCATTTGTGCTACGCCAATTGCTGCGGTTACGTTTGTCATACGATAATTGTAACCAACTTCATCGTGGATGTATTCCCATTTATGCGGTACTTTTGCCGTTGTTGTAATGTGTTTTGCTTTCTTTGCGAATTCTTCATCATCAGTAAAAATCATTCCTCCACCGCCGGTGGTTATGGTTTTATTTCCGTTATAACTTAGTACTCCAGCTAAACCAAAGGTACCGGTATGTTTACCTTTATACAGTGAGCCGAGTGATTCAGCAGAATCTTCGATTACAGGAATGTTGTATTTATTCGCGACTTCAACAATTTCATTTATTCTGCAAGGGAAACCGAAAGTGTGCATGGGAACAATAGCCGAGATTGACTGATTGGTTGATTGGTTGATTGTTCGTTTATTAATCTTATCATAATTTGTATTCTTGCTTAACCAATATGCTAGTTTTTCGGGGGACATGCCCATTGTGTCTTTGTCTACATCAATAAAGACCGGTTTGGCACCGCAGTGTGAGATTGCGTTTACAGTTGCGACGAAGGTTAATGATTGAGTTATTACTTCATCGTCAGGTTTTACTCCGGCAATTTGTAAGGCAATTTGTAATGCTGCCGTTCCGTTTACAACTGCGACTGCGTATTTAGAGCCGGTATATTTAGAAGTCATTTCTTCAAATTGTGTTACATATTTTCCAACGTAAGAAACAAAAGTTGAATCGATGCAATCATTCATATATTTTTTTTCATTACCAAAGAAAACAGGTTCATGAAGAATAATAGGATTTTTATTTGGGTAAAGAGATTTTATAAAATCTATAGTTTTATCATGTATCATTAATTATATGTTCCTATAATTTTTCGAATATGGATCAGAAATTACATCATTTTTAAGTAAATCATAGATTTCTCTAAGACCATGGGGAACTGTTTTAGTAATTTGAAATCCTAATTCATTTTTAATTTTAGAAAAATCTACACGATAATCACGTGGGTCTTCATCTTTATGAACATATTTAATATTCGCATTAGGAACTATTTTCAAAATTTCATCAGCAATCATTTTCTTCTGATAGTTTTCTGTTGTATCCCCGACACCAAAGACATTTTGTTTAACTTTGTTTGTCTCAGCCTCAAGTATAGTAACACAAGAACGGGCTAAATCTTCAACATGACAATATGGTCTCCAAAATTGTTCACCAAAGATTAATAATTCCTTATCAAAAGCAATTTCTCTAATAAATTCATTTACAGTTAAGTCAAATCTCATTCTAGGAGATAGGCCATAAACAGTTGAAAATCGAAGGGCCGTTGGAACAAATGTATCTCTAATAGAATTAGACAAAAGATAATTCTCAAATTTTACTTTTAACTCAGCGTAAAGTGAAACAGGGTTCAACTTCGAATATTCATTTAAGAAAACATCTCCTTCCATTTTTCCGTAATTACTGCAAGTTGATGCAAAAATAAAATGTTCAATTTCAGTGTGCTCATTACAAAAGTCATAAAGATATTTTGACGCTTTCCAATTAATTTCATTTGCAAGTTCTGGCTGATTTGAACAAGCAGGATCACCAACAATTGCAGCTAAATGTACTACATCCGTCACATTAAAAAGTACTTGCTGCACAGTAACTTTATTTCTAATGTCCCCCTTAATAAATTCAAATCTAGGATTATTATAAATACTTATCAATGACTCACCGCCAAAAAATAATTCGTCTAAGACCTTGACTTTATATCCTTTTTCTAAGAGTTGGCGAACAAGAACACTACCAATATAACCTGCACCACCAGTAACTAGAATATTCTTCATAATTATTCCTATTTAGTCATTAATTAAATCTCAAAATAAATACTTTATACTAATAAATTCATACTGTATAATTAAAAAATTATCAACCTTCACTGAACATGGATAAAAAAGAAAAGAATAAAGGATAAATGATAAATTTTTATTTGTCTTGCTTCTTGTGTCTCACATCTTGTGTCTTGATACTTGATACTTGTGTCTTGCATGGTTACGCTTTAAATACTTTACCGTTAGATAGTCCTTGTATTTTAAGCGCGTTTCTGGAATCAACGATTAATTTTGAATGTTTGTAAATAAATTTATAATCGAATTCATCGTGATCAGTACTTAACAGTATCAAATCGTAAGAAGCGAGATTTTTAGAAGTTAATTTTACGGATTTCATTTTAAAGTTATAATGTCTTGATTTAGGAAGTTCGGGTACATAAGGATCGTGGTAATAAACTTCAGCGCCTTTCTCTCTTAATATTTCGATTAATTTAAGCGAAGGCGATTCGCGCATATCGTCTATATTTTTTTTATACGAAGCGCCGAGTATCAGCACCTTAGAACCATTGATTGATTTTTTATGTTTATTGAGAGCCTCAATTGATTTTTCAATTACATAGTAAGGCATATTAGTATTTATTTCGCCGGCGAGTTCAATAAATTTTGTATTTATATCATACTCGCGCGCTTTCCATGAAAGATAAAAAGGATCGATTGAAATGCAATGTCCGCCTAATCCGGGTCCTGGATAAAAAGCATTATAACCGAAAGGTTTAGTCTTAGCCGCTTCAATTACCTCCCATATATCGATGCCCATTCTTTCGAAAACGACTTTAAGTTCATTAACAAGGGCGATATTAACCGAGCGGTAAATGTTCTCAAGAAGTTTTGTCGCTTCCGCAGTTTTGGGAGAAGATACGGGAATTGATTGGATGATTGCCTGATTGTAAAGCTCACAAGCAACTTCAGTACAAGTTTTAGTAACTCCCCCGACAACTTTAGGGATTGTAGTAGTTGAATAATCGGGGTTGTTCGGGTCTTCGCGTTCGGGGCTGAAGGCTAGGAAGAAGTCTTTGCCGACTTTTAGTTTACTATTTATTGAAGATCTATTCTTACTGCTATTCAATTTGTCATTTGTTGTCATTAGGTCATTCTTAGTTTGCAATGAATGACTATCAGTGACAGCGCCAGCTGATTGATTATTAAATGAAGCATTTTCAAATAACGGAAGCAGAATCTCTTCTGTAGTACCCGGGTAAGTCGTAGACTCCAGAGTAACGAGTTGTCCTTTTCGTAAATATTTTGCCACTGTTTCCGCGGTGGATACAATATAACTCATATCCGGTTCACGGTGTTCGTTTAAAGGTGTCGGGACGCATATTATTACGGCATCGCAATCAGTTAGAAACGAAAAATCGGAAGTAGCTTTGAACTTTTTTCCGGAGACCGCAGTCCGTATGCCGGAAGCCGGGATATGTTTAATATAAGACTTGCCTGAATTCAGAAGTGGGATTTTCTTTTCATCTATATCAAATCCTATTACATTAAATCCTTTGGACGCGAATGCGAGTCCTAGAGGCAGTCCGACATAACCAAGTCCGATAACGCCTATAATAGCGGTATGAGATTTGAATTTATTGATCAAGGCTTCTGAGGGGTGTAATTTTTTTTTCATTTGTTAGTTTTTAGTTGATTAGTTCTTAGTTGCTTAGTTCTTAGTTCTTAGTTGATTAGTTCTTGGTTGCTTAGTTCTTAGTTGATTAGTTCTTGGTTGCCCTCCTTCGCCGCTTTTTAATTTACAAAACATTGTGCTAAAGTGGCTACTGAGGGTTCATTAGTTTTTAGTGGTTGATTTTAGATATTTTATAAATCCGCCAATAAGTTTTTTTATTTCACTTGCAGAGTTATATAATTTACTAAATGTTTCATTATCAATATGCTTTTGATCAAGGAGAATATATAATAGTGACTGTACTTCAGAAGATGAACGGTAAGAATAATTTAAGAAATTTATAAATGCTTTAGTAGAACCCGAATCAAAACCTTCTGCTATGTTGTTCATTATTGATACAGAAGCTCTTTGAATTTGATCCTTTAATCCATAATCAAATTTTAATTTTGAAGTTTTTGTTAGATCATAAATTTGATTTGTAAGTATCCTTGCCTGTTTCCATGATTCAATATCTTCGAATTTTTTAATATTCATTTATAATTGCTTATTAGAATATATTTATGTCCAGTCAACTCCGAAATAAGAAACTAAGAAACTACGAACTAAAGAACTAGGCAACTACGAACTAAAAAAAAAGCTCCGCTACGGTCAATTACATTGACTGGAAATAATTTTAGATGGAATTAGACTAACACCCTTGTGGTGATGGGGTAAAACAATGTGTGGCAAAATTATTTATTTCTCCATAATAGTCTGTGTTTTCTATCACATGCTATATTACGAAATAAACCGGAATCGGATAAACAATCTAATATAATTTAAATAATTAACAAATATTTATTTATTAAACTTTAACAAGAAAGAGTCCTTTTCATCATCCTCGTCAGTTTTTAATTTTGAAGAAGATTTAAAGAGATCGATCATATTTTGTTTATCGAGATTTATATTAATTTCTTTTTCCTCGCGCACACGATGCTGATTAATAAAGGCCGAAAATGCTCTGCCTTTATTTTCTTTAATTTCTTTTCTTACTTCTTCCTGAATTCCAAGCGCGATTTTAAGAGCCTCAATTTTTTTCTCTCTTACCGATAATGTATTAACCGCCTCTTCGAATTCGGCTTTTTCAAGATGTTTTCTTACAATTAATTTTTCTTCTGATATATTATTAAGATTATGCCCGGAAGATTCTTTATAATCCTCGAGCAGTTCATTATTAATTTTTGAAGAAGAATGAAGCAGTTCTTCCTGATCTATAAAATTTTCATCGAAGGCGTAAATTGCTTCGGCGAATATTTTATCATTCTGATTCTGCGCCTCAGCCGCGCGCATATTAATGCTGAACACTTCATTATAACTGGTTTCATAATCCTTGCTCATTAGAGAAGTATAACCGACCTGCTGGATTTTGAATCTGAAATTTTCGGGATCGAGATCAAATTTAAGATGACGAAGATCTTTAATTGCGAATACGGGATCGAAATAGATAAGTTCCATATTATCACGGACTTTTATAAAATAGCCGTACTTGGTTGAATAAGCGTCAAGTTTGGAAACATTTGTAAGGAGTCTATATACAATAAGATTTTTAGGGGCGGGATCTTTAATAAATTCGCATACCTCGAAATAATCGATAGTACGCGGATGTTTAATCTTCTCATTTTTAAATATAATTTTAAAGTTATCCTTAAAATCAAATTTGTTTTGAGAATAAATTATAACGTCGTTTTTTTTAACTTCAAGAGTTTCTAGTAGCATTTTTTTTAGTATCAATCCGCCGCGGCGGATAAAGTATCAAGTATCAAGACATGAGATGTGAGACACAAGATGTGAGACACAAGATTGAGACACAAGATGTGAGACACAAGATTGAGACACAAGATGTGAGACACAAGATGTGAGACACAAGACACAAGATTTAAATAATAAATTAATTTTAATTTAAAATACAAAGTATAAAGAACAAAGATAAAAGGATCAAAGGACAAAGAACAAAGATCAAAGAACTAAGAACTAAGCAACTAAGCAACTAAGAACTAAGCAACTAAGAACTAACCAACTAAGAACTAAGCAACTAAGAACCAAAGCCCCTGGCGAACAAATCACCAATCAACCAATCAGTCTCCGGCGTACAGGTCAGCAAAGGATAAAGAAAAACTATCTACTTACTTCTGGCTTCTGATCCGCCGCGGCGGACTGGCTTCTGAATTCTGGATTCTGACTTCTGACTTCTGAATTCTGCCTACTGTTCCCCCGCCCATTTAATTAGGCCTAATTCAAAAGGATTAATTAGAAGTTCATGATTTGGGAGTACTCTTAATGTAAACCCGAATTGTCCCGTTGTATCGCAGGGAATTTCACCTTTGTATTTAAATATATTATCTTTTTTCGAAACATATTTCATTTTAGTAAAATTATTTCCCTGTTCACCGCCGTCGACTTTACCGTAATAAATCTGAACGTCAATATCTTTTTGAGTTAAATCGGTTAGATTTAATTCGGCGGTAATTGTATAATTTTCACCGACCATAAATTCGCCGTTTTTTTCATCCTTTGTAATATTAATGAAATTAATTTTATTCCAATTATTAATTAGATTTAATTTCCACGCGGAGAATTCTTTAGTTTTTTTCCAATCGTCCTTCATTATTTCTTTTCTGGTTTCATAAGATTTAATATAAAACTTATGGAAATATTCTTCCACCATTCTATTGGTATTAAATTCAGGTCCGAGTTTCTTCATAGAATTTTTCATCATAGTAATCCATTTACGCGGAAGTTTATCATCGGAGCGGTCATAAAAAGCGGGCACAATTTCTTTTTCAAGCGTATCATAAATTACACGTGATTCAATTTCATCCTGATAATCGAGATCGTCATATTCTTCACGATTGCCTATTGTCCATCCAACATTAGGATCATATCCTTCATCCCACCAGCCGTCGAGCACGCTGAAATTAAGTCCCCCGTTAGCGATAACCTTCATACCTGAAGTACCGCTAGCTTCGAGTGGGCGTCGGGGATTATTAAGCCAAACGTCGCAGCCTTCGACCATATAACGTGCGATATTCATATCGTAATTTTCGAGGAATACAACTTTTTTACGGAGGTGATCATCCTTTGCCATCTGCACAATTTCCTGGATTAACGCTTTCCCCTCTTCATCTTTAGGATGCGCTTTTCCGGCGATAATTAATTGCACGGGGAAATCGGCGTTATACATAATACTTGCGAGTCGTTCGATATCTTTAAAGATTAATGTAGCTCTTTTGTAGGTAGCGAATCTACGCGCGAAACCGATAGTAAGAGCCGAAGCGTTAAGCACTTCTTTAGCGGCGTTTATATCTCCGATTGAACCGCCTCTCTGCATAATCTGTTTTTTTAATCTTCCTCTAGCGAAAGCCACCAGACGTTCTCTTCTTCTTTCATGAGTTCTCCAAAGCTCTTCATCGGGAATTTCGTCTATTCTTCTTGCGGCATCTTTAAAATGATTAGGATCAAGATATTTATCGCCTAGATAACGCTGGAGAAGTTCATTCATTTCATTGGATAAATGGGAAGCCGTATGAATTCCGTTGGTAACATGATCGATAGGAATTTCATTAAAAGGAATACCTTTAAATCCGCCCACCCACATTTTTTTAGAAACGAGAGCGTGAAGTTTACTAACGCCGTTTACAAATCCGGCCATATTCATAGCGAGATGCGCCATATTAAAATTAGCCGGCGCTTTATCTTTAATTAAAGAGCCCAGACTATAGAATTCTTTATCGCTTATATTTAATTCATGTTTATAATAATTGCCGAAGTATCTTTCAATAAGCTCATTTGGGAATACGTCGATGCCAGCGGGCACGGGAGTATGGGTGGTAAATATATTGGAGAATTTTCCCGCGGTTTTAGCTTCGTAATAAGTTAGTCCGTGATTCTTAATTAATACGCGGATACGTTCAAGGGCCAGGAAGGCCGAATGCCCTTCATTCATATGACATACAAGCGGTTTAATATCCATTGCATGCAGGGCGCGTATACCGCCGATACCGAGCACGATTTCCTGCTGTATTCTAGTTTCGATATTACCGCCGTAAAGAGTGCGCGTAATTTTTTTATCCTCGTCAATGTTTTCAGGTACATTAGTATCAAGAAGGAAAAGAGGAACTCTTCCGACTTGAATTTTCCATATCTGGAAGAACACTTTTCTACCGGGGAAATCGAGATCAATTTTTAACGGATTATTTTCGGCATCGAGCACAAGCGTCATAGGCTGATTATAAAAATCGGTAATATCATATCTTTCCTGCTGCCATCCGTCGCTTGTTAAATACTGCTGGAAATAACCTTCTTTATAACAAAGTCCAACTCCCACAAGCGGGATTCCCAGATCGCTTGCAGATTTCATATGATCGCCTGAAAGGACTCCAAGTCCGCCCGAATAAATCTGCAGGCATTCAGTTAGTCCGAACTCAGCCGAGAAGTAAGCTATATAGGGCGGAGAGGACTGTGTTTTATAATTTTTCTGGTACCATGTAACTTCGGCCATATAAACCTGGAAACTGACAAATACTCTATGCATATGAGAAACGAAACCATCGTCGTGCGCAACTTCATCCAATCTAGCCTGGTTAATTTTCCCGAGCATTAGCACGGGGTTATGCTGGGTTTCTTCCCATAAATCCATATCTAATCTGCGGAATAATTCAATCGCGTCCTGGTTCCACGACCAGTAAAGGTTCCCGGCAATTTCTCTAAGCGGTTCAAGTTTTTCAGGAAGAGAAGGAATAATATTAAAGTTCCCGATAAAATTTATCATTACGTTTTATCTCCGAATAATTTTTATTTCAAATATAATTTAAACTAATATCCTATTTATAGTGAAATATTCTTAAATGCAAGGTTGCGTTTTATTATTTTTTTTAAATTGAGATATCTTGGGTTGGGGTATTATATAATTGCAAGATTGCAAAATTGCAGATTGAATGATTGGGTGATTGGGTGATATTAATAAAGCTTTGCGATCTTTGCGTAGTTTCAGCTTTGCGATCTCTGCGTGAAATTTTCTCGCAAAGGCCGCAAAGGATTTCGCAAAGTACGCAGAGAATTAATTTCGAAATATATTAGGTCAAGGTTGGATGTTGCGGGTTTTTAGGTTGCAAGTTTCAGGTTGCAGGTTACATATTGATAAATTCCATTTTCTGATCCACCGCGGCGGACTGGATTCTGACTTCTGGATTCTGACTTCTGGATTCTGGATTCTGGATTCTGACTTCTAAATTCTGACTTCTGGATTCTGACTTCTGACTTCTGATCCGCAGAGGCGGACTGACTACTTACTACTGCCTACTTACTACTGCCTACTGACTACTGCCTACTGTCTACTGCCTACTTAATACTAACTTCTTCTCTTTGACAGGAAAAAATCATATTTTACCATCCAATAATTTCTAATTAATATAGAAAGATCATGAATTATTTAATCGCAATTTTGACGGGATATTTACTAGGCTCATTCCCGACCGCCTATGTATTATTAAAAAAGTATAAACAAATCGATATCAGGCAATCCGGCTCGCAGAATGTCGGGGCGTTAAATTCTTATGAAGTATCGGAATCAAAATTAATAGGTTTAAGCGTATTATTAATCGACGCTTTAAAAGGATTTTTGACGGTACTTATATTAAAACTTTTATTCCCGGATGAATTTATATATCCCGCGATGGGATTAACCGCGGCTGTATTCGCGCATTGTTATTCGCCATGGATAAAATTTAAAGGCGGAAGAGGATTAGCAACCGCGGCCGGCGGCGCGGCATATTTAGCTCCGGTTATATTATTGTTATGGTGTATATTATGGGTGATCGCTTATATATTCAGGAGAGATATACATATCGGCAATATAATGGCGACGGTTTTATTGATAGCGTTAGTAATTTCATCGGGAGATATATTATTAAAATACTCGTTTCCACCCGCTGAAAATGAAATTGAGTTTATAATACCTGTAGCCCTTATGCTCTTTATAATATTTATTAAACACCGGAAACCTTTAATGGAATGGATTGGTAAACACAAGGTAAAAAAAAGGGATATTAATAATGAATAAATCAAAGGCTGTTATATTATCATCATTCACTACATTAATAATCGCGGCTGCTACTTTTTCATATATTTATTTTAATACCAATAAAGCTGTCCCGCATATTGAACCCGTACTAGAAGGACAAAGTGATTTTTCAGTTATTCAAAGCAGGGATTTATTCCAGGAAAATCAGGAAGCCAACGACGAGATAAGCAATTCAAGACATAATATTATAACGAAGACAGTTAAAAGAATCAGTCCCGCGATAGTAGGAATTAATGTAACCGAAATAAGGCAATACAGGAATCCATGGAGTATGGACCCATTCTGGCGCCAGTTTTTCGGCGACCAGGTATACAACAGGGAAATTCAGGGATTAGGATCGGGTACAATAATATCCAAGGACGGGTATATATTAACTAACGATCACGTTGCAGGCAACGGGGTAAAAATTATTATAACAATGACAGACGGCACGCAGCATGAAGCGAAAATAATAGGCACGGATCAGACATCGGATATTACATTATTAAAAATCGACGTTGACAATCTCCCCTTTGTGGAACTAGGCGATTCGGATGATATAATGATCGGCGAATGGGTTATAGCATTAGGCAATCCTTTCGGTTTGTTCGCGGTAAACGATAAACCTACAGTTACGGTGGGAGTAATAAGCGCGACGGGTATGAATCTGGGCGCCAAGGAAAACAGGTATTATTTAAGCATGCTGCAGACCGACGCGGCGATTAATAGCGGCAACAGCGGCGGGGCGCTTGTTAACAGCGTGGGACAATTGATTGGCATGAACACATTAATTTATACGGCTCAAGGTTCAAGCGGAAACGTGGGGGTTGGATTCGCTATTCCCGTCAATAAAATAAAAAGAATTATTAATGAATTAAAAAGAAAAGGCAAGGTCGACAGGGATTTCTGGACAGGGTTAAGAGTGCAGACAATTGACGACGGCATAGCGAAATATTACAATCTTAAAAATACACGCGGGGTAATTATAACCAACGTGGAAGCGGGTTCGCCGGCAGACAAAGCGGGACTTGAAACAACGGACGTTATAAAAAAGGTAAATGATTTTAACGTAAGCGATTATAATTCAATGGCGAATATACTTCAGGAATTTATGACCAACGACGTATTAAATATGAAAATAATAAGGAACAATAAAGAACTAAATTTAAAAATGAAATTAGAGAGACGAAATGATTGAAAGATATACACGCCCAGCGATGGGAAAAATATTCGAGGATCAATTTAAGTTTTCCACATGGCTTAAGATTGAAATTCTGGCCTGCGAAGCCAGAGCGGAAATGAGAGATATTCCTAAAGAAGACGTAGAGATAATTAAAAAGAAAGCGGACTTTGACGTTAAAAAAGTTTTAGAAATTGAAGAAACAACCAAACACGACGTAATAGCATTTTTAACGAACGTGGCCGAATATGTTGGTCCAGAATCGCGGCATATACATTACGGAATGACGTCTTCGGATATATTGGACACCACTCTCGCCTACCAGATGAAAACCGCGGGTGAAATGTTATTAAAGGATTTAATCGTGTTTAAGGATGCATTAAAACGCAGAGCTGTTGAGCATAAAAATACAGTATGCGTCGGCAGGAGTCACGGCATACACGCCGAGCCGACGTCGATAGGATTAAAATTCGCTTTATGGTTTGAAGAAGCCAAAAGAAATATAAAAAGGCTTGAAGCGGCGATTGATGTAATTGCCGTCGGGCAGATATCGGGGGCGGTAGGAACATTCGAACATCTCTCCCCCAAGGTTGAAGAATACGTTTGCGCTAAAATGGGATTAAAACCAGCGCCGGTATCGACGCAGGTAATTCAAAGGGACAGGCACGCGGAGTTTATAAATACGCTTGCAATTTTAGGCGCTTCGCTCGAAAAAATAGCCGTTGAAATAAGGCACCTGCAGAGAACCGAGGTACTTGAAGCCGAGGAATATTTTTCCAAGGGACAAAAAGGATCATCTGCAATGCCGCATAAAAGGAATCCGATTGTAAGCGAAAGAGTAACGGGATTAGCAAGACTGCTTAGGGGCAACGCCACCGCGGCGCTTGAAAATGTGGCGCTGTGGCATGAAAGGGATATTTCCCATTCGTCGGTGGAAAGAATAATTGTCCCCGACAGCTGTATTATAATGGATTATATGTTAAGCTTAATGACAAAACTTGTGGATAATCTTCTTATATATCCGGAAAATTCGCTGAAGAATTTGAATTTAACCCGGGGATTAATATTCTCGCAGACAGTTCTTCTGATGCTTGTAAACAAAGGCGCATCGAGGGAGGACGCGTATAGGATGGTTCAGACGCCGGCAATGGATGTATGGGCGGATGAAAATAAGAATCTAAAAGACGAACTGCATAAATCCGAAGAAGTAAAAAAGTTATTAAGTAAGGAAGAGATTGAAGAAATATTTGATCCGAAAAAGATGCTGAAGAATGTGGATTATATATTTGCGAGGTCGGTAGAAAAAGATTAATTTTTTTTTCTTAGTGTTCTTTGTGTTCTTAGCGGTGTAAAAAACTTTGCCACGAAGGCACAAAGGCTCTAAGCAGCACTAAGGGTTTAAAAAATGAATTTACGAATTCCCTGCTTTTATTAAAGAGTTATTAAAATTAATTAAATAACCAATTCGTAAACATATAAGTTTAAGTTGATTCAATATCTTTGCGGTCTTTGCGAGAAACATTTCACGCAAAGGACGCAGAGAATTACGCAAAGGACGCAAAGTCCTTGATTTTTTTTAGTTGCAGGTTTCAGGTTGCAGGTTACAGGTTTTTTCGAATGGTGTTTAATTTTAGATAAATTATAACCTTCTTCAAATAAGCTGCAGATACTTATAATTACCTTTATTTTGGAAATATTTTGCACTTTTTTCTCATTTATCACTTGACAAACAGTCCCCTTTAATATATATTAGCACTCAATGTTTTAGAGTGCTAGTTATAAAAGCGCTTTCAATTTTACACAAAATCAAAAATCTAATAACGGAGGATAAAATGGCGAAATTCAGTATTCAGCCCTTGGCTGACAGAGTAATAGTAAAACCGCAGGAAGCGGAAGAAACAACAAAAGGCGGTATTATTTTACCGGATACTGCAAAAGAAAAACCTATGCAGGGTGATATTGTTGCCGTAGGCGACGGAAAAGTTACCGAAGAAGGTAAAAAAGTAGAATTAACTGTTAAAGTCGGCGATAAGGTACTTTACGGAAAATATTCAGGTACTGAAATTACAATTGAAGGGAATGAATATTTGATTATGCGTGAAAGCGACATTTTTGGAATTGTAAAATAATTTTGTGAAATAGGAAAAAGGAGAATAAAAAATGGCAGCAAAGATTGTAGAATTTGGCGTTGAAGCCAGAAACGGATTAAAAATCGGTGTTGATAAATTAGCCAACGCCGTTAAAGTTACATTAGGACCAAAAGGAAGAAACGTAATTTTAGATAAGAAATTCGGCTCACCTACCGTTACAAAGGACGGCGTTTCGGTAGCTAAAGAAATTGAATTAGAAGACGCTGTAGAAAATATGGGCGCGCAGATGGTACGTGAAGTAGCGTCAAAAACAAGCGACGTTGCCGGCGACGGAACAACAACGGCAACCGTATTAGCGCAGTCAATTTTCCGCGAAGGATTAAAAAACGTTACCGCAGGCGCGAATCCAATGGACTTAAAAAGAGGAATTGATTTCGCGGTATCAAAAGTAGTTGAATATTTACGTTCGGTTTCAAAAGAAGTTGAAGGCAGAGAAGAAATCGCGCAAGTCGGATCAATCTCGGCAAACAACGATAAAACAATCGGCAATTTAATCGCGGACGCGATGGAGAAAGTCGGTAAAGACGGCGTAATTACAGTAGAAGAAGCTAAAGGAACCGAAACCGGATTGGATATAGTTGAAGGTATGCAGTTCGACAGAGGTTATTTATCCCCTTATTTTGTAACTAACTCCGAATCAATGGAAGCCGTATTAGAAGATCCGTATATATTGATTCACGACAAAAAAATCTCGGCAATGAAGGACTTACTCCCCGTTCTTGAGAAAGTAGCGCAAGCCGGAAAAGCGCTTTTAATTATAGCTGAAGACCTTGAAGGCGAAGCATTAGCTACATTGGTGGTTAACAAATTAAGAGGTACATTAAGAATCGCGGCAGTTAAAGCTCCCGGATTCGGCGACAGAAGAAAAGCGATGCTTGAAGATATAGCGGTACTTACAGGCGGAACGGTTATATCAGAAGAAAGAGGATTTAAATTAGAGAACGCGACAGTAAGTTATTTAGGAACGGCTAAAAAAGTTGTTATCGATAAAGATAATACTACATTAGTCGAAGGCGCGGGCGCATCTGACGATATCAAGAAAAGAATAAATGAAATTAAAGCCCAGATTGAAAAAACAACATCCGATTATGATAAAGAAAAATTACAGGAAAGACTCGCTAAATTATCAGGCGGAGTGGCGGTATTAAAAATCGGCGCATCGACTGAAATTGAAATGAAAGAAAAGAAAGCAAGAGTCGAAGACGCGCTTCACGCGACACGCGCGGCAGTTGAAGAAGGTATTGTAGCAGGCGGCGGAGTTGCATTAGTAAGAGCAAGCGAAGTTCTTGAGAATCTTGAGGGCGAAAATCCCGATCAGACAACAGGAATAAAAATAATTCAGAAAGCGTTATGCGATCCTTTAAAACAAATTGTAAGCAACGCCGGATTAGAAGGCGCGGTTGTATTAAACAAGGTTAAAGAAGGAAAAGCTGATTACGGCTTTAACGCGGCAACTGAAGTATATGAAAACTTAATCAAAGCCGGCGTTATCGATCCTACAAAGGTAACAAGAACAGCACTCGAAAACGCAGCTTCCGTATCATCATTATTGATTACAACCGAAGCGGTTGTTTATGAAAAGAAAGAAGATGAAAAAGCTCCAGCTATGCCGGGCGGAATGGAAGGCATGGGCGGAATGGGCGGAATGTATTAATTAGAATTCAGAATTCAGAATACAGAAGTCAGAATACAGAAGTCAGAATACAGAAGTCAGAATACAGAAGCGGTCTTTAGGGGCCGCTTTTTTTTTGAGCAGGAATTCAGGAGCCAGAATTTAGGAGTCAGAATTCAGAATATAGAAGCTAGAATTCAGAAGCGGTTTTTTGGGCTGCATTATTTTATCGAATTTTTGAATAAATACTAATTTAGAATTGCAAAACATATTATAAATAATATTTATAAACAGAATTTTATTAACCGTTTTTGATTTGAATTTAATTCTAAGAAAGATTGTTCAGATTGATTTTAAGATAAGAGCTAACTAACAACAGGGGTCGTCAGATTAAATAATGACTACTACAATTTAGGTGCGCAAGACACCTATTATGTTGGGAATCTAAAAGGAGTTGGCAGAATCTACCAGCAAACCTTTATTGATACTTTTTCAAGAGTGTCTCATGTTAAGCTCTACGACCGCAAGAGCGCACTTGTAGCCGCCGATC